>JBHOQS010000011.1:0-71747 GCA_042408875.1 Chloroflexota bacterium | reverse complement strand
CCAGGTCCTGGGCGTGGTGGCGGGCGACGCGGGCGGCCAGGGGGTCCCAGGCCAGGGGGGCCAGGCCGGCCTGCTGGCGGGCCTGGTTCACCAGGGCCAGCGCATATGCCTCCAGCTCCTCCAGCTGCTCCGGCCCTGCCGCGGCAATGGGGTGAAGGACCTCACCGGCCCTAGGCAAAGACTGGCCGGCCGCGCCGGTACTGCCGTCGTCCTCTCCGGTCGCCAGGGCGGGAGTGGCACCAAAGGCGGATACCCCGCTGAGGAAGAGCGCCAAGCTCCACAGGAGCACGACCGCGCATCGAAGCCATCGCCGGAGAGGGGTGGGCGGAGGCTCCATGCAGGTACGCACTCCATGCTCAGGGGTGCCGGCAGGTCGCACCGCCGGTGGCCTCGGCCAGAGTCTTCGCCAGCTCAGCCAGGCGGTAGGGCTTGACCAGCACAGCAGCGAAGCCGTAGCGGCCGGGAGACATCGCCGCCGGGTGCGCGGAGTGGCCTGTGGTCAGGATGATAGGCACTCGGGGATCTGCTTCATGGAGGCAGGCGACGAGCTCTTCGGCGTCTCTGCCGCCTGGCAGGGCCAGGTCGAGGAGCACCGCGGCGAAGCCTTGGCCGGCCTGGCGGGCCGCCCGCAGCCGCTCAGCAGCCTCGGTATCGCTCGCCGCGGTCTCCCCCTCGTAGCCGAGGTGTGCGAGCATGCGCCGAGTCAGCTCGCGCAGGCCGCGATCGTCATCAACAACAAGCACCCGCGCGCGGGTGCCTGCCTGGGCAACGGGACCGCTGTCCTCCGTCTCGGCCCCGGTTTTTTCGCACAGCGCCGGCAGGTAGACGCGGAACGCGGTCCCCTGCCCGCGGGTAGAGGACACGTGAATGTGGCCGCCGTGGTGCAGCACGATCGCCCGCACCATCGCCAGCCCCAGGCCATGCCCTCCAGGCTTCGTGGTGAATGAGGGCTCGAAGATGCGCGCCAGGTCGGCACGGCTGATGCCCCGGCCAGTGTCACGTATGGTCAGCCGGACGTACGCGCCGTCCGGCAGCGGCACACGCCTGCCGTCTGTAGCCGCGCCGCGTCGCACCAGCACATTCGCTGCGGAGAGAGCGATGCGCCCGCCAGCAGGCGTTGCTTCTCGTGCGTTGATGATGAGATTGGTGAGGATCCGCCCGACCTCGCTCTCGCTGAGCACAACTGGCCAGAGATCACGTGGGAGCCGGCACTCACAGGCGATCGGCGCGCCGCGCAGGAACAGGACTACCGCATCGTGGATCAGCGGAGCCAGGAGTGCCGGCTGCGCCGGCGGCACGGGGACGTCCAGTACACGCGCAAGCAATTGCCGGACGAGCGCGTGCGCCTGCTGGGCAGCACGCACGCCAGCGTCCAGGAAGGCGTCGCGGTCCGGACTGGCCAGAGGGGCAAGCCGGGCCAGCGAAAGGTTGCCGGCGAGTGCAGCAAGGAGATTGTTCAAGTCGTGGGCGAGCCCGGCGACCTCTAGCTCGTGAGGCAGTCCCTCTGCCGGCCAAACCGAGCCCGGCGGCTGTGGAATCGAAGCATCGGTCGCGCGCGCCATACCCGTGCCCGTCCCTTCCTTTGTGCAGTCAGGCGGAACTGCCGCAGGCGCAGACTGGTCACCGGGCCAGGCTGCTACATCACTTCGTCCGCCTCGGCATGTGCCTCGTGGCCCCGGCGGGCCAGGTGGGACTCACGCACGGCCTCGGCCAGCGCGATCGCGGCAGCCAGGACGACGGTGCCGTTCGGCGCCGGCAGCGTCGAGCGCGCACAGCCGTCCGCCCGCGCAGCCAGCAGGCACCAGCCTCGCCCATCTGGCTGGCCTTCGAGGACGATCACCTCGTCCCCGCGCACCTCGATGCGATAGGTGGTTACAGTCCCCTCCACGTCCGTCACCTCCCATGATCCCCGAACACTTCCCGTACGCCAGCCCGCCGTCATAGCAAGCCACTCTCCTGAGGACCGCGCGGTATACCGGCCGGCTCTCCTTCACTCACTCTATGTGGTGGCTGCGACGCTCGAAACGTCCATGCGGATATAGTTATCGTATCATTCGTATAACATCGCCGGACCGCGCGGATGCTGGCCAGAGCCACCCGGAGATAGCCGCGCGGATAGGCGTTCCCGATACGTCTCGTCTGTCCTTCACCACATGCTTCTGTCCTTCGTATGCCGATGAGTATGCTGAAGATGTCCGGGTGGTATCCGCGCGGGGTCGGAGAGAATACGCCTGGATTCCGGGCGAACAGAGCAGTGCACCGCTGGGGTGGGAGCCGTCAGGAGAGCAGCGTGGTCGACGCTGGCACAGCGATCAGGGGCAGATGGATGGCAAACGTCGCACCAGCGCCCGGGGCGCTCTGGACTGTGATGAAGCCGCCGTAATCGCGCGCGATAGCCTGAACGATGCTCAGGCCCAGGCCCGTTCCGCGGCGCTGGTCGGCCCTCTTCGTAGAGAAGAACGGCTCGAAGATGCGATCGTGCAGCTCCGGCGCGATGCCGACTCCGGTGTCGGAGACACACATGCGAACGTAGCTCCCCGGTGTCGCGCCATGCACCGCCGCGCTGGCCTGGTCGATGGTCACTATCTCGGCGGAGATGGTGAGGCGGCCGGCCTGGTCCATCGCCTCAAGGGCATTCGTGATCAAGTTTTGCAGGACGCGGCTGAGCTGGGCAGGTGCCCCGCGTACCCAGAGCTCATCCGAGGGCAGACGCAGTTCCAACGAGACTGAAGCCGGCAGCGCACACTGCGCCAGAGTATCACGCACGACGTGCGTCAGCTCACAGCGCTCGTCACCGGCTACCCCACGGCGCCCGAGCGCCAGCAGGTCGCGGTTGATCTCGCGCATGCGGTGGGCCGCCGCGATAAGGAGGTCACAGTAGCGCACGGCTTGGTGCTCCGGCGGCAGGCTGCGTTTGATCAACTGCGGCAGGTTGAGCAGCGGCCCCAGCAAGTTGTTGACGTCATGAGCCACCTGGGCAGCGATCTGGCCGGCCATCTCCAGCCTGCGAGCGCGTAAAAGCTCCGCTTCGACACACTTGTGTTCAGTGATATCACGAAACACCAGCAGCCGGCCGACGGGCCTGCCACGTTCGTCGCGCAGCATGGAGATCAGCGTGTCGTACACGCGGCGCCGGGAGCCATCCCAGACAGTGACCTCGGCGCGCGCCTCGGCTTTTGTGCTGGACAGCAGGGCTGCACAGTCGAGCGGCGCGAGCACGTCCTGTGCGAAGCGGCCCAGCGCGCTGGCTGCAGGCCGGCCCAGCAGGCGCTCTGCGGCCGGATTGAGGTCAACCACCCGGCCGGCCAGGTCGAGCACAACGATGCCATCAGGCATGCGTTCGATGACGGCGTCGCGGGCGATCGGCACAACATCGAGCAGCGAGAGGCGGTGCCGGCCCCACAGCAGTCCCAGCGCGGAGAAGGCAAATGCCGCCGGCGTGAAGTCAACCTGCGGGGATATGCTGGCGCTGCTGATGTAGGCCAGGTTCGCCAGCCAGGGTACAGCGATAGCGAGCAGAGCGACCATGGCCTGCCGGCGGTAGAGCGGCGGGCTGCGCCACAGCCGCCACGCCAGCACCGCTGCGCCGACGGCAAGCAGGAGATACGAAAAGCCGGCGTGCAGCCAGAACCAGGGCCCGTAGACCGGCCGGAGCACGGCCAGGCCCCCGTGCCACTCCAGGCTGGCCGATCGCCAGAACAGGTGATGTTGCTCGTTCGTGAAGATGATCGCCAGCGTTGCCGCCGGGATACTTGCTACGAAGAGCTTCCCTAGGAGGAGCGCCTTCCTGCGGGGTATCCAGCCATCGCAGCGGGTGTAGTCAAGTGCAAAAGCCAGCCAGGCTGGCGGAATGGCGACGATCCCAAGGTATTCAACCCGTGCCCACAGCAGCTTTCCCTCGAGCTCAGGATGCAGCGCCTCGAGCACGCTGCCCATTGCCCAAACGGCTGACCCCAGCGCCAGCGCCATGAAGGACACCATGCCGGGAGCATCGCGGCGCCGCCACCCGTATATTGCCAGGACCAAGGCCAGGCCAGCGCCGGCGAGCGTACTGCAGATATATACGTATACGTACCAGCCAGGTTGCACGACTTCTTTTCGTTTGTCTATGCGCTTTGTCTATGTTCTTTGCGTTAGAGTAAGCGAACGTCTCTGGAAGGCAGCGCTTATTACGCTCAGCTTACGCTCAACTGTGGATGCGCGATGGTGGTCGGGTCGGCTGAACGATAGCTTGTAGCAGCGCTTGTGCTCGACCAGCACTGCGCTGTGCGGTGTCCTCCCGTGAATCACGGACCGGTAACGGCTGCAGTTGTGGCGGGCGACAGGCGGCGCGCTAGACACCGCCTCCTCCGCGTTCGGCCATCGTGGTCTTCTGTCGTCTGTGTTGGTTCTTACCTACATATCTTCTGATCTATCCAACTATCTCGCATCTATCGCTCACAGATCTATCAGATCTATCCATCAGGTCTATACATCAGATCTATACAAGCGAAGTATGCATCTTGGGGTCCCGGCCCGGAAGGTCCATCCGGATAGTACATCGCCATACGAGTGGATATTTTCTTCCCATCCGTGAAGGCCTATTCTGTAGGAGAGGGGTGCCACATCCATAGAGAGGGCGGATGCCACTGGTACACCCGCGCGCCATACAGCATGGGTACCAGCAACCCCGTGGTACCCCGCGCCGGGCGCGGCGCGGCCGGTGCCGCCTGCCGCTGCATCCGGATGGTGGAAGGTGAGTGCATGAGCGTCGGACCCTTTGCAGGCGCCCCGACCCCAGAGGGAGCACGGGGAACACAGGCGGCCGGGAGTGCAGTAGATCCGTCGGGTTCGGCACAGCCGAACTCAGGCCAGGTGCGTGTCATGGTCGTAGACGACCATGCCATCGCCCGTGAGGGGTTAAAGGCGATCCTAGAGACTGATCCACAGATCGCGGTCGTTGCTGAGGCCAGCGACGGATACGACGCGCTCAAGAAGATCGCTACGGTGAAACCGGACATCGTCCTGCTTGACGTCCGCTTGCCCGGCCTGAACGGCATCGAGGTGACCCGGCAGATCAAGGCAGCGTATCCGGATATCGCGGTCGTACTGCTCTCTGGCTATAACGACGATGCACTGGTCGTCGAAGCGATCCAGGCAGGGGCGGCCGGCTTCCTGCTGAAAGACGCCTCGGAGGCGCTCTTGCTGCACACGATCCACGTCGCGAAGAGCGGCGGCTGCGTCATCGAGGCCTCTCTGCTGCGTGCCTCAGCCTCGCAGACCCCCGCTGCGCTGGAACGCCCGCAGCGGCCTGAGCCTGCGCTGATGCTGGCCGAAGAACTGACAGAGCGCGAGCGAGAGGTACTGCGCCTGATGGCAGAAGGGTACACGAACAAAGAGATCGCCGAACAACTGTCGGTAGCCGAGGTGACCGTAAAGAAGCATGTGCAAAACATCATGGCCAAGCTGGGCGCGACTGATCGCACCCACGCGGCAATCCTGGCGCTGCGCCTCGGCCTGATCGCCTGATAGCGGGCTCTTTGCTTGTTCCTCTCCGCCCCATGACCTCATAGCCGCTGCCCTCTCCGTTGCCGGCTAGGCGGACGGCCTCATTTGGCAGCCACTCGGCTGGTGTGATATGTGTGGAAGGCGCGCGCTGCTCTAGAGGGGGCAGCGCGCCCAAATAGACTGAGGCGTCAAAGTTCAGCATGGCCGTGTTGATTGTCGGGGCCGGCTATCTCGGCGCGTCGCTGGCCGCGTTGCTGCTGGAGCAGGGCGGCCAAGTCGTCGCGCTGGAGAACGGCTTCTCCACCGATCCGGCCGCACTGGCGGACCTGCAGCAGCGCGGCCTCACGCTGGTGCACGGGGACATGCGGGATCCGGCGGCGTGTCAGCGTGCACTGGAGCTGTGCCCTGCGCTCGAGGCGGTGTTCCTGCTGGCGGGGCAGGCGAGCGCAGCCTATGCTGCGGAGCATCCCAACGAGACTGAGGAACTCAACCTGAGAGGGCCACGTGTTCTATTGGATATGCTTATCGATGTACTTGCGGCGCGGCCGGGCGAGGGGCCGCCGATCATCTTCGGCAGCTCGCTCAAGGTGTGCGGCCCGTGCCTGACCGCCGACGTAGAGGATGCGTCTCCGTACGGATTGTGCACGGACCTCTCGCATCTCTCGAAGGTCTACGTGGAGAAGCTCTTGGAGATGTACGCGCAGCGCTCCGGGCTGCCGGCATGGTCAGTGCGCCTGCCTATCTTACACGGCGTGAGCCCAGTGATGAAGCGAGATGCGCGGTTCCAGACCGTGCTGAATCGGTTCTGCGCCCAGGCGGTGAGCGGCGAGCTCGTGCGCGTGCATCCGGGCGCGGCCGGGTGCTTTCAGGGCTTCCTGCACGTCCGCGACGCTGCGGCAGCGCTGGCCTGGCTGGCTGGGCAACCAGCTCCCCTCGGCCACCGCACAGTTGTGACGCCCTGTGAAGTGCTCACGGTCGCCGAGGTGGCCGAGGCGGTGCGCGCAGCAGGCGCCGCGCACGGCCTGGAAGTGCATGTTGCAGGGGCCATGCCCGACGATGGCAGGGAGCGGCCAGCGGTGCGCTCGAGCGTCATCCCGGCAACGTTCCTTCGACGCAGGGTCGCCGAGAGCGCAGCAGAACTAGTACAGTACTACCTTACGTTCCTCGCGCGAGGGAGGCGCCTGACGTGAACGTCGTCGTCACCGGCGCCGGGGGCTTCATCGGACGGCATACGGTGCGCGCCCTAGCAGCAGCAGGACATCGCGTCACAGCGGTGAGCCGCACTGATCCCGGGCCGCTCGGCCAGGCGCGCTGGGTTGCCGCCGACGTGCGTGACCCGGCGTGTATGGAGCTCGTCAGCGGGCACGACGCCGTCGTCCACCTGGCCGCGCTCTCCGATGCCGGCGCGTCGCTGCAGCAGCCCTACGCCTACGCCGCGACGAACGCGGGCGGGACGCTGCACCTGCTGGAGGGCGCCCGGCGCACCGGAGCGCGCTTCATCCTGGCTTCGACGCAGCGCCTCTACGCCTCTAGTCCTGCACCGGTGGCGGAGGACGCGCCCCTCAATCCGACAGAGCCGTATGCGTACTCCAAGCTCGTGGCTGAGCAATGGGTGCGCATGTATAATGCCCTCTACAGGCTGCCGGCCACGATCCTGCGCTTCTTCTCGGTCTACGGGCCAGGCCAGCGCATCACCGCCGGCTCGAGCGGTGTCGTGTCAATCTTCGTGCACCGGGCGCTGGCCGGGCTGCCCCTGCTGGTGGGCGGCCAGGGGGCGCGCGACTTTACGTACGTGGCCGATGCTGTCCAGGGCATCATGCTGGCGCTGGAGCGCGCTGAAGCGGCTGGCCAGACGTTCAACGTTGCGACCGGACGCGGCACAACGTTCGAAGAGCTCGCTCGCGTGGTGGTGGAGGTCACGGGGGTGTCCGTGCCTGTGCAGTGGAGCGACAGCCTCGGTCCGGCGTCCTCCTGGGTGGCCGATATCAGCCGGGCACGACGCTTGCTGGGCTACGCGCCGCGCGTGTCGTTGCGCGAAGGCCTGGCAGAGTTCGTGGCCTGGTGCCGGGAGCACGCGCGCGATGGTGGATAGCAGCCGCTCGCGGCGGCCGCGGCTCCGGCGCACTGCGCGAGCGGTCAGGAGCACTTAATTATTATGAAGATCCTGCTCAAGGCGCGCCCGACAGCCGAGCAGCTCGCCGATCGGTTTCGGCCAGAGCCATTCGATGGGCTTGAGCTCTACATGGACGCCGCTGATCTCGGCGGCGAGGACTGGCTTGCGCGCCTGGAGGCAGCCTTCGCCGTGGCGCGGCCACCTGAGGGGTTATACTACGTCGTCGAGGGGCCGCTACGCTCGCTGGATGGGCGCTTCTTCTCTATTGCGGAGGATACTCCGGCGAACCGCGAGACGGTGCGAAGGCTCGTCCAGGCCGGCCGCCGGTTGGGGGCTACGGCCGCGGTCATCCATGCGGTCGCTCCGCTCGAGTCTCCGGCGCTCCTCGGCGAGGAGGCCCGCCAGCGCGCCCTGGAAGCCAGCCTGCCACTGCTGCGGTTCTACCAGGAGCTCTGCCAGGATGCCGGACTCGTGCCGACGATCGAGAATATTCCGCCGGTGGCCCAGCAGCGCGAGCGCCGCGTGATGGCTAGTGCGTTGGGTGTGACAGCTCGCGATATGTGCGCGCTGCTGTGCGCGGTGCCAGGCCTGCGCTGCACCGTGGATACCTCGCACGCCCAGCTTTATGTGAACATGCTGGCCTGGCCGGCCGGCGAGAGCGACGCATGCCTGGCCGCGGCAGTACGCTACTACCAGGACGCCGGCGAGCAGCTCGACCTGGCCGGCTACCTCGAACTGCTCGTGCCGTGGCTCGCGCACGCCCATGTGTCGAACGCCACCGGCCTGATGGGCGAAGGGCTGCCCTATGACCGCGGTGATATCGACTTGGACCCGATCGTGCGGCGGCTCGCACAGATTGTGCAGAGCATTGTTCCCGAGATCCTAGAGCCGGACCCGGCGCGCTGCCCGCACATGCGCGCGGGCGCGCGGGCGATCCGCCGCGCACTGTCCGGCTCTGCGGTGGGGGTACCATGAGCCTGCGCGACGCCTTGACCCCGGCAGGCCTGGATCTGGACAGGCTCGGCCCGGACGGCCTGGCAGCGTTGTTGGGGCGGCCGCTGCGAGCTGTACCGGGCCTGGCCGCGCTGCTCGAGGATCACCTCGCCGGGCGGCGCGTGCTGATCACTGGCGCGGCCGGCTCGATCGGCACGGCACTGGCGGCGCGCCTGTGCACGCTCCCGGCACTCGAGCTCACGCTGCTCGACCATCACGAGGACTCGCTGTTCGATCTCCAGCAGCGCCTCGATCGTCTGCCGGGCCGGCGCGCGGCAGTGCACTATGTACTGGCAGACCTGCGCGCGGTGGGCAAGCTCGGGCGCGTGCTGCGACAGGCCAGACCGGAGGTGATCCTGCATCTGGCGGCGCGCAAGCATGTGCCGCTGGCTGAGCTGGAGCCGGATGAGGCAGTCACAGTGAACGTGCTCGCCACAGCGCAGCTGGCCCGTCTGGCCGCCGAGCTCGGCGCTAGCGCGCTGGTGTTCCCATCAACCGATAAGGCGGTGAATCCGCCCAGCACCTACGGCATGACCAAGCGGCTGGCTGAGGCAGCGCTGCTGGCCCTGGAGAGCGAGTCAACGCTGCGCATCGCGGTGGTCCGCTTTGTGAACGTGCTGGGCACACAGGGGAGCGTGCTGCAGACGTTCGCCCGACAGATCGCTGCGGGAGACCCGCTGACGATTACCGATCCGCAGATGACGCGCTATTGGATGACCATGGACGAAGCGGTCACGCTTCTGCTGCTAGCGGCGAGCTCTCCGCAACTCCACGGGCTTGTTACTCCGGACCTGGGTGAGCCGTTGCCTGTGGTCGAGATCGGGCGGCGGCTGTGGCGGCTCGCCGGCCATGCGGGCGAGCCACCGCAGCGTATCACTGGGCCGCGGCCCGGCGAAAAGCCGTTTGAAGAGCTGCGCTACCCCTTCGAAACGCCAGCCCTTATAGACGTGCCGGAGCTCGCGCAGCCGTGGGTGCAGCGACTGGCCTGTGCGGGCGCGGGCCTGCCGTGGACACGCTGGGCCATGGAGCTTGAGGCGCTGGAGACGCTTGCCTGCGAAGGTGCAGCCGCCGCGCTGCGGTCGCAGGTCGCCACATTGGTGACGCTGGCGAACCACGCTCTCGCGCAGGCGTGTACTGCTTCTTCGGTGTGAGAGCAGGTGACCCGCCATGCTCGATCTGCCAGCCAGCCTGCCACTCTGGTTCGTCTTGGCTGCGGCGCTGGGCTTCCTGTTGGCGCCGCTCACCGGGCGGCTGGGGGCGCGCGCTGGGATGATCGACCGCCCGCGCCCTGGTGAGGTGCAGACCCATCCCGTCCCGCGCACTGGCGGCTACGGCATGGCCATGGCGTTCCTGGCCACGGTCGGGCTGGCCTGGCTGCTCACCGGTGAGGTGCCAGGCGGGCATGCAGCCAAGCTCGGCGGCCTGGCCCTCGGCATCCTCGTTACCGTGCCACTCGCGCTGGTAGACGATGCGCGACGTCTGGGACCGGCACCGCAGTTGCTATGGCACCTCGGGCTGGGCGTAACCGCCGTCCTCTGCGGGGCCATGATCGACAGCGTGGCCAATCCCTTCGGGCCACGGCCGTTTCCGGGGACGATCCCGCTGCCGGTGTGGGTGGCCGTCCCGTTCACTATCTTCTGGGTGGCCGGGATGGTCAACACGCTGAACTGGATCGACACGATGGACGGCCTGGCAGCTGGGGTGTCGGCGATCGCGGCGCTGGTGCTCTTCGCGCTGAGCATGCGGCTAGGGCAGCACAGCGTGGCGGTGCTGCCGCTCATCCTCGCTGGGGTGTGTGTCGGCTTTCTGCCGCACAATTTCTACCGCGCCAGGCTCTTCATGGGCACCTGTGGCTCGGTGTTCCTGGGCTATACGCTAGCTGTGCTGTCGATCATCGGCGGGGCCAAGATCGCTACCGCCCTCATGGTGCTGGGGGTGCCTATCCTCGACACGGCCTGGGTGATCCTCTACCGCACCCTGCGAGGGCGCAACCCGGCCCGCGGCGGCGACAACGCCCATCTCCCCCACCGCCTGCTGGCCGTCGGCATGTCGGTGCGCAAGACCGTGCTGCTGCTCTACGGCCTCTGCCTTGGCTTCGGCCTGCTGGCGCTGACGCTCCAGGGCGCCCAGAAGCTCGCGGGGCTGACGGCGCTGGTGCTGGTCTCCACCGGCTTGGTGGTCGGGCTGGCCCTGCGCGCTCGCAGCGCGGCGGCACGGCCCGCTCCTGCCGAATTGCCGGTCCGGGGAACCCATGACGTTGCCTGATCACGCCGCGCTCGTCGATACATTAGTCCGCCACCTGCCCGGGCCGGTGGTGTACGTCTCCAACGACGTGAACCACGGTGTTGGGCTCGAGCACCTGCTGCCTGGCTACAGCATCGCCTGCATCGACGAGACCGATGTGGTGCGCTATCTGCAAGCAGCCGGAGTACGGGTCTTCTGCCTGGAACAGGAGATGGGCCGGAAGAACGTGCTCTTCCGCTCGACCGAACAGTTGCTGGAGCATCCTCGCACGCAGACGTTCCTGGACAGCCTGGGGCAGCCACAGCTCCTGTTTTTTAAAACGTCGCACCAGATGGAGCAACTGTGCCGCCGGAAGGGCTGGCGGGTGCTGGGGCCGCCCCCGCTGCTCGCCCGCCAGATGGAGCACAAGCTCCACTTCCGGCAGGTGCTGGATGCGCTGGGGCTGCGCGCGCCGCCGGGCGAGGAGCTGGAGTTCGCCCCGGAGCAGGCGGATGCGCTGGCGCGGCGGCACGGCCTGCCGCTGGTCATCCAGCTTCCGCGGGGCTTCGGTGGTAACCATACGTATCTCGTGCACGATCGCGCCGCGCTGCGCGCCGCGCTGGCGCAGCACGCCGGCCGTCGCGGCCGTGTGGCCCGGTATATCCGCGGCGAGACACTCACGATCAACGCCTGCGTCACGCGGTCCGGCGTTGTGTCCAGCGCGCCGTTCTACCAGCTCACTGGCCTGCCGGAATGCACCGTCTACCCGCTCGGCGCCTGTGGCAACGACTGGGGCATCGACGGGCTGGAGCACGCCGTGCTGGCGCAGGTCTACGATGCCACCGAGCGGATCGGCCTGTACCTGAGCCGGCATGGCTACCGGGGTATCTTCGGGCTTGACTTCGTGGTGGGACAGGACGACCGGCGCGTGTACGTTGTGGAGTGCAACCCGCGTCTGGTTGCCTCGGTTCCCCTGTACACCAGGCTCCAGCTTCTGCATGGCCAGCTCCCGCTGCTGCTCCTGCACATCACCGAGCTAGCGGGAGTACCGTATACGCTCGACGTTCCGGCGCTCAACCACGAGCTTCGGCGGCCGCTCCACGGAGCGCAAGCGATCCTGCATAACCTGTGTGGGCAGACGGCCCAGGTGTGCGCGGACGTACGGTGCGGCGTCTACAAGCAGGAAGGCACCGGCTTGCGCTTCGTGCGCGAGGCCTACGCGCTGGATGCCTGCCAGCAGCCAGGTGAACTCCTACTGCTGGCTGCCGACGCGGGCCGGAGGGTGAACCCTGCGGTAGAGTGCGCCCGCGTGCAGTTTCCCTGCTCTATAGTCGATGCCGGTGGCCGGCCACCGGCGGTCCTGCGGCAGCTGCTGCGTACGATCTACGCCATGCTTGACCTGCGGCCGGTGGAGGCTGCAGCACCGACGCCCGAATAAAGCCGCTTCCTCATACCGTGTCTCATATCTGTTGCACCGCTGCCCTTCCGCGGCAAGTGTGCTTCCAGTTGTACTTTTACACGATATTTACCTTCCCCTTAACGTGCTCTCATCTTGTCGTTGCTACAATTCGGAGGAGAACACGCTCTGCGTCACGTGGCTGGAGGGTGGGATGGGGCCAGGGGCGGTGAGGAACGCGGCGTGTTCGGCCCAGATGGCAGAGGCTGCCTCCGCGTCGAGTTCGCGTCGTGTGAAACCGTCAGCGAGGCAGCCTCTGGCGTAGAGGGAGCGTGCCATGCCGCTCATCCTGTGGATCGCCGGGGGTATCGCCGGCTTCATCGTGCTCGTGCTGGCCGGCCTGTGGGCCTGCGAGATCCTGGACGGCTAAGCTATCCACCGGCCTGCGCCGCAGCGGCTCGTAGGCGCGCCATCACCAGCGGTAGCCTGGGGAGGAGGTCTCCGGCCAGCGGGCCAGCGAGGCCAACTTCCTGTTCGAGTTCCAGGCCAGCCTGGGCGTGGATATAGGCAGCGGCTGCGGCAGCCTCGAACGGGCGGGCTCTCTGGGCGAGCAGCCCGCAGATCGTCCCGCCGAGCACGTCCCCGGTGCCGGCAGTTGCCAGCGCGGGCGTCGCGATCGGGATGATCGCAGTGCGGCCGTCGGGCGCGGCGACGACGCTGGGCGCGCCCTTTGCGACCAGCACGCAGGACCACTCCGCCGCCCGCGCCCGGGCCAGGCTGAGGCGGTCGCGCATCACCTCCGCTGTGTCCATCCCGGCGAGCCGCCCTAGCTCGCCTGGGTGGGGAGTGAGGATGGTCTCAGGCGGCAGGAGCGCCGGCCAGTCGGGCTCGCGAGCGAGCAGGTTCAGGCCATCGGCGTCGATCACTAGCCTGGGCCGCCCCTCAGGTGGCTGGGCACGCAGCCATGCCAGCACCGCGCGCAACAGCGCCGCAGCGTTGGGGTGCTGGCCCATGCCCGGACCGATGAGCAGTGCCTCGTAGCGCGGGAGGGCCTCCACGGCCTCCTGCGCGGCCGCCGGCGCCAGCACCCCGGGCTCGTCCTCAGGCAGGGGCAGGAAGGTCGCCTCGGCCAGCCGCGAGGCTACGATCGGTGGCACCAGAGCAGGTGCGGCCAGGGTGACCAGCCCGGCCCCGGCACGCAGCGCCGCGGCGGTGGAGAGGAAGGCCGCCCCGATGTAAGTGCGCGACCCTGCGATCACCAGCGCGCGGCCAAAGGTGCCCTTGTGGCTCCAGCGCGGCCGCGCCGGGAGCATCGCCCCAACCTGCGGGGCCTCCAGCGCCTCCACGGGCTCGCGAGCCACACCCTCGGCGAGCAGGCCGATCTCGACAGTCACGACCTCACCGCAGAGCTCCACGGCCGGTGGGAAGAAGTGGGCGGGTTTGGGGAGGCCGGTGGCCACAGTCAGGTGTGCGCGGAAGGCCAGCGGGTCAGCAGCCCCGGTATCTGAGTCGGTCCCGCTGGGTACGTCGATGGCCACCCGGAGCTGACCGCGTGGGGGCGGGACCTCGGCCACCGTCTGGAGGATATCCCGCACCGTGCCTCGCACAGGCGGCTGGGTGCCCATGCCCAGCAGGCCGTCGAGCACGACATCCGCCTGCCATAAACGGTTCTGTAGCAGGTCACGGCTAGGAGTATCCTCGTGTACCAGCTCGATGGCCACACCTGCCGCCCGCGCGGCCGCCAGGTTGGGGTCATCGTCGCGCGGCCGAGCCAGGTACGCAATGCCGCGCGCGCCCTGCTGGGCCAGATACCGGATGGCGACCAAAGCGTCCCCCCCGTTGTTGCCCGGTCCGACGAGGGCCAGCACGCGCGGCTTCGCCAGGGTACCACAGCGGGCTCGCACCGTGTCCGCGACGGCGCGGCCGGCGCGTTCCATCATGCCGGGGGGCGTGACCAGACCCGTCGCATAGGTGGCTTCTTCAAGCGCGCGCATCGCCGCCGCAGTCACGACTTTCATGCCGTCCTCCCCATGTAGTCTCCCTGTGTCGCTAACTCCGAACAGCCAGCCTGGACATCCGGCCCTGGACCTCCCGCCGAAAACTGGCGGCCGGGGCTCTCCTGGTCTATACTAACAAGACAACGCACCTGGTGGAGAGCCAGCTGGTGCGCAGCCGTTTTTCGTTGCGCCGCGCTCGCGCGCTATCGCTCGGGAAGCAGCGCTCCAGTCCGGCTGTGTGTCGTTGTGCCTGTCGCACGGGGCGTTGCGAGAGGAGCCGGGCCTGGCAGGCTCGGGAGTTGTGAGTGCGGGTGATGCACCCGCTGAGGAGCGATGGTAGGCATGCTTACGGTTACCGACGAGGCCAGGGAAGTCCTGCACGACATCCTGGGCGCGGCGCGGCGCGATGTGCCGGCCGGATTAGGGGTTGATACGAGCTCGGTGGTGCTGCGGCTGGTAGCCGAGGCACAGGGGCTAGCCTTCGCGCTCGACGTCGAGCGGGCCGGAGACCAGGTGATCTCCTACGAGGACGAGACGGTCCTGGTTGTCGGCGAGGACGTTGGCCAGCTCGTGGACGGCTACACGCTGGATGTGCACACCCATGAGGATGGGGGTCAGCATCTGGAGCTGCACCGCGGGGCACCGGGTGTAGAGCACGCCCACTCCTGAAGCACCCCGTGCGAACGTAGCGATCCGGCTCCCGGCCGGGGCGTGGCGTTGACACGCCGAATGTCCCGATGGTAAGGTATTGCTCGTGCAGAGGGGTAGACGCACCCGCTGCTGGAGCGCGGGTGCGTTGCTATGCCGACCGTGCGTGTGGAGCTTGACTGGCCGGCGGCTCTGGGGCCGGGGCTCTCTCGCTGGGGAGGTGTGTGTCGATGGCTGGTAACAAGCGGAAGAACTATCTGCGCTTGCGCTGGCGCAGCAAGAAGGCGAACCACGGCCGCAAGCCCAACTACGGCCGCAGCAAGTAGCCAGCTGGGCTGGGCTCCCGCGGCCTGGAGCCCTCTCGTTCTCGCAAGCGTCTCATGGGTGGTGATACGTGAGACGCTTGTATTTTTTTACTTTTTATAATATGTTACAACTTTATATTATACCTTCCGTACCGGTTCAGGCAGGGCATCCACCGCGATACTCCCGTACCACACTGCTGCGACCACTCGATTATAGACAGGCGCCCGTTAATATAGACGGGCGCATGTTCAGGGGAGGGTCCATCATGAGCAGGAGATCGCCGTCGCTTTCGGGTCTCGGATCGCCACGGGCGTATGAGCCAAAGAGGATAATCTGCTGGGGCCGGAAACGCTCAGCGCGAGCACGCACGACCTCGTCTATTGCCTCCCATTGCCTCCTATCGCCTGCTGAAGAACGCGGCGGCGTACAGTGACCGGCGAAACTCGATGAGCTGGCATACGGATCATCTCCCCTGTACTTGCAGGGGAGCTTTTTTCGACGATCCATACCGGCGGCAGTTAACCCATCTCTCCGCGGGCATATGGGAGCCTCTACAGGTACGCTCGCGCGAACTCTACGATCATGCGCGCGTCTTCGAGCGCTAAAGCCGCGATAGTGGGGTCGTAGACCTCAGAGGGGAGTTCCGCGCGGCCGGGGGCAGGGTAGCGTGCCGTCTCGTAATGCATGCTCAGCCGCTCGGCGGCAACCTCCAGGTCCGCCGGGATAGCGAGCCCGCTGCGGCGCACGCCTTCGACGAGCTCGGTGAGATTGTGCTGGCCCGTCCAGTCAACTGGCGCGGAGCCGCGCGCCAGCACCAGCGCCTTGAGCGCTGCTTCGGCAGCCTGCTGCGCGTAGAACGCGCAGGCCGCCGCTCGCCCGGCCGCAGCGAGCGTCTGAGCCGTCTCCAGATTCGCTTCCGATACGGCGAACCACCGCGCCACATCACGATCGGACATGATGCGCCTCGTGCCAGGATTCTACCACGGCGGCTAGCGCCACCCGGCCTGGACGCCGCCCTGGCGCGCCTCGGCAACGCGCGCCATGTAGCCGCTGGCCAGAAACGCTGGCAGCGGATCAGGTGGCACGCCCATCTCCTCCCGCACGACCGCCAGAAGCGGCCGCACGTCAGTCTCGTACGCCTCGTTCAGCAGAGCGTGCGCGCCCAGCACGTCGCCCTCGCGCTGGCGCTGCTCCAAGGCTACCCGGTCCACCAGCAGCGCCTTGGCATACGCTGTCTGCACGTTGATCACCGACTGGATCATGGCCGGGATCTTCGGCTCGATGTTGTGTGACTGGTCGATCATATACGCCACGTTCCTGGCCACCGGTGCAGTGCGCGGGTCTGCCTCGGCGCCGACAAGCTCGTTGAAGATCAGGAAGAGCTCGTACGGGTTAATGGAGCCGACAATCAGGTCATCGTCGCCGTACTTCCGGTTATTGAAATGGAAGCCGCCGAGACGGCCTTCGTCTAGTAAAGTCGCCACGATGTGCTCAACGTTCACCCCCTGGGCATGATGACCGAGGTCCACCAGCACCTGCGCCTGCGGCCCCAGCTTGAGGGCGACCAGGTAGGCCAGCCCCCAGTCCGCCAGGTCAGTGTGGTAGAAGGCCGGCTCATAGAACTTGTACTCGATCAGCATGCGCATGCCAGCCGGCATGGCGCGGTAGACCTCGGTCAGAACCTCTTCCATGCGGTGCTTGCGCGCCCGGAAAGAGTCCTGGCCGGGGTAGTTGGTGCCGTCGGCGAACCACAGGCTCAGGATGTTCGAGCCAACCTGGCGGGCGATCTCGATGCATTCGAGCATATGGTCGGTCGCCTTGCGTCGCACGGCCGGGTCAGGATGGCACATTGAGCCCAGCTTATACTCATAGTCCTGAAACAGGTTCGGGTTAATCGCGCCGATGCGCATGCCCAGTGACGCGGCGTGCTGCCTGAGCGCCTGCCAGTCGTCCACGCGGTCCCAGGGGATGTGGATAGCCACCGACGGGCAGATGCCAGTGTACTTGTGCACCTGCGCGGCATCCTCGAACTTCTCGAAAGGGTTGCGCGGAACACCGGGCTGCGGGAACACCTGGAAGCGCGTGCCAGAATTCCCGTACCCCCAGGAGGGCGTCTCCACGCGCTGCGCCTTTAGCTTCTCCTTCACTGGAGTGACGTCTACGCCGCGCGCGCTTAAGCGGTCGGCCAGGACTTGATACGCCTCGCGGTAGCCGGCTGTTGCCATCGCTACTGCTCCCTCCGCTCGTTGTTCAACGTGTAGCACCGCTCGCTCTCAGGGCGTCTCAGCTCAGGGTAGATCAGCGTGAACGGCATCGAGAGAACGCGTCGCGGCGCCATGTTACCCGCGCTGCGCTTCCGGAGCAAGCCGGGCCATGGCCCTAGCATGAACCAGAGATCGTGCCGATTTCAACCTTGCAGCCGCGACGCGGTACCATGGTCAAGCCGCCGGAGCGGCGCGCGTGCAGGGCAGGCGAAGAGCGCTGCCGCGCGGGCCGCCGGCTCTAGCGTCGAGGTCAAGCCAGCGCTCATGCAGGTGAACGATGCGGCGTCTCTCGTCCCCAGACACCGTGCGCTTGGTCACATGGTCTATCATAGTGCTCTTGATGCTAGCGGCCTGCGCTGGGCCGCGCGAGGCCGCGCCGTCGCCGAGCGGTCCTGCCATGCCTGCAGGCCAGCGCACGGAAGCGCCCTCGCAGCCGACGGCGCACCCGACCGCTACGCCGGTCCCGACGGCAACGCCGCGCGCGCCCTTCACAGGCCGGCCGCTCAGCGCTCCGGGCATGCCACGCCGGCCAGTTGCCGTCAAGATCGACAACGCGCCTGCAGCCCGCCCTCAGTGGGGGCTCTCGCAAGCGGAGCTCGTGATCGAGGCGCCGGCAGAAGGCTTTGCCACTCGCTTTACAGCGATCTTTAGCGAACAGGACCTAGCGCGCGTCGGACCGGTACGCAGCGCGCGGCCGTTCGATCTCGGTCTCTCCCGCATCTACGACTTCATGCTGGCATACGCCGGGGCAGGCAACACGCTTACATGGCGGATCGCCGAGCAGAAGGTCCCGGCGCTCAAGGCGCCGGAGCTCGCGGAGGGGATCCCGCCTGATAGCCCCTACTTTCGCACGAATGACCGCCGCCCGCCGCACAACCTGTATGTCAACCTGGAACGTTTCCGGCAGAAGATGGCAGAGGCAGGCGTCCGGGATACCACCTCGCTGCAAGCCTTCTCGTTCTACGCTACCCAACCTGAGGAAGGCAGCGCCCGCACCATCGACCTGAGCTACCACCCGCTCTATCGGGCAGTCTATCGCTACGATCCGGCCACACGGAGCTACCGTCGCTTCACCGCTGGGCAGCCGCATCTCGACGCCCTGACCCAGCAGCAGCTTACGATGGATAACATCATCGTGCAGTACGTCGAGATGTGGCCGGCTCCGGAGTACGAGCCCGATAGCGCGGGCAACGTCGTGCTAGACGGCAGGCTGGTCGGCGAGGGCCGCGCCCAGATCTTCCATGATGGTCACGCCGTCGAGGGCAGGTGGGTGCAGCCGGAGGAAGGGGTCCCACCGCGCTTTCTCGACGCCGAGGGGAAGCCAGTCGAGCTCAAGCCGGGCAGCGTGTGGATTCACCTTGTGCCGCCAGATTTCCGCGTGACAACCAGCTGATGGCGGCACGGGCTCAGATTTGTGGGCTGCCGATGAGCGCTAGGATCCGGCGGGAGAATGTATGCCACTCGCCGACCGCCTCACGCAAGGCGCGCCGCCCCTCGTCGGTGATCATGTAGTATTTGCGCCGCCGCGCCTCACCGGCCATCCGCCACTCAGAGCGGACCAGCCCTTCCTGCTCAAGCTTATGGAGCGCCGGGTAGAGCGTTCCTTCCTTGCAATCAAAGTAGCCCTCGCTGCGGCGCTCGATCTCGCGCGCGATCTGGTATCCGTACATAGGTCCTTCTGACAGGAGGCGCAGCACTAATGTGGCGGTGCTGCCTTTCTTCAGCTCACTCTTGAGGCTCACTATGCCCTCCCTGCCGAGCGAGCTCGGCGCCCCTACGCCGGTGGAGGGGCGGCCGGCTTCAACAGCATTCTAAGAGCCTGTTAAGAAGATATATAGTGCTCCTTGGTACGCACTATAGCGTAGCAGTGCCTGTGCGGTCAATGCCTTCCCCCGAACGTTAGCTCGGCCGGCCCGCTCAAGGGGGGCGCCGTGGCGGACTCCGGTCGGCGCTGAGCTCGGCGGCCGATCTCGCCGGGGGATCGATCCCTCTCCAGCGTAGGGCGTGTGCAGGAGCACAGCTGCCCCCTGCCGCGGCAGGGGGCCGTGCAAGAGACGGAGCCGGTGTGCTGCCTCGTGCGGCTAGACCCGACGGAAGCCGAGCGGGAGCTCCCGCTGCGACCAGTCCACCGGTGCAGGCGGCTCATCGGGCAGGCCGTGCTCGATAAGCTCCGGCTCGGGGTCGGTATCGTCGTAGATGCCTTTGATACGATTTGCCGGCAGGACGCCCATCTCCACGAGCGCGTCGAAGAAGGTGTCCAGGATCTTGTAGCGCTCCAGCCAGCCGTTGGGATCGACGTAGTCGTTGGCATGGTCGGCGAAATACTCGATCACCTCGCGCATACCGATGCTCGTGACGGCAGCGCGGGTCCCGATCGAGCGAGAGAACTCGCGCAGGAAAGCAAGCTGGCTGTTCTGCTCCTTTTGGGGGACCTGCTTCTGCGCGAGCAAGCAGGCGTACATGTCGATGGCGGTGGCCAGGTCAACACCGGTAGGCATGGGACACAACCTCCTCATGTTCTAGGAGAACCAGGGCGGGATCTCGCCGCTCGATACGCACTGTGCGAGTCCTGCTCTGACGTGCGTTTAGCAGCGACACAGCGCTGCCGTAGCGACCAAGCGGCGCATGCACGGGGGAGATGCACCCGCGCGCGCCTTCCATCCACGAGGGGAGAAATCGATTGCGTACCGGCGAAGGTGGAACTACCTGATACATGGTGACATTGCACCGGCTGCGGCGCGCCCATTATACGAAATCCGTTCAAGCGTGGTCAAAAGGACGGAGGGGCCGGTGCTACGGCACGATGTACACCTGCTGGAACCCCAACGCGCGCAGCAATGGCACCAGTGTCTCCCGAGCAGATGAAGCCGCCCGCTCGAGGAGCCCGTCGGCCAGGGCAGCGCGACGAAGGCCTTCTTCAGCAGCCGTGCGCGCCTCGCCTTCCAGGCCATCGTTGCGGCCGAGGTTCAGCGGCGGGTGGCAGCGGTAGGCCACACGCGTGGCCTGGTTCTCTAACCGGGTGACCAGGATCTCAGCAGGAGGCAGCCGCAGCGTCACACTCGTGCCCGCTATCTGAACATCATCTACCGAGATGCGACGCAGGTCTATGCCAGCAATGACCTCGCCTTGCGCCACCAGGACAATACAATCCTGAAATGGTGAAAGCGGGAGCGACGCTCCGCCGATAGCTAGCACCGGTACCGAGCGCGCCTCCAGCACCTGCTGGAGGGTGTAGCGCGTCGTCTCTAGCCGCCCCAGGCTCTGCACCTTCGCTACGACGACTGCGGTGCTCGGCGTGAGCACCGCACGTTGCCGGAGCGCTACCAGGTCCCCACGCAGTTCCCAGCCCAGCAGGAACCCGCCAGCGACCAGAGTGCACAGAAGGATGCCAAGCCCAAGCCCAAAAGCGATCGGTCGCATAGTGCCTCCTCGTTGCACTGCGAGCTCGTTTGCGCTACCTCGTCGCACTACGAGAGACTACGGTTTCCCACTCTTTCCCACCCTCAGGGTGCAGCAGTCTCAGCATCGTCCTGTCGGCCTTCCGCCTGCTCGAGGTCGCGCAGGAGGCGATAGAGCTCCTGGGGCTCCACCTGGGTGCGCTGGGCGACGGCACGGACAGCATCGCGGCGGGAGGCGGCACGAGCCAGCTCTTCACGCAGCAGGCTGCGCAAGGTCTCGACGTCCGGCGGTGCGGGCGGCGCATGCGCAGCCGGCGCCACTTCCCCGGCGATAACGACGACGCACTCGCCTCGGGGCGGGTTCCGCAGAAAGTGTTCGTGCAGCTCAGAGAGGCGGCCGCGTACGACCTCCTCATGAAGCTTGGTCAGCTCGCGTGCTACGGCCGCCTGGCGGTCGCCGAGCGTCCGACCGGCATCCTGGAGCATCTCAACGAGCCGGTGAGGGGCTTCGAAGCAGACGATGGTCGCCCCACAGGCGGCCGCCTGTCGCAGGGCGGCCGCGCGCTCGCGAGATCGTCGCGGCAGGAAGCCAGCGAAATGGAAGGAGCCGGCCGGCAGCCCAGATACCAGCAGGGCCGGCAGGATGCTCGAGGGACCGGGCAGGGCAACGACTGGGAAGCCAGCCTCGATCGCGGCGCGGATTAAGACCGCGCCGGGGTCTGAGATGCCGGGGGTGCCGGCGTCCGAGACCAGTGCGACATCGTGCTCGCGCAGGGTCGCTAGCAACTGCGCCACGCGGGTCTGCTCGTTGTGGGCGTGGTAGCTAATCACCGGCGTATGGATGTCGTAATGGGCAAGCAGCTTGCGCGCCTGGCGTGTGTCCTCGGCGGCGATCAGCTTGACGCTGCGCAGCACATCGAGAGCACGCAGCGTGATATCGCGCAGGTTCCCGATAGGCGTTGGCACGATGTAAAGCGTGCCCACGGTAGTTAGCCTCGCGCTGCAGCACGTTGCCGCCAGCGGACTAGCCCGAGCCAGAGCAACCCAGCGGCGCAGAAGGCAAGCCCGATGGCCAGACCCACCGAGCTCGCCCTCGCAGTGAGGATTGCCTCCAGAGAGGTCCCGGCTGCACGTACGGCGCCGTAGCAGGCCAGGAAGAGCGCGGCCACGCCGGTGATCCGCACGAGCAGCAGCACTGCGCCAGTGAGTGCCATGGCGACCAGCATCCCGGCCTCCAGCGGTATTGCACCGAGGAGCAGGCTCGGCGCCGCGGAGCCCCGGCCAGGCCCACCGACACAGTCTACCAGCAGGCAGCCCATCTGGCCGGCAGCGATGGCCAGCGCGGCAGCCGGCGCGCTGGCGTCGCAGAGCCGGCCAGCCTCGACATGCTCCAGATGCCCGGCCAGCAGGGCGCCGAGCAGCCCACCAACGACGGCGCCGTCGAGCGACAGCCCGCCTTCCCACAGATACAGCGCGGACTGCCAGTCGGCTGCGTAGTCCGGCCAGTGCCAGGCGACGTACCAGGCGCGCGCACCGGTAACTGCAGCGACGGCGATGATGGGCGCGGCCGCCAGGATCACCCGCACTGGGACGCCGGCCCGCTGTGCTGCCGGCACCGCGGCCAGCAGGCCCGCGACCAGCGCCAGGTTGACGATGAGGCCAAAGCTCTGCAGCGTGAGCGGGCCAAGCTGAAGCCCGTTCAGCGATCACCTCCCTCGGATACTCACGTCGCCTTCAAGGAACCGCACGGTCTGTCCATCCGCGAGGCAGAGCAGAAGCGCTCCGTCCTCGTCCACGTCGAGCGCGACGCCTTCTACAGCGCCCTGGACCGTGATGACCTGCACGGGACGTCCAAGCAGGGCGCACTCTGCCCGCCACTGTGCCAGGACCTGCAGCCAGGCGGCGCCGAGAGCGGACTCGTACCAGTACTCAAACCTGTTCAGCACGCCGGCCAGCAGGGGCTCACGGGGGAGCGGAGTGCCCAGCTCGACCAGCAGGGAGGTGGCTGGCTGGCCGATCTCGGCGAGCACCGCAGCCGGCACATTGACGTTCAAGCCAATACCGAGGACCAGCCAGGAGAGCAGGCCATCCCGCCAGCCTGCCTGCGCCAGGAGCCCGGCAAGCTTCCGACCCTCGCACACAACGTCGTTCGGCCACTTGAGCTGTGCGCGGGCACCCGCAGCGCGGACGGCGTCCAGCACCGCTAGCGCTCCGGCCGCTGTGACGCGGAAGATCTGCGCCGGGGCCAGTCGGGGCCGCAGCACGATAGAGAACAACAACGCCGAGCACGGCGGCGCTACCCACCGGCGGCCGTGCCGGCCGCGGCCGGCACGCTGCCAGTCGGCCACCACCACGGTGCCCTCCGGAGCGCCTTGCTCGGCCAGCCGGACTGCGTCGTCGTTCGTCGAGCCGGTCTCAGAAAGGTAGTGAAAGGAGCGCCCGATATAACGAGTGGTCAACAGCCTGCTCACCTGGTCGGGCTCGAGCGCAGCGCCCGCGCCAGGCAACGCATCCGCACACATGGTCAGGATCGGCGGGTCAGGATGTACCAGCGATCAATGCCGCGGAACCGGTCGGCCACATCCAGCATGAGCCCGAGGCGGATCCCCTTCACCTTCGTGCTCACCGCGTAATTATAGATCGGGTAGTACAGTAGGATGCTGGGCACTTCCTCAGCGAAGATATCCTGGAACTCGATGTAGAGCTGGCGCCGTTGCCCCTGATCGAGCGTGCGCCGGGCGGCCTCCAGTAGCTCGTCCGCGCGGCGGTTATTGAAGCCGGAGAGGTTCAGGCCGTTGCCAGTCGCCTGGCTCGAATGCCACATCGGATAGGGATCCGGGTCATACCCGTTGAGGTCCCAGCTATACAGCGCCGCGTCGAAGCGCCGCGCCAGCAGAAACTCCTGGACCAGCCCGCCCACGCCGGCAGCCTGCACCTCCACCTGCACGCCGATCTCCCGAAGCTGCCGGGCGATCTCCTCGGCCATATGCACGCGCTCGCGCGTCTCGCTGTCGTTGGTGAGCAGCACGAACGAGAGCCGCTTGCCATCCTTCTCGCGGATGCCGTCGGCTCCTGGCACCCAGCGCGCCCGATCGAGAATCTGGCGGGCCAGCTCGGGATTGTACTCGTAGCGCTTGATGCCGGCGTGGTATGCCCACGACGTCGGCAGAATGGGACTGTCGGCCTTGATCGCCTGCCCATGCCGGAACTGCTCGATCAACTTCTGGCGATCGATCCCGTACGCCAGCGCCTGGCGCACCGCCTTCTCCTGGAAGATCGGGCGGTTCAGGTTCAGGAAGATCAGCGTATACGAGGCCATCTGCGCGGAGTACACAGCTACCCGTCCGGACTGGCGCAGTACGGCAACGGCATCGGGAGCGACGTAGTAGGCGCCCTCAACCTCACCGCGCTCGAGGGCAGCGCTGACGGCCTGGGGGCTGGGATAGAACCGGAAACGCAGCCGCTCGATGAAGGGCTTCGGTCCGTAATAGCCGGGGAACACCTCGAGGGTCATCGCCTCCGCCGAGGCCTCCCGCACGCGATAGGGGCCCGTCCCCACCGGCGCGCGGTTAAAGCTCTCGAACGGGAGCTGCCGCGCCGGCACGTTGCGCAGGAGATGCGCCGGCAGGATGCCGGCGGTCGTGTACTCCAGGAAGGGAGCGAACGGATCGCGCTCGAGGGTGAAGCGCACGGTATACTCGTCCACCTGCTCGACCGCGACGTTACGCCAGAGCGATTGCAGCGGGCCCTGGTAATCGGCGTCCTTGATGGCATTAATCGTGAAAACCACATCCTCTGCGGTGAACGGTGCGCCGTCGTGCCACTTCACGTTGCGGCGCAGGTAGAACGTGTACGTCTTCCCGTCAGGCGAAGTCTCCCAGCGCTCGGCCAGGTCGGGCAGGATCTCCCCGGCCTCGCCGGTACGGGTGAGGCCGCTGAACACGAGCGCGGCGATCGAGGTCGCGGCGTCATTGCTGGCCAGGATGGGATTGATCACCTGCGGCGGGCCGGCGACGCCCTCGGTGTACTGCCCGCCGCGCGCGGCCACAAAAGGCTCTGAGCGGGTCAGCGTGGAGGTGATCAGCAGCGCGGCTGCCACGACTGCGCCGGCAAGACCAACCAGCCAGTGCAGCCGGAAGGACAGCGGGTTCAACGAGCGGACCTGTATCCCTGTGCGTGATCTGCCGCGTGGGCTATCCCACCGGTGTGAACACCCGAGCCGAGAGCGCAGCCAGGAGCAAGAATACAACAGCGAAGGCGATCGTCAGGTTGAACAGGATGCGATCTACACCGCGACGCGTGGTGAAGAGCGAGCTATCGGAGCCACCGAAGGCGCTGCCGAGGCTCGCGGCCTTCACTTGCAACAGGATGGCCACGATAAGCGCGATAGCGACGATAATCTCAGCGATGAGCAAAGCAGTTTCCACCCGCTGCACTCCCTTTTCTAAGTCGAATCTTTTCTAATTCGACTGCTAATTCGACTGCTAATTCGAAGTGACTGATTCTAAGTGACCGACAGCGCAACCGCGCCGGGGCCGACGCCTGCAGCCGTTCCGTACAATCTGTACAAATCGCTGCTCAGCCATCTATTTTTATATGAAAATACGAAAGAAATTCTGTATGAAAAATTATGAAAAATATTGTTATTTAATATTGCTATTTGGGTAGTAATGGGTAGTAAATGGAGGGGCGCAGCCCCGCCGCGCCCGGTCCAAAGATCGATCAGGACGAAGTATACCACGCCCGCAGGATGCTGCCGAAGTCCTCGGCTCGCAGGCTGGCTCCGCCAACCAGGGCGCCGTCGATCTCAGGCTGCGCGGCGAGCTCAGGTGCGTTCTGGGGAGTGACGCTTCCACCGTACTGAATACGCACTGCGGCAGCAGCGGCCTCGCCCGCCAGGCTAGCGATGACGCGGCGGATGTAACCGATCACACAGTTCGCGCTTTCCGGCGTGGCCGGCCGGCCAGTGCCGATCGCCCATACTGGCTCGTAGGCGATCACCAGCGCGCCGATCTGTGTGGGCGTGAGCCCGTTCAGGCCGAGGCGGACCTGCCGCTCGACGACCGCTTCGGTTTGGCCGGCCTCGTTCTCGGCCAGGTTCTCACCCACACACATGATCGGCGTCAGACCATGTGCCACGGCGGCGCGCACCTTGAGGTTCACCAGTTCGTCGGTCTCTCCGAAGTGAATACGCCGCTCGGAGTGTCCCAGGATCACATAGCGGCACAACGGCGCCAGCATGAGTGGCGAGATCTCGCCAGTGTACGCACCACTGGGCTGGTAGAACATGTTCTGCGCGCCTACCTGCACATTGCTGCCCGTGGTGACCTGCCGCACTGCCTCGAGCGAGACGAACGGCGGGCATACCACCACCTCGATGCCCTCCAACCCGCGCGCGCGCTCCACCACTGCCGCAGCCAGCGCGCGTGCCTCCGCAATAGTTGTATGCATCTTCCAGTTGCCGGCTACAACCGGCACGCGCTCGCGCCCCATCACCGCTTCTCCGTATGGATCGTATTATGTCCTCTTCCTGCGCGCGAAGAGATGCTCTGTACATACATAGGACGAAACCGGAAAACGGACGCGCAATATAGTCATGCTGCAGTGCCGCGGGCTGCGGCTGCGTTGGCGAGCGGACCAGATCGGATTAGTAGGACTGTACCGACGTCGGCCGTTCAGCAAGCTGCTCTTCGACAATCTCGATACTGGGTGGGGAGCCGAACGGCGGCGCTACCACGGCGATGATCTTTAACGTATCGTCTCCGGTGCAGCGCTGTCCGTGCACGGCCATACTCGGGATAAAGATGGCCATGCCCGGCTCGATAGGAAACCACCGATCCTCCAGATACATTTCACCCCGTCCGGAGACGATGTAATAGAGCTCCTCCTCGGGATGGCGGTGCCGCACCACCATCTCGCCGGGGTTTAAGAACACCATTGCCATGGTGGCGTTCTTACAGCCGGTGGTCTGGGGATAGATGAGCCGCTTCACCAGGCCTCCCAGCCCCCGGAAGTCAAACCCTTCAGAGATGCGTACCACGCGCTTCAGCTCCCCCGGTAGCTCGCTCATTGGTTTCCTACTCTCGTGTGGCATTTCCAACGCGCCATACCGGCGTTCTCACTCGACCGGCAGCGGCAGCTTCACCGGCTCACCAGTCCGTGCTGAGTGATAGATGGCCAGGATGATCTCGATCGACTTACGGCCCTCTTCGCCGGTGACGGCCGGCTCACGGTTCTCGCGGATGGCCCGCAGGAAGTCCTGGATTTGCAGCACATGGTAGGTGGGGAAGCTGCGGATATGCTTCTCGGCCTCCCACCACTGCTCCGGCAAATGCTCCTCACCGGGGATGGTCCAGATATCATTACGTCCCATGGCGCCTTCCGGCTGCTCCAGTACGCTGGCCGCGGCCCCGTTGGAGCCAAGCACAGTGACGCGCGACCACAGAGTCGGGCAGTGTGAGACACTGGCCTGGATCACGCCCAGCGCACCGCTCTTGAAGCGCAAGGTCGCGACAGCGTTATCCTCGACCTCGATATCGTGCGTGAACGTGCCCATCTGGGCATAGATCGTGTCCACCGGCCCCATGTACCACTGGTACATGTCGATGGCATGGACCGCCTGGTTCACCAGCACGCCGCCGCCCTCGGTATCCCAGCGCCCGCGCCACGGGTCGGCCTGGTAGTACTCGGCGGTGCGGCACCACTTGACGATGCAGTCGCCCATGACCAGCCGCTCACCCAACTTGCCCTCATCGATGGCGCGGCGCAGGCGCTGCGCCGCCGGCCAGAAACGTCGCTGGAAGATACAAGCGAGCTTGGTCCCGGCGCGCCGGTGTGCGGCGATCATTGCGTCGGCCTCGCGCAAGTTCACCGTAAGCGGCTTCTCAGCGATGGCATGGACGCCCGCCTCAGCGGCCAGGATAGCCATCTCGGCGTGCAGCGGATGAGGCACGCAGATATTCACTGCCTCGACCAGCCCGCTCTCCAGCATCTCCCGCGCGCTGGTGAAGACGTGCGGCACGCCGAACTCTTGGGCGAGCGCCTGCGCCCGCTCGTGCACGGCATCGCACACCGCCACGAAACTACTCTCTTCCAGAGTGGATAGCGCATAGGCGTGCGTGCGCGCGATCTTCCCGCAACCGATGATGCCCGTACGGACTTTCCTGTCTATGTCCAGCATATCGTCGCCTGCCACGCCGCTAGCGAATGGCAACCTGCACGTTGATATTCAGAGGGCCAGCGATAACCAGCACGCCTAGAAGGGCAAGGACCAGCAGCGCCAGAAGCAGGTAACGCCACCGCTTGATCGGTGGCTCCAGCACTGCCATGGCCTCGTCGGACGCGGTAGGCGGCTGGAGCACCACTGGAACGTGCGCATGGCCGTGCTCCTCGTGAGCGGCGGCTTTGGCCGCTGCGCCATGCTCAGTCACAGCCGCAGCAGCATGGCTATGTCCGGCCTCCTGCGGGAGGCCGGTTGCCGCCGGCGTCTCAGCGGGCGCTGCGTGCATCTGTTCGTCTGCCATGGTAGCTGTCTCTGCCTCCTGACTGCTTGTGCTCTCCCGGGCCGGTTGTGTCGCGAAAAGGGCCACCCCGCGCGGGGTGGCCCTCGCCGGCTGGGCATGCGGCCGCAGCCATCGTCTCCCATTACGATCCGCCCGATGCACCCACCGGACCGGCCGATCCGCTCGGCGTCGCTGTGCCGGACGGGGTCACCGGCGTCAGGGGCTGGGCCGAGAGCGCCGCCTCGACCTGGACGGAGCCGAAAGATTCCTTCTTGCTGGTCCAGATCGCCACGCCGAGGATCACCAGCGCGATGGCCACGCCGATGTACGCGATCGTTTGCAGCATCGGATCAGGCCGCACATTCGGGTCTACCGGATGGACCGTCGCCACCAGCGGAGCGATCAGCACCGCTACCAAGTTGATCACCTTCAGCATCGGGTTCAGCGCCGGACCGGCGGTGTCCTTCAGCGGATCGCCCACCGTGTCGCCGATCACGCCGGCCTTATGGGCATCGGAGCCCTTGCCGCCGTAGAGGCCGTCCTCGATGGTCTTCTTAGCGTTGTCCCAGGCACCGCCCGCATTGGCCATATACACGGCCAGGAGCTGGCCAGAGAGGATCGCACCGCCCAGGAAGGCACCCAAGGCCCGCGCCCCCAGGGCGAAGCCGACCACCACGGGGGCCAGCACAGCCAGGAGCCCCAGCGGGATCAGCTCACGCTGCGCCGCAGCGGTGCAGATCGAGACTGGTGTAGCGTAATCGGCCTTGGCCTTCCCCTCCCACAGACCGGGGATGGTGCGGAACTGCCGACGCACCTCATTCACGATCAGGTACGACGCCCGGCCGACCGCGCGGATGATCAAGGCGCTGAACAGCCACGGGATCGCGCCGCCGATCAACAGGCCGATGAAAACATTCGGGTTACCGATATCGAGGGTCAGGCCCACCCGGTCCAGGCCGCTCTCTTCGTAGTACGAGCGGAAGAGCGAGACCGCCGCCACCACCGCCGAGCCGATCGCCACGCCTTTGGTGATGGCCTTGGTCGTGTTGCCCACGGCGTCGAGGTCGGCCAGCACCTTGCGCGCGTTCGGCTCGAGGTGTGCCATCTCGCCGATCCCGTTGGCATTGTCGGCGACCGGGCCGAACACGTCCATCGAAATGTTGTTGCCAGTCAGGGTCAGCATGCCGATGCCGGTCAGCGCCACGCCAAAGGCAGCGCGGTTGGGATCGCCCTGGAAGACCGCCAGCGCCACCGCAATAGCGACGGCAATGACGAAGATCGCCCACACCGTGGACTCATAGCCGACGGCAATGCCGGACAGGATCGTCGTCGCCGGGCCGGTCTGCGTGGAGCGAGCGATCTCCTTGACCGGTGTGTGCTCGGTATGGGTAAAGTAATCAGTCAGGTAGTTGATCGTCACGGCCAGCAGCACGCCCACGCCGGTAGCGACCCACACCCGCCAGGCGTCGGCGCGGATTACGGGATCGGGCTGGATGCTAAAGTACCACTGGCCGAAGACGATGAAGCCGATGATCGAGATCGCAGCGGAGAGGAAGAAACCGCGGTGGATCGCCCGCATGGCGTTTTCCATCTCGCCGCGGGCTCGCACCGCATAGGTGCCGATGATCGAGGAGAACACGCCGATGGCGCGCACCACGAGAGGGAAGATCACCCCCACGGCCGAGCCCTTATAGGCAGTCAGGCCGAGGATCATGGCCGAGACAATAGTGACCTCGTACGACTCGAAGATGTCGGCGGCCATACCAGCGCAGTCGCCCACGTTATCGCCCACATTGTCGGCGATGACCGCAGCATTGCGCTCGTCATCCTCGGGGATATTCGCCTCGACCTTGCCCACCAGGTCGGCGCCCACATCGGCCGCCTTGGTATAGATGCCGCCGCCCACGCGCATAAACAGCGCCAGCAGCGTGCCACCGAAGCCAAAGCCGAGCAGCACCTGCGGCGACTGTGTGCCGTACACCATGAAGATGAGCGTACCGCCCAGCAAGCCCAGGCCGTCGATCAGCATGCCAGTGATCGTGCCAGTACGGTAGGCGATGCTCAACGCCTCGCTGAAACTATGCCGCGCGGCTTCCGCCACGCGCACATTCCCGCGCACGGCCATATTCATGCCAATGCCGCCGGCCATGGCCGAGAACACCGCGCCCATGACAAAGGCCAGCGAGCGGCCGAGGCCAATGTAGATATCGAGGCCGCCACCCTCCTCCGGCTTCTTGAATGCAGTAAAGAATAGCACAATTGTAATAATAACGATCAAAAAGGCGATGGTGCGGAACTGGCGGTTCAGGTACGCATTTGCGCCGATGCGAATGGTTTCCGCCACCTCCCGCATGCGCGGCGTGCCTGTGGGCTTGCTGAGCACCTGCCTCGTCAGGAAGAGCGCGTAGGCCAGCCCAGCGATGGCAGTAAGCAGGATCCCGACAAGCAACAAACGCTCGAGGTCGCTAATGTGTTCTTCGAACACGGCGGTCCAGTTCCTCCCTGTCCACGCGTTGCATCCGTCGCAGAAGGACACGACGATGTGCCCTGGTACGCCCTGGCGCCGACGAGCGCGGGCGGTCCCCGGCGCAACGATATGTTGCCGGGGCACAGTGTAGCAAAGTGCTTGTGGAGTGGTCAACCTACGCGGCGTGCTTCTTTTGGCCGCTGCAAGGGGCGCCTGCCAGCGCAGCCTGCCAGTCCGAAGGCAGTGCGCATCCGGCGCGCCGCTCTGGCCACAGCGCCTGCGCCGGCAGCGCACCAGGCGCACCGAGGCGGCGGGAGCCCCGGCGGGTTTTTTGAGGATGGCTCTGCTACGGCGCTGCCCAGCGCGAAGGTTCCCAGGGAGGTGAACGCGGCATCCCCGTGCCGCGACAGGATGCGCAGGCGTATGTACTGCGCCGCAGTGGGCGGAAACACAAACTCCTGCGGATCGGTGGCCAGCGCCAGCGTCCAGCGCCCGACCGGCGCCCTGCCGACCGGCGCATGGTCCTCCTCAGGCGGCTGGATCGACAGGTACAGCTCCACCTCGCGAGCCCACGACTCCGGCAGTGATGCCGGCAGATGGCGGAAGGTAGCGCGAGCCACAGTGACCGACTCGCACAGGGCGAAGACGAGTTCCTGGAGCAGGCTGGCCGACTGCGAGCGCCAGCCTCTGGCGTCCGCGTTGCGCCGCTCCACCAGGTAGCGGGCGCCATACGGGCCGCCCTCGCTGCCATCGCTCGTGGAGACCGCCACCAGGGGCGCACCCCCAGGGCCATGAACCGGCCCAGGCGCGCACGGTCGGCCATGGCCACTGCGCAGAGAGCGTCGGCGACCGCTGCCTGGCCGCGGGGATTGCCAGACGACGAGGCCACCACCGTGCTGAGCAGCGCCAGGCCCAGCACCACCAGCCCGGCAGCGAGCAGACCGCCGCGCTGTTCCTGCACGGCCCGCGCCAGCCGGTAGCCAGGATGGCGCCGACGGAGCGCTGCCGCAGTCTGCGCGCGGGCCACCGCGACGCATACCCGTGCGACGCATACCCGACAGAGCGACTGTGGCCCACCACGCACCAGACACTCCCGAGAGTACAGGCGCAGGCAGGCATCGCAGTGATCCACCGTCGGGCGGTGCGGATGCTCTGTACACACGCGCGAATATCGTGCAAGCGCTCGACCCGGCCAGCGCATCATTGCCGACGAGCCTTGCTTGCGTTTTCCGCAACCACAGTGAGGGCCTCGAGCTCCTGCGTCAGCCTGGCAGCCCCGGCAACGGCCGCCTCTTCCGGAACGTGCCGCCCAGGCTCAACACCTCGTGCCAATTCCCCAGGTATAGCAACTGGCGATGGCAAGTGCAGCGGCGTGCCCTGAAGCGCGTTATGTGAGTTGATGTGCGAAAAGGATGCGGAGGTTGTAAGCCATAACCGTGGCAGCCGTCCGTGTAAGCAGTTCCCAGAAAGTCTTGGCTCTGTGCCTGGCCAGCGTCGCCTCCCCCGTCAGCTGATTAACTGCCGTCTCGATACGGTTACGCAGCCGGGCTATCGGCCCCAAAACGGCCGCAGGCAGGCATCGCCGCTCAACCCGCCCCGGCAGCAGCACCACACGGATGCCCCGCTTTCGCAACCTCTCAATCCAACGCCGGCTCCGAAAGCCCCGGTCCAGCAGCACCCCCTCACCTTCGCCCCTTCCAGCAAACCGTCGCCAACAACCCGCTTATCAATGGCAGCCGGCACAATCCCCCAAGCACGGATAAGCCTGCTGCTCAGTTCGGTACGCAGCGCCAACCTGAATCCGTAAAACCATGCGTGATGGGCAGCATCCCAGCCGAAGTCGGCGCAAAGGTTGCTTGGTCCCTGCCACCGGTCCGGCCCTCGGACCCGACTCGGGTGCTTAACCGGCAGGGCGGTGGTGTCCAGCTGTTGCCGGCAATCTTCAGGCAAGTGGGCGAGCAGATGCCGGCGCAACTGCTCGAAAGCGCCCCAAAGCCAGTGAACTCGCCGGTTAAATTCGCTCTGGACAGGCAGCTTGGGGAAGTGGTGGGAGCAGTCCCGGCGGACTTCCTCCAGGAAGGCTGCCTCACTGAGCCGACCGAGAATGGGGCGGACCAGCGCGATGGTGAGGACCTCTGCGTCGGTGCAGGCTGGCTTGGGGCCGGGTCGGCTGAGGATGGCGATGCTGCCGCTTCTGATGGCATCGTCGATAAGGACGTAGACGACGTAGACATGGACAGACAGGTCAGAAAGTGGCAGCATAGCTGGGGGTCTCCGCGTTAAAGGGTTTGCTCACCCCTATTTCTGGACGCGGCGGCCCCCTCCTGTCAAGAATTCACATCATGCGCCTTAGGTGGGGGAGACGCGCACGCAGATCCCGGTCTGAAAGTGCTTGGCCTGATCAGACCCGGGAGGGGGAATGCATTGGCTGTGGAACTACGGCACCGATCTCCTGAACGCGGACCAGACGAAGGCGGCGGTGAATAGCCCGGAGGGCTTAGCGGCCGCCGAATGGTATACTGCGGCGCATCAGACGCATCGGGTCTTCATGCGCCCCGGCATTGACATTCGCCAGGGCTTCGGGTTCGTGCAAGGCAATGTCGCCATCGAGGGCAACGCCGGTCCGTTCGCGCTGAACGATTGGAAGGACCTCCAGTTCAACTATGACATTGCGCTGCGCCCGCGCGGGCCGAAAGGGCGCATCCACCGCATGTACATCGATGGCTTTGTGGGCTGGGCAAAGACGAAGGTGCGCGATGCCGCCGTGGACTTCATGTTTTTCCTCATCAATGACGGCTGTGCGATTATGGAGCGGAACGGTGGCTACAATATCCCAGCATACCGCAAGGTCGTGACCAAGCGGAAGTGGCTGCAGGCTGCCGAGGTCTCCAAGACGGACCCGCGCCATGCCAAGTGGATCCCCGATATCAGCGGCGTGTACAACAAGTACACCGGCGAAATGCGCGCCGGCCGGATGTCACCGCGTGAGGCGCTTGCAGCAATGGAGCAAGAGATTAACGTTATCCTCACAGAATACCAGCGTGCGAAACGGTAGCTGGCCCGGCGTTCGATCTGTCTCGCCCCCAATCCACCGAATACCCCGGCGCCGAAGCTCGTGTTCAGCCATGACGATCGCGGCTTCGTGGACTCCCACGGCGCAGTGCTGACCGGACGCGGGCGCTTCCTCTGGGTGGCCGACCGCGCGGCGAACCGCATCGTTGTCGTGGACACTGCGAGCGACACTGTCGTGAACGAGATCGCCCTCGCGGACAAGGTGAGCAACGACCCGGCGCCGGACCTGCTGGATATCTCGCCCAGTGGCAACCGGGTGTTTATGACGCTGCGCGGTCCCAACCCGCTGACGGCCAATGTCGCTGGCGTGAACAACGCGGTGGGCAGCACGCCCGGTCTGGGCGTTGTGCGAGTCGAGCAGAACGGCAGGCACGGCGTGCTCCAGGCTATCGCCCGCATCACGCACGTCGTAGGAGGAGTTGAACGCGCTGATCCGCACGGTCTGGCGGTCCGGCACGTAAAGTGATGTAGAGCCGCCGGGCCACGCCTGCTCGGTCATGGCTGGCCGCTCCCCGAAAGGAGAAGGCCTGATGGCGGAGCACACCGGTTTCGCAGGCGAGCCGGCGGAGCCCGCACGCGGCGCGGCACTGGCGGCACTATGCGTGCTCGTACGCGCGGACGCCAGCGCAGCTTACCGCGGGAGCGAGGGCCTGGCGTACTTCACCGGGCTCTCCCGGCAGACTGCGGGCACCCAGGCCCTGTGCCTGCACCTGGTGGCCATCCTACCGGGCGGCCGAGCTAGGGCTCACTTACATGCCGGCCATGAAACGGCCATCTGCGTTCTCGGTGGGCAGGCGGAGAAGCTGGAGGGGAGCACCCGGAGCACCCCGATCTCTTGCAGGCTGGAGACGTTTACTACATTCCTGCCGAAGTGCCCCATCTCCCTCAATCTCGGCCAGACAGAGCCCTGCACGGCCATCATCGAGAGCGAGCGCGGCGATCAGCCTTGGCCCGGCTCGATGCGCCATAAGCGCCGGTACGGTGCACGGCCGCACACCCGGCATTGTGCTCCGCACCGGCTCACGGTATACTTGTAGGCGCCTGGCAGCGCAGGCCGCTCGTACACAGGCACTGCGCCGGAGTGGCGGAACGGCAGACGCAGCCGACTCAAAATCGGCCGCCCGAGGAGGGCGTGTGGGTTCGAATCCCACCTCCGGCACTTCCCCGACCGACGCCTGTCCTCCCCCTCGGGCATGCTCAGGCACTCTTCGCTTCCGAGAGGAAAGCCTCCGGCACCCCGAGCTCCCTATGCGCGGCGAGTGCTCGACTGACGGATGCTTTTACGCGGCGCGCTAAGGGCAAGGGGCCGCGCCGGCGCGGCAGGCCCCCTGAGCATTCCTCCGCGCGCCAGCCTGCGGGAGGCAGCCTACGTCCGCGGCAGGTGCACGGCGAAGGCAGAGGCCTCGTCGAGGGCGCGCACAGCTTCGTCCGGAAGCTTGACCTGGAGCGCACCCAGGTTGTCTTCGAACTGCTCCAAGGTGCGCGGCCCGATAATGCTGGCGGTGACGAACGGCCGCGTGAGCACCCAGGCGATCGCAGCCTGCCCCGGCGTGCAGCCAACCTCGCGGCTTATCGCCACCAGGCGGTCGAGCAGCGCCCAGTGCTCATCCCGCAGCTCGGCGGCGCGATTGGGCTGGCGGGCGAGCCGCGTCCCTTCTGGCGCCGGCTCCCCACGGCGGTATTTCCCGGTGAGAAAGCCACCCGCCAGCGGGCTGTGCGGCACCAGCGCGTAGCCCGTGGCGCGACAAAACGGCACGATGTCCTGCTCGATGGCCCGATCCACCAGCGAATAGCGCGGCTGGTCTGCCACCCAGGGGTGCCGCCCGCTCCGGTCAGCCACCCATAGCCCTTGCATGATCATCCACGCTGGGTAATGGCTTGTGCCGTAGTACACGATCTTTCCCTGCCGTACCAGATCGTCCATCACCGCGATCTGTTCCTCGACCGGTGTGTCAGGATCGGGGCGGTGAAAGTAATAGAGATCAATGCGGTCGGTCTGCAGCCGGCGCAAGCTCGCCTCCACCTGCCGCATCACATGGTAGCGATGGTTGCCGGAGTCATTGGGCCCCTCTCCGACCCGGCCGTGCACCTTCGTCGCCAGGAACACCTGGTCGCGCGCACTGGACCCTCGCTCGGCGAACCAGCGCCCTAGGATGCGTTCAGACTCCTGACGTGTGTAGACGTTGGCAGTGTCCCAGAAATTCACGCCGGCCTCGAAGGCGCGGTCGAGGATACGGCGGCTCTCAGCCTCGTCGGCTGGTCCGCCGAAGTTCATGCATCCCAGGCAGAGCACCGATACCTTGGCGCCAGTGCGTCCCAACACGCGGTAGTCCATCGTCCTTGCTCCTGTCCTTGCTCCCAGTGCTGTCGGCACGCCGCCCTCTGCCGCGTGGCCGGCGGCCATCCCCGGATGTCCTTCAATTATAAGGCCTAATAGGCCTCGAGCGATGCTTTCGAGCGCGGCTCGCTGCATGGCTCCTGTCTGTGCAAACGGTACTCCCGTCGGACGCAGCGCGAGACTACTGGCCGCTGCAACCGGGCGCTTGCTCCCTACAGAGCCAGCGGCAGGTGCCGTACCATGGCGGCGCAGCAGGTCACACGGCACACTGTGACCCGACCGAGGTCCCGCGCCTGAGTACGTGGCAGGAAGCGCAGTTGCAGGAGGCAGGAAGCCACATGACCGACCAGGCTGTCATCGAGATCGGCCGCAGTGCCTTTATCACCGGGCTGATGCTTGCGGGGCCACTGCTCCTGGTTGCGCTGATCGTCGGCCTGCTGGTGAGCATCTTCCAGGCGATGACGCAGCTCAACGAGGCCACGCTCACCTTCGTGCCGAAGATGCTGGCAGTCTTCGCCGCGCTGTTGCTCTTCGGGCCGTGGATGATCCGTGTCATGCTGGCCTACACGACCAACCTGTTTGCACTGCTGCCTTCGCTAGCACGCTGAGATGCTGATCGAGTTTCCGGCGCACTACCTTCCGGTGTTGCTCCTGATGACGGCGCGCGTCAGCGCTGCCTTCGTCGCTATGCCGTTCTTCGGCGGGCGGCAGGTGCCGGCGCTGCTCCGCCTTGCCCTGGGCGCCCTGGTGGCAGCGGCGTTGCTGCCCCCCGGCGCGGCGGTGGCAGCGCCACCACCGGAAGGGCTGGCCTACGCCGCACTGCTGGTCCGCGAGGCAGTGCTCGGGCTCGTTCTCGGCTTTATAGTCAACCTGGCAGCGCAGGCTGTGCAGTTCGCTGCCGGCCTGCTGGACGTCCAGATCGGCTTTAGCTTCGCCAGCACGGTCGATCCGATGCTTGGTGATCAGAGCGCCTTACTAGAGCGTTTCTACACGGCGCTGGCGGTCCTGGTCTTCCTAGCCTCCGATGCACATCACCTGTTCTTCCAGGCGCTCAGCCACTTGTTCGAGGTGGTGCCGGTCGGAACGTTTGACGTGACGGGTATGACGACAGAGCGTACCGTCCAGTTGACGGGCGCGCTTTTCTCCGCGGCACTGGGGCTGGCTCTCCCGGTCATCGGTCCGCTCCTGGTCGTTGACCTGGCCATCGCCGTAATGGCGCGGGCGATGCCGCAATTGAATGTGCTGGCGGTCAATCTGCCGGCCAAGATGCTTGTGGGCATGCTTGTGCTGGCCCTGGCGATGGGGGTGCTGGTTCCCCGTGCCACAGTGCTGATGCGCGGGGCGCCGGCTGCGGCAGTATGGAGCCTGGGAGGCTAGGATGCCCGGCGAGCGTACGGAAGCCCCTACGCCTAAGCGCCTGGCTGAAGCGCGAAGCCGTGGTGAGGTGCCCCACAGTGTGGAGATCGGCGTGGCGGTCAGCCTGCTGGCCGGGTTCCTGGTACTCCAGAACAGTGCTGGAGGCATCGTCGGGCGGCTGGGCGAGCTCATGCAGCACGCCTTCCAGCATCTCAGTGCCACCGAGCTTACACCTGAGCGTGTCCAGCAGCATGGTGTGGAGGTCGCGCTGGCCTATCTGGCCGTGATGGCTCCGCTCCTGATCGCGCTGTCGGCCGTCGGTATTGCGGCGAAGTACGTCCAGGCCGGGTTCGTCCTCACTGCCTATCCACTGCGGCCTGATCTCAGCCGGCTTAACCCGCTGAGTGGCCTGCGCCGGCTGCTCTTCTCTCGCCGCGCCCTAGTCGAGCTGCTCAAGTCAGCGCTGAAGCTGGCCGTGGTCGCGCTGGTGGTGTGGGCGGTGGCTCGCCAGCGCATCTGGGAGCTTCTGCTGCTGCCCCCTGAGACGAGCGCTGCGGCAGCGCGCATCGGCGCGCTCCTGGGCGAGCTCGGCGTGAAGGCTGCCCTGGCGCTGGCAGCGCTGGCCGCGGCAGACTACGCCTACCAGCGCTGGGAGTACTTCCAGGGACTGCGGATGAGCCGTGAAGACATTCGCGAAGAAATCAAGCAAAGCGAGGGGAATCCGGAGGTGCGTGCCAGACTGCGTGCCTTCGCCCGCAAACTGATGCGCGCCCGCATTACTGTGGCTGTGCCGAAAGCAGACGTTGTGGTGACGAACCCGACCCACTACGCAGTGGCCCTGGCCTATAGCCCTCAGAAGATGCGCGCGCCGCGCGTCCAGGCGAAAGGCCAGGGCTACCTGGCGCAGCGGATCAAAGAACTCGCCCGAGAGCACGGTGTGCCGCTAGTGGAGAACCCGCCGCTGGCGCGGGCGCTGTACCAGAGCGTTGAGGAAGGCCAGGAGATCCCAGCCGAGCTGTACGAGGCTGTGGCGGAGGTGCTGGCCTATGTTTACAGTTTGCGCCGCCCGCATGCCTTCGCCGCTGGAGCCTGAGCAATGGCTGTGAACGCCCCGTCGAGCACCACTGTCCCAGCCGGCTTACAGAAGCTCCTCCAGCAGAGCGACATCCTGCTGGCGATGGCCGTTGCAGCCGTGATCGGCATCATGATCATCCCGCTGCCGCCCTTCGTGCTGGATATCCTGATCACGATCAACGTGGCAGGCGGGCTGATCATGCTGCTGGTCAGCATGTACATCCGCGACCCGCTGGAGTTCTCGGTCTTCCCCTCGCTCCTGCTGATCGCCACGCTCTACCGCCTGGGCCTGAACATTGCTGCCTCGCGACTGATCCTGCTTCAGGCGCACGCTGGCTCGGTCATCGAGGCGTTCGGTAGCTTTGTGGTCGGGGGCAACTACATCGTCGGCGTGGTGGTGTTCCTCATCCTGGTGGTGATCCAGTTCGTGGTCATCACCAACGGCGCCGGGCGGGTGGCCGAGGTGGCAGCCCGCTTCACCCTTGATGCCATGCCTGGCAAGCAGATGAGCATCGACGCCGACCTGAACGCCGGCATCATCACCGAGGAAGAGGCGCGGCGGCGGCGCAAGGCCATCCAGCAAGAGGCCGACTTCTACGGTGCCATGGACGGCGCCAGTAAGTTCGTCAAGGGCGACGCCATCGCCGGCATCATCATTATTTTCATCAACATCCTGGGTGGTTTCGCCATCGGCGTGCTCCAGCTCAAGATGCCGCTCATGCAGGCGCTTCAGACATACACCCTGCTGACCGTCGGCGACGGGCTGGTGAGCCAGATCCCGGCACTGCTGATCTCGACGGCGACGGGCATCATCGTCACTCGCGCGGCCTCAGAGGCCAATCTCGGCCGTGACGTACTGAGCCAGGTCCTGGCCAACCCGCGCGCCCTGGCGATCGTCGCTGCATTGCTGGCAGCGCTGGGTGCCGTGCCGGGACTGCCCAAGCTGCCGTTCTTTGCCATCGCGGCGATGGCCGGCGCCGCGGCGTTTGCGCTGCAGCGGAGCCGCCAGCAGGCCGCAGTCGCCGCCAGCGCGGCTGCCGGTGCACCAGCCCCCACCAGGGACGAGCCGCTGGATGCGCAGGCCGTGGTCAAGATGCTGCCGCTCGATCCGATCGAGCTCGAGATCGGCTACGGGCTGATCGCGCTGGCCGACCCTGAGCAGGGCGGCAATCTGCTCAGCCGCATTACGCTCATCCGCAAGCAGCTCGCGCTGGAGCTGGGCATCGTCGTCCCGACGATCCGGATCCGCGATAACCTCCAGCTTGCAGCGAACGCGTACGTGATCAAGCTACGCGGGGTGCAGGTAGCCCAGGGCGAAGCCCGCGCTGGCCGCTATCTGGCGATGGACCCGGGCGTGGCTGCCGGTCCGATCGACGGCACGCCAACGCGCGAGCCTGCCTTCGGCCTGCCGGCGGTGTGGATCGCCGCCGATCTCAAGGAACGAGCAGAGATGCTTGGCTACACCGTCGTCGATCCGGCGTCGGTCATCACCACCCACCTCACCGAGGTGCTGAAGACCCACGCGCCCTCGATCCTGAGCCGTCAGGACGTGCAGGTCCTACTGGACAGCGTCCGGCAAACGCACCCGGCGCTGGTGGCGGAGCTGGTGCCCAATCCGCTTAGCATCGGGGACGTGCAGAAGGTGCTGCAGAACCTGCTGCGCGAGCGGGTATCGATCCGCGATCTCGTGACGATCCTGGAAACCCTGGCTGACCATGCACAGACGGTGCGTGATCACGATACGCTGAGCGAGCTTGTCCGGCAGGCGCTCGGACGAACGATCTGCAATCCCCTGCTTGAGCAAGGCGTCCTGCATGCGTTTACCCTGGCGCCGCAGCTTCAGCACGAGCTGGCAGAAAGCCTTCAGCCGGGCGAGCGCGGGATGAACATCGTCATCGACCCCAGCGCCGCCCAGCGGCTGCTCCGGCGCATGGCCCAGGCGATGGAGGCGCTGGCCGCGATGGGCCACCAGCCCGCTGCGATCGTCAGCAGCCGCATCCGCCTGCCGCTCAAGCGGCTATCCGAGCGAGCGCTCCCTGGGCTGGTAATTCTGGCCTACCAGGAAGTGCCGCCCGGGGTTGAGGTCCACACAACTGCTACAGTGAGCATGGACGATGAAGGTTAAGACGTACGTTGCCCCCAGCGCACGTGAGGCGCTGGCCCGCATTCGCGAAGAACTCGGCCCGGATGTGCTGATCCTGCATGAGCGGCCAGCCCGCCGCGGTGGCCTGCTCGGCTTGCTGCGCCAGGCCGAGGGCGTGGAGGTCGCAGTGGCCGTGGGCGACGGTCCCCTGCCGGTACGGAACGAGCGCCGTGTACAGCGCCGGCCGCCGCTCGACTGGCGCAGCGAGCTTCGAGACATCCAGCCCCCGGCCTCTGCCGGAGCGGCCGCAGGAACCGTCCCGCGGCGAACCGATGAGCTCCATGAGCTTCGTCGTCTGCTGGCAGACATGCGCGCCGCGATGGAGCAGTTCTCGACGCAGGCGCTCCGCGAGCCCGCCGCAGCGCGGCACCCAGCCCTGGGGAGCATCTACCGTCGCCTGCGCGATGAGGGCGTCGAGGAGCTGGCCGCCGCTCGCGTCGTCGAGGAGGTCGCGGGCGAGCTCGAGCTCGCGGCGCTCGGCAGGCCTGAGGCCGCGCGCGAGGCCACGGTGCGGGCGCTCGCGCGGCGGCTCACCGTAGCAGAGCCGGCGCTGCGGCCAGGCGAGGAGACGGTGCTCGTGCTGATCGGTCCGACCGGAGCGGGGAAGACGACCACGCTGGCAAAGCTCGCCGCCATGTTCGCCCTCCCGCAGCGCAAGCGTGTCCGGTTGCTCACGACGGATACGGTGCGCGCCGGGGCGGTAGACCAGTTGCAAGCCTACGCCCGGCTGCTCGGACTGCCGATGGACGTAGTGACTTCTCCCGCGGAGGTCACGCAGGCGCTCGCCACGCCCAGCGCGGATGTTGTGCTGGTCGATACGCCGGGGCGGAGCCAGCAGGACGCCGCCCATCTGGATGAGCTGCGCGCGCTGCTGGAGGCGATCCCGTCAGACCGGCGCCGTGTCTACCTCACCGTGAGCGCGACGACCGACGGTGTCGGGCTCCTGGACATCGCCCGGCGGTTTGCGCTGGTGCCGCTGAATGGCTTGGTGCTGACCAAGCTCGATGAGGCCAGCCGCTTTGGGCCGGCCTTCAATCTGGCACACCGCTCCGGCCTGCCACTGGTGTTCTTCACCACTGGCCAGGAGGTGCCCGATGACCTGGAGCCGGCCAGGCCGCAGCGGCTAGCCACGCTGATCCTGGGTGCCCAGGTGAAGGTCGACGGGGTATGAGCGCACGATCGCTGGTCGGGAAGGTGGCGAGGCTGAGCTATGCCGGACAGGTGGATGGACCTGCTGGAGCGTGGGGCGATGGTGCTAGTTGCGCTGGCCTTTTGCACCGTGGACGGTGCTGCGCTGCTGGCGCGGCGCCCGGTGGAAGAGGCGGTCTTGCTCGGCAGCACCGCTGCGCTCATCGTGGCTGTGCTGGCGAAGACGCTCCTGTGTGTGCTCGCACACGCCACGCTCAGTGCTGAGCGGCCCAGGCGGCCGGGCAGGCCATCCGGTGTGACGCAGGTGAAGAGTGGAGCACTGGACGCTGGTACAACTGAGCGAGGCTGATGGGGTGAGGATAGAGAGCGTACGTCCGGACGCTGGCTCCCTGCGCCGGGGAAGGGCCAGTAACGAGGACCACGCGCGATCGGTTGCAGGCGGATGTGGGGTTGGGAGGAGCGATCATGCTAGCGCTGACGAGCCCGCCGGCCTTGCCGGCAGACTGCTGGGCACGCTTCGCTCGGACGCGTGACCCGCGGCTACGGCAGGAGCTGATCCTGCAATACGTGCCGCTCGTCAAGTACGTTATTGGCCGGATGGCCCTGCACCTGCCCGCCATCCTGGACTCCGACGACATCCTGGGCTACGGCATGATCGGCCTGATCGAGGCCATCGATCGCTTCGACCCGGGACACGGCGTGAAGTTCGAAACGTACGCTATCCAGCGCATCCGCGGCAGCATCCTGGACGCCCTGCGCAGCCTCAACCTGCTCTCACGTAGCGCTTCCAAGCGCGCCCGCGAACTGGAACGAGCCTACCTGGCCCTCCAGCAGGAGCACGGCCGCATGCCCACAGAGGAAGAGGTCTGCCGGTATCTCAATCTCTCGCCGGAGGAGTACGCGCGGGCGCTTCAGGACGCCAGCCATGCCATGATCTCCCTCGATGCAGCGACGGTGCTCCAAGGGGATGAAGACGAGCCGATGTCGCTGCTGGCAGTGCTGCCCGATGAGGCCAGCCCGGACCCTGAGCAGGAGGCCATGCGTAGCGAGCTGCGCCGCGCCTTGATCCAAGCGATCGAGAACCTGCCGGACCGCGACCGCCTGGTGATCTCCCTATACTATTACGAAGACCTGACGCTCAAGGAGATCAGCGCCGTGCTGGAGGTCTCGGAGAGCCGGGTCAGCCAGCTTCACACGTCGGCCATGCTGAAGCTGCGCGCGGCCCTGCGCGCCGCGCGGCTGATGCAGCCCCTAGGAGTTTAGGAGTTCCGCGATGATCCCTCTGCAAACGATAGTCATGCCGGTACTGGCGCAGCACAGCCGGGCAATGCGCCGCCTGCTGTTCATGCTGCTGCTCCTGCTGGTGCTTGCAGGTACCGCACCGCTGGGCCCGCGTCCTGTCCAGGCGAACGGCACGCCGGTGAAGGTTATTCTCACCTACCGGCCCGGCCTGTCGAACTGGGGACCGCAGACGGCCAGCGGTATTGCCGAGATCGTCTTCGGCGAAGGGGAGGTACGCCTGCTGGCGACTGGCCTGCCGCAGCTTCAGGGCGAGCGCTATACGATCTGGCTCATGCGTAGCGATAGCGGCGAGGCGCTGGCGCTTGCTCAAGGCGACGCCGATCGCAATAGTGGAGTGCGTATCGACACTGTGCTGAACGACTCGATCCCGGAGAAGGGCTGGGACATCGTTCTGCTGACGGTCGAGCCGGCCGGCGTGCTCCCGCCATCGCCGGGCTCGCAGCACAGCATCGCCGGCTACTTCCCGCGTGAGAGCGCAGGTGGGGCCGGTGGCGAGCTGCCTAGGCCGCGGGAGCTGCCGCGCACGGGTGGGGAGGCGTCGGTCACGATGACGCTGCCATCGGTGCCAGTGCCGCAGCCTGCCGGCACCAGCACCCAGGCTGCCGCGGCGCCCGTTGCCGCACACCGCGGCGGCGTCCCGCTCTGGGTGCTTGCCTCCGGTGTCTCGTTAGCCGTCGGTCTGGGCCTTGGATACAGCGTGGCGCGCACACGGAGGTAGCGATGCTTCGCGGACTGTACTCGGCGGCCTCAGGAATGGACACGCACATGCGACGCCTTGCTGTGGAGGCCAACAATCTCGCCAACGCGCGAACGGTGGGGTACAAACAGGATCGTGTGCCGGCAGAGAGCTTCGAGCTCTTGCTACGTGGCAGCACTGATCCGCTCGCTCCAGCGCTGGACATTCCTTTTCCGGCACCCCTGGCACCGGAGCTGGTCGGCACGGTTGGCAGCGGCATCTATCCGCTGGAGCCGCTGCCTGACCTATCCCAGGGAAGCCTCTATGAGACAGGCGAGCCGCTTGATCTGGCGCTGGTCGGGCCGGGGTTCTTTGCCGTTCAGGCTCCGGACGGTGAACGGTACACCCGCGCCGGAAACTTCTCTGTGGACGGGAGCGGCCTGTTGCGCACTGCCACCGGCGATCTGGTGCTGGGGGAGCAAGGTCCTATCCAGGTGGGCGCCGGTGACCTGAGCATCAGTCCTGATGGGGCGATCTTTGTGAATGGGAACGCCGTTGCTCGCCTGCGCCTGGTCGAGTTTGACGTTCCTGCGCTACAGAAAGCCGGCGAGAACTACCTGGTGCCGCTGGACCCGGCAGCGCCTCGCCCGGCGACGGGCACGCAGGTGCGGCAGGGCTACCTGGAGAGTTCAAACGTCGATCTCTCCCGAACTATGGTGCGGCTGATCGAGATCCAGCGGGCGTATGAGCTGAGCGCTCGGGCGCTTCAGATGCAAGATCAGACGCTGGGCGAGGCCATTAACGACGTGGGCCGGGTCGGCTCGACATCGTAGGGCGGCACACGCCGCCGGGCGCGGCGTCCCGCAGGAGAGTAGCTGGAGATGTTTAGCATTCTACGTACGGCAAGTTCCGGACTGGCTGCGCAGCAGCTTGCCCTGGACGTGATTGGCAACAATCTCGCCAATCAGAACACCCCCGGCTTCAAACGCAGCCGCGTGGATACCCAAGACGTGCTCTACACTCCCTGGGGCTACACTCGCACCACGCCATACCCGGCAGAGGCGCAGCCATATGGCGCCGTGGGCAACGGCACAGTCGCGACTGTGACACGCATCATGCTGCCTGGGCCGGCGCTCCAGACCGGTCAGGGCCTCGATGTAGCCATTCAGGGGAATGGGTTCTTTGAAGTCACCCTTCCCGACGGCAACCGTGCCTACACCCGCGATGGCACATTCACGCTGGATGCGAGCGGCCGGCTGGTCACGGTGACCGGGCTGCCGGTGGGCGACATTACGGTGCCGCCGGATGCCACCGGCGTACGCATCGCTGCCGACGGCACTGTGCGCGGCCGCCGTGGCAATGAGGTCGCGGAGACCGTTTTCGGGCAGCTGCCTGTGGCTACCTTTGCCAACCCGCGCGGGCTGCTGGCCGTGGGCGAGAACCTCTTCGTGCCGAGCGAGAACTCCGGTGCAGCGCAGCCCCTCGATTTGACCGTGACTGGCGGGCGGCTGCTGCCCGGCAACCTGGAGGGCTCGAACGTGGAGCTGAGCGAGGAGTTCACGCGGATGATCCAGGCGCAGCGCGCTTACCAGGCTAACCTGAGGGTCGTGCAAACCTGGGATGAGTTGATCAGCACCACGAATGCGCTGCGACGCTAGCCAGGAGGCCGCGCAGGGGATACGCTCAGGTTTCGCATCGGTGAACCGATAATGATGATGTTGAGGTCCCGCAGTCGTGCCTGCACCGCGCTGGGGCCTCGCCTGCGCAGCCTTTCTGCGCAGGCTTTGGAGATAAAGGGAGATAAAGTTAGAGGAACACGATGAACATTGAGCATCTAGGGCAGAGCCAGGCTCAGGGGGTCACTACCGCACGCACGAGTGGACTGACAACGCCAGTGGGGCGTCTGCCTGGTCGCAGCGAGGGAGAGGTGCTGCACGATGGGGTCTCCCTCTCTGGGCGAGCGCGCGATGTGCAGCGTGCGGCTGAGGCGGCCCAGGCTGCACCCGACATCCGCGCTGAGCTTGTGGAGGACCTGCGGCGGCGCATTGCCGCGGGGACCTACCGGGTCCCCGCTGAAGCGCTCGCTGATCTTCTTCTAGGGCGCTAAGCTCCGTGGCAGTGCGCCACAGTATCGTGCGCAGGACGCAGATGATGGACGCAGGGGCTCTCCGACCTGGCGCAGGCGAGCGGGGAGCATAGAGAAGCAGAGCGAGGTGCGCAGCATGACCGGCGTGTCTGATCCACTTGCCGAGCTCGTCACCCTGGTGCAGGCGCAGCGCGGGCTGCTCCTGGAGGTGCTCTCGCCGGATGGGCCGGAGCGCACCACAGCCTTCTGGTACACCGCTCTGGCGGCTCTGCCAGAGCTGGACGCGCGCGTACGCGAGTACCTGGCCGCGTGCAGCACGGAGCCCGAACGGCGGTATGCCGCCGCTCTCCTGGAGGAGACACGGCAGCGCACTCGTGCCACTGGCCTGCTCGTGCTCACCCTGGCGCGCCTCGGCCGGACTGAGCTCGCAGCGTACATTGCCGCACACGGTGTGGGAGAACGAGGACCATCGACCTATGCTCCCGCTGGGCAGTCCGGATCTGTCCTGCTGGATGCGCCATTGCTGTTTTGCCAGGACGCCTGACTATGCGCTCGAGCTTCTTCGGCCTGGAGACTGGCCTGCGTGCGCTGCTAGCGCAGCAGCAGGCCATCGACGTTACCGGACACAATATCGCCAACGCCAACACACCCGGCTTCAGCCGGCAGGTCGCGCGCCTGGAAACCACAACGCCCTATCCGCTCCCAGGCCCCAATCGCAACGCTGGCGCTGGCCAGCTGGGCACTGGCGTCAGTGCCAGTTCAATTGAGCGGATGCGAGATCTCTTCATCGACCTCCAGCTCCGGACCGAGCTCGCTGCGCAGGGGGACTGGACGATCACGCGCGACATGCTGGCACGGGTCGAGGCTATCATGAACGAGCCGTCTGACAGCGGCATCAACTCCCTGCTGAACCGCTTCTGGGATGGCTGGCAGGACGTTAGTACGTCGCCCCAGAACCTGTCGGTGCGTGCCAGCCTGATCGAGCGGGCGGCCAGCCTCACCGACACCTTCCAGCGCCAGTACAGCCAGCTCCGCACGGTGCAGAGCGACGTGGCCCAGCAAGTGGCGATCGACCTCGAACAGCTGAACAGTCTACTCGATCGCCTGGCCGCGCTGAACGTGCAGATCGCTGGAGTTACCAACACCGGCAACCAGCCCAACGACTTCTTTGACCGACGGGACCAGTTGCTCGATGAGCTGTCCAAACTAGTGAAAGTAACCGTCACGATCGCTGCCGACGGGGCAGCGATCGTGCAGATCGGCAGCTCCTTGCTGGTCGATCGTGATCGCGTTCACCACCTGACCTCCTCGATAGATAGCTCCGGCCGGCTCGAGATCCGCTGGGCGAACGAGCCGGGCATCCCGCTGATCAGCGGCGGTGAACTAGAAGGGCTGGTACGGCTGCATAACGAGACGATCCCGACCTATCTGGAGCGCTTGGATAGGGTAGCGCGCCTCCTGATCGAGGGGGTGAACAGCGCGCACGCAGCCGGCTATGACCTCAATAGTGAGGGTGGCCGCCCGTTTTTCACCGGCAGCGGTGCCAGCGACATTGCGGTGTCGGCAGCAATCGCTGCCGACACCACTCGTATCGCCGCGGCATCCATACCAGGGGCGCCTGGGGACGGGAGCCGCGCCCTGGCCATCGCGCGCCTGCGCGACGATACCACGATTCTCGACGAGGCGACGGTGCTGCGTCCCGGCACTGGCCTTCCGGGCCTGCCGGGCGTCATCCTAACCGGCGTGGACGTGTCCGCAGCATCGCCAGGCGCCCGCTTCACCCTCACGCGTACTGCCGCCGGAGCGCTCACCATGGCCGACGGGAGCAGTGCCAGCCAGACGATCACCCTGGCTGACCTCCCGCCGGGCGGCGTCCAGATCATCGACTTCTCGATGTTCGGCGTGAAGCTCATTGTGCGCAATGAGACCAGCGCGGGCGCGACCGCTGATCAGCTCGCCACCGCGCTGGAGGGGCAGATCGGCACGGCTGCTGGCCGGGGCAGCGCGAATGGCCTGTACCAGTCGCTGATCGTGCGGCTCGGTGTTGATGGCCGCACCGCCCAGGAGATGTCGGCCAACCAGGATATTCTGGTTCAGCACTTGCAACGGCGGCGCGAGGCCGTCTCAGGGGTCTCGCTCGATGAAGAAGCGACTAATCTGGTACGGTTCCAGCACGCCTACCAGGCCGCCGCTCGTTTCATTACCGCGGTTGACCAGATGCTCGACCGCCTGATTAACGATACCGGCATCGTCGGGCGCTAGCCACGGCGCCGGCCTGATTAGGAGGTGACAAGGGTGCGTATCACGCATAACGTGCTCTCCGAGACGGTGCTGGCCGGGCTCAACGCCACGCTGGAGCGGCTCGACCGGCTCCAGGAGCAGGTCACGTCTGGCAAGCGTTTCACCCGCCCCTCGCATGACCCGGTCGGAGTTGTGCGCTCGCTGGACTATCGCACCGCTCTGGCAGCGACGGAGCAGTACCTGCGCAACGCCGACAGCGCTCTGGCCTGGCTCCAGGCGACTGACATCGCCCTGGGTGGGGCTGGCGAGGTCTTCCAGCGTGCCCGCGAGCTGGGGGTACGCGCCGCCAGCGACGCGATGAGCGCAAATGACCGCCAGGCCATCGCTGCGGAGCTCGATCAGCTTCTGGCGCAGCTCCTCGAACTCAGCAACGCCAGCTACGACGACCAGTACCTCTTCGCCGGCCTCAAGACCACCACACAACCGTTCACCACGGCTGGCGGGCCCTACCAGGGTGATACTGGCCAAGTGCTGCGTGAGGTCGGCCCGAACTCGGCTCTCTCCGTCAACGTGCCCGGCCAGCCGGTGTTCAGCGACGCCTTCACTGCGCTGAACGGGCTGCGGTCCGCCGTGCTGAGCAACGACGGTGTAGCGATCTCCGGCGCGCTCAGCACCCTCGACACAGCACACACGAACCTCCTGGCAGCTCGTGCGCAGGTCGGGGCCAAGATGAATCGGCTCGAGGCAACGACACAGCAGCTCCAGGAACAGGTCACGAACCTGAAGCAGCTTCTCTCGCAGGTAGAGGACGCCGACATGACAGAGACGCTCGTGCTCTACAACGAGCAGCAGAACGTCTACCGCGCTGCCCTGGGCGCGGGCGCCCGAGCCATCCAGCCGAGCCTGCTGGACTATCTGCGTTGAGCCGCCTGGAGAGCGCCGGCGAGAAGCGCGTGAGGGAAGAGTGCAGATGGCGCAGGTGTCCTTGCCCGGCCCGAACCTGCTGTTGGGCGATTTCGAGCGCATCTGGTTCCCGCGGGGGCTTGTAGGCTGCCCGGAGTGGCAGCGTTTCCGTCTGGTGCGCGATCCCGATCTCCCTCTGGTGGGGGTGCTCGAATCGGAGGATATTGTCGGCCTCTCGTTGCTGGTGGCCAATCCAGCGCTGGCGTGTGCAGACTATTGTCTCGAGCTCAACGACGAGGATGCTGCGGAGCTGGGTATCGTCACAGCGGATGATGCCGTTGTGCTCGTGGTACTGGTTGCCTCTGAAGAGCCGCGCTGCATCACGGCAAACCTGCTCGGGCCGTTAGTGGTCAACCGGCATACCGGCAAAGCCAAACAGCTTGTGCTAAGCGAGAGCGGGTACTCTGCTCGCCATCCCGTGGCCGGCGCGCTGGACGAGGTATGCCCTGTGCCAGACGCCGCTGCAGCGCTGGCGCACGCCCGACGACGATCGTCCGCAGAGTGAGGAGATAGCGCCGTGCTGGTGCTCACGCGCAAGGCGCGCCAAGCCCTGATCATTGATGAGCGCATCGTCGTCACAGTACTCGAGGTTGACGGCGACCGCGTGAAACTGGGGATTGAGGCTCCTCCCGAGGTCGGCGTACTGCGCCGGGAGCTCTGCGACGAAGTGCGCCGGGCCAATCTCACTGCGGCGGTCTCAGCCAGCACCCTGCGACGCCTCCTTCCGGCGCTGGCTAGAGCGGTGGAACAATCCGACAGGCGGGAAAAGGAGCACCCGTAATTACACTCCGCCGGACTGTGACGTCACTGCCTCCCCAGACGTGCGTGCCTCCACAGGAGGCTGCTGATGTGCTTGACGCCTCGCTTCGCGCAGGCCCGGGCGCTGTGACCGCAGATACCGGGCGATACTCGCCGGTGTGACCAGGCCGACCAGCCGTCCCTGCTGCGCTACCGGCACGCCCTCTGACCGCTCGCCAACCACCAGTTCCAAGGCCATCTGGGCAGGATCATCCGGTGACAGCACCGGCTGTTTACCAATGTGCTCCATCACATCGGCAATGTGTACACTCTCGTCCATGGCAGCCCCGCGGCGCAGACGTCGTGTGATGCGAAGCGTTCCGACCAGCCGGCCATCCTCAACCACGGGAAGCACCTGCCCGGCATGGAGATAGCGCGGTCGGCCTAGCGGGCCGGCCACGCCGAGCGGAACGAGCTCCAGCGGAGGGAGCGGGACCGAACGCCCATCGGGATTCTCCGCGCTGCGGAAACGGGCCACGTGACCGGCATACACTTCAGCAAGACGCTGCTGCGGTCCGATCACGGCAAAGTCGCTACTCATCACCGCGCGAACCGGCACCCCATGGAGCGCTTCACGCACGAGTGCGTGCTGGTATGCCGTGCGCGCTGCACCATAAATGAGCCAGGCCACACCGACCAGCCACAGCCCGTCAAGGGACTGGCGTACGGCCAGCACCAGCAGGCCCAGTGCCAGAAAGAGGAACGCCACCGTCTGCCCCCCTACCGAGGCGATCAAAGTCGAACGGCTCAGGCTACCAGTTACCGCCCAGAGCACGGCGCGCATTACCCGACCGCCGTCGAGGGGTAACCCGGGGAGAAGGTTCAGCACAGCAAGCGCGGCGTTGAGCAGGGCGAGGAATCCGGCGATGCGGGCCCCGGGCTCGATCGCCGCTGCATGCAGCCCGAGGCGAAGCAGGAAGGCTAGGCTGGCCAGGCCAATGCTGGCTGCCGGCCCCGCTGCAGCGATGACTAGCTCGTCGAGCGGGCGGTCCGGGTCCCGGCGCAGGCGCGCTACCCCGCCAAAGAGGTACAGTGTCACGCCCATTGCCTGAAGTCCGCGCCGCGCTGCAGCAACAGCGTGGCCCAGCTCATGCACGAGGATCGCCGCAAAGGACCCCGCGGCCAGCAGCCCGGCCTCGACCCACCACGCCACTGCTTGCCACCCTTGCACCGTGTGACCGTCGCCTGCCCGGGCAGTCGAGAGCATTACGAGTGCCAGCAGGGCAAAGCAGCTCACGTGGACGTACACCGGGACGCCCCAAATGGTGCCCAGGTGCAGCGTGGGCCGCATGCTCAGTCCTCTCGAAAGCGCTGGATCTGGGAAAGCTGGCAGCGCAGCCACACGTCTTTGGGCATGATCGCCCGCGTGTACGCGGAGACGTAGCACAGCCCGGACTCAACGAGGAGATTAAACAAGTTCGTGTACTGCTCGTCCAGGAATTCGATGGTTAGCTCTTCGCTCGGCAGCGTCGCCAGCTTTGTCTGGAGCAGGACAATGCTCGACTCAACGACTTCCGCTGGCTGATAGACGCGCCCGTACGCGAACGAGGGATCGTTCATCAACCGGTGCATACGGCGCTCGCCTCTGGCGCTCATCGATCTCTCACCACGTACCCGTTGACTAGACCCCGCGACACCGACGGTCCGGGGCACTCGGCGAAGCCATTCGTGAGGCTCCGTGCGTGCGCCGCGCACCGCGCGGCTTCCCTCACGGCAGGACTCCCACGTGCTGGAATGATACGGCAAGGCCTAATGGTAGCGAACACATTGATTATAGCCTGGATGGTTAGAGCCCGGATGGTTAGAGCCTGGGCTCTCTTGGTAGCCCGGGTTTTTACAAGGAAATGCAGGCTCGAAGGTGGCCGGGCGTCGCGGCGGCCTGCTGTAGCTCACAGCGCACCTGCCGATAATCTGTGCTGGGAGGCCTCAGCGCCTACCACAGAGGCGGCACAGGCCGAGTGCACGGACAGGGATGCTGGGAGAGCACGGAGCGCACATATGCAGCGAAGGACTGTAGGCTACCGGCTGATTGCCGGCTTCGCGATGGTCATTCTCCTCATGGTCGCAGGTGCGGCGGCCGCCCTGGCAGGCATGGCCCGGGCCGGCGCCGGCCTCGACCGGCTGTACACCCGGGGGATACAAACGGCGCGTGAGCTCTCGGCCATCCAGCTTGAACTCCAGGCAAGTGACACGGCGCTGAAACGGTACACAGCCGCCAGCGACCTTGTCCAACGGCGGCGGTTGGAGGCTCAGCTGGAGCTCAGTGACTGGCATATCTCCCAGTCACTTGCCAGGGTACGCGCAGCTCCCTTGCCGGCTGAAGCCCACGCGGACCTTCAGTCCTTCGAAGCGCGCTACAAGCGTTATCGCGATTTCTATAATACACTGCTTGTCACTAGCAGTGAGGGATGGGGCCAGGAGGCAGAAGCCTTGCTCGATGGATCGGTCGCGACTGCCTATCATGCGGCGAATGAGCTGATCACCGAGTTGATCAGCGAGACGATCCATGAAGGCGAGAGCGCCTACCGCGGGATCCGCACGGAGGCACAGCTCATGCTCGGTGCGTCGGCTACCGGGCTGGTGCTGGCGCTGGCAGTCAGCTCCGTGCTTGCGCGCGCAGTCGCCAGGCGCATCGAGCTGGCCACTGCTGAGCAAGCAGTGGCTATCGAGCAGGCCAAGCAGAGCGTCACAGAGGCAGCCATGGCGCGCGATCTCGCCCGGCAGCGTCTAACCGAGCTGGCGCAGGCCTACCGATCGCTGGCGGGGGCGGCGGACGGAATCGCTGAGCTCGTCGGCGGCCTAACGGAGATGGCAAGACAGCTTGCTGGTCAGGCGGCCCAGCAGGCCGCTGCTGTCTCCCAGGTCGCCAGCACAATGGATGAGCTCTGGAGCGCTGCCGACGAGATCGCACGGAGCGCGCAGGATGGCCTGGCCGCCGCGGAGGAAGGTGCCGCAAGCGTCGAAGAGGCCATTGCCGCCATCGAAGCCAACCGCCGCACGGTCGATCATGTTGCCCAGCAGATCGTGGCGCTTGGACGCGAAAGCCAGGCCATTGGCAATATCGTGGACGTCATCACTGATCTGGCGAATAAGATACACTTGCTCGCCCTCAATGCGGAAATCGAAGCAGAAAGCGCCGGGGAGCGGGGCCGGCGCTTCGGCGCCGTAGCCCAGCAAGTGAAGGAACTGGCCCGCAGCGCGCGACAGGCTGCCGCTGAGGTTACGTCAATAATCTCACGCTTGCAGGCGGCAGCCAACGCTGCGGTCATGGCAACCGAGCAGGCGGCGAAGGAGGCGCACGTCAGCGCCTCCCTGGCCAACCAGGCCGGCGCAGTCATCCAGCAGATGGTAAGCAAGATGCAGGCGATCTCGGCGGCAACCCAGCAGCAGCAAGCAGCCAGCGAGCAGATCGCCAGCACTGTGCGTGGCGTCGAGGAGATCGTGCGCCAGACGACACTGCAAAGCCAGGATATCGCTGGCATGGCTGCGGAGCTGTCTGCGACAGCCGAGAGTATGCGCCAGCAGTGCGCCCACGCGGTCGAGATGCCGAGCGTCACCCCCGAGACGCGCTGGGCGGCGGAACGAACTCCGCTAGCGCTGCCACTAGCGCCTGCATCTGCGCTTCCGAGCCAATCGTGATGCGCAGGCAGTTGGCGATACGAGGGTGCGAGAAGTAGCCTCGCACCAGGATGCGGCGCTGCTTCAGTTCCTCATACACCACGCGCGCCGGCACGCTAGCGGTATCGACCAGCACAAAGTTCGCTGCCGAGGGGAACACGCGGAAGCCGAAGCGCTCGGCGAGCAGGCGGGCGTAGCGCTCGCGCCGGTCCATAATAGCGGCAGCATTGGCGCGAAACCACGCCAAGTCTTCCAGCGCGGCGATCGCCGCTACCTGGCTCAGCCGGTTGACGTTATAGATATCCTTGACCTTCACCAGCCCGGCTACGACGTCGGGATGTGCGAAGGCAAACCCGATGCGCATCCCGGCCAGCGCGAACGACTTCGACATCGTCCGCACGAGCACCAGGTTGGGGTATTCTGCGAGGAGCGGCAGCGCCGAGTATGGCGCGAAGTCAATATAGGCTTCGTCCAGGACGAGCAGTCCCGGCAGGCCCGCGCAGAGCCGACGCACGGCAGCAAGGTCATACAGGGTACCGGTTGGCGAGTTTGGGTTTGCGACAAAGGTGAGGCGCGCCTGCGCGGCGATAAGCTCCTCAACCGGCAGGGCAAAGCCATCCCCCAGCGGCACCGCTATATCGACAGCCCCCTGGATCTGGGCCAGGGTCTGATAATACGAAAAGCTCGGGTCCGGGAACGCCACCCGCTCGCCCGGGTCCACAGCCGCGCGCACGAGTATAGACAGGATCTCGTCCGAGCCGTTGCCGACGAAGACCTGTTCTGGTGACACGTTATACGTCTCTGCCAGCTTCTGTCGCAGGGCGGTCCACAGCGGATCGGGATAGAGCCGGAGCTGGTCCGTCACTGCGGCCCGCACGGCCTCGATCACCCGCGGAGAGAGTTCTGGGTTTTCATTTGTATTCAGTTTGATCCAGTCAGTGTCGTCTGCCGGCTGCTCGCCGGGCACGTAGGGCTGCATGGCTTCGATAGCGGGACGAAGGAGGCGCATCGATGGGTACCCTTCCTCACACTCTCGCTCTCCTCGACGCGCACGCTGCGGCAAGGCAGACCTTGCTAACACCCTAGCGGCGATCCTCGGCGTGCACGCGCGGCCAGCGCACGGCCATAGCACCATTATACTTATACTGTCCGTGCGGGTTCGGCTGAGCCCGGTGGGCGGACCGAGTGCTTTCGCCTGGGAGACATACTGTCCGTGCGGGTTCGGCTGAGCCGGCAGGTGCCACCGCTGGAGACGGCGCCGTCTCCAGCGGTGCGCCGGGCTGGCCAGTTGAGGGCAGGGCAGGCCAGAGGACACGAGCGGCCTTCTTGAACTGTTTTCCTTCGAGCTTTAGAATAGATTTAGAATAGATTTACTCTTTAGAATGAATTTACTAATGGCATTTTACAAGAACATTTTTCGGAGCATTGGTGGGAGGAGCGTGTGCAGCCGCCCGGCGTGCCCGCTGCGCTGGGAATGAATGATGAGTAAGGAGCACCACCATGGCAGAGGCGCTAGACCAGCAGCGGGTGGAAGAGCTGTTTCGCATGCTGACCGAGCTCTTCGACCGGCTGCCGGACGAGAAGCCGGTACATCTGAAGATCCCCGGGGGAGCTCTGGGTGCGTCGCCGGTCCACTGGCCTCTCCGTCGTCCATGCCATGGGCGGGGGTACCACGGCGCGCCGGGCTGCCTAGCACCACCCCGATGTCCGCCGGTTCAGCGTCCGATTGGCTTCTGGAACTGGGACGTTTGTTCTTGACACCGGCGCGCCCCGGGTTATAATGTCCCTGACCGAGCCATTGCACCGCGCCGTAGACAGGGAGACGCGCGCCTTGCTCTCCGGCGCGGCGTAGCACCGCCGGGCCGCCCGCTGCGCCGGCGAGAAAGGGTGCTTGCTGTGCGCGCCTCGTTCGTGCATCTGGCCGACGTCCACCTCGGCACCGAGCAGTATGGATCCCCCGAGCGCTACAACGACTTCGCTCGCGCCTTCCTCGATATCGTGCAGTATGCGGTGCGCGAGCGGGTGCAGTTCGTCCTGATCGCCGGCGACCTGTTCAACAAATTCGCGCTCGATCCGCGCACGCTCCTCCAGGCGGTGACGGCGCTGGAGCAGTTGAAGAACGCCGGGATCCCGGTCTTCGCCATCGAGGGAAACCACGACCGCAGCAACTATCGTTCCGAGATGTCGTGGCTGACCTACCTGGCCTACCACCGGCTGCTCAGCCGCCTCGACATCGAGCACCGCGAGGGCGCAGTCTGCGTCACCCCGTACGATCCTGCGCGCGGCCGCGGCACCTACGTCGACCTGGACGGCGTGCGCATCCTGGGCCTGCGCTACGTGGGGGCGATGACCCCGCGCCTGATCGAGATGGTGGCGCCGCAGCTTGCTGCCCTGCCGCCGGCCGAGTTTACCATCTGCATGGCCCACTTCGGCATGGACGGCGTGCTGCCGCAGTACTCCGGCGGGCTCACGCTGGCGCAGGTGCAGCCGCTGCGCCACCATGTGGACTACCTGGCGCTGGGCCACATTCACAAGCGCTACGAGATCGACAACTGGATCTTCAACCCCGGCTCGACGGAGACCTGGCGCATGGACGAGGCGCACTGGCCGCGCGGCTTCTACCATGTCCACGTGGACACCGCCGCCACGCCCAGGGTGGTATTCGAGCACATCGAGAACCGTCGCCGCCCGTTTCTTACCATAGACCTGCCGGTTCACGGGCTGCGGTCTCCTGAGGAGCTGTATGCCGCCGCGCAGCAGGTGCTGGAGGATCGTGCCGCTCGCTTCCATGGTGAGCGCCCGGTGGTGGTGCTGGTGCTGCGCGGCGGGCTCGAGTTCGACCACCATGCGCTCAGCCGCGAACAGTTAGAGGAGCTGGTCCGGCGTGTGTTCGACCCAGTGAGCGTGCAGGTGCGTGACTACTCGGTCGAGCGGGAGTTCGCCTCTGAAATCGAAGACCCGCGCGCCTCGCTGGCGCAGATCGAGCTGGGCGTGCTTACCGACCTGCTGAAGAACGACGCGCGCTACGCGCCGCAGGCCGGCGAATGGGCGCGGCTGATCGTCGAGACGAAGCAGCTCGCGCTGGAAAACGAGTCGCCGGAGAAGATTGTCGAACACCTGCGCCGCCGGCGGGAACACCTATTGAGCACAGCGCACGCTGCGCCGGCGCGGCCTGACCGGCCGGTTGCTGGCACCTGATGGTGAGGTCCGGCGATGCTGATCACGCGCATCGAGCTCCGCAACATCAAGAGTTACGAGGATGCCGACGTCGAGCTAGAGCCGGGCGTGACGGCGATCTGCGGCCATAACGGCGCAGGGAAGAGCACCCTCTTGGAAGCGATCGGCGCGACGCTTTTCGACTACCTGCCTTACAGCCAGGCAGAGTTCGTCCGCGCTGGCGAGCGGTGGGGTGAGGTGGCGGTGACCATCCGTTCGGCGCTGGATGAGCGCGAGTACCGCGTGGTGCGCCGCTTCGGGGCTGGCGCGACCCACGCGGTCTTCGACCCTGAGCTCGGGGTCTACGCTGCCCAGGGAGCCGAGGCGGTGCGGCGGTGGCTGCGCCAGCACCTGGGCATCGAGCACGGGGCAGCCCTCAAGGAGCTCTTTGCCGACACGATCGGCGTGCCGCAGGGCCTCCTCACGGCCATTTTTTTGGAGGCGCCGCAACAGCGGCGCGAGAAGTTCGACCGCTTGCTGGGGCTCGCTGAGTACCGCGAGGCGGTGGAGCGGCTACTGCCGGTGCGGCACGAACTGCAGAAGCAGCGCGCAGAGCTTGGCGGCCGGATCGACCGTCTGGAGAACGACGTCGCGCCTCACCTGGAGAAGGAGCAGGAGGCGCAGCGCCTGGCAGCCGAGCTGGCGAGCCTGAACGTACGCCGCGCCGAGCTCCAGCAGCGCGCCCAGGAGCTGCAGTCTCGCCTCGGGGAGCTGGAGCGGCTGGAGCAAGCGCGGGCCGCTGCCGAGCGCGAGCACGCCGCGCAGCAGGAGCGCACCGAGGTGGCCCGCCGGCAGCAGGTCGAGGCGCAGGAGCTCCTGCGTGCGGCTGAAAAGGCGGCCGAAATCGTGGATGCCACGGCGCGGGATCACGCTGCCTTCGAGCAGATCGAGCGCAAGCTCGAGCGCCTGGACACCCGGCGTCGTGAGCGTGACCGGCTGCTCGCGCAGCAGCGCGTGCTGGCGCAGCGGCGCGCCAGGCTGGAGGCGGAGCTCACGAAGGTCGAGGAGCAGCGTGCGACTGCCGAGGCAGCCAGGGCGCGCCTACCCGAGCTCGAGCGTCTGGCGCACGAGCAGGATGCGCTCGAAGCGCGTATCCGCGAGCTGGAGCAACTCCAGCGTGAGGCCGCGTTGCTGCAGAAGCAGGCCAGCGACCTGGCGCGCGACAGGGAAGGAAAAAGCAAGGAGCTCCGTCGCGTCCAGCGGCAGCAGCAGGAGCTGCGGCCACTTGTCGCCCAGGCGGAACGGCTGCCAGCGCTGCGGGACCGGCTGCGTGAGCTCGAGATGGCGTACCAGGAGGCCACGCGGGCTGCCGCGGCGCTGGAGGAGGCGACGAAAGCCCTGGCAGAGTGGGAGCGGCAGGCTGCGCAGACAGGCCAGCAGCTCGCTCAGGTACGAGCGAAAATCGCGGCTATCGAGCCGGACCTCCCCCTTGCTGCACGGCGCGCTGAGCTCAGCGCCCACGTACGGCTGCTGCGCCAGAAGCTGGCCGCGGCGGAGCAGCAGGTCCGCTACTATGAAGAGATTATCCCACAAGTCCAGGGAGGTCTGTGCCCGTTCCTGAAGCAGCCCTGCAAGAACGTGGAGGAAGAGGGCCTGACCCTTGACGCGCATTTCCTGGCCGAGCTGGAAGCGGCCAAGGAACGCTATGCGTCGGTGCAGATGGAGCTGGCTGGGCTGGAGCCGGAGCTTGAGCAGGCCGAGGAGGCCATGACACGGGCAGCCGTGCTCCGCTCGTGGCAGCAGCAGGAGCGTGAGCTGGCCCGCCACTACCAGGAGATGCTCGCCCAGGTCGAGCAGTCCCGGCAGCGCGCAGCCAGCGTGCAGCACGCGCCTGCGTGGCTCCAGCAGATCCAGAACGAGCAGGCAACACTTGTCGCCGAACGAGACCGGGCAGAGGATGCCCAGAAGCGCATCGCCGCGCTGCCCGGGCTGGCAGAGCGCGAGCGCGAGCTCACGGAAGATCTCAGGAAGATCGACGAGCGCATCGCGCTCCTGCACCAGGAGATCGCCAGGTTCCAGCATCAGGCAGCGCCCCTGCCTGAGCTGCGCGCCGAGCTGGAGCAGCTTGGGGACCCCCACGCGCAGCTCGCAGTGGCGCGCGACCAGGTGGATGCGCTCCGCGGCCTGCACGGTGAGCTGGCCCGGCTGCATCGTGAGCTGGATGCGCTCACCAGCGAGGAGGCGCAGCTCGATCGCCAGCTCTCGCACTACGCGGGACTTGACGAGCGCATCAGACAGGCCCAGGCGGAGCGGGAGCGGCTCCGCCCCGCCCACGAGGCGTACCTGCGCTATGAGCAAACAGCCGCGGAGCTTCCCGCACGCCGCCGCAGGTTCGACGAATGCCAGGCCGCCCTCGAGGAGCAGGAGCGCCGGCTGCGTGCATGCGCGGAGGCGCTTGAGGCGGCGCAGCAGGCCTACCATCCTGACGAGCATGCGGCCGCACGGCGCGAGTTCGACACGGTGCAGCAGGATCTCGGCGCCGTGGACGGACAGATCCACCGGAACCTGGCCCTCCAGGAGCAGGTTCGGAGAGAGCTGGCACGCATCTATGCTGCGCAGGTGGAGCTCGACGCGGCGCGGGCTGAGTACAGCGACCTCACGGCGCTGGATGAGTTCGTTGAATACCTGCGGAGCCTGCTGCGGCAGGCGCTGCCAGTGATCACGCGCATGATGGTCCAGCAGGTGTCCGCAACAGCCACGCGGCTCTTCCGCGAGATCATCGGCGATGGTACGGTCGAGCTCGTCTGGGAGGAGGACTACGGCATTCTGGTGAAGCAGCGCGCGACCACACGCACGTTTAAGCAGCTCTCCGGTGGAGAGCAGATGAGCGCGGCGCTGGCGGTGCGGCTGGCGTTGCTTCAGACGCTGGCGAACGTCGATGTGGCGTTCTTCGATGAGCCGACCCAGAACATGGACGCCGAGCGGCGGGCGAACCTCGCTACGCAGATCCCCTTGCTGGCGGTCCAGGGCAGCGGATTCAAGCAGCTCGTGGTGATCAGCCACGACGATACGTTCGAAAGCGCCACCGATTATGTAATTCGCATCGAGAAGCAGGACGGTCGGAGCGTTGTTTCACGCGCTTGAGGCGCTGAAGGCGCTGGAGGCTCAGCAGGCCGATTTCACTGGCTTCGATCGCTTCGTGCAGGCGTCGCTGGAGGAGCTCCGCGCGGCGCTGCAACGCTTCTTCGCTACGCCTGCTGAGGAGATTGTGCGCCAGCTTGAGGATACGTTCGCGCCCGGCGCGCTGCCCACCAGCGAGCACGCAGCTGCTGGTCCGGAGGGCGTGCTTCGCTTCGGCTGCTCCTGGGACAACCACCGCGCCGCACGGCAGTGGGCGCTCGAGCGCATCGCCGGCATCACCACGCTGGCCGTAGATGGCTCACAGATCTTTCCGGCGAAGGAGTATGCGATCCCGGTCGCCGCAGTACAGGCCGGCTGGTACGAGAACCCCCACGATCCAGCGCGGCCGTACACCAAAGACGTCCGCATGCGCATCGTGCCGCCCGCAGAGCTGTCGCAGCACCACGGTGACGGCGCCTTGGCCGAGTGGCGCGTGCATGCGCGCCGCTTTGAGCTGGAGATCACCACTATGCTCGAGCGCATGCAGGTGTGGAACGGCGCCTACTCACGGGAGCGGCCGCCGGTGATCTTCCTCGATGGGGCACTGGTGCTGACTTTCGCCAACTCCCTGCCCGACGGCCGTATCTATACCAACGCCGTGCTGTCGCTCTTGCGCGCCTCGGAGGAGTGTGGCGTGCCGGTGGTCGCCTACATCGACACCAGCCTGGCCCGTGATGTGGCGAAGATGCTCGGCCAGCTCTACGGTCTCGATGTCCCGGAGGGTATCTCTGATGCCCTGCTCTATCAGGGACTGGACATGCGCTGGGGCGACCGCAGCGAAGCATTCGTGTGCCGCCGCGATGACACGCTGCGGGTCTACCTCGATGATGAAGGGCGCGACTTCAGCCGCAGTATCTGCTTCGTCTATCTCCAGGCGACCGCTGAACTCCCGCCAGTGCGCATCGAGTTTCCGCGCTGGGTGCTCGATGCCGGGCTCCTAGACTACGTCATGGACGTCGTGCGGTGTGAGCTCGTTGTCGGGACCGGCTATCCCTACTGCCTGGAGGCCGCCGACGAGGCGGCTGTGCTCGGCGCCCAGGATCGAGAGCGCTTCTTCCGGCTGTTCGAAGAGTTCGCCCGGCGCCACGACATTCCAGTTCACCTCGCGGCAAAGACAGCCAGCAAGCGGCGGCGGAGGTGAGCCATGCTCATCGGACGCATCGTCAAGTCCAACTCGCACGTGGATTACGTCTGCCATGTCTACGGCGCGGGCGAGGTACCGGACCCGCCCGCGCCGGACGACTACGCGTTCGGGCGCTGGGTGCGCATCGCCACCGGCCGGCAGGGAAGGCACGCCGCAGAGGATGCGCCTGGCTCTGTTGCCCTGGGCGCCGCAGTGCAGACGCACGTGGTCGGGGTCATCTATAACACCCAGCTCATCAATCCGGACTACGGGGCCGGCGGGCCGCGGCTGTCGCCAGAGCGTGAGCTCGAGGTCTTCGCGCCGGACTACCTGAGCGAGCGCGCGGTGCTGGTCGGCATCGTAGCGCTAGGATCGTGGTGGCGCAGTCGCACCGGCGCCTTCGTGCCCGACCACAGCGTGCCGCCGGTAGCGCCCATCGTCGGTGCCGAGGTCGAGACGATGGACGCCGACGAGGTGGCGCGCTTCCACGTTCGGCCAGATGGCCCGCCAGGGGCGCCTGCTGTGCTCTGCGGGTATCTGCCGCGGCTGACGGCATTGAGCAGCCCGGTCGTTCCCGACCTGGTGCAGCGGATCATCGCCGACCTGGAGCCGCGTTTTCCTGGCCAGGCGCGGCTCCTCGGCCTCCTGAAGAACAACCTGGCCTGGAAGACCCGCGTGGAGGGCGTGCGATGAGCACAGCGGATGCGGTGACTCTGGTAGCGGACGGCCAGGCCGGCGCGCCAGCGCGCGGCGTGTGTGTGGGCACGGCGAAAGGACCAGGCCAGAGCCCTCACGAGTACACGTTCATCACGCCTGACCGTGCGATGCGGGTGAAGCAAGGGGAGTTCGTGTACTATGAGCTGACCTACGGGGGCGAGACGCTCCAGGTGATCGGCCGCGTCTCGGGGCGGCGGCCGGTGCGGCTCTATCCGGACACCTTCATGGCCGACCCGGAGGTGCCGCCTGGCCAGGTCGCGGCAGTGCTCGGCTTTGATTCCGCCGAGTATGAGCTCTTCGAGGTCACCGTGACCGTGATGGGCTACTACGATGCCCGCCTCAAGACGTTCGTCAATCCGCGGGTGCCGCCGCGCTCGGGCTGGCCGGTGTACCTCGTCCCCGGCGAGACCTTGGCCGAGGTGCTCTCGCGCCGCCGACCCGGCGAGGTGGGCTCGGCGCAGATCGGCTGGCTGCTCTCGCGCCCCCGCGGTGAGGTGCCTATCACGCTTTCTGTCAAGGACCTCACCGGCACACACCTGGCCATCATCGCCGGCACGGGCGCCGGGAAATCTTACCTGGCCTCGGTCATCATCGAAGAGCTGATGAAGCCGGTCAACCGCGCCTGCGTGCTCATCGTCGATCCCCATGGAGAGTACGACACGCTGGTCGAGATCCAGGGACACCCGGCGTTCACCGAGGGCGACCTGCTCTCTGGCTACACTCCGGAGGTGCAGGTGCTGCGCCCGGAGCAGGTGAAGGTGCGCACCGGAGTGCTCAGCCTGCACGACTGGTACTATCTGCTGCCGGACCTGAGCGAGCGGATGCGCTACGTGTTCGGACGGGCCTTCCGCAAGCTCCAGCGCGAGCGCGGCGACCGGTTCACCAAAGAAGACCTCGTCGCTGCGGTGCAGAGCATCCGCGCCGACGGGCGAGAGGACGATGCCACCGACTCCGATGTCTCCGGGGGCGCGCTGACCTGGCGCATCCAGAACCTGGTCGAGACTGCCCGCATCATCAGCGACTACGAAGACCTTAAGCTGCGCGACTTGTTCCGGCCCGGGCGGTGCACGGTGCTGCAATTAAACGAGATCGAACAGCGCCAGCAGCAGGTGATTCTCTCTGTGCTGCTGCGGCGGCTCTATCGGGCGCGTGTTGATACTGAGCGCAAGCTCATTGACGAGCGCGACGAGCGCTATCTGCCCTATCCAGTGTTCGTGCTGATCGAGGAGGCCCACCGCTTCGCTCCGGCGAACGCCGACGTGGTCTCCACCCAGATCCTCAAGGAGATCCTAGCGGAGGGCCGTAAGTTCGGCGTAGGGGTCGGGCTGATCAGCCAGCGGCCGGGGAAGCTGGACGCGGACGTGCTCTCCCAGTGCATGACGCAGTGCATCATGCGCATCGTCAACCCGATCGACCAGAACGCCGTCGCCTCCGCTGTGGAGTCGGTCGGTCGTGACCTCCTAGCCGAGCTGCCGGGCCTTTCCAAGGGGCAGGTCATCGTCTCAGGCGCAGCGCTGAACACGCCGGTGCTGTGCCAGGTACGCGAGCGTCTGACGCGCCATGGCGGTGAGGATAAAGACGCTCCGGCCGAGTGGCTGGCGTTCTTCCAGGATCGCCGCCGCGAGCGCCGCCGCGAGCGGGAGGCCCTGCTTCCGTCCGACGATGGGTTCACTATCTTTCGCTCGACGGACGAATAGCGCCGCCGGAGGAAGCGGGGCGCGAGGACGGCCCGTATCCATGCCCTGGGACAAGAGCACGGACACGGCTTCGTGCTAGTAGATGTATTTCTTGAACACGTCGTGTGCGCCGGCTCGCCCGAGGAAGGCGATGGCCACATAGGTAGGACGGGCCGGCTTGTTCAGCAGCTTCATGCCGGCCTCTTCTGGTGTGCGGTCGCCCTTCCTGGCGTTGCAGCTCGGGCAGCAGGCCACGCAGTTCTCCCAGGACGTGGCACCGCCGCGTGACACGGGAACCACATGGTCCACCGTCAGCGGCCCGCCGGTCGCACCGCAGTACTGGCAGGTGTGATTATCGCGATTCAGCACGCCGCGACGCGTGAACGGGAAGTTGAAGCGTTGCGGGATCTTAATGTACGTGATGAGCCGGATGACTAACGGCACCGGCATCGAGAACTTCTCGGATCGCAGCCGGCGCTCGACTGCAGCCTCTACCACCTCGGCCTTCTCGCGCAGCAGCAGAACCACCGCGCGCCGCACCGAGATGAACGTCAGCGGCTCGTACGTGGCGTTCAGAACGAGTGTGCGCTCCACAGCGGCCTGCCTTTCGACCGGTGTCCCAACGACCCTGTTGGCGACCACGGCACAGTTGCAGCGGAGCAGCGAGGGGCGGGGACCGGCGGCACGGAACCGCATATCCTCACGCGTGGAAGGCGTACCCCTTCGACCGGCGGGGCACTGCTCCGTGAACTCTGGTCGGCACCGATGCCAAGACCCAGGAAGCGGTGCTCAACGGCGCTGTTCCCGACGCCGCCGGCAGGTGCGGAGGGGAAGAGGCGGTGCGCTCGGAGAGACTCGAACTCTCATGCCCTTAACGGGCACTAGGCCCTCAACCTAGCGCGTCTGCCATTCCGCCACGAGCGCATGTGCAAAGGCCTCCAGGAAAGCCGCCGCGCCTTCCCGCGGGCGGGGCAGGCGCGGCGGTGTCGTCCTGGACGGCACCCCCGACAGGATTCGAACCTGCGACCCGCTGCTTAGAAGGCAGCTGCTCTTCCACTGAGCTACGGAGGCGCGGTGGGCGATAGTGGATTTGAACCACTGACCTCAGCGATGTCAACGCTGCGCTCTAACCAGCTGAGCTAATCGCCCGGTCCCTCGAATCGTATGCGAGCGTGCCTCGGACGCCCGGGTTCTGCCGGGCCGGTAGCGCACACCTGCGTCGAACCGGCCCGGTGAAGCCCTTCAAGAGACGAGGAGCATCTGGCACGCCCGAGAGGATTCGAACCTCCGGCCTCAGCCTCCGCAGGGCTGCGCTCTAATCCGCTGAGCTACGGGCGCCTGAGCTTGGCAGCAGTAAGTATAGCATAGGCGCCAGACGGTCGCAAAGACGTTCATGTGCTCCACGTGCTCGTATGGCCGGTGCGAGGATCCATGCCCTCGTCCCTGCTCAGGCGAGCCGCCGCTGCTCTGCGGCGGTCTCCAGATACTGCGCCAGGCGCCACACCAGCTCAGCCGTGCACGCCGGACCCGCGCAGGTAGCGGAGAAGTGCACCTCATAGGCTTCCCAGGTAAGGCGTGGCAGTTCAGCCGGGAGGTTGCCCGTCTCGGCGCGAACGAGCGGCGGGAGGGCAGGCCGCGGCAAGCGAGGATGCTGCCAGACGGCGGTGAACTGCACGGGCGTCCCGTCGAGGAGAACCGTCACGCGGGCTTCGGCGGCAACGAGCCGGCCAGCCGAACGATCGAGCTGGAGACTTGCCGTCACCGGCTCGAGCTCGGGCGGCAGCTCGAGGCCGAGCAGCGCGGCTAGGTGCCCGCGCACCTCACGCGGGCTGGCGAGATACCGCACCTCCGAGGCCGGAAGCGGCGCGAGGTCCTCCTGCTCCCGCCCGAACGCACCAGCCTGGTGCTGCCGGATCGCCTGCTCAGGGGGACCGGCCTGCGACGTTATCAGCGCCAGCACCAGCCCGAGACCAAGCAACCCCAGCGCGGCGTCCAGGCCTAGCCGAACTCTCGCAACCATGCCTGCTCCTGCCGCGCGGCCTGTGCGACACGGCCGCACCGCGCACGATCAGGTTAGCAGGCTGGCATGCCCCGACGCATGAGCCTGGTGGGCAAGCCCCCTCGCGCTGCGGGAGGATCGTCTGGAGGTCCTCAGCCCTTCACACCAGAGATGACGATCCCCTGGATGTAGTACCGCTGGGCGAAGAAGAACACCGCCAGCACCGGCAGAATAGCCAGCACTGACTGCGCCATCGTCTGCTGAATCTCGGTCACGTAGCGCGAGTTCAGCAGCGGCAAGCCCAGGGAGACAGTGAAGTTCTGCACAGCGTTCAGGTAGATGAGCGGGTGCAGATAGTCATTCCAGTTGAATGTGAAGCTGAAGATCGCTACTACACCAAGCGCTGGCGCCGACAGCGGCATCAAGATGCGCCAGTACAACTGGAACCATCCTGCCCCATCGATGCGCGCCGCATCGTCCATCTCCAGCGGTATCGTCATCATGTACTGGCGCAAGAGGAAGATGTTAAACGCGGAGCCGAACCACTGCGGCACGATCAAAGGCAGGAACGTATTGATCCAGCCAAGCTTCGAAAACAAGATATAGAGAGGAACGAGGGTCACCTGGCTGGGGAGCATCATTGTGCTCAGCACGAGTAGGAAGAGCAAATCGCGCCCGCGAAAACGCATACGCGCGAAGGCAAAGGCCACGAGCGAGCTCGACAGCAACGTGCCGGTCATCCCCAGTACGGTGATGATGATCGTATTCCGATAGAAAGTAGCGAACGGAAGATTCAGCCACGGGCGGATATAATTCTCCCACTCGAACCTCGCCGGGATCCATACCGGGGGGATGAGATACACTTGGTAGCCCGGCTTCACCGACGTGGAGAGCATCCATACGAAGGGCATCGCATAGAGCACCGCCCCGGTGGCGACGAGCAAGTAGAGCACAGTGCGGCCGGCGATCCTGCCGAGCGGAAGTGGCTGCCGGGCTGCCCTGGAGCCAGCGTGTACAGAAGCGACGGTCATCGGCGCAGCCCTCCCTCGTAGTATACCCAGAGGCTCGAGCTCCGGATGAGGATCAGCGTGAAGAAGAGAATGATCGCGAACAGGATCCAGGCAATGGCTGAGGCGTATCCGAAGTGGAAAAGCTGGAAGCCCTCACGATACAGATACAGCACCATGGTCAACGTGGCATTGTTCGGCCCGCCTTGTGTCAGGATATAGGCGTTGGTAAAGACTTGGAATGAGCCGATAATGTTGATGACTACGTTAAAGAAGATCGTTGGCGTGAGCAGTGGCAAGGTGACATGCCGGAACACGGCCCAGGGGCCTGCGCCGTCGATCTTCGCTGCCTCCTGGAGTTCCGTCGGAATACTCTGGAGCCCGGCTAGGTAGAGCAGCATATTCGTGCCGGTACCCCAGAGGGCGATCAGCACTAGGCCGGGCACCGCCCATTGCTCTGAAGCAAACCAGCGCGGCCCCTTGATACCCAGCAACGCTAGCCCCTGGTTGACCAGGCCGTAGTCAGGGTTCAGCACCCAGCCCCACAGGAGCGCCACGGCCACGCCTGACACGACCGCTGGCAGATAGTAAATCGTTCGCCAGACACCGATCGGCCAGACCTTCTGGTTCAGCATCAAGGCAATGGCAAGGGCGATGATCGTGCCGAGGGGGACCACCAGCGCTGTGTAGTACACCGTCACCGCCAGTGCCTTGTGAAAGAGCGGGGCCAGAAAGGCGCGCTGGTAATTACGCAGCCCGATGAATTTTGAGATCGAGAGTAAGTCAGTCTCATTCAGACTGATAAAGAACGAGGCAATCATTGCCCCAGCGGTAAACACCAGAAAGCCGATGATCCAAGGGGAGAGGAAGAGGTACGCTGTCAACTCTTCAACGGTGCGCTGCGACAGGCGAGGCCAGCTTCTCGTGCGTGCAGCCGTAGGCGTCTCGAGGCGTCCGGTGGCCATAACCGCTCTCCTCAACCGCTCTCCTCGTACGAGCGTGCGCGTACGAGCATGCCAGATGGACATCGCCGGCCGGCGAAGCACGCATGCTCCTACCGGCCGGCACTGATCTTGATCTTCTGCGTCGCAGGACACGCCTACGAGCGCATCTGATCCGTCACCTGCTTGGCCACGTCTTTGAAGTAGCTCACCGGTGTGCTGCCGACGATAAAGACCTTCTCCAGAGCCGCCACGATGATCTGCCGCGCCTCAGCATCTTTCTTGAACAAGATACGGTTGCCCGGGTAGCCCATCTTCATGGCTTCGGGGCCAACATCGAGGTTCACGTCGGCCAGTTCCGGGAAGCGCTCGATGCAGATTTTCTTCCATTGGTCCAGCACCGAGTAGCGCACCGGCAGCAGGCCAGTTGCGCGCACCTGGTTCTGCTGGTAGTCCGGGCCAGCCAGATACTTCAGCAGCTCCCAGGCCGCATCGGGGTACTTCGTCCCCTTCCAGATAACGAACCCGTCGGTGGTGCCCAGCACCCGCCGGCGGGCCGGCCCGGTGGGCGTATGCATGTAGCGCCAGTTAATCTGCCTCTGGATATTGCGGGCCATGGAGAAGGGATAGAAGCCATCCTCGACCATGGCGAACTTGCCGGAGGCAAAGAGCGCCTGTGTGTTGAAGCCCTGTCCCATCGGAGCGAGCAGCAGGCGCTGGGCCATGGCCTTGTCATCCCACATGAGTTTGCGCACCCACTCGAGGGCTGCCTGCGCTTTGTCCTCGCCTAAGAGGCATCGCGTCGTATCGTTCGGATCAACCACCTGGCCGCCCCAGGCCTCGATCTTGTACCAATAGCGGTCCCAGCTCCACACCGGGTAGTACAGGCCGAGGGTATCGACCTGGTCGCCCCGCTTGACCGTCATTCGCCTGGCTGCCTCGGCATACTCATCATGGGTCCAGTTCATGTCCGGCGGCTTCACGCCCATCCGGTCAAACATGTCTTTGTTGTACCAGATAACCATGACGTTGACGTACTTCGGCAGGCCAAAGCGGATCTTGCTCGGCAGCACGAAGTCGCGCCACTGCCACTCGTAAAAGTCTTTCAGCTCGTCGGACTTGATATCCCGCTTGACCAAGGGATCGACGTCGAGGACCTGGCCGCGGTCGGCGAACTGGGTGACATTGTCTGTCCAGGACTCGAACACATCTGGGGCATTGCCGCCGACCATTGCGGCGACGAGTTTCTCATCGCGGCCGTCCGGGGCCGGCTCAATGGTGAGCTCGATGTTCGGGTGGGTTTTCAGGAACGTCTGCTCGACGAAACCCTGCGCGGCTTTCAGGTCTTCGTCACTGCCGCGGAACTGCCAGCGAATCGACGCTCTGCCCCCGGCCTGTTTGGGCGTCTGCGCAGCCGGCTGGCAGGCAGCCGCCACAAATGACGAGACCGCAGCCGTGCTCAGCGTCAGCACCACGTGTCGCCGTGAGAGGGGAACCATCCACGCCACCTTCCTTTCACCAGCCGTCAGCACGCCATACCGTTCACGCCGCCGCCACTCAGCACAGAGTGGCGGTTGTGTCGCCGGCCTAGCCGATGGAACACCCGGAGTATACTCCGAGCAGATGATCGCGTCAATATGTCTTCAAGTCAGATAGTACATTTCATCGTCACGAGTACATGTGTCGCGTGCCGATCTTCAAGAGGTGATACGTTGCCCGGCCTATGGCCCGGCGGTGCTGTGCTATGATGCATGTACGAGGGAGAGCCAGCGTGGATGGTGGGGTGCGCGAGATCCAAGCCTTCTGCGAGCGCGTGATTGCCAACATCGAGCGCGTCATCGTCGGCAAGCGCGACGTGCTCGAGATGGTGCTGGTGGCGCTCCTGTGTGAGGGGCACATTCTGTTCGAGGATGTGCCGGGCACCGGCAAGACCATGCTCGCTCGCGCTACGGCTATCTCCATCGGCGGACAGTTCAAGCGTATCCAGTTCACGCCCGACCTGCTGCCAAACGACGTCACCGGCGTGTCGGTCTACAACCAGCGCACCGGCGAGTTTGAATTCCGCCCCGGCCCGGCGTTCGTGAACGTGCTCCTGGCCGATGAGATCAATCGGGCGACGCCGCGCACCCAGTCCGCCCTGCTCGAGTGCATGGCCGAGCGGCAGATCACGGTCGACGGGGAAACGCGTGTGCTGCCCCGGCCGTTTTTGGTGATCGCCACCCAGAACCCCATCGAATACGAGGGGACCTTCCCCCTGCCGGAGGCGCAGCTCGACCGGTTCCTGATGCGCCTGCGCGTGGGCTATCCCTCGTTCGAAGATGAAGCCACGATGCTGGTCAACCTGCGCGGGCAGCACCCCATCGAGACCCTGGAACCGGTGGAGCGTGCCGAGCGCATCGTCGAGCTGGCACCGCTGGTGTGGCAGGTGCACGTCGATAACGCGGTGCGTGACTATGCCCTGCGCCTGGTGCGGGCCACGCGCGAGCACCCCGACCTGGCACTCGGTGCCAGCCCGCGCGGTAGCCTGGCGCTGGTGCGCGCGGCGCAGGCCTGGGCGGCGATGCACGGGCGCGACTACGTCCTGCCTGATGACGTCAAGCGTATGGCCCCGGCCACGCTGGCGCACCGCCTGATCCTGCGCGCCGAGAGCCAGCTGCGCGGCCGCACCGCCGAGGACATCATCCGCGCTGTGCTGGAGCAGACCGCGGTGCCGCTCGTGGAGGAGCCAGCGCGCAGGTAGCCCTCACCCCGGCCCCTCTCCCGCAGCTTCGGCCTGCTCGCCGCGCCGGGGTAGCCAGCCTGGAGCTTCATCTCCCCTCTCCCGACGCTTCGGAAGGAGGGCCGGGGGTGAGGGCCGTCTCCCCCACTGGCAGGCTGCGGTGCGCCCGTTTGTAGGCCTCGCGCAGATAGCGGTCGGTGATGCGGGTGTAGCGCTGCGTGGTGGCGAGGGAGGCGTGGCCGAGGAAGGCCTGCACGATGCGCGTGTCGGCGCCGGCCTGGAGCTTGTGCACGGCGAAGGAGTGCCGCAGCGTGTGCGGTGTAGGGGAAGAGGCCAGCCCGGCCTTTTTCGCATATTTATCGATGGCGCGCTGGATCATGCGCGGGGTGAGCCGCCCCTCGGCGTTCGGCCTGCCGCGATAGGGCCGAAAGAGCGGCGCCAGGTCGTCATCGCGGCTCTCCAGATACACCTTCAAAAGCTCCTGCGCCAGCCGGTCCACAAACACCACGCGCGGCTTCCGTCCTTTGCCGACGATAGGCAGCTCCAGCACCTCCCCGCGGCAGAGCCGGTCCACTGGAATGTGCGAGCGGTTGAGGCTGCATAGCTCGGCGATGCGCATGCCCGTGCTGTACAGCAGTGCCAGCAGAGCGCGGTCACGGCGCCCCCACGGTGTGCGCGGATCCGGCGCCTGCACCAGCGCGGTCAGCTCCTCTAGCGTGAGCGCCTTCACCGATGACAGGTCGAGATACCCCTTCGGCAGCCGCACGTCGTCGCGAGTGAGTTCTGTCAGCCGCTCCTCGTGCAGGTAGGCCAGAAACGAGCGCAGGGCGCTGATGTACTTCACATAGGTGGCCGTGTCCAACCTGCGCTCGGCGATGAGGTGATGCTGCCAGCCGCGCAGCAGGTCGCGGGTGAGCAGATCCGGCGAGAAGTCCCCGGCCTCACGGGCTTGGGCAGCCCAGGTGCAGAAGGCGGACAGCACCTGCCGGTAGGTAGCGATGGTGGCCGGAGTCAGCCCTTCTTCGATCAGGCAGTAATCGAGAAAATCGTCCAGCGCAGCGATGCCTGTGGTCTGCCGTGCCATACACTTCCTCCGCCGGATGGAACGGCCCGGCATCGCGCCCGTCGCGACGCCCTGCCAGCGATCCGGCCGTCTGCACAGCGCGCTGGTGAGCCCTGGTAGCCGGCCTGCAACAACGTCCTGGGTGCGCCTGCCGGCGCAGGTTACATGATCGTAACCAGCCTGTAACTTTTGTATCCATATCGTCACCTTTGTTGAAACCTCGCCATGCTACCCTGGAAGCGAGATGCCCAGCTGCCCAGGGAGGCTCTAATGCAGGCGCGCATTCCGGCGACCGTACCACGACCGCAGGTGGCCCCCAGCACTCTGGCTATGCCGCAAGCGCGACGGCGCGGCCTTGACTTCCTCGTGCTCCGCCGCAAGACAGAGCGCGCCTTCCTGCACGTGTTCACGTACGTCATGCTGGTGGACGTGGCGTTCGTGTTTCTGTTCCCGTTGTTTTACATGATCGCCACGTCGTTGAAGAGCGCCCAGGACCTCACCGATCCCACGGTGTACTGGCTGGCCCGCGATCCGCAGTGGGGCAACTACTGCTTCG
>JBHOQS010000010.1:0-31968 GCA_042408875.1 Chloroflexota bacterium | reverse complement strand
TGTCAGCTTCTGCGGCTTGCTGGAGCCGTTCCGGTACCCGACCGGTGCGTCCACGGCAGCGCGCCGCGGGTACCGCACCCGGCACAGCAGCTCCGTCACCTCGGCCTCGAGGGCCTCCTGGATGAGCGTCTGGATCGCATTTTGCACAGCCACCCGTGCAGTCCTTCCCAGGTGGGGCTTGACGTCACGCTCCCCGACGTGGTCCGCTGGTCCATGGCGGTGGCTCTCCGCCTCCGGGCTTCCAAGCCCTGGTGTTGAGTCTAGGAGGGGGGTACACCGCCTTCGCCATTTACACACCCTTTGAGGGTACCTCGAAGCATGTGGTATTCGCTTCAAGCCACAGGTGCAGGCCGCCAGTACGCCGTGCAGGTGACCGCGGCGAACGACGCGGGCCACCAGGATGACTTTCTCGTGGGCGGCACGCTCACTGTCGCTGGCCGTTAGGCTCGTCCCGATCGCACCGGTGCTGGCAGCGTGGAGGGACTGGAGGCAGGCAGGGGAACCGCCTCCCTCTGTCTTTTCCTCAGCCAGAGGGAGGTCCGGTTCAGGAGGGCCGGCCACGCACATGGCTCTGCAGAATGTGCCATATAGGCCTTTACAGGAGGACCGTACAACCATAGAGTTGACAGGCGCGCGCAGAGCGATGCGAAGATGCTATGATGTAGACGTAGCGCGCCGGGGCGCTCTTCTGAGCGAACCTCGGCGTGTCGTGTGCGGCTTCCTCTGGTGTGCGCGGCTTCCTCAAGGGGGAGGAGGAACGCGGTGGACTTCGAACTCACTGCCCAGCAGCGACGCTGGCGCGATCTCGCCCGCGACTTCGCCCAGCAGGTGATCCGCCCCCGCGCTGAGGCCTTAGATCGGGCACAGCAGTTCCCGTACGACATCATCGCCCAGATGGCCGAGCTCGGCCTGATGGGCCTGACGCTTCCCCCGGAGTACGGCGGCTCCGGTGGCGATTTCGTCTCCTATTGCCTGGCCCTAGAAGAGATCAGCCGTGCAGACACGTCCGTGGCTATCACGATGGAGGCGCATATCTCCCTCGGCTGTGCGCCTATCGCCGCGTACGGCACGGCCGAGCAGAAAGAGCGCTTCCTGGCTCCCTGTGTCGGCGGGCAGCGGCTGTGGGCGTTCGGCCTTACCGAGGAATGCGCCGGCAGCGACGCTGCGGGGGGTGCAGACGACTGCGGTGTTGCAGGGCGGCCGCTGGGTGATCAACGGCTCAAAGCGGTACATCACGAACTCGGGCACGGACATCACCGCCGGCGTGAGGGTGGTGCCCAGGACCGGGTGGCGCGAGCCGGGCCCGGATGGCCAGGCCCGCCCGGAGATTAGCACCATCCTGGTGCCGCAGGACACGCCCGGCTACCGGCGCGGCCCAGCCTACGAGAAGCTGGGCTGGCGGGCGTCCGACCAGCACCCGCTCTACTTTGAGAACTGCGCCATGCCGGAATGGTGCCTGCTAGGGCAGCGCGGGGCAGGCCTGCGCCAGTGCCTGGCCGCCCTCGACGCCGGGCGGGTGGCGGTCGGTGCCCTGTCGGTGGGGCTGGCGCAGGCCTGCTTCGACGAGGCCCTCGCTCGATGTCAAAGAGGTCATCGCCCGCATCGTGGACGGCAGCGGCTTCCACGAGTTCAAGGCCGCCTACGGGCCGACGCTGGTGTGCGGCTTCGCGCATTTCTATGGGTATCCCGTGGGCATTGTGGCCAATAACGGTATTCTCTTTTCTGAGAGTGCGCTCAAGGGGGCGCACTTCATCGAGCTGTGCACGCAGCGCCGCCTGCCGCTGGTGTTCCTCCAGAACATTACCGGCTTCATGGTCGGTAAGGAGTACGAGCACCGCGGCATTGCCAAGGATGGCGCGAAGATGGTCATGGCTGTGGCCACCGCCGCGGTGCCGAAGTTCACTGTGATCATCGGGAGCTCCTACGGCGCCGGGAACTACGCCATGTGCGGGCGGGCCGTAGGCCCGCGCTTTCTAGTGGATGTGGCCGAATGCCCGCATCGCCGTGATGGGCGGCCGGCAGGCTGCCGACACGCTGCTCACCGTCCGGCTGGAGTCGCTGCGCGCCCGCGGGCAGCGTATGAGCGAGCAGGAACAGGAAGACTTCGTGCGCGCTATCCTAGAGACGTACGAGCGCGAGGCCAGCCCGTACTACAGCACCGCCCGCCTGTGGGACGATGGCATCATCGACCCAATGGAGACGCGCCGCGTGCTGGCGCTCGGCATTGCTGCCGCGCTCAACGCGCCGATCGGTGAGACCACCTACGGGGTGTTTCGGATGTGAGCATTGCCCGGGCCGCTCCAGCCGCACGGAGCGGCCCGGGCAGGTCTGGGGCATGGGCGAGAGGGGCGAATCCTTCGTCGCTCCTCCACGCTGCGGGCCTCCTAGAGGGGGCGACGAAGGATTCGCCCTATAATCCAGCACGGCGGGGGTCGAGGGTGAGGGGCCCTGCACGCTTGCGGCGCGGGAGGGAGCGTTGTGCAGGCGCACGATCATACGCCCATACGGTGCACGCCCCCGGCGCGCCCGCAGGCTATGGAGGTTCTGCGTGGCCGGATCTGGGTTTCAGCATCTGCTGGTCGAGCGGAAGGGACTGGCTCTGCATGTGCAGCTGAACCGGCCGGAGGTGCACAATGCTATTAATCCGGCGCTCGTGGACGAGCTGACGGCGTGCCTTGCCTCGGTCAGCGCCGGCGGGGAGGTGCGCGCGGTGCTGCTTTCCGGCGCCGGGCCGTCATTCTGCGCCGGCGCCGATCTGACCTGGATGCGCGCTGCGGCGGACCTGAGTTATGAAGAAAATCTCGCGGATGCGCGCAAGCTCACCGGCATGCTCGCGGTACTGAACCGATGCCCGCTGCCGACGGTGGCCCGCGCTCACGGTACGGCGCTGGGTGCGGGGGTCGGGCTGCTGGCCTGCTGCGATGTCGTCGTGGCAGCGGACGACGCGCGCTTCGGCTTCTCGGAGGTCAAGCTGGGCATCTTGCCGGCCGTCGTGGCACCGTATGTGGTAGCCAAGATCGGCGAGAGCCACGCCCGCGCCCTCTTCGCCAGTGGCGAGCGCTTCGACGCGCAGCGCGCCCTGCGCATCGGGCTAGTGCACCACGTCGTGCCGGCGAACGAGCTCGACGCCACCGTCGAGCGAATCTTGCACGAGTTCACCACCAGCGCGCCGGGGGCAGCCACGCAGGCGCGGGTGCTGATCCAGCGGGCCAGAGCTGAGAGCCCGGATAGGGCGCAGGATTGGACCGCCGAGCTCCTGGCCCAGCTGCGCGCCGGCGCAGAGGCCCGTGAGGGCGTAGCCGCCTTCTTGGAGAAGCGCCAGCCGTTCTGGGTAGGGGATGGTGGGGGGAGGGGCTAGGGGAAACGGGGAACACACGGATGTTCCAGAAGCTGCTGGTAGCCAACCGCGGCGAGATCGCCGTGCGGGTGCTGCAGACCTGCACGGCGATGGGCATCCGCGCGGTGGCGGTGTACTCCGAGGCCGATGCGCAGGCGCTGCACGTGCGCCGCGCTGGCGAGCGCTATTGCATCGGCCCTGCCCCGGCGGCCGAGAGCTACCTCTGTATCGAGAAGATCATCGCCGCAGCCCGGCAGAGTGGCGCCGAGGCGGTCCACCCAGGTTATGGCTTCCTGGCTGAGAGCCCCCGCTTTGCCGAGGCCTGCCGCGCCGCTGGGCTCGCGTTCGTCGGCCCGCCGCCCGAGGCCATGCGCCTGCTCGGGAACAAGCGCACGGCCAGGCAGCTCGCCCGCACCGTAGGAGTGCCGGTTGTCCCCGGCTACGACGGTGATGACCAGTCAGACACTGCGCTCGTGGAAGCGGCGCAGTGGCTCGGCGTTCCGCTGCTGATCAAGGCGGCGGCAGGCGGTGGCGGCAGAGGTATGCGCCTGGTCCACACACTGGAGGAGCTCCCGGCGGCGCTGGAGAGCGCCCGGCGCGAGGCGCTCGCCGCCATCGGCGATGCGACTGTGCTGCTGGAGCGGGTGATCGCCCCAACTCGCCACGTCGAGGTACAGGTGCTGGCAGAGACGCACGGCCACGTCGTGGCGCTGGGCGAGCGGGACTGCTCGGTACAGCGGCGGCACCAGAAGGTCATCGAGGAGAGCCCGGCGCCGGGGCTCAGCCCAGCCACGCGCGAGGCTCTGGCAGCGGCCGCTGTGGCGTTGCTGCGGGCGGCCGGCTACGTCAACGCCGGCACGGTGGAATTCCTGGTTGATCCTACGGGCGCGTTCTACTTCCTGGAGGTCAACACGCGCCTCCAGGTAGAGCACCCGGTCACCGAGCTGGTCACGGGTATCGACCTCGTACGCGAACAGGTACGCATCGCAGCCGGCCTGCCCCTCTCCTTCATCCAGGAGGAGGTGCACCCGCGCGGCCACGCCATCGAGTGCCGCATCTACGCCGAGGACCCGGCGCGGGGGTTCCTGCCCTCTGGTGGGCGGCTGCTGCTGTTCGAGCCGCCCCAGGGGGCTGGCATCCGGAACGACGTCGGCGTGGAGACCGGCGACGAGGTCCCCACGGCGTACGATCCACTGCTGGCAAAGCTGATCGTGCACGCGCCCGACCGCGCTGCCTGCATCGAGCGGACGTTCGCGGCGCTGCGTGCCTACACTGTGCTGGGCGTGACCACGAACCTGTCCCTGCTCCGGGCGGTGCTCGATTCCGCGCCGTTTCGCCGCGGCGAGCTCTCGACTGGCTTTCTGGAAGCGCATTTGAATGAGCTGGCAGCAAGGCCGGAGTTCTCGGAGCGGGCTCTGCTCGCGGCTCCGGCGCGGCAGCTCTGTGCTGCCGCGCCGGAGCCGCGTGACCCGTGGCGGGCCGGGGCCTGGCGGCTCGGCGACCAGGGCATTCCCCTGCGCTATCGCCAGTGTGGCCGGGAGAGCTCCCTCACGGCCTGGAAGAGCGAGGGAGCTCGCTGGACCATTCGCCTCCCGTCGGGCCAGGAGCACGCCGTAACCTGCACGCCGGTCGGGCCGGCCACCCTGCTCCTGCGTGAGGGCACGCAGACATGGAGCGCCCGCGTGGTGGAGACCGCGGACGCCCTGCACGTTGGTCTGGACGGGGACGCCTTCGTACTGGAAAAGGCCGGCGCGTTGCGTGACGAGGGTCCGGCGCGGCCGGCCGCTCCCGGCGCGGCGCAGGACGCCCTCCAGGCGCCGCTGCCCGGGCGGGTGGTCAAGGTGGCCGTCCACGAGGGAGAGGCGGTTGATGCCGGACAGCTCCTGCTCGTGCTGGAGGCGATGAAGATGGAGCATACGATCATGGCGCCCCGCCGCGGGGTGGTGGCAGGGGTGCGTTGCGCCTCCGGCGACCACGTGCCGGCCGGAGCGGCGCTGGTGGAGCTGGCAGGATGAGCATCTGGGAGCGCCTGCCTGCGCGCGTGCGCATCGTCGAGGTCGGCCCGCGCGACGGGCTCCAGAACGAGCCTGGAGCTGTGCCACTCGCGGCGAAGCTACGCTTCATCGAGCTGCTGGCAGAGGCAGGCCTGTCAGAGATCGAGGCAACCGCCTTTGTCAGTCCCAAGGCAGTGCCGCAGCTCGCCGACGCCGAGGAGCTCTTTGCGGCGCTGCCGCAGCGCCCGGCAGGCCCGGTGTACTGGGCGCTGGTCCCGAACATGCGCGGGTTGGAGCGGGCCCTGGCGGCTGGGGCGCGCCGTCGCCGTGTTCGCCGGTACCACCGATGCCTTTACCAGGCATAATATTGGGATGACCGTGCAGGAGAGCCTAGCGGTGTTCGGGCCGGTGGTGAGGCGGGCTCTAGGCGAGGGCCTGCGAGTGCGCGGCTACATCTCCGTGTGCTTTGGCTGCCCGTACGAGGGTGCCGTACCACCGCGGAAGGTGCTGGAGCTGGCGCGGCGCTTGCTCGACCTGGGTTGCCAGGAGCTCTCGCTAGGCGATACTCTCGGCGTCGCAGTGCCGACGCAGGTCCCGGAGGTGGTCGGCCCAGTGCTGGCAGAGGCCGGCGCCGCGCGGGTGGCCCTGCACTTTCATGACACACGCGGCACCGCGCTGGCCAATGCGCTGGCAGCGTTACTGCTGGGGGTGACCAGCTTTGACGCCTCGGCCGGCGGCCTGGGCGGCTGTCCGTTTGCGCCCGGGGCGGCCGGCAACCTGGCAACCGAGGAGCTGCTGTACATGCTGCACGGCATGGGTATCCAGACCGGGATCTCGCTAGAGAAAGTGGCTGCGCAAGCCGCTTTATCCTGGGCGTGCTCGGCCGGCCGTCGGCCAGCAAGTATCTCCAGACATGCCGGGAGCAAGCGCCGGCAGCGACCGTGGGAACAGACGAGCGACGATAACCAGCCGGAGGCCACTATGCTCGAACAGCCCACCTCTCCTATCACCCAAGTCCCACAGGTGCCACAAATTCCACAAATTCCACAAATTCCACAAATTCCAGAGGAGCTGGGAGCGCTGGCAGAGCCGGTCGCCTGGCATCCTGGGCCAGAGTACATCGCCCGCAGCCGGTTGCAGCGCTTCATGCAGCGGCACGGCATCGATGACCTCGACGCGCTGATCGCGCGGGCGGCCGCCGACCCGGCGTGGTTCTGGCCGGCGGTGATCGAGGACCTGGCGCTGGAGTTCTACCGGCCGTGGCAGCAGGTGCTCGACCTTTCGCGCGGCCTGCCGTGGGCGCGCTGGTTCGTCGGCGCGCAGTACAACTACGTGCACAACGCCCTGGATAAACACGCTGCCGGCCCGCGGGGCGATGCTATCGCCCTGATCTGGGAGGGCGAGGACGGCACGGTGCGCCACTACACTTTTCATGAGCTGTGGCAGGAGACGAACCGCGCCGCCCACGCGCTGCGCAGCCTGGGTGTGGGCAGCGGCGACCGCGTGGGCATCTACCTGCCGATGATCCCTGAGGTAATCATCGCCTCGCTCGCCTGCGGCAAGATCGGCGTGAAGATGGCGCCGATCTTCTCTGGCTTCGGCGCCCCGGCGGTAGCCTCACGGCTCCAGGATGCCGGCGCAACGCTGCTCATCACTGCAGACGGCTATTACCGTCGCGGTAGGCTGATCGAAATGAAGCCTGTTGCCGACGCCGCTGCCGTGCAGGCAGGCGTCGCGCGCACGCTGGTCGTCCGCTACGCTGGAAATACCGTGCCCTGGGAGGCGAAGCGAGATGTCTGGTGGGATGAGGCGGTCTCCGGCCAGCCGGGGCTGTACCAGACCGAGCGCACGGACGCCGAAGACCCGTACATGATCATCTACACGTCGGGGACGACGGGCCGGCCCAAGGGCGCCCTGCACGTGCACGCCGGCTTCCCGCTCAAGGCGGCGCAGGACTTGGCGCACTGCTTCGATCTGGACCGGGAGGACACGCTCTTCTGGCTCACCGACATGGGCTGGATGATGGGGCCCTGGGCCGTGGCCGGCGGGCTCTCGCTCGGCGCCACGCTCGTCGCCTACGACGGTGCCCCGGACTATCCGCGGCCCGACCGGCTGTGGTCCCTGGTCGAGCGGCATCGCATCACCGTGCTGGGCATCTCGCCCACGGCTGTACGCGCGCTCATGCGCGCTGGAGACGAGTGGGTCGAGCGCCACGACCTGTCCTCACTGCGGCTGCTCGGCTCCACGGGTGAGCCCTGGAACCCGGCGCCATGGCGCTGGTACTTCGAGAAGATCGGCCGCGGGCGCTGCCCGATCATCAACTATTCCGGCGGCACCGAGATCTCGGGCGGCATCCTGGGCTGCACCGCGCTGCGGCCGCTCAAGCCGTGCTCGTTTAACTTGCCAGTGCCCGGTATGCACGTGGATGTGGTGGATGAGGAGGGTAGGTCTGTACGCGGCCGCGTGGGCGAGCTGGTGCTGCGCAGCCCCTGGCCTGGCATGACCCGCGGCTTCTGGAACGACCCGCAGCGCTACCTCGAGACCTACTGGTCGCGCTTCCCCGATGTGTGGGTGCACGGCGACTGGGCGCTGGTGGACCGCGACGGCTTCTGGTACATCCTGGGCCGGTCGGACGACACGATCAAGGTGGCCGGCAAGCGCATCGGGCCCGCGGAGGTTGAGTCGGCAGTGGTGGCGCACCCGGCGGTCTCGGAGGCCGCGGCCATCGGAGCGCCGCATCCGGTCAAAGGCGAGGCCATCGTGGTCTTCGCCGTGCTCAAGCCCGGCTGGCCGCCCGGCGATGCGCTGCGCGAGGAGATCAGGCAGTGCGTCGTCGAACGCCTAGGGAAGCCGCTCGCGCCGGACGACGTGAAGTTCGTCCGGGACCTGCCGCGCACGCGTAACGCCAAGATCCTGCGCCGGGTGATCCGCGGCGCCTATCTCGGCGCCAGCGACCTGGGCGATCTTTCCGCCCTGGAGAACCCTGCGGCCGTGGACGAGATCAGGCGCGCCCAGTAGCGTTCACGGGGTGGCTACCAGTAGTCTTCCAGTTCCAATAGTTGACATGAGCGCCATGAGCTCTACAATGCCGTGGATGAAGTGTCGAGGCGCTTCATGAGCATTCTGGTGTGCGGGGAGCGACCTGGCCCCTCCCCCGGCCCCTCCCCGACACGGGGAGGGGAACTCCACGCGGCATTCGCACCTAGAAAGACAAGGGCTGCTTCTCTTAAGCTCTCCTGATCGGGGAGGGCGAGCGATCTCCCGCCGCTGACATAGCCACCTAAGCTCCCCTCCCCGACACGGGGAGGGGCCAGACTCCCATAGGAGGCAACGGACATAGGAGGCAACGGATGACGGGTAGTGGAGCATTCCCGATACGTGTTCCTGCGGTGACACGCCGCGGGATCCTGCGTGGTGGCGCGGTGGCGCCGCTCTTGCTGGCTGCGGCGTGTGGTGCGCCGAGGGCAGGGCGGGAGGCGCCCGTGCAGGGCCAGCCCTCCGCCGAACTGCAGGGCAAGCTGGTGATTGCCCTGGTGGGCGGCGAGCAGCAGCACCCGCCGGCGATCCTGGAAGGCTTTCAGGCGCGCTACCCCAGGCTGGAGATCGAGACCATCTCGGGGGCCTGGAACGATACCCTGGACAAAGTGACCAGCATGCTCGCCGCCGGCACACCCCCGGATGTCTGGTACGGTGAGGACGGGCGCTGCACCGGCTGGGGGCCGCGCGGCCTGATCCGCGACCTGGCCCCGTACATCCGCCGGGACATGCGAGAGAGCGACTACTACCAGCTCACGGTGACGAAGGACGCCCAGGGCCGCATCTGGGGTGTGCCGGGCGATCTTCAGGTGGTAGCGCTCTTCTACAATACCGCCGCCTTCGATGAGGCCGGACTGAAGTATCCAGGTGCGGAGTGGACGCTGACCGACCTCACCAGCGCGGCGCAGCGCCTCACCGATCCGGGCAAGAAGCAGTACGGTTTCTTCGCCCAGCCGAACTACATCACCACGAGCTGGTATCTCTTCCCCAAGCTCTTCGGCGTGGGGGTGCTGGACGACACCGGCACGAAGTCACAGTTCGATCATCCGAAGGTGCGGGAGGCGTACGAGTTCCTGATCGGCCTGATGGACCGCGGCCTGGCGCCGCCGTTCGCCGAGCAGGGCAAGTATCCCTTCGCGCCGACGCCTACGGCCGAGGGGCGCAGCGCCATGCAGTTCCACATCTACGCGCGGTTGGGCGACGCCAACATGAAAGACCATACCTACGATGTCGAGCTGGTGCCGCAGGGGCCGGCAGCGCGCTGGACCACCGTGATCGCCAATTGCTGGGTGATCGCCAAGGACTCACGCTTGCCGGATGCCGCCTGGGAGTGGCTCAAGTGGCACAGTCAGCCGGAACAGCAAGTTATCCGTGGGACGGCGGGCACAGGCCTGCCGATGCATCGGAAGGCGGCCGACGAGGTCGTGGCCAAGGCGCCGTCGCCTCCGCGGAACCGCCGCGCCTTCCTGAAGAGCTTGGAGTTCGCCGGGTCGCTCGGCCTGAATGCCGTCTGGCAGGAGTGGCGCACGGTAGCCCAGAACACCCTCAACAAGGCGTGGCGCAAGGAAGAGCCACTATCGAATGTGCTGGCCGAGACGCACAAGCTGGTCCAGATCGAGCTGGACAAGTTCTACAAGCAATAAGACCCGATCTGGAGCAGCGCGTACCTGGCCCGTGGTCACTGGAATAACGATAACGCAATAGAGAGGCAGGGAAGGAATGGCCGCGCCGTCTAGGGAATCGAGGCTTGTCTATGTCGGCACTTTCTCCCGTACCGCCCCTCATGGGCGGGGGAGCGCGGAAGGCATCTACGTCTGCCGGATGGATCCGGTATCCGGCGCGCTGACACTCGTGCATACCGTTGCTGATGTACCGAACCCATCGTTCCTCGCTCTGCATCCGAGCGGGCGCTATCTGTACGCGGTGAACGCTGTGCCGGAGATCGATGGCCACCCCGGCGGCGCGGTCAGCGCCTTCGCCATCGACCCGGCCACCGGCATGCTAACCTTCCTGAACCGCCAGTCCTCGCACGGCGCCGGCCCCTGCCATGTCAGCATGGAGCAGACCGGCCGGTTCGTCCTGGCGGCGAACTACGGCGGGGGCAGCGTCGCGATCTTCCCCGTTCAAGACGACGGCAGCCTGGCTCCGGCGAGCGATGTTGTGCAGCACAGTGGCTCCAGCGTCAATCCGAACCGGCAGGAGGGCCCCCACGCACACTCGATCACGCCGGACCCGGCCAACCGCTTCGCCCTGGCCTGCGACCTGGGGCTAGACAAAGTGCTGGTGTACCGGCTCGACCTCGAGGCCGGCCGCCTGATACCGAACGAGCCTCCCTTCACCCGCACCCACCCCGGTGCAGGCCCGCGCCACCTGGATTTCCATCCGAACGGCCGCTTCGTCTACGTCATCAACGAGCTCAACTCGACCCTCACGGCATTCACCTACGACGCGGCGCGCGGCGTCCTGGAGGAGCTCCAGACGGTCCCGACGTTGCCGGAGAGCTTCACCGGGCAGAACACCTGCGCCGACGTACACGTGCACCCTACGGGCAGGTTCGTGTACGGCTCTAACCGCGGCCATGACAGCATCGTCATCTTTCGGGTCAACGAGAGCACGGGCCGGCTCGAGTACGCCGGCCATGCGTCCACCCAGGGCCGGACCCCACGCAACTTCGCTATTGACCCAAGCGGCACGTTCCTCTATGCGGCCAACCAGCAGAGCGACACGATCGTCACCTTCCGCATCGACCAGGAGACGGGGCAGCTCACTCCTACCGGACACGTCCTCGCGATCCCCACGCCGGTCTGCGTGAAGTTCCTGTAACTCCATCAGCGTGAGCAACGGATAGAAGCTATAAATCGTGCCCGTGGAATAAAGCACGGCGAACCAGATCGGCGAAGCCAGGCGCTTGTACAGCGAGGTTGTTAATGATCCGCATGATGGTTAGAGGGGACTCCGATGCTAGCGATAGAGGCCCAGATCCTGGCTGAGCTGAGCAAGCTCATCGAGCTGCCTGCGGCGCTCAGCATCACGCTGTGCTTTATAGGCCATGAGGTCGCTGAATCGAATGCACCGGTGTGTGCCGGTCTTGGTATATGGTATTTTGCCCTCCTCTAGCAAGCGCACCAGGTACTGACGCAAAACATTCAAAAGATCGGCGGCCTGCTGCGTAGTCAGCTCCTTATGCACAGGGTAGATCGCCACTGCGTCGCCCTGCAGCAGCGCCCGCGCTGCCTGCTTGAGGACGCGCAGAAGGGAGGGCGGAAGCGGGATCGCTTCCCCGTGTGGATCGAAGAGAAGCTTCGGCCGGGCGGCCGGCTCTCGGTGCAAAGCGTGGTAGACCTCAGCTAGCAGGGTGCGCTCCTCTTCCGCCGGAGCGGCCGGCTCACGGTCTACTACTGTCGCCGCCATCGTACACCTCGCGTAGAGTCCTCTACGAGACGCTCTCAGCCATCACGCCGGGCACCTCAGTGCCCCTGATAAACGCTCTAAACGCAACCTTCTGAAGGTCAGTCCAGTTGAGCATTTTCCTATACTTTTGTTTTATATTTTTACTTTCTTACTCGATACGGCTGTGCCTGCTGTGAGGGCTGAAGAAGGCAGGAGACCTCTACACAACAGCCGCGCGGCAGGAGAGCTCTACTCAAGATGGCTATACTGGAGGGCATCGCATGGGGGTGCTGCGAGCAATACGCAGGGAGCGCTGAGAGAGAAAGCCATGAACATGAGCCGCTTCATAGCCGATACGGTCACGCGTGAAGGTGAGACGCTGGTCGTGCTTGCTGATACGGCGAGCGGAGCAACGCTGCATCTCTGGCCGGCCCTAGGCAACAACGCCATCGCGGCGCGGCTGGCTGCACCTGACGGGCGCCTGGTCGATCTGCTGCTGGATCCGCCGACGCTGGACGAACTGCGCGCTCACCCGTCTTGGTGGGGTGTTCCCCTGCTGTTCCCCTTCCCCAGCCGCGTGCCGCGCGGCGAATACGTCTTCGACGGTAGGCGGCTTCGGCTGCGGCGCGACTTCCACGGCTTCGCCCTGGACCAGCCCTGGAAGGTGGTGGCTGTCCAGGCCGGCGACGATGCGGCGACCGTGCAGAGCAGGTTCGACGCGGCAGACCACCCGGATACCCTGGATGGCTACCCGTTCCCATATCGCGTCGATGCCACGTACCGGCTGGACGCACAGGGTATCCATCTGCGCGTGGAAGTCACAAACACAGGCTCCGGCAGGCTGCCGTTCGGCTACGGGGCACATCCCTACTTCCGGCTGCCGCTCGGCCCGCGAGGGAGCCCCGGCGCGTGCCTGATCCAGGTGCCGGCGGCGCGCCGCTGGAACCTGCCGCGCGTGCACGCGGTGAGCGACGGTGTGGTGGCGCCGTGGGAGGAGCTCTGCGAGCCGGTCCGTGGCGAGCATGATCTGCGCCAGCCCACGCCGCTGGCAGCGCGCACCTACGACGGCGTGTACACGGAGCTGGCGTTACGAGATGGGCTGGTAGAGTGCATTGTCCTCGATCCGGCGAACGGCCTCGAAGCGGTGATGCGTGCCACGCCGAACCACCCGAACGTTACCGTGTACACGCCGCCGGGCCGGGCCGGCGTCTGCTTTGAGCCATGGACCTGCCCGCCCAACGTGTTCAATCTCGCCGCGCACGGCGTGCGCGGGCACGGGCTTGTTATCTTAGCTCCGGGCGAGCGCTGGGAGGGCAGCATGTGGCTCTTACTGCGACCGGCTGCCGGGAGCCTGTGAAGTCAGGCGTGAGGCCGGGCATCAGCCGCGCAGGTAGCGGTCCATGAACTCGTAGGCCAGCCGGCCGCTCCAGGCATGCCCGCCGTCGAACTCGTCGCGCCACAACCGATCTTCAGCCCCCAGCAACCGGTAGACACGCTCCAGAGTGCGGTGCGCCTCGCGGCTGGCTTCGATGGGGAACGCCTCGTCGTGGATGCCGGCCTCGATCAAGAGGGGGCGCGGCGCGATCAGGGCAGTCACATCCGGCTGCTCCGCCCAGCGGAGCAGCCCCGGCACGAACTGGCCGCCGCAGAACTGCTTGCCCAGCGCATACGTGTGGAACGTGTTCAGGTAGCCACTGATGATGGTAGCGCGCGCCCGATCGTCGAGGGCGGCGACATAGGTTGCCCGCGTACCTCCCAGCGACAAGCCGGCCACGCCAACACGGTCGGGATCGACATCCGGCCGGCTCTGGAGGTAGTCGATGCCACGGCGGTCGTCCCACACGGTGAGCCCGAGCAGGCTATACCCTAAGAGCGCGGCCTTGTTGCCGGCGCGATCGCACGGGTCGAAGCTGCGCGGCGGGTCGCCGGGGCCCACCAGCCGGCCCGCTCGCCGAAGACTCGCGCGTCGGGACACAGCACGATGTAGCCGCGCCGGGCGAACTGGCGGCCGTAGTCATAGTTGTAGCGCGCGATGTTCTGCCTGACCTGCTCATGCTCGTCTGCTGCGCCGGCCACCTGGCCCTTGCCCCACCGCCCTCCGTGCCCGTGCAGGGCCAGCACGGCCGGCAGCCGGCGCGCCGGCGGATCAAGGGGGCGCAGGAGATAAGCCGGCACCCACACCTCCGGTTCAGACTGGTAGACAATCTTCTCTTGCGGGCACGTGCGGTCGCCGTTACGATGACAGGGAGGGCCCTGAGCCCTTGGCGCATTGAGCCGGCGTTATTTATGCAAGACACGTGCACGGCAAGACACATGCATGCCATGCACGAAGGAGACGTTGATGCACGGGGCGAACAGAATAGCAGGGGCCGGCACGAGAGCGTCCCGGCTCCGTTGGGGCATCCTCAGCACCGCACGCATCGCTCGGGAGCGCTTCATCCCCGGCGTGCGCGCCGGCACGGAAGGCGAGGTCGTCGCCATCGCCAGCCGGGAGGCCGGACGGGCACAGCAAGTGGCGGCGCAGTTGCAGATCCCTCGCGCCTACGGGTCCTATGAGGAGCTGCTCGCTGACCCGGAGGTCGAGGCCGTCTACATTGCCCTGCCGAACAGCCTGCACGTCGAGTGGACCATTCGCGCCGCGCAGGCAGGCAAGCATGTGCTGTGTGAGAAGCCGCTGGCGCGGCGGGCTGCCGACGCGGCGCAGGCGGCCGAGGCTTGCCGGCAAGCCGGGGTGCTGGTGATGGAGGCATTCATGTACCGGCTGCACCCGCAGCATGCTCGGGCCCTGCAGCTTCTTGCAGACGGCACCATCGGCACGCCGCGGCTCCTGCGCGCCTCGTTCTGCTTCGCTATGTCTCCGCAGCGCCGCGCCGCCGGAGATATTCGCCTGAGCCGACCGCTGGAAGGCGGCGCCCTCATGGACGTGGGCTGCTACACCGTCAACGCGGCGCGCTTCGTGTTCGGAGCCGAGCCGGTAGCCGTGACGGCGCAGAGGTACATAGACCCTGCCTTCGGCGTGGACACCAGCTTCGCGGCCACACTGGCCTTCCCGGACGGGCGGCTGGCCGTGGTCGATGCCAGCTTCGACGTGGCGGGCCCGCAGCGGTATGAGGTCGCCGGAGACCGCGGCCGCATCGTGGTGGAGCCGGCCTTCGTGCCCGGCAGCGGGCCGGTGCAGCTTACGATCGTGGCGGGCGGCGAGCGCCGGGTGGAGGAGGTCCCCGGCGCCGACCAGTACGCGCTGGAGGCCGACCACTTCGCCCGCTGCGTGCGCGCCGGCCGGCTGCTCCCGCCGGCAGAAGACGGCGTGGCCCAGGCCCGCGTGATCGAAGCTCTCTTCCACAGCGCCGAGACCGAGCAGATGGTGCGGCTAACATAGCGCGCCGGACGATGGATGCCCTGGTGTCGGCGGATATGGGTATGTGTCCGTCCCGAAATGCATGCTCGAAGATCGCCGCATCTTCTGCCGCCTGAGGTCCGTAATCTCGGACATGGGTGGCGTCATAGCCCGCCTGGCGGAGGTCCTCCGCGACCTGTGGCGACAACGCGTTGTCTACCAGGAACTTTATGGGATTCTCAGCAGCGCGCGTTCCCGCACCGCCTTGGCGGCGTACCGGAGCGCTTTACGGATGTTCTCCGGTTCGAGGTCGGGATAGGCGGCGACGAGGATTTCCTCTTCTTCTTTGCTTTTACTCGCTGCCACCATCCCAACGATGGTTGCCACAGGGATCCGCAGCCCGCGGATACAGGGCGCGCCACCCATCTATCTGGGGTCCACAATGAGGGTTTGTTAGCTATATAGTCTCTAATATCTAATGCGTATCTAATGCGACTGATTAATTCGTCGTTGTTAATGATGTGTTCGTATTAGTTCAGTTGCCAGACCGGCACTCCTAGGGTTTGACGCATTTCGTTGATTCGGCGGGCAGAAAAAGTCTTCAATGCGCGAATGATCTCGGACAATGGAGCACGTTTCTGGTTTTCGGTAGGGGCAGGTTTCAAACCTGCCCCTACCGGATCGTCGACGATCCAGAGAATTATGGATGTGGTTGGGTATGACCACAAACGCGTCTAATTGCACTTGGTAATAATGACGCGGTAAATTGTCTCACACCTGCAAAACCACCTGCCCGGCGTCCTTCAGCCGCATGTTGCCATCCACTACCTCGCCGAACAGACACGCCAGGTCGTGCGCGCAGATGGTCACGAAATACGCGCCGGGCTGAGCGTAGGCATAGCCCTCCAGAGGGATGGAGCGGCGGCGATGGTAGCGTTCCGTCGCCGTTGTAACTCGTCACCTCCTCAGCGCCAGGCGTCGATGGAGACGCTCTTCTGGTAGTTGCAGCCCATAATACGCCAGTAGCCGTTGGTCTCGCCGCCGACCACGACGACATGGATATCCTGCTTGCGGAACATGGGGATGAGCTCGTCCTCCGCCGCCCGCAGCAGCGTGGCGTACGGCTCCTCGCCTTTGAGCGCCCGCGGATAGACGTAATTCTGGATGAGCTGGTAGTCCCAGTAGATGCCGGCGGGGAGCGTGGCGTTCTCGTACACCCACTGGATCAGCTTCTCCTTGGTATCGAAGCCGCCGCGGTCGATGAACTGCCTAGCGGTGATCGGGTCCAGCAGGAAGGTGGGCGGGCAGTGCGGGTCCAGGCCGCGCAGCAGGTTGATCACGTGCTCGCGCCAGTGCTTCTCGCGCAGGCCCAGCGTAAAGGCGGTGGCGCGGCAGCCGGTGAAGACGCTCACCACACTCTCGTCCGGGCGAAAGCCGTGCTGGACGTGGAACGGCTCCCAGGGGCTGCGCTCCTCGTTCTCGGCGAAGGTGACGCTGTTATAGGCGTAGTTGTTCCCCTGCGAGCCCATATAGGTCTTGCCCGGCTCCGAGCCGCCCTGGAGGTTCTGCGAGAGCAGGCCGTAGGCCCGGCCGATCGTGGCGTTGGCGTGGTTGTAGGGCCCCATCGCCCCGATCTCCCAATTCATGCCGATCTCGTGGCGGATCGGCCCGTTCACCACAACCATCGCCGCCATGGAGCTGGTGGTGCTGCCGCGGGCGCTCACCTGGCTCGCCGCCAGGGCCAGGATCACCGGGAAGTACTCCGGCCGGGCCCCGGCCATCACCGCGTTCACCGCCACCTTCTCGACCGTGTACTCCCACGCCTCGCGGGTCGAGGTGGGGCGCATGCGGCCGACCACCTCGTCCGGCTTGTGGCTGGTGGCGGCCAGCATAGCGGCCACGCGCTCCTCGGTAGGCAATACGATAGGCAGCCGGTCGGTCCAGCCGTTCTCCAGAAAGATGCGGTGGAGCTCTTCCTCGGTGGCCGGTCCAACGTAGCGGGGCGTGGAGCGGTCGAAGTTAACCTGCTGCTTTTCTTCTTCGGTGAGCGGGCAGGTCAGTGCCTCAATCACTTCCTGCATGACCGGCCGGCCAGTGACGGGATCGTTTCCTTCGACGTACGCGCGCAGCTCCGCCGGCGACTTTCCCATCACCGGCTGGGGCACGAAGACGAAGCGCTGCCGCGGCATGCCTTTGGAGAAAGCCACCTGCCTGACCACGTGGTGGAAGGAGCGGGTGTGGATGGAGGCGGTGGGGATGCCATACTGGCTCTCCAGGGTAATGCAGTGCACGGCGACCGCCGGCGCGCAGGTGCTTCAATGCCCCACGCCCAGGATCACTGCGTCGGCCTTCTGCCGGAGCTCTTCGAAGAGCTCGGGGTCGTCGTCCATGTAGACGCCGGCCTTCTGTCGGAAGACCGTCTTTACCTGAGGCATGTGCTCGTTCAGCCAGGCCTGCATCTGGAGCAGCAGGCGGTCACCGTCGTCGAACCGCACGTCAACGAGATAGACGGTCTTCCCGTCGAGCGTGTCGAGGCGGGGCGCCATGCCGAGCTGCGTGATCTTGGGCGGGTAGCCCATTGGGTTCAACACCACCAGCTTCTCACCGCTTGCCATCTCCTAACCTCCTTGGAACGATCCACAGGACAGTCGACAGGCTGTTCGAACCTTCCGAGATTAAGGGAACCTGGGGAGGTGCCTGGCAGATAGGCTAGGGGAAGAGCGAGCTGCGGTCAAGTTCCCCAGGCGCCAGCGAGATCGCCTATGCGGCGTGGCGGCCGGCCACTGCTTCATTCGTCGGTCAGTACCTCGGCCGATAACTCGGTTAGTAACTGTAGTCCAAGATGAACTTCAGGCCTTCACCGATGCCGAGGCTCTTCAAGAGGCTCTCTACGTCTACTGGCGGCGCCAGCAGCCAGCCCTGGGCCGGCGGCTTGTCGAGGACCTTGTCAGGATCCTTTCCCAGGATAATATCCTGGCGGTTGGGGCGACCGGTATGCAGCGGGCCGCTGCGCTGGTTGAGGCGCTCAGGCCGGCGGGTCTCTCGCCACGGGACTGCGTCCATCTGGCGGTGATGGAACGGGTGGGATCTAGCCATATCATCACGGCCGAGACAGATTTTGACCGGGCGCCGGGAATTATCCGCCACGACCCAGCCTCGCTCTCCTGAGCTGCTATCAAGTTGCCTGCGCTCCAACCTGGGGTCGGCCGAGTTTGAGGGACGCGGCAGCCATCCAGGTTGTCCCGATCCAGCAGCGGGTGCTATGCTGTGCGGGCTACGGCGTACTACGTACTGCGTAGGAGTGCAGGGCGCGGTATCCCGGCCAGCCTCGCTGCCGGCCGGCGGGCAGCCGTGGCAAGAGCGTAGATGGTCCTTTGACCACGCCTGAACCGGGCCTCTACGCAGTACGCGGTACGTACTATACATTACATATTGTGCATTCGATACTCCTCCGCTGAGGATGTGCCCATGAAGATCGCAGTTATTCCGGGCGATGGGACCGGCCCTGAGGTTGTGCGCGAGGGGCTCAAGGTCTTCAAAGAAGTGGCGAAGAAAGAGGGCATTACTTATGAGCTGGAGATGCTCGACTATGGGGGCGAGCGCTACCTGCGCACCGGACAGGTGATCTCCGATGAAGAGGTGCAGGCGCTGCGGCAGTATGACGCTATCTACCTGGGTGCTATCGGCCACCCGCAGGTCAAGCCGGGCATCCTGGAGAAGGGTCTGCTGCTCAAGCTGCGCTTCGACCTGGATCAGTACATCAACCTGCGCCCGGTGAAGCTCTTCCCGGGGGTGGAGTGCCCGCTGAAGGACAAGGGGCCTGAGCACATCGACTTCGTTGTGGTACGCGAGAACACCGAGGACCTGTATAGCGGCGCCGGGGGCTTTCTGCGCAAGGGCACGCCGCACGAGATCGCCACGCAGGAGATGATCGCCACCCGCTTCGGCGTGGACCGCTGCCTGCGCTACGCCTTCCAGCTCGCCAGGCGCCGCAAGGCCCAGGGCAAGCCCGGCCGGCTGACGCTGATTGGCAAGACCAACGTGCTGACCTACGTGAGCGACCTGTGGTTCCGCGCCTTCCACGAGATGGGCGAGCGGGAGTTCCCGGATATCGAGCGCGACTACAACCATGTCGATGCTGCCTGCATGTGGTTCATCAAGAACCCGGAGTACTATGACACGGTGGTGGTGCCCAACATGTTCGGGGACATTATCACCGACCTGGCCGCGATGCTCCAGGGCGGCCTGGGTGTGGCGGCAGGCGGGAACATCAATCCCGATCCGGGCGGGGTGAGCATGTTCGAGCCAATGGGTGGCTCGGCGCCGAAGTACACTGGCCAGAACGTGATTAACCCGATCGCCGCTATCAACGCCATGAGCATGCTGCTGACCGTCACCGGGGAGCTCAAGGGCGACGAGCGGCTAGTGCGGGCCGGCCGGCGGGTCGAACAGGCCATCATGGCGACCTGCCCCAGGATGAAATCGCAGAACGCTGGCCAGATGGGCTACACCACCGAACAGGTGGGCGATCTGGTCTGCGAGGCGCTGGGGTGACAAGAGTGAGTACTGCGTACTACGTACTGCGTAACACGTAAGCCCTATCCTGCCCCGCCGCTGGGCAGGCAGGCTGCCGGGCAGAGCGGGGCGGCCTAGCGGGGCTTACGCAGTACGCAATACGCAGTACGCTATAGTGATAGCGCCCGGGAGCGTCAGGCTCGGCCCAGGCCGGGCTCGGCCTGCTCGATCTCCTGCGCGGTCACCTCGCGGCCGAGATGGCCGGACAGATACACGCCCTCTGTGAGGAACGCCGTGTTCAGCGCGATGCCGGCGGTGTCGAGCAGGGGCACCCGTCCGAGCTGGGCGGCAACCCAGTGCTGCTGTGAGTTCGTGTAGTCGCGTTCCCGGGGATCGCACTGCTGCCATCGCCAGTCGGCCTGCCGGACGTCGAACGTGCCGTTCATCTCCATGTCCGCCAGAGTGGTGAAGTACGTCAGCGGATTGACGCGCAGGCCACCGTGGCTGCCGTAGATGTAATCGCTGTCGGGGTCGTCCCCGTGGATGGCCCACGCCTCCTCCAGAAAGAAGGTGATGCCGCCGGCAAGTCGCACGATCGCCATGCCGAGCTCTTCGACATTGTACCGGCTGGCCTGACGGCGATCCTCATACATGTTGTCGAGCTTCTGGTAGGTCGCCCCTGACACCGAGAGCACCTGCGGGTTCCCCAACAAGAAAAGCATCTGGGCGATATGGTAGACGGCCATGTCGAGCATGGCGCCGCCGCCCGAGGTTTCCGTGTTCACGAAGGCCGGGCTGCCATAGCCGTCCACGTACGGGCGACCGCGCCGACGATAGTGGCTCGACTTGGCGTAGTAGATCTCCCCGAGGTGTCCGCCCTCAATGAGCCGTCTGGCCGCTCGCGTGTTGGCCGAATAAAGAGTAGACAATTGCACGTGCAGCATCTTGCCCAGCCGCCTGGCCGTGTCATACATCTCCTTCGCGTCACGATAGGTCCAGGACATCGGTTTCTCTACGTACACGTGCTTGCCGGCCTCGAGCGCATCGATTGTCACCGGCCTGTGCAGGCGGTTGTGCAGGATGATGTCCACCGAGTCGATATCATCGCGCGCCAGGAGCTGATGGTAGTCGGTGTAGATGTGCGGCACCCCGTACTGCTGTGCCACGCGCTGCGCCACGTCCTCGCGCAGGTCTGCGATGGCGACGACCTCGGCCTCTGGAATGCTCTGGTACCCTTGCACGTGGCGCTCGCCCTGCTGGCCCACGCCAATGATACCGATGCGAACCTTCTCTGCCATGCCCGTACTCCTACTTTGTCTCCCTACTTGTCTCTACTTGTCTCTTCCGCGAAGAGACAAGTCCGGTGAGAAGAGGCAAGTCCAGAACAACTGTTGTGTGCGACTGGTGTTGCGTTGTGGAAAACAGCCCCACCGGCCCGTCGTGAAGGCCGGTACGGCTCACTGGGCGCTGCGCCACTTCGACAGGACGTCGCGCACTCTGGCGATCTGGATGGCGACCTCGGAGTATTCGTTCGTGCCGGAGTGATGCTCGACGCTGTAATAGCCCTGGTAGCCAGCGTCGCGCAGGTTACGCATCTTCTCCTCGAGGGGACCCTCGGTGATATTCCAGGCGAAATGCGTGTGGCACACCCACGGCGCGACTTCGCGGTCGGCCTGGTCCTTCTCCTCGTCTGTGCCGGCCCAGCCACGAATATGGCAGGAGATACCGAAGCCCGGATGATCAACTGCCAGGTAGAGTTTCTTAAGATTAGGCCAGTACTTCTCCGGGCCCCAGTGGTTCTCTGCACCGACCTTGAAGCCGTGGTCCCAGGCGTACTGGGCGTACTCGCGGTAGCGCCGGACGATGTGGTCGAACTCCTCGTCGCTCCAGGTCTCCCGTCTGCTGCCGGCGTCGATGCGAATGAAGCGCGCGCCGAGCAGACGTGCGGCGTTGAGATGGGCCAGCGCGTTGCGGTAGTTTTGCTCGCGCACGTCCGGATCGTCGTCCCACACGTGGGCGCGATCGACGCACAGGTCGGCCAGCACGAGCTCACGCTCGTCCAGCGCCTCCTTGACTTTTCGCAAGTAGTCCTCGTCAGTGCTGACCAGGAAGCCGTTCCAGATGTCGGCGGCGTCCAGGCCGTAGCGGTACTTGCAGGTCTCCAAGTAGCCGAAGACATCCATCTTGCCTTCGGCCAGCAGGCCGCGAAACGAATACGAGAGCACCGAGATCTTCATGCGCGTGCTCCTTTCTTCTGCCGGTCTGGTGCACCGGCTGCCTGGCAAACTACCCGATGCACCAGCAGGCGTTGTTGACCAGCTCGAGCTTGCCGCTCTGCACCGAGCGGACGCCGGCATCCAGGATGGCCATGGCGTCGAGGTTGAACTCCGGTTCCAGTGTGGGATGCAACGGCTCGCCCGTGGCCAGGTGATGGGTGATCTCCTGGGCGATGTTCTGGCGCCCGGCCGGCAGCGGCTCGGCTTCCACATACTCGGGCGCGGCGCCGCGGCCGCGGGCGATCTTGACCACCTGCTGCTCGCCCTGCCGCTCCACGACGAGGGTACCGGTCTCACCGTAGACGATCGGGCCTGTCGGCACGCCGTGATCCAGCGTGGTCCAGGAAGCTTCCAGCAGCGCCATGGCTCTAGGGAAGCGCACGGCCAGGATAGCGTTGTCCTCGGTTTGGGCGTACGGGCTGTTCAGGTTCGCCGCCAGGGCGATTGCTGCCACAGCGGGCTCACCGAAGTACCAGCGGGCGAAGCAGGCGCCGTAGCTACAGAAGTCCAGCAGCGCCCCACCGCCGGTGCCGGCGCGGTGCCACCAGGTACGGCCGCGGTCGGCGTCGGTCATGCCCCCCTCGCCGGTGATGCCTTGATGTGCCGCGCCGGCAGCTAGCGGCCCGCTGTGGCCAGCGCGGTATTTCAGCTCCAGCGGTCGGCCGATCACCCCAGCGTCGAGCAGCTCCTTCACCGTGCGGATGGCAGGCGTCCAGGTGCTGGGCCAATTGATTGCCAGCGTCACCCCCGCGGCGCGAGCAGCACGCACCATGCGTAGCGCCTCGGCTAGCGTAGCCGCCATCGGCTTCTCGACCACCATATGTGCGCCTTTGGCGGCCACCGCCTCGACGACCTCGGCGTGCTTGGCGTTCTCACAGTACACCAGCACGAGGTCGAACTGCTCGCGCTCGAGCATCTCGCGGTAGTCGTCATAGACTTTGGGGATGCCGATTGTCTCACGGGCATAGCGCCGGTTCCAGGCGCGCGTGAAGGTGGCGTCGCTGGTCTCCGGCACGTCGGGTACAGTGTCAGCGCAGGCCACCCACTCGATAGTAGAGAGCTCGTTGAACCGGCGCATCACGTCGTTGATATGCATGTGCCCGAAGCCGATCACGCCGACGCGAAACTTCTTCTCAGACATGGCCGCCTCCTTGGGGGTCGCTCCCTCTAGGGCTGTTCCTCGCCAGGGGCGATTGCGCTGGTTTTCTCTGTTATCGCGAATATCTCTCTGTTATCGCGGATATCGTAGTTATCGAGGATATCGTATCGAGGATATCGAGCCTATTTCCCCATGGCCTTGAGCGCGTTCAAGCAGCGCCTGACCGCTTCAAGCGGCGGGAAGGCATCGCTCTCGTACTCGACGATGTACCATTCTGTTCCGCCGGTAGTCTCGCAGAGCTGGAAGATTTCGGGCCAGGGCAGCTCATCCTCGCCGATAACGGGCCGGAAGCCGTGACGCGGATCGTCCCGGCCGGCCGTGCGGGAGTAGGGCTTGAGGTGGATGGTCCTGGCGCGGCCGGGGTAGCGCCGCAGGATGTCCACCACGTCCGCCCCGCCGTAGGCAGCGTTGCCGGTGTCGAGCTGCATCACCACGCTCGGTGGGGTGTGCCCGAAGAACGTATCCCAGGGCAGCTCCCCGTCGAGCGGCTGGAACTCGACGTGGTGGTTGTGGTAGCCCGTGACCAGTCCGTGCGGTTCGAGCGTGCCGGCGAGGTTTGTGAAGAAGTCCGCCAGCTTGAGCCAGTCGGCGCGGCTGGTGCGAAGCTGCGGCGGAATGCCGGGGACAATGACGTAGCGGTTGCCTAGCGCGCGATGGAAGGCAAGCGTTTCTTCGAGCTTGTCGTCCTGGACCAGCGCGAACGGCGTGTGCCAGCCGCAGCAGCGCAGCCCGAAGGCGTCCAGGGCGGCGCGCAGTTCCTCGGCGCTGCGCGTGGGAGCCCCGAAGAATTCCACGCCCTCGTAGCCCATCTCCGCCACCGCACGCAGCGTGCCGTGGAAGTCGCGCTCCAGGTCGTGCCGCACAGAGAACAGCTGCAATCCGATCGGTATGCGTGCCATCGTGTCTCTTTTCTCCTATACTTACACTTTTTACTTTCTTTTACTTGCTTTATGCTTACGCGATGCTTCTCTGCATCTTGCTTCGATCTTCGATCGTTGTCAATCTCTACAGATCCGCGCTAGGCCGGATCCGTCACGAGACCCCGCGCCGCTCGAGGAGGTCGTATAAGCTGTCCCCCAGGATACGCGCCATATCAGATGGCGGGATGAAGGGGCAATGCGTGCGCACCGCCTCCAGCGCCTGCCGGTAGGTGGCCGCCCGCCGCAGTACCGGGTAATCCGAGCCCCAGTGCAGCCGCTCGGGGCCGTAGCATTCGTACAAGGTCCGCACGACGAACTCGCACTCCCGGTACGGATACTCCCAGGCCACCGGCGCGACGTAGTGGAATCCTGAGAGCTTGATGTGGATGTTCGGCAGGGCCGCTGAGGCGCGGATCTCCGCCAGCGCCGGCGAATCCGGCCCCTCGGCAGCCCGCGCGCCGGCCATGTGGTGACACAGGAAGGGCACTGAGGGAAAGCGCGCAGCAATCTGGCGCAGCACCGGCTGAAGCCGCGCCGGCAGGGCCAGGCTGACGATCTGGTTCAGCTCAGCAGCCGTACGAAAGAAGGCCAGGCCGTCGTCAGAGAGAAACCAGGAGCCATTATCTCCGGCGCGCACGTAGTGGGTGAACCCCTTGAGCCGGTAGGTGTGCACGGCCTGAGCCAGGCGCTCCGCCGCGCCCGGCGTATGGTAGGTCTCGGTCCAGGAGCAATCCACGTCGGCGAACTGATACAGGCGGCCGGGATAGCGCCGCAGGCATTCGGCCACGTAGTCGTTATTGTCGGGATTATGGTCGATACGGGCGCACACGACTACGGCCTGATCGACGCTGTGCTGGTCCATCTCGAAGAGAAGCTGCTCGACGATGCCTCGGCTGGAGGGGTCGGGAACCGGCGGCTGATACGGCCAGGTGTGCCAGGCATGGCAATGCGAGTCGATGATCATGGCTGCCTCCTGAAGTAGGGCCCCGAAACACCTGCACTATACACCACATTAGCTGGCGACGCCTGGACAAGAGGTCCTATTCCACTGCACTGCCTGGCAGGCTGGGGTACATTGTGCGCAGGTGCCGGGTTTGTGACCTGTTTTGTGATAGGCTTGCTGAGTAGGCCTTGTGAGAGGTCTTGTGACGGCTAACGTGAGCATCTCACATCAATACAACGCATCAATACAAAAAAGAGCCCGGGCCGTGCCGTGCGCGTGTGCCGGGTGCCTTGACGAGGCGTCTACCTCATGTGATGTCTGCCGGCAGCCCTACTGTGTCAGGCATGTGACCTATCGGGCGAGCGGCAGAGAGTGCCAGGCGTGCGAGCAGAAGCGACGGCGCCGGGCGCAGCTTCGCCTGACGCTACTGCGGATTACCGCGCTCGTCTGCGTCGCGGCGGCGTTTGCCCTGGGGACCATCTTCGGGCTGCACTGGTACGGCGAGCCCACTGGCATCCTGGTCGGCGTGCTCGCCGCCTTCAGCGCCGTGCTTCTGCTGGCTCTCGCCGACGTGCTCTGAGCGTGGCTGCGCTCAGGCCCACGGAAATGCGAACGTAGGCCGGTTGGCATAGCGGCGCATGGCGATGGTCAGCCGTGCCCCAGCCCCAGGCGCCAGGCGAACCGTGACATACGCATGGCCTACCGGCGTGGTGCGCTCGCCGATGGTGACCGACTCGATCCGGTGCTCGGCGTAGGCTCCACCCTGGACGATCACGGTGCGCGGCTCGGTCTGATTGCAGTTCACCAGCGTGACCGTGACTTCCTCAGCGGTCATCCGATCGACCAGCGCGGCCACGTCTTCCGGGATACCCGCCCGCCGGCGCACCGGGTCGAAGTAACGCAGCCGGCAGTGCAGCGGGTAGCCGGTGCGTCCGGTCGGCAGGCCTCCGAGCATGAGCTGGTTCAGCGTGGCCACGGTGGCCGGATTGAGCGGGTTCGGATCGTCGGACATGGTGGTGTCCGGCGTGCGAGGGTCTTGCCGGATCGCCTCGACCTTCCGGCGCACGGATTCCAGGTCGCGTTGCAGCGCCTGGACGGGATAGTCAGGGTCCTCACCGTCGAGGAAAGCGATCCAGCGCGGCTTGCTGGGCAGGAGATCCAGCACGTCACGCTTGAGCGTCCAGTAATAGAGTTCCAGCGCGCCGGCGTTGAACGGTTCCGGGGTGAAGTGGTACCAGCCCTGGTCGCCGTACATGTGCGGGTACATGGTCTGGCCATCGATCACGCGGGCGTTGGCGTTCACGCGATCGAGCATGCGGCGCCACACTTCCACGTAGTGCAGGTCACCGGTCAGGAGCATGGCATTGGCAAAGCCATAGTGGCAGCGCTCTTTGAATGCGGCGCGATGCGCCACCTCGCCGGTGTACGGCACTACTTTGACGGTAAAGCCCCAGCCATACACGCCGCCCCACCAGCGCCCTTCGCAGGCGCCGCCGAGCGTACCGTCCAGCCCGACGTTGGTCGGGATGATCCCGCCGTTGGCCTCCGTGCGCTCGACCCAGGCGTCCACGTACTCCAGGACCCAGTTACGGTACTTCTCCTCGCCGGTAAGGGCATAGGCGTTGAAGGCCAGGGTCGTAGCGCCCAGGTTCAGCGGATGGTCCCCGACGACATCGGTATACTCTTCGAAATGCTGGAGCATCTCCTGGTAGTTGCGCTCGCGATGCCCTGGCCGGAAGCGCCCCTCGATCTCGATAGGGTCGCCAGCCCAGTCTTGCGCCGTGGCCTTGCGCAACAGAGGGCCGCGGCTGCCGTTGAACATGCTCCTGATGAGGCGGTGCTGGGGATCGTAGTTCGGCGCCTGGGGGTCCTCGTTCATGTAGAAGCCGGCGTAGCGCCGCGTGCGGCGGACGAAGCCAGGATCGTCGGGATCGGACAAGCCCTGGAGCACGAAGGCAGAGAGGCCTTCTCCATGGTGGAACCAGTCGAAGCAGGTCGGGAACTCTTTGTAGTACATGCCCTCGCGGGCGAGCGGCACCTCGACCGTACGTGCCTCGGTGTACTGGCGCAGATGTCCCTCCCAGCCCTTTTGATAGAGCTCCAAGACGATGTCCGGGGCACCGAGGGCGTACAACATAGTCCAGTTCAGCAGGTTCTCGGCGGCGTCGTCGGGGCCATCATCGCCGCCCCAGCGCGGTACGCACTTGAGGTAGCCGCGCTCGTCAAAGTAGCGGTCGAAGAAGATTTGGCAGGCGTCGCTCTGGGCGCGCAATAGCTCGCGCTCGAGCAGGGCCCAGTACGGCGGCGCCATCGGCGACTCAAGAGAGATCACCACATCACGGCTGGTCGTGCGCATGGTCGCTCCCTCGTTACCAGGTATAAAAATATATATTTAAATTTAAAAAAATATAAAGACCTACCGCGTACTACGTACTGCGTACGCCTTGCCAAACTGCCCTCCTCCCCCGGCAGCTGAGTACGCAGTATTCTAGTTCACCTCCACAACGACGTACTGGCCATCGATGGAGACCGGGTAGGTCTCGGCGACGTAGGGGCCCTTGACCATACCCGGCGCTGGCGCAGTGGGGTCACCGACGATCGCTGCGCCGGACTCGACGTGTACGTCGTAGCGCCGGACGCGCAGGCGCTGGGGGTCGCACCAGGACTGCCCGGTGCGGAGATCGAACTCCCAGCCGTGCCACGAGCAGGTGAGGATCTCGCCCGGGCGGGAGTACTCGTACGCGCCCGGCACCTCGGCTCGTAGCGCACCCCAGAGCCGCCCCTCGCACAGTGGCCCGCCCTGGTGCGGACAACGGTTGCGCAGGGCGAAGAACTCGCCATTGACGTTGAAGATGCCAATAGAGCGTCCGGCCACCTCGACGATCTTGCGGCCGCCCGGCGCGATCTCTTCGACAGTTGCGACGACGTATTTCGGCATAGGTAGTGATAGCTGAATAGCGTATTCGGACGGGCTGGCAATGGAAATCCATTGCCGGTGCCCCGCTCACAGCCGGTAGAGGGCCTTGGCGTTATCGAAGAAGATCTGCTGCTTCACCTCGTCGGGGAGCCGGGCCGGCAGGGCACCGTCGGGCGAGTCCCAGTCCCAGTGCGGGTAATCCGTGGCAAAGACCAGCCGGTCGGCGCCGCCCATGTGGCGGAGCAGTTGCAGGAAGTACTCGGGCCGGTGCGGCTCCTCGATCGGCTGCGTGGAGAACCACACGTGCTCGCGGATGTACTCCGAGGGTAGACGCTTGAGGTGCGGCAGCTCACGGTAGAGTAGCTTATAAGTCGTATCCAGCCGCCACATCAGCGAGGGGGCCCAGCCAAAGCCGTTCTCGACCGACACCACGCGCAGGTCGGGAAACCGCTCGAACACGCCCTCGAGCACCAGGCTGATCAGGTTCGCCTGCATGGACTGCGCAGGCCCAACGTGGTCCTCGATGTAGAAGGATGGCCAGCCGCAGCCGGTGATGGGATGCCCGCCGGAGCCGAAGGCGTGGGACATCACCGCCAGGCCGTGCTCGACGCAGGCTTCGTAGATCGGCCAGTACTTGCGCCGGCCCATCGGCTCGGACGGCCGTCCGGAGAACTGCACCTGCACGAAGCGCTTGTCTGCGGCGCGACGCTTGATCTCCGCCACGGCCAAGTCAGGGTACTCGAAGGGGATGATGATCGACGCACGTAGCCGCGGCTCCTTCTCCAGCCACTCGGCGACCATCCAGTCGTTGACCGCCGTCGCCAGCGCAGCATCGAACTCCGGGATAAGCTGGCGGCCTACGCCGGTCAGCGGGTTCAGGATGCCGTAGGCGATGTTCCACTCGTCCAGCAACTGCTGCGCCAGGAAGGCGACGTCCGAGCCGCTCTTACGCCCGGACGGCGGGGTGGAATCGGTGCGGCGGTTCTGGAAGCGCGGATAGGTCGCCCCCGAAGGGCCGCGCATGCCGAAGGTCTGGAGGTGCGCCCGCCAGCGCTGCGGGAGGAAGGGGTAGAGCTCTTCCTGCGAGTTCCACTCGTTGTGGACATCGCAGTCGATGATAGCCGGGCGGGTCCGCTCCAGCGTGGCAGTGCGTGGTTGCGTCTGAACCATGGCCATCCCCTCCTTTGAAGTCAGGCTGCACGCCTGCTCTGGCGGGCTCAAGGCTGGCACTCTTCTGGTCTGGAGCCTGCCGCCCTAGAGCCTGTACCAGGCGCGAGCGTTCTCAGCGCGGATCTTACGCGCTAGATGCACCGGCAGCACCGCGAGCAGGTCCTGCTCCGGATCAGCCGCATGCAGGTGCGGGTAGTCCGTGGCATACAGCAGCAGGTCCTCCGAGCCGAGCTGCGCGATGACCTCAAGCAACTGCTGGCGGTCGGGTGGCGCGTCGAGCGGTAGGATGGTGAACCGAACATGCTCGCGGATGTACTCGGACGGTGGGCGCTTCACCCAGGGCACCAGCCGGCGCAGGTTGCGCCACTCCTTATCGAACCGCCACATGAAGGCCGGCAGCCAGGTCCAGCCGCTCTCAATCAGCGTCACACGCAGCTCCGGCCACAGGTCGAACACCCCCTCGCTGATGATACTGCACAGCTGCGACTGAAACACCTGCGCCATGCCGGCGTACTCTTCGGAATAATAGGACGGCCAGCCGGATGGAAACGGCGGGTTGCCGGGCGCCCCACCGAAGTGAATGCCGGCCACCAGGTCGTGCCGGGCGATGGCTTCCCACATGGGGTGGAACAGCCGGCTGCCGTAGGGATGTTGGGAACGCACTGGCAGCAACACCTGCACGAAGCCCGGGTGGCTGCCCACGCGATCGATCTCCCGCGCGGCAAGCTGGGGGATCTGGCTCGGTATAACTAGGGACGCCCGCAGGCGCGAGTCCTTCTCCAGCCACTCGGCGATGAGCCAGTCGTTCACCGCGCTGGCGAACGCTACCGCCGCGTCGGGATTATGCAGGCTGTCAATAGCATAAGTACACACGAGAATCGCGTGCTCGACTTGCAGCGGGTCGAGCACCTGCTGCCGGAGCAGCTCGAGGCTGGAGCCGGCCGGTCCCTTCTCCGGGGTGCTGCCGGGCCGGGCAGTGATCGGCGCGTGTCTGGGGTAGTACGTGTCGGTCGGACCCTTGAACACCGATTGCTGGATATGCTCCACCCAGTATGGCGGCAGGTAGGGGAAGAGCGCCTCGACCCGCGGCACCTCCGCATGGACGTCGCAGTCGATCACCGGCGGTTGCTGCCGGGCTGCGTCAGTCTGTGCAGCTCGTTCCAGCACCTGTTGCATCGGCGTACCCTCGCATCTCTTGCTGGCGAACGAGCGCGGAGTGCGGTGCACTCCGGCGCCAGATGCCCGATCTCTGTGCGCCCGCAAGCTTATCATGTTGCAGCGGACGATGCGAGTGCTCTCGGCGCTGGATCGTCACAGCGATGGTGTCTCCCGGTCTGTGGTCAATCAGGCGATCCGAAAGCTCAGCCATCGTACGCACTGGCTGGCCATCGATGGCAACGATCACATCGCCGCCACGCAGGCCGGCCTGTGCAGCAGGGCCATTCGACACCACGCGCGCCACTAGGATCCCCGTCTGGACCGTCCGGCCTTGGTCTCGTGCCACGGCCGGGTCCAGCTCCTGGCCGGTGATGCCCAGCCGCACCGACTCCAAGCGTGCCCCGGCCTCGAGCTAGGACAGCAGCCGCTTCGCCGTGTTGATCGGGATCGTGAAGCCGACGCCCACCGACCCGTTCACGGGACTCTCGATCATCGAGGTGATCCTGATCACTTCACCGCGGGCATTCAGGAGCGGGCCACCGGGACGCCGGCCGGCAGATCGACTTTGAGAAGGGCCAGGTCGTTGCCACGCTCGGTGCCGAGCACCTGCGCCTCGCGTACCTCACCGCTGCTGAACCGCACGCGCACCGCCTGCGCGCTCGCCACCACGTGGTAGTTCGTCAGGATCAGGCCTCGGGGATCGACAACGAACCCGGAACCATTCCCGGCCGGTGTCACCCCGCCACGGGCCTGTCCGGCCACAGTGACGCGCACGACTGCCGGCCCCGGCGGCGCTGAACACCGCTCCGGCAACGCTGGACGCTGTGGCACTCTGCGCGACGACGGGCTGGGCGGCCGTGATCGGTGCTGCGACCGCTGGGCGCTGCGGGGGGCAGCCATCCACACCGGATGTTCCAGCTGCACCAGATGGAACCGATCAGAAATTATGCTAGACCTCCATGGGCCCGCAAGACCATCGCGAGCCTAATGAACCCTTGCACACCTGTCCCAATACGAGCGATGTTGCATACAGCGGAAGGGCCGGGGAGCCGCCCGTGGGCCCTGCCCGGGCTATCTGCGCTCGAGCACTGCCACTGTATATCCAGTAGCCTACCACTCGTGTGTCAATCGGGGATCGCTAAACTGTAACCCCCCTGTTAGGTCCCGAGCTGGCGCTCCGGATGGCAGGCTGCCGGCGACGCAGGCTCAGCCGCTCAGGATCGCGCTACTGGCCCAGCCTGTGCGCTGTTGCTCTTCCTTTCCTGAGGTTGGCTGCACTGCAGTACCAGTGCCCACCGCTGTGGTCCTGCTGGGACTATCCTCCGGGGTGGAGTGGACGTAATACCTGGGTTGCCGGCGCTAGCCAGGCTGATGGCGCTTTCCTGGGGACGGTGCACGAGCCGGTACACTGGGCCTGGATGGAGTAGTGTACCCGGCACGTCGTGGCCGGCATGCGATTGGTGGGGTGGTGCGGTGGACAGAGATAGGGCGGCTGCGACAAGCGGCGCATACTGGCAGCCCAGGCGACTGTGGAGGGCGGCCGTCGCACTCCTGTTGGGAGGACTGCTGCTCGGGCCGAGCGTGCCGGCCATCGGGGTGCATGCAGAGGAACAGCACCTCGGCGGACTGGAGACGGCTATAGCCGCGGAGATGCCCCCCGGGGGCACCACCGCTCCGGCAGGGCCGGAGCAGCTGGAGGAGCTGGAGGCATATGCGCTGGCCCTGGTGAACCAGGCCCGCCAGCAGGCCGGCCTGGCCCCCCTGGCCTGGGACCCCCTGGCCGCCCGCGTCGCCCGCCACCACGCCCAGGACCTGG
>JBHOQS010000023.1:0-446568 GCA_042408875.1 Chloroflexota bacterium | reverse complement strand
TGATGTCTGTTCCTCGGGGTACTAAGATGTTTCAGTTCCCCCGGTGCCCCTCCTGCCGGCCGGAAGCTGTCCCCCCGCCCAGCAGGATGCCCCGGCATGACCCGGGGCGGGTTGCCCCATTCGGAGACCGCCGGATCACCGGATGCGCGCTGCTCCCCGGCGCGTTTCGCCGCCTGCCGCGTCCTTCCTCGGCCCGCTCGCGCCGTGAGGCATCCCCCGTCTGCCCGTTTCGCCGTCAACGGTTCCTCACCCGTACCCTCGTCTCCGTCCGTGCTCCCTGTCCAGCAGGCTCACGCTCCCACAGCGGGCACCCTCGGACACCTGCCGTGCACAGAGCACACGCTACGGAGCATCGGGCAACGCAAACGTCTCTCAGACGTTGCTCCTGACGCGATCGTCATCCACGCATCTTCACTTGGTAAGGTGCACCCAGCGTTCGGATCAATCTCCAGCCGCTGGTCTCTGCCGATCACGTCTGATGTCGTGACCCGCAGAGACCAATTGCCGGTAGCCGAACGCCCCGTTGAACGCTACGCTCGGCCAGCAGCGCCGCCCTAGAGTACTAGGGCAGCATGAGCGCGCGGGAGGTGGAGCGGAGGGGATTCGAACCCCTGTTATTCTTCCGTGCAAAGGAAGTGCCATCCCACTAGGCGACCGCCCCATGCCTCGGCGCACCTGTCCGGCCGCGCCGTATGGCGTAGTGGGCCATTCTGGATTCGAACCAGAGACCTCAGTCTTATCAGGACTGCGCTCTAACCACCTGAGCTAATGGCCCGTTCGGATCGCTGCCTCCCACTGGGGCAGCACCGAATATTCTAGCATCCTCGTTCGTAGCCTGCAAGCCCGTGCCCAGTGGACAGCAGGCTGTCCACCCTGTCCGAGCTCTGGTGGGCTATGGGACCGGCGATGCCTCGGTAGCAGGGAGGGAGTCCCGCAGATCGCCCGTGGCCTCGAGCACTGGGACGATCTCGAGGACAACGTACTCGAGGGGGTCGAGGGCTACCACCAGCCCTCCAGCAGCCAGTTCATCTCCATGCTGCCGGAGCTCGGCGCCACTCTCCGGATTCATGATGCGATACCATTGTTTCTGGTCCCAGCCAAGCCGCGCGAGGTCGATGCGCCAACTCGCGCTGAGCCGTTCACCCAGGCTCGTGTTCGCCAGCACGAGAACACCGTGACCATCTCGAGCGTAGATCGCTCCCTTCAGCTCCGGGTGGCCACCGCTCACTACACCCTGAAAAGCATGGGCGCACTCGTACTCGTGCAGTGGAAAGCGGCTGAGCCGCCGGAAGTACCGCAAGGTCTCGTCCAGATGTGGAGTGCTCCGGCTGCCGTCTATCCACGGGAACATGCCCATGACAGCAAGCTGGACGATGAGATGGCGAATACGCAGCTCCAGGTCGTCTGCTGCCGCTGGCGGCGCGGGCGCGTGGGGAACGCTCCCACCCAGCGTGCTGATAACCGGCAGGTCTTCCGCTCGTCGCAGTGCCCTGCTCTGGCAAGTGCCGTCCTCGACGTGCACTACAAGATCGGCATAGTTCTGTAAAACGATGCTCGGCGCGGCTTCCTCCTGGTGCAGGACGATCACCCCTGCAGGGCCGACGAGGTCGCGCGCCCATTCCAGCATACGAACCAGGTCATCCATGCCGGTGTGCATGGCTGCGTCATGCCCGCGATTGCAGCAGGGCACCACCGTTGCCCGCGTGAATGCGAGGCCGCCGCTGCCGCACTGCTCCAAGGTGCGCTGTACCACTACTTTGAGGGACTCAAGCCAGCCCGCGGCCGGGCAGAGCTCCTGGGCGCGGTGCCCAGCGGCCTCGCGCATACCAGTGCGCACGAGCTCAGCAGGCAGAGCATTCGGCGTGCTAGGGTCCAATGCACGCGGCAGTACGGAGAATTCCGGAATGGGCGTCAAACCATGCGCCCGGCAGCGCTCGGCCAGCTCGCGCAGACCCGCGCCGGCATGGCCCGGCGTTCCATTGGCCGGCGCATGGGACTCAGGGGAGCCGCTGGCGGGTTGCACTGGCACGCGCACTAGATTGACGCCGGCTTCCGCCCAGCGGGCAATGCTTTCTTCTGAAACGCTTGCTGCATCGGGGACAGCCACCTGGAACCAGCGGCGATCCGATCTGGCGGCGAGGCGAGGCAAACCCAGATACCAGCCGAACCGATAGGCTCCGTGGCGCACCAGAAGTGGATAGGGTGAGGCGAGCGGTTCCCGCAGCAGCTCGATCCGATCTGGATAAGGCAGGCCAGTGAGGCGATACCGCCCGATACCGCGCCGTCCAGCCAGGCGCTCCTCCCAGGCGTGCAGGTCGGATGTCGGGGCGAAATCAAGGCCTTCGACGTGGCGCTGGGCGACGAAGAGCCATAGCGGCGTGTGGTGCTCATCCACAGAAGGCTGCCCGTTGATGGCAACGCGACCGTACCGCGCTGGACAGCGCACCTCAGGATCCCAATCGTCCCAGGGACCGTGGCGCACACCGAACTCGGTCAGCCGCGGTACCAGGGCGACGCTACCGATACCGACCGTGCGCACAGCCACCTCTTTGACGAAGTGCAGCATGGTGTCCACGCGCACGGCGCGCTCAGTGATCCGCCAATGATGGTGGTACTCGATGCCCGAGCGATTGCCCCCGGCATCGCAGAGCTCTCCGGCCACGTCGAGGAGCACGAGGGCGCCGCCGTTCTCGATCCGGCCGCTCACCTGAGGCTGGCTCTCATGAATGTCGGCCCATCCGTCCACGTACGTGCGGAAAGGTGCGACGAGGACATTCCGCCCGCTCCCATGGGGAAAGACAATTGCGTCTAGTGCACCGCCACGGTGTCGGTTAAACTCCAGACGCCAGAAGGGGCAGGAGATGAAGACGCGCGCCCCTGCGAGTTCTCCTACTTCCTGTGCCATGCTGCCCGGTGCCCTCCATCGGCGCACTTTATGGCGGAGTAAGGCGCGCTGTTCGCCTGTTTGCCACTTTTGCGTGCGACCTGTTGACAGTATAGGGCACCCGACAGCTCAGCCCAGGGATGCTTCCCAATGGTAGGGGCCAGGTTTCCTATCGCTCCCCCGCCAGAGCCATACGAGTTGGCGGGCGCGTCTGAAGCAACACCAGTGCCACCAGACCCACGGCCAGGACCCCGAGCGCCACAAGCTGGGCCTGTCGCAATCCTAAGAAGACGATGTTATCGACGCGGAAGAAGGAGATGACAAAGCGTCCTGCGGCATACAGCACGGCGTAGGTCCAGAACGGCACCCCCGGACGCGCTCCACGCTTCGCCAGCCAGACGACGATGCCGAACACGACGACGTCCCACAGCAGCTCGTAGCCGACGGCAAGATGCACCGGCAGGCCATATTCGCCCAGAGTCTCCGGGTGGGTGTAGCGCACCGAGAAAGGCAGGTCAGGAGCGGGCAGCCCGTGGTGCTCCCCATTGATCACGTCACCCAGCCGGCCGATGGCCTGTCCTAGGACTAGCCCTGCCGCCCCACAGTCGGCCACCTGGCCGACCGGATAGCGCTTCCACAGCACATACAGCCACCCTGTCAACGACCCACCGAGGATCGCGCCGTAGATAGCGATGCCGCCTTCGTTAATAGCGAGGATCATGAGGGGGTTCTGGGCGTAAAACTGCCACTGATCGAGTACATGCAAGAGGCGCGCCCCGATGAGCCCGCCGATGATGGCCCAGAACGCCGTGTCGTACACCTGGTCCTCGAGACCAGGTGTACGATATGCATGCCGCTGGGCCATTCGCCCGGCAGCAAAGATCCCCAGCGCAAGTCCGATAGCGCTGAACAGGCCGTGCCACGTCAGCAACAGCGGGCCAAGCGTGGTGATATTCGGATTAATGTTAATCTCGATCATCTGTCTTTTCGCCTTCGTGCAGCGGCGCCAGCACGGCGGACAGCCACGATGGCGCCGCGGGCGCCTCGTCTGGATTATACTCTGGTAGGCGTTTGAAGGTGCACCAGAGAACGGCTATACTTCGCCGCGACGGCGCCGGGACCTATGTGTGCCGGACTGGTGGGGGGACACGACAGGTGAACCGCAAGCGAATTGCCCTTTATGTTGCCATTGGTCTGCTGCCGATCCTGATCGGCGCTGCGGTAGCCGGGTGGGATGTTTGGTATCAGTCCACATACTTCGTGCGCAGCGACGAGGCGCAGATCACCGGAGTGATCGTGCCGGTGGCGGCACCGGCCAACGGGCGGGTGAACGAGCTCCTGGTCGAGGTCGGTGACAGCGTAGCCGAGGGCGATGTCCTGGCTCGCATCGCCGTGCCGGCAGCCAGTGCGGCTGCGCCCGGCACGGCCAGCGCACCGGTGATGCGGAACCAGGTGACGATCCGCGCTCCCTTTAGCGGGGCGGTAGTCGCCCGCCCGGTGACGGAAGGCAGCGCCGTGACGAGCGGACAGACGGTTCTTGCGCTGGTGGATCTACAAAACCTCTGGGTGGTAGCCAGCATCGACGAACGAAAAGTCACACAAGTGCGCCCGGGGCAGCCGGTGGAGGTCTACGTCAAAGCGCTTGATCGCACCCTGCAAGGCGAAGTCGTGCAGGTGGTGCCGGCGGCGGGAGCGATCACCACGCCTGGCAGCGCAGCCGCAACCGGACAGGCAGCGGCTGCCCAGCGCACGGCAAGCGCTCCTCGCCTGCCGCAGACTGTGCCGGTAAAGATTGCCCTGCAATACCGCGACGAACCGCTCTTCCCCGGGATGTCGGTCGATGCGAAGATCGCTGTACGGTAGCATGACTCGATGCGTCAGGCGCTGCGGCTGCTCTGGTCATCCCTGGGGGACCTCTATTACGAGCTGTTTCCGCTCGCGCTGACCAATTTCCTGTGGTTTCTCTTCTCCATTCCGCAACTAGCCCTGGTTGGCATCTGCCTGCTTGTCGTGTACCAGGGGCCTGAGCTGTTGGCAGCGTACGTTCCGATCGGTGGTGTTGCCGTCTCCCTGTGGGCCTTGCTCGTCCCTGCGCTCTTCGTCTCGCTGCTCCTCGGCGCTCCAGCAACCGCCGGGCTCTACTACGTGGTCAACCAGCTCGTCCGCGGTGAACCATTCGGCCCCAGGCAGTTTTTTCCAGCGTTCCACCGCTTCTACTGGCGCGCTGTACGGCTGGCCGCCAGCAATCTGGCTCTCCTGGTGCTGCTCATCCTGAACATCTACTTTTATGCCCTGGTGCTCGGTGGTTTCTTTATCGTCCTATCCGTGCTCTTCGCGTATGCGCTGCTGCTGTGGGTGTTGATCCAGCCGTACCTGTTTCCAATGCTGGTTGAGCTGGACACGCCGGTTCGCGGCATCCTGCGCAACGCTGTGATCTTCGCCCTCGACAACGTACGTCTGACTATCGGTTTAGCTCTCGTGTATGCGTTCATCTGGGCGCTCACTCTCTCACCGCTGGTCCTGCTGATGTTGCCCTTCCTCGGGCCCGCACTGCTTGCCCTGATCGGGACGAAGGCCGTGCTGGAGCTGATCGAGAAGTACCGCGCCAGGATCGCGGAGATCGAGGGCAGGCCGCCGCGGCGCCGCGGCTCGTGAGCTGTACGTCTGGCAGCCCTCGGCACAGCCGGGCAGTGGCGGGGTATGGAGATAGACGGGTGCGGGGCACGAAATACTCCAGGGTAGCCCCCAGCCCAGGCGAAGACCTGGACAGAACACGTAGCGTGCCTTACGAGCGCGGGGCGAGGCGTACTGGCTCGATCGGCTTGAGGTCGGCCTCGATCTCAGCACGGTGCGGCTCCAGGAATGGCGGGAGCGCCAGCCGCTCTCCGAGATGCTCCGGCTCCTCATCGGTAGCGAAGCCGGGCCCGTCAGTGGCAATTTCGAACAGCACCCCGCCCGGCTCGCGAAAGTAGATCGAGCGGAAATAGAAGCGATCGATCACCGGCGTTACTGCCACCCCGGCGCGGGCCAGCCGCTCGCGCCAGGCGCGATGTTCCTCGTCGCTGGGCGTGCGAAAGGCCACATGGTGCACGCCCCCGGCGCCAATCATCATCCGTCGCGGCAGGTCAGACCGCTCGACCAGCTGCACCGCTGTCCCCGGACCCCCCGGACCGGCCTCAAAGCTTAGTGCGCGGTGCCCCCCATCCAGGTACTCCGCCACCTGTCTGAAACCAAGCAGCTCGGTCAGTACACGGCCTGTTGGCCCCAGGCTACGCACGTGCAGCGTCACGCCACCCAGCCCCCGGATGGCACACGCGGCCGGCACCGGGCTCTTCTCCCAGGGTGTGCCGGGCGGCATACCCTGCTGCGTCGAGGCTCCTGTGTCGTCGATGAGCTCAAGCTGCTGTCCTTCGGGATCCATGAAGCGCAGCACAAGCCTGCCGGCACGTTCGCTGATCTCGCCGTGCGGCACACCATAGGTGTCGAAGCGCTGCGCCCACCATTCAAGGGCTGCGCGCCCTGGCACTCGGAACGACGTGGCCGCGATCATTCCTGCGCCAGCAACGTGCTGGCCGGCGAATTCCCAGTTAAAGAAGGTTATCTCCGTGCCAGCGCGTCCGAGCGCATCACCGTAGAACAGGTGATAGGCTGACACGTCATCCTGGTTTACCGTCTTCTTCACCAGGCGCAGGCCCAGGATCTGGGTGTAGAACGCCACATTGAGTGAGGCGTTACTCGTTACTGCAGTCACATGGTGTAAACCTTTCAGTTCCATGATGTTCTCCTTTTAAGCTTATGCCTAGCCACTTTAAGCTTATGCCTAGCCATTATATTCGATAGGGGACAGGGCCGGCTGAGAGCTAGTGCTCCTCGTAGGGCTTCCTGACGCTCGTCTTGTGCTAGCCGGCAAGCGCCAGGGTCAACGATTGCTCCATCACCCACTTCAGCCGCGAGAAGTGGTGGACGTTTAGGTGAGCGCTGCGCGGCCGGTGCTATGATGAAAGTACACCGGCGACGCCGTGCGCGAGCGCGTGCGCGGGCTTGCGTTCCACATACAGCATACAGCGGCATAGAGGTTCTTAGAGCAGCGGGCAAGGAGCTGGCGATGGCGCGTATCCGGCTGGAGCACGTCACGAAGCGGTACGGCAGTCCTGGTGTAGGAGTGCTGCGTGTGGCAGCGCAGGGCTCGTACGGCGCACACCGCATGCCGGGCGATGATGATGACACACTTCCAGCGATGGCAGGCGTGGCAGCGCTGGACGACGTCTCGCTCGTCGTGGAGGACGGCGAAGTCATGGGCGTGCTTGGCCCGTCCGGCTGTGGCAAAACGACCCTGCTGCGGGTCGTGGCCGGGCTTGAGCAGCCGGACTCTGGCACAGTCTACTACGACGACCAGGACATGGCGGGGATTGAGCCGAAGGATCGCGGCATCGGCATCGTGTTCCAGAATTACGCGCTCTACCCGCATATGGAGTCACGCGGCAACCTCGGCTTCTTTTTCTGGATGCACAAGCGCGAGCGAGAGATCCCGGAGCGAGTGCGCATCGTCTCGGAGATGATGGGAATCGGCTTCGAGGAGCTGCTTGACCGCAAGCCCAAGCAACTTTCCGGAGGACAGCAGCAGCGGGTCGCCATCGCGCGTTGTATCGTGCGTGATCCCAAGCTCTTCCTCTTCGACGAGCCGTTTTCAAATCTGGACGCAGCCTTGCGACAGCGGACGCGCGTTGAGCTCAAGCGCCTGCTGATGCGCTTCCGAATCACCACGCTGTACGTGACGCACGACCAGGCCGAGGCGCAGGCGCTGTGCGACCGTATCGCTGTGATGCGTGCCGGACGCATCGAGCAGGTAGGGACGTACCGCGAGCTATACGCCCGTCCGGTCAATACCTTTGTCGCCGGCTTCATCGGGGTGCCCCCGATGAGCCTCTTCCCGGGGGCGGTGGAACGGATCGCCAGTGAGACGGACGAGACAGTGGTCCGCCTGCGGGCCGGACCTCTGCGCGTGCCACACCGTGCACCCGGCCTCGCGCCCGGCCAGGAAGTCACCATCGGAGTGCGGGCTGAACACGTCAGCGTTGCGCCCCTTGATGGCTCCCTCCGGCTCGACGGAGCAGCGCGTCCGGACCGGTTAGAGGGAACCGTCGAGGTCAGCGAACCGCTGTTCGCCGAGCGTTCGCACCTGCTGACCATCAACCTAGGCGGTGAGCGCTGCACGGCGCGCGTACCCCTGGAGCAGCGCTGGCTGCCAGGTGATCGCGTCGAGGTGCGCTTTCATGCCGAGGGTCTACACCTCTTCGATCACACAGGCCGCCGTGTTGGGCTCTAGGACGCTGGCCACGCCCGCATCGCCACGCCTGCCTGTACAATGTACCTGCTGGGCAGAGTACTTTCGCTTTCCCGGCGAGGTGCGCCGGTACCTAGGCACAGGGCGCCAGAGCGGCTATGCTCATCGTAGCTGCGGCGAACGGCGTGATGTGCAGTGCCGGGCGCTCCAGGTCACGTAGGTGCGGGGTGGAAGCGGCGGCCGCCGGTGGTGTGGTGCCGGTGCGGTGGTGGTGAAAGCCGGCGGCCGCCGTGGTGATGTGGTGAAGCAGCGGAGCGGCGCCCAGCGGGTTGCTGGTGTGCGGGGCAGTGGTGAGGCTGTGGCGCCCTCCCGCTGGTGGCTTATACGTGGCGGTTCTGGAGGTTCGGGCGCGGTCACAGCACAGTGACGCACACGCCGGCCGAGTAGTGTAGGCGGCAGCACGATCTGGATCTCCAGCGTGGCTGCGCCGCCTGCGCCGCAAGCGCTGCTTGCGACGGGGCCTTGCTCTCTTCTCGCAGAGACACTGGATCGCAGTGCCATATCAGGATGCAAAGCCTCACCTGGCCGGGTGAGGCTTCACTATTTCTGCGGTGCTACTGGACTCGGCGCCGGCAGGCGCGACGCTGCGCTGGCCTAGCCGGCTGTGCCGGGCTCCTTCGCTCCGAGCGCTTCGAGTCTCAGCTCGATCAGCGGTTGTCCGTATTCGACCGGCTGACCCTCTCCAACCAGGATGGCGACTACTTCCCCATCCGCGTCGCTCTCGACCTCGGAGATGACCGACATGGCCTCGATATAGCCGACGACCTGACCGGTCCGCACGCGCTGCCCGACCGTCACAGCGGGCGCAGCAGCTTCGCTGTGCCGCGGGCGTGCAAGGTGGAAGAAGCCGACGACGCCGGCGCGGATGTAGTGCACCCGCGGTGCAGCAGACGGCGCAGTTGGCGCTTCCACTGGAACGGCACGTGCAGCCAGGCTCGGCCCCTCCGCGCCGGCCGTGGGCGCGTCAGCCACGTGATCGCGGCGGATCACTACCTGGAGCATGCCATGGTGGACCCGCAGCTCCTCGACATCCGCCTGCTCGGCCAGATGCACGAGCGGGCGCACCGTCTGCTCGATGATCCGGTAGAGCTCCTGCCCTGAAGCGCGCGGCGGATAGCGGCCGGCCCGGCTCATGAGCTCACCCGTTCAAGGTATTGGCCAGTGCGGGTGTCCACGCGGACCACATCGCCCGTGTTCACAAACAGGGGCACCTGGATCGTCAGTCCCGTCTCCAGGCGCGCCGGCTTTGTGCCGCCGGTCGCCGTTTCGCCCTTGTAGCCCGGCTCCGTGTACTCGTCCTTCAGATCGACCGTGATGGGCAGCTCCACGGATACCGGCTGGCCCTCATAAGTGAGAAGCTGGAGCGTCATGCCTTCTTTTAGGTAGTTTACTGCATCGCCGAGCTGCTCACGGTTGAGTGCCAGTTGGTCGAAGGTCTCAGTGTCCATGAAATGGTACGTGTCATCATCACTGTATAAAAACTGCACGTTGTGGTGATCAAGCCGCACCCGGTTGAAGCGCTGGCTGGCCTGGAAGGTGCGCTCGATCGTCGCCCCTGTACGCAGGTTGCGCAGCTTCAGGCGGAGCTGCGCGCTGCCGCGGCCCATCTTAATGTGCTCGTATTCGAGCACCGTGTAGAGCTGGCCGTCTAGCTCGATCGTGATGCCACGCCGTAGCTCACCAACACCGATCACTATGAGTCCTCCTGGCAGGATCCTACCAAACATTACCACAAAGCCTTCAGGTCACAAAGACAGACACACGGCGCCTGGAAAGCTGCTCTGGCCGGATGCTGCGACAAGGCTCTGGCACAGGCACTACGTTGTGATCGGCGCTGACGTGGTTTGCTCACGCCAGAACCAGCCCATCCCAACCCGACGTGCGTCCACCTGATCCCGGCTTGCACGCTGGCAGATGGCTGCTCCCTGCCTCAGCAGTGCCGGCCTTATTTCCCGCTCCCCGTGCTCATCGCAGTCCTGACCACCATCGCTGCAAGCGCCGCCAAGTTTCTCCTGGCCCGGTGACTGGTCGCACCATCCGCTTGCCGGCACAGCGCTGGCGCGCGTGGTATACTTGAGCGTGCCCGTGTGCCACGGGATGCTCCTCGTTCGTGCTGACGATCCTCTACGCAGTGCCCTCGCCTAGCAGTTTCGAGTGTCTTTTGAAGCTGCACCCGGCGCAGCCGCGCGCTGGAACGCCAGTGCGAGCACATCTTAACGAAACCGGCTCGTTCACGAAACTGGCGTAAGAACGACCGGGAAAGGACTCGGCTGGCGATGACAGCTTACAGAGATCAGACACTCACCTGCCGTGATTGTGGGGCGACCTTCGTCTTCACCGTCGGAGAGCAGGAATTCTACGCCTCGCGCGGCTTCACGAACGCGCCGGGCCGCTGCCCGGATTGCCGTGCCTTAGCTCGGCGGGAGGGCAGCCGCGGTTCGAGCCGGGCACGCTACGGCGGGGCGGATCCCACAGCCCGGCAGATGTATCCGGCTATCTGTGCGGAGTGCGGGCAGGAGACCGAGGTACCGTTCCAGCCACGGCAGGACCGGCCGGTGTACTGTCCCGAGTGCTTTCGTGCACGCAGGCCTGCACGGTATTAGCCGCTCGACGTGAGAGCTCCAGGCTGCCCGGAGGGCGTGATCTGCACGCCCTTGGAAGAGCCCGGGCTAGTCCAGCTAGTCCAGCCGCTCAACCGGCGTCGTGCTGGAACCCGTGCTCCGGGCACCCTAGCCGCTAGCTACACCGGCCGGAGCTTCGGCCCATGGCCGGGCCAGCCAGTGTGCGCTTATCTAGTTTTGTCAGAAAGGGGGTGAGGTACACCATGCACGTACAGCTTCGCGAAGGCGAATCTCAGGAGAGCTTGCTCAGCCGGTTCACCAAGATGGTTCAGCGCTCTGGCCTCTTGCGCGAGGTGAAGTCGCACCGGTTCTTCGTCTCGAAGTCCGAGCGGGCGCGCGCTGCCGAACGGAAGGCCGTCCGGCGGCAGGCCCGGCGGCAGGCTCGCCTGGAGGGAACCACCACACGGCCGCGGCGGCCGCGTCCGAAGCGATCCTAGCCGGTCATGTGCTCCCTGCACCTGCTGAGTGCAGGGAGGGCCCTTCCCTCGACACGGCTTCCTTGTTCCTGCTAGAGTGCCTCCGCGCTTTCCTGGCGCTATGCTACTACCATCTGCGGAGATCGACCTGGTGCCGACCCGTATGGTCAGAGTACTGCGTCCGGACAAGACTCCTATGGCTGTCGCCCAGGCGCCGCGCCGCGGTGGTCACGGCGTGTCGGTACATGCCGTCGAGCTGGTGGTGGCAGGCATGATCCTGCTGGTAGCTGCAGCTCTCCGGCTCGTGCAGTTCCATACCTTCGGCCCGCACTCGGATGAACTTGCCTACGCACGCTGGGCCGTGCAGATCTGGCGAGACCACACGCGTGCTGGCTTGCTGATCCCTATCCTGGACGATGGCAAACAGCCGCTCCTTTTCTGGGTCCAGGCCCTCCTTTACGGACTGGGCCTGCCGCCGCTAACAGCAGGCCGGGTGCTCTCCGCGGCTGCCGGAACGCTTACCGTCGCGCTCGTCTTTGCGCTGGCGCGGCGCCTCAGCGGATTCTCAGGTGCTATTGCCGCAGCATGCCTCTATACGTTCTCCCCGTTCGCCGTGTTGCACGACCGTCTCGGCCTGAGCGACAGTCCGCTCGTGCTGGCGCTGACCGTTACGGCCTACGCATCGCTGCGGGCCGCGCAGGACGCCGCATGGCGGTGGACGGTACTGGCTGCTGCCGGTGGCATGGCCGCCGCCGGGATCAAAGGGCCTGGGATCTGTGCCGCGGCTTTTCCGGTCCTCGCCGCACTATTGTTCAGCCGACTGCGCAGCTCCACACTGCTGCGCCAGGCCCTCCCCGCTGCTCTCACGGTTGCGGTGTACGGCGTACAGATGTACGGGCCGCTGGGCGCGCGCTACCGCTTCCAGACCGCCCTGCATACGATCGATCTGGGCCAGCCCCTGCCTGCGCTCGCCGCGGCATGGCGCGAGAACGCCGATGTGCTGCACACCTACATGCGAGCCTATTTCCCCGGCCTCTGGTTTGTCCTGCTCGTGGGACTCCTGCTGCTCCCCTTGCTGACGCGCCGCTGCAGTGACCTTTATCTGCTCGGCTGCACCGCGGCGATTGTGTTTCCGGTCGTGTTCGTTGGCTGGGAGATCTACTCGCGCTACTTCCTCGGTGGCCTTCCCTTCGTCGCCGTGCTGTGGGGCTCGTTCGTGCACCGCGTGGCGGTACTGGCAAGGCAGCACGCCCAGCTTCGAGCCCGCCGCGTCGAAGTGCTCCTCGTGGGGGTGGCGACAGTCCTGCTCGTCCCGCTGGCCTGGCAGTCGCTGTTGCTGGTCATCGCTCCAACGCAGGCCGCTCTAGCCGCGCACGATCGCTGGCAGTATCTCACTGGCCCCTCGGCCGGCTGGGGCTTTCGCGAGGCCGCGAATGCCCTGGAGCGTGACGCTGGTGGCCGGCTGGTCTTCGTGCTGACCAGGCCCTCGCACAGTGAGACGTATGACTACATCTTCCTGCGTTTTCTGGACTCGCCGACGATCAAGCATTACGTCGAGTGGGATATCCGCCAGGGCACTAGAGCCAGCCTCGCCAGGTGGTATACACACGGGGTGCCGATCTACCTGTTCGTGAACAGCGGGCGGGAGGAGCCTGAGGCGATCGAGCGCAACTGGCCGGATGCAACGGTAGTTGCGCGCGTGCAGAAGCCTGCTGGCGGCGGAGAAGTCGTCGTCTACCGCCTTCCTATGCCAGGATAGAGGTTGCCTGGGTAGGAGGTACCAGGGTAGAGGTATCAGATTGAAGGTGGCAGCCGGGCTCAGATCCAGCGACGAGCGACATAGAACAGCAGGCGCAGATACTCGTTCAGGACGTTCGAGACCCCCTCGCGGGTCCGCCACCACCGGTCTGGTTGATAGGTGCGATCCTCGATGGGCACAGCGATGAAGGAGATACCGCTGCCGCGAGCGGCCGCCTGGAGGGCAAGCATAGTTCGGCGCATCCGCCACGGCTTCGCCAGCACAATCCCGCTGCGCCAGCTGTGCTCACGAAACGCCGCCACGACCTGAAGGGCCTCGTGCCGCTCGTTGCGCGCCGGCTCGGGCACGCGCACGATGCGTTCTGCCGGGACACCACGCTGCGCCAGGTGCCGCTCGATGAGGTCAGCGATATGGGTCTCCTCAATGCTCGGAATGTCGATCTCGAAGTCCGAGACGAGCACGCTCCCGGCATAGCCGCGCTGAAGGAAGTCAAACGCCGCGTCCATGCCGCTGCGGGCAGCCGAGGAATAGGTAAGCACAACAACGTCGGCGGGCTGGGGAGCCTGTGCCGGAGCGAGCCACTGCGCCACCCACGGCAGCCAGGTCGCGTGCCAGAGTGCGGCAAGCACCAGCGCGACCAGGAACAGCAGGCCCGCCCGCGCGCGCAAGGAGCGGGTGCGCGGCCGGGCGCCTGAGCGCAGCGACCAGCCGGCTGGCGCAGCCGGCCTGTATGGGTGGCGCATGCTGCACCTCCCAGGCAGCAGGAGAGCTGCGGAGAACGCACACCTCCAGCGGCTCGCAGCCGCGCGCGGTACAATGCCGCCTGCTCAGACCCGCGCGGCGCCGGAGTTCGCAGGCATCATACCACGCCCGGAGCTGCTCGGGGGACCGCGTCAGGGGTCCGATCGAGCGTTGCTTTGCTGAGAGGTCATCGAGCTTTTGGAGGGGCACATGGACATCCTGTTTCTTGGCACTGCCGCAGCGGAGGGGTACCCAGCAATCTTCTGCCGCTGCGCCAACTGCGAGGCAGCGCGGGAACTCGGCGGGCGCAACCTGCGCCGGCGTAGCGCTGCGCTCATCGACGGCGTGCTGCTCATCGACTGCGGCCCCGATCTGCTGGCTGCCGCGCACGCCTACGGTCTGCGCCTTGACCGTGTGCGCTACCTGCTCCAGACGCACGCTCATGACGACCACCTCTATCTTCCCAACCTGGCCTACCGCGCGCCCGGCTTCGCCGGCTCGGAGCTCGACCACCTGGAAATCTACGGCACCGCGCCTTCGCTCGAGCGCATCGGCAGGCAGGCCGAGCGTCTGGAGCGGCTGAAGGTGAGCGTGCACCTGGTCACAACCTTCCAAACCTTCCAGGCCGGGCCGTATACGGTGACGGCGCTACGGGCCCGGCACGACATGTCCATCGAGCCGGTGATTTATGTTATTCGGAAGGGCGCGGCGGCGTTGCTGTATGGGACTGATACAGGGCCGTTCTGGCCTGAAACCTGGGATGCGCTGGATACCTTGGGCCGGGCTGGCGTGCAGCTTGGGGCGGTGGTGCTGGAAGCCACGCGCGGCGTGCTTCCATCGCTGACGCAGCCGGGGGGACATATGAACCTCGCCGAGTGTGTAGAGCACTACGTTGAGCTCACGCGGCGCGGCCTGGTCCGGCCGGATGCGCCGGCGCTGGCGCACCACTTCTCACACAACGGCACGCCTCCACACGACGAACTCACCCGGCTCCTGGCGCCGCACGGGATGCAGCCTGCCTACGATGGCCTGCGCCTCACCATCGCTGAGGCGTAGCCACGCCTGCCTAGACTGTCACGTACGGCTCGCCGCGCAAGGCTAGCTCAATCGCCAGCGCTGCGCGGAAGAAGTACCGGTCAACGCACGGGACGAAATCGTCGAGCGTGACCGTGCGTTCGGCCCCCGGGGCACCGTCGCGGGCGCCCGGGGCCGCTGCGATCACCTCAGCGGTAAGCGAGGTGCGAGCGCCGGCATAGAGCTGCCGAAGCTTCGGCGCCGGCACGGCAAGGAGCGCCTCCACCTCCTCCGCTTGAAGTGTGAACGTAGGGAGCTGCTCAGGCAGCCGGTACAGATAGACGTGCTGGAACTCTCGATCGCGCAGGCCAGGAGCCAGGTCATCGACGTTAATGCGTAGCCCTAGATACTCGACCTGGCCGAGCGAGAGCGTGAGCCCGATCTCCTCGCTCACTTCACGCATGGCTTCAGCCAGGCGTTCTCCTGCGCGCAGGTGCCCGGCGACCGTGGTGTCGAGCCGGCCGGGCCAGGTATCCTTGCCCGCTGCGCGTCGCTGAAACAGCAGGACCGGTCCGTGGCGAGGGTGGCGGTACGCCAGCCAGCAGTGCAGGCAGCAGTGCCAATCTCCGTCGCGGTGCACCATCCAGCGGGGCTTGCGTAGACCGGTCGGGCGGCCGCGGGTATCACAGATGTCAAAGTATTCCTCTCCTTCGTAGTCTGTTTCGTAGTCTGTCTCACATACAGACGTCATTTTTCCTCACTTTCCGTGCGCTATCTGGCGCGAGTTTGGGGAAGCGTTGAGAGCGACCTACAACAGGGACGCGATGCAGAAGCCCTGCTCCGATCACAGTGTCAACGTACCAGTCGCAACGTCAACATACCATATTGCGCGCTTCAAGAACTTGGGCTATACTGCGTAGCCGGCAAGCGACGCCGGCATCCGGCTCGTAGCTCTGGCTGACGCGCCCACCCCCTGCTCTGGAGTTCAGAGCCACGGTTGGAACACAGGGTGCTGCACACCTCGAAACAGCCTTGCTCCGCGCGTGCTGCCGGAACGCCCGTGCGTCTGCTGATCACCGGCGTGTGCTCGTTTCACCCGGGTAGTGATGCGGGTGAGCAAATAGTAGTGGAAATCGCCCTTCGCGCTCAGCGCGGCGGAGGGGCACGGAGGTCCTGGCGTGAGCTTCGTGGATCGAACGCTGCAATGCGTGGAGTGCGGCACCCAGTTTGTGTTCACAGCGCGGGAGCAGCAGTTTTACGCTGAGAAGGGCTTCACCCACGACCCGAAGCGGTGTCCGGCGTGCCGGGCCTTACGCAAGAGCCAGCGCGCCCAGACCAACCCGCAATGGCTGACCGACCGGCCGGTGACGGTCTCGCGCAGCGGGCGCACCATGTACCCGGTGATCTGCGCCGCGTGCGGCGTACAGACTGAGGTGCCCTTCGAGCCGCGGCTGGACAAGCCGGTCTACTGTAGCGAGTGCTACGCGCGGGTGCGCGCCTCGGCGAACCGCGGGTAACGATCGCACGGTCTGTGTGCCATGGCGGTGCCGCTTGGCCGCCTGAGCAGTGCCGCGGAGCTGGGGTCAGCGTCGCTCTCCGCCCCGCCCGCGCTGCCCCTGATCGTGTTCGCGCCCGCCGTTACGCTGCTCTGCCGGCCCGGCTGGCGCGGCGGGCAGCTCCTCGCGGCCACGCCGTGACACGCCAGTGCCGCCCGAGTGCCCGGGCGGCTCATCTCTCGCCTCCACGCTCTGGTCCCGACCCCGCCCCGACGGAGGACTGTCCTGCGGGGGTTCCGATCCCCGCCCCGGGCCGGATGTCACCACGCCAGGCGCAGGCGCCTGGTTGCGATCTTCGCGCGCAGGTACGGCAGGCGCGGGCTGGGCGTCGTCAGGCTGCTCGTCGCGCTCGCCCCGTCCTTCACCCCGGCCGGGCGGCTCCCGCGCCGGGCCGCGCTGGTCTGGCTGGCCGCGGGGCGGCTCGTCGGGACGACCGCCCCGGTCGCGCGGCTCCTCAGCCGGCCTGCCCTCCTCACTCGCCGGCCGCTCTTCCTGCTGTCCGCGCCCCTGGTCGCTGCCCTCACGCCGGCCGGACTGTCCATGCTCAGTCACGCCGGATGCAGTGACGGTAGCGGTCGGTGCTGGCCGGGGCGTTGCCGTGGCTGCAGCGGCAGGTGCTTCCTGCCCGTCGCCACGGCGGCCGCGCCCCTGGTTGTCGCGCTCGCTGGCCTCTACGGCGGGGGGCTGCTGGCGGCTGCGGGCAAGCGCCCGCAGCTCCCGCGCCCGGGCCGCAAGCTGCCGCACCGCCTGCCCGCGAGGTTGCTGTGGCCGAACTGGCTCGATCTCTCCCTGGATACCCAGCCGCTCGCTTAGTTCCTCGATCTGGCTCACCAGGCCCGGCGGGAGCGGCTGGTCATCGCTGCGAGCGCGCAGATGCTCTTCCAGCCGGCCGAGCGCCAGCGCCAGCCCCTGCACTGCCTCGTCGCTCTCCTGTCCCCGCGCGCGGAGCTTCTCCAGCTCACGCAGGCGCTCGCGCGCAATGTCGAGGCGCACCTGCGTCTGTGCGTCCGGGCCGGGAGACAGCAGCAGGCGTGCCTCCTCAACGGCACGTTTCACCGAGAAGAGCGGCGAGCCCGGCAGACTCTCCGCAGAGGCGCCGATCGCCGGCATCGCTACCAGCGTGAGCGCGGCCGCGGCCGCGGCGATGCGCAGGGTCCACGACCGCCACCACGTGGCCTGGCCATGCGCCGGGGCCGCCTGCCACTGCACCGCTGCCGCGAGCAGGCGTGCCTTCGCCGCGCGCCGGAATTCCTCCGACGGCCGCAGGCGCGCCGCTCGCCACACCTCCTCAGCCACTGCCAGCAACGGCGCAAGCTGCTCCCGCAACGATGGGAACTGACGCAAGCAGTCCTCCACCGTTGCCCCCCGGCGCAGCATCTCGATGCACTGGTCGAGCGCCTCGGCCAGCTCACTCTCGGTCTGCCGGTCCACCACGCCTCTCATCGCCGCGTCTTCGGGCGCAGGTGGCGTTGCAGCGCCTCGATGGCCGCATGCTGGAGCGCCTTCACTGCGCCCTCGGTCCTCCCTAGTATCCGCGCCACTTCGGCATTCGGCAATTCCGCCGCGAACCTGAGCTCGATCACCCGTCGCTGAAGCTCCGTCAGCTTCGCCAGGGCTGCAAGCAGCTCCTCACGCTCGGCCAGCCGGTCAAACTGCTCCTCGGGATCGGCCACAGGCGTCTCGTCCCGCAGGCGTACGTCCAGCGGCGCCTGCGGCCGCCGGGAGCGCCGGCGTAGGCAGTCCACGATCTGGTTGTGGGCGATGCGAAACAGCCAGGCGGAGAAAGGCACGCCCTGCCAGCGGAAGCTGCCGATCGACTCGAGCGCCTTGAGGAAGACCTGCTCGGTCACGTCCTCGGCCTCGGTGCGATCGCCCAGTTTGAACGCCACATAGCTGTAAAGGCGATCGACGTAGCGCTCGTACAGCTCGCCGAACGCCGCGGCGTTCCCGGCCTGCGCCCGCGCCACCAGCTCCCGCTCGTCGTCAGCAGGCGGTGAAAGCGGCGCCGCAGCCAGGGCGTCGGCCGGTACCTCAGCGTGCTCGTTTTCCACCGGGCGTTTCACTTTAAACAACGCCGGCAGCTCCCAAAAGATAGGTGCGCGTGCCGGGAGCAGTGCCTGCGCGCCCATCCTACCAGGGGCGCGCACTGCGGGCCGAGCCAGGCGTGAAACTTCCTAGCACTTGCGCGATACTGCGAGGGCATCACCCGAACTAGTGTACCCGTGCTGGTGAGCCGGGAATATTTAGACCAGAACATGGAGGGGAACGCGCTACCCATGCCTGCGCCCACGATGTTCGTCGTCCGCGCCGGACGGCACGACCGTCTATCTTGCCCGCTCTTCGCCCGTCTCGACATCCCGCCGGGCACGCCGGTCACTTTACAGAACGCAGACACCGGTGAGCCGGTTCTGTGCCAGACACGCTCCACGGCCGGCGGTGTTGAGCTCGCTTGGATCGTCCAGCGCCTTGAGCGCGGGCGCGAGCTGCGGTTGCGTGTACTGGTCGGTGAACAGCCCCCTGCTGCTTCATACAACGTAGCCGTGCGAGAGCGTCCAGGCAGTGTGCTCGATGTTGAGATCGGTGGACGCCTGGTTACCTCGTACCATTACGGTCCAGACCTGGCGCGGGCGTTCCTCCATCCGCTGATTGGTCCGGATGGTGAGCCCGTCACGAGGGGCTTCCCGATGGTGGACCTGCCGGGCGAACGGAAGGACCACCCGCACCACCGCTCAGTGTGGGTCGCCCATGGCGATGTCAACGGCGTCGATGACTGGAGCGAAGGGCCGGGCCACGGCCGCATCGTACACCGCAGCTTCCTGGCAGTCACCGGCGGCCCGGTCCTCGGTGAGATCGCCGAGGTGAACGACTGGGTGACCAGCACCGGTGAGCCGGTCATGCAGGAGGAGCGCCGCTGGGTTATCTACGGGCTGCCCGACGACGTCCGGATCATCGACCTGCAGAGCACCTATCGGGCCAGCTACGGCGCAGTCACCTTCGGGGACACCAAGGAGGGCGGCCTCCTGTCTGTGCGCGTGGCCACCTCGATGGATGCTCGCGGCGATGGGCAGATCGAAAACGCAGTGGGCTCAATCGGCGAAAAAGAGACGTGGGGGAAGCGTGCCCACTGGTGCGACTACTCCGGCCCAGTCAAAGGCCGCTGGGTAGGCATTACGATCATGGACCACCCGGACAACCCGTTGCACCCGACCTACTGGCACGTGCGCGACTACGGCTTGATGACCGCTAATCCCTTCGGCCTGTCGTATTACCGCCCGGGGCGAGGTGAGCGCGGCGACTGGACGGTCCCAGCCGGAGAGCAGCGCACGTTCTCCTACCGGCTCTACGTCCACCGTGGTGACGCTTCTACCGGCCAGGTGGCCGCTCGCTACCAGGATTTCATCAACCCACCCGAGGTGGTGATAGAGTAAAGTAGTGCGACCTGCCATATACGCCAAATCAAGCGTACGGCAGCGAGGACGAGATATGCCTGGCTTGAAGAGCAAGCCGGCTTTTCCAGGAGGTGACGTATGGCAGAGCTTGACGGCAAGCGCATCGCTGTGCTAGCCGAGGCGGAGTACGAGGACTTGGAGCTGCATTACCCGCTCCTGCGCATGCGCGAGGCCGGAGCGGAAGTAACGGTCGTCGGCAGCGGGTCCAGCCCGACCTATGTGGGCAAGCATGGCCTGGCGATTACCGTGGACACGACCGCGGACCAGGTGCAGGCCGGGCAGTTTGACGCCATCATCATTCCGGGTGGCTGGGCGCCCGACCGCATGCGGCGGTACGACGCCATGGTTAACCTGGTCCGCCAGGCGCATGAGCAGGGCAAGATCGTGGCGGCCATCTGCCATGCCGGCTGGATGCTCGCCTCTGCCGAGATCGTGCAGGGACGGACCGTGACCTCTGTCCGCGCCATCCGCGACGATCTGCGCCACGCCGGGGCCGAGTGGGTTGACCGCGAGGTCGTGCGCGATGGCAACATCATCACCTCGCGTGTGCCGGCAGACCTTCCTGCCTTCTGCCGCGAGATCATTCGGGCCCTGACCGAGCGGTGAGGGCGCGGCCATCCAGCCCCATCCTCGTAAGGGGAGGCAGTGGGGCAGGGGCACGGCGGCATCGCCGTGCCCCTGCCTGCTAACCGGGTGAAGCGAGGAGCACGGGCAAGCTATGGCACAGCTGAAACCGCCGCCGCGTGCGTCGCCATCGCAGCGCGCTCCGCAGCAGCCGCAGCCGCCTCTGCGTGCAGCCTTGCGGGAGGGCATCATCGCCGGCGTTGCTATCGCCGCGGTGGACCTGGTCGCTGCGTATCAGATGCAGAGCGCCGGGGTAGACACCGGGCCGGCCGCGGCCATCGCGCTGCTGGACCTGCTGGCGACAATCTTCCTCATTCAGTTTGCCGGCTTCCGCGCTGGTAGCATGGCGTACACCGCCGACGCCGAGCCTCCCGCGGGCCTGGCGGCGTTTGCCATCCTGTCCCCCAGCAGTCGCGCCGGGCTCGGTGCCGGTGCCCTTGCCGGCGCGGTTGCTGGTTTACTCAACAGCATCCACCTGCTACTCTTCCAGAGTGCGCGGCTTCCCCAGGAGCCCGGGGCGACGGCCGTTGAGCTGACCAGCCTCGTGCTCATGAACCTGATCCTGGGCGCGCTGTTCGGCTTCAGCAGTGGCTGGCTCGCCGGGCTTGTCCGCCGCAGCGCACGTCGGTGAGACGCCCAAAACCGGGATTGTCCGTAGCGGCTCCGTTGTGTTATGTTGTGAGGCAGCAAGCTTGCAGTCCCGGGTCTCTCCTTTGCAGTCTCTGTCACGTTTATATCATCATGGACAGGCGATCGTCGGTTCTCGATGCATCGCGGCGCGATCTGCGCGCCGCGACTTCCAGGAAGGCAGGTGCTCGCCATGCAACACGATGAGAGGAGTGTGACTGGCCTGCGGTTGACCCGGCGCCTGTGCCTGGGCGCCGTTGCCGGAACAGCAATGAGCGCTGTGGCGGTGGCCTGCGTACCCCAGCCGCGCGGCGCGCCCAGCGCAGGCCAGCAGCCAGCGGAGACGGGTACGCCAGTACGCGGCGGAACGCTGACCGTAGCCTCCTTCGCCGATGCCAAGACTATGCAGCCGCTGCTGAGCTCTGACACGGCCTCCAGTGCCTACATCGAGCGCCATTACAACGCGCCGCTACTACGCCGCGACCCAGAGACACTCGCCCTGGATACGAAGTACGGCACGGCGGAGAGCTTCCAGATCTCCCCCGACGGCCTCACCCTGACCTTCAAGCTGAAGAGCAACATCTTCTGGAGCGACGGCAGGCCGATCACCGCAGCCGACTACAAGTTCACCTGGGACAAGATGATGGATCCCAAGGTGGAGTATCCCTACCGCAGCCTCTTCAGCAACTTTGCAAGCCTGGATGCGCCGGACGACCGCACCCTTATCTTCCGGTTAAAGGAACCGTTCTGCCCGGCGATCGACTATGCCAATCTCAATCCTATCCCAAAGCATGTCTTTGAGAACCTGGACATCAACGATAACCCCTTCAACCAGAAGCCTACGGTTGGCTCTGGGCCATGGCTGCTCCAGGAGTGGGTGAAGGACAGCCACGCGGTCTTCGTTGCCAACGAGAAGTTCTACCTCGGCCGGCCCTATCTGGATCGCGTGGTGACGAGGATCGTCGCTGACCAGACGGTCGAGTTCTCCATGCTGAAGGCCGGGGAGGTGGATCAGGCTGGCCTGCGGGCCGAGGACTGGGATGAGGCCAGGCGCCTCTCGCACGTCAATACGATCAATTACTACCCGGCGAGCGCGAGCTGGACGTATATTGGCTTCAACCTGCGCAACGAGATCCTGAAGGACCTGCGCGTCCGGCAGGCGCTGGCCCATGCGATCGACCGGCAGACCCTGATCCAGCGCATCCGGCTCGGCCATGCCCGTCCGATCAACTCGATCTTCGCCGCAGCATCGTGGGCGTACACCGACGATGTGCCCAAGGTAACGTACGACCCGGAGAAGGCCAAGCGCCTGCTTGACGAGGCTGGCTGGCGCGTGCCGCCGGGGAATCCCGCCGGGACGCGCATGAAAGATGGCCGGCCGCTGAAGATGCGCATCTTCTACAATGCCGGCAACAAGGAGCGCGAGCAGATCGCCACGATCGCCCAGCAGTACGCCAAGGCGATCGGGGTCGAGCTTGAGGTGATCTCCGAGGAGTGGAACGCCTACCTCGAGCGTGTGACCAGGCGCTACGATATGGAACTGTATGTCCTCGGCTGGAGTTCCGGCCTGGAGCCGCATGGGTCGCTCAACCTGTGGACGACTGGCAAAGCGCAGAACTACACCGGCTACTCCAATCCGCGGGTCGATGAGCTGTTCCCCAAGGCGGCTACAGTGCCGGGCTGTCGGCAGGAAGATCGCCAGAAGATCTACGCTGAGATCCAGCGCATCATCGCCCCGGAGCTGCCCTATATCTTCTTGTGGGAGAACGAGAGCCTCAGCGCGCTGCACAACCGCATCGTGCCGAACAAGCTGACGCGGCTCGGCTACGGATACCGCATGTGGGAGTGGTATTCGAAGACAGGAAAGTGATGCATAGCTCGGGGACTCCCGGCCGGGAGTCCCCGAGCTCGGCCGCCACCGGGAGGAGGGCGTCGTGCGACGCTATGTCCTTCGCCGCATGCTCCAGGCAGTTCCGCTGCTCTTTCTCATCAGTGTGATCGCCTTCACGCTCTATCGCATCACGCCGAACAGCCCGTTTCGCGCGGAGCTCGCGCTGAACCCGGAGGCAACGGAAGAGGACATCCGCCGGCTCGAGACCAAGTACGGGTTGGACCAGCCGCTACCGGTGCAGTACGCTCGCTGGGTCTGGAACGTGCTTCACGGGGACTTCGGGCGCTCGTACTTCACGAAGCGCCCGGTCATGGAGATGATCCTCGAGCGCTTACCGAACACGCTCACGCTGACGGTGTCCGCGTTCCTGGTGAGCCTGTTGGTCGGTGTGCCGCTTGGCATCTTCTCTGCGCTCCACCGCAACTCTCCCATTGACAACGTCCTGCGCGTCGTTGCGGTGTTCGTGACGTCCTTGCCATCCTGGTGGATCGGCCTAGTCTGTATCATCATCTTTGCCGGGCAACTCCGCTGGTTCCCCCACGGCGGGGTCTATACCATCGGTAAAGAGTGGGACGTGCTTGACCGCCTGCACCACCTGGCCTTGCCGGCACTGGTGGCCGGTATCGACGGGAGCATTGGCTACTTGCGTATCATGCGCTCGCAGACGCTGGAGGTGTTGCGGCAGGACTATGTACGTACGGCATACGCGAAGGGACTGAGCGAGCGGATAGTGATGTGGCGCCATGTGCTCCGCAACGCTTTCCTGCCCGTATGGACGGGCTTCGGTGGCCTGCTGGCCGGCCTGATCGGTGGTGCGGCGTTCTTCGAGACAGTTTTCTCGTGGCCTGGCATCGGGCGGATGGTGCTCGAAGCCGCGCTCAAGCGCGACTTCCCGGTGATCCTGGCCGCCACGATGATCGGTGCCACGCTGATCCTCATTGGCTACATCATCGTGGATATCGGGTATGCCTGGCTAGACCCGCGCGTACGGTACGACTGAACGTGGGGTACGGCCGCACCAGTGGCTGTGGAAGTGAGGCCAGCGATGGCTGATACGGCGCATCCGTTGCAGTCCCAGCCTGTCCCCACCCCTGCGAGGCCTGCCGCAACCCGTGAGGCGCTCCGGTGGCCGCAACTGGCAGTTGCCCCGGCCATGCCACGCCCGGCTGAAGGGTTCTGGCGCTCGTCGCTCAGGAGGCTGTGGCGCAACCGCATTGCCATGCTCGCCCTCGCCGGCCTGGCGCTGATTCTGATCCTCTCGTTCTCCGCGCCGCTGATTGCCCAAGTCCGTGGCCTCGACCGGGACGCCATGGATCTCCTCAATAACTACCAGCGCCCGAATGCGAAGCACTGGTTCGGCACCGACGAGTACGGGCGCGACTACTTCATCCGGTTGCTCTATGGGGGCCAGATCTCCATCATGATGGGCTTCAGCGTGGCGCTGGTCATCCTGGCCATCGGGGTACCGCTGGGCCTGATAGCCGGCTACTACGGAGGCCTTATCGACGATATCTTCAACTGGGTCGTGCAGATCATGGTCACGACCCCCACACTGTTCGTCCTCATCCTTGTCGCTGCCTGGATCCCGCCGACGCCGCTCTCGCTGGCGCTGATCATCGGCGCCTTCAACTGGATGGGCAACGCCCGGCAGGCGCGCGGATTGACCATGCAGGTTAAACGGATGGACTACGTGCTGGCAGCTCAGGCGCTGGGCGCCTCGCACACACGCATCATGGTCCGGCACATCATGCCGAACATCGTGTCGCTGATGATCGTTCTGGCCGGGTTCGACGTGGTAGCCGGCATCCTGGCCGAGACAGGGCTCAGCTTCCTCGGCCTGGGCATCCGGCCGCCGCTGCCGAGCTGGGGGAACATGCTCCACAATGCCCTGAACTACGCCTTCAAGGCCCCGCACCTGGTTGTCTTCCCCGGCCTTGCCGTCGGCTTCCTGGTCCTCTGTGTCTACATGCTGGCCGACGGCCTGCGCGACGCCTTCGACCCTCGCTTGAGGGAGTGAGCCGCAGACGCTCGCATCGCCGTGCCCCGACTACTTACCGCCGCATGAGGAAGCCAGCGGTCTGTCCCAGGATGACCAGCAGGGCGATGATGCCCAGCAGGAGGAACGCTCCTGTCAGCACATTGTCCACGGTGGTGTTGGAGGCAGCGGCGCGCCGAAGGGTGTGGAGGTGGCCGTTCGCACCGGGCTCAGCAGTATGCGGCCGGACCACATCGGGGCGCAGCCATGCCCGCAGCGCCAGCAAGCCCATGCCGATCAGCAGCAGCACGAGCAGGATCAAGCCCGTGCGCAGCATGGCCTGGAACTCGGCAGAGAGCCGCTGCCACTCAGGGGATTGCGCCGCCAGCTCGAACTGCTGGCGCACGCGCTCGATGTAGGCCTCGAACCAGTCTCGCATCGGACGCTCTTCGCTCGCTCCCCCCTGAGTATACCTTGCCGGGGCAGTCCTCAGGGCCGCCCAGATGAGCGTTCTGGAGGGACGATCGCAGTGGCTGGCTTGAGCAGGTTCGAGGTGACCAGCTCGCGACGCAGCGCAAGCTTCTCCGGCGCTGTTCCAGCCCGCTCCAAGAGCGCGAGATACGCCTGATGCAAGCGCTCTGCTTCGTCCCGGTGGGTGTCCAGCACGTCGTCCTCCTGGCTCGGGTCGCTCGCAAGGTTGAAGAGGGCGGCGCGGCGCGATGGCCCAGCCTCGATCAGGAGCCAGCGGCCGTCGGTGGTGCCGCTGTGTACCGGCTCGTCCGGGTGCACTGGCAGCGCCCCGGAAGTGACCGCGATGGACCGGGCCAGCCCCGCTACCGCCTCAGGCCGCTCCAGCAACGGGACGAGCGACTGCCCGTGCAGCGGAGTATCCGCCGGCGCAGCCACTCTGGCAAGCTCCAGCACCGTCGGCACCACATCAACGAGCTGCACCGGCACCGAGCAGCGGCGGCCAGATGCCATCTCCGGCACGGCAGCCATGCACACGATACGGGCCACCTCTGGATAAAAGGGCCAGGTATGGTACGGCTTGATACCGTGCTTCCCTGCCAGGCCGTGCTCACCGATGTAGAAGCCATGGTCGGAGAAGAGGAACACGGCGGTATTGCGGTCTAGCCCCAGGTCGTCGAGCTTGTCGAGCAACCTGCCGACCCAGCGGTCCACCAGCGTGACCTCGGCAGCGTAGAGCGCGCGGGCATGCTGGAGCTCGCGGAGCGTCATGTAGTCGCACGGAGCGTAGTCAGGAGCGATGACCTCCTCGCCCTGGTAGTCGGGATCGTACATCTCCGCGTACCACTGTGGCGCCAGCCAGGCTTCGTGGGGGTCGAAGAGGTCAACATGCAGGTAGAAGGGACTGTCCCGGCGGTGCTCTTCGAGCCAGTCGCAGGCGGACTCGATTGTGCGCGCTACCGACCAGTCACGCTCGTGGCGGTACACCGCCTGATTGCGCAGCTGCTGCTCGCAAAGGGGCGTGCCCCGATCGGCGCGCAGCTTGCGCGGATCGCAGGGGAAGCGCACCGGCTCACGCTGGAGGCGCACACGGTCGCCCTCCTGGCCGCGCTGCCAGTCCCAGGCGTCGAACACCCGCTGGAAATCGGCACGAAAGAGATGGGCGGTGTCGGCAATGAGCTGGGTCACGTAGCCGTGGCGGCGCAGGAGCTGCGGCAGGGTGAGCTCATCTGCTGGCAAGGGGGTCCAGCCGCGCGTGACAAAGGTATAGCGCCCGGTGAAGAGATCGGTGCGCGCGGGAATGGTGGGGAACGAGCCGCACCAGGCCTGGTCGAATACCACTGCTCGTTCGGCAAAGCGATCCAGGTTCGGCGTGCGGCTCCAGCTCTGGCCTGGAGCCGCCTGTGCCGTGCCGTACGCTGTCGGGGGCGGCGTCCACGCCCCAGCGCGCTGGTTCGCGCCGACATGGTCATAGCGCAACGTATCGCTCACGATGGTCACGATGTTTACCCGCGCCATATTCTGTCTCACCTGTAATGATGCTGTATGCTGGATATGTGCCGCGGTATGCCACAATCTTCTACGCGCATGCTCATGGCTGCGGCTTCTGGCGCAGCAGCGCCTCAAGCTCCTGGCGCGCTGCCTCGATCGCTGCCGTCACCGAGACCTCCCCACGGGTCGCCGCGGTCACATGCCGGCTGGTAATATTGATCGCGTCATTGATGGCAATGTACTTCGGCACAAACCGGGCAGTGCGCGGATCCTGGAGCACCTCGGCGAATGTCCTATTGGCGTCGGTACTTGCCAGGGCCGGAATGGTGTAGTCCTTGTACGAAGGGTGCTCGGTGGCAGACTTGCGTGAGGGGCAGCCGCCGGCCATCTCGGAGCGGATGATCAGCGCTTCAGTGCTGGTCAGGAACTTCAGCCACTCCCAGGCCGCGTCCGGACGCTTGTTGGTCGCCGCGATGGCGATATGCCCTGGCGTAGTTACCGTGACAGACATGCCAGTGCGCGGAGCCCGCGGCACCGGGACGACGTTGAACTTGAATGCGGTGACCTGCTGGATGGAGCCGAAGAAGCCGCGGTTCGCCCGCCACATAGCCACCCTGCCCTCGCGGATCGGGTCTTGACCCAGGGCAACGCCCGGGCTGCCCGTGGTGACTCCATAGGTCTGCACGAGATCGACCGCGAACTGCAGGGCCTCAACCGCGGCACGATCGCCGATGCGCACCTCGCGGAAGTCCGGGCTGAAGAGGTCGGCGCCGTTGCTCCAGAGCCAGGGCAGGAGCTGGTTGCCGGTCGGCAGCGTGCCGATGCCGGCCTGGATGATCTGGCCGCCGGCATCTCGTTTGGTCAGCCGGCGAGCAGCTTCGAGATAGTCGTTCCAGGTCCAGGCAGCCTGCGGCGGCTGCAGCCCGGCCTCCTGGAAGAGGGTCAGGTTGTAGTACTCCAGGATGGCGCAGCCGTCGGGAGTGAGCGCGACCTGGCGGTCCCGCCACTTGCCGCCTTCAAGGTGTGAGGGGAAGAAGTCAGAGGGATTTACCTCGCGCGCGTCGCGGGCCAGGAGCGGCGTGAGATCGAGCAGGCTCCCGCCGGCAGCGAGCGACGGGAGGTCGAATTGCTGGACCAGGAAGCAGTCGGGGGCGGTGTCCGTGGCCAGCATGCTGGTGAGCTTGGTGAGCCAACCGCCGTAGTCGTTGCCGGCGCTGGGATCGAAGCGAGCGCGCAGGCGCGACTGCTTCTGGTTAAAGCGGTCGGCTTGGGCCTCATACGCAGCGGCGAGGAACTGATCGGCTGGGCGCATGAACGTGACCTCGACCGGCGGGCCAGCGGCAGGCTGAGGCTGTGGAGTGGCCTGGCGGCAGCCGGGGAGGATGGCAGCGAGCCCAGGTGACCACAGAAGCAGCTGCCGGCGCGAGATGGAACCGAGACCAGGCGCGATCTTGTGCACAGCTTGGCCATCGTGTCGTATTGACATGAACACCTCCTTTGCGCGTGTTTCTTCGTTCGGGGCGATGCGATGCCAGCCCATACACCTCCTTTGCGCGTGTCGCGCGTGTCCATCCATACGCGTTGCACACGTGCATCACGAAAGCCGGTGTGAAGCCGGCTTCGCACCTGCGAGGTAGCGAGTTATTGGCTCTAGTCGTTCCCACCAATCTGCTGATGGCCTCTCACGTGTTGCGAGCAGATGCTCGCAACAGGCGCATCCAGTAGTTGCGGGCTAATCTGTTCAATCCGTTCCCGCAATCATGGAGGCCACCAGTACGAGGCGCGGGCCCGATGCGTAGCAGGCTAATCCGTTCAATCCGTTCCTGCGATCCGTTGCCAGCCGTTGCTTCTCGCCTGCTGCCACGCGACTTGCGCCCGCAGCCCCTCTTCAATCGGCGTCCGGGGCACCCAGCCAAGCTGCTCCCGGGCGCGGCGAGTGTCGGCCAACGTGTGCAGCTGGTCGCCGGGGCGTGGAGGCCGCAGCTCGAGCAGCGGCCGCTTTCCTGTGATCTCCTCAAGCAGCTCCAGCACACGCCGAAGCGAGACCGCTTGGCCGCCGCCGATATTGTACACGTCGCCCGGCCGGGCCTTCTGCCAAGCTAACAGCGTGGCCTCGACGACATCTAGCACATAGGTGTTGCCGCGCGTCTGCTCCAGGCTACCGGTGATAGGGATCGGTTGGTCGTGCAGCAACGCGTCGATGAACATGGAGTAGGCCATGTCCGGACGCTGCCGCGGACCATAGATCGAGAAGTAGCGCAGCACCACCACATCCAGGCCGAAATTCTCATGGTACGCCTGGCAGAGGTGCTCGGCGGCCAGCTTCGTGACACCATAGGGCGAGACTGGCCGCGGCAGGCTCTCTTCAGGCCCGCGCGCATCGCGGCCATAGATCGACGAGGTAGAGGCGTAGACAAGCCGTGCCCTGGAGTGCAGGCGCATGGCCTCGACCAGCCGCTGCGTGGCCTGCACGTTGCAGGTCAGGTACAGGTCGAAGTCGCTCCAGCTCTTGAGCAGCCCGGCCATGGCCGCCTCATGGAACACGACGTCGGCATCGCGCACCAGGCCGGCCAGATCGGCGGTGCGCAGGTCAAGCTCCTCGAAGCGAAAGTTCGGCTGCCGGCGCAGCCACGCCAGGTTGGCCTCCTTGACTTCACGCGGATAATAGGGCACAAAGCAGTCGATCCCGACTACCTCGTGCCCATCGCGCACGAGGCGCTCGCAGAGATGTGACCCCACAAAGCCGGCCGCGCCGGTGACGACGCATCTCATACTTCTGTACTTGCCTCAGACAAGGCTCAACGGTGACCTGCTCCGCATAGACAGACGCACAGTGCCGCGGTTGAATAGAGTAAAGCGACCCCGCGCAGTATATCGGCTTGCAGCGGCCGGCGTAAAGGTATACAACAGAGGCCACAGCTAGAGGAGTCCGGGAGATGGCACGGGAGCGACTACGCGTTGGCCTGGCCGGCGCGGGCTTCATTGCCGGAACGCATGTGCGCAGCCTGCGCGCCTGCGTGGCACCGCCGGCAGAGGTGGTGGCGGTGGCAGCGCGCCGCCTCGAGCGCGCCCAGGAGTTCGCCGCTCGCCATGGCATTCCAGATGCCTACGATGACGTGCGGCGGCTGCTCGAGCGCCCCGACATCGATGTGATCGATCTGTGCGTGCCGAATAACCTGCACGCGCCCTTTGCGATTGCTGCAGCGGAAGCTGGCAAACATGTGATCGTAGAGAAGCCGCTCACCGGCTATTTCGGCGGGCCTGGCGCAGCAGACCCCGTGGGGGAGACGCCGAAGCGCGTGATGCTCGAGGAGGCGCTGCGCAGTGCCGATGCCATTCTTGCCGCCGCGGCGCGGGCGGGCGTGCAGGTGTGTTACGCCGAGAACTTGGTGTATGCGCCGGCAGTGCAGAAGGCGAAGCGGCTGCTCGTGGAGTCAGGCGGCACCATCCTGGAGATCCGCTGTGCCGAATGCCACAGCGGCTCGCATGCACACTATGCCAAGCGCTGGGCTGAGGCAGGCGGTGGTGCGTTGCTGCGACTCGGTTCACATCCCATTGGCACGGCACTGCACCTCAAGCGTTTCGAAGGCGTGCAACGCGAGGGGCGACCTATCGAGGTCGCGGCTGTCACCGCCCAGGTCGGGAGGCTCTATCGCATCCCGGCATTCCAGCGTGAAGAGCCCAAGTACCTGGTGAGCGATTGGGAAGATGTAGAGAACTGGTCGGCCACTATCCTGACCTTCACCGATGGCACGCGTGCAGTGTGCCTGGCCTCGGATGTCGCGCTCGGCGGCGTCGAGGACTCGTTGCACCTCCTGACCTCGAAGGCACGTATCAATATTAACTTCACGCACTCAACCATGCTGCAAGTCTACGCGCCGTCGACGGAGGTGTTCCCCGGTGAGCCGTTCCAAGAGAAGCTGCATTCGAACGCTGGCTGGAGCTTCCCGCCTATTGAGGAGGAGCTGGTCGGCGGCTACCGCCAGGAGATGCAGGACTTCGTCGCCAGCATTGCCGCCGGCCGCGCGCCTGTCTCAGACGGCGCGTTAGGCCGGGCCACGGTCGAGGCGATCTACGCCGCCTACGTCTCCGCGGAGGAAGAGCGGACGGTCCGGCTGCGGTAGTGGGTAGGTTCGTGCTCCTTCAGCAACAACCCCTTTTTACGAGTTCAACAACAACCCCTTTTTACGAGAGGGGGTGGGTTCATGAGGATGCGCATTCGCGGCAGACAGTACCAGAACGGCGCGCTCACCGACATCGTCGTGACCGGCAGCGAGATCACGGCGATCGAACTGGCCGGGGAAGGGCCTGCCGAGCTCGGCGGGCCTGATGTCTGGCTAGCGCCGGCGCTCATTGACATCCAGGTGAACGGGTTCAAAGGGCACGACCTGAACGGGCCTGCGACAACCGCAGAGGATGTCGCTGCAGTGGCCCGCGCGCTGTGGGGGGCGGGGGTCGGGCTCTTCTGCCCCACGATCACCACTGGTCCGTTCGAGCAGCTCGTGCGCTCTTTGCGTGCAGTAGCTGAGGCGTGCGAAGCCGATCCTCAGGTGCGCCACGCGGTAGCGATGATCCATCTGGAAGGGCCGTATATCTCGCCAGAGGATGGACCGCGCGGCGCGCACCCGCGCGAGCATGTGCGCCCGCCAGACTGGGATGAGTTCCAGCGCCTTCAAGAGGCGGCAGGTGGACGGATCGGCATGGTCACGCTCGCGCCGGAGCTGCCTGGAGCGATCCCCTTCATCGAGCGGCTCGCCCAGAGCGGCGTGATCGTGGCATTGGGCCATCACGCTGGCGCGAAGGAAGACATCGACGCGGCAGTCGCCGCTGGAGCGCGCACCTGCACGCACCTTGGCAACGGCGCCCACGCGATGCTACCGCGGCATCCCAATTACATCTGGGAGCAGCTCGCTAACGATGCGCTGTGGGCCAGCTTCATTGTCGATGGACACCACCTGCCACCGTCGGTGGTGAGGTGCATGGTACGCGCCAAGGGCCTCGATAAGAGTATCCTGGTGAGCGACGCTGTGTGGGTGGCTGGCCTGCCGCCCGGCCGGTACAGCTTCATGGGCCTGGATGTAGAGCTCACGCCGCAGCGGCGCGTCCAGCTCACCGGCACGCCGTATCTGGCCGGTTCGGCCCTGGAGCTCTACGAGGGCATCGGCAAGCTGGTACAGTTCGCCGGGATCACGCTCGCTCAGGCTGTCCAGACGGTAACAGTAAACCCGGCGCGGCTCCTGGGCCTGGCTGGCCGCTGGGGCGCGCTGGCGCCCGGCCGCTCGGCGGACATCACGGTGTTCGAGTGGGACGCCGAGCGGCAGGAGGTCAGGGTACAGGCGACGGTGGCGGCAGGCCAGGTGGTCTACCGGGCATCGAACGCAGGTGAGCAAGGATAGGTTCAATCTGGCCAGATACCGAGAAGAGTTACCGAACTGTTCCTGAGGTTCTTGAACAGTTGCCGAATGGTTCGTTGAGAAGTGCCTGGAGAAGACTCGTCCAGAAGCGAGGGGGCAGCAGAAGTAATGGCAGAGAAGACGATTCGCGCGGCGCTCGTCGGCTACGGCATGTTTGGCGCCGATGTGGTGATCGGCACGCTGTGGGACCTGATGCGCAACGGCATCGCGCCGTACCTTGACCGCGTCGGGCTGGACGATTATGCCCGCCACTACGCGGACGCGCGCTTTGAGCTGCTGGCGGTGGGCACGCGCTCGGAGGCATCCGCGCGTCGCGCGGAGGTCGAAACCGAGCAGGCCACCGGCAAGCGACCGCGAGGCTATGCCGGTGAGACGCCCTGGAACGATATCCTGCGCGACTACGAGCTCGATGTGCTGGTCGTGGCGACGCCCGATCACCTGCACACTGCGCCGATCCTGGCAGCGCTGGAGCGCGGCGTGCACGTCGTGACCGAGAAACCTATGTGTCTCGATATCGCTGAGGCCGACCGCATCATTGAGTTGGCGCAGCAGCGGGACCTCGTGGTCGGGGTGGACATGCACAAGCGCTATGATCCCGACCACCTGAAGATATTCACCGAGCTCGCCCGAGAGCTGGGCTCTCCGATCTACGCCCGCGGCGTGCTGGAGGAGCCGCTGGAGGTCTCGACCACGACGTTTAAGTGGGCCGAGCAGTCGGACCCCTTCAGCTACGTCGGCATTCACTGGGTCGATCTCTTCATGCACTACTTACAGCTCAAGCCGCTGTCGCTCTACGCAGTAGGCCAGAAGCAGCGGCTGCTACGCGAGTTCGGCAAGAACGCCTACGATGCTATCCAAGTGATGGTCACGCATACGAATGGCATGACTATTATCTATGAAAACAACTGGATAACACCAAAGGATTTCGAAGGCCCGGTGAACCAGGAAAGCCAGGTGGTGGGGGCGTACGGCAAAATCGAATCTGACTCGCAATACCGTGGCCTGCGGTACTGGATTGAGAACAAGGGCTCACGCACATCGAACACGCACTTCTTCCGGAAGATCCGCCGGCCCGATGGCTCGCTGGTCTCGATGGGCTACGGCAAGGACAGTCTGATAGTATGTCTGGAGAAGGTCTTTCGCCGGAAGCTGCTGGGTGTCAGCGCGGCCGAGATGGCCGGGACATATCCTGATGCGCCATCGCAGCGGCTGCCCACGGCCGTGGTGCACGCGGCGCGCGCGGTGGTGGAGCGGAACCACCAGCACTTCAGCGCCGGCCGCCCGCCGGTCATCACCGCCTCGTTCGGTGACCGCGGCATCGTGCTGCACGACCCGGTGGCCGGAGAGGATGTGACGCTGTACGACCGGCCGCTCTAACGGCTGCCGCAGGTCCAGATGCAGGGAGCCGGTGGATCGGCACACGCTTCAGTGCATATGCCGCCGCTATTACCTCTCGCTGCCTCTCTGAAGCACGCGGCAGGGACTCGCGCGCAGGTGCATCCGCGCGCTCACGCCAGCTGGACGTGGCCAGCGGATATCCTGGCCCTCGGCGCGTTAGTAGCCGCGGCAGGGGCGTTTCACGCCCCGGCCCTCCTGTGGGGCCTGGTCTACCACGAGTATGACACCTACCTGTTTTACTACCCGGTGATGAAGACTGCCGCGCGGCTCTTCCGCGGCGACGATGCAGTGCTCTGGACGCCGCATCTGCTCGGTGGCTTTCCACTGCTTGCCGACGGCGAGTCTGGCGTCTTCTTTCCTACCAACGCGCTCCTGCTCCTGCTCTTCCCCTTCCCGCTAGCGTTCATCGCCATCATACTGCTCCGCAGCGCGCTGGCAGGCCTCAGCATGTACGCCTTCGGACGCCTCTGGGGCCTGCCACCGTGGGCCGCACTGGTGGCCGCGCTCACCTTTGCCTTCGGGAGCTTTGGCATCGCGCAGACGCACCACATTAACCTAGCGAACGGCGCCGCGCTGCTGCCTGCGGTGCTCGCCTGCGTTGAGCTGGCACTGCGTGCGCCGCGGGCGCGTCGGGCACTGTTCTGGATCGCCGCAGGCGGGACCTGCCTCGGTTTGCAGATGCTCGCCCTCCATGTGCAGCCGGTCGCGCTCACGATTTTCCTGCTGCTGATGTACCTCGCCTACCGCGCTGCCAACCCGCCGGAGGAGGCGCCCTGGGCAAGCGACCTCCTAGCGAAGCGGGCGCTGCGGGCCGCAGCTATCTTTGCGGGTATCTTCACGCTGGGCGCGGCTCTGTCGGCGGTGCAGACGCTTCCGGTCGCAGAGCTCTCGGCGCAGACCGAACGGGGCCATGGGGTGAGCCTCGCCTTCGCCACGAGCTACGCACTGCCGTTGCCGAACCTGGCCACCCTGGCCTTGCCGTACTTCTTCCGTACGCTTGAGGGTACATGGTGGACGCTCTGGCCGCAGTGGGAGGCGATCCTCTACGTGGGTATCGCACCGCTGGCGCTGGCCCTGGCCGGGCCCTTCATCGTGCGGACGCGGCTGGCCTGGTTTCTCGCTGGAGTTATGCTCCTCAGCGTGCTACTGGCGCTGGGCAGCTACCTGCCGCTGCCGCTCTACGCCCTGCTCTGGCCCCTGCCCGGCTTCAACGTGCTGCGCGTCCCGGCCCGGTTCGCTTTGCTCTTCACCTTCGCCGCTGCCTGGCTAGCTGCCCTCACTCTGCATGAGCTAGCCCGCAGACCTGCAGGGTCCCGCGAGCCTGTCGCACAGCGGCTGGGTGCTGGCATCGTCGTCAGCGCGCTGGTGCTGGCCCTGGCGATCACCGGGCTGCGCCAGGCGCTGCTGGCAAGCCCGCCTGCCCTCGACGCCGTGACGCGCGCGTATCTGGCGCTACGGCACGATCGGGTGCCGCCGGAGGCCGCTGTGGTTGCCCGCGGCCTAGTGCAGGCACTCGACATCCAGAACCCGTGGACAGCGCGCCAGCTCGTGCTCCTGCTCGCTACGGCCGCGCTACTGTGGCTCTGGGCACGCCATCCGTCGCACGCCGGTCTGCGCTGGGCCTGGCCTGGGCTCGTGGCGGCCGATCTGTTGTGGTTCGCGGCGGGGTTTCATCCCAGCATCTCGGTGTGGAAGATGGAGCGGCTGGAGGAAGTAGGTCGGATCGCACAGCAGTATCTGGCACAGGCTGGCGGCAGGATGTACACGCGCTGGCCGAGCTGGGAGACGGACCCGAACCAGCTCCTGCCCTTTGGCGTGCCCGATCTGCGCGGCTATTCGACCCTCACGCCTGAGCGGACCGAGCGCTTCCTCGAGCTCGTCCGGAGGGATGAAGCGCGCCTGCTCGATCTGGCGGGTGTGACGCTCATCGCTGTCCTGCCGGAGGCACCGGAAGCCTCGAGCCCCGCGGCCATCTATCGCGGGCGCGGCGCCGTGCTCGTGCCCAGGCCAGAAGCATGGCCGCGGGCCTACGTGGCGCAGCGCGTCATCCCAGCCACCTCGTTGGACGAGGCAGCGCGCCTGCTCAGCACAGGGCAGCCACCCCGCGGCAGCGCTATCGTGGAGGCAAACCGCCAGGCAGGCGCGCCTGGCGGTTTGCCTGCCGGAGGGCAGGTGCGCCTCATCATAGACAGCCCACGCCGGGTGGTGCTCCGCGCAGAGCTCCCGGCAGATGGCATCGTGGTCCTGAATGATTCCTGGTACCCCGGCTGGCGAGCTTATGTGGACGGACACGAGACACCCATTCTGCCGGCCAATCTGATGTTCCGCGCAGTGGCGGTGCCGGCCGGGGCGCACGAGATCGAGCTCGTCTACAGGCCTGTCTCATGGGTGGCCGGAGCGATCGTTACGCTGCTTGCCTGTCTCGTGGCAGCCGGGCTGCTCGTGTGGGGCCTGACGGAACCGCGAGTCTCACCTGGTCCGGAGCCGCACGGCTGATGAGACACGTCACGCCTGGCCGTATCACGCCTGGCCGTATCACGCCTGGTAGTAGTAGCGCTGCAGCTCCCAGGGCGTGACCTGGCGGCGGTATTCCTCCCACTCCGCCGCACGCGCTGCGAGGAAGGTCTCGAAGATCGGCTCACCGAGCGCATCGCGGATCAGGGGGTCCCACTCTGCCTCCTCGAGCGCTTCGCCCAGTGAAGAAGGCAACAGCTCGATGCTGCGCTGGGCCAGCTCGCTGCGCTCTAAGTAGCGCAGGTCTTCCTCAACGGGCGGTGGAAGGGCGATCTGCTGTTCGATCCCATCAAGGCCGGCGCGCAGCATGACTGCCAGCGCCAGATAGGGATTGCAGGACGGATCGGGCAGGCGGAGCTCGATGCGCACCTGCGGATGATCGCCCGGACGAACAGCGGGGACTCGTACGAGCGCAGCGCGATTGATGCGCGCCCACGAGATGTACACTGGAGCCTCGAAGCCGGGCGTCAGGCGCTTGTACGAGTTCACCAGTGGCGCCAGCACCGCGCACATGGCTCGCGCATGGGCGAGCTGTCCAGCGATGAACCGGCGCGCCGGCTCAGACAGCTGGTACTCATCATCGGGTGCATAGAAGGCATCGGACCCATGGGGCCGGAGCGCGCTCTGGTGCATGTGTAGCCCACTCCCTGCGGCCTGGTACAGCGGCTTGGGCATGAACACGGCGTCGAGTCCGAGACGCTGCGCCAGGGCACGGGCGCCTTGCTTGCAGGTGACGAGATGGTCAGCCGTACGCAGTGCGTCATCGGGCGCCAGATCTAGCTCGTATTGGCCGGGCGCGAGCTCATGATGCCCGGACTCGACAGGCACTCCGGCCAGGGAGAGTGTGCGTGCAATCTCGGTGTCGACCCGCACCCCGAAGCCAGTAGGGACGTCGAAGTAGCCGCTACGGTCGGGGGGGGCCAGCGGCCTGGCCATGGGCGCGGTGTCGCTGCGAAACAGGAAGAACTCGATCTCGGGTGCTGCCACGTACCGCAGACCGTGCGCGCGGGCACGCTCGAGAGCCCGCCCCAGGGCATAGCGTGGGTCGCCGTAGAAGCGCTCCCCGCTCGGGGTGTAGATGTCGCAGATAAGCCTGGCAGTGTGCCCGCCGGCGCGCTCGCTCCAGGGCAGAATGGCGAACGTGGCCGGGTCCGGGCGCAGGATCAGGTCCCGCTCTGCTACGCGAGCGAAGCCTTCGACCGAGGAGCCGTCGAACCAGGTGCCGTGCTCCAGCGCCGATTCAAGCTGCCCCACCGGGAGGACTATGCTCTTGAGCGCTCCGGCGATGTCGGTGAACTGGAGCTCGACGAAACGTACCTGCCGGCGCTCGACAGCCTCAAGAATGTGCACACAAGCGGCATCCATGGCGTAGCTCCCTGGCGCCTATCCAACGCGCGCCGGACGGGTTCGACCGTCCTGACCTTGCGCCGGCGCCTGTCCTCTGGCCCGCGCCGACGCAAGCGGTTCGATGGCCTCGTCTCCGCAGTAGGGGCAGGCAGCTCCCTGCGCATCACCCTCACAGAGGAGGCCGCAGGTGCGACAGATCCAGGATAAGGAGCCGCCGCCCGACGGCTGGCTCCGGTAGTCTCGATAGTTCCCAGAGCACGTACCAGGGCACGACATGTGTTCCTCTTCGGCCGATCCCCGTTGACGGATCACCACTGGCTGCCCGCTGCTTGTGCCGGCTCGCACAGCTCGCGCGCAGTGCGGCGCTGGAAGCGCTCCGGCTACGCCGGGCCGAGCTCGCGCACCAGCCTGATCCCGCCAAGGCGGTACAGGTAGCGCTCCAAAGCGTACCGCTTGACAACCAGGGCGGCGCGGCCGCTCACGCGGATGCGCGTCTCCTGACCTGGCCACTCCAGCGTACCGAACGGCACGCGCAGCCGTGACAACGGGATGAAGCGTCGCAGGGCCGGTATGACCGGCAGGGCCTGCGGGCTCCACCAGGCCACGCCGTCGTCAGGCCCCAGCGAGATCGCCTCGCCCTCCTCCCGCGGCCTGAACACGGGCCGCGGCTGCCGGGTCAGCTCGGCCGCGACGGCGCGGGCAATCTGCTCGCCGTGCTGCACCGCGTACTGAGCCGAGGGATGAAGGGGCCGCCCCGTCTCTGGGTCCAGCACGAGCGCGCAGTCGCCCCCAGCATAGACGCCAGGCACGCCTGGCACCTCGAGGGACAGGCCGGTCTGAATGAGGCCCTGCGGACTGAGCGGTAACCCGCTGTCCTCAAGGAATGCCGGGCCGCGCCCTCCGCCGGCCCAGACCAACGTGTCCACATGCAGCCGGTACGTGCCGGACGGCGCACGCAGGACCGCCCACTCTGGACCGGCCTCCACGAGCGCGGTACGCGTCTTCACCTCGACCCCTTTGGCCGCCAGGGCGCTGGCGGCGCGCCGGCCCAGCCATTCGTCCATGCCGGGCAGCAGGCGCGGCGCCGCCTCGACGAGGATCAGGCGCGCCTCACGGCGCCGCCGCGCCAGGGCGGCCAGTTCACCGGCGAGCTCGACGCCGGTGTACCCTCCCCCCGCGATCAGTGTCGTCCCACCGCGGACGGCGCAGCTCTGCACCCGCTCGCGCAGCCGCAGCGCATCGTCAAGAGTCCGTAATACCCACGCGTGCTCCGGAAGACCAGGAATCCCCCGAAACACCGGCACACTCCCCGCTGCCAGGACCAGTATGCCGAAGGCAAGCTCCTCGTCTACGCCGTCCGGGCGGCAGTACACGAGCGACCGTCGGGAGAGGTCAAGGCGATGCACCATGCCGAGCACGAGCTGGACGCGCGTGCGCATGAGCAATGGCTCGAGCCGCACGCGGGCTTGATCTGGGCCGATCCGCCCACCCACAAGCTCCGGTAGCCGTGTAATCAAGGTATGGTAGGGGGATGGATTCAAGAGCACAAGCGGCGGAGCATCACGGGGAAGGAGCGAGTTCAGCGCTAGAGCCGTGCGCAGGCCGGCATAGCCCGCGCCGATGATGACCACAGGCAGGGCCGATGGGACAGGCACGCTCACCGCAGGCGTCTCCTCCCGCCGGACCCCGGGGTGCCGCTAACCGCGACGCGTGCGGTAGTTCTGGAGCGCGGTCTGGATTGCCTCCTCAGCGAGGGCTGCACAATGCATCTTATTCGGTGGCAGCCCGCCCAACGCTGCGGCGACATCGTCCTCGGTAAGACGCTCCGCCTCCTCGACTGTGCGCCCAATGAGTAACTCCGTCGTCATCGAACTAGCAGCGATCGCCGCAGCGCAGCCAAAGGCACGGAACCGGGCATCGACGATACGGTCGCCATCAATACGCAAGGACAGCCGTAGCATGTCGCCGCACACTGGGTTCGTCACTTCGGCCAGGGCGTCAGGCTCCGGGAGCTCACCGGCGTTGCGTGGATTGGCGAAGTGATCCATGACAATGTCAGAGTACAACGGCATGGCGGGCCCAGATGCGTAACAGGTGTGCGGTGCCTGGCGCGGGACCAGCTGCACCAGCGTGCGTTCTCACGTTCGGCTACGACGTTCCGTTACTGGGTTCCGTCCATTTGTATTATATTTATTTATTCGTTCGGTAACTGTTCAAATCGCTCAGTTACTGTTGTGCTGCCGATCGCGCGAGGATGGCGTGTAATCGCTGATCAACCCGCGCTCGATCATATACTTGACGAACGCCATCCGCCGGTCCGCAGCCGTCCGCTCGTCGATCTGGCGCTGACGCAGCCGCACCAGGCGGCGCGCCTGCTCGGGAGTGAGACCCTGCGCCACCAGGTACCGTTCCTGCTCCGCAGGATCCATCTCCTCGACAGAGCCGGCGTCCGATCGGGATGTCGGTGGGACAGCGCGACCGGTCAGCCGCTCACGGGGTTCCTTTTCAGGTACCATCGCGTTATCGCTGGCCATCGTGCTCCCAACCTCCTCCCACCGCGGCTCACCGCACGGTAGGGACCTGGCGACATTGCCGGCAGCGCGCTAGGACGGCATCACCGGCAGCACCATCGGCTTGCGCTGCGCCAGTGCAGCGACGCGCTCGGCCAACCTGGCGAACGCCTGCGCTGCCTCGGAACTCGGGTCCAGAAATACCACTGGGCGGCCCGTATCGCCTCCCTCGCGCAATTTTACGTCGATCGGGATCTGTGCGAGCAGCGGCACGCCCAGCCTAGCTGCCAGGCGCTGCCCCTCACCCTCCCCAAAGATCGGGATGCGCTCCCCGCCAGGCGCGGTGAAGTACGACATGTTCTCCACAACACCGAGCAGCCGCATGCGCCCATGGCCGACCAGCAGCTCCGCCACCCGGCCGGCCACCGTCGATGCAGCAGGCTGCGGCGTCGTTACCACAATCAAGCCGGCGCCAGGCAGCTCACCACTAATGGTGATCCCCACGTCGCCCGTGCCAGGCGGCAGATCGATCAACAGGAAATCAGGCTCGTTCCAGTAAACGTCCACCAGGAGCTGGCGCACGAACTTATGCAGCATCGGCCCGCGCCACATCACCGCCTGGTCTTCGTCCACGAAGTGCCCCATCGAGAGCACGCGCAGCCCGTCTTTCTCCAAGGGGATGAGCATATGGTCGATGATCGTCGGCCGGCCGGTCACCCCCAGCATGCGCGGGATGCTGAAGCCGTAGACATCGGCATCTAGTACACCCACAGTATGCCCACGCTGCACCAGCGCGGCGGCCAGGTTCGCCGTCACCGATGACTTGCCGACTCCGCCTTTTCCGGAGGCCACGCAGATCACCATCGTCTCCGACGCTGGATCGGCCAGCGGTGACTTGCGGCGATCGGCGACGCTCTGGCCAGTGACTTTGGCAATGACCGCCTGGCGCTCCTCGTCGGTCATCGTGCCAAGGTTGACAACCACCTGCCTGACCCCGGGCAGCGGTAGCAGCTTCTCCTTGACACGGCTTTCGATCGTCGCCCGCAGGGGACAGCCAGGGATGGTCAGCGCAATGTCTGCCTCGACCGTCCCGTTGCGGATGCGCACGCCGCGCACCATATTCAGTTCGACGATGCTCCGGTGCAGCTCCGGATCCATCACTTCCGCGAGCGCCTGCATCACCCGCGCCTCAGTGAGTTCACCGGCCCCGTTGCCTGTCTCGGGCTCCTGGACCGGAGGAAGCGCCTCCTGCTGGTCGGGGGCGCCGGGCTTTACGCTCTGCCCGGAGCGAGGTCCGCGCCGGAGCAGGTTGCCAAACATTAGACACAATCCTTATACAAGACTTGTACCCTAAGTATCTCGTGCCCTTTTTGTACTGCGGGATCCACTACTGAGGGCTCCACCGTGGGAGCCACGGTGCGGCCGGTCTCCTGGAGTGCGGCACGGCTTCGGATTGCCGGACGTGCCCTCAGGCTCATTCTATCCTGTCACAGGGGCCATTTCAAGGAAGGCCAACGGCCCCGAGCCGCTGCATCAGAGCGCCGAAATTGCGCCCCGGCACGATCTTGCCCATGATCACGGCGTGCCGGGCTCCAGTGCAGGACGGCAGCGTGTTCGGCCGGCCGGCGAGGGCATACGCGGCTAGCGCAGCGAACGCCAGCGCCTCCTTAGCCTTGCTGTCAATACCGTACTGCTCGTGGGTAGTGAAGCGCAGTTCTGGCAGTCGCTCGCGCAGCATCTGCACCAGCACCGGATTGCGCGCCCCTCCGCCGCCCAGGATAACTTCGTCATAGCGGCCGCGCGGGAGCACGAAGCGGCGCAACGCCTGTGCCACGCTCTCGGCAGTGAAGGCTGTTAACGTCGCGAGAATGTCCAGCACGCTCATCTTGAGCCGATGAGCCTCGCGGAGCACGGCCTGCCCGAACGCGGCGCCGAACTCCTCACGCCCGGTGGTCTTCGGCGGCGGGCGGTGAAGATAGGGATGCGCCAGCAGCCAGTCGAGGAGCACCTGGTTGATCCACCCTCCTGTAGCTAGCGCTCCATCCTGGTCATAGGGCAGGCGTCCGTGCGTCAGCTCCGCCGCGGCAAAATCGAGGAGCATGTTCGCCGGTCCGGTATCGAAGGCGAAGACCGCTTCTGGCCCCGCGCCAGCAGGCAGCACCGTGACGTTGGCGATGCCACCTAGGTTCAGTACGATCTTGCCGGTGCAGCCGAAGAGGGCGTAATCGACGAAGCTGGTCAGCGGCGCACCCTGGCCTCCGGCGGCGATATCGCGGGGCCGGAAGTCGGCTACTGTCGTGATGCCCGTGCGTTCGGCGATCTCGCTTGGCTCGCCCAGTTGCAGGGTCGAGGGAATGGACCCCACCGGCGAGCCCGGGGGTACGTGGTAAACCGTCTGCCCATGCGAGCCAATCAGATCGACATCCTCAGGTCGCAGTCTGGCCTGCTCGATCACCCGCAGCGCAGCCTCGGCGAAGCGACGCCCCAGCCAGGCGTTCATCTGGCAGATGCGGTCTACCGTGCCCGTCCTCGGATCGCACAGGGACAGGATGTCGGCGCGGTCCGCAGGCGAGAACGGCTCGGTACACATCGCCAGCAGCTCAGTATGCAAAGGGGAGGCGCCCTCGGCCGGCAGCGCGAGGCGCGCCGCGACCGCGTCGATCCCATCGGCAGATGTGCCGGACATCAGCCCGACAGCAACGACGATCGCACGCCCAGGGGCATGCGCAGATCCCGCGGGGCCGGACATTGCTGAGCTCTACGCCTCTATCTTCGGATCAAGCCGGGCCGGCGAACTCCGGCCAGTGAAGCAGCCATGCCAGAGGCCACGCCAAACACAGGGTACCACGAAGCAGCGCACCGTGACGAGCCGCGAACCCGGTGCCAAGACATGAACCTGCAAGGGTGTATCGCAGCGCCTGCACTGCGGCACACGCCGACTTGCACACGAACTCTACCGACAAGGGTGTATCATGGTTCTCAGGTGGAGTGCCGACTCGCGATCGAGCACGGAAGGGGGACGCGAGAGCGTGCACAGGGCACTGCAAGAAGAGCCACAGAGCAAACGCAGACATCGAGGTCCGACTAGAGGTCCGACTGAAGGAGCGCACGATGCCAGTACGCCGTCCACGCCATAAGCTCGCCCGCCGCGTCGGCATTGATATCTGGGGCACGGCGAAGCCGTCACTGCTGCGGCGGCTGAAGCAGCCGCCTGGGGCCCGCCCCGGCGAGCGCCCGCGGCGGCTAAGCGAGTATGCACGCCAGCTCCTGGAGAAGCAGAAGGTCAAGTGGATGTACGGGCTCAGGGAGCAGCAGTTCGCCCGCACCTTCGCACGGGCTGCCAGGCTTCCCGGCGACCCCGGGGCCAACCTACTCAGCCTGCTGGAGCGCAGGCTGGATAACGTCGTCTATCGCGCTGGCTTCGCGCGAACGCGGCTGACGGCCCGGCAGCTCGTTAGCCATGGGCACGTACTCGTGAACGGGCGCCGCGTCGATATTCCCTCGTACGAAGTGCAGCCGGGCGACGTGGTGGTGCTGTCACCGCGCGCGGCAGGGATTCCCGGCGTGCAGGAGCTGCTCGCCAACCCGCCGGCCAAAGTGCCCGACTGGCTCGCCCGTGAGGACACCGCCGCGCGCGTGCTGCGCCTGCCCGGCCGGGAAGATGTCGAAGCGCACATCGACACTTCGCGCATCGTGGCATTCTACTCACGGCGGATGTAGCCCATCCCAAGGGGCTGCGACGTCCAACAGTGTATTATATAGTATACATCATACAGTATATAGTACTGGATATTGTATTATAATGCTATACGACACATAATACGCATGTGTCTTAAAGCACACGGTTTTTGTGGTACTGTGGTACTGTGCACATGCGCATGTGAGGTTCGTAGCGGTGGGAGAGACAGGAGGAGCCTCGGCGCGCCGGGCTCCGTTTGCCCATCTGTGGCGAGGTCTAGCAGTGTATCTTACCCTGGCGTTCGGGCTCTCCTGGGCAATCCAGATCAGCTTGGCGTCCGCGCTCCGGAGTCTGCCCGGCGGCGCGCTCGCCCTTGGCGGCGGCATGCTGGTTGTAGCCGTGTTTCTGATGTGGCCGCCGGCTATTGGCGCATATGTAGCGCGCCGGTGGGTCGAAGGTGGGAACTTCGCTGACGCGGGGCTGCGCTGGCCGCCGTGGCGGTTCGTCGCCCTCGCCTGGCTCGGCCCGCCTGTGCTGACCGCGCTCACCGCGCTGGCGAGCCTGCCCCTCTACCCGTTCGACCCCACCTTCGCCACGCTCCGCGAACTGGCCGGGCGCGCTGGCCGGCCACTGCCGGCCCCACCTGAGGTGATTGTACTGGCCCAGCTTCTCTTCGGTCTGACCCTCGCCGTGCCGGTCAATGCTCTCTTCGCCTTCGGTGAGGAGTTCGGCTGGCGCGGCTACCTGCTGCCCCGCCTGACCCAGGTCTTGGGTCCGTGGCCGGGCTTGCTGGCGCATGGCGCTATCTGGGGCTTCTGGCATGCGCCGTTGATCTTGCTCACTGGCTTCAACTACCCCACACATCCCGTGCTCGGGGTACCGTTATTCGTGGTGAGCGGCATGCTGATGGGTGTGCTCTTTGGCTGGCTTCGGCTTGCCTCAGAAAGCGTCGTGCCGCCCACCATCGCCCATGCCTCACTCAATGCCATCGGCGGTGCACCGCTCCTTGTGCTGCGCGGGGTTGACCCGGCGGTAGCCGGTGTAGTCTATAGTCCGGCCGGCTGGGCAATCCTCCTGCTCGCCATCGCTGTGCTCCAGGCGACCGGAGGGCTCAGCCGCTCCCTGGCGGCTGTCTCTGCACCCGCCACGCGGCTAGGCATACAACGTTGACAGTCCAGGGAGCGGCTGTCTATACTCAGGGCACCGCCCCCTCTCGACGGCTTGACAGCCGCGGGTGAGGATGCTTGTATGGACATCGGACCGTGCGTAGCACACTGAGGCAGAAGAGCGCCGCGCAGGAGCGGTGAGCGAAGCCACGAGGAGAGGTACGGCTATGGCGCAGACAGTCAGCGGTGCGATTGCGGCTCTATTGCGGGAGGAGCGCCGCTTCCCGCCCCCGCCGGAGTTTGCGGCGCAGGCCAACCTGCGCGACCCGTCGGTCTACGACCGGGCGCGGCAGGATCCGGAGGGCTTCTGGGCTGAGCAGGCGCGCGAGCTGGTCGAGTGGTTCAAGCCCTTCGATACTGTGCTGGAGTGGAACCTTCCGTTCGCCAAATGGTTCGTCGGCGGCCAGCTCAACGTCTCGTACAACTGTGTCGACCGGCATGCCAAAGGCGCGCGGGCGACTAAGCCGGCCATCATCTGGGAGGGCGAGCCGGGAGACGTTCGGACGATTACCTACCGTGAGCTGCTGGACGAGGTCAACAAGGCCGCGCTGATGCTGCAACGGCTCGGCATCAAGAAGGGCGATAAAGTCGCCATTTACATGCCGATGATCCCGGAGCTGCCCATCGCTATGCTGGCGTGCACCCGCATCGGCGCCCCACACACGGTGGTCTTCGGCGGCTTCAGCCCTGAGTCGCTGGCCGAGCGCATCAACGACTTGGGCGCCAAGCTGCTGATCACCGCCGACGGCGGCTGGCGGCGCGGGCGCATCGTGCCACTCAAGGCTAACTCCGACGAGGCGTTGAAGAATACGCCGAGCATCGAGCGGGTGCTGGTGGTGCGGCGCATCGGCGAGCAGGCGAATATCGCCATGCAGCCCGGCCGCGATCTGTGGTGGCACGATGTGGCGGCCGAGGTCGAACGCTCCGGCGAGAAGGAGTACCCGCCAGAGCCGGTTGACTCCGAGCACCCGCTTTACGTGCTCTACACCTCGGGCAGCACGGCGAAGCCAAAAGGTATCCTGCACACGACAGCGGGCTACCTGGTCGGCGTGGCCTACACGCACAAGTATGTCTTCGATCTGAAAGAGCACGATATCTACTGGTGCACGGCAGACATCGGCTGGGTCACCGGGCACAGCTACATCGTGTACGGGCCGCTGTGCAACGGCGCCACGTCGGTGATCTTCGAAGGCACGCCCGACTATCCGGACAGGGATCGCTTCTGGGCGGTGGTGGAGCGCCACAAGGTGACGATCCTGTACACCGCGCCAACGGCCATCCGCTCCTTCATGCGCTGGGGCGAGGAGTACCCCGGCCGCCACGACCTGTCGTCGCTCCGGTTGCTGGGCACGGTCGGCGAGCCGATCAACCCGGACGCGTGGGTGTGGTACCACCAGGTGATTGGCGGCGGGCGCTGCCCGGTGGTTGACACGTGGTGGCAGACGGAGACGGGCATGATCCTGATCTCCCCGCTGCCGGGCATCACGACGCTGAAGCCGGGCTCCGCCACCTTCCCGCTGCCGGGCGTGGAGGCCGATGTGGTGGACGAGCAGGGGAACTCGGTGCCGCTCGGGGCCGGCGGCTACCTGGTGCTGACACGGCCGTGGCCGGCCATGCTGCGCACGCTGTGGGGCGACGACGAGCGCTACAAGCAGGTCTACTGGTCCCGCTTCCCCGGCAAGTACTTCACCGGCGACGGCTGCAAGCGAGACGAGGAAGGCTACTACTGGCTGCTGGGCCGCGTGGACGACGTGCTGAACGTCTCGGCGCACCGTATCTCCACCATGGAGGTGGAGAGCGCGCTGGTGAGCCATCCGGCGGTGGCCGAAAGCGCGGTGATCGGCGTGCCAGATGAGATCACCGGCCAGGCCGTCGCTGCCTTCATCACGCCGAAGCTGGGCGTGACGGCCGATGAGAACCTGAAGGCCGAGTTACGCGAGCACGTGGCGAAGAAGATCGGGCCGATTGCCCGCCCGAAGCTGATCTTCTTCGTGGCCGAGCTGCCCAAGACCCGCTCTGGCAAGATCATGCGCCGTCTGCTGCGCGACATCGCCGAGGGCCGCGTGCTGGGCGACACGACGACCCTCACCGACCCTGCGGTGCTGACCGAGATCAAGGCGCAGTACGAGGAGCAGGAGAGCTAGAAGACTTGCCTGGGAAAGAAGACACGACGGAAGGAAGACGCGACCTGTATCTCTCCCAGGCGACGCAGCAATCGCCGCTCCGGCCGGTCTACACAGAGGGGGCACCGCACGGTGCCCCCTCTCGTGCCATCTTGAGCCATGCGACAGGCTAGAGTGAGCACCGTCAATGGATTTTGGGGGATCGGATGGCACGGATTCGCTCTACACGAAAACAGCGTCAGCTCTTTGAGCGTTTGACACCATAGGCCGATCGGCACTACGGAATATGTCTGTCTCGCCCCTTCCTCCACTGGAGCGGAAGGCCGCGTACGTCGAGGCGATGTTTACGCGCATCGCCCCTGTCTACGACCGGCTGAATACAATCATGACGGCCGGGCTGCACTACCGCTGGCGGCGGGCTGCCGTGGCGCTCTGCCATCTCCGGCCGGGCGGCCGCGCGCTGGATGTGGCAACCGGCACGGCGGACTTTGCCATCGAGCTGGCTCGCGCGGTAGGCCCTGAGGGCCATGTGGCCGCGCTGGACTTCAGCAGCGGCATGCTCACCATCGCCAGCCGAAAGCTGGCCGCGCGGGGGTTGCTCGGCCGTATCTCGCTCCAGCGGGGCGATGCGCTGCGGCTGCCTTACCAGGACGCGACCTTCGACGCTGCCACAATCGGCTTCGGCGGGCGCAACGTTACTGATCTTCTTCAACTCTTTGCGGAGATGCGGCGCGTGGTCCGCCCCGGCGGCCGGGTTGTCTTTCTGGAGCTGAGCCTGCCGGCGCTGCCGGGGTTCCGGCAGCTCTACCGCTGGGGGTTCTGCACACTGGCGCCCCTCCTCGGAGCACTCTTTGCCGGCGACCGCTGCGCCTATACCTATCTTCCGCACTCCCTCCTGCACTTTCCCTCCATCGAGGAGATCGCTGAGCTGATGCGCCGCGCCGGGCTCTGCGAAGTCTTCTACCGGCAACTCACCCTCGGCATCGTCACGGTACACGTTGGGACGCGGCCATCCTTGCCTGAGCAGGCAGCCACCGCCTGCCGGTGAGGCCCGCTCCATTGTCTCCAGCCGGCGCGCCCGTGCTGGCTCACTCTCCGTGCTCCTGAGACCGGCTGCAGTCTTCAGTATCAGGGAAAATCCCTGATGCACGTGGCGTGCCCGCGTCCTATGCTCGTGAGTTGCATGCTCTGGCGGCCAGAGACGGAGGCAGACATGACCGAGACGCCGGGACCAGCGCAGCGACCAGCGCACAGCACCAAGCCGTCGTATTTCACCGTGGACTTCAACCAGACCCCATACACCGTCGCGTGGGAGATCACACGCGCCTGCGCCCTGGCATGTGTACATTGCCGGGCAGAAGCGATCCCCCGCCGTGACCCGCGCGAGCTCTCGACCGAGGAAGGATTCCGGCTGATCGACCAGGTTGTGGAGATCGGCCGGCCGATCCTGGTCATCACCGGCGGTGACCCCATGATGCGGCGGGATGTGTATGACCTGCTGGCCTACGCCAGTGGGCGTGGCCTGCGCGTAGCCCTGTCGCCCAGCGCCACGCGATTGGTCACCCGCCGGGCGCTGGAACGGGTCAAGGCAAGCGGCACGCAGATGCTGCACCTGAGCCTGGACGGCGCCTCTGCTCAGGTACACGATCGGTTCCGCGGCGTAGCGGGCTCGTACCAGCGCACGTTGGAGATCCTGCGCGATGCGCAGGACGTCGGGCTGCCTTTGCAGATCGGCACCACAGTGAGCCGCTATAACGCCGGCGATTTGCCGGCTATCGCCGAGCAGGTCGCCGCCATTGGCGCCCGCGTCTGGAGCGTCTTTTTCCTCGTTCCCACCGGCCGGGGCAAGGCAGCCGACATGCTCTCAGCGCACGAACATGAACGCGTGCTGGAGTGGTTATACCAGCTTTCCGCGCAGGTGCCCTTCCATGTGCGCACAGTGGCGGCGCCGCACTACCGGCGAGTCGTGCTCCAGCAGCGCGGCACGGTGTCTTCCGGCAGCAACAGCACCGACCATCCGCGCTGGGAGCTGACCGGCGCCGGCTACGCCTTTCGCGAGGGGCAAGCGGACGCTGCGCGCGGTGTGAACGATGGTAATGGCTTCTGTTTTATTTCACATATCGGTGACGTGTGTCCCAGCGGCTTCCTCCAGCTGCCGGCTGGCAATGTCCGTGAGCAGCCGCTCGCCACAATCTATCGCGCAGCCCCGCTGTTCCGCGCCCTGCGTGACGAGACCGCCCTCAAAGGCAAGTGCGGTGTCTGCGAGTTCAAGCGTATCTGTGGAGGAAGCCGCGCCCGCGCCTATGCACTGACCGGCGACTATCTAGCAGCGGATCCGTCCTGCGTGTACCAGCCGGCAACCTGTGCGCGCCTGCCGTGGAACGCGGGCGCGGCTTCCAGCACGGGCGGCCCGAAGCCGGCTGGAGCCGTGCCGAAAGACACGTCTCTTTAAGATTTAAGCCTAGAAATGTCTTGCGCAAGACATTCGCGGTACTTGACTTCTCCGCGCTCGTCTGGTAGGCTTGCTTGTACAGTAGCAGGTTTGTCACCCTTGTACGAGGCCGCGCCGGCCAATGGCGGCCGGCTGCTGTGTGAGGCCGGGCCACGCAGGCCACGCGGCACTGAAACTGGCTGACAATGGAGTCCACGGCCCCCGGTGTGGGCGAGCGCCGTGGGCTCCTTTGTTTTCTGCACTGGGGAAGAACGCCGCGGCCCAGGACGTGCGAGCGCATGCTGCTGGCTGAGGAAGCGACTCAGAGCGCAGCCTGCACCGCACAGCGCCTCAGGGCGCCTGCGCCGAGGCACTCCGGTTCACTCGTGTACTCAGAGCCGGGACCGTACACCTTGACGCAGAGGACAGATACATTTGTATGCAGTGGCCCGGCGAGCAGATGGATTGGCACATCTGATCCGTACAAGACAACTCGAACACTGATCAGAGCAGGGGACGATTGATGCAGCAGCCTCCGACGCCCTATCCACCGCTATACGACCCGCGTTTTGAGCACGATGCCTGCGGTACCGGCTTCGTCGCTCGCATCGACGGCCGGCCCGGTCACGACATCATCGCGCTGGCGCTCGAGTCGGTCATCCGGCTGACCCACCGCGGGGCGGTGGATGCAGACGCAAAAACCGGCGATGGCGCGGGCGTGCTCACCCAGATCCCGCGCCGGCTGGTGGCGCGCGAGCTCGAGCGTGTGGGCGTACGCGGCGTGGACCCGACAACGGTGGCGGTCGCTATGGTCTTCTTCCCCAAAGACCGCGCGCTGCGCGAGTGCGCCCGGGCGCTCTTTGAGCAGGCGCTGCACCGGCGTGGCCTCCCGCTGCTGGCCTGGCGGCAGGTCCCGACCGATCCCTCCGTGCTGGGCGACAAGGCGCTTTCCACCGAGCCGGCAATCCAGCAGGCGTTCATCGCCCGGCCCCAAGGCGTTGATGCCGAACAGTTCGAGCGGCTGTTGTATCTGGCACGCAAGGAGATCGAGAAGGCAGCGCTGCAGGCCGGACTGAGCACGTTCTATATTCCGTCGATGTCCGGGCGCACGGTCGTGTACAAGGGCCTGTTCGTGGCGCCGCAACTCCGTGGCTACTACCTTGACCTGACCGACCCGGACTTCGAGACGGCGCTGGTGGTCTTCCATCAGCGCTACTCGACGAATACCTTCCCTAACTGGATCCTGGCCCAGCCGTTCCGCATGCTGGCGCATAACGGAGAGATCAATACACTCCAGGGCAATCGCAACTGGATGAGGGCTCGCGAGCCTGTGCTCACGTCGGCGCTCTGGGGCGATGAGATCAGCACACTCACGCCGGTCTGCCAGCCGGGCGGCTCCGACTCAGCGAGCCTGGACAACGTGCTGGAGCTGCTCACGCTTTCGGGGCGGCACATCCTGCACAGCCTGATGATGCTCATCCCTGAGGCGTGGGAGAACATGCCCCAGATGGAGCCTTCCTGGCGGGCCTTCTACGAGTACCACGCCTGCCTGACTGAGCCGTGGGATGGCCCGGCGGCCATTGCCTTCACGGATGGGATTACTGTCGGGGCCACGCTCGACCGCAATGGTCTGCGCCCCGCCCGGTACACGGTCACCGAGGATGGCCTGGTGCTGATGGCCTCCGAGGTCGGCGTGGTCGAGTTCGATCCGGCTGATGTCGTGGAAAAGGGGCGCCTCGGTCCCGGCCAGATGATCGCGGTGGACACGGCCGAGCGGGTGCTGCGCAAGAACAACGAGATCAAGGATACCTTCGCCCGCCGGCGCCCGTATGCTGTCTGGAACGATCGCCAGCTCGTGCGGCTGCACATCGATGCGCCGGGTGGCGTGATGGCCTCCACGGTGGCCATGTCTACAGATGATGGCGAGGCCAGCAACGGCGCGGCTGGTGATGGCCAGGTCACCACCAGCGGGCTGAGCGGCGAGGAACTGCTGAAGGTCCAGAAGGCGTTCGGCTACACCGCCGAAGAGATCAAGTTCGTGATCGAGACGATGGGCGGCGAAGGCAAGGACCCGGTGTGGTCCATGGGCGACGACGCGCCGCTGGCAGTGCTCTCGACGAAGCCGCGCCACTTCTCATCGTATTTCCGGCAGCGCTTTGCCCAGGTGACCAACCCGCCGATTGACCCGCTGCGCGAAACCCTGGTGATGTCGCTTGACACCTATCTCGGCCCGCGCGGTAGCCTACTCGAAGAGAGCGAGGAGCACGCCCACCTGCTGCACCTGGACAACCCGCTGCTGGAAGAGTGGCAGCTCGAGCAGATCCGTAGCCTGAGCGATCCGGCCTTCAAGAGCGCTACGCTCTCCGCACTGTTCGATCCGCGCCGGGGGCCAGAGGAGCTGGAGCGCGCCCTGGAGCGCCTGTGTCGGGAGGCGGAGCAGGCGGTGGACCGCGGCTGTGGCCTGCTGATCATCTCTGACCGCGGCGTCGATGCGACCCATGCGCCGATCCCGTCGCTGCTGGCGACTGCAGCAGTGCACCACCACCTCATCCGCACCGGCCGCCGCATGCGCACCGACCTCATCGTCGAGGCCGGCGACGCCTGGGACGTGCATCATCTGGCGCTCCTCCTGGGCTACGGCGCCGGCGCGATCTGTCCGTATACGGCCTGGTATACGGTGCTCTCAGTGCCAGGAAGCCGCGGCTTCGAGACCCTCACTCCGGCCAGGGCCATCGAGAACTATCGCCACTCGGTGGACCATGGCCTGCTCAAGATTATGTCAAAGATGGGCATCTCGTCGCTGGCGGGCTATCGCGGCGCCCAGATCTTCGAGGCCATCGGGCTGGCCCAGGACGTGATCGACCGCTACTTCACTGACACGCCATCCCGCGTCGGTGGCATCGGCCTGAAGGAGCTGGCCGAGGATATCCTGGGCCGGCACCGCAGCGCCTTCGGCGAGCAGGTGGACAAGAAGCTGCCGGACTTCGGGTTCTATCGCTTCCGCCGCGACGGTGAGTACCACGGCTTCAACCCATTCGTGGTGCGCGCGCTCCAGAAGGCGGCGCAGTCCGGCGACTTCTCCGACTACCGCGCCTTCAGCGAGCTGGTCAACGCACGCCCGCCGATGACGCTGCGCGACCTGCTCACCTTCAAGCCGGGCAGGCCGATCCCGCTGGAAGAGGTCGAGCCGATGGAGCGCATCCGCCGGCGCTTCACCTCGCAGGCGATGTCGCTCGGCGCGCTCTCGCCCGAGGCGCACCGCACGCTGGCCATCGCCATGAACCGTATCGGCTGTCGCTCGAATACCGGCGAGGGTGGGGAGGACCCGGACTGGTGGAAGCCTCTGCCGAACGGAGACATCGCCAACTGCGCCATCAAGCAGGTAGCTTCGGCGCGGTTCGGAGTGACCATCGAGTACCTCTCGCATGCAGCCGAGATCGAGATCAAGATGGCGCAGGGCTCCAAGCCCGGCGAGGGCGGCCAGCTCCCGGCGCACAAGGTCACCGATTTCATCGCCCGATTGCGCCACGCCATCCGCGGCATCCCGCTGATCTCTCCGCCGCCGCACCATGACATTTACTCGATCGAGGACCTGGCCCAGCTCATCTACGACCTCAAGCAGGCAAACCCTGAGGCACGGGTCGGCGTGAAGCTGGTGTCGGAGATGGGCGTCGGCACCATCGCCGCGGGCGTGGCGAAGGCGTACGCCGACTACATCCTGATCTCGGGCTCGGAGGGTGGCACCGGCGCGTCTCCGCTGTCATCGATTAAGAACGCCGGCTTGCCGTGGGAACTGGGCCTGGCCGAGACGCAGCAGGTGCTGGTGATGAACGACCTGCGCGGGCGGGTGGTGCTGCGCACCGACGGCGGCCTGAAGAACGGCCGCGACGTGGTCATCGCAGCCATGCTGGGCGCGGAGGAGTTCGGCTTCGGCACTGCTGCTATAGTGGCGATGGGCTGCGATATGGCGCGGCAGTGCCACCTGAACACTTGTCCGACCGGCATTGCCACGCAGCGCCCCGAGCTGCGGGCGCGCTTCAAGGGCACGCCGGAGATGGTGATCAACTTCTTCACCGGCATCGCCCTGGAGGTGCGCGAGATCCTGGCCAGCCTGGGCTTCCGCAGCCTGGACGAGATCATCGGTCGAGTGGATCTGCTGGAGCCGGTGCTCGAGCTCGAGCACCGGCGGGCGCGCACGCTTGATCTCTCGGCGATCCTGACACCGGCTGATCCGACGTGGACACGGCCGCGGCTGCACGTGGTGCCGCGCAACGACCGCGCCGACCGGCATGCCACGCTGGACGTGCAAATCATTAAAGACGCCGAGCGGGCGATCGAGACCGGTGAGCCGGTGAAGCTGGCGTATGCAATCAAGAACGATAACCGCACGGTTGGCGCACGGCTCTCGTACACGATCGCACGCAAGTACGGCGACGCTGGACTGCCGGACGGCACGATCGACATCACCTTCCGCGGCTCGGCCGGACAGAGCTTCGGGGCGTTCACCGTGCGCGGCGTGCGGCTGACCCTTGAGGGCGAAGCGAACGACTACGTGGGCAAAGGCCTGACTGGCGGGGAGATCATTATCAAGCCGCCCAGGAACAGCTGCTTCCGCTCGCACCAGAACGTGATCGTCGGCAACACCGTGCTCTACGGCGCCACGAGCGGCTGGCTCTTCGTCGCCGGCCGGGCCGGCGAACGCTTCGCCGTGCGCAACTCAGGCGCCCGCGCCGTCGTGGAAGGCACCGGCGACCACTGCTGTGAGTACATGACCGCCGGGCTGGTGGTCGTGCTGGGCGAGACCGGGCGGAACTTCGGCGCAGGTATGGCCGCTGGCACCGCCTATGTGCTGGACGAGCTCGGCGACTTCGAGCAGCGCTATAACCCTGAGATGGTCTCCATCGAGCGCGTCTCTGCACTCGAGGACCGTGACGAGCTCTACCGCATGATCGCGCTCCACCTGGAGAAGACCGGCAGCCGGCGTGCCCAGGAGATCTTGGAGCGCTGGGACGAGTACCTGCCGCTTTTCTGGAAGGTGGTGCCGCACCCGCCCATCGTCACGCGCGATCACGACACGTACACTGCCTTCGGCGCGAAGCAGGAGGCTGTTGTAGCCGCGCACCATCAACCGCGTGGGGAGAAGGCCTAGCTTTGGTATCTGGTGTATCTTGGCGGTGAATAGGCGATCGTGTGGCAGACCGGCAATGCCGCAGACCGACACGACCGTGGTTCCCTAGACCGAGGGTGAGCCCAGGTCGCGGCATTCGGCCTGTCCGCCCTAAGGCCTTCAAGCGAATGCGGCACCGTGTCGTTCAATACATTGCCGATAATCCCCTGCGTTGGGCACTGAACCGGGAAACTATCCGCCGCACCCAAGCCGATGAATTCGATATGTGGCTAGAACAGGTAGACCTCGCGGGAGGAGAAAGCGGAAGCTTCTGATAGGCCCCAGACCAGGTCGCTCTCTCCCATCGCGCGGGAGAAGGGTCAGAGGTGAGCGCCTACCCAAAATACTCCCGTATTGCTTCCAAGAGGGGGCTGGCCGAACGCAGGCGCCCCACGGCCGCCAGCTTGAGCTTCTCGCCGGTGAAGAGCTCGGCTGCGACGTCGTTGACCTGGTCGGTCGTCACCGCCTCGATCTTGCGGGCGAACTCTTCGGGCTCTTCAATACACCCGCGCATCAGTTCGTCCAGCACGTAGCCGAAGGCGATGAACGACGGGTCGTCGAGCGAGAGTCGCCAGGTGCCGATGCAGTAGCGCTTTGCCCGGCGCACCTCCTCGTCGGTCACCCCGTTGCGGCGCAGGTCGTCGAGCTCGCGCAGGATCAGCTCGAGCACGCGCAGGGCGTTCTTGGCCGCCGTGCCAGCAAAGATCGATAGGCTGCCAGCGTCTGAGAAGTGCTCGGTGGACGAGAAGATGTCATAGACCAGCCCGTGCTCGCTGCGGATACGCGTGTACAGTCGCGAGGCCATGCTAGCGCCCAGGATAGTGTTCAGGAGCACCAGGGCATGCTCTTTCGGATGGCCGATCGGGTAGGCCGGTACACCGAGGCGCATGTACGTCTGGGTGCTCGGCTTCTGGCGCGCCAGCGCGCGCGGCCCCCGGCCGGGTCCGGTCCACGGTGTAAAGCGCCGCCGACGCGTGCCGTTCATATCCCCGAAGTACCGTCCGACCAGGTCTACCAGCGCTGGCTCCTCGAACCGGCCAGCCACGGAGATCACCACATTGTCGGCAGTGTACATGTCTTGGTAGAAGCGCACTAGATCCTCATGCGCCAGCCGCCGGACACTCTCCTCGCTGCCCCAGGTCGGGCGGCCCAATGGCGAATCCTCCCCGTAGAGCATGCTATCGGCGAGGAGCGACGCCAGCTCCGCCGGATCGTCTTTGGACTCCCGGATCTCCTCGAGGATAACCGCACGCTCTACCTCAACGCGCTGCGGTAAAAGGAGCGGTCGGCGCACCAGGTCGGCCAGGATCTCCACCGAGGGCGCCAGCGCGTCGTACGCGGCCTTGATCGCGTAATAGCTGTACTCGAGGTGGGTGATCGCCTGAATCGCTGCGCCGAGCTCGTCGACGGCCAGGTTGAGAGCGTGCTCGGTCGGCCACTTCTCCGTGCCCTGGAAGAGCATGTGTTCCACGAAGTGAGCTACGCCGCGCTGGTCGTCCTCCTCGTAACGCGCACCGGCCCCGACCATGACGATGACACTGACGGAATTGACCTGCGGCATGGGCTGGGTAATCAGCCGGACGCCGTTGCTGAAGATATGCTTGGTTGCTGGCATATGCGAAGTCTACGAAGTCTTCTACGCAGCCTACTATGAAGTCTACAAGGTAGCGGAGATAGCAGTAAGGGTTCGGATCAGGATGCGGCTCCTGCTCGTCAATGTGTATTGTACATTGTACTTTGTCAGAGCCACCGGCGCGCGAGGCCGCATGCACGGGTCACCCCACTCGTCCGCACGGTGTCAACCTGCTCGAGCGCGGGCACGGCGTGCGCGGCAGCGCAGTCCAACTATCCAGCACATTTATCCGGGTATCCACCGTATACACCAGGACCATACACGAAGCCATACACGAAGCCATACACCAGAATGAAGGTACGCCAGGATGGAGGTGCAGCAGGGAGGGCCGGGGCCGGACGGCTTCACAGGCCATGCAGCGGGAAGACCAGCCGCTTAATTGTATCGACAGAGCGTTGGGCGAACATGCGCACCTGCTGCTGGAGCGCCGGATCAAGGCGCGGCCGCTCCCGATCGTGCAAGTACATTATGTCAGGGTATCGGGCGCGGTAGCTGGCCGGCACTTCGTCGGAGAGGGCGATGCCGGCCATGATGGCGTACGCCAACGCCCAGGCGCGCACGGCGGTCGGTATGTGATACCCGCCACCGCCGAGCGCGACCCAGCGGCCCGGGCTCAAGGCGACCAGCCGCTGGACGGCGGCAAAGCCGTGCGTAGTGAGCTGGAGATGCGCCAGCGGATCGCGGAAGTGCGTGTCTACGCCGAGCTGTGTCACCAGCACGTCGGGGTTGAACGCGCTCAGGAGCGGCGGCACGACCTGGTCGAAGGCCCAGAGCCACGTCTCATCGTCGGTCGCAGGGGCCAGTGGCACGTTCACAGCGTAGCCGAGGCCGCGCCCTGTGCCGATGTTCTCGGCGAAGCCACCGTGCGGCCCCGGAAAGAGCGAGCGCGTGGACTCGTGGAGCGAGATCGTCAGCACACGATCATCGTCTTCGAAGATCGCCTCTACACCGTCGCCGTGGTGCACGTCGATATCCACGTAGGCCACGCGCAGGCCCAGCTCACGCAGCCAGGCGATGGCGACCGCGGCGTCGTTAAAGATGCCGAAGCCGCTGGCGTGGTCGCGGTGCGCGTGGTGATTCACGCCGCCGGCCGCGTTGAACGCCACCTCGGCTTGCCCTTCGACGACCAGCCGCGCTGCCTCCAGCGAGGCGCCGCACACCAGCAGGGCGTAGTCGTACATGCCGTCGAACGGCGGTGTGTCGCCGTAGCGGGTGATGCCGTAGCGTGCCAGGGCGTGCTCGGGCACGTTCTTGTCACGATCGTACCGCCGCACCATCTCCACGTAGTCCTGGCTATGTACGGCAAGGATACGCTCCTCCGTAGCCGGCCGCGGCGGCACGACCCATCGCGATACACCGTCGAAGACGTGGTAGGCCTCGAGGAGCTCGTAGAGATGGCGCACCCGCACCGGCTTCAGCGGGTGGTCTGGCCGGAAGATCTCGCGGGCCAGCGCCGCATCATAGACGAACGCAACACGTCGAACAGGATCAACAGGCTGCATGGTCATGCTCTGGCAGCTTGCCTGCCCAGGCGTGAGCATAGACAGGATGACTGGCTCGTGCGCTTCTATTGCCGCTTCTCCCGCATCCATTCATCTGTGTCATCCGCCCCCGAATCCGTTGACGGCTCCCTCAGTGCGCGATCCCGAGCTCGTGCATGCGGCGGTGGATGGCGGCGCGGGCCTCGTGGAAGGGCCGCTCCAGGAACGCCAGGTGATCATCCTCTCCATGGTGGTGCGCCACTGTACCCGGGCGGTACTGCGGGCTCATCTGCCGGATATACGCCAGCGTGCCGTCGATGAGCGTCAGCATGTAGGTGGCGGCATCCAGGTCGAACAGCCACCACTCGCCGCCGACGGCTACATACACCGGGGATGTGTGGGCGAAGATGCCGCGGCCCCAGCCGTCGTAGTGCGGGATCGAGGTGTAGTAGCCCGGGCCGCTCACGCGTGCGGCCAGCCAGGTATGGCTGCTCACAGGCAGGCGCTCTTTCAGATGTAGCCGTCGCGCTCCCTGCGCCTCCTCGACCGCGGCGACCACCCGACCCTGCTGCACGATCTCCAGGCGATGGATAGGGAAGATCGATTCTGCCACTGCCTCGACCTCGACCGTCCCACCATTGCCGGGGAGCTGGATGGTATCCCCTGGCAGATGGCCGTCCACAGTGAAATGCAGCAGCGGGCCGCCACTGTGGAAGGTGCGTCCCATGCGCAGGTTGCGGCACCAGGACTCGTAGGTGAACTCCTCGTCCGGCGGAATGTACACGTATGTACGGTAGATGCCTACCGGCACGTCGGCGGTCATCTTGTCAGTGCCGCCGACCAGAGGCAACCGGTAGCCGCAGTTGAGATACCGGTAGTACTCCAGGTGCATGTACTGCCCGTGGCGCAGCATCTCTACACCATCCACGCGGCCGGTGGCGATGAGCGCAGCGGGTTCGCCGTTCGGCGCAGGCAGGTGCGGAATAATGACGATGCCGCCCTGGCGGTGGCACTCGTCTGCCCACCAGGAGAGCGTCGTCTCTAGCGTGCTGCCCAGCTCCGCCTCGCTGGGGCCGTCGGAGCACCACGGCATCACCGGCTGCTTCAGACCCAGCAGCGTGAGATGCCCCAGCATGTGCTGGCGGTTCTCCTGAGTGCAGTAGACGATAGTCCGGCCATCCGGGGAGATATGGGGACCGCCGGTGAATTCTTCAGTGTTAGTGAAGAGGCTGCCCCACTGCGACTGCAGCAGGTTCACCACGTTCAAGTCCTCACCGCGGGCCTCAAGCTGCGAGCCGATCGTAGAGAGGAAGTGCACGTGGGTATCGCCGCTGAACCAGCGGCGCTGGTTCATGTTGGTCCAGCGCTTCAGCCGCAGCACGAGCTCACGCTGGCCAGGCTGGATCGTCACCTTCGTCCGCAGCGGCTCATACTCAAAGCCGCGCGCCACATCCACAATCACCTCGCCGCGGGGCAGCCAGCCCTGGCAGCGCCCGTCGATGTAGGCATAGGTAATCTGGCCCAGCCGCACATCGCCCCCGATGTCCATGTGCCAGGTGCCCAGGTTTGAGTTCACGTGGGCGTGGTGGCCGTGGGGCGCGTAGGGGATGCCTTCCGGGGTACGGAAGTGAATGCGGCAGGGCAAGGGCGTGCCGGTCTCGTCGTCCAGGACGGTCGTATGCACCCAGTTGAGGCCACGGTCGACGATCTCCAGACGCAGCCGCGGCGTCGGCTGTACGACCTTCCTCTCGATGAGCTCACCCCAGCGCACGCTCCCCAGCGCTTCCCCGTCTTGCTTGACCGTGACGGTCGCCGAAGGCGTCGCGGCGACCTCCACGTAGCTGGGCGCCGCTTGGGGGTTCTGTTTCTCGCCCCAGCCCTTCAGCGGATCGCACAGGAACTCCTCGGCCGACCGCTGCGGGAGGGGGTACGGATAGGTAGCGACGCCGCGATCGACCTCGACGTCCAGATTGAATGGCTTCTGGGCATCCTCGGGCTGTGGCAGGTCGATCTTGACCGGGAGCTTGCCCGCACGGCAGAAGGGATCCTCATCGAGGAGGCCGAGCGTGATGGCAGCGATCAGGAACTTCGGTCCCCTCGGCACGATCTCAATAGCTTCCAGGGCACGATCAGGGTAGGGATTGGCCCAGGCCCACAGGAAGTAGGCCCGCGCGCTGCCCTGGATCGACTCGGCCTGCCGGTAGCCGGCCATGCCCCAGCGGCCTTCGTACCGCGGGTAGAGCGAGTTTTTCTGATCCGGCACGGCCAGGAAAGGGAGGTGGCCCCACTGCACAGGCACGGTGGAGATCTCGAAGCGCTCCCGCACAGGCACGCGTACCGGCTCGACACCGGCTATGTGGAAGACATACTCAGCCACAACTGTCCCGACTGGCCCGCCCTCCATGAGCTGGGACTCGAGCAGCCGGTGTGCCACGATCACCCGCCGCGCCGGATGGTGCACCGGGATGCGCACCGGCTGGGCGCCCAGCTCAGCGCCAAAGGCCAGGAAGCATGCCGCGGTCCCATCACCGGGGCGCCCGATCTGGAACGGCAGGCCGTGAAATGTCTGCTGACCCACCAGCGCCGTCGCGCCCGGCTCTAGCAACTCCACACCAGCGTTGCAGTGGTCGCCCAGGTCCAGCGGAATATAGTCCGACGCGCTCATCGCTGCACCTCCATGTACTGCGCAGGATAGTCCACGCCGGAAAGCGCGTCAACGCATCCCTGGCGAGCCCCGTGCCGGCGCGTTGCCTGCGTACCCCGACACCGTTAGAATGTTATGCAGTCAGACGCGCGGCCCCCACGCCGCCTAGCCTCGTTGGCTGGACGGCCGAGCCGCGCCAGCAGCCCTGCCCGGTATCAGGGGTAGCTTTCGTAAGTCTTCGTAGTTTAGTTTTGGCTTCTGTAGTTGAGTTTTAGCTTCTATTTAGCTTCTTAGTCTCTTAGCTTCTTAGTTTCTTTAGCTTCTAAGGAGTCACGCCAAATATGCCCACCTCGGTACGCATCAGCGTGATCGGCGCTGGCAGCGCCACGTTCTCGCTCGGCCTGGTAAAAGATCTGTGTCTCACCGAGAACCTGCACGGCAGCGAAGTCTCGTTCATGGACATCAACCCGGAGCGCCTCGAGGTCGTGACCACGCTGGCGCAGCGGTATTCCGACGAGCTCGGCGCTGGCCTGCGCTTCGAGAAGACCACCGACCGCTGCGCCTCTCTCCGTGACGCTGACTTCGTCATCAACACAGCCTACGCCAAAGGCCATTACCACGCCCGACGCATGCGCGAGGTCACTGCCAGGCACGGGTACTACTACGGCGGCGTCAGTGTCGGCAGCTACTACGATCTCAAGCTCATGCTCGACGTGGCGCGGGACATGGAGCGCATCTGCCCCGACGCCTGGCTCATCCAATCAGGCAACCCGGTGTTTGATGGTTGTACGCTGATGACCCGCGAGACGAGCATCAAGGTCATCGGCCTGTGCCACGGCCACTACGGCTATCTGGATATCTGTAAAGTGCTGGGGCTCGATCCTGCCCGCGTCACCTGGGAAGCGCCCGGCCTGAACCACTGCATCTGGCTGACGCACTTCCTGTATGACGGCAAGGATGCTTATCCCCTGCTCGACGAGTGGATCGAGACGAAGGCGGAGGAGTACTGGCGCACGCATGTGGCCACACGCACGCACGACATCCAGATGTCGAAGGGAGCAATCCACCAGTATCGCATGTACGGTCTGATGCCGATCGGTGACACGCCCCGCAGCGGGGGCTGGTGGTACCACACCGATATTCAGACCAAGAAGCGCTGGTTCGGCGAGCCATGGGGTGGGCCGGACACCGAGCTAGCGCGGCCTATCTACGTCCAAAACCTGGAGAAGCGGCTGGCCGAGATGGCGCGCGTGGCCGCCGACCCCAGTATCCGCGTCACCGAGGCGTTGGGCGCGACTCGGACGCGCGAGCAGCAGGTGCCCATCATCGATGCCCTCACGAACAACGTCGAGGGCCGCTTCCAAGTCAATGTGCCCAACCGTGGCGCCCTGGCCGGTGTGCCCGATGACGTCGTCGTCGAGGTCCAGGCGATCATCAACGCAGCCGGGGTGTTCCCACTACGCGCCACGCCACTACCGCGCAAGATCATGCTCGAGCAGATTCTGCCCAAGTGGCTCCAGATGGAGCGTAACCTAGAGGCATTCAAGACCGGCGACCGCACGATGCTGCTGTGGAACGTGCTGGAGAGCCACCAGACCCGCTCCTACGACCAGGCCGTGGCCGTGCTCGAGGACCTGCTGGCCATGGAGGGCCACGAAGAGCTGGCGGCGCACTTCAGCGGCCCGCGGATAGACATCAGCTAGCCTCGCCCTGACGCGACACGCTCGGCAGTACCTTCCTCGCTCTCCGGCAGGGCCGGGGAAGGTGCCTGCCCAGTGGCTGGGCCGTGCTCCTCTAGCGTTTCACGCACGAAGAGCGCCAGCGTGAGCGCAGCTACGCCACCGACGGCAGCGAGCACCAGCGCGGCCAGGGAAAGCCCCACCAGATCAGCGATAGTGCCGACCACGACCGGTCCGCCGGTGCTGCCGGCATCACCGATCAGCCGCCACACACCCAGGAACTCCCCGACGGCCTGCCGGGGCGCCAGGTCAGCCCCCAGGGTCATCATCGTGCCAGAGCCCAGCCCGTTACCCAGGCCGATGACTGCGGTCGCAATCAGCAGGCCGGTGTAATCTCGAGCCAGGGGGATGAGCGCCATGCCCAGCCCCATCACCAGGAACGACGGCACTGAGGCGAACTTGCGCCCCAGCCGGTCCATGATGAAGCCTGCCGGCACGAAGAGGGACATATCGATGGCTGCGGAGAGGCTGACGATACTGCCCACTGCGGCTACATCAAGCCCCAGCACATTGGCACCGTAGAGCGGTACGATGAGCTGCCGCCCGGCGCGGATCATCTGGGCGAAGATCTGCGCTGCACCTGCTGTGCTCAGGTCACGCCAATGCCGCCGCACCACCTCCCCCATGACCTTCCAGCGTAGCTTGCCGTGAGACGGACCGTCACGCCGACCAGTCTCGACGATAAACAGGTGCGCCAGCACTAGGGCCAGCGCCGCGAGGACGCCGCTGACGATAAACGGTGCGGCCAGTCCGAAGAGCGAGCCGACCAGCCCACCTACCGCCGGGCCAGCGAAGGTCCCGATGCGGTTGATCCCGCCGAAGGTGGAGATCGCCCTCCCGCGGTCTCGGGGCGAAGTGACATCGGTGAGATAGGCCATGCGTGAGATGCCCCACATGGCCGTCCCGGCGCCTGCGATCAGGCGAGCGAGCACCAGGATCGGGAAGAGCGGCAGCAGAGGGATGGCGAGCGTGGCCAGCGCCAGCGCGCCAGTGCCGACCAGCATCATCGGCCGGCGTCCCATGCGCTCGAGCAGCAGCCCAGCCGGGAGGTCCGTGAGCAGCGTGCCGAACCCAGCGGCAGCCATCGCCAGGCTCACCTGAGAGAGCGAGACCCCGAAACTCTGCGCGTAGAGAGGCAGTGTAGGAACGAGCACTGCTTGACTAAAAGAGAGCATAAGCGTCGGCGCGTAGACCGACAGCAGCAGCCCCTTGTTGGTTCTACTCTTCAGGCGCATCCTCTGCGCGTACCTTATGGCTTGTTTGGATCGTGACGTGTGGAGGAATGCTCTGCTGAGCGCTGCGATCTGCTGAGCACCGACAAGAGCTGCTCCGAGAGCGCACGCTGGGCTTCCTCGAGGCGGAGCCATTCCGCTTGCGACCACGCAGCCGGCCGCCCTGCCGCCACACGCTCCTCAAGGCTCTGCAATGCGGCCACCAGCTCGGCGTAGACGGCTTCGAGCGTGTGGCGCCTCTCTTGAAAGCCGGGCTGCGGCGTCGCGCGAGGTGCCTCGCGGAGGGCCGGCACCAGCGCAGTGAAGACGTTGGCGGCCACCTGGGCGCCGGGATCCGTTGTGGAGAGCATCCACAGGCGGGCGGCCAGGGCTGCCGCTGCGCTGGGGCTGGCCGTAGCGAGGCGCTCCATGAGCTCCAGCCAGACAGTCTGGACGTCTGAGCTTCCTGTGGCCAATATGACAGCAGTGTGCTCAGGGGTCGCCGTCTCCGGCACAGGCTGGCCGCAGCGTGCCGCGGCCAGGACCTGGAAGCGAGCCAGAGCCACCCGCCGCTGTGGTAGTGCGTCCTGATCGAGGATCGGCGCTTCGTGCAAGAGGTGAAAGTATGCCAGATAGTATTCCGCCGCCCCCTCGTCCATGCCTTCACGTTGGAGCGCCTGCGCCTGCTCCAACGCATACGCCGCCAAGGCGCGGAGCAAGGCCGCCCGGAGTTCGGGCTGGGGTTGCTCCCGCAGCATGTAGGTCAGCCGAGCGGCGGTGGCCAGGCGCGGATGTATGTCCTGAGACGGTTCCAACCCCCGCCGGCCGGGCGCCAGGGCACGCAGCGCCTGCTGCAAATCGACGCGCAGGCAGTCCCATAAGGGTGGCAGATAGACCACCGCCTGAGGGGCGCTTCGCTCCGGCCGGCTATGTGGACCGCCACCTGGCTCAGGCGCACCTGCCCGTGCGGGAGTCTCGTGGCCCGTCCCCTCTCCCATGCCTGCCTACTGTCTACCCCTATCTATCGGGTCCGATCTCTCGCCACACGCCGATCTGCTGGAGGAGACGCTTGCTCACTTTGCAGACCATCGTGTACGCCGGGTCGAACACGTTACCTACATCATACTCGACGCACTGGCCGAGGAGCAGGTGTGCGCCGCGGGGGTCAAGCCCGAAGTCCTCCTGAAGCCAGCGGAGCATCTCGGTCGTGGCGTGCTGCACTGCTTGGTCGAGCGGCCTGGCGTTGCCCACCGTCATGATGTACTCGGCGTTCTCGGCGCGCGGCCAGGAGATACGCCACCCCTTCAACACGCGCACGCTAAAGCGCACGTCGAAGGACACCTCGATGCCGGTGCCAACGATCTCACCATCGCCTTGAACGGCATGGCCGTCCCCCAGGTGGAACAGCGCGCCCGGCACGAACACTGGGAAGTACACGGTGACGCCAGCGCCGAAGCCGCGGTAGTCCATGTTCCCGCCGTGCGTCGACGAGGTTGCAGTCGAGATAGCCTGGCCTCGCGGCGGAGCGACCCCGAAGCAGCCAAGCATAGGCGAGAGGGGGAGGGTTAGCCGGCCCAGCCGCGTCTCTGGCGTGAGTAGGGTGGCAGTCCCGCGCTCCAGATCCAGCTCCCATTCAGCCGTAGCCGGCTCGCGCGGCATCTCACGGACGTACCAAGGATCTACTACATTCGGCGCTACCAATGTGGCGCTGCGGCCGATCCGCCGGTTCGGCCACATGTGCTCGAAGTACACGGCCAGCGTATCGCCTGGCTCTGCACCCTCGATGTAAAAGGGCCCGGTCTGGGGGTTCCCGCCCGGTGTCACCTGCTGGTCAGTGCTGTCCCGCCCGGCGTTGTCCACCGTCGTGGTAACGACTGTATCGCCATCGGCGATGCGCAGGACCGGCTCGTGCGGGCCAATCGCAGTGTAATAGACCGAGGGTGTGAAGTGATGAACTGTGCCCACCGCGGGCCTCCAGTAAGAAATCGCCGGCCGTGCCGCATCAGGGCCCGACGGCCGGTCGCGTCGTAGCATACCATAGTATGCGTGAAGATGCATACGGAAGATGCATACGAATGAACGAAGGCTCATGCGTATGCATGCTATGGAAAACACGAAAACTGTAGCGCTTCTCCTCAGGGCAGCCTGCGTCGGGCGCGTACCTGGCGACTGTAACCGGCATAGCCAGCGCCTTACCGCACTCGCACCTGCACTGTGACCTCCCGGCGATCGCCCGCCCCGGCAACGGTCAGCCGGGGAGATACTCCCCGGCTGGGAGGCCAGCAGTACGCCAAATGGCAAGCTGTCCTTCGGAATGTTGTACGAGTTCGCCAGCGCCATGCGGATCGAGACCGGGCCATGGAAGCGGCCGTCGTAATTGCGCGGGCGGTACGGTGGCTGTCCCGGCATAAGGAATTCTGCCGGCTCGCCCTCGAGGATGGTCGCGGCGGTCCAGCCTTTGAGGAAGGCTGCCAGGTAGGTCAGCGGCTTGATCGAGGAGCCTGGCTGGCGTGGTGCTAGCGCCATATCGATCTCGCCCTGGATCCCTTTATTCTGGAAGTCGGCGCTGCCTACCAGCGCCAGCACCTCGCCGGTGGCAGGGTTCGGAGCCACCAGGGCGGCATGGCGAGCATTCAGCGTCTCCAGGCGCTGAAGATAATTGCGCATGATCAGCTCAGCCATCTCCTGCATGCGCAGGTCGAGCGTCGTGGTGATACGCAGTCCTCGTTCGTACAGCGCCGCCTCCCCAAACCTGGGGTCTGCCTTGATCAGGTTACGTACCCATAGCGAGAAGTGCGGCGCCTTTAGGATGCTCTCCTGAGGAGGCTAGAGGGCTAGCTGCTCCTGCTGTGCCTCCTGGGCCTGCTCGGGCGAGATAAAACGGGAACGGACCATGGCCTCGAGCACACGGGCCTGCTCCGCGCGGGCTGCCTCCACATCCTTAAAATAGTTTGTTACTGAAATGGTTTGTTACTGAAGGAGCACGAATGAGGCCGGCGAGAAGCGCCGCTTCCCCGAGGGAAAGTCGCTCCACAGGCTTTCCAAAATAGACCTGAATAGACCTGCGCCGCCGCAGCAACGCCATATGCCTGCTGGCCGAAGTAGACGTTGTTCAGGTACATCTCCAGGATCTGGTCCTTGGAATAAGGGTCATATGCAGTCTATGCTCCAGTGTTGCGAGGATCCAGGGACAGCCGAGCTCAGCCCGCGGGAGCCTACCTCCCCCTATATCGACGCAAAACGCTCTCAGCATACAGGAGAGCCGGGTCGCTGGCGCTGCCCGCTCTCCCTCATGCAAAAGCTATGCCAGGGCTGTTGTGGGGAAACCAGGCAGAGCGAAACGCCGGACGAGCGCGCCGCTCTAGAGCGCATAATCGCCGGTGTGGGCTTCCTCGAGATAGCGCGCCAGGAGCGTCACCGCAGCCTCGATGTCGGAGATCGCCGCCATCTCGTTGACCGTGTGCACGTAGCGCACCGGGACGGAAAGCGTCATCGTGACGACTCCGGCGCGGGCGCGCTGAATGGCGCCGGCATCGGTGCCGCCGCGGGGCAGGATCTCGAGCTGGTAGGGGATCTTCTCGCGCTCGGCGATCTCGCGGAAGTGGCGCACCAGCTTCGGGTGCGAGATCACCGACGAATCCATGAGCTTGATCGCCGCGCCCTTGCCCAGACGGGTGATTGTCTCGTGCTCCTCAATGCCGGGGATATCGAGCGCCAGCGTGATATCGAGGGCGATGCCGATCTGTGGCTCCAGCGCATACGCCGCCGTCGTCGCGCCACGCAGCCCGACTTCTTCCTGCGTCGTGGCCACCGCCACGATCTCGACCTCGTGGTGGCGCACGGCGCGCAGCGCCTCCACCATCACGTAGACCGAGAGGCGGTCGTCCAGCGACTTACTGATCACATTCTCACCGAGCTGCTCGGTCGTGCGGTCCATCGTGACCATGTCGCCGACCTCGACCAGCTCCTGGACCCGCTCAGCAGGCAGGCCCAGGTCCACGAAGAGCTGCTCCAACTTCGGCGCACGATTGCGCTCCTCCTCGGTGAGCACATGGGTGGGCTTCGTCGAAGCCATCAGCGCCCCGCGCAGCGTCTGGCCCGAGCGCGTGTGGACGAGCACGCGCTGGGCCACCAGCATGCGTGCGTCGAACCCGCCAAGCGGCTGGAGGCGCAAAAAGCCGCTCTTGTCAATATGGCGCACCATGAACCCGATCTCGTCCATGTGGGCCGCGACCATCACGCGCGGGGCGGCGCCGCGCTTGATCCCGACGACGTTGCCCATCACATCGGTGCGCAGCTCATCGACGAGCGGCCGTAGCTCTTCTTTGACGATGGCGCGCAGGCGGTCCTCATAGCCGGGAATACCAGGGGTCTCGCACAGCCGCTTCAGCAGGTCGAAGTTCATCGTCCAACTCCTCGCTCACCACGATACCATTGTCAGAGGCTTCAGAGTAAGTCAGAGTAAGAATGTTAAGAATGTAGAAAAAAGTAAAGTAGAAAAAGTAGAAAAAGGTTTCGCCTAAGAGGCTTCCCCCCAAAGTTGGGCGCGCTCGGCCGCGCGCCTGACGGCCTGACGCAGGCAGCGCCGGATCTCGGGCAGGGCGGGTACAGCTTCAGGGAGCACGTCTGCCCCGACAGCCTGGGCCGCAGCGTCGATATGCTGAGGATCAGGCAGATAGCCTTCGAGCGCGGCCTCCGCCGCCCGGGCGCGCGACTGTCCGCGAATATGCCCGGTCAGGCTCAGGCGCACCTGGTTCAGGCGAACGTAATCCTCAGCAAAGACCAGCACTGCAGCGACCCCGACGCTGCCAGCAGCAACGAAGGCGCCACCGCTGCGGCGGGGCATGGCGGGCACCCACATGGACGCCACACGCTCGTCCGGCTGCGGCTGCGCACACGCCGGTCCGGCGTGCAAGTACTCCATCGGTACCTCCCGTTCGCCGGAGGGGCCGGCCAGGCGCACCCAGGCGCCGAGCACGACCAGGGCCGGCAGTACGTGCGCGTGTATATCGGCGGTGAGCAGCACTTCACTCACCACGCCCCTGGAGTGCGCTGCTGCCTCGGCCAGCACGGCAAAGCGCTGCTGCACCTCGAGCGCAGTCGCCAGCTCCTCGGCGGTGGCTGTGGGACCGATCACCAAATCCCCGGCATCGGTGAGCTGAAGTGCCCCACTCACAGCACGTACGCCTTCAGCATGTCGTCCACTGTCTCGCGGCGGCGGACCAGGCGGGCCTCGCCATCACGCACAAAAACGATGGCTGGCCGCGGGATCAGGCAGTAGTTGCTGGACATCGGGATACAGTACGCGCCCGAGGCCGGCAGCGCCACGACGTCGCCGGGCTCCAGCGGCGGCAGGGCGACGTCCTTCACCAGGAAGTCGCCTGACTCACAGTACTTTCCCACGATGGTCACGGTCTCGGTACCCGGCGCGGCGGGCTTGGTACACACGACTACCTCGTACTTTGCCCCGTAGATCGCCGGGCGGATGTTGTCGCCCATGCCGCCGTCAACCGAGACATACTTCCGCACGCCGGGGATGTCCTTTGTTGAGCCGACGGTGTACAGGGCCACGCCAGCCGGGCCGATGATCCAGCGGCCCGGCTCGACGACTAGCCGCGGCAGGGGAATGCCCAGCGCCTCTGTCCCGCGCCGGACCACCGCGGCCACCGTCTGCGCCCACTCCTCCACCGGCAGAGCCGTGTCGGTGCGGGTATAGTGGATTCCCCAGCCTCCGCCCGGACTGATCTGCTGGAGCTGAAAGCCGTGCTGCTTCTGCATCTCCCCGGCGAACTGCATCAGCAGGTCGACTGTCTCAGCATAGGGTAGTTGCTCAAAGATCTGCGTGCCGATGTGCGCGTGTAGGCCGACCAGCTCAATGTGCGGCTGCGCCAGCGTGCGCGCCACGGCCTCGGCCGCCTGGCCGGTGGCCAGGGGAAAGCCAAACTTCGTATCGAGGATGCCGGTCTTGAGATAGTCGTGGGTATGCGCCTCGACGCCGGGGCTGACGCGCAGCAGCGCACGAGCGCGGCGCCCCTTCGCCGCCGCCACCTGCTCTAGCAGCTCGATCTCATAAAAATTGTCGATGACGATATGACCCACGCCGGCATCGAGCGCCAGCCCGAGCTCTTCGCGCTGCTTGTTGTTTCCGTGGAAATACGCCCGCGCAAGCGGGAAGCCCGCCCGCTGCGCCACGCCGATCTCGCCAGCGGAGACCACGTCTAGTCCCAGACCCTCCTCGGCGACGATGTGCGCCACGTAGGGGTCCAGATACGCCTTGGAGGCGTAGATCGGCAGCGAGTCAGGGTAGGCGCGCTGGAACGCCTCGCGCACAGCGCGACAGCGTTGCCGGATCTCGTCCTCGTCGAAGACGTAGAGCGGCGTGCCAAAGCGCCGCGCCAGTTCAACAGTATCGACGCCACCGATCTCTAGATGGCCCGCTGCGTTGATACGCGCCGATGCCGGCAGGACCTTGGCCGGCAGCGCGCCAGCGGGTGATGTCTGAGTGGCCAAGGTGTCGTCCCCCGTATTGTTTGTGCAGGTTGTTCCAGTAGCGGTCTGATCAGGGCCAGCCTAAATCCAGCTCGCCGGCGTCAAGAGCCTTTCTATTCTATTCTATCTAAAGCCTTTCTAGACTTATCTAGACTACTTGTCTAGACTAAACGCTAGCTTTCTAGGGGCTAGCGCTAAAGGCTGGCGTTTCTAGAAGTAGTGCAGCTCTGCGGCGAGCTGGCCCCCTTCAACGGTCAGGATACCGAACGAGCACCGCGCAGCGCGGCGGCGATCGGTCGGCGAGCCAGGGTTCAGATACAGCACGCCGCCTTCCCAGGTGCGCTCAGGCAGGTGACTGTGCCCATAGATCACGCAGGCCACCCCGTCTGCGGCGAAGGTCCGCCGCGCCACGGTCCGTGCCGGGAAACTGCCACTGTCCCCATGCACGATGCCGATGCGAGCGCCCTCGATCTCTACTACCAGCCGCCGCGGCAGCGCCATCTTGAGCTCCGGGACGTCCATGTTGCCGTACACCGCGTGCACCGGTGCCAGGCGGCGCAGTTCGTCTAGAACCGCCGGCACGCAGAAATCGCCGGCATGGATGATCACCGCGCACGTGCGCAGCGCCTCCAGCACTGGACCGGGCAGTGCCTTCGCCCGGTCGGGGATATGCGTGTCGGAGAGAACGCCGATACGCATGCAGGGTGATCCCAGTGTGTTGGCACATGATGCTCACAGTACACAGGGCCGTGGCCATCGCTGGCAGCCGCCCGCGGTTGCTCCCCTTTACTGCGAGCCAACCTGGTACGAGCCATCCTGGGGCGAGCTGTGTACATACGCAACCGCACGCCATTATAACGCATTGCTGTACAAGGCCCGGCAGGCGTTGACGCGCGTCTGTAGCGGTGCTACAAGGTGTGGCGAGGGCGGGCATAGCCTGCGGCGCGAGCGCGTACTAGGCGTTGCTCGCCACAACGGCAGGGGCGAAGAGAGATGATCATCGACACCCACGCGCACATCTACAGCCCGGACGAGCAGACCTACCCGCCCCGGGCGGATCCGCTGCGGCCACCGGCCGGCACAGGGAGCCCGGAGCACCTGCGCCGCGAGATGCAGGCAGCCGGCGTGGACCGCGCCATGCTGGTGCAGACGACCACCTTCTACGGCTGGGACAACCGCTTTCTACGCGACACGGCTGAGGAGACGCGCGACTGGGCGGTGGGTGTCTGCACGCTCAACCCGGACGATCCGCACAGCCCGGACGTGCTCTATGCCCTGGTGCATCGGTCGAACGTGCGGGCGCTGCGCACGTATGCGTCGGGTCCGGGCGGCGCATACGACCACCCGGGCAACCGGCGGCTCTTCGATGCGGCCCGGCGGCTGGGCATCGTTATCAACGCCCTGCTCTCCCTGCGGACGGCAGATGAGCTGGCGCAGATGCTGCGCGCCTATCCGGATCAGCCGGTGGTGCTGGATCACTGTCTGGCCCTGCGCGCCGGGCCTGAGCTCGAGCCGACCGTCGCAAAGGTGGTCGAACTGGCGCAGTTTCCCCACCTGTACGCCAAACTCACGTTTCTCCCCACCGGCTCGGCCGAGGAGTATCCGTTCCGGGACATGCACGATACCTGCCGGCGGATCATCGACGCCTATGGGCCGGAGCGTTGCCTGTGGGGCTCCGATTTCCCGACCGAGCTCTGGTGTCCGAAAGTGACGTACAGCAGCCACCTGCGCCTTTTCCGAGAGGCGCTTGGCCTCTCGACCGCGGAGCAGGCGGCTATCTTGGGCGAGACGGCCGCGCGGCTGTATGGCATTTCCTGAATAGCGTCGTAGCGCGCACGCCGCTGAACGCGCGGATGTGTACTCGCAATTATCCTGTTACTCAGCGAAGCAGCCGTGAACAAGAATGCGCAGTGAGGTGTAGCACACATGGCAGTCGAAGCACCGCAACGGCTCACGCTCGACGATGTGCTCATCGTTGATTGCGATGTCCATGCCCACGAGACGGCAGATGAGCTGGCGCCGTACATGGACCCACAGTGGCGGCCGGCTGTAGAAAACCTGCGGCACGTGGCGCGGCGCTACCTCGACCTGCCAGGCTTCGGGCCCAACAACGCCCCGCGGCTCCTCGGCGCCGCGCTGCCCTCGCCGCGCGGCGGGCGTGAGGAGATCGTCTGGACCGCCGAACAGATGCGCCGCGAGCTCGATCAGTTCTCGATCGACGTCGGTATTATCTTCCCGGACCACTTCCTGAAGCTGGCCGCGCTGCCTCACGCCGACTACGCCTGTGCCATCGCCCGGGCGTACCACCGCTGGCTCAAAGAGAAGTGGCTCTCTGCGGAGAACGACCTATACGCCGTGATTATGGCGCCGCCGCAGGATCCCGAGGAGGCAGCGCGCGAGATCGCCCGCTGGGGCAACGATGAGCGCTTTGTCGGTGTCTACCTCCCCACCTGCCAGGTCTACCCGATGTGGGGGCACCGTCGCTACGACCCCATCTTCGAGACAGCGCAGCATTTCGATCTGCCGGTGATGCTGCATGCGGTGGCCGGGATTGCGGCCGGCTTCCCCTATAACGTGGAGCAGTTCTACACCGCCATCACCTCGCACACCGTCTCCCATGTGTTTGCGATGATGGCAAACCTGATGAACATGATGGAGACTGGCGTGCCAGTGCGCTATCCGAAGCTGCGCATCTGCTTCCTGGAGGCCGGCCTGACCTGGGTGCCCTTCCTGCGCATGCGTCTGGACAAGGAGTACAACGAGAACCGCTTCCAGTGGCCGTTCTATAACGACCGCCCCAGCAAGTGGATCCGCGGCTTCTACTTCGGCACCCAGCCGGTGGAGGAGCCGGAGAACAAGCAGGATCTGGTCGACCTCATTCGCATCTACGATGGCGAGGATACCACGGTGTTCGCCTCGGACTGGCCACACCACGACTTCGACCACCCGCGGGCGGTGTTCGAGCTGCCGGTCTCCGAACGGGTCAAGCGCAAGCTGATGGGAGCGAACGCCCTCAAGCTCATGCCTAAAATCAAAGTGCCAGTGAAGTACCGCGACCACTACCGGCAGGGCGAGACGTTGTGAATGGGGTGCGGCAGCCGGGTAGGGGCGCTGGTGCGCTGTGGCAAACAGCATGCGCGGCGGTGAGCGGACTTCGGTGAGGCGCGGCGAAGCGGAGTAAGGGGCGCAGCGCCGCTGGGCCCGTATCTTGAGGGCAGGTATGGCAGAGTACGTGGTTGCGCGGACAGATGAGCTCAAGCCCGGCCAGCGCAGGATCGTGCAGGTCGGGCGCGCCCGCATCGGGCTCTTTCGCATCGGCGATGCCTATTATGCCCTGCCCAACGTCTGTCCCCACCAGCTTGGCCCGCTCTGCGAGGGCAAGCTGGGCGGCGCGATCATCGCCGATGCGACCAGCGACTGGGAGCCTGAGTGGCGCTACGATGGCGAAGTGGTGGCCTGCCCGTGGCATGGGCTGGAGTTCCACATCCCCACCGGACAGTGCCTCGCCTACCGCCATATCCGCCTGCGCCGCTACACCGTCAAGGTCGAGGGAGACGAGATTAAGATCGTGCTCTAGCCGCCGAGGCGCAGCCCTTGGCTGCGCATAACCTAGCACTCGGTGAGAGAAGCGATGCACCCAGAAGACGCCTATCAGCCCGCCGAGCAAGCGCCTGTTTCCTCCTCCCTCAGATCTTCGGGAGAGGGGCCAGGGGCGAGGGTCTGGCAGGATTATCCGATCGTTGACGCCGACGTGCATATCCACGAGGATCCGCAGGAGCTGGCAGAGTTTGCAGAAGGGATGCTGCGTCGGGCGCTGGAGGCGCATCGCATGCCCGAGCGCTGGCTGGACACGCCCGGCTACTCGCCGCTCACCCCGGTAGATCCGCCCATCGGTGACGACCCGCGCTTGCAGCCACACGTCCTACGCACGCGGGAACAGCTCCGCGCCGATCTCGATGCGCGCGGCATCGATGCCGCGATCGTGTTCACCGGCCGCCTGCTGGGGACTGCGGTGCGGCAGGATGCCTCGTATCCGGTTGCTATTGCCCAGACGTACAACCGCTACCTGTGTGAGCGCTGGCTTGCCCCGGAGCAGGGCATCTACGGTGCCATCATGGTGGCCGCGCAGGATCCGCGTGCCTCCGCCCGTGAGATCGAGCGCTGCGCCGCGGTTGAAGGGGTAGCGGCAGTCTACCTGCCCACCGCTGGCGTGTATCCCCTCTGGGGCCACCGGCAGTATGATCCGATCTACGCCGCCGCCGAGGCGGCCAGCCTGCCGGTTGTGCTGCACAGCTACACTTTCCTGCACCCAGTCTTCCCGCACCAGCTCTACCAGTACGACACAGCCCTGGCGAAACAAGCCCTGGGCAAACCCCTGTGCGCCATCGCCAACCTGGTGAGCATTGCTACCACCGGCGTGCTCGCGCGCTTTCCCCGACTCAAGATTGTGTTCACAGAGTGCGGGGTCTCGTGGCTACCCTTCGTCATGTGGCGGCTGGATGAGCAGTATCGCTGGCTTCGGCATGAGGTCCCGTTTTATGACGACAAACCCAGCACCTACATCCGACGGCAGGTCTATGTGACGACCCAGCGCCTAGAGGAGCCGGAGGACCCGCAGGCGCTGGTCGCGCTGATCGAAGGAGCTGGGCTGGTAGACCACCTGCTCTTCTCGACGGACTGGCCCCACTACGACGCTGACCAGGTAGACCGCGCCGCCCGCCTGCTGCCGGCGGCCTGGGCGCGCAAGGTCTTCTATGAGAATGCCTGCGCCGCCTTCAAGCTTCCCCGCCTAGCTCAACGCACTCCAGCGCCTCCCGCCGGGCGGCCGTGAGCTGCATCCAGCATAGAGGGCAGCTCCCTCGCCCCCTGCCGCCGGTAGCAGAAGACCCTCTGGCCGAAAGGGATGAAGTCGGGCGGCAGTTCAGGTACGATAAGGTCGTTGGAACGATCGGAGGGAGGCGAGGAATATGCTGGCGATGCTCTCAGGGCGACCGATGCCCTCTCCCACGCGCCGGCGCTTCCTGCTGGGCGAACTATCAGGGCTAGGCGGACTAACAGGCGGAGGCGCGGTGTTCGCCGGCTCCGTCCTAGCGGCAGCTTGCCGCCGCCAGCAGGAGCGCCCGGCCGCGCCTGCACCGCTTGGGCCGGCCGCGATCCGCTTCACTTACTGGGGCGCCAGCCCGGACGAGATCCAGATCCAGGACCGCGTCATCGCCACATTCCGGGAGAAGCTGCCTCAGATCCAGGTCGAAAACGTCGGGGAGCCGAGCGGCACAGGCCCGTACCATGAGAAACTCCTGGTGCAACTGGCCAGCGGGACGGCGCCGGATGTGGCACGCATTCAGAGCGAGAATATGCCCCGCTTTGCCCTGAGAGGCCTGCTCGTGGTGCTCGATGAGCTCATCCGGCGCGACCGCTACGAGCTCGAGGACTTCTGGCCGGCGGTCCTTCCCCTGAGCCGCTACCAGGAGAAGCTCTATACGCTGCCGGTGATCGGCGGGCCGAACCCGCTCTTCTGGAACGGCCGGTTGTTCCAGCAGGCGGGCCTGCCGGCGCCCCCCGAGGAGGACGCCCGCGGGACGTGGACCTGGGAGCGCTTCGCCGAGGTGGCCCGTCGGCTGACCCAGCGCGAGGGCGAGACGCTACGCATAGTGGGGTTCAGTGTCAATCTCTCCTGGAACGGCATCGGCCCGTTCCTCTGGTCGGCCGGAAGTGATTACTTCGATGCGGAGCGGCGAAAGTGCACCCTGACCGACGCCCCGGCTGTGGAGGCGGTGCAGTTCCTGGCCGACCTGCTGCACCGGCACCGCGTCGCGCCGCGTCCAGGCGAGCCAGCTGAGGGCTTGCGCTGGTTCCCTGAAGGCACCGTTGCCATGCAGATCTCCCCGATCACCAGCTCGTACCAGTGGCGGCATGATCCGCAGTTTGCGTTCGACATCGTGCTGAACCCCCGCGGCCGCGCTGGACAGATCGGGCTGCTCAACGCCAACGGCTACGGTATTCTCGCCGGCACGTCAGCCCGCGACGCCGCTTGGGAGTTTCTCAAGCACCTGGCCGGTGCGGAGACGTTGATGTACCTCGCCTCGCTGGGGCGCTCGTTCCCGTGGCGCAGGTCGGTGGCGCAATCGCGGGAGTATCGAGAGAGCCAGCCAGTGCGCAGTCTGGATGTGCTGTTCAAGCTGGCAGACAAGAACGGCAGAACCTGGCCGGTGGTGCCGGCCTGGATCGAGATCCAGGCTGCGGCAACCCCGGTCTTGCGGGAGATCGCAGAGGGCAAGCTCAGCGTCCGTGAAGGACTGGAGCGCGTGAAGGCGGAGGCCGACCGACTACTCTTGGCGGGATGAAGCGGAAGAGGCAGCGCGCTGACCCCTTGCTCCGGGAGCCCTGAGGCTCCGCTGCCTCAATCCATACGTCGGTATATCTACACCTGACCTTCAAGGTGTACACTGGCGGACCGAACGATTGCGATGCAAGGGAGGGATCGACGTGGCTGGGCGCCCGAGGAACCTGCTGTTCATCTGGACCGACGAGCAACGCCCCGATACGATCGGGGCCTATGGGAACTCGCACATTCGCACGCCGAGCCTGGATAGGCTGGCGGCGCAGAGCGTGCTGTTCGAGCAGGCGTACTGCACCCAGCCGGTGTGCAGCCCCTCACGGGCCACGGTCGTTACCGGCGTCTATCCGCACACACACGGCCTGCTGCGCAATAACATGGTCCTTACCACGGCCATCCCCACCCTGGCGGAGTTGCTCCGCCCAGCGGGTTACGTCTGCGGCTACATCGGCAAGTGGCATCTGGGCAACGAGGTGCGGCCGCAGCGAGGCTTCGAGCAATTCTGGGTCAGCACCGAAGACAATTACACCACAGACTATGCGGCCGAAGGCTTCAGTTCATACCACCAGTTCCTGGTGCAGCGCGGCTACACACCACCTGACGAGCGGCGCGGCTACCGCATCTTCAGTCGCTCGACCGCGGCACGCCTGCCCGAGGAGGTCGGCAAGCCGGCCTTCCAGGCTAGGGAATGCATCCGCTTCCTCGAGACCTATCACGAGCAACCGTTCTTCTTGATGGTGAACTTCCTGGAGCCGCACATGCCGTTCTTCGGTCCCTTCGACGGCATGTACCGGGCCGAAGATATGTCCCTTCCGGAATCCTGGTACCGTGAGATGGAGCCGACGGTGCCGCTGCACTACCGTCTGCTGCGGGAGTTCTACGCCCAGCACAACCGCCACGTGCACAGTAATGACGAGGCTGGCTGGAAGGACCTGAAGGCGCGCTACTGGGGCCTGTGCTCGCTTGTCGATAAGCACGCCGGGCGGATTGTGCAACGCCTGGAGGAGCTTGGGCTGGCCGAGGATACCATCGTTGTCTACACGAGCGACCACGGGGATATGATGGGCGACCACCGCCTGGTGGCCAAGTGCATGCAGTATGAGGGCGCCGTGCGCGTGCCCTTACTGATCCGCGTGCCAGGTCTGCAGCCGCGCCGCATCGCCACGCCGGTCAGTCTGATCGACCTGGTGCCCACCCTTCTCGAGCTGCTCGGGCTACCGTTGCCGGAACATCTCCAGGGCCGGAGCCTGGTGCCGCTGCTCGCTCACGGGGACACGGCGCCGGATGAGGCTGAGGTCATCATCGAATGGAACGGCTGGGATGGCTTCGATCATGTCCGCGAGCAGCTGCGCGCGGTGCGCACCGGGCCGGATGAACAGCCGCTCAGCCTCGACGCACGCACGATCCGGCGCGGCCGCTGGAAGCTGACGCTGCACATGACCGGTGAGCATGAGCTCTATGATCTTCAGGCTGATCCCGGCGAGATACACAATCTGTTTCATGACCCGGCCTACGCGGCAGTCGTGCACATGCTCTCCGAGCGGCTGCTGGCCTGGCAGCGCCGCACGAACGATCCGCTAGTGCTGCCGGCACTGAGATAGCGGATGCGAGGCCGGCCGATGCTATCGCCCGACCAGGCTGCCGCCACCAAGCATCCGTTCGACATCCACGTGGTGATGAAACGGATCGCCGAGGCCGTGGCGGCGTATCCGAAGGCAGCGCTCTTTGAGCTCGCTGATGCAGGCTATCGCTCGCCCTTTGAACAGCTCGTGGCCTGCATCATCTCGATCCGCACCCGCGACGAGGTGACGCTCCCGGTGGCTCGCCGTTTCTTCGCTATGGCCCGCACGCCCGCCGAGGTGAGCCGCCTGCCAGTAGAGGAGATCGACCGGCTGATCGCTGCGTGTACGTTCCACGAGGCCAAGGCGCGCCAGATCGCCGAGATTGCGCGCCGTGCGGTAGCCGAGTACGGCGGCGCGCTCCCCTGTGACGAGCAGGTCCTGCGCTCGTTCTCCGGCGTGGGCGTGAAGTGCGCAAACCTGGTGCTGGGCATCGCTTGTGGCCAGCAACGCATTGCCGTGGATATCCATGTTCATCGAGTAACTAATCGCTGGGGGTACGTGCACACGCGCACGCCGGAGCAGACGACGCGTGCGCTCGAGCGCACGCTTCCCCGTGAGTACTGGTTGGAGATCAACCGTCTGCTGGTGCCCTTCGGGAAGCACATCTGTACCGGCACGCTGCCACGCTGCTCCACCTGTCCTGTGCTGGATATGTGCCGCCAGGTCGGTGTGACAGTGCATCGGTAGACATTGTTCGGCGCGATACTGAGGGAGGCCAGACGCTGTCCTGGAGTCGGCTCGACAAAGACAGCGAGCGATCCGCCCTAGAGGTACAGGAAAGACAGATCCACATGCGCCTGTTCATCGCCGTTGATCTGCCTGCGGAGCTGAAGGAGCGGCTGGCAGAGGTCCAGCGCCGGCTAGGGGAGGCAGCGCAGTATCTCCGGTTCACGCGCCCGGAGGGAATCCATCTCACGCTGAAGTTCCTGGGCGAGGTCGAGCCGGCGCTGTTCGAACGGATCGTGGCGGCGATGCACGAAGCTGCTGCCACGGCGCAGCCGCTCGAGCTGGTGGCGTCCGGCCTGGGCGTCTTCCCGAGCCTGCGCAGCGCCCGCGTGGTGTGGGTAGGTGTGGAAGGCGACGTGGAGTCGCTTCAGGCGCTCCAGCGTGACCTGGACCAGCGGCTACATCGTCTGGGCTTCCCGCGCGAGCGTAGCGCGTTCACCCCCCACCTGACCGTGGCGCGAGTGCGCGACGGGCTGAGCCCGGCCGACCGCGCTGCTCTGGCGCAGGTGCTCGAACGGCTGCGCCCGCCCGAGCCGGCACGCTTTCCCGTGGACGAACTGGTGTTATTCGAGAGCTTCCTCAAGCGCGGCGGCGCCCGCTATGAGGGCCGCGCTCGCGCTCGCCTCGGGCATGGCAGTGGCTGACCCGCTCAGGTAAGCAACGCGTAGCAGGACACGTTCCTGCAAGCGTAGAGGAGCACAGATAGGATTAGGAGCAGAGGGATGAGCACGATCGAGCCCGTGCTGGCGCCCCGGCCGCAGCGCCTGGAGCGCACCGGCGATGGCTACACGCTGCCGGAGGCGCCGCTGATCTACCTAGCATCCCAGCCGCTGGAGCTGCGACCGGCGGCGGAGCGACTCGCTCTGGAGCTCGCGGCGCTAGGCCTGCGCCCCCAGCTCACTGCCTGCGTCGTCTATCGGGAGGGCAGGCCGGACGTCCATGTGACGCTCAGGGTTGACCCGGCGCTGATCAACCGGCCGCAGGGATATCGCCTGTCCATCGATCCTGCGGGTGTGACGATCATCGGCCATGATAGCGCCGGGGTCTTCTACGGGCTCTGTACCCTGATCCAGCTCTTGCGCCAGCCCGCGCACGAGGGTCCTGGCACTCCGGTAACGCTGCCGGGCCTGCGCGTCGACGACTGGCCGGACTTCCAGTACCGTGGCGTCATGCTCGACATCAGCCGCGACCGCGTGCCGACGATGCAGACGCTGTACGACCTGATCGACCTGCTGGCGAGCTGGAAGGTCAACCAGGTGCAGCTCTACATGGAGCATACCTTCGCCTACCGCGGCCACGAGGTTGTCTGGAAGGATGCCAGCCCCCTGACCGGCGAGGAGATCATGGCCCTCGACGCCTTCTGTCGCGAGCGCTACGTGGAGCTGGTGCCGAACCAGAATAGCTTCGGCCATATGCATCGCTGGCTGATCCATGACCCCTATCGCCGGCTGGCCGAGTGTCCCCAGGGTATCGAGCATCCCTTCAGCCCGCGTCGTGAGCCGTTCAGCCTGTGCCCGATCGATCCCGGCAGCCTGGCCCTGCTAGAGGACCTGTACAGCCAGCTCCTGCCTCACTTTAGCAGCCGCCAGTTCAACGTGGGCTTGGATGAGACCTTCGACCTGGGCATGTGCCGTTCGGCGCAGGTGTGTGCCGAGCGCGGCCGCGAGCGCGTCTACCTGGACTTCCTGCTCCAGGTGTACCAGCTGGTGCGCCGCCACGGGCGCACCATGCAGTTCTGGGGCGATATCATCATCACCCGGCCCGAGCTGATCCCAGAGCTGCCCCTGGATGTGCTGCCCCTGGAGTGGGGCTACGAGGCAGATCACCCCTTCGCCGAGCACAGCCGGCTCTTCGCCGCGGCAGGTCGGAGCTTCTCTGTCTGCCCGGGCACGAGCACCTGGAACAGCATCGCCGGGCGCACAGAGAATGCCCTGGGCAACCTGCGCAACGCGGCGCAGAACGGCCACGCTAACGGGGCGATCGGCTACCTGAATACCGACTGGGGCGACAACGGCCACTTGCAGCCCTTGCCGGTAAGCTATCTTGGTTTCCTTGCCGGCGCCGCGCTAAGCTGGAACAGCGCTGATGCAAGCGATCCTCAACGACTCGGCATTGCAACGCTGCTGGATCGCTACGCCTTCCAAGATCGCGCTGGTGTGATGGGTCGGGTCGCCTATGACCTCGGCAATGCCTATCTCCAGCCAGGTGTGACCCTCCCCAACAGCTCAGTGCTCTTCTGGCTTCTGCTCCATCCCGACCGCCCGTTGAGCGACCGCCGGCTCCAGGGCCTGAGCCTTGACCGGCTGTATCACACCCATGGCTACATTGAGGGCGTGGCCGATCGGCTGGCTGGTGCACGCATGGAGCGGCCCGACGCCGATCTGGTGATCGAGGAGTTCCGCTGGGCGGCGCACATGCTGCGGCTGGCCTGCCGAATTGGCATCGCACGGCTTACGGCAAGTCCGCAGGGCGATCTCGCCGCGGTGCCGGCTGAGGAGCGGGCCGCACTGGCGGATGAGCTGCGCGGCCTGATCGAGCAGCATCGCGCGCTGTGGCTCCAGCGCAGCCGTCCCGGCGGTCTATCCGACTCCGTTGCCCGGCTTGAACGCGCCTACGCGGCGTTGCTGGCATGAGACGAGGCGTGCCTGAAAAGACTTTTCCGGTCCTGGGAAAGCGCATAGAATACTGGTATGCCGGGTCTACACTGCCCTCTCGCGTGGTTTTTAGTGGTTTTTGGAAGAGCCGCTCTGGAGGGACGTTACCGATGCGCGCTCAGTTCTGCGCTCCTGGGATGAGCCGGCGTGCTGTGCTTGCCGCCGTTGCCGGCGTAGCGGTTTCTCCCCTTACCGCGTGCCGCCTTGGGCCGGGGCAGCGGTCTGAGACGGCGCCGCCAGGGCCGGTGAGCCTACGCCTGAATAGCTCCGCTGCCGAGATGGGCCAGATGGCCGCCGCGCGCCTGCCCGCCTTCGAGCAGAAGTACCCGCACATCAAGGTCACCTTCGAGGAGATGCCAGACTACGGCGCGAAACTCTTCGTGCTGGCGGCTGGTGGCAGCCTCGGTGACGTGGCGATGGGCTTCACGAACACCGGCCAGTATCACTTCCTCGCGCTCAACGGCATCTTCCTGGACCACGATGCGTTCGTCGCGCGTGACAAATACGACTTAAAACAGTTTTACGATCTGGCTGTCCAGGCGATCCGCGTCAACGGCAAACTGTATGGCCTGCCGTTCAAGGGGCAGATCGCCCGCATCGCGCTCTTCTTCAACGTGGACCTCTTCGAGAAGCAGGGCCTGCGCCTGCCCACGCCGGAGTGGACCTACAACGACCTGGCCGAGGCCGCGGTACGCCTGACGGTTCGTGAGGGCGGGCAGATCGTGCAGTGGGGCTACGCGGGCAACTGGCGCGAGCTGACCACCATGGTGGCGTCCACCCGGCCCTGGGGCGGCGACGTCTTCTCGGCCGATGGCAAGCGCTGCCTGCTGGCCGAGAAGGGAGCGAAGGACGCTATCACCTGGCACTATGATCTCTTGCACAAGCTCGGTGCTGCGCTCTACCCGCCGCTGGGAGACCCGAACAACACATTTTATGAGGGCCAGGCGGCTATGCTCGGCCGCGTGAACGTCGGCATCGCCGGATTCATCGTCACGCGGGCACAGGGACGCTACCGCTGGGGCATGGTGCGCATGCCCAAGGGCCCTGCTGGCAAGCGCGGCGGCATGTGGCTGCCCGGCACGATGTCGGCGACCCGTTTCACCAAGTATCCGCAGGAATCCTGGGAGCTTGTGAAGTGGTGCTGTGACAAGGAGAGCGGTGTGGCCCTGGCGCTGCAGACTGAGGGGTCCAGCACGCCGGGGGCGCGGCCGGACGTCTACGCCGACCCGCGCCTAGCCAACCGCCCCGGCTATCCGGATGGCCTCGTGGAAGAGCAACGCCGTGCCATGGAGGAGCCGGAGCCGTATGTGAACCCCTGGAACTTTACCGGCGACGAGGTGAACCGCACGATCAGCGCGGAGCTTGACAAGATCACCAGGGGCGAGGCCGGGCTGAACGAGGGCTGGTTCCAGGCGCTGGCCCAGCAGGTGCAGGCCATTCTGGACAAGCCGGTGCCGGCGCTGACGGCCTGAGCGAGGGCGGCACGTTGTCCAGGTGGAGGTACCAAGTCCACTTGATCACGGACTGCAAAGGGATGGATACATAGATACCATGGATACTAAAGAGAAAAGATAGGCCTGGCTGAGTGGTCCGAGTGTTCGAGTGCATGAAGCGGCAGAGCCGTGTGAAAGGATCGGAGGATGGCTGAGCCAGCAAAGCTCCCTGCGGGCACGCGGATTGGACACGTGCACTTAAAGGTAGCCGATCTCGAGCGGGCGGTAGCATTCTACCGTGATGTGCTAGGCTTCGATGAGATGGCGCGCTACGGGAATAGCGCAGCGTTCCTCTCTGCGGGTGGCTACCATCATCACATCGGGCTGAATACATGGGAGAGCGCCGGCGCGCTCCCGCCGCCGCGCTACTCGACCGGACTGTACCACTTTGCTATCCTGCTGCCCAGCCGGCGAGAGCTGGCGCGCACCTTCGTACGGCTGCTGGAGCACGGCGTCGAGATCGAAGGGGCTTCCGACCACGGCGTGAGCGAGGCGATCTACTTCCGCGATCCCGATGGCAACGGCATTGAGATCTACGCCGATCGGCCACCGGAGCAGTGGCCGCGACACGCTGACGGCACGCTGGCTATGTATACCCGCCCGCTTGATATCGACTCCCTGCTGGCCGAGCTCGAGACTGCGGTGGAGACGCCGTGAGCCACACAGGAGCCGGCGCGGGCCTCCGGGACGTCCCGCTGGATCGTCGATGCGGTGACGGCTCGGGGCGGGCCACTCGCGCGAGCCCGCGTTGACACCCTTAAGCCCGGTGCTATAATTAGTGCGCGAAATCACAAAGTCTCGGTAGCGCCGGGGAGGACCGCCAGCGCCCGGCGAGCCGGGCTGAACTCTGGGGGTCGGCAAAGGGGGGAACGTATGCTAGCCGACTACCTGCCCGTCCTGGTCATGCTCGTGCTTGCCACGGCAACCGCGGCGCTGTTCCTTGGGCTTCCGGTCATCGTGCCTCGTATTTTTGGCCTCAAGCGCCGTGCTTCCCCGGTCAAGTATATGCCCTATGAGTCGGGCATGACGCCGATTGGCCAGGCGTGGCGCCGCTTCCCCATCAAGTTCTACCTGACTGCCGTCCTCTTCGTACTCTTTGATATTGAAGTGATCTTCTTTTATCCCTGGGCGGTGATCCTGCGCCAGCTCAAGCTCTTCGGGCTGATTGAGATGCTGATCTTCGGCGGCCTGCTGTTCCTGGGGTACGTGTACGTCTGGCGTAGCGGCGCCCTGGAGTGGGAGCGCTGACGCCGGTGGCCTGGCATGGAGGGAAGGAGGAGAAACGTGGCGAACGTGACCGCACCGCCGCAGGGCACAGGGCTTCAGGTGCCGGGGAACCAGCTTAGGGGAAGCACCGACCTGGTGCTTCGCCAGCCCGGCCAGTTCACCGGCGAGGCCGGGGTGGTCCTGACGACCGTGGACAAGGTGATCGAGTGGGGCCGCGCTAACGCGCTGTGGCCCCTCTTGTTCGGCCTGGCCTGCTGCGCCATCGAGATGATGGCGATGAGCGCTTCCAAGTATGATGTGGCGCGTTTCGGCGCCGAGGTATTCCGCGCGTCGCCACGGCAGGCCGATCTCATGATCGTCGCTGGGCGGGTCTCCAAGAAGATGGCGCCAGTGCTACGCCGCCTGTACGATCAGATGCCCGAGCCGAAGTGGGTCATTGCCATGGGAGCCTGCGCCTCGAGCAGCGGCGTGTATAACAACTACGCCCTCGTGCAAGGTGTAGATAAGATCGTGCCGGTCGATATCTACGTGCCGGGCTGCCCGCCACGGCCGGAGATGGTGATCCAGGGCATCATGAAGCTCCAGGAGAAGATCATGCGGCAGCGCGCTGCTGAGGCCGGCGCGTCGCAGGCCGGTGTGCCGTACCTGCCGAAGCCGAGCCGCTGAGCCCGTGCGCGCGTGCTGCCGGTGCGCTACAATCCGCAGCGGCTTTGGTGAGAGTGGCGCCTGGAGACAGGAGTGTCCATGCAACCTACGCCAGCAGCGCCTGCCCTTGCTGAGGCGGCGCAAGAGGTCGATCCGGTTCTGCAGCGCCTCTTCGAGCGCTTTCCGGACTGCCGGCCGTCCACGTTCCGCGCCGCGGACGGCATACCGACCGCGGTGGTGCCGCGCGAGCAGATCGTTGAGGTATGCCGCTTCCTGCGCGAGGAGCCGGACCTGAAGTTCGAGTTCCTGTGCGAGCTGACCTGCGTGGATTGGCCGGAGCGACCGGAGCGCTTCGAGCTCGTGTATATCCTGCATTCCTATCAGCTCGTGAAACGCGTCCGCCTGAAGACGTATGCGGGCGGAGCGCAGCCAGCGGTCCCCAGCCTCACCGCCGTGTGGCCCATGGCGAACTGGTACGAGCGCGAGGTCTACGATCTCTTCGGAGTTGTGTTCGAGGGCCACCCAGATCTGCGCCGCATCCTGATGCCAGAGGACTGGGAAGGCCATCCGCTGCGGCGCGACTTCCCGCTGGGGGAGGAACCGGTGGACTACGGGATCCTACGGCCGGCGTACAACATCCACCATGACCGCGGCCGCGTGGACAAGGACCGTCGCCTGCGCGGGGTGACCCGTCCAGTGGTGTAGCGCGCCGGAGCAGCTGGACGGGTGGCAGCCGAGGAGTAATGCTATGTCGATGCCAGGGGTTTTGGAGTACCGCACCGAAGGCGACACCATGGTCCTCAATATGGGACCGCAGCACCCGTCTACCCATGGGGTGCTTCGCCTGATGCTGCGGCTGGAAGGCGAGACGGTAGTCAGCGCGGAGCCGGATATTGGCTACCTGCATACAGGTATCGAGAAGACCTGCGAGACGCGCACGTACCATCAGGCCATCGTGCTGACGGACCGCATCGACTACCTGGCGCCGATCTCTAATAATTACGCCTACGTCAGCGCGGTGGAGAAGCTCTGCGGGCTGACTGACCGGATCCCGCGGCGGGCGCAGTATCTGCGGGTGCTCCTGCTTGAGCTCACCCGCATCGCCAGCCACCTGGTCTGGTTGGGCACGCACGCGCTCGACCTGGGCGCCTCCTCGGTCTTCCTATACTGCTTCCGTGAGCGAGAGCAAATTCTGAGTATCTTTGAGCTGATCTCCGGCGTACGTATGATGACAAGCTACCTGCGCGTCGGCGGCCTGTGCGCCGACGTGCCGGAGGGCTTCCATGAGAAGGTCGCCGAGTTCGTCCGCATCATGCCTAGCCGGATCGACGACTATGAGGCGTTGCTCACGCGCAACCCCATCTTCCGCGACCGGACAGTTGGCGTGGCAACGATCTCGAAAGAAGACGCCATCGCCTGGGGCGTCACCGGGCCGATCCTGCGCGCCTGCGGGGTGAAGTGGGACCTGCGCAAGAACATGCCGTACTCGGTGTACTCGGAGTTCGACTTCGAGGTCCCGGTCGGCACGCACGGGGACGTGTACGACCGCTACCTGGTGCGCGTGCAGGAGATGCGGGAGAGCGTCAAGATCGTTAAGCAGGCGCTGGAGGGCCTGCCGGAGGGCGATATCCGTGTCAAAGACCCGCGCTACTGCTTGCCGAAGCGCGAGGAGATCCACCGCAGCATGGAGTCGCTCATTCATCATTTCAAGCTGGTGACCGAAGGCTTCTCCCCGCCGCCGGGCGAGGCACAGTCGGCGATCGAGAGCCCGCGCGGTGAGGTCGCGTGCTACGTGGTGAGCGATGGCACGAATAAGCCGCGCCGTGTGCGCTTCCGCGCCCCGTCGTTTGCCAACCTCCAGGCGCTGCCGCTGATGATCGAGGGGCGCATGGTCGCCGACGTCGTGGCGGCGATCGGCAGCATCGATATCGTGCTCGGCGAGATCGATCGGTGATGTTTACACTCGACACGTTATATGCGTGTGCGCATGCGTATGCATATACGTATGCATGTGCGTATACGTTGAGTATATGAGTTATATAAAAAGCGTCGCCAGAGCTCTCGCCGGAGCTTTCGCTAGAGACGGGGTTTATGCAGACCGGCTGGTATGAGCACGGCTACGTAACAGCTAGGGAACAGCTACGTAACGGACACGACTATGCTGTCTGAGCAGACGAGGGCGCGTATCCTGGAATCGCTGACGCTCTATCCCACGAAGCGGGCGGCGATCATGCGGGCGCTGTGGGCCGCGCAGGAGGAGGCCGGCTGGCTCTCCCCAGAGGTGATGGTCGAGGTGGCCGAGCTCCTGAACCTGCATCCGGCGGAGGTCGCGGCGGTCGCCAGCTTCTACACCATGTATCACAAGGCGCCCATTGGCAAGTATCTGGTGGAGTTCTGCGTGGGCTTGCCGTGTGCGCTGCGCGGGGCGCATGAGCTGTTCCATCACGCCTGCCACCGGCTCAATCTGCCCGAGGACGGCGGCACGACCGCCGATGGGCTCTTTACAGTGGGCGAGGTGGAGTGCGTGGGGTACTGCGAGATCGCGCCGGTGCTCCAGCTCCATTGGGAAACCTACGGGCCCCTGGATACGGCGCGGCTGGATGAGATCCTGGGCCTGCTTGCCCGCGGTGAGGTGCCGCCGCCTGATGGGGCGAAGACTCCCACGGTGCCGGTGTCCCCGATCGACGTGGGAGCTGGCAAAGGCGAGCGCACTGAAGAGCAGAAAGGAAGCTAGCCGGACGATGGCGGTCTTCGAGCCGATCCTGTTGCAGAATGTCGGCAAGCCCGACTCGCAGCGTATCGAGACGTATATCCGCAACGGCGGCTATCAGGCGCTGCGCAAGGCTGTCAAAGAGATGACACCGGCGCAGGTGGTGGACGAGGTTAAGAAATCGAACTTGCGCGGACGCGGCGGGGCGCTGTTTCCCACCGGCCTCAAGTGGAGCTCGCTGCCGGCCGGCGTCTACCCACGCTATCTAGCCGTCAATGCGGACGAGAGCGAGCCGGGCACGTTCTGTAATCGGTACCTGATTGACAACGACCCGCATATGGTGATCGAAGGCGCCATTCTCTGCGCCTATGCCTGCGAGATCGAGCGTGGCTGGATCTACATTCGCGGGGAGTTCGCCCGCGGCGCGCGTATTCTCGAGCGGGCCATCGCCGAGGCATACGAGAAGGGCTTCCTCGGCAAGAATATCCTGGGCTCGGACTTCTCCTTCGAGCTCTCGGTGCACCGAGGGGCCGGCGCTTACATTTGCGGGGAGGAGTCGGCGCTCATGGAGTCGATCGAGGGGAAGCGCGCCCAGCCGCGCGTGCGCCCGCCCTTCCCCACCCAGGTGGGTCTATTCGGCAAGCCGACGGTGATCAACAATGTCGAGACCCTGGCCTGTGTGCCGCACATCGTGAACCGCGGTGGGGAATGGTTTGCCTCGATCGGGCACCCGAAGTGCCCGGGCCCGAAGCTCTTCTGCGTGAGCGGCCAGATCCAACGCCCCGGCCTCTATGAGGGGCCGATTGGCATGAACCTGAAGGAGCTGCTCTTCGAGCACGCTGGCGGGCCTTTGCCAGGGCGGCGCATCAAGGCGGTCATCCCCGGCGGCGCGTCGGCGGCTATGCTCACTGGCGATGAGATCGATGTGAATACAGACCCCGACTCGATCACCGCAGCGGGAAGCATGCTCGGCACAGCCGGCATTATCGTCATCGATGACTCGACCTGCATCGTGCAGGCGAACCTGAACATCTCGCGCTTCTTCCAGCATGAGTCGTGTGGCAAGTGCACGCCGTGCCGGGAAGGGACACACTGGATCTGGGATATCGTGCGCCGTATCGAGTACGGCCAGGGGCGCTCGTACGATCTCGAACTGCTGCTGGACATCGCTGACAACGTCGGCGGCCGCAAGTGCCTCTGCCCGCTGGGCGATTTCTCGCTGCCGGCGCTGCTGTCTGGCCTGAAGAAGTTCCGCAGCGAGTACGAGGCCCATATCACCGGCGGCGGCTGCCCGAAGCGCCGGGTGCAGGTCGCCACGGCGTAAGACGGCTCAGCGCTGGTGGAGTGCCGGGAGCAGCGCAGCCGCCTGAGAGATGGGGAAAGATAGAGAGAATACCTGCGATGGTAGCAACAGCAAGCAATCTGGTCACCCTGACGATTGACGGCCAGGAGGTCAAGGTCCCACGCGGCACAGTCGTGGTGGAAGCCGCCAAGCTGCTGGGCATCGATATCCCGATCTTCTGCTATCATCCCAAGCTCAGCATCATCGGCGCGTGCCGCATGTGCATGGTCGAGATCGAGGCCGGCGGGCGGCCCCCGGCGGTGCTCACCGCCTGCACGACGCAGGTGGCCGAGGGGATGGTCGTACGCACGAATACGCCGCGGGTCGAGAAAGCGCGCCGCGGGGTGATCGAGTTCCTGCTGATCAATCACCCGCTCGACTGCCCGGTCTGTGATGCGGGCGGAGAGTGCCCGCTGCAAGACCAGAGCCACGACTACGGCCCGGTGACGAGCCGCTTCGAGGAGGTCAAGCGCTTCGCGCGCAAGGCCGCGCCGCTCTCCCCGTTGGTGACGCTTGACCAGGAGCGCTGCATCGTCTGCTATCGCTGCACCCGCTTCATGGACGAGATTGCCGGCGAGCCGGAGCTCGGCTTCTTCCAGCGTGGCTATAAGTCCGAGCTCCGGACGTTCACTGGTCAGCCGATGCGCTCGCCCTTCCATGGCAATATCACTGAGATCTGCCCGTGCGGCGCGCTGACGAACGCGACCTACCGCTTCCGCTCGCGGCCGTGGGACAACCTGGAGACCGACTCGGTCTGCACGCATTGCGCAGTGGGCTGCAATGTGATCGTGGATACGCGGCGTAACATCCTGGCGCGCATGCGCGGCCGCGAGAACGAGGAGGTCAACGAGCTCTGGCTGTGCGACAAGGGCCGCTTCGGCTATCACTTCGTCGAGGCTGAGGACCGGCTCACCCAGCCGCTTGGGCGGAATGCGCAGGGCGAGTTCGAGCCAATCTCCTGGGAGCATGCGCTCAATGCTGTGGTCCAGCGCTTGACCGAGATCAAGGCGCAGCACGGGGCGCAGGCGATCGGCGTTATCGGCGGTTCGCACTGCACGAACGAGGACAACTACGTCCTGCAACGGGTATTCAAAGAGCTCATTGGGACGCCGAACGTTGACTCGCGCGTGGCCCCACGTATCCCGCCGCGGCCGCTGGCAAAATACGGCCTCTCCGGGGCGATGAATACGATCCAGGAGATCGAGCGCGCTCCGGCGGTGTTCGTGCTGGCTTCCGATCTCACCGAAGAACTGCCGGTCATCTGGCTGCGCATTTACAAGGCGACGAAGAACGGCCGGGTGAAGCTGGTCGTGGCGAACACGCACGCGACCTTTGCTGAGAAGACAGCCACAGCGGCGCTGCGCTACCGCCCCGGCACGGCCGCGACGCTGGTGCAGGGCCTCGCCGCGGCGGTCCTGGCCGGCGCTGATACCGCCGCGCTGGCCGCGCGGATCGAAGGGCTGGAGGGCCTGAGGCAGGGGCTCGCTCCCTTCACACCTGAGGAGACGGAGCGGCTCACCGGCGTTCCGGCGGAGCAGCTCCGCGCTGCTGCGGCGGCACTGGCCGGCGGCGCACTCATCTTGGTCGGCCCACGCGTGGAACGCGACCCGTCCGGTGAGCAACTGCTGGACGCGGTCTACAATCTCGCCCTGGTGACCGGCAGCTTGGAGAAGCCGGCCTGTGGGCTGAACGTGCTGGTCGAGCACAACAACTCCCGCGGAGCTATCGATGTTGGGGTCGTGCCTGGCGAGGGCGGGCTCTCAACCAGCGAGATGCTCCAGGCTGCCGCAGACGGCCGGCTCAAAGCGCTTTACCTAGTGGGGGCGAACCCGCTGCGCAGCTTCCCCGATGCCGAGCTAGCGCGCCGGGCCATCGCCAATCTCGAGTTCCTGGTGGTGCAGGACCTGTTCATGACCGAAGTAGCGGCGGAGGCCGACGTGGTCCTGCCAGCACTCTCCTTCGCCGAGAAGGACGGCACGTTCACCAACGTCGAAGGTCGTATCCAGCGCATCCATCGTGCGCTGGAGCCAAAGACGCTGGGCAAGGCCGACTGGCAGATCTTGACGGACCTGGCAGCAGCGCTGGGCACGCCCTTCCCGTACGAGAGCGCGGGTGCCATCACTGCCGACATCCTACGCAACGTGCCCGGCTATGCCCGAGCTCTGGCGCGGGGGTTCGGTCCTACCGGGGCGCTGGTACGGGAGGAGCCACGCGGTGAACGCCTCTGGCGCGCTGCTCCGGTGCACTCGCCTGCCTGCGCGCCGCAGCTCGGGCCCGGCGAGGTGGTGCTGACGACGGGCCGGGTGCTCTTCGGCGACAGCACGATGGTGGAGCGTACCCCGCAGCTCTTGCAGCAGGCACCCGAGCCGTTCGTCGAGCTCAACCGCGCCGACGCTGAGCCCCTGGGCATCCAGGATGGCGCGCAGGTCGAGCTCTCGACGGCGCGCGGAAGCGTGCGCCTGCGTGCCCGCGTCAACGGGCGGGTTCCGCCCGGCACCGCCTATGCGCCGGACAACCACCACGCGGCGGCGCTGCGCGAGATCATGGACTGGAACGAGCTCCTGCCCATCGTAAGGATCGCGGCATGCTAGGCGTTGTGATCGAGGCTGCTATTAAGAGTGCCATCGTCATTTGGGCGCTGCTGACCGCCTTTGCCTACCTCACGCTCACCGAGCGCAAGGTGCTGGGCCGCATGCAGGCGCGCATCGGCCCGAACCGCGTCGGGCCGTTCGGGTTCTTCCAGCCGGTGGCGGATGGCATCAAGCTGGTCTTTAAGGAAGACGTCATACCCGCTCAGGCTGACCGGATCATCCATACGCTTGCGCCGGCGGTGTCGATCATTCCGGCGGTGATCATCTTCGCAGTGATCCCGATCGGCCCGCCGGTCACGCTGTTTGGGCGGGAGATCAAGCTCCAGGTCGCCGATATCAACATCGGCTATCTGTACGTGGCCGCGATTGCCTCGCTGGCGGTCTACGGCATCGTGCTAGGCGGCTGGGCGTCGAACAGCAAGTACTCCCTGCTGGGCGCCGTGCGTTCGTCGGCGCAGATGATCAGCTACGAGCTAGCGCAGGGCGTGGCCGTGCTCAGCGTGATCCTGATGGCCGGCTCACTCAGCCTGAACCGGATCGTGGAGCAGCAGGTCAACGGCCTTTGGAACATCATCCCGCAGTTCCTGGGCTTTATCGTGTACTATATCGCCGGTATTGCTGAGACCAACCGGGCGCCGTTCGACCTGCCGGAGGCCGAGGGGGAGTTGGGCGCTGGCTATCACACAGAGTACAGCGGTTTCAAGTGGTCGGCCTTCTTCATGGCCGAGTACGTGAACATGGTGAACATCAGCGCCCTGGTCACAGTGCTGTACCTGGGCGGCTGGTCGCCGGGCTGGATCTTCCCGCCAGTGTGGTTTCTGCTGAAAGTCGCCTTCCTGTTGCTGGTGTTCATCTGGCTGCGCGCGACGTTGCCGCGGCTGCGCTACGACCGCCTAATGGCGCTCGGCTGGAAGATCCTATTGCCGCTGGCGCTCTTGAACCTATTTGCCACGGCAACGGTGATCGCCTTACGGTAAATCAGCAGTCATAAGCAGTCATTAAAGTTACGAATCTGTACGCAGGTCTGTAAAGTAGGGGGCAATGGCAAGCATCGCGGAGACGGCAGGCGACATGATCGCCATCGCCAAGGGCCTGGGTGTCACGTTGCGGCACCTGTTCAAGAAGCCGGTGACGCTTCAGTATCCAGACGTGAAGCCGGTGCTGCCGCCGCGACATCGTGGCCGGCATGAGCTGGCGCGCCATGAGAACGGACTGGAGAAGTGCGTCGGGTGTGAGCTGTGCGCTGCGGTGTGCCCGGCGTACGCCATCTACGTGGAGGGCGCGGAGAACCCGCCGGATAACCCGATCTCCATCGGTGAACGCTACGCCAAGATATGGGTGGTCAATTACCTGCGCTGCATCTTCTGCGGTTTCTGCGTCGAGGCCTGCCCGACTGAAGCGTTACAGATGAAGCAGATCTACGAGCTGTCCGAATACACCCGCGCGGCAACGATTTATACGAAAGAGATGCTGCTCCAACCGGTGCCGAAGAAGGATCCGGCTGACTCGTGGATGCCGGGCTAGCATCTTATCATTACTTTAATTATCACTACGTAAGGCGTTGCCGGTGCCTGCCCGCGGCCGGGTATCGCCGGCTGAGCCCGCGCAGGCCGGCCGGTGCGCCGGGCGAGAGCCAAAAACATGGAAGCGATTATCTTTTCCATCGTCGCAGCAGTCGCCGTGGTGAGCGGCATCGGCGTGGTGATTCAGCGCCGGGCCATGTACAGTGCCCTGCTCCTTGTGGCGAATTTCTTCTGCCTCGCCGTGCTGTACATTCTGCTGGGCGCATACTTCCTCGCCGCGGTGCAGGTGGCGGTCTACGCCGGCGCCGTGATGGTGCTGATGCTGTTTGTGATCATGCTGCTTGACGTCGGCCACCCGGAGCCGCTCGAGCGCCGCTTTCGGCCGTTTAAGCCACTAGGCCTCATCGCCGCTGTGGCGTTCCTGGCTCTGGCCATCCTGGTGACACTGGGTACTGGTACAGCGGCGCGCGGGGGTGTGGCCGACCAGGACAATATCACTGCAGTGGCTACCGCGCTGTATACGCGTTACCTGCTGCCGTTTGAGGTCACCTCCGTGCTCCTGCTCGCGGCGATCCTGGGCGCCGTAGTGATCGCCCACAAGCGTGAAGTGAAAGGAACGAGCGGGAATGGTGCCGGTCGAGTACTACTTGATCCTGAGCGCCATCTTGTTCACGACCGGGATGGCGGGCGTGTTTCTGCGGAAGAACGCGCTCACGATCTTCATGTCCGTTGAGCTGATGCTCAACGCGGTCAATCTCTCGTTTGTCGCCTTCGCCCGCATGCTCAACCAGGTAGACGGGCAGGTCTTCGTCTTCTTCGTCATGACGGTGGCCGCGGCGGAGGTAGCTGTGGGCCTGGCGATCATCATCGATATCTTCCGGAGCCGGCGCAGCGTGGACGTGGACGACCTGAGCGCGCTGCGCGGCTAGCGAAGGGAGGGAGCGACCATTAGCGGCTTGATCTGGCTTGTCCCCGCGCTGCCGCTGGCCGCGGCGGTGATCAATGCCCTCATCGGCCGGCAGCTTCCCAAGGCGGTCGTCGGCACACTCGCCGTTGGCTCCGTCGGGCTGGCGTTCCTGGTGTCCGCCGGCCTTTTCTTTGACCTTACGGCCCGCGATCCGGAGCACCGCGAGATCGTGCAGACCCTGTACTCCTGGGTTGCGACCGGCGACCTGCGCGTCAATGTCTCCTTCTTGCTCGACCCTCTGTCCATGGTGATGATCCTGGTCGTCACGGGGGTCGGCTTTCTCATTCACTTCTATTCGCTGGGGTACATGGGCCACGACCCCGGCTTTGGCCGCTTCTTCGTCTACTTGAACCTGTTCACGTTCTCTATGCTGCTCCTGGTCCTGGCCGATAACTTCTTGCTGATGTTCGTGGGCTGGGAGCTCGTGGGCCTGTGCTCGTATCTGCTGATCGGCTTCTGGTTCGAGCGCCCCTCGGCGGCCATCGACGGCAAGAAGGCCTTCGTGACCAACCGGGTCGGGGATTTCGGCTTCCTGCTCGGCCTGTTCTTGCTGTTCACCACCTTCGGTACCTTTGATTTCAAAGAGGTCTTCGAGCGGGCACCGAGCGTGCTCCAGGGCCAGATGGGCCTGGCCACGCTGCTCACGCTGCTCCTGTTTATCGGGGCGACCGGCAAGAGCGCCCAGGTACCCTTGTACGTCTGGCTCCCGGATGCTATGGAAGGCCCGACCCCGGTGAGCGCACTGATCCACGCCGCTACCATGGTCACGGCGGGTGTGTACATGGTTGTGCGGTCGCATGTTCTCTATGAGATGGCACCGGCGACGCTCTCCCTGGTGGCCGTCGTAGGAGCCATCACAGCCATCTACGCGGCAAGCATGGGCCTGACGCAGTTCGATATCAAGCGTGTGCTGGCCTACTCGACGATCAGCCAGCTCGGCTACATGTTCCTGGCTGCGGGCGTGGGCGCCTTCGCTGCTGGCATCTTTCACCTCATGACACATGCCTTCTTTAAGGCCCTGCTCTTCCTGGGGGCAGGCTCGGTGATCCACGCCCTGCACGATGAGATGGACATCCGGCGGATGGGTGGCCTGCGAGAGAAGCTACCCGTCACCTTCGCGACCTTCGCGGTGGGCTGGCTTGCCATCTCCGGTTTCCCGCTGCTATCCGGCTTCTATTCCAAAGACGCTATTCTGGAGCACACCTTCAGCCGCAGTCCCGTGCTGTGGGCCGTCGGGTTGATCACCGCGGCAATGACGGCTTTCTATATGTCCCGCCTGGTGTTCCTGGTGTTCTTCGGCCCGCCGCGCTACCAGGAGAGGGCGCCGGCCGAGGCGTTCCAGGCCGGGGTCTCCCATGGCGCTGACGCTGACCATGGACATGGCAACTTGACTCATGGTGGGGCAGCCGGCCACGGCGCGGCAGAGGTGCACGAGTCTCCCTGGGTGATGACTCTGCCATTGATCGGGCTGGCCATTCTCTCAGTGATCGGAGGCTGGATGGGTGAGAATTGGTTCACGGCGTTCCTCGGCCACGCGGTCGAGCCGGTCGGCGGAGCGCATGCCGCGGAGCTCCCTAACGCCCTCACCGTCTTCGCCAACCCGCTCACCTGGGTCTCGGTAGCGGCCGGGCTGTCCGGCATTGGCCTGGCCTATCTGATGTATATCCGGGGTACGCCGAGCCCGCAGGCGGTCGCGGCCGCGTTTAACGGGCTCTACACATTGGTGTTGAACAAGTACTACATCGACGAACTCTACGCTGCGATCACGGTCGGCCTGGGCGGCGCGGTGGCTCGTGGCCTGGCGACCTTTGACATTGTTGTCGTCGATGGTGCGGTCAATGGGGTCGGCAACGTGATCCGTGCCTTCGGCGGGGCGCTGCGTGGGTGGCAGTCGGGCTATGTACGCGCCTACGCGGCGACGTTCCTCGTTGGTGCCGTGCTCGTAATGGTCTACTGGTGGTTGCGCGCCGGATAGGCGGAGAGAGGAGCTGAAGATAAAGATTAAGATTAAGATAAGGGGAGAGAAACGGCGCGACGGTGCAGGGCGATGAGGTGCACTGTGCAGGAGCACCGCACAAAGAGAATGTCCAGCAGGATAAGTTCAGGATAGGTTTATGACGCGCAGACACCAGGTTAGATACTCTGTGCACGGATGACGACGATGCCACTGCTCTCAATCATCATCTTCCTGCCTCTGCTCGGCGCCGCGGCGCTGCTGTTCTTTAGCCGCCGCGCGGAGGGTGTAATCAAAGGATTCGCCCTGGGGGTGAGCCTGCTCGATTTTCTGGTCTCGCTGGGGGTCTTGTTCAGCTTCCGGTCTGGCACGGCGGGCTTCCAGCTTGAGGAGCAGGTGCCCTGGATCGCTGGCGTGATCAGCTACCACGTGGGCGTCGACGGGATCAGCCTGTGGCTGGTTATGCTCACCACCGTGCTCACGCCGATTGCTATCCTGGCCTCGTTCGGCGCCATCACCAGCCGGGTCAAGGAGTACATGATCCTGTTCCTGCTCCTTGAGACGGCCATGCTGGGCACGTTCCTGGCGCTCGATCTCTTCTTGTTCTATGTCTTCTGGGAAGCGGTGCTCATCCCGATGGCGTTAATTATCGGGGTCTGGGGCACCGGCCGGCGCATCTATTCTGCAGTGAAGTTTTTCCTGTTTACGATGGCCGGCAGCGTGCTCATGCTTGTGGCCATCATCGCGCTGTTCTTCATCGCCGGTGGACGCAGCTTTGACCTGACCCACGTTATGGGGGCGCCGCTCTCCCCGGAGCAGCAGCTTATCCTGTTCCTTGCCTTCGCCATCGCCTTCGCAATCAAGGTGCCGATGTTCCCCTTCCATACATGGCTGCCCGACGCGCACGTGGACGCGCCGACCGCTGGCTCGGTCATCCTAGCTGCCATCCTGCTGAAGATGGGGACGTATGGCTTTCTGCGTTTCTGCCTGCCGCTTTTCCCGGCGGCGGCGGTGCAGCTCTCTCCGCTGATTCTGACCCTCGCAGTGATCGGTATCATTTATGGTGCCGTCGTCGCTGCGGTTCAGCCGGATATGAAAAAGCTCGTGGCATATTCATCGGTGAGCCACCTGGGCTTCGTCATGCTCGGCATGTTCGCCTTCAACATGCAGGGCTTGCAGGGTAGTCTGATCCAGATGGTCAACCACGGGGTGTCCACGGGCGCGCTCTTCCTGATCGTGGGCATTCTGTACGAGCGAGCGCATACGCGGCTGATCGCCGAGTTCGGCGGAGTCGCCCGGCTCATGCCGGTCTTCGCTGCCTTCTTTCTGGTGATGATGTTCTCCTCGGCCGGGCTGCCGAGCACCAACGGGTTCATCGGAGAGTTTCTGATCCTGCTGGGCGCCTTCCGCGATGAATTCTCCCGCTGGTGGGCCGTTGCCGGCGCTACGGGAGTGATCCTGGCCGCGGTGTACCTGCTGTGGTGGTACCAGCGAGTGATGCAGGGCCCGGTGAAGGTGCACGTGCCCATGCCCGACCTGCATCTGCGCGAGGTGCTGACGCTCGCGCCGCTGGTGATCCTGGTGTTCTGGATCGGTTTGTATCCTAATTTCTTCTTCAGCCGTAGCGAGGCGAGCTTGCAAGCCGTCGAGCAGCGGCTGGTCTCGACGATGGCGGAGCGTCCGCAGCCGCTCACGCTCCTCGCTCCCTAGGGGTGCTCAACGCCTCCTTGACCAGCAGGGGACCAGGGATCAGGGACCAGGGATCAGGGGAAGGACTGCTCTCGGAGCGCAGAAGACGATGCCGCAGATTCAACTGCCGCAAATGGACTGGCTGACGATCGCACCGGCACTGATCGTCAGCGCGACCGGCTGCCTGCTTATTCTAGTGGACCTGATCGTGCGCGGCCGTGACAAGACGCACCTGGCGGTATTAAGCCTTGTCGGCTTGGCCGCGGCCTTTGTGGTGTCTTGGAATCTGTGGGACTACAACCAAGTGTCGTTCGAGGGCATGGTCGCAGGAGACAACTTTGCGCAGTTCTTCACGCTCATCTTCCTTGTTGTCACCGCGCTGACCGTGCTCTTTTCCGTTGGCGTGCTCGAGCGAGAAGAGATGAACCAGGGCGAGTACTACGCCCTGCTGCTCTTCTCCTGCGTGGGCATGATCCTGATGGCCTCGGGCACCGATCTGATCGTGACCTTCCTCGGCCTCGAGCTGCTGTCGATCTGCCTATACGTTATGTCCGGTCTGTCACGCACGCGCCTGGCCTCGCAGGAGGCTGCCATGAAGTACCTGCTGCTGGGCGCGTTCGCCTCGGCCTTTTTCCTGTACGGCATCGCCCTGGTGTACGGGACGAGCGGAAGCACGAACCTGGCGGCGATCGCCCGCGTCGCCACCTCACGCAATCCTCTCCTGCTGGTGGGGATCGGCCTATTGATCGTCGGCCTGGGCTTCAAAGCAGCCGTGGCGCCGTTTCATATGTGGACGCCCGACGTCTATGAGGGCGCTCCCACGCCGGTGACCGCGTACATGTCCGTGGCGGCCAAGGCCGCGGCGTTTGCCGCCATGCTGCGAGTGTTCCTCTCAGCCTTCGCTGCCGAGGGGTTGGTGCCCGACTGGTCGGCCGTGCTGGCCGCGATTGCCGTTGTGACGATGATCGTAGGCAATGTGCTGGCGATCTGGCAGAACAACATCAAGCGCCTGCTGGCGTACTCCTCGATCGCCCACGCCGGCTACCTACTCATAGGTGTGGTGGCTGCCAGCACGCTGGGCGCGGCCAGCGTGATGTTCTACACGCTGGCTTACACGTTCATGAACCTGGGGGCCTTCGCCATCGTCATCCTGCTCGGTCGCCGGGGCGAGGAGAATGCTGACATCGAGGCGTATCGCGGGCTGGCCGTCCGGCAGCCAGTGCTCGCCGCCCTGATGGCGATCTTCATGTTCTCGCTTTCCGGGTTGCCGCCCACAGCCGGCTTTGTCGGGAAGTTCTATCTCTTCCAGGCCGCTGTTGAGACCGGCTGGACCTGGCTTGCGGTCGTCGGCGTGCTGGCCAGTGTCGTCTCCGTGTACTACTACCTGCGCGTCGTCGTGGTGATGTACATGCAGGAAGCGGAGCGTCCGCTAGGTCCCCTTCAGCGTGCCCCGTGGCCGGCCGCTGCCGCGGCGCTGGGGGCCATTGGAGTGCTCCTTGCTGGGCTGTTCCCGGCGGGGTTGCTTGACCTCGCCCAGCAGGCCGCGGCGCTGCTGCGCGCTTGAGCGGCGGGTCCGGCTATCGAATCGCGCCCCTGCCGGGCGTGCCTCTCCTCTCTGGTCCTTCACCGTTCGGCTCTCTTCTGCGCGCGGGCCCTGCGGAGAGTGGCCAGCCTCGCTGCGCGGGGCTCGCGTGCGCCGATCGCCGCCCGCGGGTCCGCCAGAGGGCCGGCCAAGCCCGGTGCTGATAGTCGAGGAATAGCGAGCGCGGCGGGCCGCTTCCTGCTGCTCCGCGTAGTCACGCGGGCTGCGACGCCGGGGCGGCGCTGGCGATGGGCTTCCCGGCGTGCCGCGGCCGGATACGCTCGTGCGTGCACCACCACGTGCCGCCCCTTGCTGTACGTTGCCAGACGGCCGGGAGACCGCTGGGGCTGAGTCCTGGACCGTGCTTCCGCGCCCGCGCCGACCATCACGCCTGTCCAGAGCGCGCGCTGCCGGCTGCTTCCGGTCTTCGCTCTGCTGCATGCTGTGCCTGCTGCGCTGCTCCCTACGTTCCCGCGGTGGTGCGCTCTTCAGATCTTCGCCCGACACCTTCTGCTCCTTCGTCACGCTTGTCACGCTGCTCGGTCGTCCGGCCGCCGGGGCATGTGCGTCTGCCGTCGACCTTGCTGGTGCTACGGCAGGTACCTCCGGAAGCGCGGCCGCAACCGGCTTCTGCATCCGACGGCTCGCGCGCAGCCGCGCCGCTTCGTCACGATTGCGCAACTGGCCACATGCTGCCTCGATCGAGTCGCCCTTCTCACCCCGCACAGTGGTGTTGATGCCATGGTCCAGCAGGACACGCTGGAACGCCAGGACGCGGCTCGTTGACGGACGGTGCCAGTCTGATTCAGCAATCGAGTTCATCGGAATGAGGTTCACATGGCAGGGAATACCGCGCAGGAGCGCCGCCAACTCGTCAGCCAGCGCCAGATCGTCGTTGATCCCTTCAATCAGGATGTACTCAAAGGTGATGCGCCGCTGCGTCAGCTCGATGTACCGCCGGCAGGCCGCGAGCAGCTCGCGGATGGGCCAGCGCCGGTTGAGGGGGACCAGTCGGTCACGCAGGTCGTCGTTGGGCGCGTGCAGAGACACAGCCAGGCGGACGTGCAACGGCTTCTCCGCCAACTCCAGGATGCGCGGCACGATGCCGGAGGTGGAAATCGTAATGTGTTTGGCACCGATGCCAAAGCCATACGGGGAGTTGAGTGTCTCAACCGCCTTCCAGACCGCATCGAAGTTTGCCAGGGGTTCGCCCTGGCCCATGAACACAACGTTGGTCAGCTTGTGCGCCGCAGAGTGCCGGGCGAAGAAACGCACCTGGGCCACGATCTCGCCGGCAGTCAGATTGCGAGAGAAGCCAGAGTAGCCGGTCGCGCAGAACGGGCAGCCCACTGCGCACCCCACCTGCGTGGACACGCAGACGGTCTCCCGAGGCCGGCTGGTCGGAACCGGCAGGGAAGGGGTGGTCGCCCGGCGCAGCCCGGACGTCTCGTGTGACATGGGCTCTTCGCCAGCATCGAGCTCCGCGCTGCCGGATGGATGGAGGAGCAAGACGCTCTCGATCTCCAGGCCGTCCTGGAGCCGGAACAACCCCTTGATCGTGAGCCGGTCCTCGGCAACCCACTCGTGCTCCAGAGCGAGCGGATCGAGGACTGTCTCGGCCTCAAGGCGGTCGCGCAGGCGCTTGGGGAGGGTGCGCATGGCCGCGTACGATGGCGCGAAGTGCTTGTACATCCACTCCCAGAGCTGCCGGGCGCGATACGCCGGCTCACCCCATTCCTGCATCAGGTGCTCGAGCTCTGCGAGCGAGTAGTCGAGCACGCACGGGCGGCCCACCGTATCGGCGGCCGTAGCACCATTTGCCAACCCTTCGAGTTCCATGGTGACCCGCCCCTTCCCAGCGCCCGGCACGGAGCGCGCGGACGCACGTGCATGTGATGTGCGAACCAATCTGTGGTGAAAGCGGCTCGCGCGCCGACCCGTCTCCTGACCAACCTGACCCAGCACAGCCAGCACCGGTGTCCAGGACCGGCTACGACATTGCATCGTAGTGAGGCGTCGCTCCTCGCGGTCCCCGACCGGCTCCGGTGGAGATGGCTGCGTGGACGGTCGGTCCAGGAGGTCCGACCGGCAGAGCCTGTCGAGGGGTCGAGGCCCACTGGCTCAGGAGCGGCGCGTCAACTGTGGCACACCGTACACGAGGGGGCCTATCCAGGCCGACCACATGCACCTGGTGGATTGTACGCTCCATTGCACCCCGGCGCTACGAGGTAGCAGCAGCCGCGGCGCCGGGATCAAACGCGACAGCTGGCATCCAGGACCAACCATGCCGGCGCTAGCCGGTCTTCTGGAGGGTGCGCAGGCAGCGGGTGCAGATATACATCCGCCGGCGCACACCATTAATAATCACGAAGTGGTGCTGCACGTTGGGGCGAAAGGCGCGGTTCCGCTTCTGCGCCCGCAGCGCCCACTTCGACTGGGACGCCTTGTACCGGATCCTCCGGCCCCACATCGTCCCCTTGTTGCACAGCTCACAGGACGTCTTCACGCCCTCCGCCTCCCTCCTGATCGCAGGCTCTCCACCGGGCAGCGACCGTCTCCGGCGCAGCACGCGAACAAGCGCTTGCCCGCTCCGGCTCTAGGAGACACAGCAAACCCGCCCGATCTCCCCACACACCCGGCATCAAATGCTATCATGCCGCGCTCTCTCGTGCAAACCCTCGGGGGACAACGCGATCGCCGGGCATGCCCGGCGCATCCTCTCATCCTCTCTGCCATGCCCGGCGCCACCCTCAGGCATGAGCGGCGTGTCGAGCCCGCCGGCGGACCCGACACGAGCACGCCGGCGCCTAGCCGGCGGCTTGCTGTTCTCTAGCCGACTCCGCGGCTAGCTCGGGCTTAATCGCCTCCACAGCAGCTTTGCCCGCCAGCATGGCTTCGTCGGAGTTAATGTAGCGCCACTCAGCGAACCGGCCGGCAGGAATGATGTCGTGCTCCCGCAGATAGGCCTTATAGAGCGCGATGTTACGCTCGCAGTGCAAGTCCTGCACCGCATACGCGTACTTGAGCTCGACCGTGAAGGCGAAAAGGATCTCGTCGTCCGGCCGCAGGTACTGGGCCTTGATAGCATCCTGGATCACCCGCTGCTCCAGACCCTCCCGCGGGACCGGCTTCCACTTCGAAGTGGAGATCTCTGCGATGAACGAGCTGGTACCGGGCGGACACACATACGGTGAGGCGTTGCTCATCACGAAGATGCGCTGGAAGATGATGTCTGGGTCCGGATAGTAGATCCAGTGCTTGTCGCTCACGTTCGGCCGGTTCACCGCCACGTTGACGCACAGCACGGTGGTGGAGAGGAGATCGCTGGCGGCCTTTACCACGCCGGCAGGAACGTCCACCGCGCACTTAACCAGCTCCTGAGGCGGCATCGTCACAATCAGATACCGGTACCCGATCTCCTCTGCACCGTTGGGCAGCATGACAGTAACAGTCTTGCGTTTGGGATCGATACGGGTCACCCGCGCATTGAGCACCACCCGCTCGGGATCGATGTACTTGAGAAATCCGCGCATGAGCGCCTCGAAGCCACCGCGCAGGGGATAGCCGAAGCGAGCATTCGGCCCCATGTCTTTGCGCTGGGGCATCAGCGCGCCGCGCAAAATATCAGCGAAGGTCACCTGCGGCACTCGCCCGCCAGAGCCAAACATCCATTTATATGCCATGAGCGACGGCGGCGTCGCCCAGACCTTCTTGTTGTACGGGATCATAAGATGCCGGGCAATGCCATCGCCTAGGGTGCGATAGATCCACTCCTCGAAGTTCTTTGGTTCCGGCCACTCCTTCTGGCGGACATAGTACGCTTCCGCTGCTCCGAGCAGGCATTCATAAACCAGGTCGGCAGGCAGGCCATACAGGCTAGCCTGGAATGGGTAGCCAATGTACACACCCTTAAAGTACGCCCAGGCCTCGCGCTGCTGCCAGTGCACGTTATCTCCCAGGAGCTTCGGATAGAGCACATCTTTCACATAGTCGCTCCTGGTAAACATGATGTGGCCGGCATGGTCGAAGATAAAGCCGTCTCGCTCGATGGAGCGACACAGCCCGCCGACTCGATCGGCCTGTTCCAGGAGCAAGTATTCCTCACCGGCCTGCTCGAGATGATATGCAGCACTCAAGCCAGTGGGTCCAGCACCAACGATGACAGTCTCGACATCCATTGTCCCTCTCCTCCTTGTGTTATCGTCACTTTATCTTCACAATGACCTGTGTTCTTTAGTCTTTGTTTGCACTCCAGAGACTATTTCCTCTGCGCGTGTTTGGAGCTTCTTTCTGCTGCCGCACCGGGCTATTCGCCGAAGTAAGCGTTGAAACGGCTGCGTCTCATCGACGTATTGCCGACAGGATGTTCACCTGCATGCCCCGCCCCAGCTCTAGCGAGGGGACCTCCCCTAGAGAAGGGACCTACCCATAGGGTAAGGACCCTCATCATGGGCACAGCGCTGGCGTGGCCAACCTGATCTGTGTCCTAGGCTGCGGGTTAAGGCTCAGGTACTGTGGCGGTAGCGGTCACTGGCATGCCCCTGCCCATCCCTACCCTGGCTAGGGCACGTGCCGCGGCAGCCCGTTCCATGAGCGCGTACATACGCGCGACGATGGCATCCCAGGAGTTGCGGGATAGGATCTCACGGTATCGGGTCAGCCGGCGCTCCTGCTGCGCGGGGTCTTCGGAGAGCGCGCGCTCGACGGCCTGCTCGAACTCCTGGGAGTCGCGCACGATGAGCACGATGTCGCCATACGGCGCAACGACGTCTCTAATCGGCGTCGAGATGATCGGGCGACCGGCAGCCATGTACTCGAGCGTCTTGGTCGGGCTGATGAAGCGGGTAGCCTCGTTGAGCGCGAAGGGCATCATGCAGATGTCGAATCCCTTGACGAAGCACGGCAACGCCGCGTAGGGCTGCTTACCAAAGTAGTAGATGTTAGGCCGCCGAGGGAGCTCTGCCTCATCGATCTTTATCACCGGCCCGACCATCACAATCGACCAGTCCGGCCGGTGGTGAGCCACCTGGTCGAGAAGCCCGAGGTCCAGGCGCTCGTCGATCACGCCCATATAGCCGATGCGGGGTGGAGGCACTGTGGCGATGCCCTCCGGCACGGGCAGCGCCGGATCACGCGCCTGGGCGAAATGCTCTGCCTCGACGCCGCTAGGGAAGGGGTGCACGTTTGGATGCAGGTCTTTCTTGACCTGATACAGGCTGTATCCACCTGTGAAGACGATGTCAGCCCGCTCCAGCAGGGCCCGCTCGCGCTCCGGCAGCTCTGGCGGCGCGTGGCGAAACTTGGACAGCTCATCCATGCAGTCGTAGACCACCAGCGTCGCGTTGATGCCCACTGTGGACGGCAGGATCATCGGCGTATAGAACCAGAGGATCGGCTCAGCAATCCGCTCGGACTCCACCAGTTCTTCGAGCAGAACCCGCAGCGCAGCGTCCATGTGCGGCCCCTGGAACGCGGCAATGCCATCCGGGAAGTAGGGCTGGCAGACGATCACACCGCCTTCCCGGCGCATGCGCCACTGCGGGGGGCGCGGGCTCTCGAGCGGCGCGCCGGCCTGTTCTCCAGCCACAGGCTCCTCGACGAAATAGACGCGCCGCCCGCGCGCGAGGCGGGACATCACGTGCTGGGGGCGCTGCCAGACCCAGTCCCAGCGCAGGTGGCTCAAGCAGATGATGTCCCGGCCATCTAACAAACTCATGCCACTCCTCCTCACTCATGCGAGCACGGCTATGCCTGGGCGTGGCCAGGGGGCCGTGCTTGACCGGTAGGGCGCTTGGTGCGCGCCCGCCTGATGCTCGACCTCGCGATCCGGCAGGCTCTCCATGGCCCCGCCCGTGTACACGGACGGGCCAGCTCCCCGCCGCTCTCTGCGGGCAGCGCTGCCGCTAGCACCTAAGCAGTGCGAGATGGTACAGGATCACCAGCTATGTAGTGGCCGTCGCGGGACGGACCACACTCTGTGGGTATTACCAGGCGAGGTAGAGCCGCCGCTCCTTGTGCAAGAAGCGTGCCAGCGGAGCAGCCCGGGCAGAGGCGCGGTACCCCGGCTAACCGGGGTCGGCCGCCTGCCGCCATCCGTTGCGTATCACATCCCAGGAGAAGAGCCGGCCATCTGGCATTCGCACCCCGGCCTCGGCAAAGGGCACGCGGCCTTCGTCGGCTGGATTGTAGAGTTGGGTCGGATAGTTCATCAGCACGCACGGGGCGCTGCCGACACAGACAAAGCCGTGGAACGTACCGGGCGGAATGAGCACCAGGACCTGCCCATCGTCGCCGGCCGCCTCGCCCAGCAGGATCAAGTTTAGCTGGCCATGTGTGGGCGACGACGGCCGCGCATCGTAGACCGCCACGACGGCGGTGCCTGCGGCGACCACGAAGCGGTCCTCCTGGAATCGGTGCACGTGCCAGCGGTCTTCGTCGCGCGCCACGCCGGGCAAGGTGATCGAGTAGTACGTCTGTGCAAACGGCCGCGTCGCCGGATCGAAGACATCTGTCCAGTCCCGGCGTAACGTCTCCACCAGCGTTCCTCGTGCGTCACGATTGACGTACAAGCGCCGCAGGATCAGGCCATCGATCCACGCCTGCGACGCATCGGCGGTAATGAACGGGAGCCGTCCAGCACTCATCGATCACCACCGTTCCAGCTCATGGCGCCGGCGAGGTCGCACTCTCCGCGGGCCGGCCATCGAGCACGTACTCTTCGAGGGTGAGAGCCACCCCATCCTCGTCATGTGAGGGCGCGACAAGCCGTGCAGCCCGCTTTGCTTCGTCGCTTGCATTGGCCACCGCTACACCGAGGCCGGCGAATTCCAGCATCTCGACGTCGTTCACGTTGTCCCCAATCGCCAGCACCTGCTGGCGGGAGATGCCGAACTCCTGGCAGAGGTGCTGTAGCGCAGTGGCCTTGGACACGCCAGGATGCAGGACTTCGATAGCGCCGCCCCCGGCAAGCTGGGTCAACGAATAGATCACCCGGTAGAGCGCGCCCGCCTGCGGATGGCGCTCTAGTTCCTCACGCAGGCGCTGGAGCCGGTCCACACTCTCGAGCGTGATCGTCTGCACAGGACCGGCGGCCAGGCAGCCATCCTCGTACTGGCGCACCCACTGTGCGTTCCGCTCAATATACGCGCGCAGCCGCGGATTCGCACTCCAATCGCCATCTACGAAAATAATATCGCGCGAGCTATCGACAGCTACGTTGCCGAACAGCACTACCGGCACACCGCAGGCGCGGTGTACCTCCACGACGTGGAGCGCCGCCGGAAGCGTCATGTGCTGGTGGTACAGCAGCACACCATTGTGCCAGATCGTTGCCCCCTGGCTACAAACCAATACAGGGCAGCAGCCGAGCGCCTCGGCGATGGGCAGCGCCGTGCGGTACCGTCGCCCTGTTGCTAGCACGACGACGCAGCCAGCAGCCGCGGCGGCGCACACCGCGGCCTTCGTGCGCGGGCTAATCTGGCCGCCGCTGTTCAGCAGTGTCCCATCGACGTCGAGAGCAATCAGCCGGTAGACGGGCATCGAAGCTGGCAGCGCGGCTAGCCCTCCTGGATCGGCTGGCGTGCCCGCTCGGCAACGAGCTGGGCGTACACCTGCGTGGTGGAGATGTTGGCATGTCCCAGCAGCTCTTGCACCTCACGCAAGTCTGCGCCGTCCTGGACCTTATGGGCTGCGAAGGAATGACGCAAGGTATGTGGTGTGATCGGCGACGCGATACCCGCCTGACGTGCGTGTGATCGGATGATCAGCCAGAAGCCCTGCCGCGTCAGCCGCGAACCGCGGTGGTTCAAGAAGAGCGCCTGCTCGTCCGCGGAATGACAGAGCGCCGGCCGCCCCTCGGCGAGGTAGCGCTCCAGCGCAGCCACAGCGCGATAGCTGATCGGAATGATGCGCTGGCGCGCCCGCCGCCCAGCACATCGTACCGTTGCGCGCGCCAGGTCGATGTCGGACAGGTTCAGCGATACGAGTTCCGTCACACGCATCCCAGTGGAATAGAGCAGCGACAGCATCGCACTGTCACGTAGCGCCTCAGGTGTATCCTGCTTGGCCGGCTGTGCCAGGAGCCGGTCAACCTCCTCCACGGTAATTGTGCGTGGCTGGGTCTTATGGACCCGCGGTGCATTCACGCGCGCCGTCGGGTCGTGGTGCACCAGCCCTGCCTCGACCAGATAATGGAAAAACGACTTTATCGCGGCCAGCTTGCGGGCTCGCGACGACGAGGCGTACTCACGCAGCTCAAGGCTGGCGGCGAACGCCTTGATCTGATCATGCGTGAGTTCCCACGAGTCGATGGACGCCTGCTGGCCCCCCGCTGCAGCATCGTTCGAGCCGCAGGCGCCCGCTTGTTCTCGAACGAAGTGCATAAGCTGCAGCAGGTCGTTCTGGTACGCCGCCAGCGTGTTCGGGGAGAACCCCCGCTGGGTGCGCAGGTACTCCAGGAAACGGCCGAGCTGCTGCTCCATGACCGAGGATCCCAGCTCTGAGGGAGCGGAGGTTTTGCGACTCATCTCTGCGTCGTTCCCTCACAGGCGCGGCGCGCGGTCGAACTGGATCGGTCGGGTTCTTCAGGCGAGCGCCTGGATCTGTGCCCGCGTCCGGCTGCGCGCTACTCCGTTGAACTGGCGTGTCATCAGCCGGCTGGGTTATGATGCGTGGAGAGGGACGCCGTCGTCCGGCCGGCGCAACGCTGCAGGCTGGCCGGCACCACGCCACCGGGTGAGCACGGCACATTATACAACCGCCTCCCGGCGTGGACAAGCAGTCCCGGCACCCCGGTTGTGCGACTGTGGCAAATTGCCCCTGCTAGCATGCCGACAGCCCGGCAGGCAGGGACGCACTGATAGGCAGGCTGAAGGAACAACCATGCACATGCGCTACAGCCATCTGATCCTGACTGGCCTCCTCACCGTCGCCGTGGTGGTTATTCTAGCCCTACTCTTTGGCGGCCGGTAGCCTTGCTGCCAGACACACGTCCGGAACACGCGCGCTTTCGCTGATCGTATCAGAGGTAGTGGATCGTCTGAATCGTTCGGGGCGAACGAATCGCGAACCTGAGCCAAACAGGCACTGAGCCAAACAGGCACTGAGAACGACTAAACCGAAGGGCCAAATCAAAGGACTGACAAACGACCCATGGCGCTGCATGTCGCACTCAACGCTCAGAAGCTTTTCACCAGCCACGACTATCGCAATGCCGGCATCAGTAAGTACATCCGCCAGCTCCTGAGCCATCTGCCCCTGGCGGACCCCGCTGGACGCTACACGATCTTCACGCACAACGAGATTGCCGCGCTCGACTGGCTGTGGAGCGAAGCCGCGGCGGCGGCGGCGCGGGGGCGGTTCGTGGCTCGTCGGGCGCACCTGCCCACCGTCGTGCCCGCGGTACGCATCTGCTGGGAACAGAGCATCCTGCCCCTAGAGGCCCTGCGCATCGATGCGCAGGTGATTCATTCGCCGCTGAACGTGGTGCCGCTAGCAGCGCCGTGCCCGACCGTGGTGACGATCCACGACCTCACCTTCATGCTGTTCCCCGACCGGTTCAGCCGTGCCAAGCGCACGTATCTGCGTCTCTTCACTGCCCTGACGGTGCACCGCGCGCGGCTGGTCCTGGCTGATTCGGCCAGCACACGTCGCGACATCCTGCGCTTGTTCCGTGTCCCCGCGGACAAGGTCCGCGTCGTCTACCCCGGCGTGGACCCCGAGTTCGCCCCCCTGGCCGGCGGCCGCACTGGTGCAGCGGCCCGGCTGGGCGTACCCCAGCCGCTGGTGCTCTACGTCGGCACGCTGGAGCCGCGGAAGAACGTCGATACGCTGGTGCGTGCGTTTGCGCGCCTACGCCACCGCATTGGCCTGCCCCACCGCCTCGCCCTCGTCGGTGGCAAGGGCTGGATGTACGAGCGCATCTTCCAGGCCATCGAGGAGGAAGGGCTCAGTGACGCGGTGCTGCTGCCCGGCTATGTTCCAGGAGAACAGCTTCCCTTGTGGTATAATGCCGCCGAACTTTTCGTCTATCCCTCACAGTACGAGGGCTTCGGCTTTCCGCCGCTGGAGGCAATGGCCTGTGGGACACCGGTGGTGACGTCTACCACGTCCTCGCTGCCTGAGATCGTTGGCGACGCCGGGATCACTGTGTCGCCGGACAATGTGGATGCCCTAGCCGCAGCAATGGAACAGGTGCTCACCCGGCCAGCGCTGGCGCAGGAGCTGCGCGAACGTGGCCTGGCTCGTGCTACATCGTTCTCATGGATGGCGACCGCTCGGGAATGCGTGCGGGCCTATCATGATGCGGCGGCTCTACGGGCTGCGCCTGTGCCAGCGCAGTGACGGCGGCCCCGGCGCTCCCACCCGGCCCCGGGCGCGCGAGGGACTGCGGAAGCAGACGGTTTTTTTCCAAACATGGTGAGGTGAGGGCAGGATGACCGAGCCCACCGGGAATACGCTACCGGACCTGCGCGTGCTGGAGCCGGGCCAGTCAGAGGCGGCCCTGCTGGCCAGCCGGTCCGGTCCGCGGCGTGCAGCCGCGATCACCCGTGCCTGCCTCGTTCTCGCCGACCTGCTCCTGACGAACCTGGCGTTCGTCGTTGCGTACATTGTCCGCTACGAGCTCGAGGTTGGGCCCAACCTGAACGAGTTCCAATACGCGCCGCTGTCATTCTACTTCCCGGTGCAAGTGTTCCTCTCTGTCAGCATGCTGGTGACGCTCACCCTGAAGGGCCTGTACAGCCCGCGACACGGAACTGAGCTGCTGGACGAACTCGGTGCAGTGGTCTCTGCGGCCACTATTAGCGTCGCCCTGGTGGTAGTGCTCTTCTTTATGCTCCAGCCCGGGCATTACTCCCGTGGGGTGCTGGTCTACACCTGGTTCAGCCTGGTGCTCTTCCTCGGGCTAGGAAAGGCCGCGGCCCGCGCCATCTTGGGGCACTTGCGGCGCAAAGGGATCGGCGCTCGGCGGATGCTGGTCGTGGGCGGTGGATACATGGGCAAGATGATCATGCAGCAGATTGCCAGCCGCCCCAGCCTGGGCTACACACTCGTCGGCTTCCTCGATGACACGGCCTGGGCCATGCGCGCCCATTTCGGGCGCTTCGCTGTGCTCGGCGGAACGGATGACATCGAAGCGGTGGTGCGCCGAGAGCGGGTGGACGATGTCGTGATCGCGCTGCCCTCGTACTCGCACGCGCGGATCATCGAGATCGTCGAGCGCTGCCGCCGGCTCGGCGTCGAGTTTCGGCTGGTCCCCGACCTCTACGAGATGAGCCTGTCGCGGGTGGACGTCGACGATGTGGCCGGTATTCCGCTGATCGCGTTCAACCAGGTCTCGATCCACGGCGTGAACCTGTTCATCAAGCGGGCGATTGACATTACCCTGGCGGCGTGTGGGTTGCTGATCGCTGCCGTGCCAATGGCGATTATTGCCCTGCTGATCAAGCTCGACTCCGAGGGGGAAATTATCTTCCGCCAGACGCGGGTAGGTCGCGGTGGACGCCACTTCACCCTTTACAAGTTCCGCACGATGCGCAAGGACGCGGAGGCGCTGCTGGCGCAGCTCGCTGCCCAGAACGAGGTCGGCGGCCCGATCTTCAAGATGAAGAACGACCCCCGCTGCACCCGCGTCGGACGCGTCCTGCGCCGGTTCTCCCTGGATGAGCTGCCGCAGCTCTGGAATGTGCTCAAGGGCGATATCAGCCTGGTCGGTCCGCGGGCGCCCATCCCGCGCGAGGTCGAGCGCTACGAGGAATGGCACAAGAAGCGCCTAGCGGTGACGCCCGGTCTCACCGGCCTGTGGCAGGTGAGCGGCCGCTCGTCGCTCACCTTCGATGAGATGGTGATGCTCGATATCTACTACATCGAGAATTGGTCGCTCGGCCTGGATCTGAAAATCCTGCTCAAAACCATCCCAGCTGTGCTGGCCGGCAGCGGCGCCTACTAGCGTTTGCTGGCCCGGCTGTAATCCCGCGATGCGCGTTGCGATCGTTCATGACTACCTGAACCAGATGGGGGGCGCCGAGCGCGTCCTCGAGGTCCTGCACGAGCTATTCCCCGACGCGCCGATCTACACGTCCATGTACTGGCCTGAGGCGATGAGCTCGGCGATTCGGCGGATGGATGTCCGCGTCTCGTTCATGCAACGGCTGCCGTTCGTCCTGCGCCACCACCAGCCGTTCCTGCCCCTCTATCCGCTCGCCTTCGAGCAGTTCAACCTGAGCGGATACGACCTGGTGCTCTCGATGAGCAGTGCCTGGAGCAAGGGGGTGATTACACGCCCCGAGACGTTCCACGTCAACTATTGCCTCACGCCTATGCGCTTTGCCTGGAGCTACCATGACTATGTGGCGCGCGAAGGCCTGGGTTGCGTGGCGTTGCTGGTCCTCCCGCTGGTGATGAGTTATCTGCGTGTCTGGGACGTGGTGAGCGCCCAGCGCGTGGACCGCTTCATTGCCATCTCCCAGACGGTCGCCCGCCGGATCGAGAAGTACTACCGCCGCCGCGCCGCAGTTATCTATCCGCCGGTGAACACAGCGCGCTTCCGTCCCTCCGACGGCTACGACGACTACTTCCTGGTGGTCGGCCGCCTCATCCCCTATAAACGCGCTGACCTGGCTGTGCAGGCATGCACGCGCCTGCGCCTACCGCTCAAGGTCATTGGCGACGGCCGTGATCGGCAGAAGCTGGTGCGCATGGCCGGGCCGACCGTAGAGTTCTTGGGACGGCTCTCCGACGAGGAAACCCGCTGCTATCTGGCACGCTGCCGTGCGTTGATCTTCCCTGGCGAGGAGGACTTCGGCATCACGCCAGTCGAAGCGATGGCCTCCGGCCGACCGGTGATCGCCTTTGCCGGTGGCGGCGCTCTCGAGACCGTCGTCGAGGGGGTCACTGGCTGCTTCTTCCGCGAGCCCACGGTTGATGCGCTGGCTGCCGCGCTGGATGGGTTTGATCCGGCGCGCTACGATTCGCGCGCTATCGCCGCGCACGCGGCCCAGTTCGATACTGAGGTGTTCAAGCAGAAGCTGCGCGCGCTCCTGGATCAGGAGTACGCCGCCTTCCGCCGCGGCGAACTTCAGCCAGACTATCTGGACGCTCCTCCCGCCAGCCCCGGGGAGCAGCAGCACCCAGGGATGGTGAGCACAGCGGTGTGACCAGTGCATGTGACCGGTGCACGTGACCAGCGAATATGGTAAGCGTTACAATGCGCGTGTGGCGCAGCGCTCCCGGCCGTGAAACCCGGCTGTGAGTGAGGGGCAGAACCAGGAGGACCCGTTCGGTGGAACTTCGTGTCTATGCGGGAGTGCTCTGGCGCTGGCGCTGGCTGCTTGGCGGCGCGCTTACTGCTGCGCTGCTGGTGAGCCTTGCCTGGATGGTGCTGCTCCCGCCGACTTACAAAGTCCAGGAAGACTTTCTCATCGTGCCGGAAATTCCGGAAGGAACGGATCTGCGCCAGTACCCTATCGAGTACTACCGCACGCTGCTCACCGAGTTTCGGATTGACGATATCACTCAGATCGTGAAGAGCCGGCACTTTGCGCAGGCCGTTCGTGCAGAGATGGGCACCGCCGGCAGCGCCCTGGATGAGCGAACTATTACAAATGCTATCACGGCCAGGAAGAAGCACCGCACACTCCAGCTTACTGTCCGTGGCCAGGACCCGAACTTGACGCTGCGCCTGGCTCAGGCTGTCCAGCGCGTCATCGAACGGCAGTCCGGCGAGTATTTCGCCTCCGGGTCGGTAGCAGCTATGCGCGTGACCACGCTGAACCCGGCCATAGAGGTCAAGCCGCCATCATTCCTGGAACGCGCTCTGGAGTTCAGCCTGCGGCTGCTCGCCGCGCTCGTGGCGGCTCTGGGCGCGGTGATCTTGTTTGAGTATACGAACGACACCCTGCGGGACGCTGCTGATGTCTCGCGGGTACTCCAGCTTCCAGTGCTCGGGCAGATCCCGCTCGAGCGGGGCCCGGCGGTGGCAGCAGCGGCCAGCCCGACCGTGGAGACGCTGCCACAGCGCGAACGGGCCGCGCCGCGCCCTGTGGGCGATGCTCCGCGGTAGCGTTTGGCCGCTGTTCCCGCGGGAGCGCGTTGTCGGGGGCACCTCGAGCTATGATAGAATGGGCAGGTTGAGGCAGGCTGGCCACAGGAGTGCTGAAGATTGCCCGGTGGACGGGCATAGCGCACCCGGTGCACCGGTCGGGTCTATAGGTCTATAGAGAGACCATCAGAGACCATCAGCGAATAGAGACCACCAGCGAACATGGAGCTGCGTGACTATCTGGCGATCGCCCGCCGTCGCTATCTGGCCGTCCTGCTGGTGCTACTGGCCAGCATTGCCAGCAGCATTCTCTGGAGCAAGACGCTCACGCCGGTGTTTCGGGCCACCACGGTTATCTCAGTGACACCCGATATCATCGATTTCGGCACCGGCCTGGCTATTCAGAGCCTATTGCAGAATTACGCCCAGCGCCTGAAATCCAAGGCGCTCGTGCAGGAGCTCAGCACCGAGCTTGACCTACCGGTCAACCGGCTGCGCAGCCGCATCCGGGCGCAGGCGAACAAGGACGACCTGACCATTAAAGTAGAAGTAGACGACACGGACCCAGCACGGGCGCAGTTCGTGGCGAACCGGCTGGCTGACCGCTTCGTCGAGATCATCCGGCTGGAGAAGGCAGAGAGGGAGCGGCGGGACGTGCAGGTAAGCGTGCTGGAGTACGCCGAGACGCCCGGCGCCCCGCACTTCCCCAGGACGCGCATTAACGCCGCTGTCGGTGCCATCCTGGGGTTGGTCATGGGCGGGCTCCTGGCGTTCCTGCTGGAGTATCTCGACGACACGATCAAGACCGCTGAGGACGTGGATCGCTACCTCGGGCTGCCCGTCCTTGGCTCCGTGCCAACAATCACCGCGGGGGGCACGCGCCCAGGCCGCACGCCGGCTGCACCGCCGGCAGCCGTCCTACCACGTTGAGAGGATCCGTAGCTAGGCGATGCGTCAGACAAACGGCAGGCCGAACGGCCATGACAAGCTGGTAACCGTGCTGGCGCCGCGCTCGCCGGTGGCCGAGGCGTACCGCACGTTGCGCACCAACATTCAGTTCTCGTCACTCGACGTTCCCCTGCGCACGCTGCTAGCCACGAGCTCAGGGCCTGACGAAGGGAAGTCCACGACCATTGCCAATCTTGCCGTGGCGATGGCTCAGGCAGAGCAGCGCGTCATCCTCGTTGATTGCGACCTCCGCCGGCCCGTTCAGCACGAGCTGTTTGGCCTGTCCAACCGAATGGGGCTGACCAATCTCTTTCTGGAGGAGATCGATCCGCAGCAGGTTCTTCAGGACACCCAGCAGCAAGGCTTACGAGTACTTACCAGCGGTCCTCTGCCGCCGAACCCGGCGGAGCTGGTAGGCTCCCGGAAGATGGAGCGCATCATCGAAGCGCTCAAGAGCCACGCCGATATGGTGCTCTTCGACACGCCGCCAGTGCTGGCCGTTACTGACGCCGCCGTGCTGGCCACCAAGCTCGATGCGGCGATCCTGGTGGTGCGAGCGGGCAAGTCTAAGCGTGATCTGGCGCGCAAGGCGCGGGACACGCTGCTGAAAGTGAACGCCCGCCTGCTCGGCGTGGTGCTGAACGACGTCCCCTTCGATACGGCGATCTTCCGCGAGTACTATACCGACCGGCGCTAGGCAGCGATGATCGACCTGCACACTCACGTGCTTCCCGGTGTGGACGACGGCGCAGCCGACCTGGCCGAGGCACTGGACATGCTGGCGATCGCCCAGGCCGACGGCATCGTCTGTGTGGCCGCGACGCCGCACTATCACGAATCCATCGCCCGGCTCTCCGCCGCTGAGATCAGGCAGCGCGTACAGGAGCTGGCCGCTGCCGCTGCTGAGCGAGGGCTGGCGGTCGAGCTAGTGCCAGGCGCGGAGGTGCATATTACCCCGGCGCTGGCGCGGGAACTCGACGACGTTGCCACGCTCAACGGCTCGCGCTATCTCCTTCTGGAGCTGCCGTTTCACTACTATCCGCCGTTCGTCGAGCAGGTCATCTTCGAACTGCAAGTACGCGGCGTTGTGCCACTCCTCGCGCACTGCGAGCGGATCGCACACTTTCAGGAGCACCCGGAAGCGCTGGCAGCGCTGGTGGAGCGGGGCTGCCTGGTCCAGCTCACCGGTGGAAGTCTGCTGGGCCACTTCGGGACACGAGCGCAGTCGGCAGCGGAGCTGATGTTGCGTGCTGGCCTGGCGCATGTACTGTCCTCGGACGCTCACTGGGTGACGAGCCGCCCGCCGATGCTGGCTGCCGCCCGCGACCGTGCGGCTGAAATCGCCGGCTTTGAGGTTGCGCAGGAGCTGGTCGAAGGCGTGCCGCGCCGGATCCTTCGAGATGAGCCGATCGAGCCGTCGCCGCCGGACCTTGCGGCCGCGCGCCCGCGCCGTCGCTGGCGCTTCTGGTAGGCGCATGTCTTCCGGCAGGTTGCCTTCGGACGGCCGGGGCTCGTAGCATGCTCCTAGAGGACTATTAGGTCGGTAGGACTATTAGGTCGGAAGGTAAAGTACACAAGCATACAAGGCATACAGATGCGCAAGGAGATCAGATGCGCACGATCCTGGTAACGGGTGGTGCGGGGTTCATTGGCAGCAACTACGTGCATTACGTGCTCGAGCAGCACCCGGACTATCGTGTGGTCGTCCTGGATAAGCTGACGTACGCCGGCAATCTAGAGAACCTGCGGGACCTGGCCGGTGATCCTCGCCTGGAATTCCACCAGGGGGACATCTGCGATCCGGCGACGGTCGAGCGGCTGGCGCAGGGCTGCTGGGCGATTGTGAACTTCGCCGCCGAGAGCCACGTAGACCGCTCACTGATGGACCCCGGCGACTTCATCCGCACCGATATCTATGGAGTATATGTCCTGTTGCAGGCGGTGCGGAAGCTCGGTGTCGAGCGCTTCCTGCAAGTCTCCACCGACGAGGTCTACGGCAGCGTGCCGCAAGGCTCCTCCCGCGAGGATGACCGGCTGGCCCCGCGAAACCCCTACGCCGCCAGCAAGGCAGGCGGGGAGCTCCAAGCGCGCGCCTTCTACGAGAGCTACGGCGTGCCCGTCCTCATCACTCGCGGATCAAACAATATCGGCCCTTATCAGTATCCTGAAAAGGTGGTGCCGCTCTTCATCACTAACGCCATCGATGACCAGCCCCTGCCGATTTACGGGCGCGGCACAGCCGTACGCGATTATATTTACGTTAAGGATCACTGCGCTGCGATCGACCTGGTGCTCCACCACGGGATACCGGGGGAAGCCTACAATGTCGGTGGTGGCAATGAGGTGAATACCGTCCAGCTCGCCACGGCCATCCTGGACCTGCTGGGAAAGCCACATGAGCTCATCCGGTTCGTCGAGGACCGGCCCGGCCACGACCAGCGCTACAGCCTTGATTGTCGCAAGATCCAGGCGCTGGGCTGGCGCCGGCAGTACGACTTCCCGCAGGCGCTGGAGCAGACCGTGCGCTGGTATGTAGACAACCAGTGGTGGTGGCGGAAACTGAAGTCGGGTGAGTACCTGCGTTACTATCAGGAGCAGTACGGCCGCCGGCTGGCTGCTGCCCAGCACTAAGGCCGGCTGCCTGTCTGGCCGTCATCGGAACTCACGTTTGATCATGGCTGGCCAGGATCGTATCTGACGATCCGGCACTCTGTGACGGGGTGATACGGCGATGGTCTTCGGATCACAGCCTGAGGGGGTCGAGCTCCTGGCAGTCCTGCTGATGCTGATCGCGGTGATCCTCTTTGTCTATTGGGTTCACCGTGAGCCAACGGCTGAGTAAACGCTACTCCCTGTGAAGCTGCGTCGGGGCACGCGGCCTGCCAGGCCCGACTCGGCGCGCCTAGCCAGAGCCGCTGGCGTGCGGCATGGCGGGGTCTTCCTGTGCAGTGCCGGCCGCCTGTGACCGGTATCCGTGCACAATGAGCGCGGGGCAGGCTGCCGGCGTGGCTCGCGTATGCGGGGCTGGTGGGGCTGCGTCACAGGCTCCTTGTGCGTGCCCTCGACCGGCGCAATCAGGCCGGTCAGGGGCGCGCCGGTAGTTCTCTGCGGCGCGGGAAACAGGTTATGCCTGCGGGACCGTGCGTCTGGCTCCTGCCGCTGCGGCTGCGGAGCAGGCCGGCCGAGGCCAGCGCACGGCCATCACCAGGGCTGTGTCCCCAGCACGTAAAGCTCCAGGGACGCGCCGGGATCGCCTGGCTCAGTGGAACTGCTGCTGGCGCGCCTCGCGCTCGACCTCGGCGCGCAACTGCTCCACATGCCGGCGCTCTTCCTCTTCAAGCCGTCGGAAGAGCTGAGCGCACTCCGGGCGGTTCTCCCGCTCGGCATCCTCGATGTACTTCTCGTACCGCCACACCAGATCGAGCTTCGTGCTTAGGCAGTGGATCAGGTCGTGGGAGGTATCGCTCATGGCTCGCACACGCGGCCGCTCGCCGACGACCTGCCCGATCACCTCGGACTGCGGGGACGCTGATGGCTGCTGCATCATCCGGCCCTCCTGGGCTCCAGGCCCGTACATGCAACGGCCGGCTCACCATGGCCGGCTGCACCCCTGGCCAGCTGCTCTGCGGCCCGTATCCATTAGCCGGACAGCCTGCCCACTGCAGACATTCTAGTACAGCCGTAATGCCCGGTCAATACGACATCAGGTCGCGGGTGACACCACACTGACCCTCAGGGGAAAGCGGGCCAGAGCTGTGTATTGCCGGCTATTTCGCCCGCGTGTGGAGTATGGGATGCTTGGAGAGCGGGCAAGCAGACCCTGGTGCGGAGTAACCAGAACGCAGCCACCAGGGGCCGCGCCTACCCAATCCAGCCGCAGGACACCGACCCATGCAGTACGCCCTGCCCCGTCGGCAGCGGGGACCGTCGCGCCCTCCAGCCCGGCTCGGAGAACGCACCGAGCCCCGCCCGGACCCGGTGAACGACCAGACCGCTCAGTCTGGCGATGACCCCGCTAGAGCGTACCACGTCACGATCCGGGCGCTGCCCGAGGGAGAGCGGCCGCGCGAGCGGCTGCGCGACTATGGCCCCCAGGCACTTTCGACCGCCGAGCTCCTCGCGATTATCCTGCGCGTGGGCGTGGAGGGCGCTAACGTGATCGATGTGGCCCGCGCTCTGCTGGCCGAGTTCGGCGGGCTGGCCGGGTTGATGCAGGCCGACTTCGTCACGCTCTGCCGCGTGAAGGGCATGGGCGAAGCGAAGGTCGCCCAGCTTAAGGCAGCGCTGGAACTTGGCCGCCGCGTGCTTGCCGCCAGCCCAGAGCAGCGCTACCAGATCCGTACACCTGCCGACGCGGCGAACCTGTTGATGATGGATATGGCCTTCCTTGAGCAGGAGCATCTGCGCGTCCTGCTCTTGAATACGAAGAACCACGTTGTCAGCTCACCGACGATCTATAAAGGCAGCCTGAACAACAGCGTCGTGCGCGTCGGAGAACTCTTTCGTGAGGCAATCCGGCAGAACTGCGCCGCCCTCATTGTGGCGCACAATCATCCCAGCGGCGATCCTACTCCCTCACCCGAAGATATCGCTGTGACACGCGAGATCATCCAGGCCGGCACGCTGCTCGACATCGACGTGCTGGACCACCTGGTAATTGGCCATAACCGCTACGTCAGTCTGCGTGAGCGCGGCCTGGCATTTCAGTGACGGCCGTGCAGCGTCGCACGCCGCACCCCTGCCGCCTCGGTAGTGCCCTTATTGCGCACCGCCACAAGGCAGCACTATACTTGGCGTGAAGGTGGAGCCCCTCCGCCGGAGGCGCTCGGCCAGCGCGGGCCGCACGGCAGAGGAGCGCATCGAGGCCGCGCGATGCCGCTGCCGCGGTCGAGCCGTTCTACCAGACGATGACTGAGCTTTCCGGGTCCCTCGACGGCATCGGCTTGCCGGCGCTGATCCGCTTCCTTGCCGGGTTGCGCAAGAGCGGCACGCTGCGCATCTGGCAGGGCGGCTGGGCCGGCGAGATCGGCTTCGCGGGCGGCCAGGCGGTGACGGCCTCTCTCGGGCCGGAGCGCGGGCTGGCCGCGCTCGAAGGCCTGATGCTGCTCAGCGCCGGAGGACGCTTCTCCTTTCAGGAGTCGGCGCCGCCTGCCGAGCAGACTATCGCCATGACGGGCGAGGAGCTGGATGCCTACCTCACCGGCCTGGCCGCGCACGCCGCGCAGCTTGCCCACCTTATCCCGTCGCTCGCAGCGATCCCGGTTGTGGTCCCTCCGACAGAGCCACCGTCCAGTGGCGAGCAGGTGACGCTCGAGCGCGGCACGCTGGCGTTGCTGCTCGCCATCGACGGTTGGCGGACGGTGTCGGAGCTTGCCGCCGGTAAGGGGCTGGCCAGCACGCTGCGCGCCCTGTCACGCCTGATCACGCTGGGGCTGGTACAGATCCGGCTTCCCGGCCGGCCAGCGCAAGAGCCGGCGCCACCACCGGCGACAGCGGCGCCGGGCACAAGTGAAAGTGAAAGGGTGGCCGTGCCGTCTACCCAGCCACCACCGCAGCTGCGCCAGGCGGCCGCTGCAGCGGTGCAGGCCGAGGCTGGCACGACACCTGCGGGTCCAACTACGATGCCCGTTCCCGCGCCTGCCGAGGCCGCGGCGGCTCGCCCCCCGGCCCCACACCCTGCAGTGCCTCGTGCCGGCCCATTTCGTTACTGGCAGAGGGCGCTTATCCTGGCCTTCGCCATCCTCTTGCTCGTGATCCTCAACTGGCAGCTTGCTCCCCGCGCGCAGCGTCTGGCCCAGATGCAGCCGGCAGTGCCCGCGACCGTGCCAACCGCACGGGCGCCGGAGCTGCGCCCTACAGTGGCCGCCACGCCATCGCCGCGCCCGCGGCTGCGCATCCTGGTCGATGAACGCTTCACAGACCCGGCCAGCGGCTGGCCGCATGATCCTGAGGGGCCAGCCTGGTACGCTGATGGCGTCTACCGGCTGGCGGTCGGGCAGGCAGAACGGTTCGTGGCCGTGAGCGCGCCGATTGGTGAACGACTACGCGATGTCATCGTCACCGTCGTTGCGCGCAAAGCCGGCGGCCCCAACTGGGGAGGCTACGGGGTGATCGTGCGTGACCAGACGGCTGAGCGCCGTGATGGCCGGCAGCAGGACGGCCGCTTCTTGCTGTTCCAGGTGAGCGATCGTGGAGAAACAGGGGTCTGGCGGCGCGAGGATACCCAGTGGGTTGAGCTCATGCCCTGGACTCCCTCCAGCGCCGTGCGCACCGGCAACCTGCCGAACGAGCTCACTGTACAGGCGCGGGGATCGCAGCTCGTGTTCACCGTGAACGGAGTGACTGTGGCAACCCTCACCGACGCTGCGCCGTCAGAAGGCGCCACCGGCGTCTTCGCCGGTGGTGCCCTGAACGAAGTGGTGGTAGAGCGCTTCCTGGTGCAGGTGCCCGAGTAAGCGTTGCCCAGGCGACTGCTCCGGGCCGGCAGGTTACCGGCTGCCCTGCTTGGCCCAGTAATTATCCAGCATCTGCTGGATGCGCGGCTGCACCTCCTCAAATGCCTCCTTCGCGCTCTTCTTTCCATCGCGGATTGCATTGATGGCGTCGCCCAGGCCTGTTTCCCGCACCAGGTCGCGCTCGGTGATTTCGCCGACCAGGTTGATCGTGCCGAGCTCCTGGGCCTTCAGGAATGCCTCTGCATTCGTCATCGTCGGGTAGACCTGGCGGACCATAGGCAGCCAGTGCTTGCGGTTGAACTCCAGTACGTTGCACATGCGCCCGCCCTCGGCGATGCGCTGCTGGCCGCGGTCTCCGGCAATCCATTTCATCAGCTCCCAGGCAGCGTCCTTATCCTTGCTCTGCTCGGTCATGCACTGCCCCTCGATCAGGTGCATGTGCGGCGTCTTTGGCGCCTTCCCGCGCGGCAGAAGCTGCACATCGAAGGGGATACCACTTTCACGAGCAGCCTTAGGCCCCCACATGCGTGGCAGCCACCAGGGACCTTCCACCTTCATGGCGCACCCGCCGAACTGGAAGGGCACCGACTGGTTCTGCTGGCTGAGCTCTTCGTTTGTCGGGGCGATCTTCAGCCGGTGGATCGTCTCGTAGAGCTGCCACTGGTACGCCTGCACCGCGGCAGGCCGGTTCCAGAAGCTCCGTCTAGGCTCGACGATACGGTCCCACTCCATCTCGCCATCCAGCCGGATGAACGGCGTGTTGCGCAGATACCCGCCGTTCCACTGGTAGCCGTAGACTTTGCGCCCGCCGTACTCACGGGTGAGCCGCCGGGCGATCTCCTGGAATTCCTCATATGTCCAGTCAGGCTTCGGATACGGGATCGCGGCCTGGTCAAAGTATTCCTTAATGTAGAACATGATCATCGTGCCGGTGTTCGACGGGGACATGTAGGTTTTGCCACGGAACTTGGTCTGGGCATCATAGTCCTCCGCCTTAGGCCACGGCAGGGTCCACTTATCCCGCTGGGAGAAGCTATCGACGGGGGCCAGCACACCCTGCGCGGCGAAGGCCTGCCACATCCAGCCCTGGAAGTAGGCCAGATCAGGTGCGACGCCGGCAGCCACGTTCGTGGTGAACTTCGTGTAATAGTCGGGCCCGCCCTGCTGTTGGTGATCGTTCTCTACCTTGATGTCGGTGTGCTCGGCGTTGAAATCGGCCGCGATATTGTCGTAGACATCGCGGTCCTGGATATCACCCCACACCTGGATCCGCACGGTGTAGACCTGGGTGCGCTTCTTCGGTCCGCCCTCTCCGCCTGGGGCTGTCCGGCACGCCGCCAGCACTCCGCCGAGGACGACACTCCACCCCAGCACTTCGCGCCGCGACAGCAGGCCGCTGCGCTTGCCTGTGCCCATCCCTGGCCCGCCATCTGGTGAGTCCGCTGCTGCCCCTTGCGCTACCCTCCGCGCTACCATCTCCTGCGCCCTCCTTGCCTACCTAGTTGACCCTCCTAACCTCTTTACGGCTCAACATATTCACCGCCGGACAGGTCGTCACTCAGTATAGCAAAGCCGGGGAAGCGTCGCGCGGGTAGGGTCCCGTTGTCGCGTAGCCGAGACAGGTGCGCCGGCCGGGTCCGCTCGGAACCCGGCCGGCGCGATGGAAGGTGAAGGTACAGTGCACGTACCTGCATGGCCGCAGCCGGCTGAACCGCGAGGTACGCGCGCTGCCCGGGAGTATGGGAGGTGCCATGGAGGCAGCCGTACTGAACCATACCACAACCGACTTAGTTAAGACTTAGCGCAGACTTACCATCCGCGTGGTATACTGCGCGCCGGCAGCCAGGCGAACCCGATGATCGCGCCTGCCTGGACTGCGTTCGAGCCCGGTTATGGTTATACTGTGGCTCTCATGTACTCCAGCCAGCTTATGGAGCGTGCCGTTATGTCACTCGCCGGACAGGTCGCTCTCATCACCGGCTCTGCCACAGGCATTGGCCGCGCCTGCGCGCTGGCCCTGGCAGGCCAAGGCGTCCACATCGTCGTGAATTACTCGAAGTCCGAGCAGGAGGCGCGCCAGACTGCTGCGGAGATCGAGCAGCGTGGGGTGCGCGCCTTGTTGCATTGCTGTGATGTGTCGGTGGAAGCAGGCGTGCGCGAGATGGTCCAGCGCACGGTTGATGAGCTTGGCCGGCTGGACATTCTAATCAATAACGCCGGCTATACGCGCTTCATTCCCCACGCCGACTTCGAGTCACTGACCGAAGAGGTGTGGGACCGCACGTTCGCCGTGAACGTGAAGGGGACCTGGTTCTGTTCCCGCTATGCTGCACCGCACATGCTTCGCCAGGGGGGCGGCTGCATCATCAACATCGCCTCAATCGCCGGGTTAGGCATGGTGGGGAGCTCGATCGCCTACGGCGCCTGCAAAGCAGCCGTGATCAACCTCACGCGCGCCCTGGCGCGCGTGCTCGGTCCGACGATCCGCGTCAACGCGATCGCACCGGGTGTGACCGACACACGCTGGATCGAGGGCCAGCGCCACCATCTGGAGTCGGCTATTGCTATGACGCCGCTCAAGCGTGTGGCCACGCCGGAGGATGTGGCCGAAGTGGCCCTCAGCCTCATCACCTCGGCGGACTTCGTCACCGGCCAGACTATTCTGGTGGACGGTGGCCGGACGCTGCCGTGGTAACGGCGATAACGGCAGCTATGCTCTGATCCGCGGGGACCGGCTACGCCGCGCTTCGGGCATCTGGCGCAGCGCGCGTTCCAGCTTGCTGATCAGCTCATGGACGATAGGGGCGTGCTCCGGCTGCTGTGCCGCCATGTCCTGCAGGCGGCGCAGCAAGTCACGAGCATCCTCCGGGCCTTGCTGCGGCTCGGCAATCGCTGGGTCGTATAACCTGGCCTGCGCCGCATCCATCCCCGGCTGGCAGTCCTGTTGCATCATGCTCCCCGCCTCTCTCGCCAGGTTCAGAACTCCCGCCACGCTGCGGCAACGAACCAGCCACTCCCCTCATCGAGGGCCCGGTCATCGTCGTACCCGCCGAGCAGACGAATACTCGTGAAGCCACTAGCCTCGAGCAGCGCGTGCACCTCCCTGGCGTTGAAGGCTGCCAGGTAGGTGGTATAGCGTTCCGTCCGCTGCGGCGATCGGGTCGATGTGCTTGTGAACTCCTTCACAGACCGCATTGTACCGGAAGCAGGGTCAAAGCACCAGCGCTCCTGCACCAGGAAGCCGCTGCGGTGCTCGATGACCTCCTGTGCCGCGGCCTTGGCTAACCCCGGCCCGTGCGGGCCATCGATGAGCAGACGCCCGCCCGGCTTGAGCGCCCGCGCAGCGCTGGCCAGGAGCGCGCGCGGCTGCGCCAGCCGTTCGACTGTGCTCACAGGTTGCCGATCGCAGAGACCGAACGTGCCGAGCACACAGTACGCTGCATCGAAGCGGGCGGCAAAAGGCAAGGCACGCACGTCAGCGCGCACGAAGCGGGCAGCGAGCCCTTCCTCTGTTGCCTGCACGGCCGCCAGACGCAGAAATGCCGCCGAGTAGTCTACGCCCACCACCTGGTAGCCGCGCCGCGCGAGTTCGAGGGCGTGGCGGCCTGCGCCACAGCCGAGGTCAAGCACCAGATCCCCGGGACGCAAGTCCAGGAGATATTCGATGGCGTCGGCTTCGAGCGCGCTCTGCTCCGGACCGGGGAAGCCAATGGCGCGCAGGTAGATGTCGCCGAAGTATGCCTGCCACGATGGTCTCCCGGAGCTGTTCCTCTGCCGCACCATCGCCTCGCCTGTGCTGCTCATGCCGCGTCAAGCAGTGACTCAACCACACGAAGAGTCTCGTCCAAGGCAAGGTTCGAGAACAGGTCAAAATGCACTCCCCGGAAGATCCATTCGATGACCACGCCGCGCTGGCTGCCCTCAGGGCGCGCCACCACGACCTCCACACCGCGGAGCGTACGCCGCTCGCCGGTGCGGACCAACACCTGCTCAGGACGCTGCCGGTTACGGTATTGGTGGAGTGCCAGTACCACGCGACCACCGCTGTCGCGGTAGCGCAGGACGACCCCTTCCTTCAGGCTGGTGTTGGCGTTCTGCACCTCCGGCGCAGGCCGCACGTCGTCGGGCAGGTATTGTGGCAGCGCCAGCGGAAAGGTCACCCATGTCCGCGCCTGCTCCAGGCCCGCGCCGGCGCGGGGCAGCCAGCGATGGTCATCGCAGCCGGTCACGAGCGCGAGTGTCCCGGCTGCAGCCATCGCCAGGCCAGCCCGCCGCGACAAGACTTGCTCAGGCAGCCATACCTGCGTCATAGCCATGTACCCGCTTATCTCGTACCAGTTTACCTCGTGCCGGCTTACTTTCGCTTGCAGTTTGGATCAGCCGCACACTCTCGCTTCTGAATCTCGTCGATCTGCCGGCTCAGCTCGATGTGAGTCTCACGGATCGGCGCCTGGTTTAGATTGACCGATCTCTCGTACGCGTCGTTGATGAGCTGGTTCACCGCGGCATGATACCGGAACAGGTTCCACGGCCGCGCATAATTCTGCTTGATCGAATCGGTGAACGCCCGCAGGTTCTTCCCTTGCAATCCGGGGTTGGCCTCGACGACCATCTGCGCCCACTTATCCTGCCAGGAGATGCGCGCCGGCTGAAGGCGACGGGACTGGATGGCGTACCAGTCGTCGCTGTTGAAGAAGATAAAGAGGGTCCACGCTTGATCGGGATATTTCGTGTCGACCCACATAGCCCAGCCGTCAGTCGTGCCGAGAACGTCTCGCTGCACCGGGCCGCGCGGCATCACCGCCACGTCCCATTCAAAACCCGGGGTCTCATTCTGGAGCACTGGTACCAGCGACCACGAGCCCTCCTCGACCATGGCGACTTTGCCCTGTGTAAAGAGGGTCGTCCAGCTCGCCATGGGCTGGCCACGCTGGTCTTGCCGGATAGCGCTGTTCTCCTTCCACATGCGATCCTGGATCCATTGATAGGCCTGGATCACCTGGTCGGTGTGCAAGAGGCTCTTCATGTCATCGTTGGGATCAACGAACCGCCCGCCATTTTGGTGGACCTTGGCCTGTCGCCGGTCGGCTCCCAAAATCAAATAGATACCCCACCGGCCGTTCTGCGGCTCCGAGAGCCGGACCATGGCCTCGCGGTACTTCTCCCAATCCCAGCTCTCATCGGGGAACGGCACACCTTTCTCGCGGAACCAGTTCTTGTTGTAGTACAGCGCCGTCGTCCCCATGTACTTGCCGATGCCGTATTGCGCGCCATCGATATTGAAGAATTTATACTGCCATTCGATCCAGTCGCGCTGCTCCTCAGGTTTGACATGCTTCTTGATAAACGGGTCCAGCTTCATCAGCACGCCTGCTCGCGCCTCAAGGGGGATCTGGTCACAGCAGGTGTCCTGGACGTCCCATGCTGCACCGGCAGCATGAGCCGTGAGGAACTTGTCGGCATTCATGCCGCCTTCCATCTCGACCTTGATCTTGGGGTGCTTGGCCGTGAAGACGGCGACGCCCTGGCTGAGCTCAATCCAGCTTGGGCTATTCTGATCGGCGGCCCGCACGCCGAGGCGTAGCGTGACTTCTTTCTCGGCCGCCCCGGTCTGTGCCCCAGGCGCGGCGCCTGGTCGGCAGGCCGGCAGCGTCGCTAGTACCAGACTAGCCGACGCAATTCCCCCAGATACAAGAAGTGCCCGGCGCGTAACAGGACAGACCCGTGCCGCTCGTGCAAGCTCTCGCATCCCTCGCATGGTCTGCGCCCTCCTCTGGCGAACTGCTGTGATAGGACGGCTGGATCGCCTTATCTCTGCATGTGCCCAGGCCAACTGTGAGAAATACATCGCATGACAGGATTCCTTCCTGTCTTCTGGACATCCCGACCATCCCAAGAGTACCGTCCCAATAGTAAGAAGCCGGAGGACAAATCGCAAGACCCGTCTTGAGCCGGTATGCGCTGGCGGGTAGCTATCGCAGGCCTTTGGACTGGGCTACAATGGCGCCAGCAACGGCGCGCCGACAAGGCGGCGCACGTATCTCTATGATATAATATGATATAAAAAGTATATCTCTATATTCGGAGACCTGCTATTGTATCAGCAGCAACCTCAGTGGTTGCTACGCAGTCGCTACGGAGGAGGCACGATGACACAGCATCCCCTGCCTATCCCAACGCTGTCTCGGAAGGCATTGCTTCGCCTATCAAGTGCGTTGGTGTTGCCAGCGTGCCGGCAGCGTCCTGTGGCAGCGCCCGCGGAGGAAGGCTTCAAAGCTCCGCCGAAGCCCGCTAGTATCACCTATCAACAGCGCACCGGGCCCTCCGAGGACTTTGTGCGCAACGTCTACGGCCCGGAGTGGGAGCAGAAAACCGGCATCAAACTGGTGATCGAGGATATTCCGGCCGGTGAGCTGTGGACGAAGATTCCGGCGCTCTTCGCTGCCGGCCAGCTCGGCGACCTCGTCTTTGGCTGGAACGCTGAAGGCGTGCTGGCGTTGTGGGCTTATAATAGTCTCTCGATCCCCCTCGACCAGTATGTGAAGGCCGACAAGTACGACCTGAAGCAGTTCTACGACGGCTGTGTGGAGGCCTGCCAGTTCGAAGGGAAACTGCACGCCTTGCCCACCGTCGGCCACCCGGGCGAGGTGACCCTGTTCCAGAACCTGGAGATGTTCGATGCCGTCGGGCTTAAGCCGATCGACGCCACCTGGACCTTCGATGCGATTGTGGATGCGGCGCGGCGGCTGACCAGGGATACGGATGGTGACGGTACCCCTAACATCTGGGGCTACCACTCCGGCCGGAGCTGGTTTCAGCTCATCGTGCGGCTGCGCGCCTTTGGCGCTGACATCTTTTCTGAGGATGGTCGGCGCTGTGTACTGAACACGCCCCAGGCCAAGGCGGCCTGGCAATGGGAATACGACCTGATCCACCGCTATCGCGCGGCGCCGCCACCTGGCACCCAGGGCGTGGACTTTCTGAACGGTAGTACTCTGGCGATCTCATCCAATAACATTGCTAACGTAACGCTCTTTAAGCCCCAGATCGGCACCAAGTTCCGCTGGCAGGCGTCAGCGTGGCTGCCGGGCCCATCCGGTCGCGTGGGCGCCACTGTCCATGTGAACACCACGCACGTGACCAGCCAGTCGAAGCATCCGTACTGGGCCTGGGATTTGCTCAAGCACATCTGTAGCCATGAGGTCGGCGTGCAGAAGGTGCTGATGAACTCCGGCTCGCCGGGCGGCCGGCCGGATGTGTGGAACGACCGGCGGCTGCATGACTACGAGCCCTTCTTCCGCGAGGGCGCGCGGCTCATGCAGGAAGCGCGGGCACCACGGTACGCTTACAACCTGAAGACCGCCGAGGCCCACGCCGCCATGCTGGACATTGCCGCGGCGCTCTGGCGCAACGAGATCGGCCCTAGCGAAGCAGCGGAGAAAATGGTCAATACTATTCAACCCATCCTGAACCAGCCGCGGTGATCGAGACGTCCTCACCCCTAGCTCCTCTCCTGCGCTGGAGGGGAGTGACCTCCCCCCGGCTCGCCAGCTCCCACAGCGCGGGAGAGAATGGGGCGGTGCTAGCCACTTTTCGCCTGGAGCAGGGCGTTGACCTGCTCGACGATGGCTTTCGCGACCACGCGAGGGGCTTCCTGGTTGTTGCGGATCTTCGCCTGCTCGGCATTGATGATACGGCTGATGTCGTCCCAGAGGGGTGTGGGTGGGAAGCGGCGCATGGCTGAGCGCCCTTTCATAAAGTACTCGTTCCACTGCCGCGGGAAGACCGAGTCAAGGTACTCGGAGCTTCGCGCCGTCGAGTTACGCGCTACCACGCCGCCAATGCCCAGTTTGTAGTGCAGCTTCTGGAACTCCGTACTGGTGTAGAACTTGGCCATCTCCCAGGCAGCAAGCGGATACTTGGTCGGCGCGGCGATGGCGATGCCATTTCCAGGGAAGCCGTAAGCGCGGCCGGCAGGGCCCTTCGGCAAGAGGCTCAGGCCAACGTGCGGCTGTACGAACCCGGCGGTGTTCGCAGCCGAGCGCAGCCCGGGGAAGGTCGCCAGCCGCCCGGCGATGAACAGGTTGATGGGCGTCGTGCCGCTGAGCTCCGCCGGGCTGGGCGCCACGCGCCAGCGCCAGATGACATCCTGCATCTCCTGGAGGCCGGCGATCGCCTGCGGGCTATCCATCACACAGCGGGTCATCTCCGGATTGAGAATATCGCCGCCGGCCCCCCAGACCCACACCTCCCAGTTCGGCGCGTGCATGCCGTACTGCACCGTCTCATCGCCGGCCCGACGGGTGAGCTTGATCGCAGCGGCACGCCAGGCGTCCCAGTCCCACTCGTCGGTGGGATACGGTACGCCCGCCACGTCGAACGCCTGCTTGTTGTAGTAGAGCACAGTAGGCCCGCCCTCGCGCGGGATGGCCCAGGTCTTCCCGTTCAGCACGAAGGCGTTCCACATCACCGGCTCGAAGTCGTCTTTGTCAAAGCTCTGGTCGCGGGCGACGAACGGGTCGATCGGCTGCAGCATGCCGGCGGCGGCAAAGCGCGGGTACTGCGCCACTGGGGTATGGATGACATCCGGCGGCACCCCCGCGGCAAACGCCGCGGTGAGCTTCTCGACCGTGTTGCCCTGCGGGATGAACTCCAGCCTGATCTGGGGGAAGCGCTGCTCGAAGAGGTCTTTCGCCTGCCCGGTGACGAACTGCCCCATCTCATTCACCGTTTGCTCCCAGGCGATCTGCAACGTGATGACTTCGCCGGGCTTGAGGCCGAGGTCCGACTGCGGTGAGCCGGCCGCGGGCGTCTGCGCCGGGCGCGCCGGCCGGCAGCCTGACAGCACAGCCACGGCCGGGGGGAGCGCCGGGCCGTAGGAGCGTAGCCAGTCACGGCGGGACAGGCGAAGCAGGTTTCCGGTAGCCTGGAGCGGCATCGTGGAGACCTCCTTGCGCCCGTAGCAGGGACACGAGGGCGCGGCACCATCGTACCTGACTACTATATATATCCTAAATCAGAATCTACCTGTGCCGGCCATGTTCGACATGGCCGTGATGGGGACACAACCGGACACAGTGCAGCCCACTGCGCCCCTGTCTATGGCATGCCGTGCCCTCCCGAAGCCTGCCGCCCTTATCGGCGGATGGGAAAAGAGCGCGTGCATGATTGGCCCGTAGGGGCACGGCGTGCCATGGCGAAACAGAATGCCCCTAGCTGCGGGGAGCCAAACGCGTGCGTGATCAGCTTGGAGGGGCACGGCATGCTGTGCCCCTCCGGCGCATGACACCGGTCTTACGGTGGGGTGCGGACGGTGCCACACAGTCGGTCGTCCGTGCCCACCCCATGAGACCAGGGGCGCAGCGCTGCGCCCCTACGGCAGCCCCTTCGCAGGTTAGCTCGCCGGCTGAACCGGCATCTTCATGCCCTTAAAGGGTGGGTCGCCGCCGCCCCAGTTCACCACCTGGTTCATCAGCTCGGTCATCTGCTTGAGACCGGCGACTACGCTGATCTCTCCCCGATAGATTTTCTGCACCTCGCGGCTATAGATGGCGCTATCCTCGGTCGCGCCATAGTGCCGGATATAGATGCCGTATGGTCGCTTGAAGACATCGGCGAAGACCTGAGCGTGCTGGTAGGGATACATGTCAGGCGGGCGGAAGAAGCGCGGCTGGTGGTCCTTCTTGGCCGGCACCAGGATACGCTCCTCGGCCATGAAGCTCTGGAACTCATCCATGATCATCCACTTCATGAACGCCCAGACGTCCTCTGGGTACTTTGTCTTGCTGTACCCGGCTACCGGATGCCCAGCGGTCCATGCCGCGCCGGGGCGCCCGCCGATGCGCGGCACCGGCATCATGTCCCACTGAAAGGAATCCCGCACCACCGGCCACATGCGCGACCAGTCGTTCACCGACCGATAGTGGATGGCCACCTTGCCCAGGGCAAAGGGCGTCATGCCGCCGGCGTCCAAAGCCCGGCCGCCCCAGGGCGCCATCATCTCCGTGCGCACCTCGTTCGGCAGGTTGATCTTCAGCTTGGTGAGCCAGTCAAGCATGTCCTGGTGCGCCGCCACGCTCTCAGGGATATCGAGCTGCCATTTCATCTGATCGAGGTCGAAGTGGCTAGCGCCGCGGGTCCAGATGAACGGCCCGATGTCGTGGTAACTGGTATAGCCCCAGTGCAGGCCCCACACGTTCTCGGTCGGATCGGTGCACTTGCGCGCGATCTCAATCATCTCCTCAAGCGTCCAGTCGCCGCGGTTGGTCGACCGCCCCCATGGATCCTGAATGCCCCGCTTTTCAAAGATAGTCTTGTTGTAGTAGATGGCGAACGGCTCGACCCAGTAGGGCAGCGCGTACCACTTGTTGCGCCACTTCTCGATGCCGGTGAGGGCCCAGTCTTTCTCCAGGTTGAGCTTGTCCCGGCTGATATACGAGTCAAGCTGAAGCACGAACCCGGCGTCGTAGAACTTCATGTCGTTGTTCGACACCGTGTCCCAGATGTCTGGCCCGGTGTCGCTGGCGAACATTGCGGTAATCTTGGTAAGCTGCTCACCAGAGTTATTATTGCGCTCGATAGTGATGTTGACTTTGTGCTTCTCGCCCCATTCAGCCCACTTCTTCTCGAAGCGATCCATAGCATTCGGGCGCCAGCTCATGAAGCGCAGCTCGATCGGCTGCGTGCGTCCCTGCGGCTGGCCGGACGTTTGTCCGGCCGAGGGCGCGGTGCCCTCGCGAGCGCGGCAGGCTGAAAGGACTCCAGTGATAACCGTGCCTGCGAGCAAGGTGCGGCGAGAGAGCACTGCCATGGCGCTGACCTCCTATCCCTCGAGCTCTTCAGGTCGGTGTGATCGCCTGATGGAGCCGCATATCTCAAGCGCTCTCAGTATGCCGCATGAACGGAGACTTGTGAAGTGGGGAGTGAAATAGCCCGGAGAGACAGGACCGGCACAAGGTATTACAATAGCCGCGGCGTGACAGTCCGGGCGCTGCACTTGGATGGCGCAACCGGAGGACAGAACGAAACGGCGAGTTCGGTTCAGTTCAGTTCTGTTCAGTTTCGTTCAGTTTCGTTTAAGGAGGGGGTATGAGACTTCACATTGTTTCTCGGCGAGCGCTGCTGCTTGGCTCGCCGGCCTTGATCAGCGGCTCCGTTCTTGCCGCGGCCTGCGCCCGCCGGCAGGCAGCGGAGGAGCGCCCTGCACCGGTGCTCCAGCGAGGCGAGCTCGTCTACTGGGACTGGTGGGGCACCGCCCAGTCCGACCTGGCGGCCTGGTTCGAGTGGGTCGAGCAGGAGTACCGTAACCGCTTTCCCGGCGGCACCTTCAAGATGGTTACGGTGGACTTCGGCGAGTACCCGACCAAGTTCACCGTGGCGGCCGCCTCCGGCGATGTCCCAGACGCGCTGCACTACTCGAACGCGTGGGTGCGGGATTTCTGGGCCCTCGGGGCTCTACGCGCCCTCGATGACTACGTGAAGAAGCAGCCAGATATGGCTATGGACAAGTTTATCCCCGCCTCTAGCTTCTACGCTGTGCGCCAGGGCAAGATCGCCGGCATCCCCATGGAGGGTCCCGACAGCGAGGTAACGCTCTACAACACCGACCACTTCCGCGAGGTGGGCCTCGATCCCTCGTACGATCGTGTGAAGAACTGGACCTGGGAGGACTTCGACCAGGCTGCCATGAAGCTCACCATCCGCCGCGGCGCCGAGGTGGAGCGCCCGGGCTACACCGTGAAGGTACCGGACGGCCGCTACTTCGCCTGCTGGATGTACAGCCAGGGTGGGCTCTTCTACAAGCACGACTACACCGGCCTGGACGTGAACAATGAGCGAGGCGTGAACGTGTTCGTGCACCTGCTCGACCTGCTGGAGGGCCGGCGTGTCTCCACCCCCATCACCGTCACCAACCACTTCGACCTGTTCCTGGAGGGCCGTGCGGCAATGGTGCAGGGCGGGAGCTGGAACGTCGGCACGATCCAGGCGCGCAACCCCAGTCTTTCGTTCGACATGATGGCCTATCCGCGGCACCCGAGCGGCGGCAAGTATGCCACGGCAACCTGGGTGAACATGGTCGGCATTCCCACCAACGCCCGCCGCGCTGAGCAAGCGTGGGAGTTCTGCGCCTGGTACTCCAGCCTTTCGGTGGCGATCAAGCGGCTGGCCATCACCAATAAGACCTCACCGCGGCTAGATTTCTACCAGACTCCGGAATGGCAGGCCGAGGTGCGCCGCGTGCCACAGCTACAGCGCATCGTGGATGTGGCCCTGGCCGGCGGCGAACGACCAGGCGTGCGGTTCGATCAGATGGAAGCCGCTATGCGCCCTGTCTTCCGAGCCGTCCTGGAAGGCAAGATGTCGCCTAAGGAGGGCGTAGCCCAGCTCGAGGCGGTCACCGCGCCGATCCTGTCGGCCCTCCCGCCCGAGGCGCGCTGAGCTAGCGGATACTGCAGAAGAAATCGGGGCGCCGGATGCCGCCCGGTAGCGTGGACCCGGCGCCCTACATCGGCCGTCCTATTGCGGATTGGCCTTGAGGAACTCGTTCACAGCCGCGGCGATGCGGCGCGCTGCAGCTGCGGCGCCCTCCTCGTTGTTCCAGATCTTCTGGAGCTCCGGGTTAATGTAGTCGCGCCAGATCTTATCCTGATCCTTGGACAGGAGCCGAACGAACTGGTATGGCTGCTTCAGGATTTCGACCGGCAAGCCGGGCGTCTCAAACGTCGGGATACTCTTGTGCACCTCGAGGAGCACCTTCTGGGCCTCCTCGTGGTACGGCACGCCGGTGCCGTCCTGGGCGAAAACCTTCAGGCCCTCCGGGCCAGCCTTAAACTTGATCCACTCCCAGGCTGCCTCGCGTACCTTGGTCTCTTTGGCCATGGCCGTGGACGTCGGGCCGCCGGTGGCGTAGTCATAGGCGTAGGTCTTCCGCTTGGGGTACGGCACCACCCCCCACTTGAACGAGGTGATGCTCTTGTACAAGCCAATGCCGGTGGTCCACCGCGCGCGGAGTGCCAGCCGGCCGGCCATGAACGCCTGGTCCTCGTTCATCCCTACCTCAGCGGAGAACCGGTTCAGCGGTGTGCCGCGGTGCTTATATTTCAAGTCTTGCAGAAATTGCAGCCCTTCAATGGCCGGCGGCTCGTCGTAGAGGCACTTCGTCGGCTTCTTAAAATCATCGAAGGGCCGGCCCCCGGCGCTCTCGATCCACAGGTGGTTGTCGTTGCTGCCGGTGCCGACCGACGCGCCAACGAGCTCCCAGCTTCCATCCGCGCCACGCTTGGTCAGCCGTAGCACTGCGTTCACGAACTCGTCCCAGGTCCAGCGGTCCTCCCTCCAGAGCTCGTACGGCGTCTTCAAGCCGGCCTGTCGGAAGAGATCGGCGTTATAGAAATACACGTTCGGGCTAGTCTCGCTGGGATGCGCCAGGAGCTTACCCTGGTAGCTCATGATCTCAAACATCAGCTTCGAGATGGGGCCTGTCTTGTAGCTGCCCAGAGTGTAGGATGGATCTTTCTTGATCAAGTCGTTCAGGTCTTGCAGGACGTCGTTCTCGCCCCACATCTGCACGACCTGCAGATCCATGGCGAAGGTATCAGGAGGGGTTCCGCCAGCGAAGGCGGCGATGAGCTTCTCGGTGAGCGAACCGGGGTTGACGGTCTCGACCGTCACCGCCGGGAACTTCTCCTGGAAGGCATCGGCGATACGGCGCTCGCGCTCGTTATACTCCTGCGAGCCCCAGTGCCAGTAGGTGACCGTCCCACTTACCTGCTTGCTAGCAGCCTGCGGTCCCTGGGCGCTCCGGCCACACGCAGTAGCCCCCAGCGCCGCGGCCGGCACCGCACCAGCCAGGAGCATCCTCCGACGGGTGATGCTACCTTGATGAAGGTGAGCGCCTTGATGCGATGAACGTGCACCCATTCCAGCTCTCCTCCTGCCATGGCCAAGTACCCGCCGCGCGGCGGGAGCTTCTCTAGTCCCAGCATAGCACAAGGGGCATGAAGATATCCACATGTGCAGGTGCCAGAGCAGTATAAGGGACCGCGAAGATCTGAGACCCCTGAGGCCAAGGTTTAGGAAACATAACGCAACAAAAAAGCCACCTGACGGTTCTTCAGGCGGCGCGCGAAGCGCTGGTGCAGTCTATCGTTACTTTACTAGTCGAGGGACCACGGCTGCGGGGCAGGGATTCGAACCCCAGCTTCGTGGTCCAGAGCCACGCGTCCTACCGCTAGACGACCCCGCAATGCGAGAACGCTCCGGCAAGCTCCGCCGAAGCGCTTTGTATTCTAGCATCCTGTCCGAGTCATCGTCAAACCGGCCAGCGATATGTAGTCTGATATGTAGTCTAAACCTGCCGGTCACCTCTACCATCGATACCGACCATACCGACCATACCGATCGTCCCGCAGGCGGCCTCGCGCTCGCATGGCCGTGCACCGAACCAGCCGCGCTGCTCTGCGTCGCAGCACGCGCGGGACGCTGCTACTTGCGGGGCGCGTGCGAACTGAGTACACTGCCGGGCGCAAAGCATGAAGCGCACGAGCCGGTGAACGCAGGAGCAAGACCATGAGCGGGAAGCTCGAAGGGCGGGTGGCGCTCATCACCGGGGCAGCAAGCGGCATCGGCCGCGCCATCGCCCAGCTCTTCGCCGCCGAGGGCGCGCTGATCGCCGCAGCCGACCTCAACCTGGCCGGGGTGCAAGCGCTCGTCGCCGCCTTGCCTCATTCGGAGAAGCACCTGGCGCTGCAGCTCGACGTACGTGACGTGGCGCAGATCTATGCCGTCACCGATCAGGTCGTGGCACACTACGGCCGCCTGGACATCCTGGTGCCGAGCGCGGGCGTGATCCGGGTCGTACCCTTCCTGGAGTCCTCGGAGGACGACTGGGACTTCGTCACCGACATTAACCAGAAGGGCGTGTTCTTCTCCATCCAGGCTGCGGGCCGCCATATGGCCCGCCAGCGCAGCGGGACGATCGTGACGCTGGCCTCCATCGCCGGGCGCTTCGGCGCCGACGACCAGGCGATCTACTGCGCGAGCAAGGCTGCGGTGATCAGCATGACCCGCTCGGCGGCGCTGGCCCTGGCACCCTACGGGGTGCGCGTCAACGCCCTATGCCCCGGGCTGACCGAGACACCCATGTGGGACGTCATCGACGAAGCGCGCGCCACCCGCCTGGGCCTGCCGCGGGGCGAGCCGACGCGCCAGCGTGCGGCGGCCATCCCGCTGGGGGTCACCAACACCCCGGAGGACGTGGCGCGGGTGGCGCTGTTCTTCGCCTGTGACGACTCGCGCACGATCACCGGGCAGGCGCTCAATATCGACGGCGGCTTCCGCATGGATTGACCGGCCTGGGATGCTGGCAAGGCTGGCCGGAGCAGCACAGCATGTTTCGACCGTTCCGTGTGGCGGTCCCGGCGACGACGGCGAATCTGGGGCCCGGCTTCGACGCCCTCGGCCTGGCGCTCGGCCTGCACAACGTGTTCTCTTTCGAGCCTGCTGCCACCCTGTCCGTGGAGATCCACGGCGAGGGAGTAGGGGCCCTCCGCCACGATGCCGAAAACCTGGTCGTGCGCGCGGCGCGCGCTGTCGCAACTGCTGCTGGCCGGGACCTTCCGCCGTTTCGTCTGCGCGCGGAGAACCGCATTCCGCCGGCGCGCGGGCTGGGCTCAAGCGCGTCGGCAGTAGTCGGCGGGCTGGTGGCGGGTAACCACCTGCTGGGTAGCCCACTTGCCCCGGACGCGCTCCTGCGGTTGGCCGTGCGCCTCGAAGGGCATCCGGACAACGTTGCCGCAGCGCTCTACGGAGGGCTGGTGGTCGTGGGCATGGCTGGTGACCGCGCGGTGCACGTGCGCCTTGAGCCGCCCGCAGGGATCGTGGCCGCACTTTGCATTCCTGAGCAGCCCCTCCCGACCCCGCAGGCTCGCGCGGTACTGCCCAGGCAGGTGTCGCTGGAGGACGCCGTGCACAATCTGAGCCGCACGGCGCTGCTGGTGGCGAGCCTGGCGACAGGAAAGCTCGACCTGCTGGCCGTGGCCATGCAGGACCGACTGCACCAGCCTTACCGCGCTGCCATCTTCCCCGCCCTGGAGCCCTGTATCGCTGCGGCGCTGCGTGCCGGTGCGCTCGGTGCCGCGCTCTCCGGCGCAGGCTCCACTATCCTGGCCTTGGCCCGGCTGGAGCACGCCGAGGCCACTGCCGCGGCCATGGTCGCGGCGGCCGTGCGCCATGGCTATCCCGCTCGCGGCATGGTCGTCCCACTCGAAGCGCAGGGCGCACGGATCCTCGAGTGCGACTGACGCTCCAAGCTCTAAGCTCCAAGCTCCAAGCTCTAAGCCCTAAGCTCTAAGCTCTAAGGATGGCCAGCGCACTCGCTCTGCACGTCGTTGAGGGAACGCTCCACCACTATCGCTTCTCCTCACGCCTTGACCGTGCCCGGGGCCGATGCCATACTACTGCCGCTCTGGGCAGAATGGCATGCGGTCGTATCCGGTTTGCCGGACACGCGCAGGAGAGGACATGGGCAACAAATGGGCAAAGCGGTCAAGATCGGTGTGATCGGTGCAGGCAGCGCGGTGTTCTCCCTGGGGCTGGTGCGCGACCTGTGCCTGGCAGAATCGCTTGCCGGTAGCCTGGTCACCTTCATGGACATCGACGCTGAACGCCTGGAGCTCGTGCACCGCCTGGCGCAGCGCTACGCGGCTGAGCTAGGCGTGCAGCTCCAGTTTGAAGCCACGCTCGAGCGCGAGCGTGCCCTGCGCGAGGCCGACTTCGTGCTCAATACGGCCATGGTGGGCGGCCATGACTGCGAGGAAGCCTGGCGCCGCCTCTCTGAGGAGCATGGCTACTACCGTGGCCTGCGCCTGCAGACCAACCTGCAGCAGTACGAGCTGATGCTCTCGGTGGCCCGCGACATGGAGCAGCTGTGCCCGGACGCCTGGCTGGTGCAGAGCTCGAACCCGGTGTTCGAAGGCTGCACGCTAATGGCCCGCCAGACCGGTGTGAAGCTGGTCGGGCTGTGCCACGGCTTCTACGGCTACCGGCGCCTGTGCGAGGCGATCGGCGTGTCTCCCGATGAGGTGCACTGGGAGGCGCCGGGAGTCAACCACTGGATCTACCTGACCCGGTTCCGCCATCAGGGGCGCGACCTGTATCCCTTGATCGACGAATGGATCGAGACGAAGGCCGCGGCGTACTGGGCGAGCTTCCGCGGCGGCTATAGCGATACCCAGCTCTCACGAGCGGCCATCGATCACTACCGCCGCGTGGGGCTGATGCCCATCGGCGATGCCTCGCGTTGCTTTTCCGAGTGGTATTACCACACCGACCTAGCGACCAAGCGCCGCTGGTATGGACACCTGGGCGGGTTCGACAGCGAGATCGGCTGGTCGCACTACCTGCAGCGCCTGCAGGAAAACATTGAGAAGCTCCGGCGCGTGGCACTCGATACCACTGCGCGCGTCACCGAGGCGCTGCCGCCGGTACGCACGCGTGAGATCCAGGTGCCTATCATCGATGCCATCGCTAACGACCGTCCCGGCATCTTCCAGGTGAATGTACCCAACAACGGCGCGATCGAGGGCATCGCCGATGATGTGGTGGTGGAAGGTAAAGCGCTGGTGGATGGTGCCGGCATCCGCCTCCTGCACGTCGGTCGGCTCCCAGAGAAGCTCATGCAGATGGTGTTGCTGCCACGCATCCTGAAGATGGAGAAGGAGCTGCTGGCGTTCACCACCGGCGACCGCGATGTGCTGGTGAGCTGCGTGCTGGAGGACCACCGCACGCGCTCGCTGGAGCAGGCCGAGGCAGTCGTCGATGCCATGCTGGCGCTGCCGTGGAACGCCAACCTGGCCGAGCGCTTCAGCCGGCCGCGCCGCCGTCCGTTGCCCGAGTATCAGCTCGATTCCATCGAGCAACCTGCGCAGTAGATCGCGGGAGAGCGAGAACTGCTCGGCACAGCGGGGATGGCTGTGGATCTTACGCTATGTTTGGGGACGTTTACGGAGGGCATGGACTGCACAGCGCCAGAAGCCATTATAACAACCTTTTAGAAAGATCATTTACGGCGATGCTATTTTGTGGCGATGCTATATAGGAATTGTGCTGCAAGGCGGGAGGGAAGCTATGGAGCCGTGCGCTAAGCGACTTACTCGTCGTGGTCTGGGCCGAGTACTGACGGCAGGCAGTGCTCTACCATTTGTAGGTGCATGCGCGCGTTTGACCACGCCATCAAAGCCGGCTGGGAGTGAGCGCTCACCGCTTGAAGGAGTGAAACCTGGTGGCAAGATCACATGGTCGTTCTGGGCAGTGAGCCAGGAGCAGGCAGATAATACGCTGGCTCGCATCGCTGAGTTTAATCAGCAGAATCCGCACATTCAGGTCGAGGCCTTATGGGTCTCTTGGGGGGAGTATCGCTCGAAAATCATCTCACTCATCAGTGCAGGCACTCCACCCGAGCTTGTCCAGGTGGACGCCTATGACATGCCGGCTTTTGTCGAGCAGCAACTCATCCAGCCACTCGATCCATACATTAAGGGGGATAAGAGCTTTAACCTGGATGTGTTTCTGCCCGGTGCCTTCCTGGAGGATCACCACATCTTCAATGGGGTATATTATTCTGTTCCAAATGGCCCAGAGAGCCCGCGCGTGCTCTTCTATGACCGTGCGAAGTGGCTTGATGCCGGGTTGCCATTGCCGAATGACCTGGATACGCAGGGCAAATGGACATGGGACAGCTTTCTTGATGCCTTATTGCGTCTCTCACGCGGTGACGGAGCGGCGCGCTCATTTGGTATCGCCGCCCAGCTCGGTGTGCATCCCGAGCCACATAGCTGGATTTATTCGAACGGCGGGAAAACACTCGCTGATAATCGAAAAACCTTTATCGGCGATATGGCCGAGACAGTCGATGCGCTCCAGTTCCAGGCGGATCTCATCCACAAGTACAATGTGGCGCCGCGACCCGGCGATGATCTCGGTCCTGGTGATCCGTTCCTCTCCCATCGCATGGCGATGGTGCTCAGCGGCGCTTGGTACGCTGCCCCGCTCTTCACGCGCCCGGATTACGATTATGGCGTCGCACCGCTGCCGAAAAGCCCCAAGGGTATGCGCCGGACCGTGGTGAAGCCGAACTCGCTCACGATACCGGTTGGTGTTACCGGCCAGAAGGCAGCAACGGCCTGGGAGCTTGCCAAGTTTATCACCGGCCCAACGTACCAGAAGGGGCTCATCGATGTTGGACAGGCCCTCACCAACCGGAAGGATCTGGTAGACTACTTTCTCCAGAACAGTCCGATCAGGAACGCCAGAGTATTTATGGACGCATATGAAAACCGGGAGGTGCTCCCTATTCCCTTGATCCCCAAGTGGCAGGAGTACAATGGGATTGTTACCGAAGAGATGAACAAGGTACGCCGGGGTGAGATGAGTGTGCGCGAAGCCATGCGTGTGATCAAGTCGCGGGCGAGCGCTGTGCTGGGCGGCGAGAGGTAGAGGGGTTGAAGGGGGAGGGGTCGTCTAAGAGGGGTCGTCTAAACGGACGCAAACACCACAAGCGAACATGAACACCGTGTACAAGGACCCGAGGAGGCCTGCTGCCGTATGACGGCTGAACTATCGCTTGATCGCACCCGGCTCCGCAGCTACGCCTGGGGGCAGCGCCGCGACCAGGCCGGCATGACCCGCCGGGCGTTCCTCAAGGCCGAGGGCTACACCGACGAGGACCTCGCCAAGCCGATCATCGGCATCTGCAACACCTGGAGCGAGCTCAATCCGTGCAACATCCACCTGCGCCAGGTGGCCGAGGCGGTGAAGCGAGGAGTGTGGCAGGCTGGCGGGTTCCCTCTGGAGTTCAACACCCTGTCGCTCAACGAGGTGTTCTGGGCGCCGACGACGATGCTCTATCGGAATCTACTCGCCATGGAGACCGAGGAGGCGCTGCGGGCGCAGCCGCTCGATGCCGTGGTGCTGCTGGCCTCGTGTGATAAGACCGTGCCGGCCCAGCTCATGGCTGCGGCCAGCGTGAATATCCCGGCGATCATGGTCACCGGTGGGCCGCTGCTGTCGGGGCGCTTCCGGGGCGAGGATATCGGCGTCTCAACCGACATCTACCGCTACTGGAACGAGTACCGCGCCGGCAACGTCACCGACGAGGACATGGCCGAGCTGGAGAACAGCATGTGCCCGTCGTGTGGGCATTGCACGATCATGGGCACGGCCAGCACCATGGCCTCGATGGCTGAGGCGCTGGGGATGATGCTGCCCGGCGGCGCGGCGATCCCGGCGGTAGACGCACGGCGCTACCAGCTCGCTGAAGCCAGCGGTCGGCAGATCATGCGCTTGCTCGAGCAGGATATCCGCCCCTCCGACATCCTCACGCCCGAGGCATTCGATAATGCTATCCGCGTCTGCATGGCGATTGGCGGCTCGACCAACGCGGTGATCCACCTGATCGCCATCGCCCGCCGGCTGGGCATTGACCTCACCCTGGATCGCTTCGACCAGCTCTCTCGCGAGACGCCCTACTTGTGCGCCATCAAGCCCTCGGGCCCGTACATGATGGAGCACCTCTTCGAGGCCGGCGGCATTCCGGCGGTGATGGCCGAGCTCCGGCCGCTGCTGCACCTGGATGCCCTGACGGTCACGGGCAAGACAGTAGGCGAGAACCTCGCACGCGTGCGCGTGCTGGACCGGCGGGTGATCGCGCCGCTGGACCAGCCGCTGCGTCCGGAAGGGGGCATCGCCGTGCTGCGCGGCAGTCTGGCTCCCACCGGAGCGGTGATCAAGCAGTCAGCGGCCTCGCCACACCTGCTGCGCCACCGTGGGCCGGCGCTTGTGTTCAACTCGGCCGAGGAGATCCAGCGACGTATCGTGCAGGAGCGGCTGGAGGCATCGGAAGATACGGTCTTCGTCATGCGCTACCAGGGGCCGTTGGGCGCCCCGGGCATGCCTGAGACCGGCGGCTCGATGCCTATTCCCGAAAATCTGCTCAAGCGCGGCATCCGCGACGTGCTGCGCATTACGGATGCGCGCATGAGCGGCACAGCGTACGGGACGATCGTGCTGCACGTCGAGCCTGAGGCGGCCGCAGGCGGTCCACTGGCCGTGGTACAGGACGGGGATGAGATCGAGATCGATGTGCCGGCGCGTCGCCTGGACCTGCTGGTGGGCGAGCGTGAGATCCAACGCCGTCTTGCGCGGTGGCGCCCGCCCGAGCGGCCGTGGACCCGCGGCTACCGCGCCCTCTTCCTCGACCACGTGCTGCAGGCCTCGCAGGGCTGCGACTTCGATTTCCTGGCTAAGGCCGATCCGGAGACCTACCGGCCGCCACGGCGTCCTGCCTGAGAACGTCCCTGGCCCTCCCTGCACCAGGGAGGGCCAGGAGCGGCGCTGGGGGAGATATGGCCCTGCGACGCTGCTCATGGGCAGCGATACTGGCTACGGCGTGGGAGCAGCCGGTGCGCCCGGCGTCGAGAAGCCAAGGATAGCGACCAGATCCCCGGTGGAGCCGCGGCTTTTGTCACCTACTACGTGAATGCGCAGGAAGTGCAGCTTCTGGGGATCAACAACGCTCCAGCTATAGGACCGGACTTCCAGCGTTGGACTGTACAGGTCGATGTCGTCATCCCGGATCACATCGTCGATCGAGACCCTGGCTTTGCCACGGTCCGGGCCGGCGAGGGTGTACCAAGTCACCGACGGCCCGTTAAAGCGGAAAGCGGCGATCGCCAGGCTGCTCTCAGCCTGACGGTACTTTGGCAGCGCCGGCAGGGTAGCTTGCGCGGCTGTGTCTCCCTGGTCGGTCCATGTGGATGTGTACTCGACCAGGGGATCGCCCGCCCGGTAGAAGCGCGCCGGTTCACCCAGCGTGGTCCCCGGGCGTGCTGCCGGCGCTGCAGGCCCCGGCAAGGCCGGAGCGCTTGCAGACGGACCGATCGGGGCGTTGAGCGCCATGAATCCCTGATGCACGACGAGACTATCGTGTGAGCGATCGTCGCGGTTACCGGTAACGATGATGCGGATCGTATGGTTCTGGGCAAGGGTGAACGTGGACCAGCGGTACTCCCGTGGCTGCTCGACGTCGCTATACAGGCTCATCTCGTCGTCTCGCACCTGGCCGTCGATGACGACATCGATCTTGCCGCGGTCGGGCCCCGTGGTGGTAAGCCAGGAGATCCACGGCCCGCTGTAGGTGAGCTGGACCGCTGTGCCGGCGAGCCGACTTTCGAGATCGGAGGCCATGGGTGTCCACTCACCCGCGAACACCTGCGCCGGATCCCGAGCGGAGAACTGGAGCGGCACTGGCCCATCGGCCCCGGCGACAGTTGCTGGACCAGCCAGGGCAAGGACGCTGGCGAGGCCTGCTACCGCAATGAGATTGCGTGTGACATTCACGAGTTTACCCTTTCTCAACTCTTCTATACCTTCTCAACTCTAAGATACCTATCATCCACGCTGACACGTGGCAGGGTCTGCGTATCAGTCGATAACAGCGTTTTGCCAGACCTCTCTTTCTCCTCCGTGATGACCGGTACTCCTCACACAATCATCCTCGTTTGAGACCCTACCGGCCATGCAAAATGCGCAAGACTGCTCGCAACTCTTCGATCTTGCGTGTCTCTTCGTCGTGCCGTCATATCTTAACGACGGTTGGACTCCCTGTGTCGGAGGCATGCCGGCTCACCAGGGGCCGCGGGCAGAGCACGGTCGATCCCTCTCCCGGCGCGTCCAGGCAGCGCCAGGCCCCTCGCCAGACAACGGCACTGGGATCTGTTGGTTGTCGAGATCGGCGGGGTACCTGGCCTGCCCTCGCATATTCCGATATCGACGTTATGATAGACTCAGTTCCACCCAGTAGAAGTGATCGCGCCACACAGCTCCCGGCCTTACGGTGCCGGCGACGGGCGTGGTGTAACCCGCGCCCATATACCGTTCGGCAGGAACGAGGTGACGAAGCCGATCTCCACGACTGGGCGTTCCGGCACGGGCTGCAGGTCGTAGGCGCGGAACACAGATGCAGCCAGGAGCTTGGCTTCCACATGGGCGAAGTGCATGCCGATACAAATGCGCGGTCCGCCGCCGAAGGTCACCAGGGCAAAGGGGTTCCGCCTCTCTTCCTCCCTGGGCGGCTCAAAACGATCGGGATCGAACCGTTCAGGGTGCGCAAAGAGATCCGGCAGGTGATGCGTGGCGCCCAGAGCCAGCCACACCTGGGCTCCCGCAGGAATGACGTGACCAGCGAACTCGACATCAGCCAGCACGCCGCGTGGCACGGCAACCACCGGCGGATGAAGGCGACCAGCCTCGCGGACCGCGTTGTCCAGCACGCGCATAGCGCGCAGCGCCTCAAAGGAGATGGCGCTGGCTGAGCCGGGTAAGACGCGGGCGAGCTCCTGCCGTACCCGCGTCAGGTATGCAGGGTGCGTCGCCAGTAGGTACAGCAGCCATGCACCGAGGGTAGTGGTCATCTCGTGGCCGGCAACAAGCAGGATCTTCAAGTGGTCGACCACCTGCTGGTCGCTGAGCGGCTGCCCGTTCTCATCGCGTGCCTGGACGATCAGGCTCAGCACATCTTGCGGTGTTGCCTCAGGAGGGCGGCTGCGGCGCTCGGCGATAAGCGCCAGCACGATCGCATGAAGCTCGGCGACGATGCGCCGCCGTCGTTCCACAAACTGTCCCCACGTCTCCACACGCTCATCATAGCCGTGGAGCAGAGCGTAGAAGAGCTCACGCAGGCGTCCAATCTCCGGGCCATCTAAGCCGGCCAATGCCCGCGCCGCGACCTCGAAGGTGACCTCCCGGGCCTCGGCGAAAAGGTCCACTTCGCCGCGCTCGGCCCAGGCATCGATGCGGCGCCGGATCGCGTGCTCCATAATGGGTAGGTACTGTGCCATACACGCCGCGGTGAAGGCGGGGTTCCACAGCTTGCGATGCCGGGTGTGCTCAGGCGGGTCCATGTTGAGCAGTCCCTTCCCGGCCCACTCGCCCACCAGCGGTGTCCAGCCCAGGTCGTGGCTGAAGTACTCGCGATGGGTGTAGAGCACAAAGCGGTTGGCCTCTGGCCCGACCAGGTACAGATGCTCCTGTCCACCCGTCGGCCTATCCCCGAGGATACGCCGGAAGATCGGGCCATGGGCGCGCGCGGTGGCGGCGAGAAACTGCGGCGCAGCGAGATACCAGCCCTCCGGAAAGTGCACGACCGGGATAGCAGCAGTGCTGGTCAGCATGGCGAATGCTCCTCATGCTCCACGACACGCAGGTAATTCAATAGTTGAATTATATATTGGTAGAATTATACAACACCTGAAGGAAATTGCTTAAGGGAGGCCGGCATGGTGGGCACGATGCTCTTCCAGCCCGCGGCTGCGTTCCGCCAAGGAGCCAGACCCCTGCACAACTGCGCTCGCTGCCTGAGCTGTGCACCGGGGCCGTGGAGCTCCGTCGCACAGCTGCCCTATACTCCCGAAGGCCGGCATCAGATCGAGGGTGCGGGCAGCACGGTCGAATCCAGGCGAGCGTCCGCCTCGAGTATGGTATGCTGGTAGCACATGATAGGGTCTAACCTTGCAGAAGGGGTATTCTGCGTGGGAGGCATGCGCGATGCACGTGGCTCATCTCGATCATGCGCTTGTTAAAAATCGATATGCGGACGGAGCGGAGCGTTCCCGCTATGACGAAGGCCATCTCAGCCGGCGTACCCTCTTCGCTGTTGCCGCGCACGCTGCTGCAGTCCCGGCGCTTGCGGCAGCCGCATGTGCCAGGCAACCGGCGGCACCTGCGCAGCCCGGCGCAGGTGCCAAGCCTCCAGCAAATGTAGTGTTCTACTGCGTCTTCGCCGCTGGCGAACGGCTGGAGCGCTACCAGCAGGTGTTCGAGAAGTTCAACGCCGAGCGCAAGGACGTCCAGGTAGAGGTGCGCCCCGGCACCGGCAGCTACCAGACCCATCGTGAGAAGATCATCCTCGAGCACGCCGCCGGCACGCCCACCGACTTCTATGACAACGGCTGGGGCCCCTGGACCGACATGGTCGACAACGGCGTGATCCTCGACCTGTCGCCGTTCGTCAAGCGCGACAAGATCGACCTGAACATCTTCATCCCCGAGACGGTGAACTCGTGGACCTACGACGGCAAGCTGTACGCCTGGCCGCATGCCGTGTCGGGCGACTGTCTGGCGATCAACAAGGCGATGTTCGATGCGGCTGGCCTGCCCTATCCGCCGGTGAACCCCGAGGATAAGAACTGGACCATGGAGCGCTTCCTAGAGTACGCCGTGAAAATGACACGTGCGCCCGACCAGTTTGGCTGGGGCGGCTCGATTAACAGCTACAATGTAGGCGGGGTCACTGACGGAACATACTTCGGCCAGCTCGCCTGGGATGACAGGAACAAGAAGTGCATGATGAACCAGCCCCGCTTCAAGCAGGGGTTGCAGTTCTTCCTCGACCTGCGCTACAAGTACCATGTGTATCCCACCGCGGACGAGGCCAGGGCGTTGCGTGGTGATAGCAATATCGACATCTTCAACACGGGTAAGATCGGCATGAACCGGCCTGGTGGTACGATCATCACGCAGCCCCCCAAGGACTTCCCGTGGATGCTGGTGACCATTCCGTACTCGGGCCCCGGGCGGAACATCTCCGGACGCTTCTGGGCGCAGGGCCTGCACGTGGACGCCGGCAGCAAGGTGCCGGATGCGACCTGGGAAGTCTTCAAGTGGCTGTTGAACGCAGACAACCAGGTGCTGTTCTGCCAGGCGTTTGGCCAGCCGGTCACCGCGCTCAAGAGCGCCCAGCCGAAGCTGCTGGAGGTCTTTAAACAGCAGACCGGGGTGGACGCCACGGCGTGGACGCTCCAGGTGCAGTACTCCGGCCAGTCCGGCGCCGGCATGCTGAAGTACGGGAACTGGCCGGAGGTGCAGCGCGAGCTGACGCCGCTGTATGCCACGCTGCAAGAGAACAAGATGTCGGTGAACGAGTACGCCGACCGCGCTTGCGAGATCATCGATCGCCTGCTGCTCAAGAAGGTGTGAGGCGTGAAGGCTGAGCTAGTCTCTGTGGGCACCGAGCTCTTGCTCGGCCAGATCGTGGATACGAACGCTGCCTGGCTGGCCCAGCGGCTCTCGGCCCTAGGCATCGACTGCTATTACATCTCCGCCATCGGTGACAATCTAGCGCGATTGACCGCCCACCTGCACCGCGCCTGGGAGCGGTCGGACCTGATCGTCATGACTGGCGGGCTGGGCCCTACCGAGGACGACCTGACGCGTGAGGCAATCTCGGCTCTGCTGGGCGAACCCATGGTGGTGCAGCCGGAGCTGGAGCGTGAGCTGCGCGAGTTCTTTGCCCGCCGCGGCGTGCCCATGCCTGAGCGCAACATCAAGCAGGCCACGCTGATCGCCTCAGCGCGGGCCCTGCCAAACCCGATTGGGACGGCGCCCGGCTGGTGGGTCGAGCGGGACGGCCGCGTCATCGTCGCCATGCCGGGCGTGCCGGTTGAGATGTACCGTATGTGGGAGCATGAGGTCGAGCCGCGGCTGCGCGCCAGGCAGGGCGGTGCCGTCATTCTTTCCAGGACCCTGAAGGTGCTGGGGCTGGGCGAGTCAGCCGTAGAAGAGCTGCTCGGCGAATTGGTGCGCTCTACGGCGCCGACGGTGGCAACCTACGCCAAGCAGGACGGCATCCACGTGCGGATGACGGCGAAGGCGCTCAGCCGGGAGGAAGCCGCGGCGATCATTGCCCAGATGGAGCCGCGCATTCGCGCTATCCTGGGCCACTACATCTACGGCGTGGACGACGAGACGCTGGCGCAGGCGCTGGCGCGGCTGCTCGAGCAGCGCAGCCTGACCATCGCCACCGCTGAGGAGGTCACAGGCGGCCTAGTCGCCAGCGAGCTGATGGACGCGGCGGGGCACCGCTTCCTCGGCGGCCTGGTCTTTCGCTCGGTAGACTGCGATGCCGCACCGGTGATCGCCGAGCGCGCCGCACAGCAGTTCGGCGCCGATATCGGCCTGGGAGTGACCAGCACGCCTGCTGGGGAGAACAAGCATAACGTCTTTGCCGCTGTCTGGCATCAGGGACGCGTCGTTGAGCACACGCGGCTCTACGCCACTACCGCTGCCGCTGTGCGGCGTCGTGCCCTGGTTGACGCGCTGAATACGGCGCGGAATTACCTGCTCGAGGTCAAGTAAGATTTCTCGGGATCGGCCCTCGTCTGCAGCGCCTGTGCTCGTCGTCGGTGACCTCAACGCCGATCTTATCCTGCGCGCCCGCAGCGAGGAGGCGCTGCGCCCGGTGATGGGTGCCGAAAAGCTTGTTGATGATGCCACGCTCACGCTGGGCGGCTCAGCGGCCAACACCGCCTGCGGCCTGGCGCGCCTGGGCGTGCCAGTGACGCTGGTCGCGTGTATCGGCAGCGATCCGCTGGGCGAGATGCTCCTCGAGCTGGTGCACCGGCATGGCGTTGATCCCGCTGGGGTGGTGCGCCATCCGACGGCCAAGACTGGCCTCTCCACTGCCCTGTCCACGCCCCAGGACCGCGGGTTCCTGACCTACCTGGGCGCGCTTGTGGAACTGCGCGCCGAGGATGTACCGGTCGAGCTCCTGGAGCGGGCGCGGCATCTCCACACCACGAGCTATTTCATGCTTGCCGGCTTGCGTCCGGGACTGCCGGACCTGCTCGCTGCGGCGAAGCGACGCGGTCTGACGACGTCCCTGGACACCGGTTTTGACCCGGCCGAGCGTTGGGCCGGCCTCGATGAGCTGTGGCCGTATCTCGATGTGTTCCTGCCGAACGAGGTCGAGGCGCTGGCGATCACGCAGGCCGCCGCAGTAGACGAGGCTGCGGCCCTGCTGGCGCGGCGGGTGCCGTGCGTGGTAGTCAAGCTGGGACCCGGCGGGTGCCTCGCCGTATGCCATGGCCGGATCGAGCACCTCGGCGCGCCGGAGGTGCCGGTCGCTGACACCACTGGAGCCGGCGACGCGTTTAACGCCGGCTTTCTCACGGCTTGGCTGGAAGGCAGGCCGCTGCACCGGTGTCTGGCGCTCGGCGTGGCCTGCGGGACGCTCTCTGTGATGCAGCCCGGGGCCACAGCCGGGCAGCCGGTGCGGGAGCAGGCCGAGGCATTCATCCGGCGCTACCTAGCATGATCCGCCGGGCAGCCGGAAGGGTGGCGCACCCATGCTATAATGCACGCGGTGCTGCCCTGTGAAGGCGAGACGTCTCGGTGGAGAGCATACGCGACCAGGCGCGCCAGTATCGCCTGGATCTCCTAACGCGCCACGCACCGGTTCCGCGCGTCGCGCTGGCCGGCTTTCTCGCCGGGTTCCTGGCGATCATGCTCCTGTTGGGCACATTCGTCCTGGCAACGCTGCTCATCTATGCTCTGGGTCAAGCGCTAGCCTACCTTGGTCTGGTGCCGGGCGGCGAAGAGCCGGGTGCGTTCCCTGACAACCCGCTGAGCGCCGTCGCATCGTTGCTGGGCGGCCCCGGCGCGCTCCTGCCGTCGCTGGGTGCTGCGGGCGCAGCACTGGCAGTCGTCGGCGCGCTCGTAGCGATCCTCCGCCGCTGGGATCTGCGGCGGGGCGATGAGCTGTCGCTGTATCTTGGGCATCGCCGGCTGCTGGCTGACATCACCACCTTCTCCTTCGCTGGTGTAGCTGGCGGGCTGTTGCTGGCCTATGGGAGCGGCTTTCTGCCCAGCTATGTGCCCCGCCGGCAGGGCATGCCGAGCCGGCTGGAGCTCGCCATCATTATCTCGTTCATTGCACTTTTGGCGAGCTGGCTGTTATTCTGGGTGTGGCGCAGGAGCTTCAACTTCGTGCTCCCTCACGTTGCCGCGCCGGCCGGACGTGCCCAGGCCCGCGCCGAGATGAGCCTCGATATGGGATCGGAGGGGAGCTGGTCCGGCGCAACATCTGGCAGCGACGAGCAACAGCGGGGATAGAGCCGCTGCAGCCATGCACCTCTCGTGTGCGGGGTGAGCCAGACACGTGGCAGTTCGGATCCCATCGTTAGGGAGTCGCGCTCAGGCGCTAGAGCGGCTGCGGACAGAAGAGTTCGACCTCATCATCGTCGGTGGCGGCATCACCGGCGCCGGTATCGCCCTGGATGCCAGCCTGCGCGGGCTGCGCGTGGCCCTGCTGGAGAAAGCCGACTTCGCCTCAGGCACGAGTAGCCGCTCCTCGAAGCTGATCCATGGTGGCCTGCGCTACCTGGCCCAGTATCAGTTCAGGCTCACCCGTGAGGCGCTGCACGAGCGCTCGATCCTCCTGCGCCTGGCACCTGGGTTGGTGCAGCCCCTGCGCTTCCTGATCCCGGTCTACGGGAGCAGGCTCGAACAGGTGCGCATCGGCCTTGGTCTGCAGCTCTACGATATGCTGGCCGGCACACGGGACCTCCCCGGCCACGCCAGCCTCGACCACGAGGAGCTGCGCCGCTCCAGCCCTCTCCTCGCCTCTGACGGGCTCATTGGCGGCTTCGTCTACTCGGATTGCCGCACCGACGACGCTCGGCTGGTGTTGGAAGTGCTGCACGCTGCGGCCGCGGCCGGCGCTGTCGTGTGCAATTATGCCAGGGTCGAGCGTCTGGAGCTGGCGCGGGGTCGGGTACGGGCAGTCGCCGTGCAGGATACGCTCTCAGGCGACTCTGTCGAGGTGCGCGGCCGGCTGGTCATCCTGGCGGCCGGCGTGTGGACTGATCGCCTGGTGCGGCCCGGAGACGACCTGGTGCGGCCCTCCAAGGGGGTGCATCTGGTCGTGTCCCAGGAGGCCATGGCCGGCGCGACGGGGCCCACTGGAGCCGACTATGCGCTGTACCTGCCTACCGCTCCCGATGGCCGCATGGTGTTCGTTATTCCCTGGCAGGGCCGGGTCCTGATTGGCACGACAGACACACCCTACCGCGGCGATCCTGACTCGCCGCTGGCGGATCAGTCCGACGTTGCGTACCTCATTGAGGCGGTGCGCCGGGCCTTTCCCGAGATCGAGCTGGATGCGTCAGCGGTACTCAGCGTCCAGGCCGGCCTGCGTCCACTCGTGGCAAGCAGCGAGACGGAGGATTCCTCGAGACTCTCCCGCGAGGAGCGTGTGTTCGAGACCGCAGATGGCGCGCTTGCGGTGGTTGGTGGCAAGTACACCACCTTCCGCGCCATGGCAGAGAAGGTCGTAAACCGGGCAGTCCACCTGCTCGTCGCGGAAGGCGCGCTCGATCGCCCGCGGTGGAGCATCACCAGATATTACCCCCTGCGCCCATCATCGGACGGCTCGCCCGGCGCGGAGCTCACGGTGTCCGCACTCGATGAGGCGCAGGTAGAGCGCCTCCTGGCCTTGTACGGCGTGGCGGTAGCAAGCTACATCGCCGGGCTGGCGGCGACAGCCCCACCGCTCCGTGAGCGCCTGCATCCGGATGCGCCGCACCTGGTCGCCGAAGCCGTGTTCAGCATCAGACACGAGATGGCGAGCACGATCGGCGATGTCCTATTCCGGCGCACGCGGCTAGGTCTGCTGACCGCCGACCAGGCGCGCGCCGCTGCCGCGCGCGTCGCGGACCTCCTCCAGCGTGAGCTTGGCTGGAGCGAGGCCGAGCGCCAGGCACACCTCGCGCGGTTCGAGCGTGAGGCGGCGCAGTACACGCCGCCGCGATGACTCAAATCGACTCCGGCTCTTCGCTATTCCGGGACCATCTGGCACGCTGATCCCTTCCAGGGCGTCTCGCGCGCGGAATGCCCGAGAAACTCCACAGCCTGCACGGCGCTACGCAGCCCTTGGCGCGACAGCGGAGCCGCTTGCCGGTGCGCCACACTATCGCTCACGAACGTCGCATTGCGCCCGCGCACCTGCCAGATGATGCACTCTGTCAGGCCACTACGGGGATCGTGATCGAAGGAGACACCGGCCTGCCTATCTGGGCGCGTGAGGCTGACAACCCCGCCCTCTCGCCAGTACGACCAAGATCATGACCGCCTGGTCGTGCTGGAGAGCGTGCCGCCGACCGGCGCTGTCCCTGTCAGCGAGAACGCGGCCCGTCGCAGGCAGCACATGAACGAGACGCGCATGGAGCTGTGGAAAGGCGAACTCTTCGGCTGCGAGCCATGCTCCTCGACCCACCGCAGATCTACACATCTACACAGAGATGGAGACGTTGCGGGACTATGCCTTCGCTCGCCCTGCCGTGTTCGCTGCTTCCGCCCCGGCCGTAGAAGAGCCAGCCGTGCAGCCCGTGTCTGCGCCGGAAAGAAACCAGCCCCGAACTATCTTCGCTGGCGGAGACCTCGCTATAGTCCCGTAGCCAGGTGAGCCCGTGATCGGGCGTGCTCCTGCCCCGCCGATACGGGCAGCAACGCCCCAGGTGGCCGGTACGTTAGTACTGGCCCGCAGTGTCCAGAAGTCCCGGTCTCGCGCGCCAGCCCACCTGCTGCGCTTACCATAGAAGTGCCAGAAATGCCAGAAGTGCCAGAAGTGCCAAAGAAGTGCTAATGAGAAGCGCCAGTGCGATCGAGTGGATAATCCGCTGCGGCGCACGCTTGAAAGCAGCACTGAGCAGGTGCGGTCGTAGCCGAGATAGCCGGGAGATAGCCGGCCGGGGATGGGTGCAGGATGGGGCAGTACACGCGATTTGTCTGGATCAGTGCGATTACGATTGCCTTTGCCACTGCGGCAATGGTCGCCTACCGGCTTCCGCAAGCGGGGCCAACGTACTGGTATATTTTCTTCTCACCGGTTGCCCTGTGTGCCTTCGGCTTCGGCGTGCGCGGTGCGTTCGCCGGCGGACTGATCAGCGCGTTGCTCTTGCTCCTGCTGGCACCGGTTCATCCGGCCGGAGCGGAGGCCGTTGTGGCAGGCGGGGCGCTTCCGCTAGCCAGCATCTTCGGGTGGGTGCTGGTGCTGGCCAGCGCAGTGGTAGCTGGCTGGCTGGTTGAGCGCAGCCGGCGCTCGCAGAGCGTGCTGCTCGATACTGCCCAGCGGCTGGCTATGACGGACGGGCTGACCGGTCTGCTCAACCGGCGCGCCTTCCAGGACCAGCTTGCCCGAGCGTGCGCCCCACTGGGGCAGGCGCCGCAGCATTTCGCGCTCGTCGTGCTCGATATCCACGGATTTAAGCAGATCAACGATACACACGGGCATCTGGCCGGTGACGCAGTGCTCCAGGCGGTAGGGCAGGCGCTCGCTGCGAGCGTGCGGGCGGGTGACCTGGCCTTCCGCTACGGCGGAGATGAATTCGCCGTGCTCCTGTGGGGGGTGGACACGCGACAGGCGCGAGAGGTTGCCGAGCGGTTGAAGACCGCGGCTGAACGTGCGGTACGCTCCCAGGACACCCTGGAGCTTGGCGGGCTACCGCTGCGCCTGAGCGTCGGCGTGGCTGTCGCGCCGGAGCATGGGTATGACCCCAACCGCCTCTTTGCCTGCGCCGATCGGGCGATGTACGCCGCGAAGGCGGCCGGCTCCTGGGAGGTCATCGTGTGGCGCCAGCCCGCTGCCGAGCGTGAGTTCGTCCATACGCGAGGACGGGCGCAGGAGCAGGTGCACCTGGCCTGAGCGATCGGTCACCGGCAGGGGATGGCTCCGCCGGCTACCATCTCCTGCCGGTGACATGCCCTCACGGCCGCGGCTTGTCCAGCACGGCCTGGAGTTCTCGGTCTACCTCTTGCAGGTACGCGCGCGTTGGCGCCTGGTCTCCATCGATGATGGGGTTCATCTTGGCGTTGAGCGCGCTCTGGTGCTCTTCCCCGAGGAAGTTCCACGGCACCTTGAGGTTCATAGCCGTCTCCGCGGCCTCGATCCAGACCTTGTGCAGCGGGTTCGCCAGCAACCGCTCGCTGTGGAACACATCGGGACGGCCGCCGCTGGTGCCGGAGGCGCCCCCGCGCCCCTCGCCCAGGCGAATGCCTGTCTCCTTGTCTGTCAGGAACTTCGTCAGCTCCCAGGACTCCGGTACGTTCTTCGTCTTGGCGTTTATAGCGATGAAGTCGGTCACCGCCATAGACCCGCGCCGCCCGCTGGGGCCTCTAGGCATCAGCGTGTTGCCGATCCGGAAGGCATCTCGAACCTGGGTGGGCAGGCTCTTCGACCAGGAGCCACTCTGCAGCATCGCCACCTGGCCTTTCACGAAATCGGCGTTCTGCATGTTCTTGCCCGTGGGGGCGACGCGGTGGCCGGTGATGAGGTTCCAGTACCACTCCAGGGCTGCCATCGCCTGGGGGCTGCTCATCTGCGACCTGCGACCATCGTCCGAGATCACATCCCCGCCCCAGGCGCGCACGTAATGGACCACCCACTGGTAGCCGGGATTGCGGACGGTGGGGAAGAAGCCCCAGCGCGTCACCGTATCGCCGTCCTGGCGCTGCGTGCGCTTCGCCAGCTCGATGAGCTGGTCGAAGGTGCTGTTCAGATCAGGGGGCGTCGCGCCGGATTGCTCGAAGGCATCGAGGTTGTAATAGATCCCCATCGGGCCAGGCTGGAGCTTATACGGCAGCCCGTAGACCTTGCCTTCGAACCTCACGCCATCGACCGCTGAAGGGTAGTACTGATTGAGATCGAACTTCTCAGCGCGGATCAGATCGTCCAGGAACCGAATCACGCCGGAATACGCCCACAGGTGCCCGGTGCCTGTAGCGCTGGCGCCCCAGAGCACATCACCCAGGGAGCCTCCCGTGATCAGCGTCTGGATCTTCTGATAGTACTCCCCGCCGGGGAAGGTCTCCATGCTCACCTTGATGCCGAGCTGCTGCTCGAGCAGCGGGATACGCTCTTCGAGGGTATCCGCCTCTGTCCCCGTGCGTACATGCAGGGTAATCTGGGTGCCCTTCCGTACAGCGCTCGGCCCCACGGGAAGCGACGGCTCCGATGGCCGCGTGCCGCCAGGACGGCAAGCGCTGGCCAGTGCAGCGATGCTCGATGCCGCTCCCGCCACTGCAGTCAGAGACACCAGACGCCGGCGAGTCATGGCAGTGCGTCGGATCATTGGCTCCCTCCTGGCAATGGTGCTTGGCAACGACACAGGTACGGGTGTGAATGTCAGCGCGGCGCCACGACAGGCGCGCCGCGGTGCGTGGTAACCCCAGGGATCGCCGGCAGAGCGCCAGGCTCATCCCCACGCCTGACGCCTGCCTAGCTCTGCCAAGAGCGGTCGGGCTGCCTCATCCCAGCCGAGGCAGCCCGCTACCTGCACCTAGCCGCCAGCCATGGCCGGCACGATAGAGAGCTCGTCCCCCTCTTTGAGCGGCGTCTCGAGCCCGTTGAGGAAGCGCACGTCCTCACCATTCAAGTAAAGGTTCACAAAGCGACGTAGCTCTCCGTTGTCGTCGCGGAGGCGCTCGCCCAGTCCGGGGTAGGCGGCCTCCAGGGCGTCAATGCACTGTGCCACCGTCGCCGCCTGCACGGTCACCTCGGGCTGGCCGCCAGTAAGCCGTCGCAGTGGCGTAGGAATACGAACACGTACTGGCATGCGGTTACTCCTAACGTTCTACACACGCGCGGATTGCTCAGAGAGCACCGGCCGAAAGGAAACCACGACCGGAGACAGGCACGCGCAGCCTTTAATCAACCTTCGACCAGATCGCCTTCCACCGGGTCCACGCGCACGCCTTGCTCGATCATCCACTGGATGCCGCGCTCGATGTTCTCGAGTTCCCCTTCCAGCTCTAGCACCACCCAGCCGCGATCGTGGGTCACATTGGCGCGGCGGATGTTGGTGACAATATCAAACTCCTTGCCCAAGCGATAGATCAGCGGCTGCGTGATCAGCGGTGGAGGGAACGTGAACTTGACGCGTTGCTTTGCCACGGCAGCGGCCTCACCTCTCGCAGCGTGCCCTACCGGCACACACGGCAGCTCGCACGAGACGGCTAAAACATCCCGGCCAGATGATCCCGCTACCGAATCTACCGCACCGATGTGCCCGCAAGCAACCGCCCAGCCATGGCCTCCTCAAACGAGCGCAGCGTCGGCTTGATATACACCGGTTGCACCACGCTGTCCGCCACGGCCTCCTGAGTCTTCAAGCCGTTGCCGGTGATATAGGCCACCGTGAGCTCGTCAGGCCGGATGTGCCCGGCCTGAACCAGGCGTTTGAGCGTGGCGATCGTGACGCCGCCGGCGGTCTCAGCGAAGATCCCCTCAGTGCGCGCCAGGAGCTTCATCCCTTCGATGATCTCCTCGTCGGTGACCGCATCCGCTGCGCCGCTGGACTCTTTAATGATCTTGAGCACGTAGTAGCCATCTGCCGGATTGCCGATCGCCAGGGACTTCGCCACCGTCTGCGGCCGCACCGGACGCACGTTGAGTGTCTGCTCGCGGTAGGCCGTCACGACTGGCGAGCAGCCTTCTGCCTGCGCCGCGCTCATGCGAGTGGGCACCCCGTCGATCAGGCCGAGCTGGGCAAGCTCATGGAACCCTTTCCAGATCTTCGTAAAGAGCGACCCCGAGGCCACGGGCACGACCACATGGTCGGGAGCTCGCCAGCCGAGTTGCTCAGCGACCTCGAAAGCGAGGGTCTTGGAGCCCTCTGAGTAGTACGGGCGCATATTGATATTCACGAATGCCCAGCCGTACCGGTCGGCCAGCTCGCTGCACAGGCGATTCACCTCGTCGTAGTTGCCGTCTACCGCCACGAGCGTGGGATTATAGATCGCCGCGCCGAGAACCTTGCCGGCCTCCAGGTTTGCCGGGATAAACACGTAAGCCTTCAGGCCGGCACGGGCTGCATGGGCTGCCACAGCACACGCCAGATTGCCGGTCGAAGCGCAGGCCAGCGTATCAAACCCGAACTCCAGCGCCTTGCTTGACGCCACGGACACGACGCGGTCCTTGAAGGAGTAGCTCGGGTTCACGCAGTCGTTCTTCAGGTAGAGTTCTTTCAAGCCGAGCTCCCGCGCCAGGTTCTCGGCGCGAATGAGCGGCGTAAAACCGGCATTAATATCAATGATGCGCTCGCCTTTGACGGGTAAGAGATCGCGGTAGCGCCAGATAGAGCGCGGCCCGGCGGCGATGCGCTCCCGCGTCACCGTGCGCCTGGCCGCATCGAGATCGTAGATGACCTCAAGCGGACCGAAACAGAACTCGCAGACATGAATGGGCTCCAGCGCATACAGTCGCCCGCATTCGCGGCAGCGCAGGTTCGTGGCAAAGCTCATTGTGTGTCACTGCTCCCTGACATGTACTGACGTATGGTCGTCCACGTGTCGTAGTCGAAATCGTAGTCGAAACGTTAGCGGTCCCGGCGGGGTCCCCGGAAGGTCGCCTTTCAGGAACGCTCTCGCACGAACTAGTCTCGACGGCTTCCAGCCGGTTGCCAGCCGGCGCCGCGACCACGTGCATTTCCAACCGGCCCAGGCAACAAAAAACCCCTTGCGCCTGCAAGGGGTGTAATAGAACCGCAAAGATGCGCGAACACCTTATCTTGCAGCGACGCTGCCGGAATTGGCACCTGGCGGGATCCGCCTCGGGGCGGGCACCCGCTGGTTGCCGGGCTTCACAGGGCCGTGTCCCTCCACCTCTCTGGATAAGGAGCGTTGCCTTCGCCGGTATGCAGTTGTAAGGTGCGTACTGCAGCGCTGCAGTGTTACTTCGAGCACTGCAGCGCTGTGTGTCGGTAGCGTAGCACGTCTGTGCCGGGCACGTCAAGCCAGCGCAGCGCCTCACCCCCTGGCATGCTGGCGAGCCGCGGATGATTCGCGCAGACGGCAAGAGCCCCACGAAATGAACGGAGATAAACCAGATAGCCAAATGGCTAATATCTGTTAAATTCTAATATAGTAAATTCTAGCGGCAATTACGCAGCCGCCGCAATATTTTCTACTGCTGTGTCAGCGCCTGTCGGGGCAGGCGCTGGAGTTCGCGCGGGGCAGGCGCTGCTCAGCGCGCAGCGGCCAGGGCGCCGGCCCGCTCCATGATGCCGCGCAGTGTCTCCCGTTCATCGGCGCTCAGGTCCACCAAGGGCGGACGTACCCGCCCGCCGCGCAGGCCGGCCAGGTCCATGGCCGCCTTTACCACCGCCACCTCGTAGCCGCGGCGACGGATGCGCATGTTGTAGAACGCCAGCACCCGCTCGGCGATGAGGCGGCGCACGCGGGCGAAGTCGCCGCTGCTGGCGGCTTCGTAGAGCTCCAGGGCCACGGCGGGCAGGTAGTTGGCGATGCTGGAGGTGAAGCCCTCCGCCCCGGCAGCGAAGTAGGCGTCGACGGCATCGTCACCCACGCCGGCCATCCACACCAGCCGGCCGGGCGCCACGCTCTCCACATAGGCGCGAATACGCGTGAACAGGCGGATGTCGCCCTGCCCGTCCTTGAAGGCGACGATGTTCGGTACCTCGGCCAGGCGGGCGACCACGGCCGGCGAGAGCAGCGCGGCGTCGCGGGCGTACGGCAGCACGCCGAGGCTAGTCGCCTGGGCGATCTGGCGGTAGTAGGCGACGAAGCCGTCGTCCTCGGCGCGGCCATAGTACGCCGGCAGCACCAGGATGCCGTCTGCCCCGGCCTTCTCTGCCGCCTCCGCTAGCGCAGCGCCGATGCGCCCGTTGAAGCCCACCCCGGCTACGACCGCCGCGCGGCCGCGGGCCACCTCGACCGCCGCGCGGTAGCAGGCCGTGATCTCGTCCTGGGAGAGCGCGTACAGCTCGCCCGTGCCGCCGCACACGGCGATAGCGCGGATGCCGCGCGCCAGCATGAACTCGATGTTGCGCTGGAGCGCGTCGTAGTCGACCGCCGCGAGGTCGTCCGTGAACGGCGTGATCGGAAAGGCCAGCACGCCGCGCAGATAGCGTTTGAGCTCGTCTGGTTGCATGATGTCTCAGGCTCCTCTTGGATGACTCGAATGACTGGTCGAATACTGGTCAGGGCACAGCGGCGCTGTGCTGCTACACATGCAGCAGACCATTATACCGTAGTGGCGTGGCAGTGCTACGCCCTGGCCACGCCTCCACGTCCGACCCGCTGTGCCCTGACCGCAGAGAAGCCTGATGGTCTACTCGCCCTCCTCGGCTTCCTCCCCGCCTTCCTCGGGTTCCGCCAGTGCGCCGGGGCCGCGACGCGCCAGGTAGTTCTCGATCCACAGCAGACCTGGCTCGCCGGCGCGGCGCACCATCCTGAGCAACGTGTCCATACTGGCGACTTCCTCGAGCTGCTCACGCACGAACCATTCGAGGAAATTCCTGGTAATATGGTCGTTCTGCTGAATAGCCAGGTCCATCAAGTTGTTGATCTGGTCGGTGACCCGGAGCTCATGCTCGAGCGAGAGCCCCACCGCGTCCTCAGCCGAGGAGAACTCCTGCCGCGGTGCGGGCACTGCCGGCAGGCGCACCTGGCCGTTGGCATCGACGATGTACTTCACCAGGCGCATGGCATGACCGCGCTCTTCCTCTGCCTGCCGATAGAAGTACCGCCCTAGCTCGGGCAGGCCCTCGCTCTCAAAGTAAGCCGCGATCTGTACATATTGCAGCGATGCCCCGAACTCATGGCCGATCTGCTCGTTCAGCGCCGCGTTCATCTCGGCGCTGATCAGCGTCGCCGCCTCCTTGCTGAAGGGCTGGACCACCGGAGCGGTTTCGTCTTCACGTGCGACCATCGCTCACTCTCCTCCAATCAATTTCAGTCAACTCAATCTCAGTCAACAGGATTCAGTCAATAGGAAAATCAGGAAAATCAAACATTCCCAACAGGTGCCTGCATGGGATCAGCGCAGGCACCACCTACCATCCATCTTGCATCCTCAAGGGCTCTGGTGCAAGGGGCAACTGTCCGCGCGGGTGCGCAGCAAGCGTGCACCCGCGACTGCTCGGATGCAAGCTTCTTGCCAGCGTGATGTGCCCGCGCGCAGCAGTTGACCGGTCTCGCGGGCGACGCTACACTGGCGCTGCAGCAAGCCACCACCCATCAGCCCAGAAACAGTGAGGGCAGACCCTGCCCAGTGGGCAATTCTGCACCCAACTCCGTTCAGAACCCTGCATCCGGAGGTGGCATCACCATGCCGTTGCGGCGCCCGAACATCCTGCTTATCACAGCCGACCAGCAGCGTGGGGACTGCCTGGGCTGTGAGGGCCATCCAGTGCTGGAGACACCCTACCTGGACCAGCTGGCCTCCCGGGGCGCGCGCTTCCGCCGTGCCTACGCAGCGGTGCCATCCTGCACGCCATCGCGCGCGGCGATCCTCACTGGCATGGATCAGTGGAACCACGGCCGCCTGACCATGACCGGCAGCGATGCGCTAGAGTTCCCGGCCACGCTGCCGGGCGAGCTGGCCAAAGCCGGCTACCATACCTATGCTGTGGGCAAGATGCACTTCTTCCCGCAGCGCCGCTTATATGGCTTCCACCATATGGTGCTGGACGAGGAAGGGCGACGTTTGGGCAAGTTTGTGAGCGACTACGACGAGTGGTTTGAGGAGCACAAGACCGGCCCGTATGGCACACGCGACCACAGCATCGACTGGAACAGCTGGATGGCCCGCCCCAGCCACCTGCCAGAGCACCTGCACCCTACCTGGTGGACCGCCACCGAGGCGATCAAGTTCATCCGAAAGCGCGATCCCACGAAACCTTTCTTCTTGTGGCTGTCGTTCGCGCGTCCGCACTCGCCGTATGACCCACCGCAGGTGTACTACGACATGTATGTCAACAATCCGAACATCCCCATGCCACCCATCGGCGATTGGGCGCGGCAGTTCGACCGCCTCGATCCCGATGTGAACGCGGCGCGTACCCATCGCTCGGATACCGAGGTGCGGCGCGCTCGCGCGGCGTACTACGGGAGCATCACCTTCATCGACCACCAGATCGGCCGCGTGCTCTACGAACTCCAACGCTGGGATCCCGCAGAGTACCGCAACACGCTGATCTTGTTTACATCCGACCACGGTGACATGCTGGGCGATCACTACCACTGGCGCAAGACGGTGGCCTATGAGGGCTCGGCGCGCGTACCGTTCCTGGTAGCCTATCCGGAGCACTGGGACCTGCCGCGCGGTCAGGTGTTCGACCAGCCGGTGGAGCTACGCGATGTCATGCCGACGCTGCTCGACGCCGCCGGAGTAGAGATCCCACCGTCGGTGGATGGCATGAGCGTGCTGCGCCTAGCCCGCGGCCAGACGGAAGGCTGGCGCGAGTTCGTGCAGGGCGAGCACACCGTCTGCTACGGGAAGGAATGGGGAATGCAGTATATTACCGACGGACGCGAGAAGTACATCTGGTTCCATCACACCGGCCGGGAGCAATTCTTTGACCTGGTGCATGATCCACAGGAGCTCCACGATCTGGCGGGCGACCCCGGCTACTACCAGGAGCGCATCCGCTACTGGCGGGTGCAGCTCGCCCGCATCAACAGCCGGCGCGGTGACCCGCGCGGCCGCGGCGACGAACTGGTCCCGCAGCCGGAGGGCGCGCTGATGCTCTCGCCAAACTATTACCGGTGGAAGGCCCGCGCCGAAGAGTTTGACCGGGGCGGCGCCGCCGGCTAGAGGAGCCGGGGCTGTTGAGGAGGCGCTCGATGAGCACAGCGTTCGCGGCAGAGGTGTCGCAGGTGTCGCAGGCACGTCAACCGAAGCAGGTTGTGCCGCGCCGGCAGGTGCTGGCAGGACTGGGGACGGCAGCGGTTCTCTCCGCCTGTCGGGAGGGCAGGCAGCAGCAGGACCAGGCGATGCGCCGGCCGGTGACGCTGGTGTGGGCGTACTGGGGCAGCGAAGATCAGGTACGCGTGCGCGAGCAGGTGATGACGGCGTACCAGCAGATGAACCCGCACGTCACGATCGAGAAGATCCACAACACGGCGGGCCTGAACGAGCACTTCGACAAAGTACAGGTGATGATCGCCGGCGGCAGCCAGCTCGACCTGTTTATGTCCAGCCCGATCTGGGTACCCAACCTGGTGCTGCGGAACCTCTATCTGGAGCTCAGCAGCTTGATAGCCAGGGAGCGGTTCCCGACGGCCGACTACGCGCCGGCTGCGCTGGATGCCTTTGCGTACCGGGGCAAGCAGTACGCCCTGCCGGAGATCGTGAACTTCGGCGTGGTATTTTACAACAAGCAGCTCTTCCAGCGTGCTGGCGTGCCGTTTCCGGCGGATGAGTGGACTTGGGATCAGTTCCTCGACACGGCGCAGCGTCTCACGGCCAAGCGGGGCAGCGACGTGGAAGTGTGGGGCGTGTGGCCGGTGCGCGCGGACCTCAACAATACGATGCCGTATATCTGGATGAACGGGGGACAGATCTTCGACGACGAGCAGGGCCCCAGGCGCAGCACGATGGCTGCGCCAGCAGTGGTTGAAGCGGTGGAGTGGCGGGCGAACTGGGCGCTGCGGCATCGCGTTGCGCCTGCGCCAGGCGATCCGCTGCCGTCGGGGAACGCCTTCTATAGCGGCGTGGTGGCAATGTACGTGAGCACCGTGTCGGGTGTGCCCGGTATGCTACCGGCGATCCAGGCGTTTGAGTGGGACGCGGCACCGCTGCCGCGCGGCCCGCGCGGTCTGATCAATTTCGCCGGCTCGGCCGGGCAGGGCATCGCCAGCGGGAGCAAGCAAGTGCAAGAGGCCTGGAACCTGCTGCGCTACCAGGCCAGCCCCGATGGCCTGCGGCCGTACACCCGGGCGCAGTGGGCTCTGCCGCCGCACAAGGGGCTGGCTGCGACGGAATACTTGCAGCTCCAGACGCCGCCGGCGAACCGCAGGGCGCTGGTCAGGACGCTAGATGTGCTGCGGGCGCTGCCGAAGGCGCCGTTTATGCTTGAGGCATATAATCAAGTGTACGGCGCACAGCTCACCAATATCTACGACGGTAAGGTGCCGGCGCGCGAGGCGTGCCGTGCCATCGATGACCAGATCGCCGAATTCCTGCGCCGCGGCGGCGCCTAGCGGCTGGCCCTAGCGGCCCTAGAGGAGAACGTACGTGCCGCAGCAGGACGAGCCTGCCAGGTTCACCCACTTCGATGCCTCCGGCCGCGCCCGCATGGTCGAGGTCACGGCGAAGCCGGACACGGTCCGCCAAGCCGTGGCTCGCGGTGAGGTCGAGATGCAGCCGCATACGTTTACGCTGGTGCGCGCCCAGGCTGAAGGGGCTCCAGCTGCCGGTGCGGACGGCACGCCCGGGCTCGCGAAAGGCGATGTGCTTGGCGTGGCGCAAGTCGCCGGGATCATGGCGGCCAAGCGCACCTGGGAGCTTATCCCGATGTGCCATCCGTTGCCCCTGACCGGGGTAGCGGTGAGCTTCGAGTTCGATGAGGCCCGCCACGCTGTCATCATTACCGCGACCGTCAAGACCGTGGGCAAGACCGGCGTCGAGATGGAAGCGCTGACCGCAGTGTCGGTCGCCGCGCTGACGATCTACGACATGTGCAAGGCCGTGGACAAGACGATGCGGATCGGCAACATCCGTCTGCTCGAGAAGCGCGGCGGCAAGAGCGGGGATTTCGTGGTACGGGAGTAACCCGGCGCCTGACCTGCCGAGGGTCTATCGCTACGGGCGATCTCTCAGTGATCGGAGCGCTGTGGCATGGCATGAGCGAGACGGTATGAGCGAGACGGTATGAGCGAGACGGAAGGTGTGCCTGCGGACGCCTGGCAGTCGTTTGCCACTCGTGCTATCCATGCTGGTGAGCAGCCCGACCTAGCCACCGGCGCGCTCAATCTGCCGATCTATCAGTCAAGCACGTTCGTCTTCCAGAGCGCTGAGGAAGGCGCGGCGGTCTTCAGCGGAGAGCGGCCGGGCTATGTCTACACCCGCTGGGGCAATCCGACCGTCGCGGCATTCGAGCGAAAGCTCGCCGACCTGGAGGGCGCGGAGGCTGCGTTGGCCTGTAGCTCCGGGATGGCGGCGATCAGCACAGCGCTGCTCACTGCGCTCAAGGCCGGCGATCACGTCGTGGTCTCATCGACGGTGTACAGCGCGACCGTCAATCTGTTCAGCCACCGCCTGACCCGCCTGGGGATTGAGGTGACGTTCGTAGACGGCACAGACGTTGCGGCGTTTCGCAGGGCCCTGCGGCCAGCCACGCGAGTCCTCTACGTCGAGACACCCGGCAACCCGACCTTAGCGCTCAGCGATCTGCGTGCGGTGGCGCAGCTCGCCCATGAGGCTGGAGCGCTCTGTTTTGCCGACAATACCTTTGCCACACCGTACAATCAGCTCCCCCTGAAGCTCGGTGTGGACGTAGTGCTTCACAGCGCTACGAAGTACTTGTGCGGCCATGGGGATGTCATTGCCGGCGTGCTGGCCGGACCGGCGGGCTTCGTGCGGCGGGCGCAGACGGAGGTCCAGCGAGACTACGGCAGCGTGCTGGCGCCCTTCGCCGCATGGCTGCTGGTGCGCGGGATGCAGACCTTCCCGCTACGGATGGAGCGGCACAACCGCAACGCGCTGACGGTCGCGCGCTTTCTAGAGCAGCATCCGGCGGTGGCGCGGGTGTACTATCCTGGTCTGCCGAGCCATCCACAGTATGCGCTGGCCTGCCGGCAGATGCGCGGGGGCGGCGGGATGGTCTGTTTTGAGGTTGCTGGCGGCCTGGAAGCCGGCCGCCGTTTAATGAATCGCGTGCGCCTGTGCACGCTGGCAGTCAGCCTGGGCGATACGAAGACCCTGATCAGTCATCCAGCCTCCATGACCCACAGCTACATCTCCGCGGAGGCCCGCCAGCGCGCCGGCATCACCGACGGCCTCGTGCGCCTCTCCGTGGGCCTGGAGGACCCTGAGGACATCATCGCGGACCTGGACCAGGCCTTGCGCCCGTGATCGCGCTGCGCCAGCATACCCGGCTGGTGATTCCCGGTGGTACAAATTCCCGGTGGTACAATGAGGGCAAGAGGCACCGCTGCCTCCGGGAGAGCGGTATGCTCAGCCGATGGCACTCACGGGCACATGCGACACGTTCCACACCCGCACAGCACGGCTGGCGCGATGAACTCTGGCGCGGCGTCGTGGCCGTGCTGGCAACAATCTTCCTTCTCGCCGCGCTCGCCGGTATCGGCGCGTTCGTGCCGACCCCCTTCGTGCTGGTAACGCCTGGTAGCGTGCTCGATACGGTGGCGCTCGTGTCGGTGTCGCCGGCAGATACCGTCCACACCACGCGCGGGCGCCTGTATCTGACCAGCGTGCGCACCATCCCGGCCAGCGCGACGTTGTGGCTCCTGGGCAAGCTGAACCCCGAGGCTGCGCTGGTGCCGCGGGAGCAGGCGCGTTCGCCTGACATGTCTGAGCGCGAGTACCGCACTGCGCTCACCGCAATGATGAGTGAGAGCAAGAGCACGGCGCTGCTCGTGGCGCTGCGCGCTGCTGGCTACGATGTGCAGCCGGCGCTCCAGGGCGCACGGGTGGAGCAGGTGCGGAAGGGCTCGGCTGCCGAGGGCGTCCTCATGCCGGGGGACATCGTCACGGCCCTCGATGAAGAGCCTGTCTCGACAGCAGGCCAGCTCGCCCAGGCCGTGCGCGGCCGGCGTCCCGGTGACACGCTCCACCTGACCGTCCTGCGCTCGGGAGCCCGCGAGGACCTGATGGTGACGGTGGGTGCGGCCCCTGACGACAGCGGGCGCGCCTTCCTGGGCGTGTCGATCTCCACTTATGTGAACACCGGCGCGCTCCCTGTATCAGCGCAGATCAGGACGTCGGAGCTAGGCGGGCCATCGGCGGGGTTGATGTTTGCCCTGGCGATCTACAACGCGCTCGCGCCTGAGGACATCACGCATGGCCAGAGCATCGCCGGCACAGGCGCGATCACTATCGAGGGCAGAGTGACAGGGGTCGGCAGCGTCGAGCAGAAGGTGCGCGGTGCGGAGCGCAAAGGCGCGGCCTATTTCCTGGTCCCGGCCGAGAACTACGAGGAGGCGCGGAAAGCCGCGCGGCACATTACGGTTATCCCGGTGAAGACGTTCGACGAGGCTCTGGCGGCGCTCCGCGCGCTGCCAGAGGCGTGACCTGCTCGTTGCCTGCCGGCCTAGCCCAGCACCGCACGGTAGACTTCTTCCACCGCATCGGCCTGGCGTGTCAGTGAAAAACATGTCTCGACCCGGCGGCGACCAGCCTCCCCCATGCGGGTACGCAGCGCCGGGTCTTCCAGCAGCCGCACCAGCCGCTCAGCGTAGCCCTCAGGGTCCAGCGGGTTCGCGATGTAGCCTGTCTCCCCGTCAACGACGATCTCGGGTGTGCCGCCGAAGCACGTGCCCACCACCGGCTTGCCGCAGGCCATCGCCTCGATATTGATGAGGTTGAACGGATCAGGGTAGATCGAGGGCGTGACGCAGACGTCACAGGAGGCATACGCGGCCAGCAGTGTCTCGCCGCCTACCCAGCCCAGCAGGCGCGTGCTGCCGGCAAGCCCTGCCGCCTCCAGGGCGCGGCGCCACTGCGGCAGGTAGTGCTTGTTGTCTCCCATCGCCAGGAGCACAGCGTTCAGGCGAGCGCGCACCAGCCGCATGATCTCGATCATCTGGTCGCCGCCCTTGGCGATGCTGATCCGCCCGCCGAACAGCACCACCGGCCGGCCGTCCAGGTCGTGCGCCCGGCGAAAGGCGGCCACCTGCACAGGGGAGATGGTGAACTCAGCCGGATCGACCCCGTTGTAGACGACTATGGCACTGCCGAAGCCGTTGTATTCCAGCAGCGTGCGCTGGGCGTGGCTGATGGCCAGCAGGCGCGCTACATTGTGGCGGACATACCAGCGGATGATGCGGGTGCGTAGGGGGTTCTTCCAGTAGAGGCGCCGGCACTTGGGACAGGTGCGCGGCACGGCGCAGTAATCCACGCGCCCGCCCGAACAGGTGAAGCGGCTGGGGCAGAAAAAGAGATAGTCGTGCACCGTCTGCACGACCGGCGCGCCAGTCGCGCGCACCGTGCGCAGGCTGTGGAACGACAGCCGGCTGTGCACGTTGTGCACGTGGACGATGTCCGGCCGGAACTGCTGCGCCTCACGGCGCACCGCCGCTGCGGCCGGGGGATACCACAGCCCCAGATACACCGCGTATCGGTCAGGGAACCAAGCCGCGATCCGATGTACCTCCACGCCATCCTCAATGGACGCGCCGGCGTGGCGGGGCTCCGCCACGGTCGTGAGCACGCGCACCTGGTGGCCGCGGCGTGCCAACTCCCGGGAGAGCCGGTATGCCACCACACCGGCGCCGCCTTGATTGTGCGGCGGATAGGTGTCGTTCAGGACTAGCACACGCATCGCGTTACCTGGGCAAGACGCGCCGTGGCTGTGGCGGCCGCCAGAACCAGCCTGACAGGAGCACCAGGGCATAGGGGATATAGCTCAGATCGGCCGCCCAGACGTACGCCGCTGCGCCAGCGCTGCGGTAGGTCGCCACCAGCCACCAGCCGAGCGGCACGACGAACAGGTACAGCCCCAGCTTGATCAGGATGTTCACTCCCACGCGATCCTGGATCTGGAAGATCGAGCTGATGCCTGTGGCGAAGCCCAGCACTGCCATGTGGCCGGCATACATATAGACGGCTGGCAGGGCCGCGCGGAACTCGGGGCCGTACAGCCACATGACGAGCCAGGGCGCGACGAGCACGAAAGCGGCTGTGGTCGCCATGGAGATCGCTCCAGCGCCGAAGGTCACCAGCCAGAACGTGCGGCGCAGCGCGGCGATATCGCCGCGGCCCTGCTGCTCGGAGAGCTTGACCATCAGGTTGCGGGCGATCGATGCCTGGATGAGCTCCGGCAGCCGGAAGACGTTGGTGGCGATGCCGAAGAAGGCTGTCTCAGCGTCGCCGGCCAGCCGGCCGAGAAAGAGCGTGGGCGTCTGCGAGAACATCGTGGCCATGTTCTTGTCCAGTGTCACCAGGGCAGAGAACCGCAGGAACCGCCGTAGCGGCACATGCGGCACGAGCTGGGCTACTGCGCGCTCCGGGGGATAGCCGGCCGGCCTGGCAGCCAGGCGATAGTGCAGCCACCCGGCTAGAGCCGAGAGCGTAGTGCCGGCCATCGAACCGGCGATCACTCCGCCCAGTCCAGCCAGGGCAGCGCCTGTGACCATACACACTGCGCTGAAGAGCACCGAGAGGGTCTCGAGCAGGGCCAGGCCCTTCATATCACGGGCGCTCTGCGCCACCGTGGTGGCCAGCCCGTACAGGATGCCGCACGGCGTGACCAGAAAGAGCAGGCGCGCCAGGTGTCCTATCGCGGCGTCGTAGCCGAGCCGCCAGGCTAGCTCAGGCGCCAGCAGCCAGGCCCCTCCAGTGAGGACTGCGCCAACCAGGAGGGACATTTTTATGTAGTAGGCCATCAACGCCAGCATCTCGTCGCGGTCGCCGGCGGCGCGCGCGGCAGCCAGGCGCGTCAAGACGGCCTGACCGACGCCGAAGTTCCCGAAGAGGTTGATAGTGGTGAAGAAGGCCAGCACCAGGTTGTAGCGGCCCAGACCCTCGGGCCCCAGTACCCGCGCGAGTAGCGCGGTGCTGCCTATCACCAGGGCAAGGCGCACGAGTGTGCCGGCCTGCAGCACCAGCACGTCGCGGGCGAACTTGCGGGCGAGCAGCCGGCGAGGAAGGTCCCAGGCAACTGCCCGCGCGCGCTGAGAAAACGAGAGATCAAGCATCACAGGACACAAGCGCCGTGGCCTGTTGGCATTCGCGAGTCGCGCAGGCACGCTTTCATAACTTGCCGCGCTCCTGCATACTACCATATGCACCCAAGGGCATGGACGATGCACCCAAGGGCATGGGCGCGACGTGCACGCCAAGGGCATACACATGAAGGGCGACTCCCCCGAGGCCCTCACCGCCCTCGCGCTGCTTGACGGCGGTCGCAGGGGGCGTAAAGATGTAGTGAAATGCCAGCCAGCGCACCTGCCGGATGTATCTGCCGCGCAGAAGGAGCACTTCGTATGGTATACGCAACGCAGAAGCTAGCCATCGACGGTGGGCCGCCCGTGCGCACCGCGCCCCTGCCGCACTATCGCGGCGCCGCGCTGATCGGCGAGGAGGAGAAGCGAGCGGTGCTCGAGGTGCTCGAGGCCCGCTCCCTGTTCCGCTACTACGGGCCCAACCTGCTGCGCAAGGTGGAGCGGTTCGAGCAGGCCTTCGCGGCCTCCACGGGAGCACGCTATTGCGTGGCGGTGTCGTCGGGCACAGCGGCCCTGCGCACCGGGCTGGCTGCGCTGGACATCGGCCCAGGCGATGAGGTGATCGTGCCGGCGGTCACGTTCATCGCTAGTGTGAATGCCGTGGTAGCCCAGGGCGCAGTGCCGGTATTCGCCGAAATCGATGCCAGTTTCACGCTGGATCCCCAGGACTTGCCAGCGCGCATCGGGCCGCGCACCAAGGCGATCATGCCGGTGCACCTGATGGGCGCGGCCTGCGCCATGGACCGCATCTGCGCGGTGGCCCGGCAGCACGGGCTGAAGGTGCTGGAGGACTGCGCACAGGCGTGCGGTGCGAGCTACCATGGCCGCTCGGTGGGCCGCTGGGGCGATGCTGGCGCGTTCAGTTTCCAGCTCGAGAAGAACATCACTGCCGGAGAGGGCGGCGCCCTCACAACGGACGATGAGACGTTATACCGCCGGGCCGCGATGTACCAGGACCAGGGCGGGCAGTTCACCCTCGGCTCCGGCGGCGAGCGCGAGCGCCCGGGTGAGCCGGTCCTAGGCGAGAACCTGCGGATGGGTGAGATTGCCGGGGCAATCCTAGGGGTGCAGCTCCGCCGGCTCCCTGAGATCGTAGCCGGCTGCCGCCGCGTGCGCGATGCTCTCGTCGCGGGCATCCGCGATCTACCCGGCATCGTGCTCCGCTCGGTGCCTGATCCCGAGGGCGAGGTGCCGGGGGCTGTCGGCTTCATTCTGCCAGACGGCGACCTGGCCACGCGCGTGGCGCAGGCAATCAGTGCTGAAGGTGTGCCGGCACGCAAGGTATATCGCGGCCGGCCGGTGTACGCCAACCCCGCTATCCTGCACCAGCGCACGATCTCATCTACTGGCCGGCCATTCACCGATCCGCTGTATCTGGCGCGCGGGCCTCGCATTGAGTATGCCATGGGTATGTGCCCGCGCAGCGAGGACCTGCTGGCGCGCACGGTGGTCGTGGGTGTGAACCCGCACTATACCGATCGGGACGTCGAGGACGTCATCACGGCGATCCGTAAGGTCTACCTGGCGCTGTGCGCATGAGCACGCCCGGCGCGCTTGCTTGACACGTTAGTGGCGCCGGTGCTAGAATTCGGTGTGCTGGCGGAGGTCTCCGTGCAGCGTAGCCCGTGCGGAAGTGGCGCAGTGGTAGCGCGTCTCCTTGCCAAGGAGAAGGTCGCGAGTTCGAATCTCGTCTTCCGCTCCCGCCGAGGCCGCTCTTAGGAAGGCGGCCTTTCTTATCGGCAGGATGTGGCGACGTGGCCAAGTGGCAAGGCAGGGGTCTGCAAAACCCCAACCGGCGGTTCGAATCCGCCCGTCGCCTCTACAACGCAACTGCACCCGGTCGATGAGCTCGTAGTCGAAACCTCCTGGATGTATGCAGGAGGTTTTCTTGTATCCGCAGCCGGCACACGAAGTCCCTCGTCACGGCTGGCACATGCTAGTGAACACCACGTGTTTCTGTACAAAGTGTGCGAGACCGGGAGGAGTGCGCGAGACCAGGAGAGTGGTGCGTCCGTGGCATTGATCGTCCAGAAGTACGGCGGGACCTCGGTTGGGAGCGCCGAGCGGATCAAGGCCGTTGCCCGCCGCATTGCTGCAACCGTTGATCAGGGGTACCGCGTGGTCGCGGTGGTCTCAGCGATGGGTGATACAACCGACGAACTGATCGCCCTCGCCCGGCAGATCACCGACGAACCCTCTGAGCGTGAGCTCGACCTGCTCCTGTCCACAGGTGAGATCGTCTCGTGCACGCTCATGGCCATGGCCTTGCGCCAGCTCGGCCGCGATGCCATTGCCCTCACCGGTTTTCAGGCCGGCATTCGCACGAACGCCACCTTCAACAAGGCGCTGATCACTCGCGTTGAGCCAGAGCGTATTCTGCGCGAACTCGAGCGTGACCGGATCGTCATCGTCGCCGGCTTTCAAGGGATTACCGAAGACCTCGACATTACTACGCTGGGTCGCGGCGGGTCCGATACGACGGCCGTTGCTGTGGCGATCGGTATCAAAGCCGATCGGTGCGAGATCTATACCGACGTTGACGGTGTGTTCACCGCTGACCCGCGCATCGTGCCAAAGGCGCGCAAGCTGAATAGCATCTCGCACGAAGAGATGCTCGAGCTGGCAAAGCTGGGAGCTCGCGTGATGCACCCGCGGGCTGTCGAGCTAGCGGGCGTCTATCATATGCCATTGGTTGTGCGCTCCAGCTTTAACGACAACCCCGGCACGGTCATCCAGGACGAGGACGCTATGGAGAACCGCAAGAAAGTACGCGGCATCGCCCACGACACTGATGTGGCACGCATCACGATTGTGGGCGTGCCAGACCGCCCGGGCATCGCTGCGGCAATCTTTCAGCCGCTGGGCGATGCCGCGATCAATGTTGACGTGATCGTGCAAAACGTGTCGCATCACGGCGTCACCGATCTCTCGTTCACTGTGTCGCGCAATGACCTGCGCAAGGCGCTGCGCACCGTCGAGCCCATCGCTCGCGAGCTCGGGGCAGCTGAGGTCACGCACGACGCGGATCTGGCCAAGGTGAGCATCGTCGGCGCAGGCATCCAGACCGCTCCCGGCTACGCCGGGCGAATGTTCAAGACGCTGGCCGAGCAGAACATCAATATTGTCTCTATCACTACCAGCGAGATCCGTATCACCTGTCTTATCAAAGAAGAAGAGGTCGAGCGGGCAGTGCGCGCCTTGCATGCGGCTTTCGCCCTCGAAGACGAAAACGTGCCTGACCTGGCGCCGCGGACGACGGCGTAGTTCCTAATCCAGTAGTTCCTAATCCATCAGAAGCCCGCCGTTCACATTTAAGGTCTCCCCAGTGATGTAGGCTGCCCGAGGCGAGCAGAGGAAGAGCACTGCGTCGGCGATCTCCTCCGGGCGGGCGAAGCGGCCGAGCGGGATGTTCTTGAGCTGGATCTCCCGCGCCGCCCCGATGTAGCTCTCTGAGAAGGGCGTCTCGGTTGTGCCGGGAGCCACGCAGTTCACCAGAATGCCATCGGGGGCCAGCACTCGCGCCAGATAGCGCGTAAGCCCGATCACGCCGGCTTTCGAGGCGCCGTAGTGCGCCCCGATGATGGCACTGTATTGCTTGCCGGCGATCGACGAGATATTCACGATGCGACCGTAACGCTGGCGCCGCATGATCGGAGTGACCGCTTTGCAGCACAGGAACACCCCGGTCAGGTTCACCGCCAGCGTACGGTTCCAGTCCTCTAACGTGAGCTCATCCCACGAGCGCACCGGTCCGATGCCAGCGCTGTTCACCAGGATATCCAGCCGCCCGAAGGTCTCCACAGCGTGCGTAACCGCAGCCTGCACACTTTCCTCTGACGTCACGTCGAGGTGAATGGCGAGGCCCGCACCCGCAGGAAGCTGCGCCACGGTCTGTTTGGCGGCAGGGAGATTGATGTCGGCACAGACGACGCGGGCTCCCTCGCGAGCGAACTGGATAGCGATGGCGCGGCCCATGCCAGAGCCCGCGCCGGTGACGAAGGCGACCTGTCCCTGAAAGTCCATCCTAGCACCCGTCTTTTGGTGAAGGTTTAACACACTGTGCTCGCTGCGGCTGAAGACCGGTCATGGCGGCAAGTATGGCCGGCTGCCGGTCTCTGGTACAGCATGCTCATTATGCCACGTGCCACACTACCACCCGCGGCCGGCATGTTGACAGCCCTCCCCTAGGAACTGGTACACTGCGCCGGGGGGAGCACGCCCAAGAGAGGGGTTGACCGGCATATGCCCAAGGAGCGTTCTTCTCCCCTGGAGAGCCCTGCAGGGTTCCTGGCATCTGTGCACCCCGCGTTGGCGTCCCATAGCAGCCGGCTGCGCAGGCGCCCTGCCCATGGCTAGACATGCAAGACACTATGGAGGTGACATACAATGGTGGCGAAAGTGTTTCCCACGAAGGCAGTCTCGCGGCGTATGCTGCTCGGTGGGCTGCCGGCGGTGCTTGCCGCACCGATGGTCGCCTGCCAGCGGCGCGAGCAGACCGGCGGACAGCCGTCACAGGTAGCACAAGCGCCAGCAACGATCCGCATGCTCGAGCGCGCTGGCACTGAGGAGCAGGCGCTGGATATCCGCGTGCCGCAGTTTATGGAGAAGTTCCCCTGGATCAAGGTCGAGCGCGAGGTCATTACCGGCGATATCATTCAGGCGCAGTTCACCATGGCGGCGGCGGATACCCTGCCCGACACCGCCCACGCCTACCTGGGTGACCAGAGCTACCACGCTTTCTCTGCCAACGGCGTCTATGTCTCGATCGAAGACCTCATTGCCAGGGATAAGCTGGACCTGAACGGCTGGTTCCCTGCGCTGATCGACGCCATGCGCATCGAGGGGAAACTCCACGGCCTGCCTTTCAAAGGGCAGGTACTCACCTGCGGGCTCTACTATAACAAAGACCTCTTCGATGCCGCCGGGCTGAAGTACCCTACAGAGGACTGGACGTTGAACGACCTGATGGAGGCAGCCAATAAGCTCACCAAGCGCGAGGGCGGGGAGACGGTACAGTGGGGCTACGGCCTGCAAACCTGGGGTGGGGAGAACTGGACCGGCCACATGCGCAACTGGGATGCCGAGTGGCTGACCCAGGACGGGAAACGCTCGCTTCTCAACACGCCGCAGATCCAGACCGGGCTGCAGTGGTACTACGACATGTGGCACAAATGGCGCACGCTAGCTCCGCTGAACCTGAACGCTGCCGGGGCGCTCTTCCCGCAGAGCCAGTGCGCCATGCTGGGCCGCTGCTACGCCAACTATAAGTCCAGCGTGCTTCTGCCGAACAACGTGCGCTTTAACTGGAGCATGACCATCATGCCCAAGGGACCGACCGGCAACCGCGGCGGCATGTTCGCCGGGGACGCGCAGGCTGTGACGAGAAATAGCAAGCGGCGGGACGCCGCGTATGAGCTGGTGAAATGGCTGTGCGACAAGGAGACCGGCGTACAGCTCGGGTTGCAGACCAAAGGCTCCACGACACTGGGCGGCCGCCCCGACGTCTATGCCGACCCGCGCATTCTGAACCACTCGGCCTACCCCAAGGATGCTCAGGAAGCCCAGCTCAAGAGCATCCAGGTGATGAAGGGGCATTTCAGCGTGCCGTGGAACTTCCGCGCTCTGGAGGTTTACCGCGTACGTGATCCATACCTCAACAGGATTGCCCAGGGCGAGGTGCAGCCGGACACTGGCTTCCTGGAGAACCTGCACCGCGAGGTGCAGGCTATCCTCGACCAGCCGCGGCCGTGAGGGGAGGTGGTGGAACCCCTCCCCAACCCCTCCTCGACACGGGGAGGGGCACCCGGAGCGGCGTTGAGGCCTCCGAACGATGTTGCGGAAGACAGGACGCTCCAGCCGACACGGGGAGGGACATCCGGAGCAGCATTAAGGCGCTGGCTTGTCATGCTCTCGCGCATACCCACTCCGTTTACGCATTACGTATTACGTATTACGCAGTACGTACTATTTTTTTGTTGTTGTGGAGTGCTCCGCATGCACGCGCTTCTGTCCCGCATTGGCTCCTCTGCCGGTTCCGCACGAATCGCGCGCATTGAGTGGGCACGGCTGACTGGGCGTCGACCGCGCATGGCCGGATGCAACGCCCGTCTGGCCGTGCATGGCATCGAGGTGCGCCCGCCGATCGCTCACATTACCACGAGCGATGGAGCCACGGGCTGGGGCCGGGCGCAGCTCACGCAGGAGCAGGCCTTTCAGTTCATTGGGCGGCCTCTGCGCGATGCCTTTACCGACAGCGCGCGGATCGCTCCGGAGTTCGTAGCGCTGGAGTATCCGCTGCTTGACCTCGCTGGCAAGCTGGCCGGCCTGCCAGTCTATGCCCTGGTGGGCGGCGGCTCGTCGGCAGGCCAGCCCCTGCGTGTCCCCTGTTACGACACCTCGCTGTACATGGACGACCTGTACCTGGCCGACGATGCAGCAGCAGCCGCCCTCATCGCTGCGGAGGCGCGGGAAGGATACGAGCGCGGGCATCGTGCGTTCAAGATTAAAGTGGGGCACGGTGCCCTGCACATGCCGCTCGAGGAGGGCACTCGCCGGGACGTTGCTGTCGTGCATGCGGTGCGGCAGGCGGTTGGCCCCGAGGCAACGATCCTGCTGGATGCCAACAACGGCTACAACTTCAATTTGACCCGCCGCGTGCTGGCCGAGACGGCTGCGGCGCGGCCTTTCTGGATAGAGGAGCCCTTCCATGAAGACGGCGAGCTCTACCGCCGCCTCAAGGAATGGATGGCTAGCGAAGGGCTCACGGTGCTCATCGCCGACGGTGAAGGCCTGGCCTCGCCGCGCCTACTCGACTGGGCGCAGCACGGGCTGGTGGACGTCATCCAGTACGATATCTTCTCGCCGGGCTTCTCGCGCTGGCTCGAGCTCGGCCCCCAGCTCGATGCCTGGAACGTGCGCACAGCGCCCCACCACTACGGCGGCTTTTACGGCAACTACGCCTCGCCCCACCTTGCCACAGTGATCCGGCAGTTCACCTTTGTCGAATGGGACGAGGCCACTGTGCCGGGTATCGACACCTCACGCTACCGCATTGTGGAGGGGCGCGTCGAAGTGCCAAACTCCCCGGGCTTCGGCCTGGAACTCGATGAGCAGCTCTTCGCCCGAGCGGTACATGAAAGCGGCTTCACCGTCGAGGCGTGAGGAGGCTCGGACACGCCGTTCCCTTACCCTTAATCAATAATCTCAAATCTCAATAATCAATCTTAACAATCAATCTTATACTATTAATTTATTATTAATTTATATATTAATTACACCTCGACGCGGTAGATGACCTCCAGATGCGGCGTCTCCAGCCGGCGATGCCCTTCGAAACGAGAGTCCATCAGGGCCGCCAGCGCGCCAGTGGTGAGCAGGGTCCGCTCGACCGGATACGGCGGCCGCCCGGTGAGCACCATCTCCTCGATGCGATAGACTAGGTGGCTGAAGTGCGGGAATGGCTGGCCGCCGTGCAGGTAGAAGCGCGTGGCCACCGGCCGTGCTCCCCCTTTCAGCCAGGCTGCGAAGACGAACTCGTGAGCATAGCCATTGAGGAGCAGTGCTGCGGCGCGGGTGCCGTCACGGTACTCCAACAGGAAGAGCGCCGGCTGTGGCACAGCCTCCTCCGGCCTGCCCTCCGGCCGCGGCTCGGTGATGGCCAGCGTGGCATCCAGGAGCTCCCGCGACCACCGACCAGCGGCCGCCGCTTCCCAGACGGCTGGCCCTTCCAGGCACTGCACGGCGGCGATGCCGGTCTCACCGCCACGCCGTCGCTCGACCATGCACTGGATGGTCTCGAGCGCGTGGAAGCCGTAGGACTCGATCGGCCCGTGGAAGACGCAGAACGCCTCCTCAATTTCACAGCCCAGTGGAAGCTCAAGTGGCGGACGACGCCAGGTCACCGGCAGCGACGAGCCGGCCATGAATGGGATACCCATCTCTTTGGCAGTGCGATACATCCACAGGGCGTTCTCCCAGCTATACGACAGATGTTTGTCGGAGAACACCGGCACCACATGCCCGCTCTTGCGAAAGACCTCCACGGTTTCTTCGAAGAAGCGGCGGCGCGGGTACAGACGCTGGCCCTTCTCATTGTATGGGTAATCGCCATGCTCGCCGATCAGCAGCACGCCGTCAACGGCCAGGGTGTCACCGCCCAGGGTCAGCGCCGGGGCAATGCGCTGGAAGATCGGCACCTTGTAGTAGGCGGCCAGCCCGCGGCTGATGTCGCTGGCTGGAACCTGATCGGTGTAGAGCGAGGCCACGCGCAGGCGCGGCCGGCGATACACGCCGTCCAGGTCGTAGCCCTGGAGCAGCTTCGTCACGATCACGTCGGCATGCGACCAGGGCCGGTATTCTGTAACAATAGCAGCAACGGTCTTCGGCTCCGCGCCGGACGGGGCCGGCTGTGCGCCGGGCTGGGAAGCGGATGCTGGAGTACTCATGCTCGACTATTCTCCTCTGCGGCCATACCCTTGCCGATACCCGTGCGTATCGTTTCTGGATAAGCAGTCGCGGTCGCAGGCGACAGTATAGCGTGGTAGCGGATCTGGCTCACCCAGGGCCGTCCAGGCTGTGCTATAATCCGGCAGTCTCAGCGGAGGCCCTGCAGGCTACTCCGGAGGAGTGCTAACCATCTGCTTACTGGAGTAACAGGGAACGATGCCGGTCCGACTTGGCTTGATCGGTTGCGGCGGCATCGCGCGGGCGCACCTGCGCGGCTATGCCGCCATCAAAGAGAAGGAGCCCGACCTCTTCGATCTGGCGGCCGTGTGCGATAGCGACGTGACGCGGGCCGAGGCCTTCGCCCAGGAAGCGGTGAAGTGGCAGGCCACGCCACCACGCGTCTACACAGACTACCGCGCTATGCTGGAGCAGGAGCGGCTCGATGCCGCCGAGGTCTGCTCGCCACATTACCTACACCACACGGTGGGTATCGCTTGCCTGGAGGCCGGCGTACACGTGCAGATCGAGAAGCCGATCGGGATCACCATCCGCGCTACCCAGAAACTGCTGGAGGCACAGCGCTGGAGCGGCAAGATCCTCTCGACGGCCGAGCAGATCCGCCGGCAGCCGGGGCCGCGCACGGCGCGCTGGCTGATCCATGAGAAGAAGCTGCTGGGCAACATCCAGGCAGTCGTGGTGCAGCGCGTGCAGCACCGCGTTCCCGATCCGAACGCGCAGTGGGCCTGGCGCGCCGAGAAGGCGCTCGGCGGTGGCGGCCTGGTGCTGGACAGCGGCGCGCACTTCTGCGATACCATGCGCTACCTCTTTGGCGACGTAGAGAGTGTGTTCGGGCGCACGGCGACATTCCAGCGGCGCATGCTGCACAAGGGCGACCAGCTCGTGGCCGATGAGCGGGAGGATACCTTCTTCGCCACACTGAACTTTGCTAACGGCATCACCGGCCTGTGGACATTCTCTACCGGCCTAGCCGGCTACGATTTCAATAACGTGGCGTATTACGGCAGCGAGGGCGTGATCGTCGACCCGGGCGATGTGTTCCACGGTCCCCGCCTGTCGGCCGAAGTGCGCCTGCGCGATGGCTCGCTGAAGAACCTGAAGGTCTATTTCGACGAGTACCGCGCTGAGCTCGGGCCGGAGGGTACGCAGCGGCTCTTCCCGCACGGCTTCACCGACGGCTTTACCCTGGAGATCTACGACTTCCTCACCGCTGTACGCGACGGCCGCCCGGTCGAGGTGGATGGGGAGACCGGCCTGCGGGCCAAGGCTATCTCTGAGGCGATCTACGAATCAGCCCTCGCCGGCCAGGCGCTGCGCGTGGCCGATGTCATCGCTGGGCGTTACGACGCATACCAGCACCCAATCGACGAGCAGCTCGGCCTGGTATAGCTGCGTACCGGGTCCCCGGGCAATGGATCGCGGGGTGGGCAAGGCGGCGGCAACGAAGCATGAGAGAACCAGCCTTCGTCTCACCTATCCAGGTGCAAGGCTTTGCGGTGCGCCCGATGCTGCGCGCCTGATAGCGCTCTACCTTCGAGGGGGGCCAGCCATACCTGGCGTTCTTTGACAGCACCGCTACCCCATGTGTCGAGGAGGTCTCGCTGCTGACCGGGCTCTCGATCGCAATGAGGGCTGGCAAAGCGGTCGCCCCCGGCGCACATCGACCGCATCGCTGCGCCGCTGCTTGTCCTGCACGGCGCGCACGACACCTAGCCGGTAGCACGTTGGGGTTCTCGAGCATGCGCTCAGAGGCTCCCCAGCACGTCGTTGTAGGCAAAGATGATGGGCAGGCCGCCGGTGTGCACGAATACCACGGTCTCGCCGGCTTTGACTGTGCCCTTGCGTACCTCGCCGATGAGGCCAGCCATGGCGCGGCCGGTGTAGACCGGGTCCACGAAGATAGCCTCTGTGCGCGCCAGCAGCTTGATCGCCTCCAGCGTGGTCGGTGCGGCGATGGCGTACGCCTGGCCGACATACTCGTCATAGACGGAGAAGTCAGCCGGGGTCATGATCGGCGGGAGGTCCAACAGCTCCGCCACGCGATTGCTCAGGCGCACTTCCTCCTCCAGCAGCCGCTGCTTGGAGCCGCTCACGCTGATGGCGTGGATGTGCCAGCCGGCGCCGAGCAGCTTGCCTCCTAGCGCCAGCCCTGCCGCGGAGGTGCCGCCGACTAGGAAGAGGTGGTCTGCCTGCACGCCGAGCTCCTGGAGCTGCTGCAGTAGCTCGATGCTCGCTTCGGCAAAGGCGATGGTGCCGCACAGCCGCGAGAATGGCTCGAGGGTCGAGGCGTACGGCTTATAACCGCGGCGGCGCAGGTCGTCCAGCACCTCGTCTAGAATACGCTCCAGCGCTGCCCCGTCGGTCGTGCCGGTCTCCACGATCTCCACGCCCAGGATGCGGTCAAGCAGCAGATTGCCCTGCGGCACCTCACCCTTCGGCCCCGGCTTGACGATAACCATTTTGATGCCTAGGCGAGTGCAGGCTGCCGCATGTAGGCGGGCGTGATTGGACTGGCCAATGTTGACCAGCACGAAGGCATCGTAGCCGCGGTGGAGCACATCGGCCATGCGAAACTCCAGCGCCCGCACCTTGTTCCCACCGAAGGCGAAGCCGGTGAGGTCGTCGCGCTTCATGAAAATGCGCGGCCCGCCCAGGGCGGCGGTGAGCCTGGGGCATTCCTCCAGAGGCGTGGGCGTGAAGGCGAACGGAATGCGCGGGAAGCGCGCGATGCGTGCGCGCAGCTCTTCCGGGGTGAGCCGAACGTCCGTGGGGACTGCCATGCGCCACCTCCGCAGCAAAGGAGTGGGAGTATTGCTAATAGCTTATTTTTTGTTTGTTTTTTTAAATAGCTTAATAGCGAAGTATTCACGAGAGGCATGCGTGAGACGAGAGCACCAGCGCCCAGCCTGCGCTGCCAACAGCCGGCACTGTAGCACGCCGGGGGGCGATGCTCAAGGCCAGAGGAGCAGGCAGCCGGTATGGACGGACCAGTGGCCGTGCGCTCCCGGTTGACGGACGCTGCACAGGCGTATACTCTGGAGCCCGGCTGTTCGATGTGAGCGCACGCCGGATGGGCGCACGCTGGAGAGGATGTCCTACGAGGTGGCTTCGATGCGTCTCGACGGGAAGGTCGCTATCGTCACCGGGGCAGCTCAGGGCATCGGTCGGGCGATCGCCTCGCTCTTTGCCGACGAGGGAGCGCGCGTGCTGATCGCCGATATCCAGGAAGAGAAAGGCGAGGCCACGGCCCAGGAGATCCGCGCGCGGGGTCGTGAGGCCAGCTTCCTGCGCACCGATGTCGGGATCGCCGCGGACGTTAAGCGCATGGTGGACACGGCGGTCGAGCGGTACGGGCGGCTCGACATTCTGGTCAATAACGCCTACTGGTCGCGCCGAGCGCGCGTCACCGAGCTGGACGAAGAGGTGTGGGATCGGGCCATCGCCGTCTGTCTGAAGGCGATGTACCTGGGCGCCAAGTACGCCATTCCGGAGATGCTCAAGGTCGGCGGTGGCTCGATCATCAACATCTCTTCTGTGCACGCGTTCACCAGCTATCCGACCTCGGTGGTCTACGACGCGGCGAAGGGCGGGGTCAGCGCGCTGACGCGGGTGCTGGCCGTGGAGTGGGGCCGGCATGGCATTCGCGTGAACGCCATCTGCCCCGGCATGATCGTGACCGAGGTGGCGGAGGAGTCGTTCTTCGCCAACCCTGAGTACGCCCGGCTGCGCGAGTCGATCTATCCAATTGGGCGCGTGGGCCGGCCGATCGACATCGCCAAGGCCGCGCTCTTCCTGGCCTCCGATGATGCCTCCTACGTGCTCGGCCATAACCTGGTGGTGGACGGCGGCTTCCTGGCCGCCTCAATCGAGGCGGTGGCAGACCCGCTGATCCGGCGCCTGCTCGGCCAGGAGAGCGACCCCACGAAAGAGCCGTAACGGGGCATTCATCAGTGGTAAATTGTCAATAGAAAGATCAAAGAAGATAAAGATTTACAGTTCATGCCGACGGGTGGGTAGACGTCGCGGATGGCCGGGTGCGTTGACAATCTCCCTGTGGGTTGCACTCGTACGATTCTTCAGGCCTATTCCTCTAACGTTTCTTGAGACACTCCCAAGCTCTCAGGGTAGCAGGTACCCATGATGCGAGGCTCCCGTGCAGGCCAGAGATCCTTCAGTAATACCTACTATTCACCGCAGGCCTTCGGGCGGTGGTTTCTCGCCGCGTTGGCGTTGCTGGTGCTCCTTTCCATAGCCATCCCGTCCGCGCCGGTGCCGCTCCTGGAGGCCGCGCCACTTGAGCAGGTCGAGCGGGAACCGGCGCCGGAGCCGGACTTCGACATCATCACCGGGCGGTTCTACACCCAGGCTGCGGTGCAGCCGGAGGGGCGCGGGCCGTATGCAGTAGGCTTCAGCGTTACCAACGAAGGCGGCATCCCTCTGTGGGACGAGTACCGCCGCTTGGGCGGACCGGGTGTGCTGGGATATCCGATCTCCCGGCGCTTTTTCCTCGACGGCACGGTGATGCAGGCGTTCCAGAAGGCAGTGCTGATGTGGGATGCGGGAGCGCGCCGTGCCATAGCTGCGCCGATCCTGGATATGCTCCACGCCATCAATGCTGATGGCTGGCTAGAGGCCTCGAAGGGCATCCCCGCGTTCGTGCCTGTCGAGGGCGAAGGAGGTAAGCCCTGGGAGGAGCTGGCACAGCTCCGGTATAGCGCGTACCTCGATCCGTTCCCGCCATTCCGGCAGCGATACTTCTCACTGTTCGATCCGGTGAACCTGCTCGGCCTGCCGGCTGCGCCGCCGAAAGATACCGGCCCGGCGGTGGTGCTGCGTTTCCAGCGCGGGGCGCTCCAGCAATGGAAGCAGGACATGCCGTGGGCGAAGGCGGGGGAGATCACCATGGCGAGCGTGGGCGAGGTCGCCCGCGAGAGCGGGCTGCTGCCCAGAGAAGTGTTCGAGCCGGAGGACTCTCCACTGATCACTGGCGAGGCGGCGCGCAAGCCGTGGTCGGGCTGGTGGTGGCCATCAAACCCGGCGGTGCCGGGTCCGAAGCTCTACGACCCGAACGGGCCGCTGGATCGCTACGATCGCTTCGTGACGTACACGGGCGCGCCGAACCCACGGACGCGCGAGTGGGAGCTGGCCAACAACCGCTTCACTGGCGCAAAGCTCAACTGGGCAGGGCATTGCAACGGCTGGGCCGCCGCGGCAGTGCTGGAGCCCGAGCCGGTCCAGCCACGCACCATTGCCGGGATCGTCTTCGGCGTGGCGGAGCAGAAAGGCCTGCTGTCGGCCTACCACTTTGCCGACGGTGCGCTATGGATCTACGGTTCCGATAGCGAGAAGGTCAACCCGGCCGACTTTCACCGTCAGCTTTTACGCTGGATCGGCCAGGAGCAGAAGGCGTTCGTAGTCAGCTTTCGTGACCAGGGCGAGGAGATCTGGAGCTATCCGGCCTACAAATTCCGGCTGGTGATGGGCCCTGACCCACTGGTGCCGGATCGCTGGCATGTGAAGGCAACGGTATGGTTTGCCGCCGGCGACGTGCCGCCGGGCTTTGTGGGCACGAAGCCCTGGCCCGGCCCCGAGGGGAAGCTGTTCGAGTACTTCATTACCGGCGACCCGCGCAACCCGATCGACGGAGCCTGGGAAGGCAATAGCGTGTACGGCTTTTACGGCCATCCGCGCTATATCTGGTACCCCGACCCCGCCTTTCGTAACGAGCCGCGGGTCCTCACCAGCCCTGGGCTGACTATGCACTTCCTCAAGTTCATCCTGGGACGCGAGAACGAGGACGCCTAGGCATCGCCCTGGGCAGCCGGCCGCGCGAAGCGGCACGTCCCCTCAGCGTGCCGTTTCTTACTCTCTTCCGACGCGCTTCTTGCACCGGCCAAACAGCGCGCAGCAGATGATTGTTTGCGCGGATTGGTGAAACCAGCAGAGCCGGCGATGCCGGTACCTGCACGGGAGGTGATGACACGATGTGGCTGCTGCGTGCCTGTCCACGGTGTGGCGGTGATCTGGTGCAGGAACGGGCGATGACCTGGGAGGATTCGCCGGATTATGTCTGCTTCCAGTGCGGGCGGCACTGGAGCGCAGCTGCCCTCCAGCAGGGCACCGCGACGCGTCCCGCTCGCCAGGATGCCCCGGCGCCGCAGGCGCCGGCAAGCCTGCTGGCCTCTCGCCGCCGTGCCCAGGCCATGCCGGCGCGTCTGTATGCCGCATGATGCCGGGGCTTACTGGGGCGGGTCTTCGGTGTCCTCCTGGGGTACCTGGAGCGACGGGAGCCACTCTTTACCGATGGCCTCGGCCCACCAGTCGCCGAACTTGAAGGTGCGCATCGACTGGGTGAACATCGGCAGCCAGTAGTCGAACGCCTCGATGGTAGCGCCTTGAGCCACGAGCCGCACCTGGGTCGACCCCTGGTACAGCAGGCGCACCCAGCGCTTGCGCTCAGTCTCACCGTCGCGGAAGGTGTAGCGCGCTTCTAACCCAACCAGGCCGCCGATCGCGTAGTCCTCCTGATGCTCGAGCGTCACATGGGGCAAGCGGCGCAGGCCGGCGCGCCAGCCTCGCCGGAGCTCCGGAAGGTCGGCTTCCGTCACAGGCGTGCCGAGGTCTCTGGCCTCGACCGAGAAGCTGGTGGTGATGTTGTCGGGCGACGGCGAGAAGGCGACGCCGTGGCCGCCCTCGACCTGGAGTTCAAACTGGTGCCAGCCCTCAGGGTAGAAGAAAGAGAAGCGGTAGGTCAGGTCACGATAGACCACCAGCCCGGTGAAGGTCGGGCGCTCTGGAACTCCAGCCACGTGCACCTCCGGTTCGACAGCCTCCTGTCTACGCGCTGGCCGCACGCAGGAAGCCTAGCACAAAGGAGCCTTCGAAGGGGCTTTCAGTATTCTTTTAGAGAAATTGTAGCCGGGAAGCCGGTGCTGGCTTGAAGTACCTAGGTGTTCTGTGCTATAGTCAGAGCACTTCTGCCCCCGGCGGGCCCTGGCGCGTGATCACGTGCCGGCATGGCCTGCCCTGTGCTGCGTGGCAAGCACGTGTGTATTGATCTAGTAGGTTCGCACGACGAGGTGAAGCTGTGGTGACATTGAAATCTGCACGTCGCCGCTTTCTTCGCGCCTGTGCCATGGCCGCAGCTGCTGGTGGAGTAGCTGCCTGCGGGCCGGCTCGTCCGCGCGGGCCGGGGGCCATGGGCGGTGGCGCGGGTCCAAGCACCGGGCCGGGTGCATCCGGGCAGGTCTCCGTGTCCCAGGGACAGTCGGGGGCCGAACAGCTGCCGATGCCCACCAAGTTCAAGGAGGCGCCACAGCTGGCAGAGCTGGTGCGGCAGGGCAAGCTGCCGCCGGTGGAGCAACGGCTGCCCCAGAACCCGCGGGTGATCAAGCCGCTGGAGCAGGTGGGGCAGTATGGCGGCACGTGGCGGCGCGCCTATCGGGGGCTCTCGGACCGCTGGGGGCCGACGAAGCTGCTGGAAGAGCAGGCGATCGAGTGGGACGCGCCCGATCCGAACACCATCCGGCTGACCGCCAACGTCGTCGAGAAGTGGGAACAGAGTGCTGACGGTTCGGAGTTTACCTTCTATCTGCGTAAGGGGCTGAAGTGGTCCGACGGAACCGAGGTGACCACTGAGGATGTGCGCTTCTGGTACGAAGATGTGCAGCTCTACAAAGAGATCGTGCCCAACCCGACTGCGGTGCTCCGCCAGCGGGTTGGCAACGAGACTCAGGTAGCCCAGCTCAACATCGTCGATAAATATACATTTAAGCTCAAGTATCCGCTGCCGAATCCGTTGCTGCCGATTCAGGTGGCCAAGAGCGGCACAGGCGTGCCCGGCATGGGTGCCTTTATCCTGCCGGCGGCATATCTGAAAAAGTTCCATCCCAAGTACACCAACGTGGAGGAGCTGCGCAAGCTTGCCGCCGACAGAAAGCTGGCGAACTGGGATGCCCTGTGGGGCACCGCCGGCGATATGCAGGGCCCCATCGCCTTCTGGTTCCTCAATCCAGACTTGCCGGTGATCACGCCTTGGAAGATCGCCAAGCCCACGCCGGCCGATCCCGTGGTGATGGAGCGTAACCCGTTCTACTGGCAGGTGGATATCGAGGGGAACCAGCTCCCCTACATCGACACGATCGAGCACTCCTTCTTTGACAACGATGAGGTGCTCAAGCTGTGGGTGGCCGGCGGGAGGATCGACATGCAGATGCGCCACATGAGCACCGGCGCCTATACCTTCTACAAAGAGAACGAAAGCAAGGGCGGCTATAAGGTGTTCAAGTGGCGTGCTGCCAGCACCGATGCTTACTTCCCGAACATTAACTGCCCCGACCCAGTGCTGGCACAGCTCTTTGATACGCCGGAGTTCCGCCAGGCGCTCTCCATCGCTATCAACCGGCAGGAGATCAATGATCTGGTGTGGAACGGCCTGGGCAAGCCACGCCAAGCCTCGCCGGTGCCAGGCTCGCCGGAGTACGATCCGGAGTTAGAGAAGGTCTGGACCGAGTACAACCCGCAGAAGGCGAACGAGCTCCTCGATAAGCTTGGCCTGACCAGGAACCCGGATGGCACGCGCCGGCGGCCGGACGGCAAGGTCCTCGAGGTGACCATCGAGCACACCAGCGGCCCTGGTTCGCCGGAGAACGATGCGCATGAGCTGGTGAAGAAGTACTGGAACGCCATCGGAGTCAGGACCACGGTGCGGTACGTCGAGCGCACGCTCTACGAGCAGCACGTGCATAACGGCGAGATCGAGATCGGCTTCTGGGGCTTCGACCGCTGCTCCGTGGTGAAGGCCGACCCCGGTCGCTGGCTCGGCACCATCGACGACGGCCCGTGGGCGCCGACGTACGGCCACTGGTATGCTAATTCGCCGTACAAGCGGGAGGAGCCGCCGGCCAACCATCCTATCCGCCAGATCTGGCAGCTCTGGGACCGGGTCCAGGTCGAGCCGGACGAGGCCAGGCGGAACGCGCTCTTCCAGGAGATCCTGAACATCCATAAGAAGCATCCCTGGGCCATCGGCGTAGTGGGCGAGAAGGTGGCCCCGATGATTGTCTCCAACAATTTCAAGAACGTGGGCGAGGGCTACATCGCCGACGATACGCTGCGCGACTATGGTTTGATCAATCCACAGCAGTTCTTCATCATCAAGCGTTGATACGCTTGACCGGCGCTCGCCGGCCGACGATATCTTCGCACCGCGTCTCCTCCCTCCGGTGCGCCATCAGCCAGGTGCCGGAGGGAGGAGGCCTAGTTTGAGGAGCGCATGTTCCACTACGTCATCCGGCGGCTGCTGCTGACGATCCCGACGCTCTTTGTCACGTCGCTTGTGGCGTTTATTCTCATCCAGCTCCCTCCAGGCGATTTTCTCACCAACTATGCCGCGGTCCTCGCGCAGATGGGCGAACGGATTAGCGATGAACAGCTTCGGGCCCTGCAGGAGGCGTACGGGCTGAACCAGCCGGTCTACGTGCAGTATTTCAAGTGGATCAGCGGCATTCTACTGCGCGGCGACTTCGGCCTCTCGCTCGAGTGGAAGATGCCGGTCTCACAGCTTATCTGGGAGCGGATGGGGCTGACCCTGGTGCTGACCACCTCGACGCTGCTGTTTACCTGGCTGCTGGCTATTCCGATCGGCATTTACTCGGCGACGCACCAATACTCGAAGCTCGATTACCTGTTCACGGCGATCGGCTTCGTGGGCCTGGGTATCCCCGGCTTCATGCTGGCGCTGGTGCTGATGTGGGTCGCCTTCGCGTACTTCGGTCAGGACGTGGGCGGGCTGTTCTCGGAGCAGTACCGCAATGCGCCGTGGAGCATGGCCAAGGTCGCCGACATGATCCAGCATCTATGGATCCCGATGATCATCCTGGGGATGGAAGGGACTGCCGGGCTGATCCGTACGATGCGGGCCAACCTGCTCGATGAGCTCCATAAACCGTATGTGAACTCGGCGCGCGCCCGCGGCCTGCCCGAGTGGCGGCTGATCCTGGAGTATCCGGTGCGGGTGGCGCTCAATCCCTTCGTCAGCACCGCCGGCTGGGCGCTGCCGGGCCTGGTCAACGGCGGCACCATTATCTCTGTTGTGCTCAGCCTGCCGACTGCCGGGCCGCTGCTCTTGCGAGCGCTGCAATCCCAGGATATGTACCTGGCCGGCGCGTTTATCCTGCTGCTCGGCACCCTGACGATTATCGGGACGCTTATTTCGGATCTCCTGCTGGCCTGGCTGGATCCGCGCATCCGCTTTGAGTAAGTATTGTGGACATAATGCTCATTCGCATATATCTTAATCATTATTAAGATTGTTAATTTAGATGCAGTTATATGTATACACACGAAGCGGCCGTGCTCCAGCCCTGACCTGTAATCGGTGAGTGAGGCAACATGAGCGCGCAGTCCACCGCACCGGCGCTGCCGGTCGCCAAGCCGGCGGGCGCCGAGTTGACCGGCGAATCGAAAGTTTACGTAGCCTCGCAGTGGCGGCTAATGTGGTGGCGCTTTCGCAAGCACCGCCTGGCCGTCGTCAGCACGGTGATCGTGGCCTTCTTCTACTTCATCGCGCTGTTCTGCGAGTTCGTCGCTCCGGCGGATCCGGACAAGCTGTCGTCAAGCTACCGCTACGCCCCGCCGCAGGGGATCAGTTTCTTCGACCACAATGGCAACTTTACGTGGTGGCCGGGCGTGTACGGGCTGATCCCCACCCGCGATCCCGAGACGCTGCGCATTACCTATACTCCCGACCATTCGCAGTGGTATCCGATCTACTTCTTCGTCCAGGGGGACCGCTACAAGCTGTGGGGCATCTGGGAAATGGACCGCCATCTGATCGGTCTCGGCCCGGATGCACGCGAGGTGCCGTTCTTCCTGCTCGGCTCGGACCGACTGGGTCGTGACATGCTCTCCCGCATCGTCTATGGGGCGCGCATCTCGCTCTCGATCGGCCTAGTCGGCGTGGCCCTGAGCCTGATCTTCGGCATCATCCTGGGCGGCATCTCCGGCTACTACGGCGGCATGGTCGATAACATCATCCAGCGGGTGATCGAATTTATTCGCACGCTGCCGACGATCCCGTTGTGGATGGCGCTGGCGGCGGCGCTGCCGCCCAAGTGGCCGCCAGAGTACGTGTACTTCGGGATCACGGTCATCCTGTCGCTCCTCGGATGGACCGGCCTGGCGCGGGTGGTGCGCGGCCGCTTCCTCTCCCTGCGCGAGGAGGACTTCGTCATGGCGGCGCGTTTCTGCGGGTGCAGCGAGGCGCGCATCATCTTCCGGCATATGGTGCCGAGTTTCCTCAGCCATATCATCGCCTCGATCACCCTGGCGATCCCGAACATGATCCTGAGTGAGACTGCCCTGAGCTTTCTGGGCTTGGGGCTGCGCCCGCCAGTGATTAGCTGGGGCGTGCTGCTGCAAGAAGCGCAGAACGTGCAGACCGTCGCCTTCTCCCCCTGGCTGCTGCTGCCCGGCGCTGCGGTGGTGATCGTGATCCTGGCGTTCAACTTCATGGGTGATGGCCTGCGCGACGCAGCAGATCCATATGGACGGTAGCGATGGACGGTAGCGATGGACGGTAGCGATAGACGGTAGCGATGGACGGTAGCACAATGGCACATGCGACACGCAGCACCTCGCCGGACCTGCTGCTCGAGGTGCGAGACCTGAAAACCTACTTCTTCCTCGATGAAGGTACTGTCCGCGCAGTGGACGGCGTCAGCTTTGAGGTGTTCCGCGGCCGCACGCTCGGCATCGTGGGGGAGTCGGGCTGCGGCAAGAGCGTCACTGCGCAGTCGATCCTGCGCATCGTGCCGCGGCCCGGCAAGATCGTCGGTGGAGAGATCATCTACTACCGTCGCCGGCGCCGCGATGGCAGCACGATCACCGAGCAGATCGACCTGACCAAGCTTGATCCGACGGGCGAGGAGATCCGCTCGATCCGCGGCAATGAGATCGCCTATATCTTCCAGGAGCCGATGGCGAGTTTGAGTCCGGTGCATACCATCGGCCACCAGATCTGCGAAGTGATCATGCTGCACCAGAAAGTTAACAAGCGGGAGGCGCGGGCGCGTGCCATTGACATGCTTGCCCGCGTTGGCCTACCCCAGCCGGAGCAGGTGATCGATCGCTATCCGCACCAGCTCAGCGGCGGCATGCGCCAGCGAGCCGTCATCGCGATTGCCCTCTCATGCCGGCCAAGCCTGCTCATTGCCGATGAGCCGACCACAGCGCTGGACGTGACCACGGAGGCGCAGATCCTGGCGCTCATGCGGGAGCTCCAGCGCGACTTCGGCATGGCGATCATGATCATCACACACAACCTGGGCGTCATCGCCGAGATGGCCGATGACGTCGTGGTGATGTACCTGGGTAAGGAGGTCGAGCAGGCGCCGGTCGAGGAGCTATTCGATAACCCGCGGCATCCCTACACGCGGGCCTTGCTGCGCTCGATCCCCAAGCTGGGCAGGAAATCGCGCACCCGGCTCGAAGCCATTGAGGGCATGGTGCCGGACCCCTTCTCGGTCCCGCCTGGCTGCGCCTTCCACACGCGCTGTCCCTTTTACAAACAAGGCATCTGTGATGAACCACCGTACCTCCAGGTGGGAGTGAACCACTGGGCGCGTTGTAGCCGTGCCATGGAGCTCGACAAATGACCGTCCAGACCGAAGCCGTGCAGCCTGCTGCCACGGCCCGGCCGAACGATGAACTCCTGGTTGTGAAAGATCTGAAGAAATACTTTCCGATTAAGAAGGGCTTCTTCGGCCGCATCGTGGGCCAGGTGCGTGCCGTAGATGGCGTGAGCTTTCGCATCCGCCGGGGCGAGACGCTGGGCCTGGTGGGCGAGAGCGGTTGCGGGAAGACGACCACTGCCCGTCTGATCATGCGCGGGTATGAACCCACAGCGGGGGAGATTCTTTTTAACGATCCGCACCTGGGCTGGGTGAATATCCCCTCGCTCGATAAGAAACAGATGAAGCAGGTGCGGCGCAACGTGCAGATGATCTTCCAGGACCCGTACTCGTCGTTAAACCCGCGCATGACGCTCCTCCAGATCGTCGGTGAGCCGCTCCTGGTGCACGGCGTGGCGAAGGGCTCAGAGCTCCGGGACCGCGTGGCCGAGCTGCTGCGCGTAGTGGGGCTGCGCCCTGAATATATGGTGCGCTATCCGCATGCCTTCAGCGGAGGCCAGCGCCAGCGCATTGGCATCGCTCGCGCCCTGGCGCTGCACCCTCAACTCGTGGTCTGCGACGAGCCAGTGTCGGCGCTGGACGTCTCGATCCAGGCGCAGATCCTGAACCTGTTGCAGGACCTGCAAGAGCAGTTCCACCTGACCTACCTGTTCGTGGCGCACGATCTGAGCGTGGTCGAGCATATCAGCGACCGCGTGGCGGTCATGTATGTCGGTAAGCTGGTCGAGGTCGGGGAGACCGAGCAGGTCTTTCACCAGCCGCTGCATCCTTATACCGAAGCGCTGCTGGGGGCAGTGCCGAAGCCACATCCGCGCTACCGCGGCAAGCAGATTATTCTCAAGGGCGAGGTGGCCAGTCCGGCCAATCCGCCGAGCGGGTGCTACTTCCATCCGCGCTGCCCGTATGCTGTTGAGCGCTGCCGGGTTGAAACGCCGCCCTTGCGTGAGGTGCAGCCGGGCCGTCTGGTCTCCTGCCACCGCGCCGAGGAGCTCCAGCTCCAAGGCGTGGCTGTGTAGCGACACGCTCGGCACGCCTGTGCCGGCATGCGTGGCACGCTTGAGGGCAGATGCGGAGAGCCGGCCAGGAGCCGCCGGCACGCTACGGGATGGCGATCAGGCGAACGACCAGGCACTACTGCCGGCGCAGGGGACCGGAGCGTGAACTCGTCTATGACAGGCGGTACCATGCGTTCCTCCCTGGATCAGGAGATGCAGCGTACGCGGCCGGACCACATGCCGGCTGTCCTTCGTTCGCTGCGTTCGCTTAAGCACGTTGCCGGGTCGGCTGCAGCAGTGCTGGGCGTGTACGTGGCCTGGATCGTGACCATGGCGCTGGCCACGGCAAATATGCTGGTCTGGCGTAGCGTACTCCTGGAGCTCTACATCCGGCTGCGCCTGGACAAGTGGAGGTTCGGCGCGTTCAACAACGCCATCGTCCTGCTGTTCGCCCTGATCTGGATCGTGCTCGTCGTCGCGACGGAGGAGTGGTACCGCCGCTCTGCCGGGGAAGGGCTGCTGGCGCGACGGGCGTTGCGCGTTATACTAATCGAAGCAGGTATGCTCGCCACAGGCTATCTGCTCGAGCGGGTCGTATAGCGCCGCGGTCGGGGGCGCTGGTGCGGGTAGCCGCCGGCTGCGCGGGCGACAGAAAGGCACGTCTCTATGAAGGCTGAGGCTATAAAGGCTGAGGCTATAAAGGTGATGCTCTTCTTCCCCCCGAACTGGACCCCGGCGATGCCGCATCTGGCTCTGCCATCGCTGGCGGCGTACCTGCGTGAGCGCGGCGTCCAGGTGATCCAGCGCGATCTGAACGCTGAGGTGTTCGATCGTATCCTCACCCGCGACTATCTACTCCGGAGCCTGGAGCGCCTGCGGCAGCGGCGGCCGAGGAGCGGCACACCGGCCTGGGAGCTCTGGCACTGGGCACTGGCGAACGGCCCGGCCCTGGCCAGGCAGATCGAGGGGGCTAAGCAAGTCATCAAGAGCCATGCCTTTTATGACGGACCGCGCAGCCTGCCGGCGTTTGAGACGATGATCCAAGCGCTACAGCTCGCCTCGTTGCCGTACTATCCCTCGACGCTGCACCTCCAGGGCTATGACTCTGCGTACCGCGCCGACTCCTCCAAGGCGATCCTCCAGGCTGTGGAGGATCGCAGCCAGAATATGTTTATCGAGCTGTTCGAGGAGATGGTGGTGCCCGACGTCCTGCGCGAGCAGCCCGACGTGGTCGGCATCTCCATCCCTTCAGTGAACCAGGTTATCCCGGGGCTCACCATCGCCCACCTGGTCAAGCGCTCGGGGGTGCGGGCCCATGTGACGATCGGCGGCCCGATGGCGAGTATCTGGCGCGAGCAGCTTCCTGCACTGCCACAGATGTTCCGGCTGTTCGACAGTGCTGTGGTGTTCGATGGTGAGGAGCCGCTCTACCGGCTCTGCCGTGCTGTGCACGAAGGGAGCGCACTGGAGGAGGTGCCGAACCTGATCTACTTCGATGGAGCGCGGGTGCGCATCACCGAGCGGCAGGAGCAAGCGCGGCTCCAGGACCTGCCGGCGCCCGACTTCGACGGCCTGCCGCTGGATAAGTATCTGGCCGCTGATCTGGTGCTACCGCTAGCGACCACACGGGGCTGCTACTTCGGGAAGTGCGCCTTCTGCAACGTAGGCTACGGCGAGCCGGAGGCGTTTAGCCAGCAGCGCAGTGAGACGCTCGAGCGGCAGATGTTGCTACTGCTCGAAAAGTATGGCTGCCGGCACATCTTCTTCGTGGACGAGGCGCTGACTCCGCGCCTCATGCGCGAGCTCTCGCCGCGGTTAGAGGCCAAAGGAGCGCCGATCTTCTGGGGCGGCTGCGCGCGCTTCGAGAAGACCTACACGCGTGAGCTGCTGGAGGCGATGAGCCGCGGCGGTTGCTGCATGTTGCTGTTCGGTCTGGAGGCCGGCTCGCAGCGCATCATGGACCGCATGGTGAAAGGCACGCGGCTGGAGGTCATCCGGCGCATCCTACCGGACAGCACGGCCGCGGGCATCTGGAACCACACGTTCTTCTTTTTCGGCTTTCCGGGAGAGACGATCGAAGACGCGCAGCAGACTGTGAACTTCCTGTACGAGAACGCCGAGTACATCAACTCCGCGGCGCTCGGCACCTTCCTGCTGGAGCGCTACGCTCCGGCGCACACCTTCCCGTGGCTCTACGGCATCACCAAGATCATCGAGCGGCCGGATGCGGATCTAGGCTTCTACTTTGATTATGAAGTTGCCTCAGGCATGGATGCGGCGACGGCCGAGCTGGTGATGCAGCGCTTTGAAGAAAGCCTGCCGGTGAAGCCGTTCCCCCAGTTCTACTGCAACGACGTCTACCGCTTCCTGTACGCCGCGCACTTAAAAGCCGTCGGCGCACCGCGGCCCCCCTGGCTGGGTGTCCCTGCGCTGGCGTAGGAAGGGGCAGGCTCCTTCTGCCGCTTTCCCCTTGCATAGCATGCAGACAGGCAATGTCGGCGGTAGGCCCTTACGCAAGCGCGCCGTAGAACTCCTGCACCCGTTCTTCCAGGTCCAGCCAGAGGCGGTACAGGCGGCTGTAGCGGGCATGCTGCGCCGGATCGGGCGCATAGTGGTGCTCCCGGCGAACCATGTGCCGGGCGGCCGCCTCGACATCGGGGTACAGGCCGACGCCGACTGCGGCGCAGATCGCCGCGCCCAACGCGCCGGCCTCAACGACACGCGGCACTTCGAGCCGACAGCTGGTCGTGTCGGCAATGATCTGGCACCACAGGCGGCTGCGCGCTCCGCCACCGGCGGCGATGATCACCGGTGGCGGCGGCATGCCAGCGTGCTCGATGGTCGCGCGCAGGTTCTGCGCGGTGCCCTCGAGCACGGCGCGGGCGAGATGCGGGCGGCCATGGGCCAGCGAGAGGCCGAAGAGCAGGCCGCTCGCCTGGGGGTGCGGGCGGAAGCCGCGCTCGCCCATCAGGTGCGGCAGGAAGAGCAGGCCCCCCGCCCCGGGCGGCGCCTGCTCGGCCAGCGCAGTAAGCCGGGCGTATGCCGCGGCGGGGCTGCGATCAGCGTCGTCGCCTTCCAGGAGATGCGCCATCCAGCGCACGGCCGCGCCGGTCGTCGAGGTCGAGCCGAAGCTCCGCCGCGCTGCGCCAGGGGCCGGCTGCGGCACGGTGATCCATGCGGCGGTGCCCAGATACAGGCAGGCCTCACCGGGGGCGAAGGGTCCGGCGCCAGTGATCGTCGCCCGCACATCGCTCATCCCAGTCACCACCGGCGTACCTTCAGCCAGGCCGGTGGCTTCTGCCGCCTCTCGGGTCACCCGCCCGGCGACCTCCGTCGAGGGCACAATGGGAGGGAGTTGCTCCTGGCGCAGGCCCAGCGCCAAGGCGAGCTCGATAGCCCAGCCCCCGGCGGCCTGGCTGTACATCCCTGTGCCCCCAGCATCGGAAGGGTCGGTGCCGAGGTGGCCGGTCAGGCGAAAACGGATATAGTCTTTGGGCAGGAGCACCACATGGGTGGCAGCCAGCACGTCTGGCCGGTGTACGGCGAGCCAGCGCAGCTTGGGAGCAGTCACCGTCGTGCTCGCCCGCACGTTGCCCAGCGCACGCTCGAGGAGGGGCGCGAGCTCACGGCGCATCCACTCGGCCTCCGGTGCACAGCGCTGGTCCATCCACAGCATCGCCGGAAACACCGGGCGTTCGTCGTGGCCGAGCAGCACTGGAGCATGCATCAGCCCGGCGAGGCCCACGGCAGCGATACGGTGGGGATCACCGCCCCAGCGCTGGAGCGCCTGACGCGTCACCAGGCAGACATTGTCCCACCAGCGGTCAGGATCGACCTCCGCCCAGCGCGGCTGAGGATGGCGCGCCAGCGTCTCGCAGGCGGCCTCGGCGAGCGACTGCCCAGCGAGGTCAAACAGGAGACAGCGGCACGTCGTCGTGCCGAGGTCCAAGGCGAGCAGAACGGGCGTGGATGCTGTCCCCGCTGTTTCGATTCGTGCTGCCATATCCTGATGCCGCCTTATCCATAGTATGGCGCTGCAACCTCACCATCTAGACGAGGCATTGTAGCATGGGCGTTTCATCGCGCAAGCCGGCAGGAGCGCTATGCCCATTGGACCCGGCCGGGCTGCATGCTACACTTTGATGCATGGGCGCATGGACGAGGACCGGTGGGGCAGCGCCATCGCGTAGGGACGCCGCGGCACCGAAATGATCAGTAAAATTGTGTATCGGGAGGGATGCAGCCCCCTGGCAAGAAACCCCTAGTGCTGGCAGAGCGCCGAGGCTCGGCTACCGCGTCATTAGTTAGGTCTCAAAAGTTAGGTCTCAAATCTTCAGTAGGTCTGATCTTCAGTAGGTCTGAAATCGGTCTTCGTAGTCCTTTGGTAGAGAGCACTCGCTACATAACCATACCGGGTACATACTGGGTCCTCACCGGGCCGCAAACTGGGAGGAGTGACGATTGGGGAAGGCCGACCTGCACATTCACAGCACCGTGAGCGATGGGCTGGCCACGGTGCCGGAGATCATGGACTACGTCGAGCACGAGACCGATCTCGACGTGATTGCCATCACCGACCACGACCGGATCGAGGGGGCGTACCAGGCGCTGGACTGGATCGAACGCCACCCCGGCTGCCGCATTCGCGTGGTGTTCGGGACAGAGGTCAGCGCGTTCCTCGGCCGGCATGTGCTGGTCTATTTCTTCAAACCCCCATACCCAGAGCGGCCGTTCCGGCGCTTCCAGCGCTTTGAGCGCCTCATCGAGGAGGTTCATGCGCTGGGCGGGATCATTGCCTTCCCGCATCCCACCAGTATCTGGACGCCCAGCGCTGGCTATAGCCAAATCCGCGGCCTGGTCGAACGCAAGGCGCACGTGCACGCACTCGAGGTGTGTAATGCCTCGATCGGGGCACGCTACAGCGAAAAGAAGCTACGCACCTTCAACCACAATATCTTCCGCCTCGCTGAGCTTGGTGGTAGCGATGCCCACCACTTGCTCGGCATCGGCGGCGCAGTAACGTACTTCGCCGGTACAACGGTGGAGGACCTGGCCCGGGCTATCCAGGCGCGCGAGACCCAGGCGTGCTGGGGTCCCCGCAACATGATCCCGGTGCGGGATCATGCCCGGCAGGTGGTGCGCGCGCTGATCGTCAAGCCGTACCGAGAGCTGCGCACCGTGCTGGCCGCGGCGCCCGGGGCTGCACCCAGGAACGGCGTGCCGTCCGGGAATTCCTCCCACGTGCCCCCGGCGGAGCGTGCCTGAACCTGTCGGATAGAGTGTCAGTCGCGGGTGAGCAACCGCGTCACCGGCTATTCTGACGGAGCATGATCGACATTAACCTGGAGAGCATCAGCGCACACGTCTTGCAGGCGATGCAGGCGAAGCACGAGGCCCGGGAGCGCACGCTGGCGCACTCGCGCGAGCTTATCCGGACCTCAGCAAATGCTATTCGAGCCGTGCACCGCGGTGAGCACGAGGCAGCGCAACGATTGATCGAGCAGGCGCGGGCGCTCAACGAACAGATCAAAGCCGACCTGGCTGAGCATCCCGATCTCTACTTCTCTGGCTTCGCCCAGGATGCCCAGAAGGAGTTCACCGAGGCGGTGATTGTGTCACTGCTCGTGCGGCGGCAGCCGATCCCCGGGCCCGACGAACTCGGCGTCGAGGTGGCGCCGTACCTGAATGGCCTGGGCGAAGCTGTGGGCGAGCTCCGGCGCCATATCCTGGACCGCCTACGGGTGGGCCAGGACGAGCATTGCGAGTCGATTCTCCAGATAATGGAGGATATCTACAGCTTCTTGATCACGGTCGATTACCCCGAGGCCGTCACCGGCGGGCTACGCCGCACGACCGATAACGTGCGTGGCATCCTTGAACGCACGCGCGGCGACCTCACCCTGGCTCTGCGCCAGGCTCGCCTGGAGCGGGCCCTGGCCGGTATAGAGCTGCCCAGGGATGACTAAGGGAGCGGGCACATGCGTATCGAGCAGATCGAGACCTTTCAGGTGGGCGACCGCTGGTTGTTCGTCGAGATTACGACCGATACAGGTATTACCGGCGTCGGTGAGGCCGGGCTATGGGGCTATCCGCAGGCAGCCCGCGCGGTGATTGATTCATTCAAGCAATACCTCATCGGACAGGACCCGCTTAAGATCGAGCATCATTGGCAATACCTCTACCGGAACGCGCACTTCCGCGGCGCGGCGATCAGCGGAGCGCTCGGCGGCATCGACATTGCCTTGTGGGATATCGCCGGCAAGCACTACGGCGCGCCAGCACACCAGCTCCTCGGTGGGCGCTGCCGCGACAAGGCGCGGGTGTACATCCATATCGGAGGCGGGACTCCGGAAGAGCTGGCCGAGAGCGCCCGCCAGGCGGTCCAGGCCGGCTTCACTGCGGTGCGCTTTACGCCGTTCCCCCGCGAGTACTGGAATCTCACGTACCAAGCGCTGCTTGATGCGATCGTGCAGCGCTGCGCAGCGGTCTACGAGGCTGTCGGCAAGGATGCCGACCTCTGCATCGAGATTCACCGGCGGCTTTCGCCAGCCGAGGCCATTGCCCTGGCGCAGGAGCTGGCGAAGTTCCGGCCGCTCTTCTATGAAGACCCTATCCTGCCCGATAGTGTGCAGAGCATGGCCGCGGTGGCGGCGCAGTGCCCAGTGCCTATTGCGACCGGCGAGCGTCTGCACACGCTCTTTGAGTTTCGCGAGTTACTCGAGCGTGGCGGCGCGGCGTACATCCGTCCAGATGTCTGCCTGGCCGGCGGTCTCACCCACTGTAAGAAGATCGCGGCGGTAGCGGAGTCTTACCATGTCGGGGTCATCCCGCATAATCCACTCAGCCCGGTGAGCACGGCTGCCTGCGTCCAGCTTGACGCCTGCATTCCGAACTTCACCCTCCAGGAATACACTGGAGAGGACCGGCCGCCGAAGAGCGAGATCGTCCGGCAGCCGCTGCGGCTGGAGAAGGGCTATCTGATTGTCCCGGATGCGCCCGGCATCGGCGTCGAACTGAACCATGCCGCGCTGGAGCGCTATCCGGCGCGGCTGCGCTCCCTCGCCACCCCCATCCGGGCTGACGGCTCCGTGGCTGACCAGTGAAGACGGCGCCCGGATGTGTAGCGGCACCGTCCTGCGATGATAGAATTCCGGGTAGGGACTGGCAAGGGGTGGAGAACAGCGAGCAGTCTCCCTCCCTACTTGCCACTTGTAGTTTATGTAGGCTCGTTCTGTTCGGAAAGGGGGACACAGCATGTCGCAGGTGACGGTGACCGGCCAGGTGGCCGACCGCGAAGAAGAGCACGTTGTCCCGAAGGAAGTGTACCCCTATTCGGCCGGACTAGCAGGCGGCTTCTTAGGCGGAGTCGCCATGGCCATTGTCGCCATGCTCTCCGGCATCCTGATGGGAAAGGGTCCCTGGTATCCGCTGAACCTGGTTGGAGCGACGATTGTACGTCCGATGCTCAATGCTTCTGAGGAGACGCTAACGCAGTTCGATTTCTCCCTCCTGGCGCTCGGGTTCATCCTGCATATTCAGCTCTCTCTGGGGATCGGCCTGCTGTTCACGCTGTTGCTACCGACGCTGCCGGGCCCGCCTATCGCCTGGAGCATTGTGCTCGGCCCGCTGCTGTGGTTCTGGGCCCAGTTCGTCTTCCTGCCGGTGATCAACCCGCGGATCGCCCAGGAGGCCTCCTGGCTGTCATTCCTGATTGCACACCTCGTCTACGCCCTAGTGCTGGGCTGGTGGGTCCAGCGCACGCCGAAGATCCGCGCCGGATGGGGTGTGCCGTAGACTTGGCTTGGAGCGCTGCTAGGTGCCGCCGAGCTTCTGGAGCGGTGCTCCGGCGAGGCAGAGCGGGCATTTTGCCGGTGGCCAGCTCTGCACGGTGACTTTGGCCAGGGCACGCCAGGGGTAGCCAAGGTCAACCGGCGCGGTGCTACGGTCTACGAGCACACAGATCCCGGCGATGATCCCGCCTGCCTGCTCGACAGCCGCGATCACCTCGCGCACCGATCCTCCGGTGGTGAGCACATCATCGACGATCAGCACACGCTCGCCCGGACGGATGCCCCGGCCGCGGCGGAAGACCCGGCCGGGGCCGTCGGGGCGTTCCTCGGCATAGGCGGCGCGTACGTCAAGAGCCCGTGCAGTGGCGTACGCGAGCACGACGCCACCGATCGTTGGCCCGGCCACGACCTCGATATTGTCACCTTGAAACAGCTTGGCAATACGCCGGCACAGCGGCTCGGTGTAGCGCGGCCACTGCAGCACCTCAAACTTTTCCCAGTACACGTCCGAGTGCAGGCCAGAGGAGAGCAGGAAATGGCCGCGCTTGATCGCACCTGCCTCCTCAAAGGCGCGAAGGACCTCATCCTCAATGGTCACAGCAGCTCTCCAACGGTGGCGAACAGTTGCGCGCAGTTGCAAACAGATACTTATAGTAACTTATAGTTAGTAACTTCTAGTCGCTCACAATCGAGTACGCCTCAGCCGGCAGTCGCGCTCACCGCGATCTGGGAGACCTCCTAGTCAGCACGGCGGAGCTCCCGGCGCGCGGTCGCCGGCAGCGCTGCGCCGCGCAGCTCGCTGAGATCATGGATGCCATGTCCCTCGAGGTAGGCTCGTATACCGTCGGCGATCTCAACGGGCGCCCGCGGGTTCACGAAGGTGGCGGTCCCTACCTGCACAGCCGTTGCGCCGGCCACGATGAACTCCAATGCATCTTCGGCGTTCATAATGCCACCTACGCCTACGACGGGCACATCCACCACCTGGGCCACCTGGTAGACCATGCGCAGCGCCACCGGCTTGATCGCTGGGCCGGAGAGCCCGCCGTTACCTGCAGCGAGGTACGGCGCGCGCGCCCGCAGGTCGATCGCCATGCCGGGGAGCGTATTGATCAGCGAGACGGCGTGCGCACCGGCCTGAACCACCGCTTCAGCAACTGGCCGTATGTCTGCCACATTGGGCGTGAGCTTGACCATGACCGGCAGGCTTGTGACCCCCAACACCGCCCGCGTGACCTCTGCGGCCATGGCCGGATCGCAGCCGAACAGTATGCCACCGCGCGCCGTATTCGGGCAGGAGACATTGAGCTCGAGCCCGGCGATGCCCGCTACCCCTTCCAGCCGGCGGGCGACCTCAACGTACTCCTCGACGCTCTCCCCCGCCACGTTCACTAGCACCGGGATGGGAAAGGTCGCCCAGACCGGCGCCTTAGTACGGATGACCTCGTCAACGCCGAGGTTCTGCAGGCCGATGGCGTTGAGCATGCCGGCCGGCGTCTCCGCCACGCGGGGCGGCGCATGGCCGGCGCGAGGATGTAGCGTCGTGCCTTTGCAGATGATCGCGCCGATGCGCGCCAGGTCTTCCCGTGGGCGATACTCCGTGCCGTAGCCGAAGGTGCCAGAAGCGGTCATCACCGGATTGGGCAGCCACAGCCCTTTCGGGTGGGACGGCGCCAGATTAACGCGCAGGTTCACAGTCATCGCCGGCTCACAGCCCGTTCAGGCCACCCGGTGCGATCGGGCGGCGCTAGCAGAAGGGTAGCGCACCGGCAAGAGAGACGCAAGCGTACTGTCCTCGTGCGCTCGTGCACGCGCCGTGATGGCGTATACTTGAAGCGTGACCAGGGGTCGTATATCCGGTGAGCAGTATATCGCGCCTGCTCGCCGGGCGTTGCGCAGCGCTGTATGGACTCTTTAACGGCTCATTTCATGTTTTATGGTTATGTTTTTATGGTTATTTTATTCTATTTCCATAGTCATTCTTTAGTCATTCTTTTAATGATCATCCTGATGGTCATCCTATGGTCATTGCTGCCTGTACGATCACGCTTCATCTCCACGACAACCACTCGCTGAAGGGCAAGCGTCAGGTGGTGCGCTCGCTGGTTGAGAAGCTGCGAGCGCGGTTCAATGCTTCTGTCGCCGAGGTGGCTGACCAGGATCTCTGGCAGCGCGCGGTGATCGGCGCGGCGTGCGTGTCGGGAGATGCGCAGCACGCCAACGAGATGATTAACCGCATCGTTCGCTTCGTCGAGGCTCACGCCGAGGCAGAGGTCCTGGATGTTCAGGTCGAGCTGGTGCATGCCCTGTAAAGACTGATGCATGCCTTGTCAGGAAACGTGTTACAATAGCGACCGCAAGGCTGAACAGACCCGGCGTTACCTCGGGAGAGGCAATGGCTGGGGTGAGCGCCAATGGGGGCGCTGGAGGAATCATGGCACAGCAGGATTTCGTCATTCGTATCGCTGGCGAGGCTGGTGAAGGCATCCAGAGCACTGGTCAACTGCTGGCGCAGGCCGCTGCTCGCTCTGGGTTTCGTGTCCTCACCGACTTCCTTCCACCGGCAGAGATCAAAGGGGGACACTCAGTCTACCAGGTACGCCTCTCGAATGGCCGCATCTACTCCCGCGGCGACGACGTCGATATTCTCCTGGCTGAGACGCAGGAAGCGTACGACCTCAATATTCAGGACCTCAAGCCCGGTGGGCTGCTGATCTATGACCCGGCGGAGGTCGCTCCCCCTGAGGGTGGGACCTTCCGGCAGGTGGCCTTCCCGCTCACCGAGATCTCGAAGGTACAACTCAAGTTCGATCGTGGCAAGAACGTCGTGGCATTCGCGGCGGCAGCAACGCTGTTCGGGCTGGCCAGCGAGCAGCTCAATAAGCTTGTCGTCGATCGCTTCGGCAAGTACCAGGCACTGCTGCCGAGTAATCTGGCCGCTGTCGAGGCAGGCCGCAGATATGTTTTAGAGCATATTCCCGATCGGGAGCAGTACCAGCTCACCACGCCGCAGCCGGCCGAGAACATCATGGTCGTATCGGGCAACCAGGCGCTCTCGATCGGTGCGATCGCGGCTGGCTGCCGCTTCTTCGCTGGCTATCCGATCACGCCGGCCTCAGACATCATGGAGTTCCTGGCGGAGGCGCTCCCCCGCGTGGGCGGTGCGGTGATCCAGGCAGAGGACGAGATCTCGGCTATTACGATGTGCATCGGTGCCTCCTACGCAGGCAAGAAGGCGATGACCTCGACCTCCGGGCCGGGCTTTAGCCTGATGGTGGAGGCGCTGGGCCTGGCTACGATGGCAGAGATCCCCGTCGTGGTCGTGGATGCGCAGCGCGCTGGTCCGTCGACCGGCATGCCCACGCGTCATGAGCAGGGCGACCTCTACCTGGCGGCGCTCGGCGGCCATGGCGAGGTGCCACGCATCGTGCTGGCGCCGACGTCGGTGGCGGACTGCTTCTACCAGATTATCAACGCCTTCAATCTGGCGGAGAAGTACCAGACGCCGGTGATCCTGCTCTCTGATACGGTGCTGGCAGTCCGCACAGAGAGCATCGAGAAGCCTGACCTGAGCAAGGTGCGCATCGAGAGCCGGTTGCTCTACCAGCCGAACGGCCGGGCCAACGGCGCTGCGGCTGAGGGCGATCGCTACCTGCGCTATGCGCTCACTGAGAGCGGTATCTCGCCGATGAGCTTGCCTGGCATGGAGGGCGGCCAGTACGTGGCGATGGGCCTCGAACACAATGAGGTGGGGCGGCCGCGCTATGATGTGCGGACGCACGCCTCTATGACAGAGAAGCGCTTCCGCAAGATCATGGCGGCGCGCCAGGATGCGCCAGAGCCGGAGCGGTACGGCGACCCCCGCGCCGACATTGGGATCCTGACCTGGGGATCGACGGCCGGCGCAGTCATCGAGGCGATCGATCTGCTGCGGTCACGCGGGATCCATGCCGACCTGCTGGCGCCGAAGATGCTCCGTCCACTGCCGGATCACCAGATCGAGCCGTGGCTGGCGTCGAAGCGGATCGTGATTGTGCCAGAGGTGAACTATAGCGGGCAGTTCGCCGACCTGGTGGTGGCGCGCTATGCTCGCGAGGTGGTACGCATCAACACGTATGGCGGTGTACCGTTCCGTGTGCGTGAGCTGGCCCACCGGATCGCCCAGGCGGTAGAGCAGGTGGCTCCCGTGCGTGCCGGTGCGACGCGGTAGGATCCTAGATAGGAGCGGCCAGTGCAGCATGGGAGGAGCGGGTTTTAAACCCGCCTCTCTCGACAGATGATGTCCCGTCTCCCTCTGGGAGACAAGTGGTCCTGGTGCTCGCGATATCGAGGGGACGGTCTCGAACCTTCCCTTCGGAACCCGAGGGATAGTAACCCGAAGTGAGGAGAACACAGACCAATGGCGGTCGAGCTCGTCCAGCGTACGCTGGAGACGTACAAGAGTGATGAGAAGCCGACCTGGTGCCCGGGCTGTGGTGACTTCGGCGTGCTCAACGCCGTCTACAATGCCCTGCGCACCAAAGGCTTCGACCCGAAGGATGTGGTAGCGGTGTCGGGCATTGGCTGCTCGAGCCGGCTACCGTACTTTATGTCTACGTACGGGTTCCACAGCATCCATGGCCGGGCCATGCCCGTGGCGACTGGCATTCGTGTGGCGAACCCGAACCTGAAGGTACTCGTATTTAGCGGCGATGGCGATGCCTTCGCGATCGGTGCCGGGCACTTCGTGCACGCGGCGCGGCGGAACCTGGACATCACTTATGTGATCATGGATAATGCCACGTATGGCCTGACCAAAGGCCAGGCGTCGCCGACTAGCGCGGTCGGCTACGTGTCGAAGTCCACGCCACAGGGAGCCCCGGACCGGCCGATCAACCCGATCTTGCTGGCGCTGGCGTGCGGGGCAACGTTTGTGGCGCGGGCCTTCTCTGGGAAGCCTAAAGAGGTAGCCGACCTGATTGTGAAAGGCATCGACCACAAGGGTTTCGCAGTGATCGATGTCTATAGCCCGTGTCCGACATTTAACAAAGTAAATACCTTCCAGTTTTACCGTGAAGAAATCGCACCGGTGCCGGCCGAGCATAACGTGCGCGATCTCGTTGCGGCGATGAAGCTGGCGCAGCAGCCGGATCCGCTCTACACTGGCCTCTTCTATCAGTGCGAGGGTGAGAGCTTCGAGGATCATATCGCCACGCAGATCAAGGGTGGCGAGGAGAACGCGCCGAAGTTGCTGGAGAGCCTGTTCGCGCGATTCAGCTAGCGCCGGACACGGCCCGCGGTACTCCTGTCTGGGCAGCCGCGGGCTGCTCCCGCGGCGCCGGGCAACGAAGGCCCGGCGCCGCTCTACAGTCGCATTGGACGCACCCAACCTCAGATGGCTGGATCCGGCGCGGCGGCTGGCTGCACGGTCACCGGCTTACATCCAGGCGTGGTGACGTACGCCTGTGGAGGTAGGTCGTGAAAATCATTGAGGTTAGCGAAGGGGAATGCTGGGCAATTGAATATACCGTGCGCAGCCGCGAGATGAACGACCCGCGGCGCCTCGAGCGCGACCTGCTCTTGAAAGTCATGGCGATCCTGGTTGAGTTCGAGGATCGTCGCGGCAAGCCGTTCCCACCCAAGTATCTGCCCCTTGCGCTCACTGAGGATGAGTGCTGGCTGATTGTCCAGCGTGTCCCCTTTGATATGGTGCTGAGCGGTGAGCACGTCGGCCGCTCGGTACTGCTCAAGACTTTCCGCATCCTCCTCGAGTACGCCAACGAGCGGGAGTCCGCCGGTGGCGTAGCAACGCTGATGGAGCTCTTGCGGCTGCGGTCGCCGGCCCAGGGCGAGGCGGCGGGTGAAGGGGAGAACGGATCGCAGGATGCTGGGGGCTCGGGCGCTGGCGACGAGCCCTCGCGTGGGTAGTCTCCTCTTACTGCCCCCAGGGTGGTTTGGCGTAGCGCCGGGGAGCGGTATAATGTTGCCCTCATGCAACCGCCCCTGCGCCTGACACGTTGTGCTTCGTGGACGAGCATCCTGGGCCACGCCCGATCTCCTCGCATGGCCTGGCCGGCTTGTGGAGACGGGCGTGTTCGCTCGTATATATATGCGGGGAAGGCCCGTCAGAGGTATCGTGGCCGTCCGCTGGGACGCCTGTGATGATGCACTCTCGCATGGCAAGGAGACTTCCCGTATGAGCCTGCTCTTCCCGCCGCGAATGCCCAAACCAGGGCGCGCCGCCGCGGCACTGACAAGCCTCGCGCTCCTTCTCGCGGTTATGCTCCAGCCAGCAGCCTTCGGGCAGGAGGCATCGACGCGTATCGAAAACAACGATCCGTCGGTCATCTACCGCGGCACGTGGTCAGTGGTGCAGGAAAGTCGCGCCAGCGGCGGGAGCTTCCATCAGGCCCGCGCAGCCGGCGCGGCCGTGACGTACACCTTCACCGGTCCTTTCGTCACGTGGGTGTTTGGCAAAGGGCCCAATCGCGGGATCGCCCGCGTGATCATCGACGGGCAGGTACGCGAAGAGAACTTCGACCTGTACGCCCCTACCGAGCAGTTCCAGCAGAGCTTCACGTGGGGCGGGATGCAGGGCGACGCAACGCACACGATCCGCATCGAGGTCACTGGTACCCGCAACGGGCTTTCGACCGATACCTTTGTTGATGTCGACGCCTTCCTGGTGATTGGGCAGGGGACGGCCCTGGCCGGAACACCGCTCCCGTCGGGACCCCAACTGCGCTTCGAGAACGACGACCCGGCGATGATCTACGGGGGCACCTGGAGCCGGGTGCGTGATAGTCGCGCTAGCGGCGGGAGCGTGGAGCAGAGCCGCGAGCCGCGCTCCTTCGTGCGCTTCCGCTTCAGCGGCAGCTATGTCGCTTGGGTTGGTGCCCGCGGGCCCAACCGTGGCATCGCACACGTGATGATCGACGGCGGTGAGCGTGAGGAGGACGTCGATCTCTACGCCGCGACAGAGCAGTTCGGGGTCATCCGGGTCTATGACGGCCTGCGGCCGGATGTGCCACATATCATCCGTATCGAGGCCACCGGAGCGCGTAACGGCGCCTCCTCGGATAGTCTGATCGACATCGATGCAATCGTTGTGGCTCAGGCGAACGTCACGCCGGTGCCGACAGCCACGCCGACGCCTGCGGCGACGCCGACACCTTCTCCGACGGCCACCCCTGCGGCGACCGCCACACCGCGGCCGCTTCGCGAATACGCCGTGGACGCACGCTTCAGAAGCTACTACGACCGCTATGACGGTTTCCGCGTGATGGGCCGGGCGATCTCACCTGCGGTGTTCCAGGATCAGCGCTGGGTGCAGTACTTCGAAAAGGCCCGGCTGGAGGATCACACGGGAGAGTCCCCGGATCCGAACTGGCAGTTCTTGTATGGGCTTCTGGCCGACGAGCTCCTGGCCGCGAAAGCCGATATCCCGGTCGGCGGTGACCGCTCTACGCAGACTTACCGGACCCTCGCTGCCGAGGCCGATCCCGCCAAGCTCCGGCCGGCGCCGTCCGGCTTCAGCGGCGGAGTACAGCGTAATCCGGACGGCTCTGTGTTTGTACCCTTCTCAGCCGGCCTTCAGCCGGCCGCCGGGCACAACGTGGCGCAGGTCTTCTGGGACTATATTAACCGCGCTGATCTCTTCCCGGGCGGCTGGCTCCATGATGTGGGCCTGCCGCTCACCGAACCCATCGAGGCGACCGTAGATAAGGGCCCTGCCACTGGGCGCGTCATTATGATCCAAGCCTTCCAGCGGGCTGTGTTGACGTACGACCCGCTCAATCCCCCCGAATGGCGGGTCGAGCGCGCTAATGTGGGCAGCGACTACGCCCTGGTCTTCCCCGGACGGGTGCCGCAGTAGGGCAGCAGGCGCTCCCCGGCGACAAGGCGTGTGGGAGAAGAGCAGCCCGGCAGCCCCCCACACGCCCCGCCCCCGGGCGGGCTTATGGCCGGTAGACTCGGACGGTCTTGAAGAAGCTTCGCACGTAGTAGGGCCCTTTGGGACCTTCCTCAGGGTCTTGATCGCCGCGGTAGATGCCGACCTTAAACCCGAAGCTGTAGATGCCCGGGGAAGCCCAGGCCTGCGCCCGTACACAGATCGGCAGGATCACCCAGGGATTCCCGTTGTAGGGCTGCTCGCTGTCAACCGCAAGGTAGGGATGGACCCGCTCGCCCTCGAACTCGTAGCGATGTTGGGCAGTCCAGTCAGCCCCCACGAGTGTGATCTGGTCGCAGACCCGCTGTCCGGGATACAAAACGTAGTCCACGTCCGTGGGCCTGGGAGTCCCGGTTGGTGTAGCGGTGGCAAGGACGACTGGGGTGGGGGTAGCACGTGGCGTCGGCGTGGCCAGCGCGCCGGTCACGATGCTGCGCAGCGGTGGGCCGTCGGTATATGTGTTCACGATCAAGCTATCGGTGTTCTCAACCTCATCCCAGGGCAGGCCTAGGAAGGCAAAGGTCTCAGGGTCGGGCACCCAGCTCTTCTGCCCGGCGCTCACCAGATAGATCGCTCCGGTAGCGGTATCACGAACGATACGTACGAAGCCGACGGGGCGGCCGGCCGGCACAGCGCGCAGGCGATCCAGCGGGACATCACGCACGCGGTCCCATGACAGGCCACGGAGGCGAAACGTATCGAGGTCAGGTATCCAGCGCCGCATGCCCCCTTCCACTAGCCACAGTTCCTCGCGCCCCGGCGCATGCAGCACGTCCCCCTCGGGCACCTCCTGCTGGGGGGCAGCTCCCGTGAGTGTAAGCGCGGCTACGGCAAGAGCAGCAAGGAGCGCCGGCAGTCGTGCCGACCGAGCCAGCGGCACTACCCGAAATACCACCCGGAGAACTCGTCGGATCATGCGAGGACCTCTAGCAGAAGGACGTGCTTCACAACGTATAGGCCTATTATGCACGTTCGGCGGAGCTCCGCCAAGCGGATAGGCGTGGCCGGGGTCTCCCATGGTATGCCAGGCTCAAGGGCACCTGCGCTGCCGCTGTAGAGCGCAGGTGCCGCTTGAACAGACGGTGTGATCGCGGGAAGCGCCATGAGGCGTCCGGACCTCTTGTCGCGGAAAGCGTTCTTTGATATGTTTTAGATGTATTTTGCCAAAGGTATTTTCTTACCAGATCTGGAGCGTTAAAAAAATGAAGTTGTCTAAAAGAATCATGTTTTCCCTTCTTTACACGACGACCGGATTAACATTAACAGGATGTGTCGGGCAAACTCGAGTCCACAACCCAGGAGCTACACGGAGCGGAGAGACGCAGGCCAATGTTTCCACAGTTGGCACAGCAGCGCAGCCATCCAGGGAGCTCAATCCTCACAAGCCACCAGGAGCTAATTTCAACCTGTCAAAGTGGAAGCTTACTCTCCCAGATGTCCAAGAGATACAGCCACCAGCACTGAGCAGCGGGTACAGCCATCCACAGTGGTTCTACACTGATCCGGAGACCGGTGGTATGGTCTTCGTCGCGCCAAACCTCGGCAAGACCACGAAGAACAGCCAGTACACTCGCTGCGAGCTCCGTGAAATGCTGAATCCCCAGGCAGGAACAGCCTCGCTGCGCAACAACTGGGTGACATCAACCTCCTCTGAGGCTATCAAGTCTCAGGCTGGTGGGGTGGACGGAACCTTACGGGCGGTGCTGCGTATTGATCGTGTCTCTGTGAGTGGCGACAGTGCCAAGGTCGGCCGCGTCATAGTTGGCCAGATCCATGGCCCGGAGACGGAGCCCCTCCGTTTGTACTACCACAAACGCCCTTCTGATGAAAGAGGTGCTATCTATGCTGGCACCGAGGATCTGAGTAATAAAACTACCTGGGTCAGTATAATCGGCGGTCCGCGTGCCTTAAACCCGGCAAAGGGAATTTTCCTGGGACAAGTATGGAGCTATGAAATTCGACTTATTGGCCTGCAACTGAGTGTCACAATTAGCACAGAAGACGGGAAAATAGCAACAACTTCTTTTACTATTCCCCATGAGTATAACGATAGATATCTCTACTTCAAAGCTGGAGCATATAACCAGAACAACACCGATACGACCACCGACCAGTCAGACCACGTAAGAGTAACATTCTACTCTCTCGAAAATACGCATCCTTAAAATGTGATTAATATAAATCCTCTCCTAAAAAGAGCATCGCTAGTTTCCAAACACAGACAGGACGTGGGTGGTCACCCACGTCCTGTCTATCGCAAGAGTGATTTCCAAACTCACAAGATATAGCGGCTCAGATCCACGTTGGTGAGCAGGTCGCCGAGCTTGGCCCGCACGTACTCTGCGTCGATGACGACCGTCTCACCGCGGCGCTCGCTAGCCTCAAAGGAAAGGTCTTCGAGAACCTTCTCTACCACCGTCGCCAGCCGCCTCGCGCCGATGTCCTGGATGCTGACGTTCATCCGGTAGGCTGCCGCGGCGAGCGCGCGAATGCCATCTGGCGTGAACTCGAGCTGGAGACCCTCCGTGCTCAGCAGCGCCTGGTACTGCTTGGTGAGAGCGTTCTCCGGCTCGGTCAGGATACGCACGAAGTCCTCTTCCGTGAGCGCACTGAGCTCCACGCGCAGCGGAAAGCGCCCCTGAAGCTCCGGGATCAGGTCGGATGGCTTATGCTGGTGGAACGCTCCGGCAGCAATGAAGAGAATGTGGTCGGTCTTCACCGGGCCGTAGCGGGTCTGCACGACCGAGCCGTCCACAATGGGCAGCAGATCGCGCTGCACGCCTGCGCCCGAGATATCTGGGCCACCGATCTCCGGCCCGGTGCTGGCGAGCTTGTCGATCTCATCCAGGAACACCACGCCATCCTCTTCCACCCGCCGCACGGCCGTTTCCATGAGCTCGTCCCAGTCGATGAGCTTGTTCGCCTCCTCCTGCGCCAGGATCCGTCGCGCCTCGCGCACCGACACCTGGCGGCGGCGCCGCGAAGGCCGGCCCACGCTCGAGAGGAGCTCCTGGAAGTTCTCGCCGGCCTCCTCAGGCGACATGCTGGCGACGAACTCGAGCATCGAGCCGGCGTCGTCGCTCTCGACCTCGATCTCGATCATGTAATCTTCGAGCTCATTGCGGCGCAGCTTCTCCGCTAGCCGCTCCCGCTCCTGGCGTGACACCGCACGGCGGCGGGCCCGCCGCACCTTGCGGCCACCTTCGCCCACCGCCGCGGCAACCGCCGTCCCTGCGCGGCTCTCCGGCTCCGCCGGCGCACCGCGCTGCAAGCTCGCCTCGCGCTCGGCCACCAGGTAATTCAGGATCCGCTCGGTGGCCAGGCCGTCGGCCTGCTCCTGCACCTCGGCCATACGCTGTTCGTGGATCATGGCGACACTGGTGTCCACTAGGTCGCGAATGATCGACTCAACGTCGCGGCCGACGTAGCCGACCTCGGTGAACTTCGTGGCCTCGACCTTGACAAAGGGCGCGTCAGCCAGCTTTGCCAGACGGCGGGCCAGCTCCGTCTTGCCGACACCGGTCGGGCCGATGAGCATGATGTTCTTCGGCGCGATGTTCTCGGCTACCTCAGGCGGAAGCTGGCGGCGGCGGTAGCGGTTGCGCAGCGCGACGGCGAGGGCGCGCTTGGCCGCTTCCTGGCCGACCACAAACCGGTCCAGCTCCCGTACGATGTCCTTGGGCGTCAGGTTGGTCATGATGTGCTAGCCTCCGGCATCACCGTGTGTGCCGGGCTGAGGTGAGTCGAGCACCTCAACGGTGATATGGGAATTGGTGTAGATACACAGATCAGCGGCGATCTCCAAGGCGCGCCGTGCGATCTGCGGGGCGCTGAGGTCCGAGTGGGCCAGCAGCGCTCGCGCAGCGGCGAGCGCGTAGCCACTGCCTGAGCCAATGGCCAGCACCGGCTCATCCGGTTCAATGACGTGGCCGTCCCCGGAGAGCAGCAGGATCTGCTCGGCATCTGCCACAACCAGCGCCGCCTCAAGCCGGCGCAGGTAGCGGTCGCTGCGCCACTCCTTGGTGAGTTCGACTGCCGCACGACTCAAGGCCCCGCCGTAGCGGTCCAGGTACCCCTCGAACCGGTCGAACAGGGCCAGCGCATCAGCGACCGCCCCAGCGAACCCGGCGAGGACACGACCGCGATACAGGCGGTGGATCTTGCGGGCCCCATGCTTCAGGACCATGTCGCCCGTCGTGACCTGGCCATCGCCGGCCATGGCCACCACCCCGCGATGGCGCACAGCAACGATGGTCGTCGCATGCACGGGGAGCCCGCCGGGGGCTTTCACCGTGAGGGACCTGGCGGTGAGGTCGTGGGCAGGATGTACACCGGCCACGTGGAGCAGCGCCTTCTCTCTTCGTTCTGGTCGGCTGGTCGTTACATTCCTCGGGAGTTCTCGCGTTATCGTCAGAACCGTCGATGCTAGGGCATGGGAGGCACCGGTACTCAGTGCTAGAAACGTGCCTGTCCAGTGCCCGGCGCGCCCCTCCCTTGTGCGGCTGCTTACAAGAACGTCCGTGTCAGTATTGTACCGCGGCAGGGCCAGATTCGCTGGCCCACATAGCCCTCCGGTGCTGGCCCGCCCTGGGCATGTGCCCAGGGCGATAGCGCGGCATCAGCCGCTGACGGCCTCTGCTTGCACCGGGCTCTCCTCGAGGTCCTGGCTGTAGCCGCATTCCTGGTTGCTACATACCACGCGGTTACCCTTCTGCACAGTCATCAGGCTGCCACACTGGGGGCAGCGCTGCGCCACCGGCCGGTTCCAGGTGGCAAACGTGCAGTCCGGATAGCGCTCGCAGCCATAGAAGGTGCGCCCGCGCCGCGTCTTGCGTTCGACGATCTCAGCCCCGCACTCCGGGCAGGCGACGCCGATCCTCTCCAGGATCGAGCGCGAGTAGCGGCACTCTGGGAAGCCGGAGCAGGCAATGAAACGACCGAAGCGCCCGACCTTGATCACCAGCTCTTTGCCGCACTGCGGGCAGGGCTCGCCGGTCAGCTCCGGCTTGAACTCGATCTTTTCGATGTTCTGCTCAGCGTGCTGCAAGAGCTGGTAGAACGGATCGTAGAAGCGCCGCAGCACAGGCACCCACGCTTCCTCGCCACGGGCGATCCGGTCGAGCATCTCCTCCATCTGGGCCGTGAAGTTCACGTTGAAGATGTCGCTGAAGTGCTCGACCAGCAGGTCGTTCACCAGCATGGCCAGCTCAGTCGGACGGAGCTGCCGCCCCTGCTTCTGTACATAGCCGCGCGTGGTGATATTCGTGATCGTCGGCGCGTAGGTACTCGGCCGGCCGATGCCGTATTCTTCCAGAGCCTTGATCAAGCTGGCCTCGGTGTAGCGCGGAGGCGGCTGGGTGAAGTGCTGCTGGGGCAGGAGCTCCAAGAGGTCCAGCGGCTCGTCTTTCACCAGATCGGGCAGCCGCCGGCCGCTCTCCTCCTCGGCAGGCTCGGCCTCGTCAGTGCTCTCCTGGTAGACTGCCAGGAAGCCGGGAAACTTCACGACCGAGCCGGTAGCGCGGAACAAATACGGAGCCTCCCAGGCCGACTTGCGGGCCAGGACATCGACCGAGGTAGTATCCATCACGGCTGCGGCCATCTGGCTGGCCACGAAGCGCCGCCAGATCAGCGAGTAGAGCTTGAACTGATCCGGCTCCAGGTACTGGCGAATACTCTCTGGCGTACGCTCAACACTAGTGGGACGGATCGCCTCGTGCGCCTCCTGGGCGCCCTTGGCCCGGGTCTTGAAAACCCGGGCCTGCGGCGGGACGTACTCCGCGCCAAAGCGCCGCTGAATGAAGTTGCGCGCCTCCGCCTGCGCGGAGACCGCGACGTTCGTAGAATCGGTCCGCATGTAGGTGATCAGGCCCACCCGGCCTTCGGGGCCAATATCCAGCCCCTCGTAGAGCTGCTGGGCGACGGCCATAGTACGACGAGCCGTGTAGCCCAGCTTGCGGCCGGCCTCCTGCTGGAGCGTGCTGGTGATGAACGGCGGCGCAGGCTGGCGCTGTACCTCGCGCCGGCGTACATCTCCGACGTAGAACTCAGCGCCCTGGAGGTCCTGGACAATGGCGTCTGCCTCTGCCTGGTTCTTGATCTCCAGCTTCTGGCCACCGCGTTCGATGAGGTTGGCGCGGAACTGGTCTCGCTTCCTGCCGGTACGCCGCGCCAGCTCCGCCTCGATCGTCCAGTACTCTTGCGGCTTGAACGCCTGGATCTCGCGCTCGCGCTCGACCAGCAGGCGCACGGCCACCGATTGCACGCGCCCAGCCGACAGTCCCTTGCGCACCTTTGCCCACAGGAGCGGGCTGACCTTGTAGCCGACCAGGCGGTCGAGGACGCGGCGGGCCTGCTGCGCATCGACCAGGTTGTAGTCGATGGCACGCGGGTGCTGAAACGCCTCAGTGACAGCCTCGCGGGTGATCTCGTGGAACACCACGCGCTTCACATCGACCTTGGGCTTGGTTACCTGGAGCAAATGCCAGGCGATCGCCTCGCCTTCACGGTCCGGGTCGGTTGCCAGATACAGCTCGCCGGCCTGCTTGACCTCGCGCCTGAGTAGCGCGACATGATCCTTCTTCTTGGACGGCACCACGTAGGTCGGCGCGAAGTCGTTGTCGATATCGACGCCGAAGCGCCGCTGTGGCAGATCGCGCACATGTCCGAGCGAGGCGCGCACCTTATAGCCGTCGCCCAGGAACTTTTCCAGCGTGCGCGCCTTGGCCGGGGACTCTACGATGACGAGCTTGTGGTTAGCTGAGCCGTTCGCAGGCACCACGGCCGCTGTGTCTGTCCTGCGCTTCCGGTTCACCGTCTTCTCCGGCAATTGCACCCTCCGTCAGGAACCCGGTGCTGGATACGCCAGCCCGGTGTTCTGATATAGAACAACTTGGCAAAGAAGTCTGGAACACTCTTGTACAGAGCTTCCATAGTATAGCACGCTACCCATCGGGAGGGCCAGGCTTGCCCCGGGCTGTGTGACGTTCGACAGCCCAGGAGGTGCCCAACAGCACGCGGGGCTTTTGGGGGTAGCCGGTCTATCCCGGTGGCGCGGCGATGTATCCTGCTGGTGTCGCCTGGCCCTCTTATTCCTGTGAGGGTGTTCCTTGTCGGGTGGCGTGAGGAGGTGCCTATGTACTACGCACTACCACCGGCTGGCTCTCCTGCCCGTCGGGAAGCTCTGCCGTGACAACGAAGGTAGTACCTAGGCTGCCAGCGTCGCGAGGCAGGGCAACCCGTGGCTGCTCGGTGACAACCATCAGGTTGGCTGGCGTGAGCGGCACAGTGGGGCCAGGGCCGCCGTAGATGTTGTACGCTATGACACCATCCACCGCATCCCATTCAAGCTGGATCTGGCCGCCGGGAAGCGGTAGAACGCGCACGCGCTGGGGAGCCGGCGGTAGTGCTAGCGGGGCAGGCTCTGCCTCGTAGAAGAGTACGGCGTAGCCCCGGCCGGGCAGAGCGAGCTGCAGCGCGCCGTTCTGGAGCTGCGCACCGGTGAAGCGGCCGACCAGCGTGCTATTTTCTGCACGTATAGCATACACCTGCGCTGGAGCCAGCCCATCGAGGGGGAGGATCACTGTCTCTTTCGGCTCGTCCGGGGCGCCGTTGCCGCCGGCGTGTCGCACGGCCAGGAGCGCTCCATGGTGGCCGCTAGCGGCACGATACTCCAGCACCCACCAGCCATCCATCCGGTCGGGCTGCCGCAGCACATTGACGGTGCCACGGCGGATGAGCGAGCGCAGGCGCTTGTAGAGGGCGATCAGGTCGCGCACAGTGCTGGCCTGCTCGGCGGAGAGCCCGGCCAGCCGCAAGGACAGTCCCCAGGCCCCGCACATGGTGCTGGCCGCGTTGTAGCCGGTGATGTACGGCGAATCTGTAAGCGGGATGGCCAGCCACTGGGTGAGATAGAACGGCGGGAAGCCGACTAGCGCGGCGCTGAAGCGCCGCTGGAGATCGGCCATGTGAATGTAGCGGTTGCCGGCTTCATCGGTCAGCCATGCTGTATCGGTGTAGCGCATCACTCCGTAATCGAGATACCCGGGGCCGTTAAAGCAGTTCTCGATCACCAGACCAGGATACGTCGCGCGCAGGTGCGCCAGAATGTTGTACAGGGCCTGCGTGTTCGCGTAGAGGCTGCCGGAGACGCTGGTATCGTGTCCGTGTGTGGGGTTCGTGCACGGCACAATGAGCGGTTGGTCGAACTTGAGCCAGTCAACCTCATAGTCGCGCACGATCCGCACTAGCTCGGCTTTGAGCCACTCCTTCGCAGCATGCAGGCACAGCGGAAGCTGGCCGTCGATCCCGCGCAGCGGCTCGCCTGGCTGGTGGGCCAGGAACTCCGGATGCTCACGCAGCAAGAGCGAGTTGGCGTGCGCTTCGCCGAAGTCCAGCCACAGCCCGAACTTGAGCCCGAGCTCCCGAGCACGGCGCGACAGCCGCAGGAGCGCATCGCCCGGGAATTTCTCTGGATCAGGCTGCCAGTCTCCGCTCAGGCGGAACCAGCCATAATCGATGTAGAAGACCTCGACACCCAGGCGGGCCGCGGCCTCAAGCTCCTGCGCCATCTCCACCGCGGTGGGATTGCGCCCGTAGGCAAACCAGCTATTCCACGTCACATACGGGAACCGGGCGCTCCGCGCGCTCGCAGGAGCGATCCGGCTTGCGGCGAACCGACGCACCTCTGCAGAGGCGTCAGTGAAGTCGCCGCGGTAGCACAGCACGAAGACACGGGGGGCCGTTACCTGCTGGCCTGGCGGCACGACCACTCCGCCGTCGTCATCCCAGCGCAGGCCGCCCCACACAGCGACGCCCCCGGGTGCGGCGGCGGCAACGAGCCGGTAGTCGCTGGACCACTCCATACCGATGGCCAGGCCACCGCCGCCAGCAGCGCTCCGCAGGATCAGCAGCGGCAGCATTTGCTCCGGGCCACCGCTGGGAGGCGCCTCGACCCGCGCCTGTGCGCTCCCGGCCAAGCGTACCTGTGACATCGTGCCGTCGTACTGCACGGTCAAGACGTCCCAGGTGCCAGCCGTCTGCGGCAGGGTGAGCGTCACGCTCTCCAGACGGGTGACACGTACCGGCGAAGTGGTATGGTGGTTTACCAGCTCGGTCCACTGCTCGATTGCCGGCTCGCCATCGTAAAGCAGGTAGTGGCGGCCGATCTCGACGGACAGCGCATCATCGGCGAACCAGAGCACCAGCTCAACCGCATCGGGCGCCGGCGAGCCGGCCTCAACGCGTGCCAGGCGGAGAGAGCCAGCTGGCGCCGCAGGCTCCGTAGTCGCGCGCACGCGGGCGCCAGTGACAAGGCCGGCGCCGTAGTCTACCGCCAGCTCATCGCTCTCATTGCCGGTCTGGCCCCTGATCCAGGTGCGCCCGCCGGCACGATCGGTGAAAGAGTAGAGGAGGTAACCACGCTCGGTGAGGGCTGTCTGCTGTTCGATCAGCGCGTTACCGATACTCCACCGCCGCAGGTCCGGCTCGTAGCGGATATAGGCGGAGCCAGCGCCGGCGAGCGTCTGCACGCTCTCAGCTTGGCCGCTCTGCGTCTGCTCCGGGACATCAACCGCCGCTGCCGCGCCCGGGCGGAGGTTCCATGCGGCTACTGTTGCTGCGGACAGCAAAGGAATACGCTGGATGAAACGCCTACGTGCGTGACGCAACTGCATGGATGCTCGGATTTCTGCGAACGAAGCAACTAGGACTACTCGGCGCTGTCGCTGCCGTTCGTGCCCACCTCCTTGCCAGAATTGATGCGGCAAACCGACGGGCCTCTGCCTTGGCAGCTAGAGCAGTGTTCTTTTTTCAAAAAGGGCTCAACAGCAAGTGCACTCTGCTTCTGCGATGCAGTACTACTAAAGCGTAGCCTCTCTACGTGAAGGAGCAGTGAAATGTAGGAAAGAAATTGCTAAGAGGAGGTAAAGATTGCCTAAGGAAACCCTGAATGGCTAGGAGCAATGTCAGCGTGATAGCCGCGGAGTTACGGTGGCGAAGGGGTGGAGCGGTCGTGTGCTGGTTCAATCGCGCTGAGGCGCACGCCAGTGACCTGGGAAGGGCTAGGTGTGGCCGCTGCAGCTACGAGCGCGCGGAGGCAGGCAGAGGTTCGACGGGCAGGACGACGCGAAGAAGCGCCCCGCCCTCAGGGTGGTTCGCTGCGGCGATCGTGCCATTGTGGGCCTCGACAACTGCCTTGGCAATCGCCAGGCCGAGGCCGGTGCCACCCACCTGGCGGGAGCGGGACGTACTGGCGCGGTAGAAGCGCTCGAAGATGTGGGGCAGGTCCTGGGGCGGGATGCCGGGCCCGGTGTCGCGTACCTCGACCTCGATAGTCGCACCGTTGCGCCGCGCCCTGATCATCACCCGGTCACCCGGCTGGGTAAACTTCAAGGCGTTCCCGACAAGGTTGACAAACACCGAGCGCAGGCCATCGATGTCAGCGACGAGCGAGAGATTGCCGTTGCGCTGGAATGTCACCTCTTGTCCGCGATTGAGCGGGGCAACTTCGACCAGCACTTCTTCCAAGAGCTCACCTAGGTCCAGTGGCTGGCGCTTGAGCACGGGCCGGGCGTCCATACGAGTAAGCGTGAGCAGATCGTTCACCAGCCGTGACATCCGCTGGAGCTCAGCGTGGGCCATGCGTAGCATGCGATGTGCGGTCGGTGGATCATTGAGGGCGCCACGCAACAGTACCTCTAGCGTGCCATCGAGCGCGGCCAGCGGCGTGCGCAGCTCATGTGAGGCATCGGCAATGAAGCGGCGCTGCGCCTCGAAGGCGGCCTGGATCTGCTCGGCCATCTCGTCAAAGGAGCGTGCGAGCTGGGCAACCTCATCGTCGGCGCAGCCGGCCAGGTTCACCCGCTGGGAGTAGTCGCCGCTGGCGATCCGGCGCGCTGCCACGGCGACCTTCTGGAGCGGCCGGAGTGCCGCGCCGACGAGCGGGGCGTGCAGCACCATGGCCAGAATGATCGCCACTGCATCGCCGATCCCCATCACCAGCACCAGCGTCCTGAGCGTGCTCTCGACCCGTTCCACCGGCACAGCCAGCAGCGCCACCCCCAGGTTCGTGCTGGGAGCATCGAGCAGCATCCAGATGCCCCCCCAGGCGTCACGCGTCGACGCGTCCCAGCGCTCATGCAGCGTGCCAGCACGCCGGGTTGTCAGCTCCTGGATACGGCGCAGGTCGTACGGGGGGAGCGTATCAGGTGCCCCGCGCGAGCGTACCAGCACCTCGCCGTTGCGGTCGTACACGATCACCTCGACGCCGGCTACCGAGCGCAGGTTGACGATGCCAGTCAGGCGCACCAGATCCCCAATCGGGCTGGTCTCTGTGGCAGCGAAGTTAGCGATCTGCCGCTCCAGTAAGTGTGCGCGCAGCTCTAACGCACGCAGCAACTCAGCCATCATGAAATGCCGCAGCGTGACGTAGAGGAACACGTTGAGCACGGCGAGGAGGAGCACCAGGACTCCGAAGGAGATGAGGGCCAGCCGCCAGCGGAGCGCCAGGCGGTCGAAGAGGGGCACGCGCATGCTCTGCGCTGAAGCCGTCAGTGCCTGGACGCCTGCGCCAGCGGCGATGCCGCGCGGCCGGTGCAGGAGGTCGGACAGCGCACCCATGGGTCAGTCGCCCTCCGGCTTGCGCAACGCATAGCCCACGCCGCGCACCGTGCGCAGCAACTGGCTATGCTTCTCCCCCAGCTTGCGTCGCAGGTACCCGATGTACACGTCTACGACGTTGTCGCTGCCATCGAAGTCGTAGCCCCAGACGCGGTTGATGATCGTATCGCGGTCGAACACGCGGCCCGGGGCCTGCATGAACATCTCCAGGAGGTCGAACTCCTTGGCCGTGAGGTTGATGGGAGTATCGCCGATCTTGACCTCACGGGCATCGCGGTCCAGGACGATGTCGCCGACGCGCAGGATGCTGCCCTGTCCAGCGGCATCGACCGGCGCCGTCCGCCGCCGCAGCACCGCACGAATGCGCGCCAGGAGCTCTTTGAACGCAAACGGCTTGGTGACGTAGTCGTCGGCGCCCGCCTCTAGCCCGGTGACGCGGTCATCGACGTTCTCCCGCGCTGTGAGCATGATCACGCCGGGGTTGCCGTACAGGTCACTCCGGAGGGCACGGCAGACCTCGAAGCCGCTGATGTCCGGCAGCATAACGTCCAGGATCACGATATGCGGGTGGAAAGCACGCGCACGATCGAGCGCCTGAAAGCCCGTGGCCGCCGTGCGAACTTCGTAGCCCTCGTAGCCGAGGCCAACCTTCAGAAACTCGAGGATCGTGGCCTCGTCATCAACGACTAGAATGCGTATCTGTTCGCTCGACGGCAGATCCTGCGACGGTACCATTTGTCGTGGTCCTCTCCCGCTAGATCCTAGCCCCTAGCCCGCTCTCCACGCCGAGCCGGCTCATATCGCTGCGGGTGAATGAATGCTGTACAGCTGGGAACTGGTCGCTGCTGATATTGTAACCCGTCTTAAGGCAGGCACAACTCGCCACGGCGCTGGGATCAACGCGGCACAGCTCCACGGCCGCTCCGTCCGCGCCCATCCAGGCGGACCAGGGCATCAGGCAACGCTGCCAGCGTTTCAATGATCGCATCCGGCAGAATGCTTCCATCCAGCTTCTCACGGCGGAACTGGCGAGTCAGCACTGCGCGCAGGCCCAGCGCCTGTGGCCCCTGGACATCCTCAACCAGCCGATCGCCGACGAAGACGGCCTCATGGGCCCCAACGCCGAGCCGCCGTAGCGCTTCCAGGTAGATGCGCTGGTCCGGCTTGCGCCAGCCGACTTCCGACGAGAAGACCAGCACGTCGAAGCGCCCCCTGAGCCCCATGCGCGCCAGGTCTGCCTCGAGACACCGCGCCGGATACAGGGTGTTCGACACTAGGGCGAGCCGCAGGCCAGCTCGCCGCAAGAGCCCCAGCACAGCTCTGGCCTCCGGCGCCGGGCGCTGCGACGTACACTCACACACGTGATACTGTTCACATAGTTCGTCCACCAGCGCGACGCTCTCCCTCCGAAGAGCGATGCCCGCGCGGCGCAGGCTCTGGCAGATCACCTCTCCCAGCGCGGCCTCGCGCAGGGCGCCGGCCTGCTGGCGTGCCGTATTCGCCTCAGCGAGGGCGGCGATGTACGCGTCGAGGAGCGTCTCTGCTGCTGGAGGCGTGATCCCTACGTGCTCAGTAAGAAGGGCACGTACGCGCTCGAACGCGACAACGCATGCAGCGCGGTCAGGCACCAGGTCCCATAGGGTGTGTCCGGCATCGAAAAGCACAGCTCGAACCGTCCGGAGTTGCATGGCTGGAGTATACCTGCCAGAGTCTAGCTGCTCTACCGCCAGCGCTTCAGAAGGGCCGGCGCCCAGACCGAAACGCGGTAGCCTTGCTAGAGAGCCGCTGATCTTCGGATCTCGGATCTTAAGAAATCTTAAGAAGCTCTAAGAAACGTGCCACGATCCAGTAGTTCCAAGGGATAGTAGTTCCCTGAGGAGCTGCAGCCCGATCTGCGCTCCGTCCAGTTCCATAAGGATAGTAGTTCAAGGATAGGTCCCAACTCAAAGGATGGTAGTTCAAGGATAGTAGTTCCAAAGGATAGGTCCCAACTCAAAGGATAGTCCCAACTCCACTGAACACAGAGGAGTCTGAGCCATGGCGGAGACCAGTCCTCATGTCCTCATCGTCTGTAACGGTGACGTCCGCCAGCGGTACGTTACTATGCCAGATCTGGAGCGCCTAGAGCGGTTCGCTACCTGGGAGTGGGTGCAGTGCGAAGGAGGCCGCGGGTTCGCCCCAAACGAAGATTCCGACGCGCTCGCCCGGGTGCTGGAGGCAGCGCCGGGTGCTGACGCCATCGTGGTGTGTCACGGCGCACCACGCATCGACGCCCGCGTGATGGACGCCGCACCCCGGCTGCGCTTCATCGGCGAGCTCGAGGGCGATCGCTTCGCCTACCGCATTGACGTCGAGGAGGCCTGGCGGCGCGGCATCCGCGCGGTGGATACCACTCAGGGCTCGTCTTACCCGGTGGCTGAGTGGGCGCTAGCGCTCATCCTGATCTCCCTGCGCAATGCTGGTGAGCAGTTCCGGCACATGATTGAGCACAAGGAGTACCGCCGTCCCCGCACTGACTTCGGCTACATCCATGGCGAGCTCACCGGCAAGACAGTCGGGCTGATCGGCTGCGGGCACATTGGCCGCCGGCTGATCTCGTTTCTGCAACCCTTCCACTGCACGATCCTGGTGCACGATCCGTATATCCCCAAAGAGATCGCGGACGTCCTGGGCTTCACCCTCACCTCGCTCGAGCATGTCATGGCAGACTGCGATGTGGTGGTCTGCCTGGCACCGCTCACCCCGGCCACGCGGCGCATGATCGGCCGGCGCGAGCTGGAGCTCCTGCGCCCCGGCTCGGTCTTCGTGAACGTCTCCCGCGGCGCCATCGTCGATCCGGACGCCTTGATCGAGCGGCTGCGCCGCGGTGACATCGTGGCCGGGCTGGATGTGTTTGATCCCGAGCCGATCCCGGCCGACAGCCCGATCAAGGACCTCCCCAACGTTTTCCTGACGCCGCACATCGCCGGAGTCACCGCCGCGAGCGGACCGCGGTTCTTCCGTCTCATGATTGATGAGCTGGAGCGCTTCTTCCACGGCCACGAGACCCTCTATGACCTGCTGCCGCGCACGCTAGCGAACCGCCGCGGTGCGCCGCCGAGCGGCGTGCGCTAGGCGCCGTGCCAGGGGAGCCCAGGGCGATGAGACCCTGAGGTGCTGGCGCACAGGCACATATACAGGCAGGGAAATGATCCAGTCAGAAGCTCAAATAAGAAGTATGGATTAAGAGGTATGGCTTAAGAATCCATGGCTGATCTGCTTCCGCTTGACCAGATCATTTGCGGCGATTGCCGTGAGGTGTTGCCGACGCTTCCCGCCGGCAGCGTGGACTGCATCTTCGCCGACCCGCCCTACAACCTTCAGCTCTCCCAGGAGCTGCGGCGGCCGAACCTTACCCTAGTGGACGCAGTTGACGATGAGTGGGACCGCTTTGAGAGCTTCGCTGCGTACGACCGCTTCACGGAGGAGTGGCTCACCGCCTGCCGCCGGGTCCTCAAAGATACCGGCACGCTCTGGGTGATTGGTACTTATCACAACATCTTTCGCATCGGTAAGATCCTGCAAGACCTCGGCTTCTGGATTCTCAATGACGTAGTGTGGATCAAGGCGAACCCTACGCCCCAGTTCCGGGGCGTGCGCTTCTGCAACGCGCACGAAACCCTTATCTGGTGCAAGAAGTCACGAGAGCAGAAGAAATACACGTTTAACTACCATGCCATGCGCTATCTGAACGATGAGAAGCAGATGCGCAGCGACTGGGAGTTGCCGTTGTGCACCGGCAGCGAGCGCCTCACCTTGAACGGCGAGAAGGCGCACACCACGCAGAAGCCAGAGGCGCTCCTCTATCGTGTGATCATGGCCTCAACCAACCCGGGCGACGTGATCCTCGACCCCTTCTTCGGCACGGGCACGACCGGGGTCGTGGCGAAGAAGCTCCACCGCTACTTCATCGGCATCGAGAGGGACTCGCGTTACGTCGAGCTCGCCCGCCAACGTATCGCTCGCGTACAGCCTGGGCCCTTCGACGAGGAGCTATACACGACGAAGAGCAAGCGCACTGCGCCGCGTATCCCCTTCGGCCGCCTGCTGGAGCTGGGGCTGCTCCAGCCCGGGCAGACTCTGTACTACGCGCGCGACGGCACGCCGGCCATAGTGCTGGCCGACGGCACCATCCGCGCCCTGGGCATGACCGGCTCGATCCACGCGGTGGGCGCGCAGGTAGGCGGGCTACCTACCTGTAACGGCTGGGAGCAGTGGTTGTTCGACGATCCGGTCACGGGCCGTCGGCAGCCCATCAACCTCCTGCGCGAGCGCGCTCGTGCGCTGATGGCGACGCCCTGCCCTCCGGGCGAGGCGACCGCTCCCTGAGGATATGGGGCAATGGTCTCTGCTGGCCCCTCCTGCGCCAGTCCCGGCAGGCGGAGAGGTGACTTGCGCCTCTAGGGTAGGATGCAGTGCCTGCCGGTCCCTTGGTGGCGGTCGCGCCGGTGTGCTATACTCCGCGCCAGATGCGACCCGCGGCGTCCGGCCAGCGGGTGCGCTGCTGATTGACAAGTCCATAGCTCCGGCCCCAGCGCTCTTATCCAGAGAGGTGGAGGGACTGGCCCTGTGAAGCCCGGCAACCAGTCCATGCCGGTGGACGGTGCGCCTCCCGGCATGCGACCAGGTGCCAATTCCGACAGACGGCCTGCGCGGCCCGGCGCCGCCGTCTGAAAGATGAGAGAGTCTGGTTCGGCACTCGTGCGCGAACGTCTCTCCTCCACGGCAGTCCAGCAGGCGCCGTCGGAGCAGAGACGTTTTTCGTTTCATAGTATGCAGGTTTTTAGTATGCAGGTTTGCTATGCCGATCAGGTTTGCTATGCCGATATGGATGGATGTGGATGGGCGTGGATGCAGGTATGGAAATCAGGCGGGTAAATTTATTCTTTGAAGGGGCCGCGCAGGGTAGTGTGGGCGCTGGCGCCGTGAGCATCCCGCCCGCCTGGAAACCAGCCAATGCAACGCTTACGCCGAACCGTTGAATGGCATACCAGACCGTCCGGCGAGCCCGTGGTCGTCCTGATCGACCAGACCCGCCTGCCGCTGGAGGAGGTCGTGATCGAGTGCCGCTCGCCCGCCGAGGTGGCCGACGCGATTCGCGCGATGCGGGTCCGCGGCGCTCCGGCCATCGGCGTGACTGCGGCATACGGCCTAGCCCTGGCGGCGGCGCAGTCGCAGGCGGCGGATGCAGCGGCGCTGCTGGCAGAGCTGGAGCAGACGGCACAGCATCTGCGCCGCACGCGCCCCACAGCGGTCAATCTCTTCTGGGCGATCGAGCGTATGCTGGCAGCAGCACGGGCGGCGGTGCCGCTCGGCGTCGAGGCAGTACGCCGCCGTCTGGTCGAGGAGGCCCAGGCCATCGCCGATGAGGACGAAGCAGCCAATCGCCGCATGGGCGCGCTGGGGGCGGCATTATTGGAAGATGGGGATACCGTGCTGACCCACTGCAACGCCGGGGCGCTGGCGACGGTAGCGTATGGCACGGCCCTCGGTATACTGCGCGCTGCCCATGAGCAGGGCAAGCGCCTGCACGTCTACGTAGATGAGACGCGGCCCTTCTTGCAGGGAGCACGCCTCACAGCCTGGGAGCTAGCGCAAGAGGGCATCCCGCTCACGCTCATTACTGACAACATGGCGGGGTACTTCATGCAGCGCGGCGTGGTCAAGAAGGTCATCGTCGGCGCCGACCGCATCGCAGCCAACGGGGATGTGGCGAACAAGATCGGGACCTACAGCCTCGCCGTCCTGGCGCAGGCCCACGGCATCCCGTTCTACGTGGCCGCGCCGACCTCGACGATTGACCTGTCGCTGCCAGATGGTAGCGCGATCCCGATCGAAGAGCGCAGCCCTGACGAGGTGACGCACGTCGGCGGGCAGCGCATCGCTCCGCCCGGCGTTGCGGCGGCGCATCCAGCCTTTGATGTCACCCCGCACCACCTCGTCGACGCGATCATCACGGAGCGCGGCATCGCGCGGGAGCCCTACACCCGGTCGCTGCGCGAGCTCGTTGAACAGGCCCAGCCAGCGCGCACTGCGGCGGGCCGGGGACTATAACACAAAACACAAAGCAATCCCGCTAGCAAACGGTGCAGAGGGGTATGGAGGGCATGGCACAGCAGACACCCGGCGCACGCATCGCCGTGATCGGTGGCAGCGGGCTCTACCAGATGGAAGGTCTGGCTGAGGTGCAGGAGGTGCGTATCGAGACGCCATTCGGCTCGCCCAGCGACGCCATTGTCGTGGGCCGCCTCGACGGGGTCCCGGTGGCGTTCCTGCCCCGCCACGGCCGCGGCCACCGGATCTCGCCCTCGGAACTGCCGCAGCTCGCCAATATCTATGCCCTCAAGACGCTGGGCGTCGAGCGCATCATCGGTGTGAGCGCGGTCGGCTCGATGCGAGAGGACATCCGGCCGCTGGACCTGGTGGTGCCGGACCAGCTCTTCGACCGCACGAAGGCTCGCCCCGCGACGTTCTTTGGCAGCGGGCTGGTGGCGCACGTCTCGTTCGCCGATCCCTTCTGCCCGGAGCTTTCGGCTGCGCTGTACGACGCCGCGGTAGAGACGGGGGCGCGAGTGCACCGCGGTGGCACGTACCTGTGCATCGAGGGGCCGCAGTTCTCGACGAAAGCTGAGTCGCGCATCTACCGGCAGTGGGGCGTTGATGTCATCGGTATGACGGCCCTGCCGGAGGCGAAGCTGGCGCGCGAAGCCGAGATCTGCTACGCCACCCTGGCGCTCTCCACAGACTACGATGTCTGGCACGAGACCGAGGAGCCAGTCACCGTAGAAATGGTGGTGGCGAACCTGTTGCGCAATGTGGAGACGGCCAAGGCAGTGATCCGCCGGCTGGTTCCTCGCCTGGGCGAGGAGCGCCACTGCACCTGCGGCAGCGCCCTCGCTAACGCTATCATTACGCAGCGGGACCTAGTGCCGCAGGAGACCATTGAGCGCCTGCGACCGATCGTTGGCAAATACTTCGATCGGTAGTCGATGGAATGGATGTCCGATTGGGGAGGAGATCGGTAGGAAAACGCGGGCCTGGTCCCTGGGGATGAGGCTCAGGTTACAGGAGCAGGAGGAGCGGTTCACACACGTGGCGATCCTGGTCGTCGGAACTATCGGGCTGGATACCGTCGAGACCCCGTTCGGGCGGGTCGAGGAGGTCCTGGGTGGCTCCGCCAGCTACTTCTCGCTGGCGGCGAGCCTCTATGCGCCGGTGCGGCTGGTGAGCATCGCCGGCACCGACCTGCCCGTCGAGCATCTGCAGCTCTTTCGCTCGCGCGGCATCGACCTCGCCGGCCTCGCCATCGTCGAAGGACGCACCTTTCGCTGGGCCGGGCGGTACAGCTACGACCTGAATAGCCGGGAGACGCTGGAGACCCAGCTCAACGTGCTCACGCAGTTTCGCCCGCACCTGCCCGAGAGCTATCGCAGCGCGCGCTACCTCTTCCTAGCAAACATTGATCCGGAGCTCCAGCTCGCCGTGCTGGAGCAGGTCGAGCGCCCGTCCCTAGTGTTGCTCGACAGCATGAACTTCTGGATCGAGGGCAAGCGACAGGCCCTGGACGAGGTCATTAGGCGGGCGGACATCGTGCTGATGAACGACGAGGAGGTACGGCAGTACTGCAACACGCACAGCATCGTACGGGCAGCGAGCGAGCTCCTCTCGGCGGGGGCGCGGCGGGACGGCAAGCCCTGGGGGCTGATTGTCAAGAAAGGTGAGAACGGCGCGGTGCTGTTTACTCGTGAGGGATACTTCTTCGCGCCGGCGTACCCGCTGGAGAACGTCAAGGACCCCACCGGTGCCGGGGACTCGTTCGCCGGAGGCTTCCTGGGCTACCTGGCCTGCGCTGCACCCGACGGGGACTTCTCACCGCAGATGCTCAAGCGCGCCGTGATCCACGGCACGGTGGTCGCCTCGTACACGGTCGAGGACTTCAGCGTCGAACGGCTGCGTACCCTCACACCAGAGGACATCGAGACACGTTATCAACAGGTAAGAGACTACACACACTTTGCGTAGGAGTACCGAGCGAGGAGGAGCATTCTTGACCACTTCGACACAGGCCCAGGTTCCCGCCGACATCAAGGACCGCGGGCTGGCTGAGCGCGGCAGGCTGCGAATCGAATGGGCCGACACCCAGATGCCGGTGCTGCGCTTGATCCGGGAGCGCTTCGCTCGCGAGCGGCCGCTGGACGGCATCCGCATCGCCGCCTGCCTGCATGTGACCTCCGAGACCGCCAACCTGGCGCGCACGCTCCAGGCCGGTGGGGCGCAGGTGGCGCTGTGCGCCTCGAACCCGCTTTCGACCCAGGATGAGGTCGCCGCCGCGCTGGTCGAGCACTACGGTATCCCAGTCTTCGCCATGAAGGGCGAAGACGAGGCAACCTACTACCGCCATATCCAGGCTGCGCTGGACACGCGGCCGCACCTGACGATGGATGACGGCGCTGATCTCGTCTCGACGATCCATAAAGAGCGCCGCGAGCTCCTGGCGGACATCATCGGCGGCACCGAGGAGACGACGACCGGGGTGATCCGGCTGCGGGCTTTGCAGGCGGAGGGGAAGCTGGCCTATCCGATCATCGCCGTCAACGAGGCAGCCACCAAGCACTTCTTCGACAACCGCTATGGCACCGGCCAGAGCACCATCGACGGCATCCTGCGCTGTACGAACCTCCTGCTGGCCGGCCGCACGTTTGTGGTCTGCGGGTATGGCTGGTGCGGGCGCGGCCTGGCGGCGCGAGCGCGCGGCATGGGCGCGCACGTGATTGTCACGGAGGTAGACCCCACCCGCGCACTCGAAGCGGTCATGGAGGGATTCCAGGTGATGCCCCTGCTGGAGGCGGCGCGCCGCGGCGATGTCTTCGTCACCGTCACCGGCAACAAGAACGTGCTGGACCGCCACCACTTCGAGGTGATGAAGGACGGGGCGATCCTGGCCAACTCCGGGCACTTTAACGTGGAGATCAACATCCCGGCGTTGGAGGAGCTAGCAGCCGGGCAGAAGCGCCGCGTGCGCGATTTCGTGGACGAGTATCGCCTGCCGGACGGCCGCCGCATCTATCTCCTGGCCGAGGGACGGCTGATCAATCTGGCCGCGGCGGAGGGGCATCCAGCCGCGGTGATGGACATGAGCTTCGCTAACCAGGCGCTGTGCGCCGCTTACCTGGTGCGCAACGCCGGCCGTCTCCACAAAGAAGTGTACAATGTCCCCCTGGAGATCGACCGCGAAGTCGCCCGGCTCAAGCTGGAGTCGATGGGTGTCGGGATCGATACGCTGACGCCCGAGCAGCAGCGCTACCTGGAGTCCTGGGAAGAAGGAACGTAGGCGCAGCATGTGCTGTGCTAGACCGGGACACTGCCCGGCGTAGCGCACCGGGCAGCAGCGTGGGAAGAAGCTCACAAGGAGACGAACACCGCAGATGACCACGACGTTCATGAAAGCGCCTCGCCTGCTCTTTACGTCGGAGTCTGTAACGGAGGGACATCCAGACAAGCTCTGCGATCAGATCTCGGATGCTATCCTCGACGCCATTATCAAAGACGACCCTGACGCGCGAGTAGCCTGCGAGACGACGGTGACCACCGGCCTGGTCGTGGTGGTCGGCGAGATCACCACGAGCACGTACGTTGACTTGCTGGAGATCGCCCGTGCCACTGTGCGGGACGCTGGCTATACCGACGCGCGCTACGGGTTCGACTACCATACGTGCGGGGTGATGGCCTCGATCAAAGGACAGTCACCCGATATCGCCCTGGGGGTGGACCGCGCCCTGGAGGCGAAGCAGGGGCACGAGCTCACTGAGGAGGAGGTCGAGGCGATCGGCGCTGGCGACCAGGGGATGATGATCGGCTTCGCCTGCAACGAGACCCCGGAGCTGATGCCGCTACCGATCTCGCTCGCACATCGGGTGTGTAAGCGACTTGCCGAGGTACGGAAGTCCGGCCTGCTGAAGTGGCTACGCCCCGATGGCAAGAGCCAGATCACCGTCGAGTACCAGTACGGCAAGCCGGTGCGTGTAGACACCGTGGTGGTCTCGGCCCAGCACGATCCCGACGTCACTGAGCAGACGATCCGCGCCGAGATCATCGAGCACGTAGTGAAGCCAGCGATTCCAGAGCATCTGCTCGACTCCCGCACGAACTACTATATCAATCCGACCGGGCGCTTCGTCATCGGCGGGCCGATGGGCGACGCCGGGCTCACCGGGCGGAAGATCATCGTCGATACCTATGGCGGCATGGCGCGGCACGGCGGCGGCTGCTTCTCCGGCAAGGACCCCACCAAGGTTGACCGCTCGGCCGCCTATGCCGCGCGCTACGTGGCCAAGAACGTGGTGGCTGCAGGGTTGGCCGATCGCTTCGAGGTGCAGCTCGCCTATGCCATCGGCGTAGCACGGCCGGTCTCGATCATGGTGGAGAGCTTTGGCACGGCGAAGGTGGACGAGCAGATCATCGAGCGCGCCATTCGAGAGGTGTTCGATCTGCGCCCCGGCGCGATCATCCGCGACTTGCAGCTTCGCCGGCCGATCTACAAGCCCACCGCGGTCTACGGCCACTTCGGGCGCACAGATATCGACGCACCGTGGGAGCGACTGGATAAGGTCGCGGCACTGCGCGCTGCATGTGGCCTGCCGGCTACACCAGAGCCTGCGACAGTGGCCACGGCGCGCTAGCGGGCTCACCGGAGCAACAGCGGCTTGGGGGTGGCGTCAACGCCGTCCCTTACCCGCAATTGTTATGTACGCCCGGCGCGAACTGTGAACGGCTCCCGAGGAAACCATCCACCCTTCCCGGCCGGCCTTGGACCTGCCAAAATAGGTGCTGGCTCACACGGATGACGAGCCGGGGATTGGCTACCTGCCTGACTAGAAAGCGAGGGACCATGCACACCAGTACACGGAGAAGGATCTTGTCGTCCACCGCCGCGCTGGCCGGCACCGGGTTACTGGCCGCCTGCGGTACTCGCGCGACCTCTGGCCCAGGAGGCGCGCAGCCGTCGGGCCCGCGCGGGAAGGTCGTCTTTATGAGCCAGGGTACCGACCCGGGCGACCAGGAGCGCTACAAGCCGCTCGTCGAGCAGTTCAACGCCCGCGGCGGCCCGGTGACGATCGATCTCATTCAAGGCGACCCCGGCGGCAGCGCCGTCCACGCCCAGGCGAAACTCATCGCGCTCGTGGCGTCTGGCACGCCGCCCGATCTCTTCTGGACACACGCCTACATCACGCCCAACCTGATCAAGCTGGGGCTGCTCGAGGACATCAGCCCGTATATGCGCAAAGACAAGGATTTCAATCCGGCCAACTACTTCGAGGCGCCGTTCAAGGATTACGAGGCCGGCGGCAAGCAGTACGGTATCCCGCGCGAGGCGACGACAACCATCCTGATCGTGAACAAGGACCTCTTCCAGAAGCTGGGCGTGGCGCTGCCAACCGAGAACTGGACCTGGGACGACTACCTGAGGGCCGCGCAGGCGCTCACCGGCGGCAGCGGTCCGTCGCAGACGTGGGGCGTCGCTGGCTGGGGTGGCACTGGCTCGGCCAGTTACTACGCGCCGATCAAGGCCTGGCAGGAGGGCGGGGATATCGTCGATGCCACCCGTACGAAGTTCACGCTCCATCTCTCTCCCGCCGTGGAGCAGATGCAGTGGGTGGCTGACCTGATCACCAAGCACCGCGTGCACCCTTTCGGCGAGACGTTCCCCGGACAGAACATGGCCGAAGCCTGGAACACGGGCCGCATCGGCATGGTGACCAGCATCTGTGTGTACACCAACTTTAACAAGGCAACGTTCGAGTGGGATATCGCGCACCTCCCGCGCGGCACCCGACGTGTGACCCGCACGGCCTCGGCTGGCCACAGCATGACCGCGGCGAGTAAGAACAAGGACGCCGCCTGGGAGGTGCTGAAGTTCCTGGGGAGCAAGCCTGCCTACGAGCACTGGGCCAAGCTGGGGCTGAACATCCCGACATTTAAGGAAGTGGCGGGTAGCCCGCTGGTGCTTAATCCGAACGTGCCGCCGAAGAGCGCCAAGATCGCGGTCGATGCCTTCGCCTACGCTCGCCCCGAGCCGATTGCCGGTGACTGGGGCAATGTGCAGGCCGAGATCGGCCGGGCAATGAGCCGCGTCTACTCCGGTGAGACCGATGCCAAGGCGGCGCTATCGGCTATTGTCCAGGTGGTGGAGTCGCTGCTGGCGAAGGTGCCGGAAGGTACGCGGTGAGCAAGGCCGCGTCTCGCACTGCCCGTCCACCGCAGGGGAGAGCGCGGTACCCTCTCCCCTGCACCGAGCATCGAGGGAGTAGCGCCGTGCTTGTCCGGCGCGCTGTCCTCCGCCTCGGCCTGTCCGCCGTGGCGCTCGGCGCCGTAGCCTGCCGCAGCGGCGGCCAGGCGCCCCGGCGGCAGCCGGGAGCACTTCAGGAGCACCAGCCTGCGATGTCTACGCCGAGTACAGCCGGAGCTGTGGCTGCCGGTAGCCAGGAGCAGTCCCGCACCCCTGTGCGGCCGGGCCTCGATGTGCTGCTGGCCGAACGCCTGGATCTGGTGAAGGGCAAGCGGGTCGGGCTGATCACCAATCCGACCGGCGTGCGTGCCGACTTGACCAGCGGGATCGATGCTCTGCATGCGCAGGCCGGGGTGAAGCTCGCCGCGCTCTTCGGGCCGGAGCATGGCGTGCGCGGCCAGGCTCAGGCTGGTGAAGCCGTGCAGTCCGGCACCGACCCGCGCACGGGTGTGCCTGCCTACAGCCTCTACGGGAACGTCCGCCAGCCTACCGCCGAGATGCTGCGCGGCATCGACATCCTACTCTTCGATATTCAGGACGTCGGTGCACGCTTCTACACCTACATCTGGACGATGGCGCTGGCGATGCAGGCCGCGGCGAAGCACAGTGTGCCCTTCGTGGTGCTGGACCGCCCCAACCCCATCGCCGGGCTGGCGGTGGAGGGCCCGGTGCTGGATCGCCGCTTCGAGTCGTTCGTAGGGATGTACCCTATTCCGGTGCGGCACGGCATGACCGCCGGGGAGCTGGCCCGCCTCTTCAACGCCGAGTATGGCATCGGAGCTGAGCTCACCGTGGTGCCGGCGCAGGGCTGGCGACGCGAGCTCTGGTTTGACCAGACCGGCCTGCCCTGGATCATACCCTCGCCGAACATGCCGACCCTAGAGACCGCTACGGTCTACCCGGGCGCTGGCTTCGTCGAGGGGACGAGCCTGTCGGAAGGCCGCGGCACGACGCGGCCGTTTGAGCTCATCGGCGCACCGTGGATCGACCCCTACGCCCTGGCCGACGACCTGAACGCCCGCGGCCTGCCTGGCGTGCGCGTTCGCCCGGTCTACTTCGCCCCGACCTTCTCCAAGCATGCTGGGCAGACCTGCGGAGGGATCCAACTCCATGTGCTCGACCGCCAGGCATTCCGGCCGGTGGCTACAGGGGTGCATCTGCTCGACGCTGCCAGGCGCCGCTGGCCGGAGCGCTTCCAGTGGCAGCAGAGCGGCGGCAGCTTCTCCATCGACCGGCTGGCTGGGACCGACGCTCTGCGGCTGGCCCTGGACCGTGGCGTGCCGCCAGGCGAGATCATCGCCTCCTGGGAAGCGGGGGTGCGCAGCTTCTTGCAGCTCCGGCAGAAGTACCTGCTGTATTGACTGAACCTCGCTCTCTGCGCTGCCACATCCTGGTGGCACAGCTCTTGCTGACAGACAATATCTGAGCGGCCATGAGTGGTTATGGCCGCAGGAAGGCCGGCAGCGTGACCGGCCTCCTGTCGCGCTGCTGATCTCCGGCACAGTTTCCCGGCCATCATCTTGCGCGATGGCTCCTCGCGTCTTTCTTTTGAGAGCCTTTTGTTCTTTTGAGGACTTTTGAGGAGTTTTGAGAAGTTTGGGGAGTAAGTACTCGTGATCCCGATTAGTGATGCTCCCGGCCGCCGCTACCGGTTTCCGTTCGTCATGCTCGCTATCCTCATGCTCAACGTGCTGGTGTTCTTGTACGAGATTACCCTTCCGCCGGATGCGCTTCAGGGATTCTTCCAGTCCGCCGGCGTCATTCCATTCGAATATACCGCTGGCCAGGATGTACCGCCGCCTCCACCGGCCGGCATCGTCTGGCTGACACTGCTGACCTCGATGTTCATGCACGGCGGTTTTCTGCACATCGCCAGCAACATGCTCTATCTTTTTATCTTCGGCGACAACGTCGAGGATCGGCTAGGGCACCTAGGCTTCCTGATCTTCTACTTCGCCTGCGGCATTGCGGCCGGCCTCACACATATCTTCTTCAACGCTGGCTCTCAGATCCCCAGCATCGGCGCCAGCGGTGCTATCGCCGGGGTGCTGGCCGCCTATCTGCTGCTCTTCCCCCAGGCCCAAGTGCGCACGCTCCTGTTCATCGGGCCGTTCATCACTATCACACGCATCTCGGCGCTCATCCTGATCGGCTTCTGGTTTCTGGTCCAGCTCCTTGCTGGCGTGGCCTCGCTCGGGGCAACCACCGAACAGACCGCTGGCGTCGCTTTTTGGGCGCACATCGGCGGCTTCATCGCCGGATTGATCCTGGTCAACGTCTTCCGGCTGCGCCAGCCGGCGTATTTCCGTGGGTAGCGAGCGCGGGCCCCTGGAGGGCTTCCGCCCGGCCCTAGGAGAGCGCATCCCAGGTTGCCACGCAGTAGGGGACCAGGTACGTGAGGGGACCTTCCAGACCAGCGCCAGCGCGAGATAACCGGCAAGAAGCTCCGGACCTTGGTTGATAGCCGTGGGCACTGTGCCGGCGCGAGCTCTAGAGCCATCGGGCCTGCTCTGACCAGCACAGCCCGGATGGGCAGGGCGAGGCCGGCCAGCGCCAGCACAGCCCTGATCAGCGGTGTGCTGATGCGCCTGAACGGCAGCGCCTATTTTAACGATTTTAACGATAGAGCAGCCAGCCCACAGCGCCGGCAGCCGCCAGGATAAGCAGGGGGTCCGCTTTCGTGAAGGTGAGGAGCAGGAACGTGACCAGAGCGATAGCCGCGTCCGGCGCGGAAAAGACCGTTCCGCGGATGACCGAGACGGCAACGACGGCGAAGAGCCCCACTAGCGCCAGCCCGACGCCGCGCACGAAGCCCTGGACCCAATCGAGATGGGCCAGCCGCTGGAAAACGCGGAAGAGCGGCAATGCCAGGAATGCCGGCAAGCTCACTCCGAGCGTGGCTACCAGTGCGCCGGGCGTGCCGCCCAGAAAGTAGCCCAGGCTGGTGACATACAAGCCGTTGGGACCCGGGCTGATCCGTCCGATCGCCAGCGCTGCGGCGAAAGCCTCTTCTGACAGCAGCCCGCTCTGCTCAACGAGCTCCTGGTGCAGGAAGGGGAGGCTCCCCAGCCCGCCGAATGAGAACAGCGCGCCGCGCAGAAAGAGCCAGAATTGCTCCAGGTACGTCACGCTCCAGCTACTCCCCGGAAGTGCCCCTCGACGGATCTACCCTGGCAGCACCAGCGGGTGGCATGCGCAGCGGCCCGCGCACCAACCCTAATAGTCCAAAGACGAGGATCACCACGACTACGTGGACCCGTACGACCAGGAGCAGGAGGAAGCTTGCTGCAATGATCACCAGATCGACCAGCAGTGTGCGCCCGCGGGAGAGGCGCACCTGCTCCCAGCCGAGCCGGGAGGCCAGGGAGAGCGCCATGCCGGCCGTCGCTGCCAGGATCCCCCGCAGTGCTGCCTGCGCATCCGGCTGGTCGCGCACAGCTACGTAGCCTGCGCTGAGCAGGATAGTCAGCGTCGCGGCTGGCAGCAAGAGCGCTAGCGGCGCGACTACAGCACCGACCGGCCCGCCGAGCAGCTCGCCAATCATCACCGTCTGGGCCAGGATGTTCACGCCAGGATTGATCTTCGAGAGGACAATCGTCAGCACGAATATGTCGCGGTCGAGCCAGCCGCGCCGCTGCACCAGTTCGCGGTCCATGAGGGCGATCGTGCTCGAGCCGCCGCCGAAGGACAGCATCCCGATCTTCATGAACACCAAAAAGAGCTGGGCCGCCGAGACCCGGCAGGCAGGGCCAGCAACGGTACCGGCCGCGCGCGACAGTGGCGCCTCTACAGCCGGCGAGGATGGCTCAGTAGTGTCCGTGATACGCATCGGCTCGACCGCGCTTGACCGTGGAGGGCAGTGTCTCTAGTATAGCGCCCGTAATACGTCATGCGTAGTGCGTAATCTGCACGCATGTTTACCATATGGCGTACTGGGGTGAGGGGCAGAGTAGGGCGGAGTGAGCACTCCAGTGAGCGCCACACGCAACTGGATCCTGACGAGTATCGGAGAGTATTAGGTCGTTAGCTAGCATTGGGTTTCAGTTAGCGCTGGGGTAATTAGCATTGAGTTAGCTAGTATTGGGTTAGCTAGCATTGGGTGAAGGAGATAGTGCAGATGCCTGACTTTCAGCTCGGCGCCCTCACACGACCGCATATGAGTGTGAGGGCGACCTTTGCCCAGACGCTGCGCGGCATCAAGGCAGCAGGCTTCGACTATATCGGCCTGAACCAGCGCCAAGAGCTCGCGCCGGGGAGGATGCTCGTGCCCGAGGACTCATCCCCGCAGCACCTACGGGAGGTGCGGCAGGTGCTAGCGGACGCCGGGCTCACTCCAGTGATGATGTTCGCCCGGCGTGGCGGAGACATCGGCCCGGAGACGCTCGAGAGCTACTACCGGGACCTGGACGTCTGCCAGGCACTGGGCATCGCCCGGCTGCTCATGTGGGGCCCGTCACCATACCGTAAGGGGCTCACGGTGCGGCGGCCACGCCGGGAGTGGCAAGAGCTCACCGCGCGCTTCTTCGCTGGCATGGCGCCGCTGGCGCGCGCTGCCGAACAGACGAACGTGCTGGTCGTGCTCAAGCCACACATGGGCCTCACCGCGGCCGCTTGGGAGCTAGCCGACACGCTGGAGCGGATCGGCTCCCCGGCTGTGCGCGTCTGCTACGATGCCGGCAACGTGCACTACTACGAAGGGCTCGCGCCCGAAGAGGACATCAAAGAGATCGCCGGCCAGACGGTGGCGCTGTGTGTCAAGGATCACCGGGGTCCGCGCGGCACCGATGATTTCCCCACGCCCGGCGACGGAGACATCGACCACGCTGCCATCTTCCGCACACTGGCTAGTGCGGGCTTCAGCGGCCCCTGCGTAGTCGAGCTCGTCAAGGGCTCGACCGTCGAGGAGGTGGATCGAGAATTGGCGCGCGCCGCCCGCTATCTGGCGGGTATCGTCGCCTCGCTCGCGCAGGCATGAGTGGCGCTGGGGAAGCGGTGGCAACGGATCTTAGGAACGGATCATACGGATGCCAGATGCATGCCCGACGTGCAGATCACTCACTCGGTGCCAGGAAAGGCTCAGGGAACGGATTGCACGCATGCCAGAGGCGGGCAGGGCTTGCGAAAGAGCACAGGCGAGTAGGCGCAGATGTCTTGCTAATAATTATTATAATAAAATATTAATAAAATAAAATTACACCGCAACGCCGCCTTCTCTTCCTCTCCCAGGAGTGTGTCTGCATCGCTGCTTGCCCCAGCTGTGTATCCGTTTCCGAAATCCGTCGACAGGGCCCAACGCACCAGAAGACGGCGGAACGAGCAGACGCACAGGTATAATTGTTGCTGAGGCAAGGCTGGTCTGGCTATGAACAGGGAGCTGTATGAGCGCGCACTAGAGCGATATAGCCGTCTAGCCGAGCAGGGCGCACCACCGCCCCCACGGAACCTGGTGCTGGTGAGCGGCGTGATGACCGACCACTGGTTCGAGTGGCCGGATGCCTGGCGCGAGTGGATCAACGCCTTTCACGGCTGGTCCGACGAGGAGTGGGAGGCGTTCTGGTCTACCTGGCGGCGCACTGGCATCACCGACGCCGAGCGGCGCCGGCTGATGCGGGCCTGCGGCCTGCTCTTCTTCGACTGGCGCGCCGTGCCGGGGGGCTCGATCCGCGGGTCGGTCCGCACCGCACAGGCGCTGTTATACGAGCAGATGCGCGGCCTGCGCACTATCACCCTCATCGGCCACAGCCGCGGCGGCAACGTGATCAAGTACCTGCTCACCGCCGGCCACGACTGGGTCGAGGTGGAGAAGCCGCGCCATGCGATCTTCATCGACGCTCCCATCGACTGGCTGCGTGAGGTGTGCGGCTGGCTGCTCGGCGCCGGGATCGGTCCGTGTCGGCTGTGCCCTGAGGAGGTAGGCGTCACCTGCGTGACTATCAACAACTGGCTGGATCCTATCGGCGGGCGTATCCGCGGGGCGCGCAACTATCAGACCTTCCTCTGGAACGACTACATGCGGCCGTACCCGCCCCACGGCATGAAGGGCCGCCTGGCGCGGCGAGTGCTGGCCGACCTGGGCGCGCTGCCCGAACAGGAAGCGACAGCCATTGCCCCTGCGCAGCCCGAGTCACCGCAACGCGGTATGGTCGCAGTGCGCGCCGCTGGCAGCGGAGAGTGAGCACCGTGCCGCCGGTCCCGGAGCGTCTGGAGTTCACAGCGGCGACTGTGTCGCGGGTGGCTGTGGAGCTTGGTGCGTCCTGCGAGCAGGCGCCGTACAGCGCCCAGGGCGAGTCGGCCTACATCCTTCACCTGTACAGCCGTGCGCTGAACACCAATGTGCGCGCCGTGCTGTGGCCGTCGCTCCGCCGCGCCGATGTACACGTCGGCGGCAATCCGCCCGGGTGCTTCGTGGTGTTCAAAGACATCACTGACGTGCTCATTCTGCGCGGCGTCGAGGTTGTCTTCCGCCGCGCCGGAGGTGGTTTTCTACTCCTCACAGTTGATGGACAGGTATCCTGCGCCAGTTGACGGCGCGGCTGTGCGGCGCGACCATCAGATCGAGCCGCTGTGAGCGGCGTATCAGGATCGGTCTACCGAGAAAGCGAGCCCAGCATGCCAGTTGTCGTCGAGCCGGAGGCGCCCACGCCTCCCACGCAGACCCAGACAAAGCGCGGCTTTCTGCGCTTCCGGTTTCCCTGGCAGAAGACGAAGGTTGGCAGCGGCGGTGATGAGGAGGAGCTCCTCGTCGTCAACGAGACCCGCGCGCCGTGGCAGCTCCACCTGGGCTATCGCGCCCTGGGTGTCGTTGATCCGGGCGGTCAGGTCACCTTCCTCGTCGTGAAGAAGGGCATGCTGACCGCGCGGCAGCTCGCCGGAGACGGTTTCAGCCGCAGCGCCGACTGCCTCTTGGTGCAGATTACCGGGCGGGTACAGCGCGTCGAGCTGCGCTACCGCCGTCTCGGCGAGCTCATTGTGCACGACATCGTGGCGGTGGAGAAGCCGGCTGCCTGAATGAGGAGTACGATGCTGCCGCTCTCAGAGCTGGCCACGCAGGCCGTGGTGGCGCTGGCCGTGACCATCCTGGTGTTCTACTTCGGCGGGAGCCTGCTCAACCGCGCCATCGGGGAGCGCTGGGCGCGCTACTGCTGGCGGCTGCTGACGAGCTGGTCGGCTCAGGGCGGCAGCATTCGCTGGTATGGTATCAATGGCTTTCAGATCGACCTGCCGCACCTGAGCGCACCGTTTCGTTCTGCCCGCCTGACGGTCATTCTCCAGCCACGCAACCTGGCCTGGCTCTGGCTGCGCAATCGACTTTTCGGCTATGACGAGCTCCTGGTCTTCCGCGCTGCACTCGAACGGCTGCCACTGCATGACCTGGAGATCGTGCACTGCCGCTCGCAGTTCCGACGTGACGCAGAGCATGCCGCCCGTGCGGCCGGCTGGACGCTCACGCCGGGCTGGCAGGGCCCGTTCTCACTGGCGACGAATACCCCCGACGGCCGTCTTTTTGCCAGCGACCTTCTCCGCCGGCTCGGCACCGAGGCGCGCCGGCTGCGTCGTTTAGCCCTGCGCCGGCAGCTCCGTGAACTGGAGGTGCATCTGGCGCTGCTGGATGGAGGGGCCCTCCCACCCGAGACGCTGGCGCGCCTCTTGCGCCGCCTCGGGGAGGCGGCGCAGAGCCCCGGCGTAACAGAGGTCCAGCGCCGCCAAGGCTCTTCAACGACTGCACCGGTCGACGTATGATCAGCAGCGCTGTTGCAAAGCCCCCCTTCAGACAGGCTGCCCCGCTCCGGCACTAGCGGTGCTGATGCACCCGATGGACTACCGGAGCATGCCGCAGCTCTGGATGCGCACCGGGCACTTCGATCTGGATCGTGGCGTGCTCAATACCATAGCGGTCGTGGAGCAGCGCTGTCAGCTCACTGAGCACTTGCGCGGCGCGGGAGTAGTCCGGCACCACCGCGTGCGCGCTCAGCGCCAGATATCCCGACGTCAGAGTCCAGATGTGCAGGTCGTGCACCTCGACCACGCCGTCAATCGACGCCATGGCATCCGCGACTTCTGAGGCATCGATATGGCGTGGCGTAGCCTCAAGCAGAATGTCCACGCTTTCCCCCACCAGGCCCCAGGCGCTCCAGAGGATCAGCGCGCCAATGGCGATTGACAGCAGCGGGTCGGCCAGATACCAGCCGGTAAGCAGCATCACTGCACCGGCTGTAATCGCACCGAGCGAGCCGAAGAGGTCTCCGACAATATGCAGCAGGGCAGCGCGCACATTCAGGTTCGCGTGCGATTCATGGCCCAGCACCGCCAGGGTCGCCAGGTTAGCCAGCAGGCCCATGCCGGCGACGGCCAGCATCGGGAGGGATTGCACCTCCGGCGGATGCTGCAAGCGCTCGATCGCCTCCCAGAAGATGTACACGGCGATCAGCACGAGCGCCACGCCATTGACGAGCGCTGCCAGGATTTCCATGCGGTAGTAGCCGTAGCTCCGCCGCGCCGTGATGGGGCGGCGACTGACCCAGAGCGCGAACAGCGCCAGGCCCAGCGCGCCGGCGTCGGTGAGCATGTGCCCGGCGTCCGCCAGCAGCGCTAGGCTCCCAGTCAGCAGGCCCCCCGCGACCTCGACCACGAAAAACGTCGTGGTAATAGCAAGGGCAACGCCGAGCTCACGAACAGGCGAATGCTGCTCAGGCATGCGAACCATCGCTCCTCACCTGTGACTGGAGTGTATAATAACGCCCTACGTGAAGAGTACGGGTGCGTGTGAGAAGGCCCCATGGACGGGTGCTGCACGATCCTCACATCCCCAGGCTTGTGGTATTGGCAGGCCGCAGATCGGACTACTAGTTCTAGGGTACCGCGTTTTCTCGGGTGCCGCGCTCACGGGACGGCATTCGGGGCGCGTAGCGCGTGGCTGCGTCCGAGGCACTCGCGCGCTCGCCGAGCATACCGCTATGGTTGTTTTAGTCTTTTTGTATTTTTTATATTATATTTTTATTATATTTTTATTGTATTTTTATTGTATTTTTATATTATTTTATAGAACACACCAAGATACACTTAGGAGACACACCATGGAGGAGATCGTGGCTCTATAGTAGCTCTGTAGTAGCTCTGTAGTAGCTCTGTAGCTCTTTGAGGCAGATTCGTTGGAACGGCATCGCGCTGGCCCGGAGGTCAGACAGATGATATGGCAACTTGGTCCTCGGACTCGCATTATTATTGGACGCGCCGCAGCACCTCAGACTGTTCGTGCCGCGGCGTATCTTCAGCGGGAGGTTCAGGCGCGCAGCGGTGTTCGCTGGGAGATCGCCCAAGGCGCACCAGCTGCCCCGGGCGATGTCGTGCTGGGAACACCCGGTGACGGAACCGAGCTGTTTCCAGGGGTGCCACTTCCCGAGTTCTTGGAGGAGCTCGTCCTGTGGTGTGACGGTGATCCGGCAGCCCCCTCTGTCTATGCGCTCGCCGGCAGTGCCAATGCGAGCATGGCTGCGGCGGGCAAGCTCGCACGCACGCTCGAGCTTGCGCCTGGCAGTGTGCGTCTACGCCGGCTGTCGCTGCGCGAGCGACCGGCCTTTCCTATCCGCGGCCACACGCTAGCCAACCACAAGCAGACGACCGCTTACGACAAGTGGGAGTGGTCGCACTGGCAGGACTATCTCACCGAACTCGCTGCATGGGGCTGCAACAGCGTTATCCTCTATCCCTTGCATCCGGCACGCTGGACCGGGGCCTTGCCGTTCGGGGACGGCGCGCTCCCGGGTGAGCCACCGTGGTTCGACCGGCCGGAGCGCGAGGCAGAATTCCGGCGTCAGTGGGAAATCCAGCGCCGGATCCCGGGCCTGTGCCATGCGCTGGGCATGCGCTACGGCCTCTGGATCCCCACCAACGATATCTTCCCTGAGGAGGTCAAGCGCCACCCGGAGCTCACCAAATTCGGCGGTCCCTATGTCTGCCCGCAGATCCCAGAAGCCCGGCGGCGCATCCGCGCTATTCGCGAGCGACTGTTCGCGGAGTTAGAGCACCTGGATGTGCTGTTCCTGCCCTCGCGGGATGATGGGGGTTGTCCTGGCTGCGAGCAGTGTAACCCATGGGGACCGGTGTACCTGGAGCTGGTGTGCGAGCAGACCGAGCTTGCTCGTCGATACCACCCCCAGTGCATGGTCTGGCTCTCGTTACAGGGACTCACGGCGGCTGAAGCTGGCTATGTGCTGGACTGGCTGGATCGTGAACGGCCGGAGTGGATCGAGGGGGTCGCCTTCGGGCCCTTTGGAGAGATCATGACCTTCGATCCGCCAGACGCCGCGGGCAGCGATTTTTCGCTGGAAGGCTACGCCCGCAGCGGCCCCTTGGCCGGTCCGCCGGCGCGTTTACGCGCCGCGCTGCCCGGCCGCTACCGCCTGATCCTCTACCCTGATGAGACCCATACGTTCCGCTGCCAGTATCCGATCGTGGGAATGGATCCGGCGGTGCAGTTCGTCTGGCAGCGCGAGGACGGCCCAGCGCCGCGCCCGCGCGAGATGGCGGCGATCCATCACGTCACCGCCACAGGTGGCGATGGCTCAATCCCCTATTCCGAGGGCACCACGGACGACGTGAACAAGTTTGTCTGGTCAGCGCTGGACTGGAACCCGGCGCGCCCCGCAGAAGAGATCGTCGCTGAGTACGCGCGCTGGTTTTTCGGATCCGCGTGCGCCGAGCCGGCCGCGGCGATGATCCTGAAGCTCGAGCAGGCGCTGAGCGGCCCGCTCTATCACAGTCCGCTGGTACCGGAGGCACGAGCGCTGATGGAGCGCTGCGAGACGGTTGCGCCGGAGCTCCTGGAGAATTGGCGCTGGCTGGTGCTGCGCCTGGGCGTGCTTATGCTCGACTATATTCAGCAGGTGCAGCGCCGCGACCGCCAGCTCGCGGCAACGCTGCGCTACCGCGCCGCAGCATGGCACAGCTTGCCCGACCCGCGCCCGGGGCTACGCCGTACGATCACGTACCTGGAGCGCCGCCTGCGCGAGACTGATGCCCTGCTGGACGAATGTGTCTGGACGCGTGACCGGCTTTTTGCCCTCCAGCGGCTGGCAGTGCGCGGGGTGAGTCGGCTGCAACGCAGCTACATGAAATGGGACGTGCTGCTCGAGCGCTGGCGTGACGTCCTCGAGCGCATCGAGCGCGGGGAACTCGCAAGCTTCCCGGAGCGCCGTGCTGCTCTGGTCACGCCCCTGCAGGAGGCCGAGGACAGCATGCGCCTAGCGTGTACCGGCATGCGGGTGGTTGCGCCCCTGCAGGAGTTCGCTTGGGAGAGCGGCGAGACGCGCTGGTAATCGCCTTGCCCGGGGTGGCAGGTCACACCCGCGCCGCGGCGCGGGGCCGACGGAGGCGCACCCAGGAAGGCACGCGCACCAGCGGGGGCGGCTCGTACCAGCCCGGCTGGCTGTTCACCAGGATGCTCTGGAGTATGCCGATCCCGATCAGAATGGTGAGGAACGAGGAGCGACCGTAGCTAACCAGCGGCAACGGGATGCCGGTCACCGGCATCAGACCAATATTCATGCCGATGTTCACAAAGATCTGGAAGAACAGCATGGCGCTGATGCCTGTGGCGAGCAGGCGGCCAAACGTATCGCGGGCGATGCCTATCACGCGCAGGCAGCGCAGAAGCAGCAACAGGTAAAGCCCGAGCAGCGCCATCGAGCCAACGAAGCCAAGCTCTTCGGCGACGACCGAAAAGATGAAGTCGGTGTGCCGCACGCGCAGGTAATTGAGCTGGGTCTGGCTCCCTTGCAGAAACCCCTTGCCCCAGAGGCCGCCTGATCCGACGCTGATACGTGACTGGATGATGTTGTAGCCGGCGCCGGTCGGGTCGCGCTGGGGGTCGAGGAAAATGAGCAGCCGCCCGCGCATGTAGCCGTGCAGGAAGTGCCACAGCAGAGGCACTGCTGCCAGCGCAGTCACGCCGGTTACAAAGATGTGCAGCGGCCGCGCGCCGGCCATCGTGACCATGCACAGCCAGATGAAGCCGAATACCATCGTAGTGCCCAGGTCCGGCTGGCGGTAGATCAAGGCCATCGGCACAGCCGCGAGCGCCAGCGAGGCCAGGAACGTGCGCCAGCTTCGAGCCTGCGCTTCACGGTCGGCCAGGAACTTGGCCAGCGATACGATGATGAACAGCTTGCCAAACTCAGACGGCTGGAAGTCGAGCGGCCCGATCTGGAGCCAGCGTTGCGCTCCCAGGGTGCCACGTCCGGCCACCAGCACGAGCATCAGTAGCACCAGGTTGAGCAGATAGAACGGTCCGGCCAGGGCGGCGTAGATACGATAGTCGATGAACGTCGCCAGGGCCATCACCCCCAGCCCGGCGAAGAGCATCAACGCCTGCCGGACCGCCGGGTTATTCAGATCCAGGCGGCTGGTGGCGCTCGTGGCGCTGTAGATCACCGCCACGCCGAACGCCCCTAGCGCCAGGACCGTGAGGAGCAGGAGCGGATCGTAGCTCCGCCAGCTCCGCTTGTCGCTGCGTGCCATCAGCGTGGCCTCACGGGTGTTGGTGTCGGCTGCGGCAGGTCAGGGAGTTTGAAATACGCACGTATGATCCGGTCGGCCAGCGGGGCCGCCACGCTCGATCCATCGCCGCCGCCGTAAATAAACGTGACGACGGCGATCTGCGGCTCAGCCTCCGGCGCGTAGGCGGCAAACCAGGCGTGGGTCTGGTACTGGCCGCGGGCATCCTTCGCGCCGAACTCTGCTGTGCCGGTCTTGCCGGCAATAGGCACTTCGGTCGTGCGGACGAAGCCTCGCGCCGTGCCGCTCGTGACCGCCTCACGCAGGCCAGCGCGAATAACAGCGAGATGCTCAGGAGCAACCGGTAGCCTGCTGCGCACCACCGGCTCCAGCCGTCGCACAACGTTGCCCTCGGGGTCCCGCACTTCGTACACGAGTTGGGGCTCGAGCACCTGGCCATTGTTCGCGATCGCCGCGTAAGCTACCGCAACCTGCAGCGGCGTCACCAGCACATCCCCCTGGCCGATGCCCATGTTAAACGAGTCGCCTTGATACCAGGGTTCTTTCTTGACGGTGCGCTTCCATTCCTCCGTGGGCAGGAACCCGGCCACTTCGCCCGGCAGCCTGATCCCCGTCTTAGCTCCGAAGCCGAAGGCCTGTGCATAGTGGACCATCCGCCGGTTGCCCAGCCCGGTCATGTTGACATGCGGGTTGCCGCCAGCGACGCTATAGAAATAGATATCACATGACTGGGCGAGAGCGCGCAGCAGGTTCGTGGCTCCGTGGCCGGTCTTGAGCCAGTCCACGTAGATCCAGCCGCCCGGCAGTGTGAGCTGGCCGGTGCACTGGATGCTCTGCCGCGGGGTGATGATGGCCTCCTGAAGCGCAGCGGCAGCGGTGACGACCTTAAAGATGGACCCAGGCGGATGCTGGCCGCCGATGGCATGGTTGACCATCGGCCGCATGGGGTCTTCCGCCAGGGCACGGTAATCCTCAGGTGAGATGCCGGTGGCAAACAGATTGTTGTCATAGGCCGGACGGCTGGCCATCGCCAGCACCGCGCCGGTGCGCACGTCCAGCACGATGGCCACGCCGAGCCGTGAGCGGGCCTGGGCCAGCGTCTCACGCAGGAACCCGTCGACAGCGCGCTGGAACTCTAGGTCAATCGTGAGCACCAAATTGTGTCCAGCGACGGGCGGTTCAAGGTGGAGCGAGCGAACGGCACGCCCGTACACATCTGCCTCGATATACTCCCGCCCTTTCACGCCGCGCAGCTCGTCCTCGTAGGTTGCCTCGATGCCGGTGAGGCCAATGCGATCGTCTCGCTCATAGCCTTGCTCGCTCAGTTGCTTGACGAGCTCACGTGGGAGCGGTCCGGTATAGCCCAGCAGTGGCCCCAAGAGGTCGCCTGCTACATACTGTCGGACCGGAGAGAACTGTACGTGGACGCCCGGCAGGCGGTGATGCTGCTCTTCGATGATCAAGGCCGTCTCCCTAGGCACGTTGCTCTTGATCGTCACGTGCTGGTAGGGATCGGCCCGGGCCTCCTGGATCGTTGCTTCGATCTCGTCAGCGTCCATCTCGAGCAAGCCGGCCAGCCGCTGCGCCACCACCGGCGTCTCTGCCCTGGGCAAGTCAGCGGGGAGCACGGCGATCGAGAAGCTAGGAATGTTGCGCACGAGCTGGCGGCCGGCGCGGTCGTAGATGACGCCGCGCAGCGGCTTGACCGAGCGGACGCGCAGCCGGTTCGTCTCTGCCTTGCGCCGGTACTCATCCCCGCGGGCGAGCTGGAGATACCAGAGCTGGCCGGCCAGGCTGAGAAAGCCCAGCCCCATCAGCCCCTTGAACAGCAGCAGTCGCCGGCGCACCCTCAGCGGAGGTTGAGCGGTCGTGGCCATCCCTCACACTCCCAGATCTAGCGATGGCCGTAACAGCCGTTCATACCGCGTCACGACGTAGTAGACAGCCGGCATGACCGCCAGGTTCACCAGCATCGATGGCAGCACAATGAGCTGTAGCGTGGCTACCCAGTCGACGGGGAATTGCTGTGACATGAGCAGAAACAGGAAGAAAACGTTATAGAGCAGCGTGGCTGCCGGCACGAGCACACCAGGAAGCAACAGATTGGACTTGAACAGGTTCGCCTCGCCGACAGCTGTGCAGAAGCCTACCACAGTCATGGCCGCAGTGGCGGTGCCGAAGGGTGCCCCGGAATAGAGCTCAAGTAGCAGCCCGGCCAGGAACCCGGCGAGCGTTCCTTCCCGTACGCCGCGACGGGCGCTCCACACGGCCACCGTGACCAGCACCAGGTCGGGTTTGACCCCGGCAATGGGAAAACGCCACAGCGCGCCGGCCTGAAGTGTCACCAGCAGCGCCAGCGCGGCGATGCCTGCGGCAACACAGAGCGTGCGCAGGCGCTGCGTAGGTGATAGAAAGCCGGGAACCAGCCCCCTAAATACATGCCTTCGCGTCATTTGGTATCGGTGACGCTGGAAACTGCGCCCCTACCTCTGTCCCACGTCGGACAACGGGATGAAGCTAGTGATCACCATGACCTGCTCCAGCCGGCGAAAGTCCACCAGCGGCTGCACCTCGGCTTCCAGGAACATGTCCACATCGCGCTGGGTAAAGCCGACCACGCGCCCGATCAACTGGTTCGGCGGGAACTGCCCGCCCAGGCCCGAGGTCACGACCAGGTCACCGACCTTGAGCCGCTCCCCCTGGAGAATGTACTTCATCACCAGCCGGCCGCTCACCGTGCCGTTGACCAGTCCGGTAGCGCGAGACTCCGGCGACTGAATGACCGCGTTCACCGAGCTGCTCGGGTTGATGATCAGCAGCACCTTCGATGTCGATGGCGTCACATGGATGATGCGCCCGACCAGCCCGGCTGGCGCGACAACCGTCATACCCTCCTGAATACCGCTGGAGGAGCCGCGATCGATGACCAGCGACTGCACCAGGTTGCCGGGGTCCGTGCCAATGACCCGTGCGGGTACGAAGGTGAGCGCACGATGCTCCTCAGCGTAGCGCAACTGTTCGCGCAGCGTACGGTTTTCGAGCTCAGCGGCGCGCAGGCGCACTACTTCTGCCAGCAGCTCATCCACCTGCTGGCGGAGCTGGCGGTTCTCCTCTGCGAGCTGCGCCGTCTTGCGCCCCGTGGCGATCGCCTGCCCCACAGCCGCGGCAGCTCGGGAGGACGCCTCCTGCGCTGGCCGGAGCACGTAGTGCAAAAGATCCTCGAGCAGCAGCAACCGGCCCTGCTGGTAGAGCAGGCTCGTGACGATGCTCAGGACGATGAACAGCGCGAAGAACGAGTATGCCGAACGGTTCTCGCCCACGATCAGGCCGACACCCTGGCGTACTGGGAGCCCACAAAGACCTTCCGGTAGAACTCGAGGTTCGCCAGGCAAAGCCCGGTGCCGCGTACCACACAGGTGAGCGGATCGTCTGCCACGTGGACCGGCATCTTGGTCTCTTCTGCGAGCCGCTGGTCGATGCCTTTCAGCAGAGCACCGCCGCCGGCCAGGGTGATGCCCTGGTCCATGATATCTGCCAGGAGTTCCGGCGGGGTCTCTTCGATCGACAGCTTTACCGCCTCGACGATCTCGGCCACCGGTGCAGCGATAGCCTCGCGGATTTCCTCCGCGCTCACCTCGACGCTCTTAGGTAAGCCGGTCAGCAGGTCGCGCCCGCGCATGACGTACGTGCCGGTGCAGGCTCCGGGATAGGCTGAGCCGATGGCGATCTTGGTCTCTTCCGCGGTTCGCTCACCAATCAGCAGGTCGTACTCTCGCCGGGCATACTGCGAAATCATCTCATCGATCTCATCGCCAGCGACGCGGATCGACTGGCTCACGACAATCCCGCCCAGCGAGATGACCGCGACCTCGGTCGTACCGCCGCCGATATCCACGATCATGCTCCCGCTGGGGTCCTGGATCGGCAGCCCGGCGCCGATGGCGGCGGCCATCGGCTCTTCAATGAGATACGCCTCGCGCGCCCCGGCGTTGATCGCTGCATCCTGCACTGCACGCTTCTCCACCTCGGTCACGCCGGAGGGAATGCCCACGATCACGCGCGGCCGCGGGCTCAGCGGAAAGTTATCGTGGACCTTGCCGATAAAATAGCGCAGCATGGTCTCCACGACGTCGAAGTCGGCGATCACCCCATCCTTGAGCGGGCGGATGGCCACGATGTTGGCTGGGGTGCGACCAACCATCCTCTTTGCTTCCGCGCCCACAGCAAGCGGCCGTTTCGTGCGCTTGTCTAGCGCCACGACCGACGGCTCAGAGAGGACGATGCCGCGATCCCGCACGTAGACCAGTGTGTTCGCTGTGCCGAGGTCGATCCCAAGGTCCTTCGAAAATAAACCGAGCAACGCGTTAATGGGGCCGAGCATCCATCCTCCGCGCACACGCGCTCCATCCTGCTCATCACGCCTGTAACAGCGACGCCATGCCGCCGGGAGTATAGCACAGGCGCGAAGAGCCTCCCAAGGTCTATAGCCACCACCCGGCCAGGTGTATTACGCAGGCGCGCGTTGGCGTGTGAGGGCGTCGAGCAGCTCTGGCGACCGGCTTTGTTGCCCGGTCACGCTCGCTGGCGTACCATAGGGATCCAGGACCAGTAGCCCAGGAAGCGTGTCAGGAGGCAGAAGCATGCGCATCACCGACGTCGAGTTGCTCCTGGTTGACGTTCCCTTTCATGAGATACCTGAGCGCAATATGGCGCGCACGCTGGCCGGCTGGCATATCTCTGAGATCTGCCGCGTCACTACCGATACTGGCCTCACCGGCATCGGTGAGACACTGCCGAACTATACTTGGGGGCGGGTCACGCCCGAGGGCATCCAGCGGGTGAAGGGCCAGAACCCGTTTGACCTGCTGTGGGATGACTCCCTGGGCGCGGGCTTACAGATGGCGCTTTTCGACCTGGCTGGCAAGGCTGCCGGCGTGCCGGTGTACCGGCTGCTGGGCCAAAAGGTACGCGACTGGTGCCCGATTTCCTGGTGGTCGATTGATATGCCACCCGAAGACTTCGCCGCCGAGGCCCGCCAGGCCGTCGAACTCGGCTATACCAGCTACAAGATGAAGGCGCGGCCCTGGATCGACGTCTACGAGCAGGTGCGGCAGGTCTCAGCGGTGATCGGCCCCAACTTCAAGCTCGACCTCGACTTCAACGGCATGCTGGTGAACGCGGCTACGGCGGTCCCGGTGCTGAAAGAGCTCGACACGTACTCGAACGTCGCCATCTACGAGACACCTATCCCGCAGGGCGACGTCGAGGGGAACAAGCGCATCCGGTCGCAGACACGCTGCGCTATCGCCATGCACTACGGCAGCCCTCCCATCATGACGGCCCTACGTGAGCAGGTCTGCGACGGCTTCGTCATCAGCGGTGGAGCAAGCCGCATTCTGCGGGAGGCCCACCTGAGCGCCCAGGCGAACATGCCCTTCTGGCTCCAGCTCGTCGGCACTGGCATCACCACGACCTGGGCGTTGCACCTGGGCGCAGTGTGCACGCATGCGCAGTGGCCGGCGGTCACCTGCCTCAACATGTACCAGCACCAGCTCATCACCCGGCCGGTCACGGTGCAGGGTGGCTACGCCCGCGTGCCTGAGGAGCCCGGGCTAGGCATCGAGCTAGACGAGGCTGCGGTGGAACGGTATCGCACCCAGAGTGCGAAAAAAGAGCTGCAGCGCGCGATCTACGCCTTTGTGCGAGCGAACGGCGAGCGCACGTACTACCACGGGGAGTATGGTAAGGGCGGCTACTGGGAGGATTTCCTGGGCGGCAACCAGCCCCTATTCGAGCGTGGCGTGCGTCTGGAGCGTCTCGATGACGATGGCAGCCGCGAATGGGCTGAGCTCTACGCGCGGGTGCAACAGGCGCCAGTGCGCTCGAGGGGCTAGCGCTGGCCTCCCATACGGTACAATAGGGCAAAGAGGGCAAGGAGAGGGCCGCTCTCAGGACGGTGCAGGGTCCCTGGGCACTGTCTCGTGCCAGGACGAGCCAACGGTACGAGCGCTCCAGGCGATGTACCTGTTCTCCTTTCCTCGCCTGCGCTGAGGATGGGTGCGCAGGCTTCGTTTGTAAGGTCCTGATGCCAGGTGTTGATCGAAGGGCGAAGTCAGGCACAGTGCAATGCTAGGTCGAGTAGGCGCGCTGGCGGAGTTCTGGCGCATTGTGCGGGAGATCGATCCGCAGGACGTGCGCGAGGAAGCTGAGCAGCCTGTGCACGTCGTGCTGATGGGTGCGCCCGGGGCGGGCAAGCGCACCCTGCGGCGCACGCTGCTCCAGCAAGCCTCACCGATGTTTGAGCTGAGCCCAACCGGGGAGCTCGTGCCGGCCGACCCAGGAAACAGTGCCCCAGGGCACGGCCCCGCCCACCTCCCTGTGCCCGGCAATCCCGCTGCCTTACCGATCCTTGAGCTGCCAGCCGACCTCGCCTCCCTTGCTGAGCTGCCTAGCGGTCCGCCGCGCGGGAACCTGGTGCTCTACCTCATTGATCTCTCCAAGGGCGTCACACACCAGCAGGCCCACCTGGCGCACCAGATGGAGACGCTGGGCATCCCGGTCATCATCGTGCTGACCAAGGCCGACCTGCTCCCGGCCGACCCTGACCCGTGCTGGGCCGCCGAGCGCATCCTGGGCGGCTACGCCTCCGGCGGTCTGGTGGCGGTCGATGCGCGGTCGGCGCAGAGTGTGCAGCAGCGGCTCGTGCCCTTGCTCTTGCGTGCCCTGCCGAACCTCAGCCTGGCGCTGGGCCGGAACATTCCCCTGCTGCGCGCTCATGTGGCTCAGCAGATCGTCGCCGAGACCTCTCGGGTGAATGCCGAGTTCGCCCTGCTCTCCAGCCTGCCGGCCACCATTCCCATCATCGGCACGGTGATGGCGGGTGGAGCAGATATGCTCGTGCTGACGAAGAACCAGGTGATGATGCTGTACAAGCTGGCAGCCGTGTTCGGGCGCAGCCTGGAGAGCAAGGTGACCATCGCCGCGGAGATCGCCCCGGTCGTCGGCGCCGCGTTCATGTGGCGCACAGTGGCCCGGACGCTGGTAGGCCTGCTGCCGGGTGCCGTCGCGGCTGTGCCGAAGACCATGGTCGCCTTCGCCGGCACCTATACCGTAGGCCGCGCCGCGCAGTACTACTATGCCAGCGGCCGTCGCCCACCGGAAGCCTTGCTTCAGAGCTTCCGGCGCGAGGCAGCGCGGCTGGGCAAGCGGCTCGTGCCCAGGCCGCGCCAGCGTGCCCCAGAGGGCGGGCCTGAGCTATCCGGTGACAAGCCTCCGCTGCTCGCTCCGCCGGATGGCCGCGCCGCCGAGTAGCCTTCTCTCAGGGCAGTCGCTCGCGTCGTACTCACGACAGAGTGGGCACTGCGTACGGCGCCCTCCGCACTAGGCGCTACTGCGGCCGCGGCTGGTCCAGGAACGCCTGGAGCTCGCCCATGATGGAGGAGACAAGCTGGTTCACCGGCTGCGTGCCGGTCCAGATTGGATCGAGCAGGCGCTCATTCAGGCGCTGCCAGTCCAGCATGCGCAGATTCCAGGGCAGCGCCAGCACCTCTGGCCCTTCCTTCTCAACGAAGTCCTTGAAGACTTTGAACATCGGCCGGTTGACCACCTGTGGGTCGTTCCAGGCGTCCGGCCGCGCCCCTGGGATGCCGGCCTGGTCCAGCCCGGCCAGGCGTAGCGCCGTGTCCTTATTGCCAAACCACTTATGCAGTTCCCAGGCCTCGTCACGGTACTTCGTCTTCGCGTACATCCCCCACATGTCCACGTGACCCTGGGAGCCGCGCTTGCCGGTCGGGCCCTTCGGCAGCAGCACGCAATCGATCTTGAACCGGTCGCCGATCTGCTGTGGGAAGCGCGCGTAGCTCGACATGAGGCTCTGCCGCATCGCCACGTTGCCGTTGGTGAAGGTGTGGCTCTCCTGTCCCTTGATCGGGTTCACACGATAGCGGTGCCGCAGGTCGAACAGGAACTGGAGCGCCTGCAGCGCCTGGGGCCGGTCCAGGGCTGGCTTTCGGCCCAGGTACGGCGGGTCCAGGAACTCCCCACCAAAGGTACGCAGCCACACCAGCACCGGGGGATACGACGTCTCCGTCTCGATCCCCTTCACGTCGCCGACGGTCAGCTTGCGAGCGGTGTCCACGAGGTCATCGAGCGTCCAGTCGGACGAGGGAAACTTGACCCCCGCCAGCTCAAAGAGATGGACGTTGTAGAAGAGACCGAGATGGCTGGGGTGCAGCAGCGAGGGCAGCCCGTAGAGCTTGCCCTCAAAGCGTGCTGTGTCAATCGCTCGCGGGTAGAACTGCTTGAGATCATACTTATCCCTGTTCACCAGGTCGTCGAGCGCCATCAGGTGGCCCAGCGAAGCAAACTCGAAGAACGTGCCCACGCCGGTGCTCAGCCAGAGGATATCTCCGAGGTCGCCGGCAGCCAGGAGGACGATCAGCTTCTCATAGCCAGAGTCGGGGATGGTTTCGACCGTAATCCACGGGTACGCCTGGCTGAAGTCCTTGGCTCGCTCTGGAATGTACGTCTCGCTGCGGTAGTTCAGGCGGAGCGTGACCGGCCGCCGCGTGGCCTGCTCGCCCGCGGCGGGTGTCCCGGCCTGCGGCTGCCGGCCGCAGGCTGCGGCGAGGAGACCCCCAAGGCTCCCTAGAGATCCATTGACAAACGCCCTGCGCGACACGTGCTGCATCGGTGCCATGGCCTCGCGCCCTCCTTAATTTAAATACTTAAAAATTTAAATACTTATAATTAAAATATTAAAATAAAGAATCCACATCTACACAAGGATCCACCGAAAGATCTGCGCACCAGTATGACACGCCCCCTTACTGGCAACAGGATGCTAGCACAAGCCAACGACCGTAGCAACTTGCCCGGCGCTCTCCTGCCTGTTTGGGCGGATGCGGCAGGCTCCGGCGTGTGCTACCATGAAGCGTGTCGGCGAGGCATACACGCCGGGCGGTACAGACAATGCAGATCTCACCACAGAGATCGTGTAAGATAGAGATCGTTTACGCTGGATCAAGAAAGTAAAACGCAAAAAAGAAAGTAAGATCGTTTAAACAGAGATTGACACAGAGATTGACACAGAGATTGGGTGAATCGCACATGAAGATCACGTGGTATGGCCATGCCGCGTTCCTGATCGAGGGACAGGGTAAGCGCATTATCATGGACCCCTTCTCGCCGGAGTCGGGCTACGATCCCATCGACGAGCCGGCAGACATCCTGTGCATGAGCCAGGAGGATGACCGCTTCCACAGCCACGCCGCATCGGTTAAGGGCAACCCGGTCGTTCTCAACGGCCGCACGATGCCGGACACAGGCGTGCAGGTCGATGACATCACGTTCAACGTGGTGAAGATCTGGGAGGACCTGGCGCGCTCACGTAACCTGAATGGGATGATCCATTACCGCCTGGACGGCGTGTGGCTCTGCCATATGGGCGACCTGGGCCACCCCCTTACGGACGACGATATTGCGCCGATCCGCGGCGTAGACGTGCTGCTCGCCCTGGCCGGCGGGCCGCCCACGATCGCTCTGGATGCGCTGCAAGATGCGATCGACCGCATCCAGCCGAAGGTGGTGATCCCGATGCACTACCAGACCGGCAAAGTCCGGTTGCGTATCAAACCGCTAGATGAGTTTCTGCGCTTCTTCCCGCCTGAGATCGTCGAGCACCGGGATAGCGCCAGCATCGAAATTACGCCGGAGACCCTTCGGGAGAGCCTCCGCATCGTTGTACTCAGGCACGCGCGGTGACGAGCGCGCCGACCCCAGTGCTGATATTGCACTCGCTGGCCGTCTGATTCCGTTCGCTCTGCAACTGTCGAGTTCATCTGGGAGCATCTGACGTGCAGCCGAGGATGTCCACCCCTCGTGCCGGCTACCACCTGCTAACCGAGGACGAGCCACACGACAGCGCGTATAAGTGGTCGGTAATGCTCGTCGCTGGCAGCGGCATCTACATGGTCACGCTCGATAGCGGCATCGTGAACGTGGCCCTGCCGGTGCTTACTGCGGAGTTCCACGCTGCCCTGAACACAGCACAGTGGGTGATCCTTGGCTACCTGCTGTGTATCACTGCACTCCTACTTCCGGCGGGGCGCCTGGCAGACATGCTGGGGCGCAAGCGGGTGTTTCTCGCGGGCTTTCTGCTGTTCGCTGGCAGTTCCGCCCTCTGCGGCTTGGCCCCAGGCATCGGCTGGCTCGTGGCAGCTCGCGTGCTCCAGGGCATCGGCGGGGCACTCGTCCAGGCGAACAGCCCGGCGCTGGTCACCCAGGCATTTCCATCAAGCGAGCGCGGCCGGGCGCTCGGCATCGTCAGCGCCATCGTGTCGGTTGGGCTGCTGAGCGGCCCGATGGTGGGAGGCCTGATCACGCAGTACCTAGGGTGGCGCTGGGCATTTTACGTCAACGTCCCCATCAGCATCGTCGCCACCGCGGTGGGTACACGGCTGCTGCGCCCGTCCCCGCGCCAGCCGGGACAGCGGTTCGACATAACCGGCGCCGCGCTGTTCCTGGTTGCCGTGGTGGCGCTGCTCCTCACGCTGACCACAGGACCGACGCAGGGCTGGCGTTCCCCCGGTGCCCTGGCCCTGACGGCGCTGGCGCTGGCCAGCACGGTGGCGTTCCTCTGGGTCGAACGGCGGGTCGACCAGCCGATGCTGGACCTTACCTTGTTCGCTAACCAGGGCTTTCGCGCCGCGGCGCTCGCAGCGTTCCTGAACTTCCTGGCCCTCGCCCAGGTAACGCTGCTCATGCCCTTCTACTTGCAGCGTGTGCTTGGGCTGCCGGTGGCGCAGGCAGGCGTGATCATGGCCGCCATCCCGGCGACGAACATGTTTGTAGCTCCCTTCAGCGGCACTCTCTCGGACCGGCTGGGCTCGCGCATGATCGCCTCGCTCGGCATGTTGATCGAGTGTATCGGGTTCCTTCTGCTGCTCACGCTGCGCCGCAGCGAGCCTGCTGTCCTCGTAGCAGCGCGACTGGTTCTGATGGGCTTCGGCTTGGGGCTGTTTAACTCGCCGAACTCCAGTGCGCTCTTCGGCTCGGTGCCGCGTAGCCGACTGGGGGTGGTCGGAGGCATGCAGGCGCTCACCCGTAATCTGGGACAATCGTTGGGGCAAGCCACCGCTGGTGCGCTCTGGACCGCGGTGCTCGGCGCCCTGGCCGGACACAGCATCGCCACGGCCGTTGCCGCAGGGAATGCTGATGTCTTGAGCCAGGCAGTGCCAGCAGCCCTGACGGCGTTCCGCATCAACTTCGGGCTCTCCCTCGCCCTGGGGATCGCGGCCTTCCTCGTCTCGCTCCTGGCGCGGCCGAGCGAGGACTCACCCCGTCAAGAGCACGTCGGCCCGAGAGCGCAGCAGCCGGCCGTGGCCGTGCAGACGGCCGAAGAATAGGTGGGGGCTGAGTAATGCGTCTGTGCGACGGAGCGGAGTAGAGCACGGTGGACAGAAAAACATGCCGGCTCGTGTTGAGGCTGACACGAGCCGGCATCTGGGGTGACCTGAGGGACTTGAACCCTCGACCTTCGGGGCCACAACCCGACGCTCTGACCAGCTGAGCTAAGGTCACCGTGGCAAACGCATTCTACCACAGGGTCGAGCCAGCCGCAACCGGAAAAGGAGAGCCAGCCACAACCTGGTTTGCAGGCGCACAGCGCCTTGCTGCACACTATAGATTGGCTACTGTGTCTACCAGTTGCCCTATGAAAAGGCTGGATCAGCGGTCCGGCCGGAGTAGGGCGGACCGCGTCATACAGGATACAGAGAGCGCGGTCATACCCTGATCGCGACGAAGAGTTTTGACGTAACTCTGACCTTGAGCCAGTCATCGCTGCCCGTCTCGCCTTCGCCGACGCTGCCAGGCCCGCCTGAGGTGCCGGCCTCCCCGCACACCCTGCTTCCGGCCCTCGTGACTGTCGCCTGCCTGCTCCTGGCTGGGACCGGCATGTGGCTGCTGCTCCCGCTCCCTCCTCTGCCAGGACAGCGCAGCGGTGCCGCTCCGCCGGCCGCTGACCTGGGCAGCCGCCTCGCGGAGGTGTTGGTGCACGAGGCGGCGCGCCGCTCTGAACTGCTCATTCCCGACTGGCAGGGTACTGAACGCATCACCTTCCTGGTGATGGGCCTGGACCAGCGCAATGAGGAGCGGACTCGCACAGATACTATGCTGGTCATCAGCGTGGACCCAGTCACGCGCTCCGCGGCAGTGATCTCTATTCCACGGGACCTGTACGTGTTCATCCCCGGCCACGGCAACGACCGCATTAATGAGGCGTATCCGGTCGGCGGACCGGACCTGGCCCGCCGCGTGGTCTCGGAGGTGCTGCAAATCCCTGTTCCCTACTATGTCGTGGTAGACTTCCGCGGCTTTAAGCGCATTATTAATACTCTTGGCGGCGTAATCATCGATGTCGAGTATCCGATCTACGATCCCGACTATCCGGCTGATACGGGCAACGACTACATCACGGTGGATATCAAGGCCGGGCGCCAATGGATGGATGGGGACACCGCGCTCAAATATGTGCGCTCGCGGATGAGCGATCCAGAGGGCGACTTCGGGCGCAGTAAACGCCAGGAGCGCCTGTTGCTGGCCTTGAAGGATCAGGTGTTGCGTCCCGCCACCCTGGCGCGGGCTCCCGTGCTGCTAGCGCAGCTCCAGGACGCCGTGTCCACGAACTTCCCACTTCGTGACGTGCCGTCGCTCGCCAAGCTGGGCATGAGCATCGATCGCTCACGCATCGTCACGCGGGTAATCGACACCAGAAACGGGTTGAGCCGGCCCTTTGTGACGCGTGCTGGCGCCTGGGTGTTGCAACCCGATCTGCCCCGCCTGCGTGCGTTCGTACGCGAGTCACTGGCGGCATCCCAGGCAGCCGCTGCCGCCGCGCCACCTGCGGTCGAGCAGACCTTCCCGGACGATGCGCCGCTGGGCCCGAACCCGGATCTCCAGCGCGTGCCATAGGCCGGTTCTGTTACAATGTTCGGCGCGTAGCGTACGTCTCGCCGAGAGCGTAGGGTAAAGCGCGCGTATGGCCACGGGTGGGCGGCGGCTCTTTGCGGATTTCGGCTCCCTGTACACCAGGCTTCTCCTGGTTGAGACCGTCGAGGGCGAAGATCGGCTGGTCGCGACCGTCGAAGTGCCGGCGGACTCCACTTCGCTAGCCTCCGGCGACAACAGCCTTGGCGCAGCTACCGCGCGGCTGGCCGTCCTGCTTGGCCTGCCCGGGCCGGAGGCCCTCCCTGTGCCCGACGCGGCGGTGACATCTTCTCGCGGGCTTTTCCGCGCGCTCGTCGTCGCACCTGACCGCGATGCCACCTGGCCGGCGCTTGAACGTGTCTTCGCCCAGCGTGCCTTCCTGCCGGTTGCAGTTCCTGTTCCAGCCACAGAGGCAGGTGCGGCAGAGGCAGCGCACGCTTTGGTTAACGCACTGCTGGCCTATCGCCCAGCCTTGATCGTTCTCGCCAGCGCGTCACCGCGCACCGGCCAGGAGCAGCTCACGCTCCTGGCTGAGACCGCAGTGTGGGCGGCTCGTACCCTGGGTGAGGCCGCGGGCCGACAACCAGCCTTCCTCTTCGTCGGCCATCCGCGCGTGGGGGAGCGCCTGAACGCCATGCTCGGCGGACGTACACGGGTGTGGCAGGTCACGGCAACGCGGCGGCTGGACGAGACAGCGCTGGCACAGGCAATCGACGAGGCTGTGCCGGAGGCACGAGCGCCCCTCCGGCTAGGGCCCGCTCGGCAGGCTGCGCCGGCCATCCAGGCGCTCCGTGACGGCGTATGCGTCGTCGCCCAGCGTTACGACATGGACGTGCTGGCGCTCGAGCTCGGGGCGGAGCATTGCGCCGCCGTGCTTGTCCGTGGTGCTGAGGTGGCCCAGGCAGCTCTTCAGGGGATCGGGATGGGAAGGGCACGGCCAGCGCTGGTGGATCGCGCTGGAGCCGAAAACATCCTGCGCTGGCTGCCGTTCGATCTGAGCGAGGCAGAGCTACGCCGCCGGACGCTGAACCACGCCCTGCGCCCTACTACTGTCCCGCACACGGTCGAGGACCTGCTCATTGAACATGCGCTCGCACGAGAGGCCCTGCGCCTGGCGCTGGAAGAACTCCTGCGCCGGGTGGAGCCCGGCAAGGTGCCGGCCGGGGATCGCGGCGGGGGACCGCTGGCGCCTCCGGTAGACCTGCTCATGGTGTCCGGTGGGGCCTTCCGCCATGCGCCGCGGCCTGTGCAAGCAGCCCTGATCGCGCTGGATGCCGTGCAACCCGTGCGCGTGACGCAGCTCGGCCTCGACCGTGGCGGCGTGCTCCCCTTGCTGGGCACGCTGGGGCATGAGGATCCTGCGTCTCTGGCCCTCGAGCGAGATGGCCTGCTCAATCTGGGCCTGTGCCTCGCCCCCAGCGGCGCTGGACGGGAGGGCGAGACGGCGCTGCATGTAGAATTCCAGCGCGTGGGAGGCCAGGCGACGACGGTGGACGTACCATATGGCTCCCTAGAGATCGTTCCATTCGGCCTGCACGACCGCGGCACGCTCACACTGGTGCCTGGCCGGAACTTCGACGTAGGACTGGGCCGGGGGCGCGGGGCGATGCCGCGCAGCGAGGTAGAGGGTGGTGCGGCGGGGATGATCATCGACGCGCGGGGCCGGCCCCTGGCGTTGCCGGCCGGGCGGGAAAAGCGCCAGGCGCGGCTGATTGAATGGCTCCAGCTTGCCTCCGCGTATCCCGAGCTCCCACTCCACGGCAACCCATCAGTGCTCCGGTCCTCCGCGTCGCGCCCATATGGAGGAACGCGTGGCTGAACCGTTCACCGTACCCCCAGCCGAGCCACCTGCACTGGAGGACCCGGGCTGGCCGGTGAGTGTCCGGCCAGCTGTGGTGGCTGGCATGCTGCGCCGCACCCGACCGGTGGGGCGTGCGGCCACTATCCTGGTCCAGCCCGGCGAGTACGTCCTGCCGGACACGGTAGTGGCCCAAGTGGAGCAGCCTGGCCGGCTGCACCTCGTGCACGCGGCAGCGGTGCTAGGCGTGCCGCCGCGCACGCTTGCGCGCTACGTGCGCGTGCAGGCCGGTCAGGACGTTGAACAGGGCGAGCTCCTCGCGGAGTACCGCGGGCCGCTGGGCCTCGGCCGCCGGCAATGCCACGCCCAGGTGGCAGGCACTGTGGCCTGGATCTCCACTGAGAGCGGTTGCATTGCCATCGTCGAGCCTGAACCGCCAGATGAGATCCGTGCCCACCTGGGTGGGAAGGTCGTGGCCACACAGCCGGGCGCAGGCGTGACCATCGAAGGTCCAGGGCTGGCCGTGCTGGGCATCGCCGGGTGCGGAGGCACCGCGCACGGCAAGCTCCTGCTAGCGGAGGACCTCGATGCTGTGCCGGAGCGTGCCTCTGGCACGCTGGTGGCCTTGGCCCGCCCGGCGACGCACTACGATATCGTCCATGTGGCGGAGACTGGGGCCTGCGGCCTGCTTGCACCAGCACTGGTACTTGACGCGGCAGGCCCGCTGCTGCATGCGCTGGAACGGTTCACCATGCAGTACGGTCTGGCCGCCGGGCGTGGTGTGGCCCCGCCTGCGCCGCTTCCGCAGGACTTCTGCCTGGTGCTGACCGAGGGCTTCGGTGAGATCGAAATGCCGCCCTGGCTACGCAGGCTCCTCCAGAAATACAATGGCCAGGCCGCCTCACTCACTGCTGAGCCACCTCAGCCCGAGCTGCTCCTTCCCCTCAAGATCATCCCTGACGTCCCGGGGCCGGGCAGCCTTCGGCCCGGCGCCCTGGTGCGCCTCTCGTCGCCAGCGTATCTCGGCCTCCAGGCGACAGTCGTCCAGCTCGCTCGTATCCCGCAGCGACTGCCTGCCGGTCTGCGTGAACGCGCCGCGCTGGTGCAACTCCCAGACGAAAGTCGGCAGTGGCATAGCCTTGCGAACCTTGAGCTCGTCCAAGAGTAGACGATAATCGAGATACGAGCATCGTAGAGACGAACATCGAGAGGCCGTAGGCGTCCGGTAGGTGCGCGGCACTGTCGGCGCGCCTGGTGTGCGGAGGAGGGGTGGAGTGGGGCTGTTCGACTTGAGACGCAAGCAGCTCGATAGCGCCTCCCAGGACGATCCAGCCAGCCGAGATGGCTGGCCCGCGGGCCACCCCGTTGAGGGAGACCTGGATGAAGGCGGCTCCGACGACGAGGCGCCGCTGCGACCGGAGGACTTCACTCTGCCGCCAGGAGCAGTAGTGCTCCAGCATGGGCTGCGTAGCCGCCCACGTAGTGCCGGCGAGCGCGAGGCCTCTGCGTCGCGGCCGGGCCACCCGACCGACGAGGTCCTGACGCCCCCGCAGGAGCGCGCCCGCGCTCCTGCCTCGACGGACGCGGGCCCGACGCCGCAGGGCAGCCGCCACGGTCCCGCTCCTGCGCGCGCGCAGGCTGGTGCCAGACCGGAGGTGGCGAGCTTCGGGATCTGGATGAGCGCGCGCGGCCTGCCATCGCGGGAACCTCGGCGTGCCAACTCCCAGGCGCCACTGGCCCAACCTGGGCCTAACCTGCTTCCTCCAGACATCGGCTATCTTCCTCCGCGGCCCATGTCGCTTGAGGAAGCCGGGCTAAACAGCTCGTTTGTCACCGACTGCGTGCTGCGTACGCTCTATCACCTGCACGAGTGCACCGGCTACGATATCGCCGACCGGCTGGGCTTGCACTTCGGCAACATCATTGCGGCAATCCTGGAGACACTGCGCCGCGAACAGGCGGTCGAGGTCAAGGGCCAGCGCGGCATCGGCGAGGGCGGCTACGTGCACGTGCTCACCGACAAGGGACTAGGCCGCGCCCGCGAGGCGCTCCAGCGCACCCAGTACGAAGGGGTAGCACCGGTCCCGCTGGAGACGTATATCGAGTCGGTTGTCGCCCAGAGCATACGGCAGGTCACGGTCAACCGCGAGGCGGTGATGGAGGCCCTCAGCGACCTGGTGGTCCACCCGTTGCTCCTCGACCAGGTCGGGCAGGCCATCAACGCAGGTACCTCTCTATTCTTGTTCGGCCCGCCTGGCAACGGTAAGACCTCCATTGCCGAGCGGATCGCCCGCCTGCTGGGTGACCCGGTCTACGTCCCGTATGCCATCGAGGTTGATGGCCAGGTCATCAAGGTCTTCGACCCGATCAACCATGAGCTCGTCGACGAGGATGCCACGGCCAAGAGCGTGCGTGATATGCGCTTTGTGCGTATCAAGCGGCCGGTCGTGATCGTCGGCGGGGAGCTGTCCATGTCCAGCTTGGACCTCCTGTACAGCGAGGTCGGCAAGTACTACGAAGCGCCGCTCCAGATGAAGGCCAACCTGGGGATGTTCCTGATCGACGATTTCGGCCGGCAGGCCATGCGGCCGCGCGAACTGCTGAATCGCTGGATCGTACCACTGGAGAAGCGCGTCGACTTTCTGACCCTCAAGACCGGTAAGAAGATCGAGATCCCCTTCGACGAACTGATCGTCTTCTCCACAAACCTGGACCCCAAGGAGCTGGTGGACGAGGCATTCCTGCGACGCATTAAATTTAAGATCTACGTCGGCAACCCGGACGAGCAGATGTTCCGCGAGCTCTTCGTGCGGAACTGCCGGCGCTACAACGTCCCGTTCGACGAGTCAGCGTTCCAGTACCTCCTCCAGCGGCACTATGTCGCTGCAAGCAGGCCGCTGCGCGCCTGCCATCCACGCGACCTGCTTGAGCAATTGACGGCGATCGCGCGCTACCGGCAGATCCCGCCGCGCCTTAGCGCTGACCTCATCGACGAAGCGTGCCTCACATACTTCGTCATGACCGACTAAGCCTACCGGCATCCCTTGCCTCCGGACCCCATATGGTACCCAATAGCTTCGGGAAGATAGAAAATAATATGAAGATAAAGGAAGAAAAAAGAATAAAAAGAAAAATAATAAAAAAGACGAGCAGGCAAGCGGGATGCTGATGGCAAGACAGTGCAAGGAGGCGTGATCCTCATCACTGGCTGGGATTCCGGCGTCGTGCACCCCTTCACCTCGCTCCTGTGGAGCAACGGCGGCCGCTTCGTCTCCGACGATAACACCCAGGTGCTCTTCAATGAGCTCTCCGGCCAGCAGACGCTCCAGCTCACCCTGGACCTGATCGGTATGAAGGTGGTGGACCTCGCGCTCAAACAGGCGGACCTCGTCGCCGGCAAGGGCGCCATGATCATCATGGCCAACTGGTGGCGCGCCACGCTCAAGGCCCGGTTCCCCGACGGGCTGGACAACGTCAGCGTCGCGGCCATCCCCGCGGCAACGGGCCGGAGTCGACCCTCCAGTATCTGTGGCTCTGGGCCGTGGACAAGGCCACGAAAGCTGCTCCGGCGGCCTGGCAGTTCCTGCGCTGGATGAACACGCCATCTCAATCTCAGCAGAGAAGCTCATCTCCGATGGGCACCTTCCTCATCAACGCGCTCGGCGCCATCCCGGCGCGCAGCTCAGACCACCAGGCGCATCAAGACGTCCTGGGCGACAGCTTCCTGTCACCCTTCGTGGCGTCGCTGCGCTACGCTCGGCCCGAACCGGTCATCCCTGGGGCACAAGAGATCAAGTCGGTCTTGCAGAAGCAGATCGAAGCGGCCTGGGCAGGCCAGAAGCCCGGCCGTGAGGCGCTGGACGCAGCCGCGCAGGAGGCCACCCGCATCCTGGCTGAGCGATCGAAGTGGTAGCGCGCCGGCCTACTGCGACACCGGCTCCCAGCGCCGTGCGGCATGGGAGCGCAGCGCGGCGTCAATGACTGCCTGAGCGCGCAGCCCGTCCTCGATGGTCGGCGGGTGATCCTGGCCCGTCTGGATCGCCTCGATGAAGGCGCGCAGCATGTGCTCGCCCATGTAGGCCAGCACACCGGCGTGGTCGAGGCCGGCCGGGCTGCGCTCCGGCACGATCTCCTGCGGCGACTCCCCGCGGCGGAAGATGCTCCCGTGCTCTACGCCGTCTGTGGTCACGCCAGCCTGCATCCCGTTCAGTTCGAAGAAGCTGCGTCCCAGCGGATGGTGCGAGTCCACGATGCCCACGCGCGACACGCTGATCGTGCCGTGCGCGCCGCTGGCAAAGCGCACCAGCAGCGTGGCATCGTCATCGAGCTGGTGCGGCACCAGCGCGCCGGACACCGGATCGCGTAGCTCGCGGACGTACGTGCGGAGGTCTGCGCAGACCTCGATGATCTCGCCGGCGAAGCAGCGGGCTAGGTCGATCATGTGTGAGCCGAGGTCAGCCAGCACGCCGGCGCTACAGCGGCGGGGATCATGCCGCCAGCTCATCCCTGGGTCGGGGCGCAGCAGGCTAGCGTTGTAGCGCTCGCAATGGACGCTGAGCAGCCGCCCCAGCTCGCCGCGCTGGACCAGCCCCTGGATCGCCTGCACGATCGGCGCGTAGCGCAGCAGGAAGCCGGTCATCGAGCGCACACCTGCCCGCTGCACCGCCTGCCACATAGCGCGCGCCTGCTCCAGGTTCAGCGCCAGGGGCTTCTCGCAGAACACATGCTTGCCAGCCTCTGCCGCCGCAATGGTCAGGTCGTGGTGACTATCGTCCGGCGTCGCCACAATCACTGCAGTGACCTCGGGCAGCGCCAGCAGCTCCTCCGGCCGCTGGAACACATTCGTCTCCGGGATACCGTGCCGCGCAGCGAAAGCTCGCGCCGCATCGGGCCGTGGTCCGCACACTGCCACCGGCCGCGCCCCGATCGCCCGCAGCGCCGCACAGTGCGCCCCGGCCACGAACCCATACCCGAAGATGCCGAAGCCTACCGGTTCCAGCGCTGCCATGTTGATCAATCCTCGCTGAGCTGAGAGACCGTGCGGTGGGTCGCCGCGTTATTTACGTTAAGTACTCGCCAGCCGGTCGGCGAGCGGTACGGCCCCGGTGGCAGCACCTCGATGCCGGCCTGGCGCAGCGTCTCGGCGTGCTGGTCCAGCCCGGGCGCATCGAACGACACGTGGTGCAGGCCGCCGCCGGTCTGCTGGAGAAAATCCCAGAACTGGTTGCCCGCCTGATAGGGGCGGATCAGCTCGATCACCGCGCTCCCCGCCCGCAGCACGGCCACCTCGATGCCGAGGCTCTCCGGCAGTGTCTCGCGGTAGGTCTGCGTGGCGCCGAACACCCGCTGGAACAGCTCGATTGACGGCTCGAGCTCCGGCAGGACAAAGGCGACGTGATGAACGCCACGGATCATGATCCTGCTCCCTGGGCGCTGAGAATGCATGGTGCGGATACATGCTCGAATAGCTAGACACGCTGGGCCGCACCAGCACCTGCTCGAGTATAGGCAGCAATCCACCGGCCGTCAACGCCTCGGCGCGCTTGCGCGCCCTATCACAGCACTGGGCGGTCCGGCCGCTTCATCCACACCAGGCCAGACGCTTCCCGATCGAGGCACGCGCCGAGGCCGCGGGGTGCCATGGGTGGCGGCCACTGCTGCATGGTTGCGCTGCGGGGACAGATAGAGTGCGCTGCCAGCAGCAGGCGAGAAGGTCTCCTTTCCTGGCACTGCACGTCAGGCGCTGCCACGATCATTGTTAGCGTTTCGTAGCATACGCTCACTCCCGGCCCGCGGCTCTTGACGTCCTCGGTACCGCCGAGGACATCACTTTTTTAACGACAGTGCCAGGAAGCGGGAGAGAAGAAGGAGCGCGCCGAGGGGTGTCCGAAACGCGGACACGCGGGCAGACGCGAGGAGCACACCGGCCCCTGCAGGCGTCAGCAGGCCTGCATAGGCGGACTGCAGGTAGCCCTGGGGCGACTCGAACGCCCGCGGACGCGGTTTAGGAAACCGCCGCTCTGTCCAACTGAGCTACAGGGCCGCGCGTGATCCCGGCACTGGGGATCGCATGGAGGATGATACCAGTCCTGGTCCCCCATCGCAAGTGCAGGGTCAGGCGCGTTTGACACCACCGCGGCACCTGCGTATACTCGCGCGCGAAGATGGTCGTGTGCCGGAGGCGTGCGGAGACGAATGTGGCGACGAGCCGGTCGCGCGGAGGCCCATAGCTCATGAGGAACGACTCCGCGCTGAGCGCGTTACGGCACCTTTGGGGAGACACTAGCGGCGATGTGCCCTAGTGTCTTCTTAATTTTTTTATTTTTCTCTGCCTGGCGCGCTCGCCTGCGCACGCAGCGCCGCACGGTGTGGTGTTGTTAGTTGTTAGAACCCGTGCCCGCGGTTCCACTAGAGTGCCGTGGTAACGGCCAGTCGGGTCAAGGAGGTTCTATGTATTCGAGCCTGATCAGCAAAGTGCAGAAGGCACGGCAGTACGCCCAGGAGCGCGATCGCATCCGGTTCGAACAGCTCAAGGTGCGCTTCCGCGGCGATAACGATACCCATGAGATTTCATTCGCGGACGGCCGTTGGCATTGCACCTGTGACTTCTTCGCCGGGTGGGGCCTGTGCTCCCATACTATGGCCATGGAGAAAATCCTGGGTGAGATGCTGCCGGTCAAGCAGACGTTCGAGGATGTTCTCCCGAGCGACCGCGCGGAGCTACCGTTGGCAGAGTCTCGCTGAGAGCAGCGACGACGTGATCTATGGTGCAGTCGTGGCCCTGCGCCGCCGGACCTGCAGCCCGGCGGCGCAGCGCGTATCCGGAGGCCGCGGGGGCGCTTGGGACTCGCAGTGCCAGGCGTTAGAATGAATGCCACAGGCAGGTCGTGCGCAGGTGCAGGCGCGGCTCGTTGCCCCGCCGCGGGGGTATACTACGTGCCCGTTGCAGCTCCAGGCGTAGCGAACGGGCGCGCTGCTCCAGAAACGCTGGTGGATATGCCCGCCTCACCTACCATACAGAGCACGATGATATACACAGGTACAGCATCGTAACCGGAGCTTCGGTTACGGAGCATCGTATCTGAGGTATTGTACTTAAAGTCATACCTAAAAACATTGTAGCTTTTGTAGCTTTTGTATTGTAACTTGTAACGAAGGAGTGGCAAAGATCCATATGTCCCCCGATCGCCAGCGTGACCTCGAAGCTGAGACCGTTCTCGCCAAGGCCGAGCAGGCCGGTGTACGGTTCGTCAATCTCCAGTTCACGGATATTGTAGGGATGGTCAAGAGCGTGACCATCCCTGTTCATCAGCTCGCCGACTGCATCGAGCACGGGAAGTGGTTCGATGGCTCGTCGATCGAAGGCTTCGCGCGCATCGCCGAAAGCGATATGTACCTGGAGCCAGTGCTCTCGACCTTTGCGGTCATCCCGTGGGAGCGTGGCGAGAACACCACGGCAAAGGTGATTTGCAACGTTTATACACCTGATGGGCACCCATTCCAGGGCGACCCGCGCTACATCCTGACCAAAGCCGTGCAGGAAGCCGAGGAGATGGGCTTTCTCTTCCATACCGGCCCGGAGCTCGAGTTCTTCCTCTTCCGCCCCGATGAGCACGGGCGCATCCGTCCGGCTCCCCACGACGAGGCTGGCTATTTCGACCTCTCCAGCGATCTAGCCGCACACGTCCGTAAAGAGATGGTCAATGTGCTGGAAGAGCTCGGCATTACTGTAGAGACAAGCCACCACGAGGTCGCAGCTGGCCAGCACGAGATCGACTTCCAGTATGACATGGCGCTCAGGACGGCGGATAACACCGTGACGTTTAAGTATGCCTTGAAGGCCGTGGCGCAGAAACACGGCCTCCATGCGACGTTCATGCCGAAGCCGATCTACGGCATCAACGGCTCAGGCATGCACACGCACCAGAGCCTGTACGATATCCGGGCGCGGCGCAATGCCTTCTACGATCCCGACGATGAGTACGGGCTCTCCGATCTGGCCAAGCATTTCATCGCTGGCCAGCTCTACCACGCCCGCAGCATGTGCGCAGTGCTGGCGCCGCTGGTGAACTCATACAAGCGTCTGGTGCCAGGCTATGAGGCGCCGGTCTATATCTCGTGGGCCCGCGTGAACCGCTCGGCGCTCATCCGCGTGCCGCGCATCAGCCCCGGCAAGCCACAGTCCTGCCGGATCGAGCTGCGCTGTCCGGACCCGTCCTGCAACCCGTACTTGGCCTTCGCGGTGATGCTGAAGGCAGGCCTTGATGGCATCAAGCGGCGGCTGCCCGTACCCGAGCCGGTGGAGGAGAACCTCTACGAGTTCGATGCCACACAGCTTGAGCGCCACAACGTGGGCACGCTTCCTGGGACGCTGCGTGAGGCGCTAGATGAGATGGAGAAAGACCCGCTCATTCGTGAGACGCTGGGCGACCATGTCTACGAGCGCTTCCTCGAGGCCAAGCGCCAGGAGTGGGACGAGTACCGCAAGCACGTCTCCCAGTGGGAGATCGACCGCTACCTGGAGCAGTTTTGACGGAGTGCGTACTGCGTCAGGGGTGCTGCCGTAACGGGTGCCGTCTCCGCCCTGCTAGAGCATCGCGCAGGAGGCGCGGTGCGCAGTGCGCTCGGAGCCGTTCACGGCCGCGCCTTTAAACCACTGCGCCCCCTCTCCGACTGCGGAGAGGGGGCCGGGGATAAGGTACTACTACGTTACTGTTGGCAGAGCCTGCCTTGGGATCGGGGAGCTTATGCACTACGCTTATGCACTACACACTATGCACCCCGCCCACCTTCGCTGCGGCACGGGCCCACATGCGCGACTCTTCCGAGAGGGAAGCGCCGGTGCCGCCGCGGGTGACTTTAATGATCTCGGCCATGATGGCCACGGCGATCTCAGCCGGTGTGACGGCGCCAATATCGAGGCCGATCGGCGCGTGCACCCGGGCCAGCAGCTCGGGATCGTACCCGTCGCGCAGGACACGCTCGAACACTACCATCACTCGCCGCCTGCTGCCGATCATGCCGATGTAGCGCGCCGGGGAGTGCAGCACCACGCGCAGGCACTCCTCGTCGTGCTCATGCCCCCGCGTCACCAGCACGATATACGTGTTCTGCGTAATCGGATAGCGTGACAGCGTTTCTCTGAAGTCTGCGGCGATGACTTCGTCTGCCTCTGGGAAGCGCTCCCGGTTGGCGAACATGGGCCGGTCATCGAGCACCACCACGCGGAAGTCGAGCAGGCGGCCCAGCTTCACCAGCGCCGAGGCGATGTGTCCAGCGCCCACGATGAGCAGAGTTGGGCTCGGCAAGATCGGATCGATCAGCACCCGCGCTGTAGCCTCGCCGGCGCGGAACGTGCGCACACCGAACGTGCCGCCGTTGAGCGCATCCATCGCTGCGGCCACGACCTCCTGCGTGGCGCCATCCAGCTCGAGATCACCGCATACGACGCCGCCCTCGTCGACGAGCAGCTTGTCGCCCGGCCGGGCAGCGAGCTCTCCATCCACAGCGAGCAGCACGGCGACCGCTACTGGACGGTGCTCTTGCTGCGCTGTGTGGATGCGCTCCAGAATCTCGATGTCTCGCGGCACGGGCTGCCAGAGGTCCATCATGATCTCCATTGTGCCGCCGCACACATCGCCACCGGGATGGTCAGGGTCGTCGGCCAGCACGAACGAGCCCAGGCGCGGCTGCGCTGCCCGGAAGACCTTGCGGGTCTCCTGCCACACCTCCGCCTCGACGCAGCCGCCGCCGACACTGCCGGCGGTCCTGCCGTCGGGATAGATAATCATACGAGCCCCCGCCTTCTGCGGCGTGGAGCCACGCGTGGCAGCGACCGTGGCCAGAGCCACGGTCTCGCCACGAGCAACGCGCTGTCTGATCTCTTCGTACAATTCGGCGAGCTTCATACGACCTCCGACCTCCCAAGGGCGTGCGGCCCTCCCTAGTCCAGCGCCACCGGCACACCGCGGCGAGCAGAGTCCACTGCGGCGAGCGTCACCGCCAGCGTCTTGACACCCTCAGCGTACGAACAGCGGATCTTACCCTGGTCGTGTGTCTTCACCGCTTCGATGAACGCCTGATCGGCCAGGAAGATCGGCGCCTGCGGCGTGGTGATCTCCTGGGTGCGGCCGGGCTCACTCAGCTTCACCCGGCGATCCCACACCTCTACGATGAGGTCACGGGTGTACACATGCACGCCGTGCGAGTACGACGGGCTCACTCCAGAGAGCGCGCAGGTGTTCGTCACATGGCCGATCGCCCCGCTGGTAAAGCGCACCGCTGTCGTGGCCACGTCGGCGATGTCGAAGTTCGGCACGTCGCCGAGGGCGCGCGTGGCCTCCAGGCAGTAGACGCTGGCAATGTCACCGGCGAGATAGCGCATTAAGTCCACCGTGTGCGTGGCCTGTTCGACGAGCTGGCCGCCCGACTGCGCCTGCACCCGCCACCAGGGGGTCTGCGGCATGCTCCCGAGATAGAAGCCTAGCACCAGCACGATCGTGCGCCCCTGGAGGGCCTCCCGTGCCCGATCGGTGGCCTCTGAGTACCGCGTTTGATAGCCTACTGCAGAAATAATGCCGCTGCGATCAATGACCTCAGCCACCCGCTTCGCCACGTCTAGGGACAGCGCCACAGGCTTTTCCACCATCAGCGCTATGCCTGCCTCGGCTGCGCGAATCTCCAGCTCGCCCTGGCCATGAGCGAAGGGCGGGATGGTGATGTACAGGGCATCCAGCCGCGCCTCCCCCAGCATGGCGTCGTACTCGGTGTAGATAGTCGGCTCGAGGAGCCGCGGCGCTGGCCCGTTCGGACGTGCGGCCAGGCGAGCCTGCAAGTTGACCCGTTGCACAGCGGCCTCGCACCGTGCCGGGTCGATGTCGTACAGCGCGACAACCTCTGCATCAGGGATGCGCAGGAGATTCGCCATGTGCGCCGTGGCGATACCGCCCGTGCCACAGAACCCCACTCGTACTGCCATACCAGGCTGCTCCACTCTTCCAACACAATTTCGCGGCCGGGCTGTGCCAAGCCGTCGAGCATAGTATACCCCAGGAGCGTACTGCGTCGTGCGTAGTGACGTAAGGCGTGAGCCCTGCGTCTATCCCTGCCCGAGGGCAAGCACACTGCTCTAGAAGGCGAGCGGCCTGTCCCGCTGACGCCCTACGCCTTCCGCTCCAGCTCATCCAGGAGCTGCCTCACGTAGGCAACGCTGCGGGCGTCGCCGTGATACTGATCACCTAGGCGCAAGCCTTCTACGGCCAGGTAGCCCTGGTACCCCGCATCGAGCATGGCCTGGATAGCAAAGCGGTAGTCAATCTCACCATCAGGCAGCGGCACCTGCAAGAAGATTGCTTTCTGGAGGTCGGGGATGTGCACGCGACGCAGGTTCTTACAATGCCAATACTTGGCCTTCGGCGCCAGCGCTACAATCGCTGCCTCGCAACTCTCCTCTGGCACGTCGTAGCACCAGTAGATGTTCCCGAGATCAGGGTTGACGCCCACGTTGGGCCGGTCGACGAGCTCCAGCAGGTGCAGCGCTGACCAGCTATTGTCCACTAGCGAGTGCTGGTGCACTTCGATGCTGAGCTCGACCCCCGCGTCTGCGGCGCGAGCAGCCAGCTCCTGGAGGCCGCGGGCGGTGCGCTCGTACTCTGCCTCGCTGGCGATCCGGCTGCCGAGCTGGGTGACCGGCTCGCCGTAGCCAGTGCCCGGCCGCTGCGGATAGGGCAGTGGGCCTCCCATGATGCTGTTGACGATACGGGCTCCAGCAGCCGCAGCAAAGCGGATGGCTTCCTCCAGGCGGCGGCGGTTCTGCGCCGCGACGCGCGGATGATGCAGCCCGCCGCCACCGCGCACAGCCGCGCAGACGAGCCCGGCATCGGCCAGCTCGGCCCGCAGCTCACGTGCCGTCTCTTCCGAGGAGCGACCCGGCTCTGCCATCACCGGCAGCTCCACCCCATCGAAGCCCATTGCCTTAACCTTGCGCCAATAGCGCGGCCGTAGCTCCCGCGGCGCCAGCTCCATCCCGTGATAGGGATAGAATGTACCGCGCCGGTACGCATAGGCGATCTGCATGGCTAGCCCTCCTGCATGCTCTTGAACTTCAATTTCCCAGCCATCACACTCACCAGGTGACAGGTAAAATGACATCCGTACCGCCGCCTAGATGCTCGTAGTAGTTCGCTGGAGCCCGGCCAGGATGGCGCGTTCGGCTGCTGTGCTCGCTGGCGGAAAGAGCCACCGTCAAGGTCAGGGTGTGTTCCGCTATCCGCCAGGAGGACCATGGCCACGGCCTCGCTCTATCCTGACCATCCGAACTGGCACCCTCGCTCTCCGACCACCCGCCTGCAGAATCGCGCCGTCCCACCAGCATGCAGGCACACAGCGATCCAGTTTGCGCAGGCCGACGAGTGCAGTGCCAGCCGGGGCAGCACTGGTACGTGCAGTGGCGGCAGTATAGCCTGCGCATGGCGCAGCAGCAACCGCATCGTCCCCGCCGCGCCGCCAGAGAACACGGGTCATACGTGCTCAGCCTCAGAACATCGAGACATCACGCGCACTGGGTGGTACAGGTCATGCATGACACCACAGCGTGCATGTCTGCGCAAGGCATACTGTATGCTTGCCCTATGTGCCGGGGCCTCTTTGCAGCGATGGCGTACCTGTCCGGCAGCTTGTTAAATAGGCGCTATCGGATCCAGGAGTTGCTCGGGGCCGGTGGCATGGCCGAGGTGTACGCCGCTCTCGACGAGCGCCTGGGTCGCCGCGTCGCGGTGAAGCTCTTGCGAACCGAGCACGCTGCCGATCCTGCTGTAGTGGCTCGCTTCCTCCATGAGGGCAGCATCGCCGCGGGCCTAGCCCATCCGCACATCGTCATGGTCTTCGACGCCGGGCAAGAGCTCCTACCGCGAGACACATCCGCCCGGCCAGGCCAGGAAGCGGACGGGGCTGTCCTCCAGGCGCGACCTTACCTGGTGCTGGAACTCATTGAGGGCCCGACCCTGGCCGGCACGCTGGCCCAAGCTGGCGGGCGCTGGCCTGTGCACCGCGCACTGGAGCTCGTCCAGCAGATAGCTGCCGCGGTCGCGTATGCCCACCATCAGGGTGTCCTGCACTGCGATCTCAAGCCCACCAATGTACTGCTCACCCCGGAGAGTCAGGCCAAGGTCGCGGACTTTGGCCTGGCCCGCGCGGTGGCCGCGCCACAGCCCCAGGACAGCCAAGTCTGGGACTCGCTGCCGTATCTGGCGCCGGAGGTCCTGGCCGGTGCGCCACCGTCGCCGGCCAGCGATGTATACAGCCTCGGCGTCCTGCTCCACGAGCTCCTGACGGGAACGCGGCCGTCGGCGGCTGCTCCGGGACTTGCGGAGGTGCAGGCCGGGGCGTTACAGATCCCGGGCCCGCTGGCGGAGATTGTGCGCCGTGCCCTCATCCGAGAGCCGCACCGGCGTTATACCGATGCCGCGGAGTTCTTGGCTGATCTCCAGCGATTTGAAGCCGCAACGCTGGTACCGACGCGGCCATGGCCCATTGCCAGGGGAGCCTCTGACGAGACGTGGCACTATCCTCCAGCCAGGCACGGTGTGCGCTCCAGAGCGGGCATTCGTCCGCTCTTCTTGGCTGCTGCGGCGAGTGCAGTTGCGGCGGCAGCTCTCCTGGCCGGGAGCACCTTCCAGGAGGGCCGCTATGCAGCCGTACCTTCACCTTCCGGGCCCGCGATGAGCACGCCAACTGCCGTGCCGACCATGACGCCTGAGCCGTCGCCCTCCCCCACACCCGGACCTACCCCGATCCCACGCCTGGAAGTGCCCGTTGCCGGCCAGCACCGCTTTGTGTCACCGCCGCGCGAGGAGCGCAACAGAGACGATGACCGGCCCACGAGGGCACGCGGAGGTGGGCGAGGCGGCAGGCACGACTAGAGCGTATCGTTTTCTCGGCTTTGCTCTCGTCAAGGATAGCGACGGGCGCAGGTACCGCCTGCCGATGACCGGCACGGTGGCTCAATGGCTCACCGAGGGCGCGACGTACCGCCTTACCCCTCCTGCGCGCTGATGAGCTCCCGCTCGGCTCGCCCGGTTTTAACGACTATGCACTCGCCGGCGCAGTGCCTATCTGGCCGCTCTTCGAGCGTGCCTACACGCTGGTACGTCGAGCGCCGCTGAGTGGTAAAGAGCTCTACCAGTATCGCCTCCTCGCCCGCGAGGCTCGCTATGAGCACGACTACGAAGCCATTGTCGATATTCCTCATTCCTCCAGCAATACCGCCGTGGCCGCCCTTTGTATGCTTGGGAGCTGGCTAACGCGCAGAAGTTCACCGAGCCGGTCGCGGTCGCCACGAAGCCAGGCCAGCAGACGTGGGTGCACATGGACCAGCCTCCCGGGGCGGGGGGCGTCAGGCCACGGTCCAGCGTACGCCCCGCCGCGGAAAGAGCATGCCGAGCAGCTGTTCAGCGTCCTCGAAAGGATCAGCCCCATAGGTCTCGCGGAACTCGGCGAGCTGCTGCTGCTCCAGGCCGGTGGGCTCACGCAGCGGTAGCTCGAGCCACACGCTGCCGAGGCGGGCCGATTCGCGCACGGCAATGACCAGCTCCTGGTCGCGCCGGGCATTGAGCGCACCGTACGCGGGCGCCTGATCATCGACCACAGCGCGATGGAAGGTGGCGAGGATGTCCGCGCGGGCGATGTCATCGGCGTGCGGTGGCAGCGCGTAGTCTCGGTAGGGGTTCTCCCACACCACCGGGGGATCAGTGTTCACGCGCACCGAGTGGATGGTCGGCCGGCCCTGCACCTCCGTCGTGACCGTCTCGATGGACAGCCGTCGCGGACGGCGCTGCTCACCCTCGAAAAGCACCAGCTCATTGCCCATCAGCGCGCCGCGCGTGCCGGCAATCTCCCAGTGATTGCCGCGATCGATGCCAGCCGGAAGCTGGTACACACAGCGCTCCCCACCGTGAAACTCGATCACGCCAAGCTCCCACGGCATCCTCGTCTGGCGCTGGCCGGTAAGATCAAGGTAGGGATCGACCTCGACGCTCTGAGCAAAGCCCATGACACGCTGAGGCTCGCTGGTGATAAAGCGGCGGATAGCGTTCATCCCATGGTACGAGCCAGAGCGATACCACAGGTGCGCCTGCGTCACCCGCCCAATCAGCCCTCCCTCGACGATGCGGCGCTTTAACCGCTCAGCAGGCCAGCGCCACACGTTCTCAGCTACCTCAAGCTTGACCCCATGCCGCTGCGCCGACGCAATCATGTCGTCGGCCATCGAGAGCGTCGTGGCAATCGGCGTCTCAGAGATGACGTGGCAGCCATGGGCAGTTGCAGCCCGCGTGATAATGTGGTGCGCGTCAGGTGGCACGATGACGAAGACAACATCTGGCCGCGCCGCGGCCAGCATCGTCAGGGGATGGTCGAAGACCGGCGCGCCGAAGCGGTCGGCCGCGGCCTGGCGGCGGTCCTCCCGCGCATCACACACCGCCACCAGGCGGTACAGGTCAGGCAGCCGGCTGATAGTATCGAGATGGGCCATCCCCCGGTTCCCGGCGCCCACGACAGCGATCCCTAATACCAGTTCCAGCGACATCGTACACCTCAAAAGTAATGCGGGGCTACTGCGTGCTGCGTACTACGTAATGCGTAATGCGAAATGTGTAGAGACCAAGCTCTCCGAAGCTTTCGCGCTTTCATCGGGTATGCTTTGCCGCGCGATGCGCATCTTCTTCCTCGTGCAGTCCTTGCGCAGTACGTAGTACACAGCAGCAGTTACACAGTACGCAGTACGTAACATATTACGTCCCACGCACTACTCGCACCCGCAGGCCCAGGTCCATGGCTTGCTGGATGGCCAGGCCGGTCTCCACGGCAGCCACGCCGTCGGTCATGGGACAGGGTGGCTGCCGGTGGCCGAGGATAGCATCGACGAAGCCTGCCATCTCGCGGGCCCACTCCGGGGAGCCGCGCCCGTGCAACGGCGTGCGCTCCAGATACTCCGGCGCCCAGTTCGCCGAGCGGTGCACCAGCCCGCGTAACTCGAGCTCCTCCCAGCGGGTGACAATGGTGCCCCGGTCACCGTAGATCACCACGCTTAAGTCGTATGGCTGTACGACCGCATTGCTGGTGAAGATCTTGCCCAGCACACCGCTCTCGAAGCGCAGCACGGCCAGGCTCGCCTGCCTGGTCTGATCGCCGGCCACCTCATAAACATCGCCGGCAAACCAGCGCAGTAGGTCGATGGCATGGTGGGCCGCTCCCAAACGCGCTCGCTTCGTGATATCGCGTCCCCACGTGCGCGCCGAGGGGTACTCGTCGGGGTCCGGCTTGTGCGCGTAGTTGGCCTCAAGCATGAACACCCGGCCGATCTCACCGGCCTCGACCAAGCGGTGAGCGTGCTCGAAGGTGGGCCAGCAACGCGCTACGTGCCCGGTCGCGGCCACCAGCTCTGGGTGCTGCATGATCGCCCAGCGGATGCGCCGGGCCTCCTCCAGGGTATGGCAGGCCGGCGTCTCACAAAGCACATGCTTGCCGGCCTCCAGGGCAGCGACTGACTGCTCAGCATGTAAGAACGACGGCGTGCAGAAGTCGATGGCGTCGATCTCAGGGTCCTCCAGGGCTGCGCGCCAGTCGGTGAGGATACGCGGGATGCCTGCCGCCCGAGCGCGCGCCTGGCCTTCCTCAGAGCGCACAACCGCCGCCACGACCTCGGCGCGATCGCGAATAGCACGATAGCCTGCCAGGTGATTCGACCCGGTCCAGCCCAGCCCGACGATACAGACCCGCACACGATCAGACATAGCGCTCCTCCCCGGTGGTGATCCTTCGCGCTCACCGGCTCACTCTAGTCCACAGCCTCTCCGAGCGCCGAGAGTATCTGTTTCAAGTCATTCCAGCAAGCCAGGGAGCACTGCACCTTCGGCCGCGCGTGCGTCTCGATGGCGATATGACCGTCAAAGCCGCCGGCCAGGAGCTCACGCAGCATGGCCTCCCAGGGCAGGGGCTCGGCGCTGGCGAGCTGTGAATCCGGCCAGATCCCAGGTGCGTTACGCCGATCGGCCTTGAAGTGTACCAGACTAGCCAGGCCACGTACATGCTGAAAATCGCTCGGATATGGCTGAGGCACACCGGCGCTGACGCTGTTCCCAGGGTCCCAGTTCAGCCGCAGAGCGGGGCGGCCGACCCGGCGCACGATCGCCGCAGCGTTCTGGCCAGTATCGCCCCAGCAGGTAGCTTCGTTCTCCAGCAGCAGCAGCAGCCCGTCCCGTTCGGCCTTCTCCGCTAGCTCCTGGAGCGCCTCGATCACATACGGCGGGCATTCGGGTGGAGCCGGGAGGTAGCGCGGCCCCGGCTTCTCGAAGCTGAAGACGATCATGCGACGAGCACCGAGCTCGTGCGCGAGCTCAGCCGACCGCGCGTAGCGGTCGTGCCGGTGCTGCTCGCGCTCTGGCGAGTCCCACGGGATCTTGAACAGCCCTGGTGAGAGCACTAGGACGTCGAGCCCGAAGCGCTCCAGCGCCTGGCGCAGCTCGCGCCGCTCTGCCTCAGTGATATCCGGCACTCGCCCGGTACGAAGCCCCTTGAGATCCACATGGCGGATGCCCCACATCGCTGCGAGCTCACAGGCAGTCAGCACATCGCGGCTTACTTCATCGGTAACGAGAGAGATACGCACGGTACGTCCTTTCGCTATTTACTTCTCTACTGGTATCACAGCCGTAAACACAAGCCCAATTGGGTTCGCTGAATTCTCCTGCTGCTATCCTTTGCTATCCTTATGTTGCTATCCTTCTCCTGGAGTATCTCCTGGAGTATCGGGCGCGTATGCAGGAGGCCGTGCAGGGCACACCGGTGGGTACGCATGCCTCTAGAGAGAGCGCATGCAACGCCGCTGCACCAGATGCCCTCTGCGCGGACGCCGCACAGCGCGCAGGACATAGCCCTGCCGTTTGCCATGCCAGCTCCCCGGCGTGCGTTTATGGCTGGTCGCGTGAGGGCTCTTCAGAGGAGGCAGCCGCCAGCGCCTGCTCGAGCGCTCTCAGCGCTGCCGAGACGAGCCGGAAGTTGGGGGTCTTCTCAGCCTGCTCTCCGAGCCGCTCGCGCTGGTGCTGGAGGTAGCCGCGCAGCACCGCTGCCGCAGCGTTCGCCTCGCTCTTCCCTAGCCGCACCAGAAGCTGCATAGCTCACACCATTTTCTGCCACGACGTACTCTATGTTTTGTTACCCATATGGCTGTGTGGCTGTCACCCAATAGGGGGCGGGCACGATTATACGCCGATCTCGAGGCAGTGCGTAGCGCGTGCTACGTAGACTCCGCACCCCGCCTTGAGGCAAGGCGGACGCGTGCAGGGAGGCGTGGCGTGTCTTTGCGCAGTGTGCAGTAGGCACCACATATCCGGCACTGCTATACTACGCTGGCCTGTTCGCCTCTTCGTGATGCCTGCTCCTAGCGAGACAGGGCTTATCGCTGTGCACGAGACGGGTACGAGACGAGCACGCCGATGAGCGCGCACACGATTCCAGCGGCACGGCCGCAGCTGTTCACGCGGCCCTTTGCTATCCTGCTCGTGGTGCTCTTCGCTAACGGCGTGCTGTCGGCGCCAGCGCGCTCGCTCTTGCCGCTGTACGTCGAGGGCTACCTACACCAGCCGCTGCTACTAGCGAGCTGGATCCGCGCCATCGAGATGGCGATGGGCGGGCTCTTCGCCCTGGTCGGCGGAGCGCTGTGCGACCGGCTGGGCCGCAAGCCCACCCTGGTGCTGGGCTTGACCGGCTCGGCTGTAGCTGGAGTAGCCTACCTCACCGGCAGCCCGCTGCTGCTCTCGCTGCTGTGGCTCTATGCCGGGCTCGCCTTTGGCTTGCAGAGCACCGGCAGCCAGACCTACCTGATGGGTGCGGTGAACGCCGCGCGGCTGGGCATTGGGACAGCGCTGTTCTTTCTGGGCAACACGCTGGGCAACTCCCTGGGCAACATCTACGCCGGCCGTATCGTCGATCACTTCGGCTTTCTCACATTGGCCGCGCTTGTCGTGGCTGCTAACAGCCTGATTACGCTGGCTGCCGTGCTGGCATTGCCGCCCTTGCCGGTCGATCATGCGGTGCGCGGCGTCCCACTACGCCGCATTTTCGCTGGCTACGGCGATCTGTTGCGCCGGCGTGAGGTGCAGCTCCTTGGCCTGATGCGCTATCTGCCCACGTTCTACTGGGGCACGGCCACGCTGCTCATTCCGCAACTCATCTTCCGCCTGCGCGCCCACAGCGCCACAGCGGCGCTCGATTACGGCGCTGCCAGCCTGCTCGTCGCTGCGGCTTTCCAGCTCATGACCGGGCGCATCCTCGACCGCGCCGGCACCCGGCTGCCCGCTGCCGCCGCTGCGACGGCGGTGATGCTGTGCGCGCTGGGTGCGGCGGCGTTCGGTCGTGAGCTGTGGGGGCTGTACGTTTTCGGCATCGCCGGCGCCGCCGCGGCGTGGTCGCTCTCGACCACCATGCCGCCCCTGATCAACGAGCTGGCCGGAGCGGCGGAGAAGGGACGGCTGATGGCCCTCACGCACCTTCTCTGGAGCGCCGGCATGCTCAGCGGGAGTATGCTGGGCGGCGCGCTGGACGCGCTCGGCCCACAGGGCCCGACGCTAGCCTTCGTGCTGGTCGGTGGCCTGAACCTGCTCTCAGTGGCAGCGGCATGGCTGCTCGTGGCGACTCGGGCTGGTTCGTCCACGAATACGTGAAGCGATCCTTCGCAGGCCTACCGGTTATTCCGTGTTCTGCTCGTCACGCAGGAGCTCGAGCGCCTGTCGGTGCAGCGCGGCGTTGGTGGCGAGCCCTTCGCCGCTCCAGATAGTGCGCCGGCCCTGCCAGTCGGTGAAATGCCCGCCTGCCTCTTCCAGAATGGGCAGCACAGCAGCGCAGTCCCAGGGGTTCATGATGGGGTCCAGGGCGATCTCGGCGCGGCCGGTGGCCACCAGCACGTATCCGTAGCAGTCGGCCCAGGTGCGCTGGAGCTGGGTGCGCGAGGCCAGCCGTTCGTAGCGGCGGTACCGCTCGGGCGCCATGCGCATGCTGGTGACCACCAGGAGAGCATCCTCCAGCCGGTCGACCGGCGAGACGCGACACGGGCGCCCATTCCACGTGCAGCCCAGACCGCGGGCTGCGGCAACCATCTCGTCAAGCGCGGGCAAGTAGATCACCCCGGCCACGAGCTCGCCATGTGCTTCGACACCCACCATCGTACCGTAGAGCGGCACGCCGCGCACGAATGTCTTCGTGCCATCGAGCGGATCGATGATCCAGCGGTAAGGCGCTTGCCCCGGGGTCTCGCCCTCCTCTTCACCCAGGATAGCGTGATCCGGAAAGGCCCGCGTGATTGCGCGGCGCAGGATTGCCTCGGCCTCACGGTCGGCGGCAGTCACCGGAGTGTTGTCGTCCTTGAACTCGACCGCTGCACCAGTGTTGAAGTACGCCAGGGTCCGGCGGCCTGCCGCCCAGGCGGCCTCGATCGCCACGTCGAGGAGCTCACGCGGGCTCGGTTCGCTCATGGGCTCTGACCTAGATATAGATATATAGATATATGATGTACCGGGACAAGCTATCTTTGAGCTATATACTCTCTACCATCACTTCGACCATTGCAACGGGCCTCTGTGCCCGACAAGACTAGGCCAGCTGCGCAGGGGCCCATCATACCACACGCCGCAGACGACGCGCCTGGCGCTGGCCGTGTGCGCTATACTCAGGCCATGCGTATCGCCATCGCCACCGGCATCTTCCATCCCGAGCAGGGCGGGCCGGCAACCTACCTGTACCACCTGTGCAATGCCCTGGCTGCGCGCGGGCATGCACTGGAAGTGCTCTGTTTTGGCGAGACCGGCCACGACATCGCGTACCCGTATCGAGTAGTGCGCATCTCGCGACGGCAGCCTATCCCGCTCCGCCTGCTGCGCTATACGCTGGCCCTGTTGCCGATGCTGCGCCGCTGCGATGTGGTGTACGTCAACGACTACGGGCTGCCTGCGGCTGTGCTCACGCTGGGGCTCCGCCGCCCTCTGGTGCTGAAGGTGGTGGGCGACTTCGCCTGGGAGAAGGCCATCACCTACGGGTATATCTCGCCTGATCTCAACATCGACGACTTCCAGTCCGGACGGCATGGGTGGCGGGTGCGGCTCTTGCAGGCGATCCAGCGCTTCTACTGCCTGCGTGCAGACGCCATCATCACGCCGAGCCACTACTTTAAGCGCATCATTACAGGCTGGGGCGTGCCGCAGGAGAAGATCCACGTGATCTACAACGCCGTAGACCTGTCGCGCTTCGAGGAGCTCGGCGACCGTGCCGCGGCACGCCAGCGCCTCGGTCTCAATGGGGGCCCGCTCCTGCTCATTGTGGCGCGGCTGGTCCCCTGGAAGGGGGTAGACGAGCTCATCCGCCTGCTCCCAAAGCTCCGGCAGTGCGTGCCTGGGCTGCGGCTGGTGGTGGTTGGCGACGGACCGCTCCGGCCGCAGCTCGAGCAGCTTGCGCAGGAGCTTGGCGTGTGCGACGCCGTGCACTTTGCCGGCCAGGTGGACCGGGCGCTGATCCCCTGCTACTTCCGTGCCGCCGACGCTTTTGTGCTGTACTCGGGCTATGAGGGCCTCTCCCACGTGCTGTTGGAGAGCATGGCTGCTGGCACGCCGGTAGTGGCCTCGGCCAAGGGCGGGAACCTCGAGCTGATCGACGACGGCGTATCAGGCAGGCTGGTGCCCTGGGGCAATCGCGAGGCATTGTGCGACGCACTGCTCGAAGTACTGACGCAGCCGGCGCGGGCCGCCGCGTACGCAGCCGCGGCCCGCGCTCGCATCGAGACGATGCGCTGGGAGACCCTGGTCGAGCAGACCGAGGCCCTCCTCGTGCGCTATGCCGTCCGATCAGGCCGCCCGCGCCAGGCCAGCCGGCTGTCGCACTAGCTTGTCAGTCACCCGGCGGACGCCATCGACCTGTTGGGCGGCCAGCAGCGCGGCTGCGGCCTGCCGCTCGCTCTCCACCATTCCGCTGAGCGTGACCATCCCTGCCTGGCTGCGCACGTGCAGGCGGGTGCCTGCCAGGAGCGGCTCGGTGGCAAGCCGCTCCTGGACTGCTGCCTCGATCTCCATGTCCGTGTAGAGGTGATCGTGCACCCGCCACACCCCCGGGGTGGTCTCAGCGAGGATCACTGCCCGCCGGCGCTCCGCGGGTGTGGGCACGACGCCGTGCAGGGTCACCACACCGTGTCGCAGGGCCACGCGCAGCACGCCGCCACGTCCGGGCCCGGCGTGCAGATGCAGGAGCCGGCCTTCCAGGTCGGCGCGGATGTCCTGGTCGGAGCGTTGCGGGAAGTACGCCGGCAGGCGCTCGAGCTCCTCCAGGGTAGCATCCAGCGCGACGTGCTCCGTGTCGATCTCAGCGATGAGAGACACCGGCACGAGCAGGTCCCGGCCCAGAGCCTCCGACCGCACGACGAAGTGCGCCGCGATATGTGAGACCGGATCAACCAGCACATGGTCCACGACCCCGGCCCGCCCGCCGCGACACTGCACCGGCGTGCCACGGCGAAGCACCAGGTACTCTCCAACAGCGCCGTGCATGCCGGGCCGCACCGGCTCAGGCCGTGGTGTCTCGCCGGCCAGCGCCGCACGCACGAGGGCGTCCATGCTTACCCAGCCCCAACCAGCGAATTCCACATCCTCGCGCCGGTAGGGATGGATCTCCTCGCCCTCCGGGGAGACGAAGCGCCTAGCGTCGTACCGGGGGTCGTGCGCGAGCTCGCGCGATGTCAGGGCAATCGCCGCGTGCAGCGGCGTGATCGCCTCGACCAGTTCCACTGGGACAGCACGGTACGGCGTCTCCGGCCATGCGCCGCGCACGATCAAATGCGATACAGCGCGGGTAGCCGGATAAAGCACGACCTGTTCGATCTGCGCGACAGCGCCATCGCGGCAGACGACAGGAAGCCCGGGGCGCAGGTCGGCTTCCGAGGGCAGGGCAGGCTCATCGCCGGGAGCTGCCAGCCAGTCAACGACGGCGCGCACGCCCGGCACATCCAGCACCACCTCTTCGACGGCATCACGCTGGCCGGCATGCTGGACGGTTCCAGAGACCTGGATCGTCCCCAGATAGGACAGGAGCTCGACGCGCAGGTCGCGCGTGGGGGGATCCTGCGCCAGCGCCCGGCCGGCCTGCGCCACGAGGTCATCGTCGGTAATCAGGGTGTCCCGCACCTCCAGCACGCCACGCACCGACTGGGCTAGGCGTCGAGCCAGCATGCGATGGCTGCGCGAGGCGATGTTGCCCGAGAGGTAGACCACGCCTCCGCGCACGTCGATCTGGAGAGTATCCAGGCCGAACCCGCGCAGTGGATCCGAGCGCCACAGTGCCTCACGCACGTCATGGGCGATCGCCTCGTCATCCCGCCATTCTGGCAGGCTGGCCAGCTCAGCGGCATCGAGATTGAGGGTGAGATGGCTCGCCGTGATGCCGATCACGCGTTCGACGCCCACCAGGACCATGCTCGAGAAGACCGCACCGCGGCGAATGATCAGGTGCGTGACGCGCCAGTCCGGCTCTTCGGCCAGCGCGCCGGCCACCACCGCGGCGCGCCCATCGCGCGTGTGCGCCTGCTCTGGCAGCATGAGCTCCTGCGCTGCTCCAGACAGGGCGGACCCCTGCGTGGCCTGGGCCTGAGACTGCTCATAGCGAGCAGCACCAGCGCGGTTGCACGTCAGAAGCACCTCACTTGAGCCGGCGCGGCTGATCTCCTGGACGGGAATACGCAGCCGGCGGTGCGCGACGAGGCCTTGGCCGGCGATGATATAGGTGATCCGCCAGTGTGGCTCGAGCGCGACGAGCATTCCTTCAAGACGGCCGCAGGGGCCATCGCTACAGCGGAGCGGGATACCAAGCCGCAGCGGAATGCGCGCCGCCTGATGCGAGGAAGGGTGCTGTGGAGCGTCCATCGCGCCACCTCCAGGACATCCGGGGGAGCGCCGGATGCGTTCCCCCGGCCGAGCCCGACCGAGATGCTGAAACCACTCCCAGCACTTATTATCGTATTGTCTTGATGACTTGACTAGTGCTTAGTGTCGCAGGGCCGCGGCCGCGTGCTCGGCGCGGAGCTGGCGATCGAGTTCGAGGCGATAGCGGATGAGGTCGCGAAAGGCGCGCAGGATCACTCGCGGGTTGGCGCCAGTCGGGTGGCCACCTTGCCGCGGCAAGTGTGTCACCCGCACCTCGACGATCCGATAGCCCCGTGCCTTTGCGCCGGCCAGCAACTCGGTCGAGATCATGGCGCCGTTGGAGGTCAGCGGCACATGCGCCAGCGCCTCGCGCCGGAAGAGGCGAAAGGCGCAGTCGATGTCGCGAGCAACGTAGCCGAAGAGCAGCCGGATCAGTAGGTTCCAGCCCCAGCCGTTGATCCGGCGCAGCAGGGGGTCGCGTCGGGGCTGACGGTACCCGACCACGAAGTCGTATCCTGGAGCCAGCTCAATGAGCCGCTGGAGCTCCATGTAGTCGAACTGGTTATCTGAGTCAGACTGGAAGATCCACTCTCGCGTCGCTGCGGCAAAGCCAGCCCGCAGCGCTCCACCATAGCCGCGGTTGGGGAAGTGCTCCACAATGCGCAGACGCGGGTAGCACGCCGCCAGCTCACGCAGGATCGCGCCCGTGCGGTCGCGGCTGCCGTCGTTCACCACGATCAGCTCGCAGTCCAGCCCGGTAGCGGCCAACGCTGCATCGGCCCGCTCGACTGCCCGGGCGATATTCGCTTCCTCATTGTACGCCGGCAGCACCATGGAGATGCTGCGCACCGGCCCTCTCACCAACCCCTGCCCTGCCACCGTCGCTCTCCCGCCCGCCGGCGCAGCCGTACGGGCACGCTCACACCACCTGCCCGTAAGAGCTTATGGTTGAAGTATAGCGACGGCCTGCGCACTTGCGCAACGACCCTCCCGGCCAGGCCAGACCATCTAGGTGGCTGGGCCGATAGCGCACTCCGCTGCTGGGCTCTCTTGCCACGGGCGTCGCATCCGTTGGTAGCTTTTGGCCGTAGAGCTGGTGGCTTTTGGGCGTAGAGCGGCGTACGCTATAATGCCTCATGCGCCCTCGCCGTAGGAACGCCTGCTATGGCACTGCCGGTGCCCCTTGCCGCTCCGCTGGACGAACTTGAGGCTAGGCTCGGGATCTCCTTCCGTGATAAAAGGCTCTTGCTCCAGGCGCTCACGCATCCTTCGTTTCTCAATGAGGCCGGCGGGGCCGGCCTCCAACACTTCGAACGGCTGGAGTTCCTGGGCGACGCCTTCCTGACCTACGCGGCTGCCAGCTACCTCTATCACACCTTTCCGGAACTAGACGAAGGCAGGCTCACAGTGTTGCGCTCGGCGATCGTGCGGGCTGGCCCTCTGGCGCGGTACGCGGCGGAGTTAGACCTGGGCCGCTACCTACTGCTCGGACGCGGCGAACGGCGCGCCGGTGGCCAGCATCGTCCGTCCATCCTGGCGAAGGCGTTCGAGGCCGTCGTCGGCGCTGTGCTGGTCGATCAGGGCCACGATGTGGCAATGGCCTTCGCCTTGCGTTTCCTGCGGCCGGAGGTTGAGCGGGTGCTGGCCGAGCGCGCGCTCGAAGATCCCAAGTCACGCCTCCAGGTCGAGGCGCAGCGCCGCTTCGGCATCACCCCGCGCTACCGGCAGGTCGCCATGACCGGCACGCTCGATGCCCCCTCTTTCGAGTTCGAGGTGCTGGTGGGCGACCGTGTGCTAGGGCGCGGATCCGGGCCCAGCAAGCAGGCTGCCCAGCAGGCTGCCGCCCAGGCCGCTCTCGAGCACCTGGCTACGTCGTGATGGGAACAGTATCGGTGCGCCTCAAGCGACTGGAGCTCCAGGGTTTCAAGACCTTCGCTGCCCGCACGCTGCTCGAGTTCGACCACGGCATCACCGCCATCGTCGGGCCCAACGGCAGCGGGAAGAGCAACATTGCCGATGCTGTGCGGTGGGTGCTCGGCGAGCAGAGCCTGCGCGCACTCCGCAGCCGCAAGAGCGAGGACCTTCTCTTTGCCGGCAGCAAGCGGCGGCCGCCGATTGGCATGGCTGAGGTACATCTCACCCTCGAGAACCATGACGGTTTGCTGCCGCTCGACTTCGCCGAGGTGACGATCACCCGGCGCCTCTACCGCTCGGGAGAGAGCGAGTATCTGCTCAACCGGTCACGCGTCCGCCTGCGCGACATCCAGGACCTGCTCGCCCGCGCCGATATCGGCCAGAACAGCCATACTGTCATTGGCCAGGGCACGGTGGACCATGCCCTGGCGCTGCGGCCGGAAGAGCGGCGGCTTCTGCTGGAAGAGGCCGCCGGCATCCGGCAGTATTACGTCCGCCGCGATGAGGCTGAGGCGCGCCTGGCCGAGACGGAGGCGAACGCCACGCGGGCGAGCGATTTGCTGGCTGAGCTTGAGCCGCGCGTCGAGGCACTGCGAGAGCAGGCTGAGCGAGCCCGCCGGGCTGCCGAGCTGAAGGTACGCATTCGCGATCTCAGCGCCGAGCTCTACCTGCGCCAGTACATCCAGCTCCAGTCCCAGCTTACCGCGATCCAGGAGCAGCTTGCTGCTGCAGACGCCGAGATGTGCCGCCTGCGTGATTGTGCAGCCGGCGCAGCAGCGCGCGCTGCTGCGCTCGCTGCCACAGGTGAAGCAGCCCGCCGCGCCATGGAGCAGGCGCGCGCGGCGCTTGACGATGCCCGGGAGGTATCTCGACGGGCTACCCACGAGCTGACGCTGCGTCGCGAGCGTCTGGCAGCGCTGGAACAAGAGCAGGCGCGCCTTACTGCCGAGCTCGCGCGGCTCTCCGAGCGCGCTGCGGCCACGGCGCGCGAGCTCCACGAGGCTCGCGCCGCGCTCGAAGAGGTAGACGCGCCCGGTCCTGCTGTCACGCTTGGCATGCTGGAGGAGGCCGCCGCGCAGGCCACGGCGGTAGTCCAGCACCTGGAGCGGGAAAGCGCCCGCCTGCGCGACGCTGCTGCCGCAGCGCAGGCGCAGGCAGCGCAGGCGCGGCGCGCCGCCGCAGATGCCCGTGCGCAGCTTACGTCACTTCAGCAGGAGCTTGACGCCGCCGTCCCACGCTCCCCGGAGGAAGAGGCTCGGGCAGTCGAAGCCCGTTGTGGCGAGCTACGCGCCAGACTCGCCGAGCTGACTGCCGAGGCGCGGCAGGTTGAGCAGGAGCGGCGTGAGTGGACGGCGCGGCAGGCCGCGGCCGGCTCGCGGGTCGCTGAGCTTGAGCGCGCCGTGCGCGCACGTGAGCAACTGCTCGCCCGTCTCTCTGCTCGCCTTCAGGCGCTGGAGGAGTTGCAGGCCGCGCATGAGGGCCTGGAGCGCGGGGCGCAGGTGCTGCTCAGCCGGAGGAGTCCGGTGCAGGCCGCTGGGGTGCTCGGTGAGTTCCTTGTCGTGCCTCCGGAGCTCGAGCGGGCAGCCGGCGCAGCGCTTGGCCCCGCCGTACAGGCCGTGCTGGTGCGCTCGCGTCGTGATGCCAGCGCGGCACTCCGCTTTATGAGTTCGACAGGGGACAGCTACGTGACCCTGCTGCCGCTGGATAGCCCTCCACAGCCGTCCACGCGCCCTGCCGTCGCTGGGCTGCCCGGCGTGACGGGCTGGCTGGACCAGCTCATCGAAGTCCATCAGAGCGCGCCTGAGCCTGCTGCTACAGTGATCCGGGGACTGCTTAGCCGCGTCCTGGTCGTCGAACAGCTGGATGACGCCTGGCGGGTGTATGATGTCCTGTGCGAGCAGCGCCAGGGCGTCGCCGGCCTGGTGATCGTGACGCCTGCGGGCGAGCGGATCGATCTCACCGGCCTAGCAAGCGGCGGGACCTCTTCGGACGCCAGCCTGCTCGAGCGCAAGCGTGAGCGTGACGAGCTGGCTGCTCGGGTGGCCGAGCTCCGTGCCTCCGTGCAGGAGCAGCACCGCCGCCTGGGCGAGGCGCGGCGCGAGCAGGCTGGCTACCAGGAGCACGTGCGGCGGTTGCAGGAGCGCCAGCAGCGGCTGGCGGCGAGCCGCCGTGAGGTTGAGCAACAGCTCGGACGGTTGGAGCATGAGCTCGCGGCGCTTCGGCGCGAAGCGGCGTGGCTCCAGACCCATACGGCGCGCACCTGTGAGCGCATTCAGGGGTTACAACAACGGGCTGCCTCGCTCGACGAGGCAGCCGCGCAGGCAGCCGCCGAGCAGGAGCGAGCGCTGCATGCGTTGCGCGAGCTCGAATCCCGGCTGGACGCGGCGCGGGTTCAGCGCGACAGTGCCCAGGAGGCGCTCCAGGAAGCGCGTGTGCGCGTGGCACTGGCCAGGCAGCGCCGCGCCGCGGCTGAGCGGCTCGTGCGTACCCTGGAGGGACAGCTGGCGGCCCTAGCAAGCGACCGCAGCCGCGCTGCCGAGCGCCTGGAGGCCAGCCAAAGGGATGCAGGACTGCTGCGTGCCGAGATCGATGAATGGACGCAGCGCCACGCCGAGGCAGAGGACGCGCTGCGCAAGGCGCAGGCCGGCCTTGAGGCAGCCCAGGATGCCGCTGCACAGGCGACCGCGGCTGCGGCCGCTACAGACGAGGAGGTCCAGCGATTGCGCGCATCCCTGGCGGAGGCAGAACGCCGGGTGGCCCGCCTCGCCGGGGAGCAGCAGCGGCTAGCCGCGCGTGTGGACGCGCTGCGCGAGCAGGCGCTGCACGAGCTTGGCGTGGACATCGCTGCCAGCCCTCCTCGGCACGAGCGCGCACGAGCCTCCTCGGTCGAGCCCCTGGAGGCACTTCGCGGTAAACTGGAGGAGGCTAGGCGGCAACTCCAGGCCTTGGGGCCGGTGAATGACCTGGCCATCCAGGAGTTCGAGCGGGAGGCAGCGCGGTGCCGGTTGCTCCGTGAGCAGATCGAAGACCTGCGTCGCTCCGCTGAAGCGCTGCGGGAAGTGCGCGGCGAGCTTGAGCGGGCGATGCGTAGCGAGTTTGATCGCACCCTTGCGCGCGTCACTGAGGAGTTCAAACGCTACGTGGCCATGCTCTTCCGTGGCGGCACCGCGAACCTGTCGCTCACTCGACCCGATGCGCCGGAGCAGAGCGGCATCGAGGTGACGGTGCAACTGCCCGGGCGGCGGCGGCAGGACCTGGCAGCGCTCTCCGGCGGAGAGCGCGCCCTGGTCGGTGTGGCGCTGCTCTTCGCTATCCTGCGCGCTAGGCCAGCGCCGTTCTGCGTGCTTGACGAGGTGGATGCCGCGCTCGATGAGGCGAACGTCACTCGCTTCTGTGACGCACTCGAGGAGTTGAGTGCCCAGACCCAGTTTATTGTGATCACCCATAACCGCCGCACGATGGAGCGCGCCGGCGCCCTCTACGGCGTGAGCATGAGCGATGACAGTGTCTCGCAGGTGCTCTCGTTGCGCCTGCGGGATGCAGAGCCCCGGGACGCCGCGCCCGGCGAGAAGCTGCCGGCATCATGAGCCTCGAACGCATACGCCAGATGTCTGCCGCCATGTACACGGGCCGCCTGCTGGGCGAGCGCTACCGGATTCAGGCGCTGGTGGGGGCCGGTGGCATGGCGGAGGTGTACGCTGCCACCGACGAGCGCCTGGGGCGCCGTGTCGCCGTAAAGATCCTGCGTCCTCACTACGCGAGTGATCCTACTGTTGTGGCGCGCTTTCAGCAAGAGGCGGAAGCTGCAGCGAGGCTGGCCCACCCGAACATCATCACCGTGTTCGATGTCGGACAGGACCCCTCTGGGGCCAGTGAGCCGGGCCCCGCTGGCGAAGAGCTCAGCGCGCAGACCCCGCCTGTGCCATACATTGTCATGGAGCTGGTGGACGGACCGACACTCGCCCAGGCACTTGAGGAGGCAGGTGGGCCGCTGCCGGTGGCGCGGGCAGTCGCCCTGGGGGTACAGATCACCGCGGCGGTGGCGCACGCCCATCGCTCGGGCATCGTCCACCGTGATATCAAGCCGCAGAACGTGCTGGTCACGCCCGACGGCGAGGCGAAGGTAGGCGATTTTGGCATCGCCCGCGCCGCCGCAGAGGCGCAGATCACACAGCCGGGTATCGTCTGGGGCTCGCTCCCCTACCTCGCCCCGGAGCAGCTCCGCGGCGAGCCGGCCAGCCCGGCGAGCGACGTGTACAGCCTCGGCGTAGTACTCTACCAGATGCTGGCAGGCCGGCCGCCGTACGAAGCCGATACGGTCGCCGGCCTGGCGTACCAGCAGCTCCACAGCCAGCCTGTCCCGCTCCGCGCGAGCAATCCGCAGGTGCCGGCTGAGCTCGCGCGGATCGTCCAGCAGGCGCTGGCGCGGGATCCTGCCGAGCGATACCCCTCCGCCCGCGAGCTGCTGGTGGACCTGCGTCGTTTCCAGCAGGCCACGGCCGGCGCGACGCAGCCCTGGCAGGTCCGCACTGAGACCCGAGCGCACCGCCTCGCGCCTGCGGCACCTGTGCCAGCCTCCGGCCGCGCTGCGCCGGCGCGCACGGCGCGGCCACACCCTGCGATGCCCCAGCGGCGGCGCGCTGGCCTGTCAGGCTGGCTCGTAGCGTTCATGGCGCTGGCGGCGCTGACGGCACTGTTCGTCATCGGAGGCATCTACGCCGCGGTATACCGCGGCGTAGACCTTGCCGCGGCAGTCGGGTTGAGCCAGGCCACGCCGACGCCCCAGCCGACGCCTCAGCCGACGCCGTCTCCCACGCCCCAGCCGACGCCGACGATCACACCGACGCCCGCGCCCACGAACACACCAGCGCCTCAGTTCGCGCTGGGCGACTACCGCCGCCGGGCATGGGCGGCCGTGCTCCCTGAGCTGGAGCGCATCGGCTTCAAGGTGCAGCTTGAAGAGCAGTTCAGCGATGACGTCCCGTCAGGCTACATCATCGACCAGGACCCGCCGGCCGGTGCGGTGGTGACAGTGGGGAGCACCGTGAAGCTCATCGCGAGCAAGGGCAAGGACCTAGTCACCATCCCCAATGTGGTGAATGATACCGCGCCCGTGGCGACGGAGAAGCTCCAGCAGGCCGGCTTCCAGATCAACCGGCAGGAGGCACCCGATGACAAGGTCCCTGCGGGTGTGGTGATGGGGCAGCAGCCGCCAGCCGGCCAGAGTGCCCCGCGCGGCAGCGCGGTGACGATCGTCGTCAGCACGGGCAAGCGGCTGGTCAAGGTGCCGGATGTGGTGGGCAAGCGCGAGGCGGAGGCGCAGCAGATGATCCGCGACGCTGGCCTGCGCACGGCGCCGCCTAACTACCAGGGCCCGAACGATGTGCCACGTCAGGTGCTCGAGCGGGTCAGGCCCGGCGAGGTGCTTAGCCAAACCCCGCAGGGCGGCAGCATGGTCGAGCCTGGCACAACCGTCTACATTGCAGTGCGGCGGAACTGAGGTGACAAGCCAGGAATGCTGCCGCACGGGTCGCCTAGGGCGGTGCGGCACCCTGAGTGGGGGCGAATACTCATTCGCCCCCACTCGGCGCATCTGCACTGCTGTCTTATCATTGCTTATCGCTGTCTTATCATTTCATTTTTTCATTCTTATCATTGTTTATCATTGAGGGAACTTATCATTGAGGGAAGCATGCGCATCGCCCTCATCGCTGACGAGCTCACACCAGCCCATGGCTGGGGCCGCTACGCCACAGAGATCACCCGCGCCTTCCTCCGGTTCGGTGTCGAGGTGCGCCTGCTCTCGCCGCGGCGGCTCTGCGATGATGCAGAGCTGGCCCGTCTGCCGACGCACGTCCACGTGTCGTCCTTTCGCTCGGAGACGCGCGGCCTCCTGAAGGTCACCGTACGGAACTTACCGGCGGTGTGGCGCGCTCTGCGCGGCTGCGAGGTGGTGCATGCGCTGACCGAGCCCTATGCGCCGCTGGCCGCGCTGTGTGCCCGCGGTGCACCCATGTTCGTCACCGTACACGGGACCTACGGCCCGCGGCTCCTGGCAGGCAAGCAGGGACTGCTCCAGCGCTGGGCGCTGCGCCGGGCTACCCACGTCGTATGTGTCAGCCGGTACACCGAGCAGGTGATGCAGCAGGCGCTGCCCGGCTTGCGCACAGTGGTGGTCCCAAACGGCGTGGACATCGCCCGCTTCGAACAGCTACCGAACGGGCCGGCCTGCTGCGCCATCCCGGATGGCCCGTTCGTACTGTCGGTGGGCGCGCTGAAAGAGCGCAAGGGCTATCATGTCAGCGTTCCCGCCTTTGCCCTCGTCCAGCAGCGGTTCCCCGCCCTGCGCTACGTCATCGCCGGTGGTGTGGAGGACCGGCCCTACGTAGTCCGCCTGCGGGCGCTGGCGCGGGAGCTGGGAGTCGAGCAGAAGATCATTTTCGCCGGGCGCGTGTCTGACGACGATCTGGTGCAGCTGTACCACCGTTGTGTTGCTTTCTGGCAGCTCCCGATCGTATCAGAGGGACAGTTTGAGGGCTTCGGCCTGATGTACCTGGAGGCAAACGCGTGTGGCAAGCCGGTGATCGGCACGCGGGGCTGCGGCGCAGAGGAGCCGATCATTGACGGATATAACGGCTTCCTGGTGCCACCGGGTGACCCAGCTGCGGCCGCCGCGGCGCTCTGCCGCCTGCTGGGGGATCCAGCCCTTGCCCAGGCGATGGGCGAGCACGGCAGGCGGCGCGCCCGGGAGTACACCTGGGGGGCCACTGTGGAGCGACTCCTAGCGCTCTACCGCGAGGCGACTAGGTAGTTGTGCGCATCGCCGCTGGTGGGCCAGCCCGCCACGGGGCGCGCTCGCGGAACGAGGGGCGGCCTCCTGCACCATCTTCAGCAGCCCCAGCGAGACTGGTTTCGCGGGGGCTGCTGCGTTACGTTAAGCGGCGAAGGCATTCCAAGACGTTAGTCAGAGCGGTTCTCGTTCGGTGCCCCCACTGTGAAAGACCCCACGAAGATATCGTCCAGAAACACCTCACCTTGCTCATCAAAGACGATGGCTAGGTGCTCGATCGTTTTCTCGGGAAGGAACTGCACGCCACCGTATGATGTAGAGCCCGCTGTGAAGACGACCTTTCCAGAGTCTGTCTTGCCATAGGCGCAGCCGAGGAAAATACGGGTGCCATCTGTGAACCGCACATTAAACCGCGGAGCCCCGGCGCCACAGTCTCCGCTCTTAACTGTAAACCCGATGGAGAGGTTGGTAGTGCTCAGGCCAGAGGCGCCGTTGATCTGCGCCCCGGCTGCGGCAACCTCAGTCGTCTGTACGTTCTTGGCCAGGTGAAGCTGCCAGTCGCCGTTAACGCGCTCCCAGTGTGCCACGACGGGAGGGCCCTTTTCTGGCGTGAACTCACCGAGCCCGCGCGCGGCGTAGGAGAACGGCGCAACCGTAATTCCCTCTGCAGCTGAGGCTGCCCCGGCGCTGAGACAGCACGACAACGCCAGCGCGAACAGAAGACACTTCCGCAACTTCACACCTCCGTAAACTGAACTCGAGGCTGAACTCACGAGCTGAGCTGAAAAGCCGACCTCAGCGCTGAATACGCAGTTCACCGCGACCAAGCGCGCTCCGCCACTGGAAGTATGGAAATAAGCCGTATATATGGACAATAGCCGGTTCCATCAACACGGTCGCATTGTACTGTATTTCTAAAAGATTATCAAGAGTGTATACAGATAATAGCCAGAACTTGCAGCCTTCCTGGTTCTTTCGGCGCGTTGTGCACACCGGGTGGGCGTGGACGGCCGCGGTTGCAGATCATCCGCAGGCGGCATATGCTGAATGCAGTGAAACAGCGTCTGCGCGCTGGCAGCCGGGAGGTAGAGGAGATGGCCCAGGCACAGGGCATTCGCACGGTTGGGATCATGAGCCCGGGCGAGATGGGGCACGCCATGGGCCGCCGCCTGCGCGAGCACGGCCTGCGTGTGCTGACCTGCCTGCGCGGGCGCAGCGCGCGCACCGCTGCGCTGGCCGCGGCGGCAGGCATCGAGGACGCCGGCGACGATGAGACGTTGGTGCGGGAAGCAGACGTGCTGTTGGCTGTTTTGGTGCCCGCCGAGGCGCTTGGCCTGGCTCGACGCATCGCCACAGCGCTCCAGGCGACAGGAGCGTCGCTGCTGTACGTGGACTGCAACGCTGTGGCTCCGCAGACGGTGCGACAGATCGAGCAGGTAGTCACGGCAGCGGGAGCTCGCTTCGTTGATGCTGGGATCATCGGTGGGCCGCCCGCCCCGGGCACACCGGGGCCGCGCTTCTATGCCTCGGGCATGCACGCTGGTGAGTTCGCTCAGCTCCGAGCGTACGGCCTGGATATTCGGGTGATCGGTGATCAGGCTGGCCAGGCCTCGGGCCTGAAGATGTGCTACGCTGCGCTGACCAAGGGCCTCACGGCGCTCGCCACCGAGCTCCTCGTGGCCGCGGAGGTGTTGGGGCCGAGGGAGCTCCTGCGGGCCGAGCTCCAGGCAAGCCAGCCGGCCCTGCTTGGCTGGATCGAGCGCCAGGCGCCAGGTATGCCGCCGAAAGCCTACCGCTGGGTCGGCGAGATGGAGGAGATCGCCGCGACGTTCGGCGCCCTGGGGCTCACACCCAGGATGCACGAAGGGGCGGCTGAGCTCTACCGTTTCGTGGCACGCACACCACTGGGCCAGGAGACGCCGGAGGCGCGCCGGCGCGGCCGCACTCTGGACGACCTCGTCAGCATCCTGTCCAGTGAACTTCGCACCCCGACTGCCGCTGGCTAGTTACGGTACAGGCGTGAGGTACCCTGTCAGTCAGCCCTAGCCAACATGCCGACCCGGGTGCACGCCCGGACCAGGAGGAGACGACGATGGATGCCAGGTCGCACGAACCAGTCCTGACCGGCTCAGCGCCTGGTGTGCGCGGACAGGCGGCGGTGCTCAGACTCCACCTACAGCGCCGCGTGGAGATGTTTCGCGGCAGCAACATCTGGGATGTAGTGATCGTGCCGAAGGATGTCCCGGCGAGCCGGGTGGCTGTGCTCCTCTGCGACGTGTGGGACAACCACTGGTGCCGCGGCGCAGCGGAGCGGGTGAACGCCATGGCGCCGCGTATCGATCAGGTCGTCAGCGCGGCGCGCCGCCGCGGCATGCAGATCATTCATGCACCGTCGGAGACGATGGACTTCTACGCCGGTACGCCCTACCGCCAGCGCATCCAGGCGGTCCCGCTGGTAGAGCCGCCAGAGCCGCTGGCCCTGGACGATCCACCGCTCCCCATCGACGCCTCTGACGGCGGGTGCGACACCGGCGAGAAACCCTGGTACAAGGCATGGACCCGGCAGCACCCGGCTATTACGATTTGCGGCGACGACGTCGTGTCAGATGATGGCCGCGAGATCTATAGCTTTCTGCGGCAGCGCGGCATCGACACGCTAATCATTATGGGCGTGCACACCAACATGTGCGTGCTGAACCGCTCGTTCGGCATCAAGCAGATGACCAGGTGGGGAGTGCGCTGCGTGCTGGTGCGTGACCTCACCGATGCCATGTACAACCCGCAGATGCCGCCCTACGTCAGCCACGACGAAGGCACCGCGCGGGTGGTCGAGTACATCGAGAAGTACTGGTGCCCGACGATCCTGAGCCAGGACCTGCTCGCTTCGACAGGCTCTCTTACAGCAGCCCCGGGGTGAGGCCCCACAGCGTGCTATCATCAAATCAAAGTGAGCCTTGACCACGCTCGATGGTGAGCGTCTGTCCCGATCAACCGATCAAAGGAGATCGTGCATGCCTGTGTCTGCTGACCTTCCGCCCCCGGACAGCGTTAAGGCCGACGGAGACCTGCTCAAGCGCCACGCCCGTGTCCTCTCACCGGTGCTCTCCTACTATTCCCCCCTGGTCGTCGAGCGTGCCGCAGGCGTTTACCTCTATACTGCCGACCGCGCCTATCTCGACCTCGGCGCCGGCATTGCCACGGTGAACACCGGGCACTGCCACCCCCATGTGGTCGCGGCAGCCCAGGCGCAACTCGAGCGGCTGATGCATCTGTCGGTAACCGCGCACTACCGCCCGATGGTAGAGCTGGCGGAGCGACTGGCGCAGGTGCTGCCGTCGGGCCTAGACATGTTCTTCTTCGGCAACAGCGGCACCGAAGCGATCGAAGGAGCGATCAAGCTGGCCCGGCGCGCCACTGGCCGGCCGGCGATCCTCGCCTTCCAGGGCGGCTTCCACGGCCGCACGCTAGGCGCGCTGGCGGCGACCAGCTCCCAGGCAGGATACCGCACCGGCTACCAGCCGCTTCCGGCCGGAATCTTCTTCGCTCCGTTTCCCAGTGCGACTGCTCCAGACAGGGTGCGGCTGGACGCCGCGCTGGCGGCGCTCCAGAGCCTGTTCGACCAGGTAGTCGAGCCGCGCGAGGTGGCCGCCATCCTGGTCGAGCCAATCCAGGGAGAAGGCGGGATCATCGTACCGCCGCTCGGGTTCCTCGCACACCTGCGGGAGCTGTGCGACCGGCATGGCATCGTGCTGATCTTCGACGAGATCCAGACCGGATTCGGGCGCACCGGCAGGATGTTCGCCTGCCAGCATGAGGGCATTGCACCCGACCTGATGGCCTTGGGAAAAGGCATCGCCTCCGGACTGCCCTTGAGCGCTATCGCTGGCCGCCGCGCTCTGATGGAGGCATGGCCGCCGGGGGCACACGGCACCACCTTTGGCGGAAACCCGGTCTCCTGCGCCGCAGCGATCGCCACACTTGCAGTCCTTCACGAGGAGCATCTGGTGGAGAACGCCGCGGAGGTGGGCAGCTACCTGCTGGAGGAGCTGCGCCGCATCACTGCCGGTGATCCCGGCGTGGCCGACGTGCGCGGCCGCGGCCTGATGCTCGGTATAGAACTGCGTACAGCAGACGGCGCGCCCGATCGTCAGCGCGCGCTGGCGGTGTGCCGGGGCTGCCTCGAGCGCGGCGTGCTGATCCTCTCGTGTGGCCACGCCGGCCACGTGCTGCGGCTCACCCCACCGCTCGTGCTCACCCGCGCGCAGGCCGATCAAGCATTAGCGGCCCTGGCTGAAGCGCTGCGGGAGACGCTCCCGTAACGCCTTGGCGCTCTAGCGCCTCCCGGCACCCCCGCACGCGGGCCGAGAAGCGAAGCTCAGGCGCCCTTGCTGATGGCAACCACCTGCCTGGCCGCCTCCTCCATCGAGGACACGGCCACCAGATTGGCCTGTTGCAAGATGCGCCGGCCTTCTTCTTCGTTTGTGCCGACCAGGCGCACGACCATCGGCACCTGCCGCGGCAGGGTCTGCAGCGCCTCTAAGATGCCGCGCGCCACCTCGTCGCAGCGCGTGATCCCGCCGAAGATGTTAATCAACACAGCTTTGACGTTCGGGTCCGACAGGATGATACGGAGGGCCGCCGCCACGCGGTCGGCCCTGGCCCCGCCGCCGATGTCGAGGAAGTTCGCTGGCTCCCCGCCGTAGTACTTGATCACGTCCATGGTCGCCATGGCCAGGCCGGCGCCGTTGACCATGCAGCCGATCGTACCGTCAAGCTTGATATACGAAAGCCCCTGCGTGCGCGCCTCGCGCTCGGCTGGCTCTTCCTCGGCCGGATCGCGCAGGGCTTCCAGATCAGGATGGCGCGGCAGGGCGTTATCGTCTAGCACCATCTTGGCGTCGATCGCTTCAAGCTTCCCCTCGGTGGTGATCACCAGTGGGTTCACCTCGACGAGCGACGCGTCCGTGTCGATCAGGATCTGATACAGGCCGCGGGCAATGCGGACGAAATCGCGTACGAGCTCCCTGGGCAGCCCGATGCCGTAGGCCAGCTGGCGGGCCTGGAAGTCGGCCAGCCCCAGGAAGGGGTGCGCCTGTACGGTGACGATCTTCTCCGGCGTCTCGGCCGCCACCTGCTCGATGTCGATGCCGCCGGCTGCACTGGCCATGCCGATCACACGCTTGCTGGTGCGGTCCAGCACCATGGAAAGATAGAGCTCGCTCTGGATATCGACAGCCTGGGCTACCAGGACCTTCTCGACGCGTATGCCACGGATGTCCATGCCCAGGATAGCCCCGGCGACCTGCTCGGCTTCCTCGGCGCTGTGCGCCAGTTTCACGCCGCCGGCTTTGCCTCGCCCGCCGACCAGCACCTGCGCCTTGATCACCACCGGGTAGCCGAGTTCCTCGGCGATGGCCCGCGCCTCGGCCGGGGTGGTGGCTACTTTGCCCGGCGGAACCGGCAGGCCGTAGCGACGGAAGATCTCCTTGGCCTGATACTCATGGAGCTTCATGGGCTCATACTCCGGCCTGGATCTTCTCGATGATCGCGTCGGCACACTCGCTGGTACCTACTGCGGTGGGATCGTCGCGGCGTGGCTTGAGATCGTAGGTGACGTACTTGCCCTCAGCGATAACGGCCGCCACCGCACGCTCCAGCCGGTCGGCTGCCTCCTGCTCGCCGATGTGCCGCAGCATCAGCATGCCCGACAGAATAAAGGCAATAGGATTCACTTTATTCTGGCCGGCGTAGCGCGGCGCCGACCCGTGGGTCGGCTCGAACACAGCTACCTCATCGCCGATATTAGCCCCGGGTGCTACGCCTACCCCGCCGATCAGGCCGGCTGCCAGATCGGAGATGATGTCGCCGTACAGGTTCGGCAGCACCAGCACATCGAAGTCATTGGGACGCCGCACCAAATGCTGGGACATGATATCCACGATCCAGTTATCGAACTGGATGTCCGGATACTCCTGGGCCACCTCCTCAGCCACGGCAAGGAACAGGCCGTCGGTGAACTTCATAATATTCGCTTTGTGCACCGCCGTAACCTTCTTGCGTCCGTAGCGGCGGGCGTACTCAAAGGCCCAGCGGACGATGCGGCGGCTGCCTTCGATGCTGATTGGCTTGATGGAGATGCCGGCATCCGGCTTGATGCGCTTTCCAGAGAGCTCGGCGATCACGTCGATCAGGCGCGCGGCCTCCGGCGTGCCCTGCTGGAACTCGATGCCAGCGTAGAGGTCTTCCATGTTCTCGCGCACGACCACTAAGTCGATGTTCTCGAAACGGGTCGGCACACCAGGATAGAGCTTGCACGGGCGCAGGCAGGCGAAGAGGTTGAGCTCCTGGCGGAGCGCCACATTCACACTGCGAATGCCCTTGCCTACCGGCGTGGTGATCGGGCCTTTTAAGGCCACCTTGTTACGGCGGATCGATTCCAGCACGTGTGGCGGTAGCGGCGTGCCATACTGCTCCATGACCCCCAGACCGGCGTCGTGCACTTCCCACTCGATCGGGACCCCCAGGGCATCGATGACGCGACGGCCGGCAGCGACGATCTCTGGGCCGGTGCCGTCGCCCGGGATCAAGGTAATGCGATATGCCACGGCAACTCACCTCCTCAGGACTGCCCCATGGTAGCGCAGCCGGGACGGCGGCGCAAACCGAACGGCGCGCGGCGTAGGGCTCGGTGGCAAGCTGTGCTCGAATATGCGATGATACGCTCCGCACTGGCAAGCCGGCGCGGGCGGCTGTGCTCCAGTGCGAGACCCAGGAACGGGGAGGTTGCCGTGAATGTGCTGATTATCTCTGGGCCGAACCATGGCTTCGAGAAAAGCGCACCCATCATCGAGGAGTTCCTTGCCCGGCACAACAGCATTACGGTTACACGTACGGAGGAGAAGGCCATCCTGGCAGCGCCGGAGCTGGCGCAGTTCGACGTCGTGGTCCTGGGGACTGGATTCACCCGCCCGGAGCGTCAGCCCGACGGTACGCGCCGGTTCGTCAACGAGCTGACGGATGCGCAGGCTGAGGGCTTGTTCGCCTTCGTGCGTGGAGGCAAAGGCTTTCTGGGCATCCACGGCACCGGCTGGTGGATCGGTGGTGAGGCCGTGCGGCTGGTTGGCGGACATGCGAACTGGCATCCGCCCGGGCTGGAGTTCACCGTGCACATCGAGGACCCCGCGCACCCGATCACACAGGGTGTGCCCGACTTCACCGTTCACGATGAGATCTACATGTCGGCCTGGGACCCGGCGATCCACGTCCTCGCCACGGCAACCTGGGCGGAGCGCAAGCACCCCATGGCCTGGACGCATCGCTACGGCGCCGGGCGCGTGTTCTACACCACGCTCGGACATGGCCCCGGCACCTTCGAGAACCCGGCTATGCAGCGGCTTCTCACCAACGCGGTGCTGTGGCTGGCCGGCTAGTGACGCCCTCGTCTCACGCCGGCCTGCTCGAACGCCTGGGCGAGCACACGATAGGACTGCGCTGCTGCGGCCAGAGGGTCATAGTCCGGCCGGCGCTGCACCATCACGCTGATTTCGACGGTAATGCAGCCGGTATAGCCAGCGGCCTGCATCGCCTTCAGGTAGCGCACGTAGTCGAACTCCCCCTCGCCGGGGATCAGGAACTGGTGCGCCGGAGCGCGGCCGCGCTCGTCCTTGACATGGGTGTGCGCGGCCAGCGGTGCCATCAGTGGCACGCTCTCCTCGATACTTAGCCCGATCACATTGAAGTGGCTGATGTCGAAGTTCACGCGCAGGTGAGGCAGGCCGACGGTCTCGATCAGCCAGACGGCCTTCTCCGGCCGGTCCAGGGCAGAGCCGACGTGCGGCTCGACGGCGTAGGTCACGCCGTGGCTGCCGGCGAAGCGGGCGAAGCGCCCTACTTCTTCCACCAGCCGGTGTTTCACCTGCTCCCACTCCTCCGGCCGGCCGCTTACCGTGGCCACGACCGGAGGTGGCTCTCCGGCCCCGGCCAGCTCGACAGCTAGGCGCACCGTCTCTTCGAGCCGGCGGAGACCCACCACGCGCTCGCTCTCGTCCTGCGCTAGGAAGCGGGCAGTGCCCGCATGCAATCCAGTGAGCTGCAGCCCAGTGCGGTCCAGCAGCTCACGGATAAAGCGGCGCTTGGGAGCATCAAGCATCGCGAGCTCACAGTCAACGTTCTTGAACCCGCCCGGGTCCACGACCGTGAGCTCCACGCCCTCGAACCCGAGCTGTGCTAGATGTGGCAGTGCCACGTCAAGCCGCACCCCGGGCATACCCCAGGTGCTGTAGCCTAGTTGCACGGTCCTACTCCTCGGCTAGCTTGCCTCTTATCTCGTATTGGTGATCTCGTCTCGTATTGGTGATCTCGCCTGCGAATATCTCCAGGTATCTGGGTACCAGGTGGGGCGTACAGCTCCCGCGCGCTCTAGGGCTGGAGAGCTAGGCGCTGCCTGGGAACTGCTCGGCTGCACAGGCGTCCCACATCATAGCTCACTATAGCTCACTTGGAAGCCAGCTGCACTGCCGGGAGGGTCTGCTGGCGCGAGCGCCGGCAGCGTGCTACGTACCCGGTGCCACGAGCCTGGTCAATCGAGCCATGCAGCAGGTCCACGTAACCGGCCGTGGCTGTGTCCGTCTACTTTCTGTGAAGTTGACTCTGTGAAATCAAGCTCTGGGTCAGAACTGCACGCCAGCGCTGACGTGATGCTGACAGGCGAGCGCGTTCCTGCGGCTGACGGTGCCGTTGTTGGGGGACCGGCCGGGGCGGCGAGCCGGGTGCTTGGTCGCGCCCCGCGCGTGCTGGAGGTCATGGAAGCCACGATCGGTGGCACGCGGCGGCATCTGGTGGCGCTGGTCACAGGGTTGCGGCAGAGCGGGTTTGTCGTCGAGGTCGCCGCGCCGGAGGTGCGCGACGAGGCCTACGGAGACACGCAGTTCGTGCCGGTGCTGCGCGCCCGCGGGGTGCCGGTGCATATCGTGCCCATGCGGCGCGCTATCGATCCGCTGCGCGATGGACAGGCCCTCATGCGGCTGACCGAGGTAATGCGTCAAGGCCGCTACGACATCGTGCACACGCATTCGTCGAAGGCAGGCTTGCTCGGGCGGGTGGCGGCGCGCCTGGCCGGTGTGCCTGTCACTGTGCACACACCACACGGCTTCTACTTCCTCGGCTTTCCGCCGGGCCCGCGCCGCGCGCTGTACTTTAGCCTGGAGTGGCTGGCGGCCCGCCTGTGCGACACCCTCATCGCTGTCTCGGACGGTGAGCGAGCCGAGGCGCTACGCCACGGCGTGGTCCCTCCCGGCAAGATCACGGTGATCCGTAATGGCATTGACCTCTGCGCTTTTGGCCGTCCGGTGGATCAGGCGTCGGTACGCCGGGAGCTGGGGATCCCTCAGGGGTCCCCGGTCGTGGGCACAGTAGCACGGTTCACGCGCCAGAAGGCGCCCGAGCGCTTCCTGGAGGCGGCTGCGCTTGTGGCTGCCCAGCGGCCGGACGCTGTGTTTGTCTGGTGTGGTGATGGTGAGCTTCGCCGCGAGGTAGAGGAGTGCGCCCGGCGGCTGGGGCTGCTGCCTCGTCTGCACCTGCTCGGCTTTCGCGCCGACGTATACCGGGTCATGGCGACCTATGACGTGTTCGTGCTGCTCTCCCGCTTCGAAGGGCTGGCCTACACGCCGATGGAAGCTATGGCGCTGGGCAAGCCGGTCGTCGGCAGCGATATCGCCGGCATCCGCGACGTGGTCGAGCACGGAGTGACCGGTTTCCTCGTGCCAGACGGTGATCCGGCGCAGGCAGCGCAGCATGTGCTGGAACTGCTCGGCCGGCCGGAGCTCAGCCGCCGCATGGGCGCGGCCGGACGGGAGCGCGTCGCGGCGTCCTTCGACGAGGCCGAGATGATCCACCAGACTGGACAGCTTTATGTTCGTTTGCTACTATCACGTCGAGTGCGTGAGGCCGGCGCATGTTGAAGCAGCTTCATACCCGCTTCATGCTGTTTCTTTTCCTGGCGGACCTTGCGCTGACGCTCGCCGCGTTACAACTCGCCCAGCTTGCCCGTACGCACCTGCCTCTGGGCGAGGACACACGGGGCGTGATCTTCCTTAACCCCGGCGTCTTTCTCGCCGTCGCGATCATCTGGCCGTTCTTCCTGCGCTTCTTCGGGGCGTATGACTCCCGCCGCATGCTCACCCTGATGGACGAGCTGAAGGCAGTGGTCCCCGCGGTGGCGATGGCGACCCTAGTCTTTACCAGCTACCTCTTCGTCTTCAAAGTCGCCTGGTTCTCCCGTGGTCTGGTCGCTTACTTCTGCGTTTTCGATCTCCTGCTCCTGACGAACCTGCGCTGGGCAGCCCGGCTGGTGATGCGTTCGCTCACCGCGAGTGGCTACTACGTGCGCCGGCTGCTGATCATCGGCGCTGGACCGGTAGGCACCGACCTGGCGTCCCTGGTCCAGCAGCGAGAATGGATGGGCTTCCGGCTGGTCGGCTACCTGGACGATGATCCGGCGAAGCAAGGGCAGCGCTTCCACGGCGCGCCGGTGCTTGGCACGACGGAGGACCTCCAGCGTGTGCTCGCCGAGCACGCTGTGGACGACGTGATCATCGCCCTGCCGGCGCGGGCTCATGAGAAGATGGCGCAGCTGGTGTTGAGCATGCAGGCCCTGCCCGTGCGCGTGCGGGTGGTGCCGGACCTCTTCGGTATGGTGACGGTGCGCGCCCAGGTGGAGGATTTCTTTGGGTACCCGCTGATCGGCCTGCGCGATCCGGTCATCACCGGGTTCGACCGTGTGGTCAAGCGCACGTTTGATCTGGTGATCGCCTCGCTGGCGCTGGTGATCACCGCACCGATCATGCTGGCGGCAGCCCTGGCCATCTGGATTGAGAGCGGCCGGCCGATTATCTTCAAACAGACGCGCATCGGCGAGAATGGGAGACCCTTTAATTTATACAAGTTCCGCACGATGGTGCACGATGCCGAAGCACTCCTGCCGCGCATCCGCCAGGAGCGGAACGGCCATAAGTGGCCGGATGACCCGCGGGTGACCCGCGTCGGCCGCATCCTGCGCCGTACTAGCATCGACGAGCTACCGAACCTGTTCAATGTGCTGAAGGGCGAGATGAGCCTGGTCGGCCCCCGCCCGGAGCAGCCGTGGATCGTCGAGCAATACGAGCCGTGGCAGCGCAAGCGTCTGGCGGCAACTCCTGGCATGACCGGGTGGTGGCAGATCAACGGCCGCAGCGATCTGCCCATGCACCTGAACACCGAGTATGATCTCTACTACATACAAAATTACTCGCCCTTGCTGGACCTGATCATTCTCTTGAAGACCATCGGCGTGGTGCTGCGTGGCAAGGGCGCCTACTGAAGAGCAGGCGTGCACGGGCGGTTCGGGTGGAACACAACTGAGGGCGCTGCGACCGTCACAGGCGCCTGGTCGCGCCGGCTGGTGCGCGTCTATCCGCTCCCGCTCGTCCGTGATGCAGCTGCTCTGTCGCTGATCGCGGCGCTTGTGCTGCTGTTCCTGCCGCAGGTGGCCTTCTCCGACCGCCTGCCAACCCACACGGACTTCTGGACCCACGAGTATCCCAACTCGGTGTTCCTGCAGCGCAGCCTGCGCGCTGGCGAGCTCCCGCTCTGGAACCCCTCCATTCTGTCTGGGACACCTCACTTCGCTGATCCGCAGTCCCAGCTCTATTACCTGCCACAGGTGCTCTTGCTGCTCCTGCTGCCTGCTGAGCTGGCCTGGCGTCTCAGCACACTCCTGCACTTTTTCCTCGCCGCGGCCTTCACATACGCCTTCCTCCGCGAGCTCGGCACAGCGCGGCTCGCTGCGGTCTTCGGCGGCACAGTCTACTCCCTCAGCCAGTACTTTCTGTTCAATGCGGGGCAGACGTTTTTCATCGCTGCCGGAACCTGGCTGCCCCTGATCATGCTGCTGTGCCGGCGCGCCATCGTCCGCCGCAGTCCGTACTGGGGTGCGCTCGCCGGTCTGGTGTGGGCCTTGCAGCTCTTCAAGGGGCTGGCGCAGCTCTGGTACTTCACTGGACTCTTCATCGCTGTATACTTTGCCGCCATGGGCCTGGCAGCCCTCGTCGCTGAGCGGCAGGCACTGCAGCAGGGACCGCGCAGCGGGGCCTCGGCTCTCTGGAAGCTGGCCGCGCCTGGCCTGGCATTCGCGCTGGCTGGCACCGGCGCCTCGGCCATCGTGCTCCTGCCCGCTATGGAACTGCTCCCGCAGTCACACCGGGCAGGCGGCTTCCCCCTGGCCGAGGCTGCGTCCTATGGCCGGCTGACTATCCTCAACCTGTTTGGCGCCCCCGGCCAGGAGATCGTCGGCGCATATGCCGGAGCGGCCACGCTACTGCTGGCGCTGCTCGTGCTCCTGAAGGGCTGGCAGGGGGAGGAGCTCTTCTTCGCCGCAGCTGGCAGCGCCGTTCTGGCAGCATCGTTCGGTGATGCGCTGCCGGTCTATGCCTGGCTCTATCAGTATGTGCCCGGGTTCAGTCTGTTCCACAATCCCCACCGATTGTACTTCCTGGCCCACTTCAGCCTCAGCGTGCTCGCTGCACGCGGTGCAGCGCGCGCGGCCGCTGGCGTCACTTGGGACGACGTCCGCCGTCTCGGCGTCGTTGCTGTAGCGTTGCTGAGCGGCATCTACCTGGCCCTTGGCCATGCGCAGGGGCGAGAGACCCTCCTGGCGCCGCCGCACGCGTTCGTGAATGCCGCCCTGTGGGGTGGGGTGACGCTGGGAGTGCTGGCCTGCCGCGCTGCCGGGCTGCTCAAACGCTGCCAGGTGGGCGTGCTCATGCTGGCCATCCTGGTAGCAGACCTGGCCACCTTTTCGCTGCCGCAGCTTGCCCAGGCCTACGAGTCTCCGTCGTACGTCTATGGCCGCCCCGCCTCGGTTCAGGCGCTCGGCCGCCTTCTCCAGGGGGACGACGGCCTGCACTATCGCATGGCCGCCCTGCTGCCAAAGCCTGAGCTCTGGGACCCGGAGCTGCTGCGCCCGAACACGACGCTGCTGTACCCCTGGTTCATGGCCATGCAGGGGTACATCCTGATCCGCCTCAGCCGCTACAACGAATTCTTCGCTCTGGCCAACCCGATCGGCACGCGCAGCCTGTATCTGTGGCTTTACGACCCGCACTCACGCATCGTCGACCTTCTGGGGGTGCGCTATTTCGTCACACCGCCGGAGCCAGACGTGCGCGTGCTGTTCATGCGCGGGCCGGTGGTGATCCGGCCGGGCCAGATACAACGCTTCGTCCTCCCCGAGGCAGTACCCGGCCGGTCGGTGCACCTGGTCAGCGCCCTGGGCGAATCCGTGGACGTGCCGCAGGGCACGTCCGTGGCCACGGTCGTGGTGGTGGCGAACCGGCAGGAGTTCCGCTTTCCCCTGCGCGCCGGCATCGAGAGCGCTGAGCACGCATATGACCGGCCGGACGTCGCCAGCCGGATACGCCACAGCCGGCCAGCTGTGGCCGGTATCATGCGAGGCGCGGATGGCTCTCCCAGCAATCGCTACGCTACCGAATTCGCCCTCCCCGACGTGATGCACATCGGCGGTGTGCGGGTCGAGGTCGAGCATCCGCAGGCCAGCGTGGTCCTGCAGGAGATCAGCGTGCCGCTCGCTCTGGAGCACCGGCTGCGGCTGGTTGAGCGGCAATCTCGGTTCGCTATCTATGAGAACACTCGTGCCATGCCGCGGGCATTCGTCGTCCATCGGGTGCGCTACGCCCCTGAGGGCACTACGCTGTCTTACGACCTGCGCGCCGGGCGGATCGACCTGCGCACGGAGGCTGTGCTGCCCAAGGACTCCCAGGATACTGTGCCACCTGACCTGGTGCGCCAGCCTGAAGCGGGGGCGGTGTCTATGGCGCGGGTGGTGGCGCAGCGGGCGAACCGGCTGCGCGTGCACGTCAGCGCCGCCGAGCAGGGGCTGCTTGTCCTCACCGACACCTGGTACCCCGGCTGGCAGGCGCGCGTGGACGGCCGCCCCGCACCGCTCTACCGCGCGAACATTACATTCCGCGCCGTGCCGGTGCCGCGCGGTGAACATGAAGTGGAGTTCTTCTTCCTGCCTCGCTCCTGGGTTCTCGGGGCCACGATCACCTTCCTCACAATCGCTGCCATTGGCGCGGCCACGCTCGCCAGGCGGCGCCAGGCGTAATGTGTACTGCGTAGTGTGTTCCGCCGTAAGCCCCACCAGTCCACCCCACCGTTCAGCAGAGCAGCTGCTCTATGATGGGGGACCGGGCGACAGGGCTTACGCACTACGCACGAGACTGCAGATCGTGCATACTATTGGTTAGTAAGGGCTGGTAAGGACGGGCCGCTGGCCGCCTCTATCTTTGAGCGGGGCACGCAGGATGCTGCAATCGACGCGGGTGGTGTTCCCTGAGCCGAACCGGGTCGCGCTCGAACGTATCTGGCTCGACGAGGGGGCCTGGGGCGAGCAGGAGGTGTGGATCCGCACACACTATAGCCTCATCAGCGCCGGCACCGAAGGCGCGACCCTAGCGAACCTGGCAGGGGATCAGCGCTATCCGGCGTATCCCGGCTACAGCGCCGTCGGCGAGGTGATCAAAGAAGGGAGCGACTTCCCTCACGTGCGCCGTGGCGACCTGGTGTTCACCTACAGCGGCCACCAGCAATACGCCCGCGCGCGGCTCCTCTGTCTCAAGGTGCCGGCCGGGCTCGATCCGTCGTATGTCCCGTTCGCCCGTATGGCGACGGTTGCCATGACGGCGCTGCGCGTGTCGAGCCTAGAGTTGGGGGACTGGGCGGCGGTCATCGGGCAGGGGCTGGTGGGCAACATGTGCGCCCAGCTCCTCCAGCTTGCCGGTATCGAGGCGATCGGTATCGACCTGGCGCCACGCCGGCTGGAGCTCGGCCGGCAATGCGGCATCCGGCACCTCCTGGATGCCACCGCCGGAGAAGAGGTCGTGCGCGAGGCGGTGATGGCGCTGACGGGCGGCCGTGGTGTCGAGGCGACAGTCGAGGCCATCGGCAACCCTCGCACGATCCATCTCGCCGCGCGGCTCACCGCCCGGCTTGGAGAGATCATCCTGCTGGGCACCCCGCGCGGGGCCTACCAGACCGACCTGACGCAGGTACTCAACTACGTTCACCTCTGGGGCAATGGCTGCCTGACTTTGAAGGGCGCCCATGAGTGGCGCTACCCGGTGCGCGCGGGCGCCCCGCAGGGACGTGACCCGGCCCCCAAGCACTCGATCGAGCGCAATACGCTGATCGCCTTCCGCCTGATGGCTTCCGAGCGGCTGGTCTACCGTCCCCTGCGCACGCATCTCTTGCCGCCGGACCAGGCCGCGCAGGCCTATGCGGGCCTGCGTGATCAGAAGGACGAGTATGTTGGCGTCGTCTTTGACTGGACCCGCGTGTAACGTACGCGGGAAACGTATGCCAGATCCTGGCACGTGATCTGCCGGGCCTTCGTCGCTCGGTGTGTGCGGGATGGTATGTGCGATGGCATCGGTGGCAGAGACGTGCTCGAGGGCACTGGCTCAAGAGCCTTGAAAGCGTCTGAACAAGGAGGAGGTGGCAATGGCCATTCAGGCACCGACCATTCACTCAATCAACCCAACTACGGAGGAGGTGCTGGCCGAGTTCGAGCTCTTGTCGGCGCAGCAGATCGACCAGGCGCTGGACGGGGCCCGACAGGCCTTCCTGGCGTGGCGAGAGCGCTCGTTTGATGAGCGCGCCAGCCTGATGCGCCGCGCTGCCCATATCCTACGCCAGAACAAGCAGCGCTATGCCCAGCTGATCACCCTGGAGATGGGCAAGCCCATCACCCAGGCTGAGGCAGAGATCGAGAAGTGCGCCTGGAACTGTGACTTCTACGCTGAGAACGCCGAGCGCATGCTGGCCGATGAGCACGTTGAAACGAACGCCACTGAGAGCTTTATCGCCTACGAACCCCTGGGCGTCATCCTGGCGATCATGCCCTGGAACTTCCCCTTCTGGCAGGTCATCCGCCATGCCGCGCCAGTGCTGATGACCGGCAACACGATCGTGCTCAAGCATGCCTCGAACGTGCCGCAATGCGCCCTGGCCATCGAGGAGGTCTTTCGAGACGCTGGCTTTCCGCCGGGGGTCTTCCGCACGCTGCTCGTGTCCAGCAGCCAGGTGCCCGATATCATCGGCGATGGCCGGATCGCCGCAGTGACGCTGACCGGCAGCGATGCCACCGGCACGCAGGTCGCCTCGGTCGCTGGCCGGTTCCTTAAGAAGACGGTCATGGAGTTAGGCGGGTCGGATCCGTTCATCGTCTTGGAGGACGCTGACCTCGACGCGGCAGCTCAGACCGGGGCGATGGCGCGCTGCCAGAACACTGGTCAGAGCTGCATCGCCGCCAAGCGCTTCATCGTGGTAGATCGCGTGTTCGACGCGTTCACCGAGCGCTTCGTGCAAGCGATAGCGAACCTGCGTGTGGGAAACCCCCTGGAGCGAGAGACGCAAGTCGGCCCGCTGGCGCGCGGCGACCTGCGCGACCAGCTCGACAAGCAGGTGCGCGCCTCGGTCGCCCAGGGCGCGCAGGTGCTGCTCGGCGGCAAGCGCGTGCCGGGCCGCGGCTACTTCTACCAGCCTACAGTACTCGCGGGCATCCACCGCGACATGCCGGTCTGGCGCGAGGAGACGTTCGGGCCGGCGGCTGCGCTCATACGGGCCAGGGACGAGCAGGAAGCGGTACAGCTCGCCAACGACACCCAGTTCGGCCTCGGTGCCAGCATCTGGACGGGCGATGCTGAGCGAGGTAAGCGGCTGGCACGGCGGATCGAGGCCGGGAACGTCTTCGTCAACGGCATGGTAGCCTCAGACCCGCGGCTGCCCTTCGGCGGGGTCAAGCGCAGCGGCTACGGGCGTGAGCTCGGCGTCTTCGGCGTGCGCGAGTTCGTGAACATCAAGACGATCTGGGTCGGACCGGCCCGCGGCCCACAGATGCCCGCCCCGGCGCAGGCACCGTCTGAATAGCACGCGTGTAAGACGCAGAGCGTAAGTAATATAATAATATAATATTAAGTACAGGCTATTGGATAGCGCCTGTAAGAGAGCCTGTGCGCTTCCTGCTCCATGCACCTTACTGCACCTTACGCCGCATTTGACATGCCTGGCGCCGCATGGCATACTCAATGGTGCGACGCGGGCATGGTGTAGAGGCAACACGCGACCTTCCCAAGGTTGAGACCGCGGGTTCGAATCCCGCTGCCCGCTCTGGCTGCACGCCCTGGGTCAAGATAACCCAGGGCGTGTTTGTTTACTTGCTGCCATGTCGCTGCTACAATCAGGCGCGCCGCCGGCCACGCTCAGTAGCCTCACCGGGTGGGGGCACAGCTGTGGCAGCGCAGCGAACGATGCAGCACGAGGGAGCAGGTGATGAGCGACCAGGAGATGTTTCGGCGCGTGGACGCTGGGCGGTTGGAACGGCTTGTGACTGAGATATTCGCCGCGGCCGGGCTGCGACGAGAGGATGCTGCCCTCATGGGGCGGGTGCTCACCGACGCGGACCTGCGTGGCATCCACTCGCACGGGACGCGCTATGTGGCGACGTATGTGGGCGCGCTACGGGCCGGCCATCTGAATCCAACCCCGCAGGCCCGCATCGTCCAGTCCCGCGGGGCGATTGCTGTACTGGATGCAGACCGCGGCGTTGGGCATATCGCCGCGGTGCGCGCTATGGAGGTGGCGATCGAGCGCGCTCGCGAGTTCGGGATCGGCACGGTTAGTGTGCGCAACAACGGCCACTGCGGCGCGCTGGCGTACTATACCCTCCAGGCAGCCGAGGCCGGGTGCATCGGCTTCGCAGCCACTACAGGCGGGATCGCGATGGCTCCCTGGGGCGGCCGGGAGCGGCGCATCGGGCTAAACCCAATCGCCTGGTCCGCTCCGACGCGTCGCGGCTGGGCCTTTAACCTCGACATGGCCCCCTCCGTCGTAGCTGGCTCCAAGCTGCTGATGGCGATGGAGCGCGGCGAGAAGATCCCCTTCGGCTGGGCACTTGACGCTGGGGGACAGCCAACCGATGATCCCGAGGAGGGTCTGCGGCGGGGAACCCTCGTGCCTATCGGCGGTCCGAAAGGTATCGGGCTCGCCATGGCCGCTGATATCCTGTGCGGGGTGCTCTCCGGCGGCAAGTACCACGAGACCCGCACCGGCGGAGGCGGCCAGATCATGCAGGCGATCGATATCAGCTTCTTCCAACCCTTGGACGAGTTCCTCGACCGTATGGAGCGGATGATCGAGTTCGTCAAGAGTTCCGCGCTCGCACCTGGCTCAGAGGGGATCTTTTTCCCCGGTGAGATCGAGCATAACCGCCGGCAGGAACGCCTGGTGCATGGCATCCCGCTCGACCGCCCGACACGCCAGGCCTTGCGCCAGGAGGCCGAACGTGCCGGTATCACCTACGATATCGAGCTCTGAGGAATGTATAGGGAATACTGCGTACTACGTAAGCAACAGATGATCCTGGAGGTATGCAGTATGCAGCAGGTTACCGTTGCTCGCCTCCAGTGAGACTCATGAACGTGTACATGAGCCACTTGCCCATTGGAGACAGCTCGAAGATCACGAAGAAGATGAGTGGCAAGACGACGAGCTTGACCAGGAAACGCTTGGCACTGTCGTCAGTCAGCCAGCTCCATAGAAGAGCAACGGCAATGCCCAGTGCGATGGCCCCCATGGCTCCCCCGACGCGCCGCAACCACCTTCAGCTGTGCTGCGCCCGGCAGTATAGAGCACCAGGCGTGCGGCGAAAAGCCGCCTGCCGGATGTGTCCGGCAGCGCCGGTCTCCTGGAGAAGCCACGCAGGCTCTGGGAGGGGTTGACGTATGCCCGAGGCCGTGCGGGTCGGAATGATCGGCGCGGGGTTCCTGGCCGAGATGCGGGCCCGCTGCTACCAGAGACTGCCTGGCACACCGGTTGAGCTCGTTGCTGTGGCGGCACGCTCAATGGCGAGCGCCGCGCGCTTCGCCAGGCAATGGCGTATCGCTCACGCGTACGACGACTGGCGCAGGCTGCTCGATCGCCCGGATATCGACGTCATCGATATCTGCACGCCGAACTTCCTGCACTGCGAGATAGCTATCGCAGCAGCCCAGGTGCGCAAGCATATTATCTGCACCAAACCGCTCACCGGCTATTTCGGCGAAGCTGGCGACGAGAGCGGGCTGGCGCCGCTGCCACCCAGACGAGCCATGCTCATCGCGGCAGTGCGTGATGCCGAACAGATGGTGCAGGAAGCGGCACAGCACGGTGTGCTGCTCATGTATGCCGAGAACTGGATCTACGCCCCGGCAGTGCAGAAGGTGCGCCGCCTGATCGAGGTGAGCAGCGGCGCCATCCTGACCATCACCGGTGGGGAATGCCATAGCGGGTCCCACTCCCCCTTCTCGAAGCGTTGGCGCACCAGTGGGGGCGGGGCACTGCTCCGCCTGGCCAGCCATCCTGTTGGCGCAGCGTTGTACCTCAAGCGCATCGAAGGGCAGCGCCGCTCGGGTGCGCCAATCCGCGCCGCTTCGGTTATGGCTGAGACGGGTAGCCTCTCCACGGTAGCCCAGACGGTCGGCCGCGGTGGCGGCTGGCTAGTGAGCGACTGGGTAGATGTCGAGGACTGGGGCACGATCCTGGTGACCTTCACCGACGGCACGAAGGCCGTGCTGTACGGCTCGGATGTGCAGCTCGGGGGCTTGCACAGCGCGCTCGAGGTGTGCCTCTCGAACGCGCGCCTGATCTGCCGCCTGTCGCCTACCGACCTCTGCGAGGCCTACGCACCGGACGGCTCGGTCTTCGGCGACGAGTACCTGCTGGAGAAGCTGGAGACCAAAGCCGGGCGGACCTACCCTGCTCCGGACGAGCCCTGGACGCACGGCCACCTGCACATGCTGGAGGACTTCGTACAGGCGGTGCGGGGCAGCCGGCCGCCGCAGTCAGACGGCCGGCTGGGCCGTGACGTAGTCGAGGTGATCTACGCCGCCTACGCCAGCGCTGAGGAGGGCCGGCGTATCGAGCTTGCCTAACAGCATCGCCCGTCGTAGTCGTCGGGGCAGGTCTCAAACCTGCCCCGACTGGGGACGGGCCTGGATTCCAGCAAGGGACACCCGCGGCGTTGACGCTGGAGGCGCGCCCGCGTATACTCACGCCGTTTTCACGCCATCTCGCAGGCATGGCAGGCGCTAGAGAGTCCCGTCGGGAGGCACTGCACCGATGAACGGAGCACAACTTCGGGAGAAGATGCGCAGCGGCGAGACTGTCTGGGGCACCATGACCTCGCTGGTGCGCAACCCACGCTGGGCCGGCGTGTACGGCCGCCTGAGCTTCGACTTCGTGATCGTGGACACTGAGCACTCGCCTACCAGCCGCGCTGACGCGGCTGATCTCGCCGCCGCGTTCCTCGGCGCCGGCATCTGCCCCATCGTGCGGGTGCCAACGACCGAGCCGCACGCCAGTATCATGGCGCTGGATGCCGGCTTCCACGGCGTGCTGGTGCCCTACTGTGAGACGGCGGAGGAGGTCAAGGCTGTCGTGCACGCCGCCCGCCTGCGTCCCTTGAAGGGTGCCCTACATGCGCGGGCCCGCGACGAGGGCCGCTTCCCCAGCGAAGAGACGCGCCGCTATCTGGAGCGACGCAACGCTAACGTGGTCGTGATCATCGGCATCGAGTCGGTGCCGGCAGTGGAAAACTTGGAGAAGATCTTGGACGTCGGCGGGATCGACGCCATCTTCATCGGCCCCAACGATCTCTCGGTGAGCCTGGGCGTGCCCGACGAGTACACCCACCCGAAGTTCGTGGAGACGGTGGATCATATCATCCGCACTGCCCAGCAGCGGGGAATTCCGGCGGGCGGCCACTGGCAGACCGAGGAGCAGATGGCGTACTGGCTGGGCAAGGGCTCGCGTTTCGCCCTGTTTAGCTCGGACGCCCGCGCCCTCACGGAGGGCTATCGCAGCACGCTAAACCGGCTGCGTGGCAGCGCCGTCCAGCAGATGCGTCACACGCTGTAGCGTCGTGCCCGGTGATCGTCGCTTTGCCATCCACTTGCTCACTTGCTCACTTGCTAAGGAGTGTGACTCGCTGTGCGTCCGAATGCGACGAAGCGTCTAGTACAAGCGGGCCGTCCGGCCATCGGTATTTTCATCGCTAGCGCAAGCCCTCTGGTGGCCGAGATCGCTGGCAGCCTAGGCTTCGACTGGGTGCTGATTGACCTTCAGCACGGGGAGAACAATCTGGGCAACCTGAGCCCGATGCTTACTGCAGTGAGCGCCACGCCGGCGACACCGTTCGTGCGGGTGCCGGCAAACGACTCGATATTGATCCAGCGCGCCCTCGACCTGGGCGCCTACGGCGTGGTCGTACCGATGGTCAACAGCGTGGCCGAAGCGGAAGCCGCGGTCCAGGCAGTGCGCTATGCCCCGCGCGGCGCGCGGAGCTGGGGCCCGATCCGCGGTGCCCTCTATGGTGGCCCGGACTACTTTACTAGCGCCGCGAAGGAGCTCATGCTCCTGGCCATGTTGGAGACCGACCAGGCCGTACGGAACGCCCGCGAGATCCTCTCCGTGGATGGGATCGACGGCTGCTATGTCGGCCTGAACGACCTATCGATCTCTCTGGGCCTAGCGCCGGAAGCGGTCACGGCCGAGGAGCTTCCTGCCCCGGTCGAGGAGGCGCTCGCCACGATCCTGGCAGCGTGTGAGGCGACTGGCAAGGTGCCGGGCGTGCAGCTCTATAACGCCGCCGGGATCAACCGGCGCATCCGCCAGGGCTTTCGCTTCCTCGGCGCCGGCACCGATCTGCGCTTGCTGCGCGGAGCTGCGCTCGACCTCCTGCGCGCTGTGCAGCGGGAGTAAGGGGCCGGGAGCGTAGGGCCGCCCCGCCCTACACAATGGGGTATTCGCTTTTAGGGCCGGTGCAGGCACAGCGGCGTACGAAAAGTGGTCCTACGCCCCGGCCATACGCAATTGGGTGTTCGCCTCGGCTGTGGCACGCTCAAGCGCTTCCTTCGGCGAGATCTTGCCCTGGACAGCGTCGCTCAGGGCCTTGCCCAATGTGATATTGATCTCCGCAGTGACTGGTGTCAGCGGCCGGATGATGATCTCGTGCGGCATCTCGACCACCGCCTTCACCATGGGATGCTCATCCAGCCAACGCCGGTAGGTTGAGTCCTGGGCGATTGACTTTCGCAGCGGCGCATGCTTGAAGCGCATGGCCCAGTCACCGTAGATCTCCTTGCTGCCGTACCAGGCCAGGAAGCGGAACGCCGCGGCCTCGCGGTCCGGGTTCGTCTTCAGGATAGCCCAGGTGTCCACGTTGGCGTGGGCCACTGCTTTCTGGCTGCCGCGGGGGTACGGAAAGAGCTTCACCGGCAGCCCGTTACGCTCGTAGCCGTCCACCCGCCACGGCCCGGCGATCGTCATCGCCTGCTTGCCGGTGTTAAAGCCCTGCTGGGGTGGGTTCTCCAGCGGTGCCACGCGGTGCTGCTGGAAGAGGGCCACATAGTAATCCAGCGCGCGCAGTCCGGCCTCGGAGCTCCAGGCCACGCTCTTGCGATCCGGCGTAAGGTACCGCCCGCCATGTGACTGCTGGACGACATTCCAGAAATTGGTATCAGCAGTGCCAAGGTCAAAGGCCCACTGGTCGATCTGCCCATCTCCATCGGTGTCGCGGGTGAGCCGCTTGGCGACCTCGACTAGTTGCTCCCAGGTTGCCGGTGGCTGGACCGCCTCTTTCTGGAAGAGGTCTTCTCGATAGAACACGCCGAAGGGATGGTTGTTCTGCGGAAAGCCCCAGATCTTGCCGTTGTAGGTCAGGGCTTCCCAGAGATGGGGATAGAAGTCCTGCTTGTCGAAGCCCTTCTCTGCGGCCATCAGCGAATCGAGAGCCACGATGGCGCTGGCCTGGCCCAGGGCGACGGTCCACTCGGCGTAGACGAACGAGGCGTCCGGCGGCGTGCCGGCAGCCACGTTGGTCTTGATCTTCTCCAGCACAGCGAGGCCATTGCCGGCGAACTCGATCTTCGCGCTCAGGCCTGGGTGCTCCGCAGCGAACCGAGGCAGCAGCACTTGCTCGGTATAGTCGGTGCGCGGGTCAGGAACACCCCAGTTGTGCCAGATGGTGAGCTCGATTTGTTGCCGTGGTGCTGGAGCGGGCTGTGCGCCTTGCCGGCCGCAGCCAGCCAGCGCGGCTACCGGGAGAGCGCCGAGCCCGGCCAGAAAGCCTGTCGCAAACTCCCGGCGGCTTATCCCTTGTACGGTACCGGAATGGCTCATGGGACCTCCTCCTTCACTTGCGGCTCTTTACGACATGCGTGGCTGCTCGCCTGCGGGCACGGCCTGCTCGCCTGCCGGTCCTGCTCCAGGCAGCACCACGAACGAGCGCGGCCTATGCACCACCCCTGCCTTGATATGCAGGTAAACACAGCAGGCAAACACGGGAAGAAAATGCCTTGACAACGTTGTGACAGGCCCAGTATACACACGGACTGTGTGCTGGGGCAAGTAGGCCGCCTAACCGCTCTTGCAGTATACTTCGCACCGAAGTATAGTAACAACAATTATTGGCTTCGCCGCTCGCGTGCGGCGCCAGCCTGCAAGTGAATACTCACTATTGAGGTACTCCCAAGTACTACACCAAGTACTACGAAGTGCTCGTGGCAGTACGAGGAAGCGCTGCCTGACCGGCACAGGCCCTCCCGCATCTGAGCGACGTCATATCTTCGTGATGTACGATGAAAAGTCTTTGAGAGAGGAGAAGGTTATGGAGGTTGATCGCTTCGTTCGCTCTCCCAACTTCACTCCTGTTCCCGGCCGGCAGGTGCGCGCTATCGTGCTGCATGACACTGAGGGGTCCCTGGAGGGCTCGCTGGCCCATTTTCAGCGGCAGGGCACAGCAAGCGCCCACTATATCATCGGGAAGAGCGGGGAGCTGGTGGGCTGCGTATTAGAGGAGCATGCGGCCTGGCATGCCGCCCGTGCCGACCGCATGCGCCCGAGTTGGCTCGATCCCCGGCCCCCCGGGGCGGGGCTCTGCTCAGAGATCAATGCCTGCACCGTCGGCATCGAGCTCGAGCTGCTGGCCAGCGATCCCGACGGAGCATACACTGATGCGCAGCTTACCCGCCTGCGCACGCTGGTGCGGGACCTGCTGCGCCGCTACCGGCTCGGCCTGGACCGTGTCGTCCGCCACGGCGACTTTCAGGGCGACCGCTCTGATCCGCGCGGCCTGGCGGTGGAGGAGGTCCTGCCCCAGGTCACGCCTGCAGCACCGGATGCGACGAGCGTGAGTGATGACGAGATCAAGCAGTACCTGGAGCAGCTCGGGCAGTCGGTGAATATGGACACAGCCATCATCAAGCGAGCGGCGCTGGCCTACCGCCGCGGGGAGACGCGGGGCCCGGCGCTCTCTGATGAGTATCTGGCACTGGCGCCTGATGGCCGCGCCGTGGTGCGCCAGGATTTCACCGCCGGCATCGCCGAGTTCGATCCTGTGACCGGCGAGGTGGTGTGGGTCGAGCTCGTGCTCCATCCGGAGGCACTCACTCGCTGAGTACGTACTGCGTACTACGTGCGTACTGTGTAACACGTTCACGTTAGCGACGCTTCTCAGCCCTGCACTAGGCAAGCGACAGTGCCATAGGGCAGGTGGGCTGAGGTAGTTGTTACACAGTACGCACGCATTCACGTGTGATGTATCGTATCATGTATCGTACTATATATTATTACGTAATTACGTACTACAGCCATTCGTCCACCAATCGAGCGACCTTCTCGCCGTGCTCGACATGCGGGAGCAGCCGGCAGTGGTCGAGGACCTCCAGGCGAGCGCGCGGGTTCATCCGCGTGAACGCGTCCGCCTGGGCGACCGGCGTCTCGATCGCCTCACGTCCCCAGATGATCAGCACAGGCTGCGCCAGCGCGGCATAGGCTGCCCGCGCGTCCCAGTTCAGCAAGCCGCCGATGAACGCCGCAGGCGCGTAGCGGGCATTGACCTGGTGGGAGGTCGCATAGTACGCCTCAACGACGTCATTCGTGACGAATGCACTATCATAGTACACGCGGCGGGTGAGGTAGTACCGCAGCGATGGGCGCGACACCAGCAGGTTAAACAGAAACTCGCCGGTGGCCGGCGCCCGCAGCAGCAGGTTGACGGCCTGGCCGCGGGTCCCTGGCAGGCGTACCAGCGCCTCTAGACCAGTGGGGCAGAACAAAACTAGGCGCGTGACCTGCTGCGGCAGCCGGTGCGCTACCTCGATAGCGTACGCCGCGCTGAGCGAACTGGCTACCAGGGCGCACGGCTGCTGTACAACCTCCCCGAGAAAGTCGGCCAGGAGCTCGATGTAGAGCGCGCCGGTATAGTGCAGCCCAGGGCGGTCAGACAATCCGAAGCCCAGCAGGTCAGGCACATAGACACGGCAGACACCAGCGAGGGGCCAGAACAACTCGCGCATCTCATACGACGAGGCCGCGGCATGGATGCCATGCACCAGGACCACGGGTGGCCCATCGCCTGAGACGGTGTAGTGGACGCGCCCCCACTTCCAGAGGTAGCTCCGTCCCTCGCCCACCAACGCATTCGCCAGCGGGCGGGCGCTGCGGCGAGCCGCCATATTGTACGCCGTCATCGCGCCCAGTACTGCTGCACTGGTGAGAAAGCCTTTTGCCAGCCGGTTCATCCGCTACCCAGCCTGCTCCCGGCGCTTGCCGCGGCGCTCAGCCAGTTGCGCCCACACATCTTCCAACGGCACCTCGGTGGCAGCCAGCAGCACCAGCGAGTGGAACCACAGGTCTGCGACTTCGAAGGCAATCTCTTCGCGCGACTGGTTCTTCGCCGCGATGACTACTTCTGTGGCCTCCTCGCCCACTTTCTTCGCGATGCGGTCGATGCCCTGGCTGAGCAGTTTCGCCACGTACGAATCCGGCGGCATAGTGCGCTGCCGCTCGAGAATAACTGCATAGACTTCAGCCAGAATATTCTGCTCACTCATGCAGCACTTCCGTGAAAAAGCATGAGCGTGCCCCGGTGTGGCAGGCTGGGCCTTCAGGATCCACCTGTACCAGCACACAGTCGCCATCACAATCGAGCAGCACCCGCCGCACGCGCAGGTAGTTTCCTGACGTCGCGCCCTTGTGCCACAACTCGCCGCGGCTCCTACTCCAGAACCATACATCGCCACTGGTAAGCGTTCGGTGCAGCGCCTCGGCATTCATATACGCCAGCATCAGCACCTCACCGCTCTGGCGGTCCTGCACAATCGCCGGGACGAGGCCGTCGACGTGAAACTTCACACGCTCTTCAAGGGATGGCAGCGATGATCGTGCATCCATGCTCCTAGCCGAGCTCCTCACTAACGGGAGACGGGCTGACCACCCGTCCTGCCGCTTACCAGGTCGTCCGCACTGGGAACCCTCGCGCGGCCAGGTACTCCTTCACCTGGCGGATACGCAGCGTGCCGTAATGGAAGAGCGAGGCGGCAAGCACAGCGTGTGCTCCTGCCTCCAGCGCCTCGGCGAAGTGTTCGAGCCTGCCAGCGCCGCCGGAGGCAATCACCGGCACCGGCACGCGCGAGGAGACCTCACGCAGCAGCTCCAGGTCGTAGCCCTCCTGCGTGCCGTCCGCGTCGATCGAGTTCAGCACCAGCTCGCCAGCACCACGCTCGACCCCCTCGATGGCCCAGCGCACGCCGTCCTTGCCCGTGGGGGTACGCCCGCCGTGGATGTAGACCTCCCACCAGAGCCGGCCGTCGGGCATGTACGCACGCTTCACATCCATGGAAAGCACGATGCACTGGCTGCCGAAGCGCGCCGCGCCCTCGTTGATCAGGTCAGGGTGCAGCACCGCGGCGGTGTTGATCGAGACCTTGTCGGCCCCCGCGTTCAGCATGCGCCGCATGTCCTCGACTGTGCGCAGGCCGCCGCCCACGGTCAGAGGAATGAACACCTGCGAGGCCGTCCGCGCTACGACGTCGAGCATGATGTCGCGATTGTCGCTGGAGGCTGTGATGTCGTAGAAGACGAGCTCATCAGCGCCCTCGCGGTCATAAATAGCGGCCAGCTCAGCGGGATCACCAGCGTCGCGCGGCTCCTGGAACCTGATCCCCTTGACCACCCGGCCGCCGGTAACGTCCAGGCAGGGAATGATCCGGCGTGTCAGCATCGTGTCTGTGCTCTCCAGCTCTGCGACTAGCCTTGGCCGTTAGCCAGCGCAGCGATAGCGGCGGCCAGATCGAGATGGCCGGTGTAGAGGGCCTTGCCCACGATCGCCCCCTCGACGCCTAGATCGCGCAGACGCAGTAGGTGCTCCAGCCGCGCGACTCCGCCGGAGGCGATCACCGGCACCGGCACGGACCGCACCAGCTCGACAAGAGCCGCGTAGTTCGGCTCAGTCAGCGTGCCATCGCGGCCAATATCGGTGAACACAAACCGGCGCACGCCCGCCTCGACCATCCGCTGCGCCAGCTCTGCCACTGCGATATCAGACTGAGCCGTCCATCCATGCGTGGCGATCCGCCCATCCCGGGCGTCCAGCCCGACCACGACTGCCTCGCCGAGCTCACGGCAGGCCTGCCGCACGAGCTCCGGCTGCGTCACTGCTACCGTGCCCAGGACGACCCGCCGGGCGCCACATGCTAACACTGCGTGCACGTCATCCAGCCGGCGCAACCCCCCGCTGGCCTGCACCCGTAGTCCGGTGGCGCGGGCGATGCTCTGCACCACGCTCAGATGGACAGGGCGTCCCTCTTTCGCGCCATCCAGGTCCACCACATGCAGCCACTGGGCGCCTGCTTCCTCCCACCGTCGCGCCACCGCCACCGGGTCGTCGCTATAGACAGTGGCCTGCTGCATGTCCCCCTGGTAGAGCCGCACGCACCGGCCGCCCTGAAGATCAATCGCAGGAATGACGAACATTGCGTCCATGGACCTCAGGGTACTGCGTACTACGTAATGCGTACTACGTAAAAACCACTACACCGTTCTGCCCTTAGGCTGAGACCGCTGCGCGGCGGAGAGGGGTAGCAGGAATGACGTAGTACGCAGCATGTATTACTCTGTCTTCCACTTCGCTCCTGCCCAGCGGCAAAAGTTATCCAGCAGGCGAAGGCCGTGCTGTCCGCTCTTCTCAGGGTGGAACTGCACAGCCACGACGTTCTCAAAGGCCAGCACACTGGCATAGGTTACGCTGTACTCAGTCTCACCGGCTACAATCGAGCGATCCTCAGGGTCAGCATAATACGAATGCAGGAAATAGAAGTTGGCCAGGTCAGGAATACCCTCAAAGATCGGATGCGGCCGGAGCTGGCGCACCTGGTTCCAGCCCATCTGGGGTACATGGAGGCCGGGCGGGAAGCGGCGCACCACGCCCCTGACCACATCCAGGCAACGCTGCCAGCCACCTTCTTCAGATACGGTGAGCAGTGCCTGCAGCCCCAGGCAAATACCCAGGTAGGGCTTGCCGGAGGCGATCACCTCCCGCAATGGCTCGACCAGGCGAAGGTTCGCCAGCGTGCACATCATATCACCGGCCGCGCCGACGCCCGGCAGGATCACTGCGCTGGCCCGCTCGATCTCGGTGGCGTCATGTGTCACGACCGCAGGGTAGCCCAGCCAGGCAATAGCCTTGGCCACGCTACGGAGATTACCGGCTCCATAATCGACGATGGCTATCATAGCGTTTCATTATACGGTCACCGAATGATCCTCAGCAACCAAACTGGAGGTTCAGTGCTCCATTGACAGAGGTCTTGGCTGACAGAGGTCTTGGCGCCTGACCGGCAGTCACAGGAGGCGCCACCACACCCCGATGCGAGCGCTATCCCGCCTGGGTGACAGCCAGCAGGGCGGCATCGAACGGCTCGTTCCAGCGCTGCACAGCGTGGTCGGCGTCGGACACCTCGACGAGGCGTGCGCCGGGGATCAGCGCAGCCAGCCGCCGCGCCAGGGCCCGCAGGCCCGGGTGGCTGCGCCCGCCGGTGTAGACCTGCACCGGCCCGTGGAGCCGCAGCGCTGCTGCTACACCGGCCGGGTAGTCCCCGGCGAACTCTTCATCCGCTGCCCGCTTCGCCTCGGCCACGATCGCTGGCCAGGCACGGCGCGCCTGGAGCGCCTGGAGCCCAGCGGGGCCGAGCAGCAGCTCGAAGAACGCTGCAGCGATCTGCTCAGGCTCCCAGCGGCCTGCCTGAGCGAAGATCGTGCGCCCGCGGCGGTCCAGCTCGCGCACGTGTAGATCGTCCGGCAGTAGCGCCAGGTACGGCGGCTCAATCAGATGGAGGGAGCGCACGCGCTCGGGCGCGCGGCGGGCGATCTCAATGGCCACCAGGCCGCCGTACGAGTGCCCTGCCAGGTGGAATGCTGCCATGTCGGCCTGATCGGCCGCAGCTAGGATATCCAGCGCGTCGCCGGCGATCGTGTAGGGCCGCGGCGCTCGCGGGCTGGCACCGTGGCCGCGCCGATCGACTACCAGCAGGCGATGGCAAGCCGCGAGCGTCCGCATCTGCGCGCCCCACGTGGCCGCGCCGGTGGAGAAGCTCCCGTGCACCAGCACGAGCGGTTCCCCTGTGCCCAGGTCGTGGTAAAAGAGCGGGAGTGGCATACCATCCGTTGGCGTCTTGAACAATACGCACTCCGTAGATCGCGGTACAGGGCGGCGAACGGCTGGCGGGCGGGTTCGGGCCGCTCGGCAGCCTATCCCTGCAGTGCTAGTGCTTCGCTACGCTCTCGTAGGACGCTACGCAGCAGCTTACCGGCGGCGTTGCGCGGTAGCTCGTCCACCAACCAGACACGCACCGGCACTTTGTAGCGGGCCAGCCTAGCGGCGCAGTGAGCAATCAGTTCGGTCTCGTTGGCAGCGGTGCCGGGCCGCAGTCGCACGAACGCCACTGGCACGCGGCCCCAACGCGGGTCCGGCATGCCAGTGACCCCGGCCTCGGCCACCGCCGGGTGCGCGTGCAGCACGGCTTCGACCTCCGCCGGATAGATGTTCTCCCCGCCGGAGATGATCAGGTCGTCCCGGCGGTCCACGACGTAGAGGTATCCTTCCTCATCGAGGTAGCCCAGGTCGCCCGTGCGCAGCCAGCCTTCCCGCACTGCCGGCTGAATACTGCCGTTTGGTGTGATATAGCCAGGAGAGATGGTGGGGCCGCGCACCAGGATCTCACCGACCTCGCCCGGGGAAGCCGGCCGCCCATCGCACTCGATGCGGAGCTCGACGGGGAGCAGCGGCTTGCCAGCCGACCCCAGCTTGCGCAGGGCATCCTCCGGGGCGAGCGTGGCCACCTGGGAGGCCGCTTCGGTCAGGCCGTACGTCTGCACCACTGGCACCTGGCGACGGGCGCATTCTTCCAGCAGCAGGCGCGGCGCTGGCCCGCCACCCAGCAGCACGCAGCGCAGGGTCGGCGGATACGGTCGCTCCCCGCGCTCATCCAGCATGCGCTGAAGCATGGCGCTAACCACCGAGACCATCGTGACGCCGTCCTCATCAATAGCACGGTTAACCGCGGCGGGATCAAAGCTCTCGTGCACGACCGCAGCAATGCCGTAGATCACTGCCCGCAGCGGGATGCTCAGCCCGCCCACGTGGAAGAACGGCAGCGCGGCCAGCCAGCGATCGTCTGCGTGCATGCCCAAGTTGAGCGCCGAGCCGATGGCGCTCCACCAGTAGTTACCATAGGTGAGCGCAGCGCCCTTCGGCCGGCCGGTCGTGCCCGAGGTATAGACAATCGAGTGCACCGCTGTAAGGTCGATCCCCGGCACCGCACCCGACACGGGGAGCTCGGCAGGCATTCCAACAACGTCGGCTGCCTGCAGGCCAGGAACGAGCGCGCCGAGTGCCTGCACTGCCGGCGCGTTGGCGGCGTCATAGACCAGTAGCCGGGCGCCGCAGTCGGCCAGCTGCCAGGCCAGCTCCGCCGGCGCCAATCGCGTGTTCAAGAGCACCAGGGTCACCCGAGCCCGTGGCGCAGCGTGCACCAGCGAGACGTATGCTGGCCCGTTGCGCAGGAGCAGGGCTACACGCTCGCCGGGCCGCGCGCCCAGCTCAGCCAGCCACTGCGCGGCGGTGGCAGCGCGCTGGTGGAGCTCAGCGTAGCTCCAGCAATGCGGGCCACACAGCAGCGCAACACGCCGCGGGTTCGTCTCGGCCCGTCGCGCCAGCCAGTCAGGCAGGAGCAGGCCGTCTGCGACATGCGCTGCGGGCTCGCTCATCGGGCGGCTACCTCCTCCCAGCCACCCCCGAAGCGGGCCAGTTGCGTAGGGTCCAGCGCCACACCCAGGCCTGGCGCGTCTGGCACGGTCATTGTCCCTCGCTGGGGGAGCAGGCGTGGCCGGGCCAGGTCGCCAGCCAAGAGGAGGCCGGTGGCCAGCCCGCAGGCAGGCAGCGGATCGGGTAGCGCCGCCGCTAGATGCAGCGCCGAGGCGATCCCCACGCTGGAGTCAATCGTGGTGGTGACGATGGCCCGCAGCCCGGCCTGGACTGCCAGATCGACGATCTGCCGGCCAGCGCGCAGCCCGCCCGCGGCCATGGGCTTCACGATGAGTGCGTCCGCGGCCTCGGCACGTAGCACGCGCTGCGCCTGCTCCAGCGTGCAGGCAGCCTCGTCGGCCGCAACCGGCACGCCGCAGCTGGCTCGTACGCGCGTCAGCCCCTCCAAGTCCTCTGCTGGCACTGGTTGCTCGACCAGCTCGATGCCGTACGGTTCGGCGGCGCGCAGGATGGCGATGGCCTCGTCTGGGGCCCATGCCCCGTTCGCGTCCAGGCGCAGCGCGGCGTGCGGGCCGATGGCCGCTCGCACCTGCGCGATGCGGGCCAGCTCCGCTCCGGCCGGCAGCCCCAGGCCGGTCTTCAGCTTGACGCAGCCAAATCCCTCGGCGATGGCGCGGCCAGCGGCTTCGGCCGCGGCGCCAGCATCAGGCTGACCGATCGTCGCGTTCACCGGAACGGCCCGGCCGGGCTGCCCGCCCAGCAGTGCGGCAGCCGGTCTCCCAGCGTGGCGCCCACGTAAATCAAGCAGCGCCGTGTCTACAGCGCAGGCCACCGCCGCGGCGCCGGGCCGGCGCCGGTCCACTGTCGCCAGGATGGCGTCGGCGTGTTCGATCTCTGCGCCAGCCAGCGCAGGTGCTAGCTCGCGCACCAGCGCCCGCGCGTCCTCGACCGTGCCGCCGCCAAACGCCGGCAGCGGGGAGGCCTCCCCTAATCCTTCCAGACCCTCCGCGCCCTCCAGGCACAGCAACAGGCCCGCGCGTATGGCCGCTGACCCGCGCGCGGTGGCGAACGGCGCGGCGAAGGGCAGGCGGAATAGCATCCACGAAATGCGGCGGATCCTCATTGGCCAGCGCTCACCCTAGCAGGCTGGCGGCGAACAGCACACCGTAGAACAGGTGCAGCCTCGCCGTCGCCTTCAAGGCCGGGTTCAGGGCGCGTCCCTTAGCAGTGAACACGCGCTGCGCCAGCGGCACGGCCAGCGGCAGCGTCAGCCAGGGCAGGAACGCCCAGAGTGCGCTGCCGAGTATCCAGCGCACCAGCGGCGCGAGGTACGCTACGGCCAGCAACAGCAGGTACTGCATCCTCGTCGCGCGGGCGCCGATGCGCACCGCCAGCGTGCGCTTGCCAGCAGCGCGATCGGTGTCGATATCGCGCAGGTTGTTCACCACCAGGATCGCCGTCACCAGGCAGCCCACCGGCACCGAGCTGCCCAGCACACCGAGCGTCACTGTCCCGGTGTGTAGATAGTACGTGCCCGTCACCGCGATGACGCCGAAGAACACGAAGACGAACAGGTCCCCCAGGCCGTGGTAGCCCAGTGGCCAGGGGCCACCGGTGTACAGCACCCCGGCAGCAATAGAGAGCAGGCCAATGATCAGGATGGGCCAGCCCCCTACGCGAACCAGGTACAGCCCGATCAGCGCCGCTAGCGCAAAGGTCAGGATCGTCGCGTTCCGCACAGCCTGGGGAGAAAGCAGGCCGCTCTGGGTCACGCGCACCGGCCCCAGCCGCTCGGCCGTATCGGCGCCCTTCAGAAAGTCAAAGTAGTCGTTGGCGAAGTTCGTGCCGACCTGGATCAGCACGGCTGCTCCCAGGGCAGCCAGGAACGGCAGCGGACGGACACGTCCGTCTGCCATTGCCGCCGCCGTGCCGGCCAGCACCGGCACCACGGCCGCTGAAAGGGTCGGCACTCGGGCAGCCAACAGCCACGCGCGCAGTCGCCCGGGCCGAGCGGAGCCTACCCCGATCGCCATGTCCGCTTCTCTACGCCATGATGGCCCTGCGTGTAGACAACGCCATCGCTACGGAAAGCGCGGGAACTTGGAGAAGTCCGGCTTGCGCTTCTGCAAGAAGGCGTCACGCCCCTCCTTGGCCTCGTCGGTCAGGTAGAAGAGTAGCGTGGCGTCGCCGGCAAGCTGCTGCAAGCCGGCCAGCCCGTCGGTATCGGCGTTGAAGGCCGCCTTCAGGAAGCGGATCGCCGTCGGGCTCTTCTCCAGGATTTCGCGCGCCCATTGCACCGCCGTCTCCTCGAGCTTCTCTAGCGGCACGACAGTGTTGACCAGACCCATCTGGAGCGCTTCTTGGGCGGTGTACTGGCGGCAGAGATACCAGATCTCGCGTGCTTTCTTGTGGCCGACCACCCGTGCCAGATAGCCAGCACCATACCCACCGTCGAAGCTGCCGACCTTCGGCCCGGCCTGGCCGAAGATGGCATTGTCGGCGGCGATGGTCAGGTCGCAGACAAGCTGGAGCACATTGCCGCCGCCGATGGCATAGCCGGCCACCACGGCGATCACCGGCTTGGGCAGGAGCCGGATCTGCCGCTGAAGATCGAGCACGTTGAGTCGCGGGATCTGGTCATGGCCGACATACCCGCCTTCGCCGCGCACACGCTGGTCCCCGCCGGAGCAGAAGGCTTCCGTTCCCGCCCCGGTCAGAAGCGCGACGCCGATGTGCGAGGCATCACGCACGTCGGCGAAGGCGTCCATCATCTCCATCACAGTGAGCGGACGGAAGGCGTTGCGTACCTCAGGCCGGTTGATCGTGATCTTGGCGATGCCCTCGCCCTCGGCATGCTCGTAAATGATGTCGGTGTACTCTTTCACCCGCTTCCATCTGACGGGCGCGCTGAGATTCGTATTCGCAGCCATACTCCTGTCCTCTTCGTGCTTGTTTGCGTAGAAGCTCTCGCTCTCTCTATGTGAAGCTCTATGAGCTAAGCCTCCACACGCGAAGCTCCGCAGACTAAGCGAAGGACTCGCTGCCTGAGAGAAACGCCACCACTAGCCGCGTGAAGGCCTCCGGCTGCTCCAGGTGCACAGCGTGTCCAGCGTCCGGCACGATCTCCAGGCGAGCGCACGGCATGCATGCAGCCATCCGCCGGCCGATGGCGCAGTATTTCTCGTCGAGCGCGCCGGTAATAATCAGCGCAGGCATGCGGAGCTCGCCCAGCCGGTCCCACAGCGGCTCCTGGCGGCCGGCACCCATGCCGCGTAGGCTGTTGGCGAGACCGAGCGGTCGCTGGCGCAACCGCTGGGCGCGCAGGTAGGCGCGCGCTGCTTCCGGCAGACGCGCCTGGGTGGCGAAGAGGGGCTGCTGCTCCCAGTAGGTCACGAACGCCTCTAACCCCTCGCGCTCGAGCCGCTCGGCCAGCGCGGCGTCCGCGGCAGCGCGGGCCTGCCGCTCGTGTGGGTCCTCGATGCCCGGCGAAGCGCTCTCCAGCACCAGGGCGCGCACGCGCTCCGGCGCAGCGGTGGCCAGGTGCAGTGCTACTCGCCCGCCCATCGAGTAGCCCAGTACATCGATCTGAGCCACGCCCAGGTCATCCAGCAGCGCCAGCAAGCCTTCGACGCAACACTCCATGCGGTAGCGCTGCGGGTCATCCGGCGCGTCCGACCTGCCATGTCCGAGCAGGTCCACCGCGATCACGCGGGACTGCCTGGTGAGGGCTGGCAGAAACGGCGTCCACGTCTCGGCACTGCCAGTGAAGCCGTGCAGCAACACGAGCGGCCGGGCTTTCACGTCGCCGGCCAGCATGGCGTGGAGCATGACACCGTTAACGCGAGAGATAGCATGTGCCAGTGAAACATCAGTCCCTGAAGTGTAGCTCATCGCTCGGCCAGCAGCGTCACTTCCCAACTTCCCCGAGAGGATCGCCTCGCCAGTACTCTGCCCATATTCTTGGATCGCTCTTCGTCCCTCTCTCCACACGCAGAGGAGGAGACAGGGATGAGGGATCACACCCCGCTCACTGCATGCAGCGCCTCCGATACGGCCGGCCAGATACGCCGGTGCAGGGCCACGTTGCGGCGGCGCTCGGTCGGCACCTCGACCACATGCAGGCCACGGCCGCCGATGCCGGTGCACACCGCCTCGCGGAACTCCGGCCAGGTGCGTACACGGGTAAAGCGCGCCCCATACGCCTCGGCGATCGGGCGAAAGTCCAGGCCGTGCGGCGTCCCGAAGAGCAGCTCGAAGTGCTCTGCAGCTTCGGTGGCCTGCGGCAAAAAGGAGAAGATCCCGCCGCCGTCGTTGTTCAGCAGGATGATCATGGCGTCGAGCCCGTGCTGCTTCGCCGCCAGCAGGCCGTTCGAGTCGTGGTAGAACGACAGGTCGCCGATGACCAGCACCAGCGGCCCCTCACCGTTCAGCGCCGCGGCGGCGCCTAGCGCGCTGGAGACCACCCCGTCGATCCCGTTCACGCCGCGATTGCCCAGGACACGGATGCGCCGCTCACTGGCCGGAAAGAAGGTGTCCAGGTCGCGCACCGGCATGCTGTTACCGACGTATAGCACCGCCCCATCGGGCAGCAAGTCTGCCAGCTCGGCGAACACCTTGCCTTCGAACAGCTCATCGAGCGCGGCCAGTTCCCGGTCGATAGCCACACGGGCGGCGCGGTTTGCTTCGAGCCAGTGCTGCGTCCAGGCCACACGCTCAGGGTCTCCAGCGAGCCTGGCGGGCGCGGCGGTGGCCAGCGCCTCACAGAGCAGCCGGCCATTGACGTGCAGCACCTCAGCCGCCAGGCCGGTCGGCTCATGCCAGCCGCCGTCTCCGTCGATCACGATCTGGCGGCACTGTGGGTAGCGCTGGAGATACTGCAAGACCGGCTTGGACGTCGGCATGGCGCCGAAGCGCAGCACCACCTGCGGCGGCGTATGCTCGACAAAGTCGGCGTCGCGCAGGAAGGCGTCGTAGGCATCGAGCACGAATGTGCGGTCGTGCCTGCCACAGCGCACCCCCGAGAGCGGGTCGGCCAGCACAGGATAGCCCAGGGCGTGGGCGGCCGCCACCACCGCCTCTGCCAGGAACGGATCGTCCTGCGGGCCGCACACGAGCAAGCCATGTGGCATGTCGGCCAGCCGCGTTACCAGGTCACGCACCAGTGCCGGCTCCGGCGCCCGCGGACCAGCGACCACCGCAACGTACGGCTCGCCGTCCCCACGCGCCCCCGCAGGGGGAGCACCATCGACCGAGACCGGAACGAGCGGCTCGCGGAAGGGGCAGTTCAGGTGCACCGGCCCGGCCGGACCGCGCCGTGCCAGTGCAACGGCGCGGCATGCCACTGTGCGGGCGTAGCGCACCAGTTCCGGGGCAGCATCTGGCTCGGGCAGGTCCACGAACCATTTCACGTGCTCGCCGTATAGGTGCACCTGATCGATGGTCTGAGCTGCCCCGCAATCGCGCAGCTCGTGGGGGCGATCGGCGGTCAGCACCACCAGCGGCACGCGGGCGTAGAAGGCCTCAATGACCGCCGGCATGAAATTGGCCGCCGCAGTGCCCGAGGTACACAGCAGCGCCACCGGCTGCCGCGATGCCCTGGCCAGCCCAAGGCCAAAGAAGGCAGCGGAGCGCTCGTCCAGGTGCATCCACAGGCGGGCGCCGGGATGGCGCGCGATCAGCAGGGCCAGCGGGGTCGAGCGCGAACCTGGGCAGGCGCAGAAATGGCGCACCCCTGCGCGCACCAGCTCGTCCACGAGCGCGCCAGCGAACTGAAACGCGGCGTGCTGCACCGGCGTGCCGGCCATGGCGCTACTCCACGTAGGACTCGCTCAGGGCCGCGAGCATGGGGCGCAGCTTGAGCGAAGCCTCGGCATACTCCCGCTCAGGGTCTGAGCCGGCCACGATCCCGCAGCCGGCGAAGAGAGTGGCCTGGGCGCCCTCGAGCAGCGCCGAGCGGATCGCCACAGCGAACTCGCCCTCGCCGCGGCCGTCCACCCAGCCCAGCGGTCCGGCGTACCAGCCGCGGTCGAGCTGCTCCCGCTCGCGGATCAGCTCCAGCGCGACCTCCCGTGGCACACCGCCTACTGCCGGCGTAGGGTGCAGCCGCTCAGCCAGGTCGAGCGCGCTTTGGCAGTCCCGGGCGCGGCCACGTAGCGGTGTGAAGAGGTGCTGCACGTTGCGTACCTTGAGCAGCCGGGGCCGGCCAGGTGGCTCTAGCTCCACACCGGCCTCGACGAGCGCCTGGCACAACGTCTCTACCACGAAAGCGTGCTCGGCGCGGTCCTTCGCGCTGTCCAGCAGTGCCTGGCCCAGCCGCTCGTCTTCGTCTATAGAGTCCCCACGAGCGATGGATCCGGCCAGGCAGGTCACCTGGACCATCCCCTGCTCGAGGCGGACCAGGCGTTCCGGGGAGGCGCCAAGGAAGCAACGCTCGCCCCGCGCCACAGCGAAGACGAAGCAGCCGGGGTACTCACGCCGCAGCCACGCCAGCGCACGGGCAGCGTCGAACGGCATGCGGCCGTGCAGCTGCGCCTGGCGAGCCAGCACCACCTTCTGCACCCGGCCGCCCTGGATATCCCGCACCAGGGACGCGACCATGCGCTTCCAGCCATGCGGCGCGAGCACATCAACGAGCTCGAGCTGCCGGCCAGCGGCTGAACCGTGGCCATCCGGCTCCATGGGAGCGGCTGCCCGGCTGAGCACCTGCCCCAGCCGGGCCTGGATAGCCGCCACACCGGTATCGTCCGCCTCGGGCTGGAGCAGGAGATTGACGGTCAGCCAGGACGCGTCGCCTGCTGTGGTGAGGAGATACTGGGGCAGCAGAAGCAGACCGTCGGGAAAGCCGTCCCACAGCGGCGTGCGCGGACGCAGCGGATCGAATGAGAAGCCGCCTAGCGCCAGCGGCCCGGTCCCGCGCGGGGCCTCACGAGCATCGACCACCACGTCCTGGCAAAGGGTGCGCCACTCTGCGCTGGCACAGTGGAAGCGCTCTGGGCCCTTCAGTACCAGCGTCCACGCCGCGCCTGCGCCGGCCATGGCGAAGTACTCATCGGGCCGGGCCCAGAAGAACCGGTCGCTGGCGAGGCCGGCCCCCTGCTGGAAGAGCGCTAGGGGATCGGTATAGGGAACTCGTACCGTCACGCTCGCCAGGATCGGGCGGCCAGATCTGCGGGCGCGCGCTTGCGCTTCGGCGGCGGCGCTGCGCAGGGGCAGGTCGCTCAGCGCTGCACTTATCTCACGCACTAGACTGATCATGCTCAGTCCTCGCAAGAGAGTAGGGCAGGGGCTGCACACCGATACTCCGCAGCAGGAGCGTGCGCAGGGTCGGGTAGGTCTCTTCCAGGCGGCCGGGCGGCTCCTGGAGCACCCAGGCCGTCACAACCTCATTGATCGCCCCGAACCAGACACGGGCAGCCACAGCGGTATCCACTGGCGGAATTGCTCCGTGCTGGATAGCCTCGTCCAGGTGACGCTGGATCAGCGCGGCGAACTCAGCGCGGAGCTCGGCCATACGCTGGTTGAACTCGCGGCCAGCGCCGAGAGCATCGACGAAGAAGAGCCGCGCCAGCGTGCGGTGTGAGCCGAAGGTGCGCAGCACCACTTGCAAGGCAAGGTCAGCCTTACGCACCGGATCGTGCTCAGCCGCGATAGCCTCCTCGATGCGAGAGCGTAACAGTGCAGCCATGCGATCCAGCAGGGCCAGGAAGATCGCCTGCTTGTTGGGAAAGTGGAAGTAGACGCCGCCTTTCGAAGTGTCGGACTCCACCGCGATGTCGTCCACTGAGGCATCGCGGTACCCCTTGCGGGAGAACACCTGGAGCGCGGCCTCGAGGATACGCTCGTGTCGGGCCAGGCTGCGCACCTGCTCCACAGGCATAGACCTGTACACCCCTTCGGGTCAGTCCGAACAAGAAAAGACTGAACAGGAAAACCGACCGACGCGTCGGTCGGTTTTCCTCATTGTAGCAAGGCGCTGGTGCGCATGCAACACGAGCGTGCTGTGTACTGCGTAACAAGCCCAGGGCAGGGGAAGTGTGGTGGGGCCTTTCACACTTCGACTTACGCCCTCCGCGCTGCTCCGCCGGCAGGGCGAGGATCCGGTCGACCCTGCTAGCCACCTCGCGGCAAATTTTTCGCTAAGCATCCATCGGCAGCGGCCGAAACTTGTTAGCGAGGGTCTGGGCAAGCCCTCACAACAGCGCGGTGTACACCGCGCCGCCAGCGAAGGGATAGAGAGAAGAGAGGAGACGCAAAGCCAGTGCAGATGCTCTGCGGACATGATCCGGGCTCGGCCACGCCAGCTTCCACTGCTACATGCACAGAGCTGGCCGACGTCCTGGTCGAAATCGCCAACGTCGGCGCGGGCAACGCTGCGGGTGCGCTGTCATACCTGGTGAACCGGCCCTTCGTCATCGGTGTACCGGAGGTGGCCGTGCTGCGACCAGACAGTCTGCCGCTCTGCCCGAACCAGTGCGCTGGCGGGGGCATTATGGTGGCACAGCGGCTGGTCGGTGAGCTTGACGGGCATGTCCTGCTGGTCCTGTCTCTGGACCACGCGCCCGCGCTGCTGGCGCTGCTCAGCCCGGGCTGCCCGGCCGAGGACTTGCACCAGGCCTTCGGCAGGGCCTTGCTCCGGCAGGTGGCTGCGCTGCTTGCAGCCGCCTATCTCGCTGCCCTGCGCAGCTTCCTTGGGGTGCGCGTGGCCGCAGACCTGCCTGCGGAGGTGCGGGTCGGCAGCGTGCAAGCGGAACTGGGCGCTGTCGCCGCAGCGCTGCGCGAGCCTGTGATCGTCTTGCTACGAACTGCCATTCACCCGCCTGACCATGCTGAGGATGCAGTGGCCTGTATCTTCTTCGTGCTGCCACGAGCATCCGCCTCTCTTCTCGAGCAGCGCGCTCATGCACTGCTGGCGTAACGTGGAGCGCAGGATACAGCCAGAAAAGATACAGCCAAGCAGGTAAGGTATGAAGGCACGGAGGACATATGGCACATATCCTGATCGTTGACGATACGGCATTCATGCGCCAGTTGCTGCGCCGCCATTTGGAAGCGCACGGCTTCGATGTCTCTCTGGCCTCGACCGGCGCCGAGGGCGTCGAGGCCTACCGTGCCAGCCGGCCGGACGTTGTGCTCCTGGATTACACGATGCCAGGCGATATGAACGGCCTGGAAGCTTTACAGGCCATTCGGGCAGAGGATCCTGAGGCGAAGGTGATTATCTGTTCGGCTATCGCCAGCCGCCAGCTTGCCATGGAGGCGTTGAAGCAGGGAGCGCGAGATTACCTGTCCAAGCCGTTCAGCCCGCCACAGCTGCTGGCGGCAATCCGCAGCGTGCTCGACCGCGGCGCGCTGCAACGAGCATAAGACTGGCATACCGGAAAGTCCCGGCACCGCAGATGCAGGAGCGTGATCCTTCCACCCCGTTGAGCGAGCCAGCAGGCGCCGCCGAGCTTGAGTGGAACGCGGCAGAATCGTACTTTCTGTACGAACTCGCGCGCGTGCTGGGCTCGTCGCCCGACCGCGCCAGCCTGATCAGAAGCATCGCCGACGGCGTGTGCGCGCTGCTGGCCTGCGAGGTCGCGCTGATCCATCTTAACCAGGCAGGAAGGCCGGTTCTTCAGGGCTGGCCTGAGCTAGCACGGGTGCCAGCACTGCCTCAGCGCCTGCCACAGCTCGAGCAGGCCTGCGTTGCACCAGCCCTGCTCCACGCTGAGCCGAGGCAGGTCGCTCTGGGCAGTTTCGCCGGCACCGGCCATGAAGGTGAGGCACCTGCCCTGCCGAGCCTCTCAGCGCTCTGCGTGCCAGTCTTCTCCCGTGGACAGTTGATCGGCACGCTCACCGCTGTGGCGGCCGGCGCGCGCGTCTTTACCCGCTCCGAGATCGAACGGCTGACGCACGTGGCCGGGCTCGCAGCATTCTGTCTGCATAGCGCCTGGCTGGCGGAGGAGCAGCAACGACAGCTCGCAAACCTCGAGACCCTGCTGCGGCTGGATGAGGCTCTGAACGCTGCGGCAACGCGGGATGAGGTCGCTGAAGCAGTGTGCGCAGCGCTCCGCCGCTTGTTCCCGGCCTCGTCCGGCGTGCTCGCGCTATCGAACGAAGAAGCGGCCCAGCCATCCGGGGCCGGGCAGGCGACACTCCACACCTGGGGCGACGGACGCAGTGCAGATTGTCTGCGCGGTGGGGTACGCTCTGGTCGCAGCGCCCAGGCCGCAGCGTGCTGGAGCCTGCGCCGGGGCATGCGGGTGAATGTCTCCGACGCCGCGCGCGATATCTGCTGTCCGCTCTCGCCGGCCACAGATCAGTGGCCGGCCTATATGTGTGTACCTCTGCTCGCTCCCGGGACGAAAGGCCCGTCCCAAATGGGCGTTGTCAGCGTGAAGTTTCCGGCGCCGACCTATCTACCAGCTGCCGAGCGCGACCTGATCTACTACGTGGCTGAACGCACGGCAATGGCGCTGGCGCATCTGCAGCTGCTTGCCGACACGAGAGCGCAGGGCCGGGCGGAGGGCGCCGTGCGTACAGCGCGCGCCATCGCGCACGAGTTCGGCCAGCCGCTCTCGCTCCTCGCAGGCTATGCCGACCTTCTGGCCGCGCACAGCCACATGCTCCCGCCAGATGCCCGGGAGGCCATACGCAACATCAATGATGCGGTCGAGCGGCTGGCCGGGCTCATCCAGCAGTTTCGGCAGGTAGTCGGCTATGTCGAGAGGTCGCACGGCCCAGGGCTGGAGATGCTCGACCTGCGCCGGGCGCAGCGCCCCCTCAGGCAATAACAGCCGGCAACGCGCGGCGCACGCGCAGCCGCAATTCCTCAATAGTAAATGGCTTCAGCAGGTAGTCAGTGGCTCCGGCGTCCAGCAATGCCTCGACGGTGGTGCGCTCGGCTACCGACGTGAGCACCACCACCGGCGTCATCGCCAGCGTAGGGTCCGGCAAGCGCCGCAGGTGCTGCAACAGCACTACCCCATCAGTATCCGGCAGAACCACATCCAGCAAGACGAGGTCCGGCCGGTGCCGCACAAACAGCCGCATCCCCTCCGCGCCCGTTGCTGCATCGAGCAATTGCACGCGCATGGCCCGCAGCGCCGAAGCGACGATCTGCCGCACTAGGTGGCTGTCATCAATGGTCAGGATCGTAGGCAACGCGTCCTGCCCCCACTTCGTCTGCCGGAAGGCAAACCGGCGAACCGCGCACACCATCAACGAGCATAGCCCTCGGCCATTGCGTGCTCAAGCGCCGGCCGGAACGGGCTAGCCGAACCAGGGGGTCAGTAGCCTTCCCCGATTCGTATCGGCTCCCCCCGCACGGCCGAGAGATGCGCGGCGTATGTGACCTCAAACGAGCGCATCCCGTCGGTGTAGTCGCTCAGGATACCGGAGCGGTCGCCAGTAGCCACTGCGCGGATGAAGGCGCGGTTCATCTCGAAGTTGGGCTCTCCGTCGGCGGGATATTCCTCGCGCTGACCCTGCGGCCGCTGGATGATAGTCGCGGTGGCGCTGGTGCTCACCGTCATGTTCTTGGCGATCACATGGACCCCACCCAGCCCTTGCGGCGCACCCTGGCCCGGCTGCAAGGCGCAGGTGTTGGCGATCGTACCCACGGCCCCATTCTTAAAGCGCACTGCCACCGAATTCACATCGGCGATGTCCAGGCCCGGCACATCGGTCAGGAGTTGGGTATTCGCCACCGCGTAGACCGACTCCACCTCACCGGCCAGGTAACGCATCAAGTCAACACCATGAGTGTGCTGCTCGATCAGCATGCCCCCGGAGAGCGCCTGGACACGCCACCACGGCGTACCCGGCAGCCCGCCGATACGGATAGCGATGACCAGACCGATCGGCACGCCCTGGAGAGCGCGGCGGGCCTGCTGCACCGCGGTGGAGTAGCGCGATTGGTAACCCACGCAGGAGATGACCCCTTTCGCGCGGATGTGGGCATCGATCTCGCGGGCCGTGCGCATGTCGATGGCCACCGGCTTTTCCACGAAGAGTGCTTTGCCGGCGTCGATGATGGCGTGCTCGATGTCGCCGTGAGCGAAGGGCGGCAGCGACACATAGACGGCGTCCAGATCGACAGCTTGCAGCATCTCTCGTGTATCGGTAAAGAAGCGCACTCCCTCGAGCGGCGGGGTGCCTTCCGGCCGTCGCGCGTTGACGCGCTCCAGCGCTTCCCGACAGCGCTCCGGCGCGATATCGCAGAAGGCGACGATCTGCGCTTCAGGGATGCGCACCAGGTCAAGCATCTCGCGCACCGCGCGGCCTCCTACACCGACGAACCCCAGACGAACCGGCATTGCTCCTTACACCTCCGTAGACATCAGACGAAGACATCGACGTAGACATCAGACATATTTAGACATAATTTAGACATAGGATAGAGATAGGCTCCGTATGGGCATAGGCCCTGGACGCTGGCATAGAGAAGCCCGGAAAGACGCGGCAGGACGTGATCGCGCCACAACTGTGCAGCGCGGCGCGCTCCGTACACGCGCTCGCTGCCGCGCCGCCGAGTGTACGTGGCGGCGGCCACTACGTCAACCGCGCCGTGGCCGGCGTGGGAAGCAGTCAACGGATTAGGGGAACGGATGACATGGATTGACCAGAGGTTCCGTACACCTGGATCCGTCGATGAAGGATGCCGGCTGGGGCGCCACAGACACCACAAGCTGCCAGGCCGCCGGCCCCCGGGCGCTGGAGCCCGCCATGAGGACGGCACGCCATAGGGCAGAGATTCACTGCCCCACGCTATACATCCGTTCAATCCGTTCCATAATCCGTTGACAGCCATTTCCCCGACAGCCTCGCCGGTGCTCGGTATGCTATACTCTCAGTGGGTCGCGGCACGTCTATCTGGGGAGAGCTGAAGCGAGCCGTCTATGGCAGACACTCCTCCGGGCTCCGCGCGCCGTGATAGCGCCTGTTTTGTGAGCGCGCACATTAGCCCAATGATGCAAGAAGTAACAAAGTAAGAGGTAAAAGGAAGGAAGAAGGAGCTATATTGGATACGCGACGCGCGAGCAAACAGACCAGGGAGCAGCAGGAAGAGAAAGCAGGGATTGAAGTCGAAGGCCGCGTCGTCGAGGCGCGGGGAAGCGGGATGTTTGTCGTCGAGATCGAGGGGGGGCATCGGGTACTGGCCCACATCTCTGGCAAGATGCGCACCCGCTTCATCCGCGTTGGCGTTGGCGACCGCGTGAAGGTGGAGCTGTCGCCGTACGATCTGACCCGCGGCAGGATCACCTGGCGCATCCGCGGCTGAGCCCAGAGGGTGCGCAGCGCTCGAGAGGTCTGCCCAGCCATGCTCCTGGATCGTTCCACCGATCTCCTGGAACGCCTATGAATTCGCCGGCACAGGCTACCGGCTCACATGGTACATTCGACGCCCGATACCGGCGACAGGCTTGCTTCCGGCGAAGCATTCGGTGCCCTGCTCCAGGCTTTTCGCCGGCGCGCCGGCCTTTCGCAGGGTGCCCTGGCGAAGCTCGCCGGGATTGATCCGAGTTACGTCAACCGCCTCGAGCGCGGCGAGCGGGAGCCTCCCAAGCGCGAGGTTGTCGAAGCGCTCATCGCTGCCTTGCAGCTTCCCCCCGACGACGCCGACCGCCTCCTCGTGGCCGCCGGGCATCTCCCTCGTGCCCTCCAGCGCCTCAGCCCACTCGATCCAACGGTCATGCTCGTCGCCGATATCCTCGCCGACGAACGTATCCCCGCCGAGGAGCGCCGCCAGTTTCGCCAGCAGATCGCCCTGGCCGCGCTGCGCTGGCGCCCGGAGACGTCGATCCCGTGAGCAGCCGTGCGCGCATGCGCTCCTACGCGCATGCGCAGTAACCGGACACTATACCGTAAGCTATAATGGGGCGTGCCGGGCATAACACACCGCGCATGGAGGATGGGCGCGCCATGCCGATCACTAAAGCCGTGATCACCGCTGCCGGATGGGGAACTCGCTTCTTGCCGGCGACCAAAGCCATCCCCAAAGAGATGGTCCCGGTCGTTGACCGGCCGGCGATCGACTATGTCGTTCAGGAAGCGGTCGAGGCAGGTATCCGGCTCGTCGTGCTCGTTACAGCACCCGAAAAGAAGGCAGTCGAAGATTACTTCGATCGCATGCCGGAGCTGGAGCGGCTGCTCGAAGCCAAGGGCGACCTGGCTGCGCTGGACGAGGTGCGGCGGCCGGCGCAGCTCGCCCATTTCTGCGCGGTGCGCCAGCAGGAGAAGGCCGGCCTCGGCCACGCCGTGCTGGCGGCCCGCGACGTTGTGGGCGACGAGTTCTTCGCCGTCCTGCTCCCTGACGACCTGATCGACGGGCCAGAGCCGTGCCTCTGCCAGATGATCCGCGTCCACGAACAGTTCGGTGGCTCCGTGGTAGCCGTGGAGCGGGTGCCCCGAGAGGCGGTGCACCGCTATGGCATCGTGGCCGCCGAGCCGCTGGATGAGCGTATCTACCGCGTGCATGACATGATCGAGAAGCCCAGCCCCGCCGAGGCGCCCTCGAACCTCGCCATCGTCGGCCGGTACCTCCTTTCGCCGCGCCTGTTCGATATTCTCGCCCACACGCCGCCCGGCCGTGGCAATGAGATCCAGCTCACCGACGGCATACGGACCCTGCTGCGGCAGGAGCCCGTGTACGCTCTGGAGTTCGAGGGCACCCGCTACGATACCGGTAACAAACTCGGCTTCCTCAAGGCGACGGTGAGCTATGCCCTGCGACACGCTGAGCTCGGCCCGGCATTCCGAGAGTATCTGTGCAGCCTTGACCTGTGCCATGAGTGAGTCAGCCGCTTCACCATCCCCATCGAGTACCGCCTTGCTTCAGCGCTACAGCCGCTACGTCGAGCTCGTTGAGGAAGAGATACAGGCCGTGCTGCGCGAGGCAGAAGCGCGCGCGAGCAGCCCGGCGCAGGCGCTGCCGTCCTTCTACGGGATCATGCGCTACCATCTGGGCTGGGCCGGCCCTGACTTGCAACCGGCTCGCGCACCGCAGGGAAAGCGGCTGCGGCCCACGCTCTGCCTGCTGGCCTGTGAGGCCCTGGGCGGGAGCCTCGCGCAGGCCGCGCCCGCGGCCGCCGCCCTGGAACTCCTGCACAACTTCACGCTCGTGCACGACGACCTCCAGGACCGCGACGTTGAGCGACACCACCGCCCGGCGGTGTGGACTCTCTGGGGCGAGGCCCAGGCCATCAACGTGGGTGACGGCATGCATGTCCTCTCCAGCCTGGCTATGGTGCGGCTGCGCGAACGGGGCATGCCGGCAGCGCGCGTGCTAGAGATGCTGGCCTTGCTGCACCACACCTGCCTGGTCATTTGCGAGGGGCAGTTCCTTGACATCTCGTTCGAGCAGCGCTGGGATGTCTCGCTCGATGAGTACCTAGACATGATCCGGCGCAAGTCAGCAGCTCTCCTGAGCTGCGCCGCTGAGCTCGGCGCATACGTCGCCGGAGCAGAGGACGCGCTGCGGGACGCCCTGGCGCGCTTCGGCCTGGAGCTGGGCATGGCGTTCCAGGTGCAGGATGACCTGCTCGGCGTGTGGGGCGACGAGGCGCTCACCGGCAAGCGGGCAGCCAATGACCTGCGTACCCGCAAGAAGACTTTCCCAGTGGTTTATGCCCTGGAGCACGGCACACCAGAACAGCGACGTATGCTCCTCGACCTACTCGCTCGGCCCGGCGAGCTCAGCGAAGAGTCAGTGCAGCGTGCGATTGCCCTGCTCGAAGCCTCGGGGGCCCGTGCCCAGGCGCACGCTGCAGTGGCACGCTACTCGGCAATCGCCCTCGACCACCTGGCGACACTTCCTCCCTCGCCCGCCCGTGAGGAGCTTCGCACCATGGCCGAGCTGCTGCGCTCGCGCGGCTACTGATTTTAGTCTCAGGACCGGCATCTGAGCTCGCTCAGCGGCGTGCTAGCTCTGTCAGCACCTCCTCCAGGCGGCGGGCGATGATGCGCTCCTGGCCCTCGTCCAGCGTCTGCGGGTTGATGTAGACGCCATCAGCCTGGGCAGCCGCTAGCTCGATCGCCGGCTCGCCCTGGCGCAGCGCCTCCAGCACCTGGTCGCGGCTGAAGCCCAGGACACTCTGGTCGAAGCTGATGCGGGCCCGCGGCATAGGCTGGCCGGCCTCGCTCGGCCAGGTACGCTCGGCGCGGATGCCAGGCCTGCCGTCGAAGCAGCGCACCAAGTAGGCGACCTGATCTTCGTAGCGCTGCATCAGGGCGGCATGGTCGAGCGAGAGGTACCACTCAACCGCCGCGACCAGCCCGCAGAGCTCCTCCTTTCCCACCTTCATCGGCCGGCCGATGCGCTGATTGGGGTTGCCATGCATGCGGCAGGCCTCAATTAGATCTCGCCGTCCCAGGATGAGCCCGGTCGGCTGCGGGCCCTGCAAACCTTTGCCACCGCTGAAGACTGCCAGGTCAGCCCCCATGTCCCGCGTGAAACGCCACAGGTTCTCCGGGGGCGGAAGCTGCGCCGCAGCATCGACGATCACCGGCACGTCATGCGCATGGGCGATGCGGATCACGTCGTCGAGAGGCAGCGCGTTACGAGCGAAGTGCTCGCCAGCAAAGTAGACCACCGCGGCCGTGCGCGGCCCCAGCGCTGCCTCCAGCTCCTCCGGCTGGGTGCGCGCCCCGGTGGGGTTCGGCCAGGGCGGTCCAATCTCCACCAACGTCACCCCCACCTGCCGAATAGCGAAGTCGTAGCCGTTGCGCTGGCAGCGGTGCACCACAACCTCGTATTTGCCATCGGGGATGCGCTCAGGGCGCGGCAGAAGCTCAGCCTTCGACTGGTCGGTACCGGTGATGCAAGCGGCCGTGGTGAGCACCAGACCGGCGGCTGCCCCGCTGCAAATGTACGCCGCTTCGTTATGCGTGAGTTCGGCGATCCGCTCACCGGCCTTCCGCTGAAGCTGGTGCAGGTCCACGAAGTGCCGCGAGGCCTCGACCATGGCCTCGATCACCGGAGGCGGCATGAGCGACCCACCGAGCCGGGTGAGTGTCGCCGCACCATTGATCACCGGACGGACGCCCAGACGCTCGTAGATGCCCATTCGCTCCTCTCCCTTGCGCCAGGCACATATCTAGGCATTGGTACAACGGTAGTACATCGATAGTACAGAAAAAGATCGAAGTACATACAAAGACCGACCAAAAGACCGAACAAACAGAGGCCAGGGACCAGAACCGAGGGCAGACCCGGTACACCCGGGCCCGTCGACGACGCCGGCCTCGCACGAGCGCCATTGTACCAGAGCGCCTATACGAGTGCTCTCTGTAGCGTCCTCCGCACCTAGGGCGCTCTGCTATACTCTAAGTGGAGGCACGCCATGGCCGCAGGCCGCGTCCTAGGAGCGCACCAGCTGGATGGGCTGAGCCGAGTCGTAGGGACCATCGTCACCGTTGCTGCGCCGCACGTCGACGTAGTGCGGCTGGGGAGTGTGGCACTGGGCACGTGGGCGATGTTCCAGATGGTGCTGGGGGTAGCCTGGGACGTGGCCTGGCACGGTGTGATCGGACGGGACACGTTCTGGATTCCGCCCCATCTGGTGATCTACAGCAGCGTAGCGCTATGCGGCGCCGCTAGCCTCGGTGCCCTGCTAGTCGAGCGCATGGCCGGCCGGTCGCTCACCAGTGGGTTCGCCCTGGCGGCCTTTGGCGTGGCGACGATGCTGGCGGCTGCGCCCTTTGATGACTGGTGGCACCGCCGCTTCGGGAAGGATACGACGATCTGGTCGCCGCCGCACCTGCTGGGCGTTCTCGGCGCCACGCTGATCATCGTGGGGCTGGTCCTAGCGCTGGCGTGCGAGCTCCAGAGCCGGCCGCGCGTGAGTCGGGCGTGGCTCCTGCTGCCGCTCTCGCTCCTTCTGCCGGCGGTGACTTTTCCACTGGCGCCGGCGCGCGGGCAACCCGAGCTATACACTCTGCTTGCCTCAGCCCTTTCCCCTGGACGCTCGTGCTAGGCCGCTCCCTGCTTGGCCGCCCTGGCACCATGGCAGGCATGGCAGCGCTCTTTCTGGCACTCAGCCGCATCCAGGACGAGTTCGTGCCCCTGGCGTTTTACGCTACCTTCCCCGGCCTGCACGGCATGTTCGGCCGAGGTGGTCTGAACATTCGTTCAGGAGCATCGCTCTTCCCGCCGTTCGTGCTCCTCCCGGCGCTGGGGCTCGAGCTCTGCCTGCTCCTGTTTGCCGTAGGGGATCGAGAGCGAAAGCGCCACTGGAGCTGGCCTGGGGCTGCCATCGCTGGAGGCGCGTTCCCGGTACTCTTCTACCTTACGGAGGCTGCGCGCTATACGACTGCAACTGGCCGGACCTGGGCACCGCTCGCCGGGCCATGGCTGGCAGCATCTCTCGCGGCGGGCGCGCTCAGTGCTCTGGCCGGCTATCTCCTCGCTCGCCACGCGACGCCACGCCGGGCAGCAGCCTGACCATGCGCGTGCACAGGCGTGGCGTAGAGATTGCCGGCTCCCAGCCTAGCGGCAGCGCCTGAGCGGCCTGCCACAGGCCTGGACGCCTGCCCAACCGGCACCGGCGCCTCGCCCGGGCGAGGCGCCGGTGGCATAGCAGAACACGTAGGGCGTGAGCGAACCTAGACCCAGCGACCCAGGCTATACCAGCGCCCGCCAACGCGCACTGCCAGGATCGGGTCTACCTGCTGCTCGAGCAGGGCAATGCGCTCAACATGGGGCAGCTCGCCGTTGCGAACCTTCTCCAGCTTCTCCCGTACGGCCCGCGGCATCGTCGGATGCGTCACATCCGGGCCAGTCTGCGTGACCACGAAGGACTGGCCGTCCAAGCGCACTACTGCCATGGCCTGGGCAATTGCTCCGGCGCAGACGATCGTGGCAAACGGCACGGCTGCCGTCGCCAGCATCAGAAGGACAGCTGCGACGGAGAACGCACCGTTGCCTGCCAGGTCGGTCACTCGCACCAGGAGCGGCAGGAGGCCCCAGCCGATAAAGGCGGCGAAGCCGTAGAACGTGCCAAACAGTACCAGCGGGCTGAGCGCCCGCCAGCGTGGCCCGAACCAGAGCTGGCGCTCGCTGATCGTCACATTGAGCGGCTCAACATCGAGGCGCAGGCGTTGGACAGCGCTAAAGAATTCGAGGCGCTGCCGCAACGGCTCCGCAAGAGCAGATCCGGCTACTCTGGTCGGGGCATCGGGTACAGTGAGGTATGGCGTCTGCTGTCGCAGTTCCATCGGGCTGACCTCCTCCCATCTGGTAGGTACACACACGTAGGTACGTCGGTTCGACGCGCCCGCAGGCGGACACCTGTCTCCAGCCTCTTCCCCACCTCCAGGTATTCTTCATCATAGCACGCCCCGAGCTCGCTGTCAGCCGCCGGCAAGGAGCGGTTCTGCCGGCCGGCGAAACCGAAGGGCATTGATCGAGCGCTCAGCCTCGTACACGTACACCGAGCGGCGCGGCGTGAGCGCTAGGCGCGTCAGGTGACGTTCCGGTTCCATCAAGCGTGTCAGTGGCTCATCCAGGTATACTACCGCATACGTCGGCTGCGGAAGCAGCAACGTCCGGCGTGCCGGACGGCCGCTGAGAAACGCGGTGTAGTCTCCCCAACCATGCCGGGCTTCGAACAGCACGCCCAGCTCCCCATCGCTGTCAAAGCCCACTCCGTAGACCTGGTAGTCCGGCAGGTAGTAAAAGGCATGCCGGTAAGACTCGCTGGACAACATGCCCGTGAAAATCACCGTCGTTTCCGGAGGGTAGCGCTCGCGCAGTGCCTGGACCTGCTTCCAGAACCGATCGTTTTCGGCCAGTGCTCCCAGCGAGAGATCGTTGTCGGACCAGAGGAAGACCGCAGCTCCGGTGAGCGCCACAACGGCAGCGAGGAACTCCGGCATAGATGCATGCAGCTGAGGCAACGGGTTCAGCCGTCCCGTCAAGCCGGAAAGCTGCCTGTGCAGGCCTTGGAGGAAGCGTCGCACGACCGGCTCCAGGGATGCGCCCGTAGCCAGGATCGCCACGGCTTGCAGCAGCAGGGTCGCAGGCAGGATGAACAGCAGGTATCCTGCCTGCCCCACATGCACCAGCACGAAGAAGAGAAGCGGCGGAACAATCCAGAGGGCCAGCAGCCGCCGCTCAAACGTGGAGAGTTCCCAGCTCCACCGGACCTGCCCGAGCACCAGAGGCACGAAAAAGGCCAGGCCAATGCCGTGCGCGCTCAGCAGCGCCATGGCGATATACTGGAGGTTGGCTGCCGCCGCCGGAAGGCCGTGGCCGAAGATCGAGGTCAACTGCATGATGATGCTGCTCAGACGGCGAGAGGCTGCCAGGTACTCCTGTAGCCCACCGGAGAGCACGATGAGCGGAATGAACCAGGCAAGGCATACCACGCCCACGGTCAGCAGCCCGGCGAAGAGGCGACAGCGTCCGCCGGCCCAAGTCGCATAGAGCCAGAGCGGGAGCAGCAGGATCAGCGTGGATTGTCGCACCCCGCCGGCCAGGCCAAGCACGACTGCGGATGCCACGACCGGCTTCAGGCCGGCCCGGTGCGCTCCATGCCAGCAGAGCCAGACAACCATGAGCGCAAGGGTGCATTCGACGGTATAGGTCAGCGCGGTGACAGAGTAGTACCAGGACAGCGGGGAAAACGTGAACAGGAGCGCCGTCAGCACTGCAGTGCGCGAGCCCGCGAACGTCCGAGCCACCAGAAACACCAGCGGGACTGCCACGGCGCTGGCAATGAGGCTGAGCAATACAAGCACCTGCGCCGCATCAAGATGTAGGCCGGCCAGGGCCAGCAAGCGGCGCAGCGTGACGGCTGCCCCAATGTAGAGCACATAGCCGGGCGGGTGGGGGCGATGCTCGATGACGTTGAAGCGTTCGACGCCCAGGGCAAACTGCACGGCGTCCCAGTTGGTGAGGTAGGTGGGCACGTATACGGTGCGCAGCACCAGCGCTCCTGTGACGGCACCGGCCACAGCGAGAGGCACGCCGTATCTGTGTAGAAGCTGCCCGTGTATGAGCGTGCCGGCTCTATGTGGCGCCGGCCATGCCGCAGGTTCGATCTGGCTGGTCATAGCTCGGCCCCTCACTCCGGCCCAGTGGCCTGGCTATGGATCCATTCAGGTTGGCGGTATTGCATAGGCATACCTCCCAGGAACGGTTCGCTGCACCGGTGCATCAAGCATTTTCTGTGCCAGGCAGAAGAGCCCATAGGCTACAGCCCCAGCCCGAACGGCACGAAAGTTGCTGAAGCTTGTAATGAGGCGGTTGATGCAGGCGTTCGCACGTCGGCTGGTCCGCGAACCCGGCGTTGCTACAGTTGAGCAGTACCGTAAGCGTGTATACCGGCTGGCGCGGATCTACGCCGGTTTGTTCGGTGCCTCGCTTCTTGGTATTGCCCTTCTCATCTGGCAGGGACAGTTTTATGTCACGCTCACCCAGCGCTCTAATGTCGAAACGCTCACGCTGCTGTTTCTGCTGGTGTTCTTCGGCTATGTAGCCGTGTTGAGCTTCCCCGGCGCCACCGGTGCAGCGCGAATCGCCTACTTTTGGCTGCTGGCCAGACTGAACAAGGACCGGCGGGCCATTGAGACCCGTAAGCTCCAAGCGCTTGGTCCTCCCGGCCAGGAAGGTCCGGTCGCTGCTCTGAACCTGGTGCTCGAGCGCGAAGGAGCCCCGTGCCGCCCGTTCGAGCTCCATATTGCCGATGAGATCGGGCCGATGGGCGTGCTCAGGGTTGATGGGGCGCGCGTGGCCTATGTCCAGGCGCCCCGACGCGCGCCGCAGGATGTGATTGCCTTCCTGGTGGAGCAGATCAATGCCTTGGTCGCCGCGCGGGGCGTCCCGACACGGCTGGATGTGGTCGAGTGGAAGGAGATCAGCGACGAGGATACCGAGCGATACCTCAACCTGGTTCAGTTCGCCCGCAACCTTGAGCGTCGGCTCGGCGCGCACGAACTCTGGCCGAAGCTGGTGCTCCGTGAGCCTGAGCTCCACGAGCTGGAGCGGCGGCTGGCAGCCATCTGTCCGGCACTGCGCGACGAAGCCTTCTTGCCAGACTGGGAATACGAAGGCGAGCATAAGGTGCCGATTATTCCGGAGCCACTGGGCCTGCTCAGCCTGGGGCGGCGGGAGCGTCGGGTGGACCCTCTGGCTTCGATGGGCTGTGCGTTGATCATTGTGCTCGGGGCAGTCGTGATCCTCGGGCTTTTCATCCTCTTTCCCCCGTGGGTGCCCGGGACCTAACGGCATAGAGGCACAGGTTGAGGTACTTCTTTAGCTTATATTTTTTTAACTTATAACTTAATTTATTCTTGATCTGGGTATCCGGGGCACCGTCCCCCATGAGGAGGCCACGAGAGGAGGCCACTATGGGGAAGCGTCTGGCTCTTGGAATCGGACTGGCTGCGGTACTCACCGTTTTGTGGGTGTTGAACTGCTCCGGCCCGCGGCCACGCGTGTTGGATGTGCGCCTCACTACGCCTCCGGTGGAGGGAGCTGCCTACACCGTTGAAGCAGTGATCCGGAACCCCAGCCACGGGCACGGCGAGGTTGACGTGATTTTTCGCCTGCGCAGCCGTGCCACCGGCCTCACCATCCAGGAATCTCGCCGGGCCGATCTCAGGCCCGGCGAGACTACCCTGGTGCGTGCCCAGATCGTCGCGCCACGGGATAGCTATGAGCCGGAGGTAGAGGTAAACTATCCACCGCGCTAACACATGACGGCCCGCTAACGAATGACGGGCTCCGAGGCCACCGGCTCCAAGGGCGGGTAATGCTCCAGCGGACGTCCGGAGAGCACCTGCTTCCATTCATCGAGCGTCGCCCGGCGGAGCTCACCGCTGCGGTACGCCTCCGCCAGAGCCGGCCGGATGTACCGCATCTGCTCTGGACGGGGCAGGTCTTTGTACTGCTCGCGCAGGCGCTCCCGCAACTCGTCTGCCGCTTTACTGCGCTCGATCCAGAAGCCAATCTCGCGGAAGTCCCGGTCGAAAAAGACCATGATGGGGATCGGATTGCGCGGCGGCTTCGGCCAGTTCTGCGTCATATCGAAGTTTTCCCAGACCTCGCTCTGGAAGTACCGGAAGTGCATGCCCGGCACGCTGGCGCAGAGCTTGGCCATCAGCGGCGTATTCTGGAGCGAGTCCCCGCACCAGGACTCGCTCAGCACCAGCACATAGACAGTGCCTCCGTGTTGCTCAACCAGCTTGGCGAAGTCAGCGCGGTCCTGCTCGGAGATCTCGATCTCGTCGTAGATCTGGCGATGCTCCTCAACGTTATACTTGGCATGCTGCAGAAACTCTTCCCAAGTCCAGCCCCGCAGGAACCGCTCGCGGGTGATCACTCCCTCTCTGAGCCCCACCGTACTGCTCCTCCTGTCGATTCTATACCCCAGTTCGCCCAAGCAGTACACATCCGGCGGTCCTTTAGCTGGCCAGATCGATCGCATGCTGTACCGCTTGAGCACGCTGCTGGAGAGCTGCCCGGATCTCATCGGCTTTGGGAAACCTGGCCGTTTCAATTGCCGAATGGACGAGCTTGCCATCGATGGTCACTTCGAAGGCTCCATCGCCAGAGGGCACAAGCCTCACACCGGCAATATAATGGGAATGGGTCTGGAGCAAGGCCTGCGCCAGGCGGAGGGCTGGCTCCAGATATCCGCACTCGTCGCAATACTCGATTTCGATCTCTATGCCGCGGCTCACCACAGAGTTCCTCCAGAGGAGATATAGCCGGGATACACGCAATAGCCCAGTCTAGAGCGGACCATATCCCGGTAGAAGATACCGCGGCAAGGCGGGAGGATGCAATGGCAGCGGGTGGTCACGCGGCGGAGAGGCCAGGTCCGCGTGTGACCGGTATCACCCTTGCGACCGCGCATGCCTGGGCGCACCGGGCGCTGCTGGCCTGCTCACCGACGCCCCATCTGGACGCCGAGGTACTGCTCAGCTACCTGACCGGGCTGAGCCGCGCCCAGATGCTGGCGCACCCGGAGCTCCCGCTCTCCGCCGCAGTGTGGGAGGCCTATCGACGCCTGGTGCAGCGGCGGATGCGTGACGAGCCGGTCGCCTATCTCACCGGCCGGCGCGAGTTCATGGCCCTGGAGTTCCGCGTCACCCCGGCGGTGCTCATCCCTCGGCCGGAGACCGAGGTGCTGGTCGAGCAGGTGATCCGGCACGTACGACGTCTGCAAGCCGCCGGACGCCTGGGCCTTCACGTCGTTGATGTAGGAGCTGGCAGTGGGGCGATCGCTGTCAGCGTCGCAGTGTACTGCCCCGATGTGCGCGTCAGCGCCACCGAGGTCTCTGCCGCGGCGCTGGAGGTTGCCCGCGCCAACGTGGCAGCGCACGGGGTCGAGGACCGTGTTCAGCTCATTCACGGCTCGCTCCTGGCAGGGATTGAGCCACCCGTCGACCTCATCGCGGCCAACCTGCCCTACATCCGCAGCGCTGAGTTACACTGCCTGCCGGCCTCCGTGCGGGACTACGAGCCTCTGACCGCGCTCAACGGCGGCGCGGATGGGCTGCGTGCCTACGACGCCCTGTTCGCCGAGGTGACCGCGCGGGGGCTGCACCCTGGTCATATCTGCATCGAGATCGGGGACGATCAGGACGTGACGGCCCGGGAGCTGGTGGCGCATTACCTGCCTGCCGCCCGCTGCACGCTACTGCGCGACCTCGCTGGGCTGCCGCGCGTGCTGGATATCGGCCTGCCTTGACAGTCGCCGGGCTCCCCTGTTACAATGTTGAGCGATGCAGTCAACTTACCGGGGCCGTTGGGGGACGCGGCGAGGGAGGGTGTATGCGTCTGTCAATGAAGACCGATTACGGCCTGCGGGCGCTCGTGGACCTGGCAGAACGCTATGGCCAGGGCCCGGTGCAGAGTGCCGAGATTGCCGCGCGCCAGCATATTCCGGAATACTACCTCGACCAGCTCTTGATCGCGCTGCGCCGGGCTGGGCTGGTGCGGAGCACGCGCGGCCCGCAAGGCGGGCACATGCTGGCACGGCCAGCCCACGAGATCACGGCCTACGACGTCATCGTGGCCCTGGAGGGCTCGCTGGCGCCGTTGAGCTGTCTGGAGGAAACGCAGCCGGACGGTGGTGAAACGGGCCTCCAGTACGTCTGGCGTCGCCTGCGCGACGCCATTGAGCCCGTGCTGCGCAGCATTACGATCGCCGAGCTGCTCGATCGCCAGCGCATGCGTGAGGCGCGGCTCGTGTGGGCAATCTAGCACGCCTGGGCGCGAAACCGGGCGGGACGTGCTGAGCGAGACGTGCTGACGGAGGCTCTGTGCCGAAGGTTGTCGAGAACATCTTAGAGCTGGTCGGAGATACACCGCTGGTGCGCCTGAACCGGGTGGTCCCGGTCGGTGCAGCCACAGTGTACGGCAAGCTGGAGTCACTGAACCCGGCCGGCTCAGTCAAAGATCGGATCGCCCTCTCGATGATCGAAGCGGCAGAACGGGAGGGCCGGCTCAAGCCAGGTGCAACGATCGTCGAGCCAACCAGCGGGAACACCGGCATCGGGCTGGCGATGGTCGCCGCGGTCAAGGGCTACCGCCTGATCGTGACAATGCCTGAGGATTACAGTATCGAACGGCGGAAGCTGCTGGCACGCTACGGGGCCCAGGTCGTCCTGACGCCCGCGATCGAGGGCATGACCGGCGCAGTGTACGCGGCGCGGGAGCTGGTGGAGAAGAACCCGGACTACTTTATGCCGCAGCAGTTCGAGAACCCGGCCAATCCGGAGATCCACCGGCAGACCACCGCCCGCGAGATCCTGGAGGCGACCGGTGGTGAAGTGGACGCGTTCGTGGCCGGCGTGGGGACCGGTGGGACGATCACCGGTGTGGGCGAGGTGCTCAAGCGAGAGCTCGGGGCCCGCGGCCGGCAGGTGCTCATCGTGGCGGTCCAGCCGGCGCGCTCACCTGTGCTGACAGGTGGACGGCCCGGCCTGCATCGTATCGAGGGCATCGGCGCGAGCTTCGTGCCCAGCGTGCTGAACCTCGAGGTGCTGGACGAGATCATTGACGTGCGCGATGAGGATGCCTACGCCATGACCGCTCGGCTCACGCGTGAGGAAGGGTTGCTGGTCGGTGTGTCGTCCGGGGCGAATGTGTTCGCGGCGATTCAGGTGGCGCGGCGGCTCGGCCCCGGCAAGGTCGTGGTGACGGTGCTGCCGGATACCGGCGAACGCTATCTGAGCGCGCCGCTTGGCGGCTCCTAGAACACGGTATGCCCGGCATGAAGGTAACGGTCTATATTCCAACATCGCTGCGCCGGCTGGTCGGGAACCAGGCGCGCGTGGCAATTGAAGGAACAAACGTTGGCGAGGTACTGGCCCGCCTGGAGGAGCAGTATCCTGCTCTGCGCGGGCAGATTCGCGATGAGAAGGGCTGTGTGCTTCGCCATGTGAACGTCTATCTGAACAACCAGGAGATCCATGAGCTCCAGGGCACGGACACGCCGGTGCGCGATGGCGACGAGCTGGCAGTGATCCCGGCCCTGGCAGGAGGCGCAGGAGTGGTACAGGTTTTCACCCCAGAGCAGATGAAGCGCTACCATCGGCATATTATCATGCCGGAGGTCGGCGGCAAGGGCCAGCGCCGGCTTTTGAATGCCAAGGTGCTGCTGATCGGCGCCGGCGGCCTGGGCTCCCCGGCGGCGCTCTATCTGGCCGCTGCTGGCGTGGGTACGCTCGGCATTGTGGATTTCGATGTCGTGGATGTGTCTAACTTGCAGCGCCAGATCATCCATCACCTGCATGATGTGGGCCGGCCGAAGGTGCTCTCCGCCGCCGAGTCGATCCGGGACATCAACCCGGACGTGAAGGTGGTGCCGCACGAGGTGGCACTCTCGTCGGAGAATGCGCTGGAGATCTTCAGCCAGTACGATATCATCGTCAACGGCTGCGACAACTTCCCGACACGCTATCTGGCCAACGATGCGTGCGTGCTGCTGGGGAAGCCGCTCGTCGATGCGGCCATCTTCCGCTTCGAGGGCCAGGCGACGGTGTTCATGCCGGGCCACGGCTGCTACCGCTGCCTCTACCCGGAGCCGCCACCGCCCGGGGCGGTCGCCTCATGCGCTGAGGCCGGTGTGCTGGGCGTGCTGCCGGGGCTGCTCGGCTGCATCCAGGCCACGGAGACCATCAAGCTGATCCTGGGCATCGGCGAGCCGTTGGTTGGCCGCATGCTGCTGGTGGACGCGCTGAACATGGAGTTCCGTGAGGTCAAGACTCGCCGCGATCCGAACTGCCCGGTGTGCGGCGATAACCCGACCATCACGGCACTGATCGACTACCATGAGTTCTGCGGTGTGCCCAGGCCGCAGAGCGATAAGGAAGACCTGGAGCTAGCAGCCTCGCGCGCCGGTGTCGCGGCGCGGGCGTAACACTACGCTACCCCTAGGGTACGCTTTCCCCTAGGTCCTAGGGTACGCTTTCCCCTAGGTAATGAGTAAGTCCCTGGCTGGTCCGGAGCGCAGCGGGGCACCGCTTTAGCGCTCCGGACCATGCTCTTCATGCGGAGAGGCCACGGCCCGCAGGAGGTCGGCGCGATCGACCATGCCGACCAGCCGGCCCTGGGCATCAACGACCGGGAGCAGCTTACGCCGCTCAGTGATCATGCGGCGCGCTGCCTCAGCCACCGGGGTATCCTCACGCACAGCCTCGACCGGGGTGATCATCAGGTCGGCCGCACGCGTGCCGGTCTCCTGCCGCAGCAGCGCCTGCTGCTCTGGCGAGAGGTGCACGAATGGCAGCTTGCTCATCAGCACGTGCACCAGCCCGGCATGGTGCTGCGGATCCACCCGCCGCAGGAGCTCCGCATCCGTGATAATGCCGGCTGGCCTTCGCTCGCTGTCCACGACCACGGCGCGGTTCAGGCGGGTGGAGATGACCGCGTCGAGCACTTCCGGCAGCAGCGCGTCCGCGCGCACTACAGGAACCTGGCGGGTCATCACATCCGCGACCGTGAGCCTGCCTGCCCCACGAGCCACCGCAGGCACCGCAGCTTCTTCCCAGGGGGGGTAGCCCTCGCCGATAGTGCGCAGGATGTCGGCGCGACTGAGCATCCCTACTACCCGACTAGCGGCATCGACCACCGGCAGGCGCTTGAGCCGGTGGCTCACCATTAGATGCGCTGCCGCGGCCACGCGCTCGTCAGGTGAAACGGTGACTACCTGCCGCGTCATGACAGCGGCGGCAGTTGCCCCGCTGGCGGCCAGCGCATCGAGTTCGTGCGCCAAGGCGGCCGGATCCAATGCACCCAGCAGCTCGACACGCATGCGCAGGCCGCCGCGCTCGATCAGGTCGGTGTTCGTGATGATGCCGAGCAGGCGCCCCTCTTCGTCGACTACCGGCACAGCGCGGTAGTCGCGGTTGATCAGCAACTCGACCAGCTCGCGCAGGGAAGTGTCTGGTCGCACTGTCACCGGCTCAGGGGTCATCACCTCTCGCACGCGCAGGTCCGGCGGGATCGGGCGCAGGGCGCGATGGGCATATTTGACGACCTCGACTGTCTCCACAGTGATGAGGCCCTCAACGACCATGTGACTGATCTCAGGCAGCAGCCGTGCCACCCGCTCGGGATGATCGACCCACTCAATGACCAGCGGCAGGTTCGCGCTCAGCACCTCGAGGCCGGCCGTGTGGATCTGGCTGTGCGCGCCGAAGCCGGCCATCCCGCGTAGCACAGTGGCCCCGGCCGCGCCCTCACGACGCAGCCGCTCGATGATAGCGATATAGAGCGGCCGCCCCTGCCAGGTATCACCCTCGTCAATGTAGATGCGCACTCGCCGCGCCGTGCCTGTGATCTCCATGCGTCCTGTCCCGTGCTCGTCCGCCAGATCGGGTCTTCACAACGCCCGCGCGGCCAGTATGCCCGTGAGAACCGCCGCCAGGGTGAGAAGCAGGCTCACGGCAGCGTTGGCGCAGGCGCCAGCGAGGTCTCCCCGCTCTAGCAAGCGCAGCGTCTCCACGCTGAAGGTCGAGAACGTCGTATAGCTGCCAAGGAAGCCGGTCGCCACGAACAGTCGTATGGCGGGCCGCCCGCTGAACCGCTCGGTGACCAGGGTGAGATAGAAGCCGAGAAGTAGGCTGCCGGTGACGTTGATGAGCAGCGTGCCGAACGGGAAGGCGCTGCCCCAGCGTTGCACCGCCCATCCAGACACCAGGTAGCGTGCCGGCGCCCCCAGAAGGGCGCCCAGGCTGATCGCCAGGTGGGGCGCCATCCTCGCCCGCAGCGCCATCAGGCCGCCGGCTCGGGTCGCGCGCTGCGCAGGCACTGGCATGTCCCGCTTAGCACTCTGTGGCGTCTGCTGCGGCGCCAGGCCCGGCGCCTCGGGCATGACCGCCGTCTCGCTGCGGCGCTCGAAGCCACCCCATCTCTGCATCTGTGCGACCATCCATCATTATGTAATGTTATGTAATGTTATCCTTTGCTGTTCGCGACCAGCGCCCCGGCCAGGCGTGCGCCCAGGGCCGCTCCGGCAACGCCCAGCAGCACACTGGCCAGGACGTTTGCCAGGGCGGCACCATAGCTGCGCTGGCGCGCCAGCGCGACGGTCTCGTAGGCCAGCGTCGAGAAGGTCGTGTAGGAGCCGCAGAAACCCACCGCCACCAGGGGCGAAAGCGCGGATCCGACCGGCCACCGCGCGGCCAGAGCGACAGCAAAGCCGAGGAGCAGGCTGCCCGTGATGTTGGCCAGCAATGTCCCCAGCGGGAACTCCGGGCCGTACCGTTGGGCCGCCCAGAGCGAGACGAGGTAGCGCGCGTTTGCTCCCAGCACGGCGCCGGCCATGATTAAGAGATAGTCTGAGAGCATCTCTTGTCCACTGCTTCGTCGACCTATGCTTGACACTTGCTTGACACTTGCTTGACAAGTTTCACTTTTCACGCAAAAAGAAAGCTCCCGAATGCGTGGTTGTGCGCATCCAGGAGCCATCAGCACACCGGCGGTTCGGAGGCAGGGCGCTGCCTCACGGGCGGACCCCATCGCCCACGCGCCTGCGACCGGCGCGTGGCTCAATCGTATCCGGTGCAGGTGGCAGCGGTCAAGTCGCCACGATCTGCTGGAGGCGCGGCTTCACCTCCCGCAGACCGGCCTCAACCCCCTTCTCCCCGTTGAACACCGGGTTCCAGAACTGGTTCGTGACTACCGCATTGATGTCGCTGGCCCACTTCGGGTGGAAGAAGAGCAGTTCTGGCCGCACAGCGTTGTTGTACGCCTCGGTGACGACCGAGACGCGTACGTTCGGGCGGTTCTTGAAAATCTCGGCCGTCCAGCGCGGCACGTCGTCGCGCACAGCCGGCGGCCTGCCCTCGAAGAAGGCGAGGCGCGAGCCCTCAGTCAGCCAGCGCATGAACCGCCAGGCGTGCTCGCGGTACTTCGAGCCGTTGGCGATCTTGTGGTCGAAGATATAGGCTTGCGGGCTGGCCCTCGCTACTGCCGTGCCTTTGGGGAACGGTGCAAACGCCCAGTCCAGGTCGGCCGGCAGATTGGCGTACTCTAGTAGCTCCCAGGCGCCCAGCACGCTGAACGCCGTGGTACGTTGCCGGAAGTCGGCGCTTTCCCCGGGCTGCGGCCACACCCGATGCTTCCAGCGCAGATCCACGAACGCCTGGTAGGCCGCGATCATCTCAGGGCTGTCGCACACGACCGTCTTATAGTCATCGTTAATCCAGGTGCCGCCGAACATGGACTGCGGCATCAGCACGACGCTACCGAGCCGGTTAAGGCCGTGCACTGCGGTGCGGCCGTCCGGACCGATCCTGACCAGCCACCTGGCCATCTCCACGAACCGTTCCCAGGTCCAGGAAGGATCGTTCCAGCGCTCAGGGGGCTCGGGCAGGCCGGCGGCCTGGAGCTGATTGCGGTCGTAGATCAGCGCTACCGCCTCCGCCTGGTTGGCGAACGGCAGGCCGTAGGTCTTCCCCTGCCACTGGGAGCCGTATTCGAACAAAAGCTGGTTGAACTTCGACGTGTCGATCTTATCGCGGCGGATGAGGTCCGAGATGTCCTGCGCCAGGCCCAGCGTCACCGCTAGATAGGCAGCACCGTGGATCTGGAGCACGTCCGGCGGCTGCCCGGCGACAACCATCGCCACGAGCTTCTCCATGTACTCAGCTGCGCCACCAGGCCGAATGGTGAGTTTCACAGTTATCTCCGGGTTGCTCGCGTGGAACTGATCCAGGAACTGCGGTGCCTGCTGCGCCTGAGCTGGGTTGAGGTACTTGTACCATTCAATCGTTGCCGGCTGGAGCGTAGGGATACCAGCCTGCTGAGCCGGTGCCCGTTGCCCGCCGGCACGACACGCTGGAAGAGTGCCGGCTGCCGCGGCCAGCAAGAGCATCGCACGCCGGGTCGAGTGCATCCGAGCGCCGGCTCCGAAGGCACTGAACGTCCGCATGGAATGAGAACGCTGCTGGATCATGCTGCCTGCTCCTCCCATGAGGATCACGACATGAGGATCATGCTGTGCTCTCCCGGCAAATGGCTTACCGTGAGGATAGACACTTGAGAGCACAGTGCCTAAAACGCAGGTCGCATTGTCGCGCTGTATGAACCAGGGTGCAATGTCGCAATCGGTGGTTCGGATCCACCCCCGTTAGGGGCGAACGATTATTTGCCCCTACCATATCCCGCTGCACCGCCGCTGTCGCGGAAGCCAGCGCTCTGCCTCAGCGAGAAGGTCATTCCGAGCCTTTACGGCGTTCGGTTCCTGCCCAAACGCTTAAGCTCTGGTTCGCGCCCGCGGCCTCGGCGGCGAGGCCCAGCTTCTGGCGCAGGTAGCGGCCGGTGTGCGACGCCTCGCACTGCGCGACCTCCTCAGGAGTGCCGCAGGCGACTACGTACCCGCCTGCGTCGCCGCCCTCGGGCCCCAGGTCGATCACGTAATCGGCGCTGGCAATCACGTCCAGGTTATGCTCGACCACCAGCACCGTGTTGCCGGCCTCCACCAGGCGGTGGAGGATAGCAAGCAGCCGCTCGACGTCGGCGAAGTGCAGGCCGACCGTTGGCTCGTCCAGGATGTACAGCGTGCGGCCACCGCTGGGTCGGCAGAGCTCGGTGGCGAGCTTCAGGCGCTGGGCCTCACCGCCGGAGAGTGTGGTGGAGGACTGGCCGAGCTGCATGTAGCCCAGCCCGACTTCACGCAGCGTGCGCAGGATGGCATGCACCGGCGGCACATGGGCAAAGAACTCCTCGGCCTGCTCGACCGTCATGGCCAGCACGTCGGCGATACTCTTGCCCTTGTACTTCACCGCCAGCGTCTCGGGGTTATAGCGCTTGCCGCCACAGTGATCGCAGGGGACCTCGACATCGGCCAGGAAGTGCATCTCGATGCGCAGGACGCCGTTGCCCTCACAGTGGTGGCACTGTCCCTTCGGGTCGTTGAAGCTGAAGCGGGACTTGTCATAGCCGCGCACACGCGCCTCCGGCAGTTGGGCAAACAGCGCGCGAATATGGTCGAACACCCCGGTGTACGTGGCCGGGTTGGACTTCGGCGAGCGGCCGATGGGGCTCTGGTCCACCACAATGACCTTGCTGAGATGCTCGACGCCCTCAATGCAGTCGTGCGCGCCCGGCGTCACATTCGCCCGATGGAGCTGCGCCGCCAGCGCCTGGGCCAGCACGTCGGACACCAGGGTCGATTTGCCCGAGCCCGACACGCCGGTCACGGCCACAAAGGTCCCGAGCGGGATGGCGACGTCGATGTTTTTGAGGTTATGCTGGCGAGCGCCGCGGATGGTCAGCCAGGCACCGCTGCCGCGCCGCCGTTCGCGACGGATCAATCGGTCGCGTTGGCGCAGGTAGCGCCCGGTGAGCGACACGGGCGAGCGCAGGATGTCCTCGAAGGTGCCCTGAGCGACCACCTCGCCGCCACTCCGTCCCGCACCCGGACCGAGATCCACCAGGTAATCGGCCGCACGCATGGTCTCCTCGTCGTGCTCGATGACGATGACGGTGTTGCCCAGGTTCACCAGCTCACGCAGCGTTGCCAGCAGGCGGCCGACATCGCGCTGGTGCAGCCCGATGGATGGCTCATCCAGCACATAGAGGGCGTCCACCAGCTTCATACCGACCTGGGTGGCCAGACGGATGCGCTGCGCCTCGCCGCCGGAGAGGGTCGAGGTGAGCCGGTGGAGCGTGAGGTAGTCGAGACCAACATTGATCAGGAACTGGAGACGATGGCGCACCTCGCGCAACGCCTGCTCGGCGATCTGCTGCTCGGTCGGCGTAAGCGGCAGGTTTGAGAAGAACTCGTATGCCTCACGCACGGTCATGCGGCCGATGTCGCCGATGGCTTTGCCGCAGAAGCGCACGGCGCGGTAGAGCGGGCGCAGCTTCTCGCCGTTACAGGCCGGGCAGGGCAGTTCGCGCATGAAGCCTTCCAGCCACTGCTGCCAGCGCTGGTTCTTGGTCTGGTGGTACCACCCCATGAACATGGGGATAAGGCCCTTCCACTCACGCTCCTTCTCGACTTCGTAGTGGTAGTCCTTGCCACGCCCTTCCTTGCGCAGGAGATACGTCCGCCCGCCCGAGCCCCACAGCAGGATGCGGCGGTGCTCTTCGGGCAGATCCTTCCACGGGCAGGCCAGATCGATGCCGAAGGAGCGGGCGACAGATTTAAGTTGGTTGGCCCACCAGCCGCGCTCCAGCTCGCGGCGGTCCAGCAGGGCGATCGCCCCGTCGTAGCAGGAGCGCTCCGGGTCAGGCACGACCAGAGCTGGATCCAGCGTACGCACGACGCCCAGTCCCTTGCACTCCTCGCAGGCGCCGGCATGGTAGTTTGGACTGAAGAGCCTAGGCGCAAGCTCGTGATCCAGCACCATGTGGCCGTTAGGGCACGCTGGGCGCTGGCTGAAGGCCAGCTGCCGGCCATCCGACAAGAGCACGTACAGCAGGCCCTCTCCGCGCGCCAGCGCCAGCTCGACTGAGTCCGCTAGCCGCCCGCGCGACTCCGGCTCGATGGTCAGGCGGTCCACCACCACATCGATATCGTGCTCGCGTGCCGGATCCAGTCCCACGTTCGGTTCAGTTATGTCAATTATTCGGCCGTCAGCGCGCACGCGCACGAAGCCCTCGCGCAGGAGTTGACGGAAGAGCTCACGGCAGTCGCCCGCCAGGCCGCGTTCAACCGGCGCCAGGAGCTGGACCCGCATGGGCGGCGCCGTTTCGTAGACCACTGCGACTTCGGCCACGCGGCGGACCGGCTCGGCGCCGGCATGCTCGCCATGAGCGTAGCCGTTCACCGACGCCGTCGGCGGCTGCGGGAGCACAACCGGCTCGCCCCCCAGCGGGAGCGCCATGATCGCCTCCACGATCTGGCTGGAGGTGAGCCCAACCAGGGGCGCGCCGCACTCAGGGCAGTGTGGCCGACCCAGGCGAGCGAAGAGCAGGCGCAGGTAGTCATAGATCTCGGTCGAGGTGGCGACGGTCGAGCGCGGCGAGCGCGCCGCGTATTTCTGGTCAATGGCGATGGCCGGCGCTAGTCCCTCGATGCGCTCGACCGCGGCGTCGTCCGGCCGGCCCAGGAACTGGCGCGCGTACGACGACAGGCACTCCACGAAGCGGCGCTGCCCCTCGGCGAAGATGGTGTCCAGCGCCAGCGTAGACTTCCCGGAGCCAGACACGCCGGTGACCACGGTCAGAGCGTTCTTGGGAATTTCGACGTCGATCCCTTTGAGGTTGTGCTTGCGGGCGCCGCGCACCTGCAGCAGCCGGCGGCGCGGCAGGCCGTCAGCCTGAAGCTCGCCGGGCGCAATGGAGAGCGCCGGTCCTCCACCGGACAAGATTTGTTTGATGAGCTGCCCGGTGTGCGACTGCTCGACCTGCGCTACCTGCTCGGGTGTGCCGGTCGCCACCACCCGCCCGCCCGCTGCGCCGCCCTCCGGTCCAAGGTCGATGATCCAGTCGGCCACCTTGATCACGTCCGGGTTATGCTCCACGACCAGCACCGTGTTGCCGCGGTCGACCAGGCGCTGGAGCACGTCAAGAAGGCGGTGTACGTCAAGGAAGTGCAGGCCGGTGGTAGGCTCGTCCAGGATATAGAGCGTGCGGCCGGTGGCCGGGCGGGCGAGCTGCTCGGCCAGTTTGATCCGCTGGGCCTCGCCGCCGGAGAGAGTCGTCGACGACTGGCCGAGCTGCATGTAGCCTAGGCCCACATCGACGAGCGTTTGGAGATAGCGCTTGATCACCGGCACGTTCTCGAAGAACTCCAGTGCCTCGGCGGCCGACATCTGCAGCACATCGCTGATGGTCTTGCCTTTGTACTTGACCTTGAGCGTCTCGTTGTTGTAGCGCAGGCCGCCGCACACCTCGCAGGGCACTTCCACGGGGGCCAGGAACTGCATCTCGACTACGCGCGTGCCCCCGCCGCCGCACGCCTCGCAGCGCCCGCCCTTGACGTTGAACGAGAAGCGGCCCGGCTTGTACCCGCGCACGCGCGCCTCCGGCAGCTTGGCGAAGAGCGCACGGATGTGATCGAAGACGCCGATGTACGTGGCCGGGTTCGAGCGCGGCGTGCGCCCAATGGGGCTCTGGTCGATCTCAATGACCTTGTCGATATGCTCGATGCCCTCGATGCGGTCATGCTCGCCGGGGCGGTCTTTCGCTCCGTGCAGCCGCTGGGCCAGCGCCTTCTTCAGCACTTCGTCCACCAGCGTGGACTTGCCCGAACCGGAGACGCCGGTCACACACACGAAGCAGCCAAGGGGAATCTCCACCGTGATGTTTTGGAGGTTATTGGCACGGGCGCCCACAATGCGCAGCACCTGACCGGTGCCGCTGCGGCGTTTTTCGGGAATAGGAATGTGCCTGACGCCGGAGAGGTACTGGCCGGTGATTGACCCCGGCGTGGCAGCGATATTGCTCGCGCGGCCGGTCGCCACGACTGTCCCGCCCTCGCGGCCGGCGCCCGGGCCAACGTCCACCACGTAGTCGGCTGCGCGGATGGTCTCCTCGTCGTGCTCGACCACCAGCACGGTGTTCCCGCGGTCGCGCAGGCGGGCCAAAGTGCGCAAGAGCCGCCCGTTATCACGGTGATGCAGCCCGATCGACGGCTCGTCGAGCACGTACAGCACGCCCTCCAGGCCGGAGCCGAGCTGGGAGGCCAGCCGCAGGCGCTGTGCCTCGCCTCCGGAGAGGCTGTCCGCAGAGCGGTCCAGGGTAAGGTAGGTGAGCCCCACATCGCACAGGAAGCCCAGCCGCATGCGGATCTCGCGCAGTAGCGGCGCAGCCACCGCCGCCTCCCGCTCGCTGAGCTGCAGGGAGTTCACCCAGGCCAGGCATTCGTCGACCGCCATGCGAGCGACGTCCACAATACTCTTGCCGTGGAAGGTGACCGACAGGCTCTCCGGACGCAGGCGCGACCCACCGCAGGCCTCACAGGTGCGAAAACTCATGAACTGCTCGATCAACTCGCTTCCCGACTGCTCGTAGGCCTGGCGCAGCGCCGGGATAATACCCTCCCAGCGGCGAAGCTCCACCCCCTCGCCCTTGGCCTTGCCATCCTGGCTCTGCCAGCTCCAGCGGTACTCGAACTTGCGCCGCCCGGCGCCGTACAGGATCAGCCGGCGGTGCTCTTCGGAGAGCTCCTGCCAGGGCACATCCAGGCCGAAGCCGAACGCCCGCGCCAGGCTCTCCCAGCCCTGCGGACCCAGGCGGCTGTACAGTGTGTAGCCCGTCGAGGTCGTCGTAGCGATCGCTCCCTGGCGGATGCTCTTGGTCTTATCCGGCACAACCAGGTCGGGATCGATCTCCATCAGCTTGCCCAGCCCCTTACAGTGCGGACAGGCACCGTGCGGGCTGTTGAAGCTGAACATACGCGGCTCAAGCTCGGGGAGATGGATCCCGCAGTCCGGGCAGCCGCCATAGCGGCTGAAGAGCTGCTCGCCCGCGTCCGTGAGCACGATGACTAAGCCCTTGCCCAGCTCAAGCGCCGTCTCGACCGAATCGGCCACGCGCTGGCGCTGTTCTTCGTCCACGACCAGGCGATCGACCACCACCTCGATGGTGTGGCGCTTGTAGCGAGAGAGCTCGATCTTCTCGTCCAGCGAGCGGACCTCGCCGTCGATGCGGGCGCGCACATAGCCCTGGGCCTTCAGCGTGGCCAGCAGCTCGCGATGCTCGCCCTTGCGGTCGCGGATGACCGGTGCCAGGAGCTGCAGGCGCGTGCCGGCCGGCAGGCCCATAATATGCTGGATGATCGTGTCAGGCGGCTGGGGCTCGACCTCGCGGCCGCAGCGGGGACAGTGCGGTGTGCCAGCGCGAGCAAACAGCACGCGCAGGAAGTCGTAGACCTCGGTGATGGTGCCCACGGTCGAGCGCGGGTTGCGCGACGTCGTCTTCTGGTCAATGGCGACTGTCGGCGAGAGCCCCTCAATATGCTCGACGCGGGGCTTCTCCATCTGTCCCAGGAACTGCCGCGCGTAGGCCGAGAGCGACTCCAGGTAGCGGCGCTGGCCTTCTTTAAAAATAGTGTCGAACGCGAGAGAGGATTTCCCGGAACCGGACACGCCGGTGAGAACGTTCAGGCGGTAGCGCGGCAGGGCGACGTCCACATGGCGGAGGTTGTGCTCGTAGGCACCGCGTACGATAATGCAGTCCTGCGCCATCGCTTGCGTGGGGCTGTTGTCCGTACGCTCCACCGTGCGGGTCCTCCTCTCCGGCTTTTCCGGCCTTGCGCCCGATCGGGCGTGCTGCATGGTTGCTGCATGGAACTGGCGTTCTACTGTACGCGGCGAGCTGCTGCCCTGTCAAGGCCCGTTGCGCGCGAGGCAATGCGGTAACGCTTGAACGGACAGGGAGTCGCGCAGCATGCCACGCGATAGTTACCGGATCCAATCTGCCGAGCGGCTGCTGGACGTACTGGAGGCAGTCGCAGCAAGCACGCACGGCCTGCGCGCTGGAGAGATCGCCGCTGCGCTGGGACTGCCTTTCTCCACGGCGCACCGGCTCGCTGCGCTGCTGGCGCGGCGAGGCTACCTCACGGTAGAGCCTGACTCACGCCGCTATCTCCTCGGTCCGGCCGTGCTGCGCCTGCGGGGCGGCCGCGCCGGGGCGGCCGGTCTGGCAGAGGCCGCGCGTCCCTTGGTGCAGCGGCTAGCCGCGGAGCTCGGCGAGACGGCCTGCTTCGCCATGTACGACGTGGCCGGTGAGCCGTCCGCTCTGGTGGTATGTTCGGCCCGGCCGCGGGCCGTGCTCTGCGTTTTCTGGGTTCCAGGCATGCGGCTGCCGCTGCACGCCACCGCCCCCGGCAAGGTCCTGCTCGCCTTCGGACCGCCCGAGCGGGCCGCCGAGGTGGTACGGCAGGGCCTCGTGCGCTGCACCGAGCGCACGTTGACCGATCCCCAGGCGCTGGCGCAGGAGCTCCGGCAGGTGCGGGCGCAGGGGTACGCTACCGAAGTCGATGAATACGAGCAGGGGCTGGCCGGGCTGGCAGTGCCCGCTGGCAGCGGCGCGGACCTGGCCGGCGCGTTCGGCATCGCCGCGCCATCCGCACGGTTTGACCAACCGGCCCGACTGCGTGCCCTCGAACTCTTGCGTGCGGCAGCGACCGCTCTGGCCTTGCGGGTAGACGTCGGGGAGTGAGACAGGAGGGAAGAGGGTGGAGCGTCCCCTCTTCCCTCCTTCCTCCCTCTCGCCCACACCACACACTCTCGACATCATCATTCCCTTAGATCAACACTATCTATTCCGCCGGTAGCTTCCAGCCCGTTAGGCGTGAAACAACGCGGGAATAGCTCCTGCAATGTGGGAGTACCTGGCTATGCCCGGCACGTTGCCCCAGCGGCCGCACCGACGTATACTCTTCGTCGCGTCTTCCGGGCCGTTCGCTCGTGTCTGCAGGTGCGCAGCGCACGCAGGTGCGCTGGGGCGCGAGAAGGCAGGAGCCTCCATGGGCGGAGCGTGCCGCATCATTGCTATCGCTAATCAGAAGGGCGGCGTGGGCAAGACCACGACCGCCTTCGCGCTCGGCGCCGCACTGGCCGAGCGCGGCCGGCGGACGCTGCTGGTGGATCTGGATCCGCAGGCCGCGCTCACCGAGATCGCCGGGATCGATCAGGCCGCGCTGCCGGGGACGGTGTACACGGCCATGTGCGAGGTGGTGGCCGGCCGCGAGGTACGCACCGGCGACTACATCGTTGCGGTTGAGGATCGGCTGGACCTGCTTGGCAGCAGCATCGAGCTGGCCGAGGCAGAGCCGGAGCTGCTAGGGCGCTTGCGCCGCGAGTACGTACTCTCCGAGGTGCTGCTGCCTGTGATCCCGCGTTACGACTGGATCCTGATCGACTGCCAGCCCTCGCTGACGCTGCTGCCCATCAATGCGCTCACCTGCGCCACTGGCTGTCTCATCCCGGTGACGCCGGAGCACCTGGCGGCGCGCGGGCTGGCCAGCCTGCTGCGCATGATCACCGCGGTGCAGCGCCACAAGCTCAATCCCCACCTCGTGGTGGAGGGCATCCTGCTGACCAACTATGACGCACGGCCGCAGTACAATCGCGAGATGGCCCAGCAGATCTGTGCCTTCGCCCAGGCACGCGGCATTCCCATCCTGGGCGAGATCAAGCGGAGCGTGCGCGTGGGCGAGGCGTCGCAGGCCGGGGTAGCGCTGACGCGCTACCGCCCGGCGCATGAGGTGGCCGACGCGTACCGTCAGGTGGCGGAGAGACTCGATGGGAAGCGTAAGGGATAGTTCGATCGTGGGTCCGGCTCGGAGACGAACCAGCGGCCGCGTCCGCCGCGATCCCTTTCGCGACCATGCCGGGCCGGACAGCGCTGCCCCGGCGCTGCCGGCCCTGGGCAGTGCCTCCAAAGTTGCTCTGGAGCGGCCGGCACTGCCGGTCGTGCGGCTGGTCCCGCTGGGCGCGCTGGAGCTGGAGCACCAGCCGCGGGAGCTGGTGCCGGAGGGGACATTGCAGCAGTTGATCGCGCGGGGTGAGGCGACGCCGGCCGGACTGCTGGCAGCCCTCGACCGCCTGGCCGCGACGCCGGGGCGCTGGCAGGAAGTACGACGGCGGCTCGAGGCCCTGGCGGCGAGTGTCCGCGCACAGGGGATCTTGCAGCCGGTCTTCGTGGTACAGCGCGGCGCACGCCTGGTGCTGCGCGACGGTCACCGCCGCTGCCTGGCGGCGCTCCTGGCCGGCTTGTCTGATGTTCCGGCGATCGTGGCCGAGGAGGCCTCGTCGGTCGATGCCCTGGTGCGCCCGCTGGTGCTCAATGTGCAGCGGGAGGACCTCACGGCTATCGAGAAGGCGCGGGCCCTCCTGGCGCTCTATAGCGCCTGCGAGGCTGCGCTGCGCGAGCGACTGGGCTGGCCAGCCGCCGGACCCGAGCCGGGCGACCTCGATGTACGCGCGTACGATGAGCCGCCGGAAGGGAGAGATACCGCTGCCGAGGGGGCGGGACACGTTGGGTCAGAAGCCACAGCGCCCGGCATAGAAGGCGCCGTTGTACGCGCGTACGACGGCCGCCAGGGCCCCAGCGACGACGACCTGCGCCAGGTCCGCAGCGAGCGCGACCTGGCCCGCCTGGTGCGCGACTGGGTGCTCGCCCTCACTGGCTTCAGTTTGGAACAGTATTACCATCTGATGGCGCTCAACCGGCTGGCGCCCGCTGCAGCCGCGCGGGCGGCTGAAGCTGGCCTCACAGAATTCCACCTGCGCCCGGTGGTCAGCCTCCCCCAGGAGCTGCATGAACCGCTGGTGAGTGTGACCATAGCCCAGGCGCTTTCCGCGCGTGATGTGGCGCGCCTCGCCCGCCAGGTGCGTGAGCAGGGCGAAGCGGCGCTGCGGCGCGCACAAGTAGCCATAGGGCTGGCACCTGCAGCTGGACGGGCCCGCACAGCCTGGGCCACGCTCTTGCATGCCCTGCCCGACGACTGGGCCGCCCGCGCCGATCTCCTGGAACGCGAGCTCGCCCTGCTTTCTCCACGCCAGCGCGCTCGCCGGCTCCAGGCCCTGCGGGCGCAGCGCGAACGAGCGCTGGGCCTGGCCGGTGCACTCGAACGCATCCTGCACCGCTACGCCGCGGACGAGAGCCGCTAGCGCACCGATCGTGGCACACTGCTACAGCCGGCCCTCGAGCCGCACTTCGCGGCCACTGCGTGCCGACTCCTCGGCGGCGAAGAGCACCGCCATCACCTGCCTGCCCCACTCACCTGGCACCGCCGGCTCGCCGCGCTCGCGGATCGCCCGCGCTACATCCTCAAGCTGCCGGGCAAAGCCGTTGCCGGGCGGCACTGGCACTGCCACCAACTCCTTGGCATCCAGGTTGTCCGGGTCGGTGGTCCATACCTCCCGCCCGATGTAGCGCACGAAGCCGCGCGTGCACATGTACTCCGCCGCAGCGTAACTGAACGCATGGTAATGCCCGGTGAGGTGCAGGGTGGCCGCTTGCCCCGTGTCGAAGCGGATGAATAGCACTGCACCGTCGTCCGCTGGGTAGTCGTTGAAGTATGTGCCGACGATGGCGCTCACCGCCACCGGCGTCGCGCCAATGGTCCAGAGCAGCCGGTCGATGTAGTGTACCCCGTTGGCCAGGAGCTGGCCGCCACCCTTCGCCCGATCGAAGAACCACAGCGGATTCGAGCCAAAGCGCCGTGGACTGTAGGCAACCTCGCTCCCCCACACGATCGCCCCGAAACGCCCGCTGTGCAGGAGCTGCCGCGCAAACGACGGAACCGGATGAAAGTGATGGGTGAGCCCAACGGCGAGCACGACGCCGTTTCGCTGCGCCGCCTCGATCATGCGGTCGCACTCCTCCAGCGCGAGGGCCATCGGCTTCTCTACCAGGACGTGCTTCCCCGCTTCGGCGGCATCGATGGCACACGAGGCATGCAGCCAGTGCGGCAACGCCACGATCACCAGATCGATGTCGGGACTGCGCAGAAGCTCATGGTAATCGCCATACCCGCGCACGCCCTCCCCACCGTGCTCCGCCAGGAAGCCGGCCAGCCGTTGTGCATCGATCTCCGCCACCGCACGCAGCGCCACGCCGGACACGCTCTTCGCGGCCCGCGCATGACTGACGGCCACCCGCCCTGCACCAATAATCCCTATGCCCAGTTGCGTGGTCATTCGGCTCACTCCTCCCGCAACGTGCCCTGGTTCACGCGGCCAGGCAGTGTATGGCGGCCGCGCACCGCCGTCAACTCCTCTGGTGACCCATCGACAATCCTTGCCGGTCACACCTATACTCTGAGCAGATCACGCAGCATCTCCCTGCGCCACATGGCTCTTCAATGTCTGGCCGAGGGATGTCCGGCCAAGGAGCGTCTTGGCAGAGCCCACAAGGACATGGATGAAGAGAAGCAGAGGAAGCGGATCTTCAGCAACTGGAGGTGAGGATCAGAGATGGACCCCAGGCCATCAGCGCTCCCCGGGCAAGGGACCGGGCAGCTCCAGGGCAAGGTCGTGATCATCACCGGCGGCGCTGGGGGCATTGGCAGCGCTATGACCCACCTCTTCACCCAGGAGGGGGCAGCGGTGGCGATCGCCGAGATTAACGAGGCCGCGGCAGAGGCGCTCGCCCAGGACGTGCGCCGTGCCGGCGGCACCTGCGAGGCCTACCGCTGTGACGTGTCGGTCTGGGCACAGGTGCAGGCCATGGTCGAGCAGGTGATCGCGCGGCACGGCCGCATCGACGTGCTTGTGAATAACGCACTGTACGTCAAAGGGAATGGACTGCTCGACACTGACGAGGAGACGTGGAACCGCAACCTGGCCGTCACGCTCACCGCGCCGTTCCTGTGCAGCAAGGCGGTGCTGCCACACATGCTCACCCAGGGGAGCGGGACGATCATCAACATCGCCTCGGTGAACGGCCTCATGTCGTTCGGCGAGATCGCCTACAGCGCGGCGAAAGCAGGTCTCATCAACCTAACTAAAAACATTGCCGTGATGTACGGGCGCAAAGGCATCCGCTGTAACGCCATCGCCCCAGGGACGGTCCACACCCCGGTGTGGGATGCCCTGCTCCAGCGCGACCCGGAGATCCTGAACCGCATCGCCCAGTGGTATCCGGTGCGCCGCGTCGGTCGGCCGGAGGAGATCGCCGCCTGCGCCCTCTTCCTAGCCTCGGACCAATGCACCTTCGCGAACGGCGCGACCTTTGTGATCGACGGCGGCCTCACCGCGGGGTTCGAGCGCTGGATCGCCGACGCCGGCATGATGGACGTCGAGTGACCGCAACACCGCCACCACAGACGGGAGGGGCGAATAATTATTCGCCTTTCCTCCCCTCTCTGTAGCGGAGAGGGGGACGCGGCGAGGAACACCGAGCCGCAGGAGCGCCTCCTCCCTCCGCTGGGGAGCGGAGGCGTACCCGCCGGCGTGTTGCCCAGCGCTGCCCCCCTCCCCTCTCCGCTAGGGAGAGGGGTCGTGGCGGGAATGCCGGGAGGCCGGCGCATACCCTCCTCCCCTCTCTGCTAGGGAGAGGGGCTAGGGGTGAGGTCTCTCCACGCACCCTACGCCCGCACGCCAAGGGACGCCCGCACCCGCCGCGCTGCCTCGACCATGTTGGTCAAGGCGGGGATCACCTCGCGCTCGCTGCGCGTCTTCAGCCCGCAGTCGGGATTGACCCACAGCTGCTCGGGGCGCAGCACCTCCAGCGCCGCGCGCAGCCGCTGCTCGATCTCTTCCACCGAGGGAATGCGCGGGGAGTGGATATCATACACGCCCGGCCCGATCTCCTGCGGATAGCCGGTGCGTCGGAAGACTTCCAGCAGCACCGCCTCGGAGCGGGCGTTCTCGATTGACAGCACGTCGGCATCCAGGGCAGCGATAGCATCGATGATGTCCTCGAAGTCGCTGTAGCACATGTGCGTGTGCATCTGCGTCGAGTCCTTCACGCCCGACGTGGCCAGGCGGAAGCAGCGTACTGCCCAGTCGAGGTACTCCTGCCAGTGCGCGCGCCGCAGCGGCAGCCCCTCGCGCAGCGCCGGCTCGTCCACCTGGATGACCCGCAGCCCGGCACGCTCCAGATCCAGCACCTCATCACGAATGGCCAGGGCGATCTGGCGACACGTCTCCGCGCGCGGCTGGTCCTCGCGCACGAACGACCAGTTCAGGATCGTCACCGGGCCGGTGAGCATGCCCTTCACCGGCTTGGTCGTCTGCGCCTGGGCGAAGGTCGACCAGCGCACCGTCATCGGCCCCTTGCGTTGCACATCGCCGTACAAGATCGGAGGCTTAACATAACGAGAGCCGTAGGACTGTACCCAGCCGTGCTCGGTGAAGGCGAACCCCTCGAGCTGCATGCCGAAGTACTCCACCATGTCGGTGCGCTCGTACTCCCCATGCACCAGCACGTCCAGGCCCAGCTCTTCCTGCAGCCGGATGACCCGCGCGATCTGCTGCTCCAGGAAGCGCTCGTACTCTTCCTGGGAGATCTCGCCATCGTAAAAGCGCCGTCGCATGCGCCGCACCGCCGGCGTCTGCGGGAACGAGCCAATCGTGGTGGTAGGCAGCAGCGGCAGGTTCAGGTGAGCGCGCTGAGCCTTACGCCGTTCGGGGTAGGGCGAGGCGCGGTGGTACGCCGACTCGTCCAGAGCAGCCAGTCGCTCCCGCACCGCCGGATTGGTCAGGCGCGGGCTGCGCCGGCGCGCCTCCTGCCGGGCACGGCTCTCGGCGAGCTGAGCAGCGATGGCCTGCTCACCCTCGTTGAGCGCCCGCGTCAGCGCCACCACCTCGGTCAGCTTCTGGTCAGCAAAGGCCAGCCAGCTCTTCAGCTCCGGATCCAGATGCCGCTCCATCTGCACGTCGATCGGCACATGCATCAGCGAGCAGGATGGCTGGATCATCAGGCGCTCGGCTGGCACCGTCTCCACGATCTCTCCCAGCAGGCCCAGCGCGTCGTCGAGGTCGGCAGCCCACACGTTGCGCCCGTTGATCACGCCTGCAGCGAGCCACTTATCCGCCGGGAAACCCTGCTCCTGCAACAAGCGGAGATGCGACTCGCGCCCGCGCACGAAGTCAAGCCCGATGCCATGCACGGGCAGCCGCACCAGGTACGGGTAAGCCTCGCCCACCTCCCCGAAGTACGTCTGGATCAGCAGGTGCGCGCTGCCGGCTGCCGGCGCCAGGCGCGCGTAGGCGCGCTCCAGGAGCGCAAGCTCATCCGGCGTGCGGTCCTGCACTAGGCACGGCTCATCGAGCTGGATCCACTGCGCACCCTGTGCTGCCAGACGCTGCAGCACGGTCGCGTACACCTCAAGCACCGCGTCCAGCACCTGCTCCCTGGTGACCCCATCGGCCTTGCCCAGCAGCACGAAGCTCAGCGGACCGAGCAGCACCGGCCGCGCCGAAATGCCCTCGGCCTGGGCCTCCGCCAGCTCCGCAAACGGCTTTTCCGATGCCAGGCGGTAGCTGATTCCCGGCTCAAAGTCGGGCACGAGATAGTGGTAGTTCGTATCGAACCACTTCGTCAGCTCGAGCGCAGGCACGTCCAGGTCCGACCGTTGGACGCCGCGGGCCATGGCGAAGTAGGTATCCAGGTCGACCGTCTGGCCGGACCAGCGATAGCGCGCCGGCACTGCCCCGGTCAAGGCGATGGTATCCAGCACGTGGTCGTAGAGCGAGAAATCGTTCACCGGAACCAGGTCCAGCCCGGCGGCCTGCTGGCGCCGCCAGTTCGCCTGGCGCACAGCGCGGGCCGCCTCCAGCAGGGCCGTCTGGTCGATCGAGCCGGCCCAATACGCCTCGACGGCGCGCTTGAGCTCGCGGTGGGGCCCGATGCGCGGATAGCCGATATTCGTCGCAAGAGCCATGCTAGGAAGTCACTCCTGTGGTCGCGTCGTCGGTGTCACTGAATTCCTGAACGGCTATGCGGGCTAGCAGAGACACAGACGATGTATTCGCCAGTAGCCCGGCTTTCTCGTACCTTCTCTGTTGTTTAGTTGTTGTTTAGTTTATGTTTTAATTTAAGCCAAATACTGAGGCGCGCAGCATGCCGGCAGCCGCCCACAGCACTGCGGCGCGAGCTGCGCGCAGCGAGCGGCGTTGGCGATATGGTACCGCGCGGGCACAGCCAGTGCCAAGACGGGCGCAGTGGATTGCAGCGCTGGGCCGGGGCCATGGTATAATACTGCGTGCACGGAGAGGTGCGAGAGTGGACGATTCGGCTCGCCTGGAGAGCGAGTAAGCCGTAAGGCTTCGTGGGTTCGAATCCCACCCTCTCCGCCGGGACCGTCTCTGTGCGGCCGGTGCGAGCAGGCGAGCGCACCGGCGCTGTCCCGACCAGCCCCCATCTGGAGCCGTGCCGTAGTGGTTAGCGGAGCGGTTTGCTAAACCGCCCTCCCCCACAAGGGGAGCGTGGGTTCGAATCCCACCGGCTCCGCCTTCCGCACACGCCAGCCCGGAAAGGCTGGCGTGTGTCTCTTGGCGCCAGGACCACCGTCCCTCTGACCAACTCTCTATCGCTGCTCTAGCAAGTCTCCAGCACTTCGAAGCGGCACCGCCCTGTGCTGCACTGCGTCCCATCGTTCGCTGCCACTGCATCCTGCATGTGTATATACCTCTACTAGGGAGACATACTCATACCAGAGGGACGCACTCATCGTATGTCTGTCTCAGCTTCATGTGCCAGGGAGTTGCTACTCATGAGGATAGATGAGATGATACAAATACATAGAGCGGATGGGGTTGGACAGGAGCTGGAGCATGCAGAGTCTGAAGCGGCTCACCCGGCGAACGGCGCTGATGCATGGAATGCCTGCCGCTATGATGAGCGGGATGTTCTGGACCGTGGCCTGCCGCCCGCTTGGCGGCAGGCCATCCGGCCCCGGCGAGCCTCAGATACCGGCAGAGCCCTCGTTCACGGGAAAAAACGTCCGCATCGAATACTGGGAGTTCCTCTCTACACCCGAGGGTCGGGGACGCACGCAGGTTATTGAGGAGTTCAATACAGTCCAGAACGAGATCACGCTGGAGATCGCCAGCATCGCCGGGCAGGGTGCTGTGGTACCGAAGGTTACCGCAGCCGCGGCCGCGGGCACTCCACCAGATGTAATGTTCCTCACCTGGGATAACGCCGCGGCGTTCGTGGGCTCGGCTATCATTGCCGACATCGAGCAACACCTGAAGCTCTTCCGCGACTGGACGGCGCGCAAGCAGGATGCCTATCCCGGCATTCTGAAGGCCCACTACTGGCAGGGCAGGCTGGTCAGCGTGCCGATCTATGGCAGCAGCTTTGCCATGTACTACAATACGGCTCTCCTGGCCGAGCGCGGCTTAACCGAGCCACGCGCAGGCTGGACCTGGGAGGACTTCGTCGATGTCGCCCGCCGTGCCAGCACACCACCGGATATCTACGCTGTACATTTTCTGGCCGGCGGGGGCATCGCTACGACGGTGTACTGGTGGAACTGGGCCGGCAGCAATGGCAGTGCACTGCTCAGCCAGGACGGCACAAAAGCGACGGTGACCACGCCGCAGGTGATCGAGGCCACGCAGTATCTGGTAGACCTGGCCCAAAAGCATGGGGTCATGACGCTAGGGACGAACCTGTTCGCCCAGGGCAAGCAGGTTTTCGAGACCCAGGGCGCCTATCGCATCCCTACCTGGCAAGAGGCGAATATTCCGTTCGGCGCGGTTCCCATGCCGGTAAAAACGAAGCCCCATTCCTATGTCGCTGCGCACCATGCCATGATCTTTGAGAGCAACAACGCCGACAAACGCGCCGCCGCGGCGAAATTCCTTCTCTGGGCGCTTAGCCCCAAGGTGAACGCACGGATCGTTCGGATGGCAGGCACGATGCCCGCATACGATGCGACAACGCGGGAGCCGGAGTTTACTGCGTATATTGGCTCGCATCCGGCGCTCAAAGCGTTCACCCAGGCGCTCGGCACCAGCGACGCGCTGCCCTTACTGCCCAACGCCGCCCAGTTTTATGGCACCTTTGGCGATCAGCTGGCGCGGGCCCTCAAGGGCGAGGCCGGTGTGCGCGAGGCGCTGACCGAGGCCCAGCAGCGCCTCCAGATCGCTCTCGACGAGGCTCTGCGGGCAAAGTAGTCTTGTCCTCAAAACACATTCACGAGGCTGCGTCACCCGGCTGAAGAGGGGTGAATTTCTGTATGGACATCCGCCTGATGCGTATCCCACTCGAGCGCGTCACGCCAGAGACATGGCGGCCCTTCGGGGCCATCCTCGGGCCGCAGCGACACACGCTCGTCTGCACTGAGGGCCAGGTGATCGCGAATATCATGTACGCGCAGCCGAAGCCGCTCCGTTGCAGCTATCTGAACCGGCACCACGACCAGGAGCAGCTGTTTCAGGCGCTGCGCGGGACCCGCGGCGTGCTGTTCGTCGCGCCACCTGAGGTGCCAGGCAGCGCGGCCTTCGATCCCAGCCAGGTGCGCGCCTTTCTGCTCGATGAGCAGGTAGCCGTGGTCCTGCACGTCGATACCTGGCACGCTGCGCCCTATGCCCTCGGCGGTGAGGCGGCCTTCCTGAACGTCCAGGGCAGCGAGTACGCTCGCAATACCGAAGGGCTGGATACTGCAGCCACGCTTGGCGTCGTCTTCGAGGCTATGCCCGGCGAGCTGTGATCGGGCGCAGGCTTGCCCCCAGCCCTCTCACCCGGCCATCACCCGGATCAGTGCCCGCGGTACCTCACCTCGCTGCGCTGCCCAGTCGGCCTCCTGGAAGGCGCGCGTCGTTTCTTCCAGCGGGTAAGTTCGCGCTACCAGGCGCTCCAGGGGATAGCGCGAGCGCGCCCGTACCAGCCAGTCGAGCGCCCGCGGGATGACCCAGGCGTCGTAGGAGAGCACGCCCAGGAGCTGCTTGGGCAAGCGCACGGCGTCGTGCGGCACGATCTCGGCCGTCGCGCCGGGGACGATGTTGCCCATCATGAGATAGCGCCCGCCAGCGCGGAGCATCTCCAGGCCCTCCTGGACCACCGCTGGCACGCCGGCAACCTCGACGCACACGTCGGCGCCGCTGCCACCAGTCCACTCCCGGACTCGGGCCACGCGGTCGGCGCGCTGCGGCACTTCCCGAATGTTAATCGTATGGTCGGCACCGAACGCACGCGCCAGCTCCAGGCGGCTGGGAATGGCGTCGATCGAAATGACCTGGCCAGCGCCCATATCCCTGGCCACCGCGACGGCGTACAGGCCCAGCCCGCCGGCGCCCTGGATCACCACCGTATCCCCCAGCCAGATGCCGATCTTGTGCAGTCCATACACTACCTGCGAGAGGGCGCACGAGACCGGCGCCACCAGTTCGTCGGGCAGGCCCTCGGGCACACGGAACACCCACTGGCGCGGCTTGAGAAGGTAGTAATCGGCAAAGGCGCCATGGAAGTGCGGTGGATCGTCGGCCGTGAGGTGGGCACGCAGACGGTAGCGGTTGGGACAACCCGTGGTGCCGGAGAGACAGGTGAAGCACTGTCCGCACGGGTTGAAGTAGGCGAAGGCCACACGATCGCCCTCCCGCAGAGGGCGGCCCAGCGTATCTGCCGTCACGCCAGCGCCTAGCTTCGCCACCACACCGGCCATTTCGTGCCCGCCCACGCTGGGATAGCGGTGCAGCGGCGGTACTTCGCCGCGCCAGATGTGCAGGTCAGACCCGCACACGCCCGCCGCGGTGATGCGTACGAGGATCTCGCCGGGACCTGGATCCGGCACCGGGTACTCGCGGATTTCAAATGGAGCATACGGGGCGGACACGACCGCCGCACGTCCAGTGAGAGCCATGGTCGCTCCTCGCCATCGTGGTTTGTGCAGGCTTAACTGCAGGAATACAGTCCCGCAGTGCGCTTGCATACTCGTGCACCGGCCGCATTATACCGCCGGCGACAGATCTGTCCTGAAGGGGCGAGCAGTGGCTCACAGAGAGGTCGGTGCCAAGAGGTCCTCCGGCTTGACGGCAGGCTCAAGCAGGGCTAGCATGACCGCGCTGGTCCGGCGCGCGGCGATTGGCTGTTTCTTGACGGCGAAGGGGAGCGAAGCTAGGAGTGAAGCTATGTCGAGCGAACAGCCCTCTGAGGTCAGTGCCGGGCCGCTGTACCCCGGCTCGGTGTGCGACGTGCCCGGCGTGCAGGTGGGGCACTTCACGCACGCGCAGGGCCAAACTGGCTTGACGGTCGTCCTGTTTAACGAGCCGGCAGCCGGCGGGGCCAGCGTGCGCGGCTCGGCGCCGTGCACCATCGGTGTGGACTGGCTGGAGCCAACCGGCTGGCTCGAGGAAGTGCACGCGGCGTTTCTCACCGGGCGGAGTGTGTTTGGGCTGACCACCGCCGCGGCCGCGCTCACCCGCCGGCTGCGCGAGCGCGGGGTAGGCCTGGACCTGCCCGGCGGGCCGGTGCCTATCGTCGTCGGCACCGGGATTTACGATCTTGCTGCCGGTGACGCATCGGTCATGCCGGAAGAAGGGTGGGCGTACGCGGCAGCGGAGGCGGCGAGCGCTGCTGCACCTGCCCAGGGAAGCGTCGGTGCCGGCACCGGTGCGCGGTGCGGGCGCTGGCCGGGCAGCGTGCCGCTCAAAGGCGGCCTAGGCACCGCAGCCTTACACCTCCCAACCGGCGCAGTGGTGGCAGCCCTGGTCGTGGTGAACGCCATCGGCGCGCCGCTGCACCCGGTGACCCGACAGCCCTACGCGCTGGCCGGCGGCTTCGCGGATCCGGTGCCTCCTGCTACCACGGCTACCGCATTGCGCGAACCAGCTACCACTATTGCGCTGGTGGTCACCAATGCTGTGCTCAGCAAGACCCATCTAGCGAAGGTGGCCGATATGGCCCACGACGGGCTGGCGCGCGCTCTCCGCCCGCTGCACCTGATGCTCGACGGCGATGTGGTGTTCGCCTTCTCAGCAGGCGGCGCGCAGCGCGTGGCCGCAGGGGGACGTCTGCCGCGCGAGGATACCGATCTGGTAGGGACGGCCGCCGCCGACGCACTGACGCGCGCCGTCCTGAATGCGCTGCTGGCGGCAGAGCACACTGCTGAGACGCCTGCGCTCCGCGATCTCTTGCCCGATCTGTAGAGCCGATCCTCCCTCCGCTGCGGGACATTCGGCGGATGCTATGCCGCTTAGCCCGCCGTACACTGAAGCAAGAGAGCGCAAAGCGACCGCCTGCACGCTGTCTCCTCCCGACGAGACAGCACTGGCAGGCACCGCTTCTCTCCTCCCTTCCCAATTCAGGCTGCGGCCGCGTCGCGCGACGCGGCCGCAGCCTGTTCTCCGGCATGGCTTCCCGCCCTAGCGTCGTCGGCTTTGCCGCCCTGCCCTGGGGTATACTCGTAGGTGTGCCTGTGTGGTGGGGCGCAGGGCGCCTGTCACGCGGCGGTGTAGTGCTCTACCTCCCGCCTTCTGCACCGGGCGCCATATGCACGCCAGGCAGCACTGGCATATCAACTGGCTCTCTTCGCTCTATGTCTATCGCTCTACGTCTATACCAATCTTTCCTGCCGTCATGGCCCACTTACTGACTTACTTAAAAGATTAAAAAATTTAAAAAATTAAAAAGGAGGGCAAAGCATGGCGGTGCTCACCGAGGAGCAAATCCATGCGCAGCTCAGCAGCCTGCCCGGCTGGGAGTTGCACAGGAACGAGATCCGCAAACAGTACACCTTCAGTGGCTTTATGGATGCGATCCGCTTCGTGAACCGCGTGGCCGAGGCCGCCGAGCGGGCCGACCACCATCCCGACATCCTGGTGCAGTACAACCGCGTCACGCTGACGCTGTCCACCCACAGCGAGGGCGGCGTGACCCAGAAGGATCTGGACCTAGCGCGGCAGATCGAGGAGCTGGCCGGTTAGCCGGGGCGGGGACACAGACGCTTCGGCTCTGGTCACGCCTTCAGCATGTGCATGAGTGGCACCTGCTCATTGTGCCGGCAAGGACCGAAAGAGCAAAGCATGCAGCGCCGCACAATCGCCGGTGGCACACCGTAGGAGCGGCCGGTCAGCTCCTCACTGGCCGCGGCCATTCGTGTTCGTCCAAGGCAGAACGGCAACAGCCCCGATAGCACTATTGGGGACCGAGTATCCATATCCTTCTCTCTCTTATTTTTTATTCTCTTCTTAAGAAAGAGTATTGAGATTATTTAAAAGAGAGTATTTATTCTTTATCCTCCAGAGAAGCCAGGTACAGTGACTGAACGGAGGGGATGCCTGTAGAGCGCCGCTTTACCGGGATCTTCAAGAGGGCTGGGGACTGGTGGATCGCCTGGGTAGAGGAGCTTCCTGGGGCGAATACGCAAGGGACAACCCTTGAAGATGCCCGAAAAAACCTCAAGGGGGCCATGCTCTTGATCCTGGAAGCTCATCGAGCACTGGCTGAAGAAGAGATCGCCGGCGAGGAGGTGATCAAAGAAGAGCTGGTGGTGGAAGTGGCGTGAAGCGACATGAATTGTTTACTTTTAAACCTTCTTTTAAACTTTCAAACTTTCAAACTTTCTTTTAAAGCAAAGAGGAAGAGTAGGAGCATCTGCCCGCCTTGCCTGCACGCCGGCTGATCGCCCATAATCTCACGTGGCCGGCCAAAGCCCTGCGCTACCTGAGCTGATACGTGTGTCACTCAGCGCCTATCCACCACCCGACTGCCTATCGTACATTGTGCGGGCACAGAGCCGTCCGGCGCGGCTGAAGCATGCGGCGCGACTGGCGCTGCTGCGCGCCGTGGCCTTTGCCGGACGGCCGCTCCTCGCGCCGACAGGACGTCGCCGTCTCCCAGAGCGGCCGCGTCTCCTGCTCATCCGGCCGGATCACCTCGGGGATGCGCTGCTGGTGACGCCCGCGCTCCAGCGACTGCGCGCACTCTTTCCAGACGCACATCTGACTTGCCTGTGTGGGCCATGGTCCCGCGAGGTCTTTCTGCACTCCGGTGTGCTCGATGAAGTCCAGACCTGCCCCTTTCCCGGCTTCGACCGCACCGCACCGCATCGCCGCCATGGGGGCTTGCTGGCTCCCTACCTCCTGCTGGCGAGGGAGGCACGGCGCCTGCGCCGGGAAGGCTTCGATGTGGCGATCAACCTGCGCTTTGACTTCTGGTGGGGCGCTTTGCTCGCTTTCTGCGCCGGCATCCCGCTGCGGCTGGGTTACGCCGTGCCGGAAGTAGCGCCATTCCTGACCCACAGCCTACCCTGGCCGCCCTCCGCCAGCCGGCTCCCGCACGCCGCCGAGGCGAACGCCCTGCTGGCCGAGCTGTGCGCTGCTGTGCTCCAGCGAGCACGTGTACCGGTCTCGGAGACGGGCCTGGAGACGACCTGGCTGGCCGCGCAGCCTGACATGTCCTCCCTCGTAGTATCTCTTGACGTAGGGCACGAGGACGTAGGGGACACAGATGCAGAGAACGACGATATAGACGCTATAGATGTAGATGTAAAGGGAGTAGGCGAAGCAGGAAGCGCACCGTCCTCCAGGCGCACGTCGCTCCCGCCGCTGTGTTTCGAGGAACGCGCCGAGGACGTGCGGGGCCTGGAGCGCGCGCTGCGCGCTGCGGGCGTACCGGACGGCGGGCATGGCTGCGTCGTGCTGCATCCCGGCAGCGGCGGAGCGGTGAAGCTCTGGCCGGTCGAGTACTGGCGTGCCGTGGCCACCCACGCGGTAGCCCTGAAACGGCCAGTGCTGGTCACCGGCAGCGCTGCTGAGCGCGAGCTGGCCGCTGCCTGCGTGGCCGGTGTACCCGGCTGCACGGTGCTCGCCGGGAAGCTCTCCCTTGGCGAGCTGGCGGCGCTGTTCCGCCGCGCTGCCCTAGTGGTCGGCACAGACAACGGCGCCCTGCACCTCGCCGTGGCTTGCGAGGCGCCCACGGTGCAGGTCTACGGCCCCAGCGATGCGGCGCAGTTCGGCCCATTCGGCCCGGCCGGCCGCCACCACGTGCTCTGCGCCGCGGTGCCGTGCGCTCCGTGCGGCTATCTCGACATGCCGCTTGCCGCAGGGACGTATAAGGCATGCATGCGCTCCATCACACCTGAGCGGGTGATCGCCGCCATAGAAGACCTGCTGGCTGTGCATGCTGCGCATGCCGACCACCAGGTGCGGCCCTCGTCTCAGAGCCCGGGGCCGGGAGCCGGAGGATAAGGCTGTATGCGCTCGTTCGTACGACGCTGGCTCATCCAGATGCTGCGTGCAGCCCTAGTGCACGCGCTGGCCCTCGCCTTCGGCGCGCTGGGGCGGCTCGACCTCGTGCTGCACCGGCGGCAGGGCCTGCCGGCGCCGGACCGCATACGCCGCATCCTGGTCATCCGGCTGGACCTGCTCGGCGATGTGGTGATGTCGCTCCCGGCCCTGCATGCGCTGCGGCAGCGTTACCCTCAGGCGCACATCGCCATGCTGGCACTGCCACTGGCGCGTAGCATCCTCGAAGGATGCCCGGATATCGACGAAATTCTCACGCTGGATACGAACGCTCTGCGCCGGCCGCATACGCTGCTACCGGCACTCCGCGCGTTCATCGCCACTGTCCGGCTGCTGCGCCAGCGGCGCTTCGACGTGGCGGTGAGCCTGAGCGGGCGCACGGCCTCAGCCCTGGCGCTGCTCTCCGGCGCACCGTACCGCGTGGGATACCGCGGCGAAGGCTATCCTCATGTCTTCACCATGCCTGTCGAAGGCAAACGGTTTCACCGGCTTGCCCACGAGGTGGAGTATACTCTTGCGCTCGTCGGTGTGGTAGGCTGCCCGGCCGGGGATCGCCGCCCGCGCCTCGTGGTGCCAGACGATGCTCGCCAGTATGCCGCCATGCTCGTGCCCCCGGATGGACGCCCGCTCGTCCTGCTCCACCCGGGGGCGACCAACGGCTCGGCCAAGCGCTGGCCCGCGGAGCGGTGGGCCCGTCTCGCTCAGTCCCTCGTGCAGGCTGGGTGTCGCGTGGCGTTGATCGGCGGCCCCGGCGACTGCCGCCTCACCCGCCAGATCGCTGAGCTCGCGCAGGCTGGCGGCGTGCCCCTCGCTCACTCGATCGGTACAGGACACTCATGTTCAAATCCAGACTATTCTGGCTCAGAGAGCTCTTTCAAGAGCCCAGGTTCAAACGAGCCAGGCCGCTCATTGCTCCTCGACCTGGCCGGCCGCACGCCCCATCTGTTGCAGCTTGCCGCCCTCCTCGAGCGCGCAGACGTGCTGGTGAGCGGAGACAGCGGGCCGGCGCACATCGCCGTGGCAGCGGGCTGCAAACTGGTCGAACTCTTCGGCCCCACCGACCCGCGTACCTACGGCCCGCTTGATCCGGAGGCGATCGTGCTGCGCGCCCCGCTGCCATGCAGTCCGTGTTACGATAACACGCGGCCGGCGGAGTGTCCGTTCGGCAATCCGGTCTGCATGCAGCTCATCGAGGTCGAGCAGGTGTACACAGCGGTGCACTCTCTATTGGCGCGGCGTCCTGCCGCGGTGAGGGAGCCATGAGCGGGGGGCAGGGTCCTGCGCTGGGGCGGCTGGCCGCAATTCTGCACAGGCTGGCCGGCAAGCGCCTGGTGGTGCTGGGCGACATGGTCGCCGACGAGCACCTGATCGGCAGGCCTGCCCGGCCCAGTCGCGAGGCACCCATCATGGTGCTGGAGCTGCAGCAGCGCCTCATCTTGCCGGGCGGCGCCACGAACCTCGCCTACAATGCCTGTGCCCTGGGAGCCGAGGTCTGCGTGTGCGGCGTCATCGGCGATGACGAGGCAGGTCGCGCCCTACGCGCCAGGCTGGACGCCGAAGGCATCGATACAGCTGGTCTGATCGTGTCTCCAGGGCGGCCCACGTCCACGAAGACGCGTATCTGGGCGGGCGGCGCACAGCAGCAGGTCCAGCAGCAGGTGGCGCGCATCGACCACGTTGACCGCTCCGAGATCGACGCGCCGGCCAAAGCGGCGATCCTGGCAGTGCTTGAGCGCCGCCTGCCAGGCGCCGACGCGCTGCTTATCAGCGACTATGAGAACGGCGTCCTTGCCCAGGACATCATCGCTGCCGCGCTCTCCCTGGCCCGCCGACACGATGTGCTGATCACAGTCGATTCGCACGGCGATCTCTTTCGATTTCGCGGCGCCACGGTGGCTACACCGAACCAGCCTGAAGCAGAAGCCACGACCGGGATACGCATCTGCGATGACGCCTCGCTGCGCCAGGCCGGCCGCCGCCTGCTGGAGGGCATGGATGCCCGGCTCGTGCTGATCACTCGCGGCAGCGACGGCATGTCGCTCTTCGAGCGCGGCGGCGCGGAAGCGCATCTGCCGGCCTGGCACCTTGAGGACGTGCGTGATCCCACCGGCGCGGGCGACACCGTCGCCGCAGTGTTTACGCTAGCGCTGGTCAGCGGCGCGGAGCCGTATGAAGCTGCATACCTGGCCAATGTGGCCGCCGGGCTGGTGGTGCGCAAGCTGGGCGCGGCGACCACCACGCGCGACGAGCTCCGGCAGGCTCTGGTCGCCGGGCCGCGGGACGGCCGGGCAGTGCGTACGCGCGAGAAAGTGCTGCCGCGACGTGCACTGGCCGAACGGGTGCGCCAGTTGCGCACCGAAGGGTTCCGCGTCGTATTGACGAACGGCTGCTTTGACATCCTGCACGCCGGGCACGTCGCATACCTCCAGCAGGCGCGCGAGCTGGGCGATGTGCTGGTCGTGGGACTCAACAGCGATGCGTCGGTGCGCGCCCTGAAGGGGCCTGAGCGGCCGGTCACGGACGAACTGTCGCGGGCGACCATCATCGCCGCGCTGGAGTGTGTAGACTACGTGACGATCTTCGATGAGCCGACGGCCTCGGCCCTCCTCGAAGAGCTCCAGCCCGACGTGTATGTCAAAGGCGGCGACTACTCGCTGGAGACGCTGCCTGAAGCGCCCGTGGCGCAACGGCTGGGGTGTGAGATCCGCTTCGTCCCGCTGGTAGCAGGCGTGTCCACCACCGCGCTCCTTCAGCGCCTGCGCGGAGAACAGCAGGCGGAGAACCGGCATGAGCCGTAGCATTGCCGCTGCTGCCGTCATCATCATGCTAGGGAACATCGCTGGGCGGCTGCTCGGGCTGGCGCGGGAGCAGACCGTCGGCGCACTCCTCGGAACCAGTAGCTCCGCCGATGCCTTCCGTGTGGCGTACAAGGTCCCCACTATGGTGTATGACCTCCTGATCGGCGGAGCGCTGACGGCAGCGCTGGTGCCGGTGTTCAGCGACTTCGCCGGGCCGGGACGCCACGATCGTGAGCGCCTGGGCCAGCTCGCCGGAGCTGTGCTCACCGCGGCCGGCCTGGCGCTGCTGGTCGCGGTGCTTGCCTTGACCGCGTTGGCCCGACCGCTGATGTGGCTGCTGGCCGGAGGACGCCCTCCAGAGGTTCAGGCTGAGGCTGCGCTGGCGGTGCGCTGGATGCTGCCCTCTGTGCTGTTCCTGGGCCTCTCCAGCGTGCTGATGGCCGTGCTGTATGCGCTGCGCCGGTACACTGCCCCGGCGTTCTGCGTCGCCACGTACAACCTCGGCATCGTGCTGCTGGGGGCTGTATTAGGCGGCCGTGCGCCGCTGGCGGCCTTACTGGCGGGGATCCTCCTGGGCGCTCTCGCTCAGATCGTCGTGCAGCTTCCTGCGCTGCGCGACGTACCGGTGCGACCGGCCCTTCGGCTGCGCGACCCGGCTGTGCAGCGGATCATGCAACTGTACCTGCCCGTCTTCCTGGGCCTGGTGCTCACCCAGATTATGGTCGTGATCGATAGCAACCTCGCCTCGCATACGGGCGAAGGGAGCATCGCCTCGCTTGGTTTTGCCACAACCCTGATCCAGTTTCCGCTGGGCCTGACCGCGTCTGCGCTCTCGTTCGCCACGCTGCCAGTGCTGGCGCGGGCGGCCGGCGCCGCCTCGGACGCGGGCGAGGCGGAATACCAGCGTACGCTCCGCGCGTCCGTGCGCATGGCACTGCTCCTGATCGTGCCGGCGATGGTGCTGCTCGTGTTGCTGCGCGTGCCGGTAGTGCGGCTGCTCTTCCAGCGCGGCCGCTTCGACGAGGCCAGTACTGCCAGCACTGCGCTGGCGTTTCTCTTTTATGCGCCCCAGCTCCCGTTCACTGCTGTCGATCAGCTCTTCATCGCCGCGTACTACGCCCGCAAGAACACGCGCACTCCTGTGCTGGTAGGCGTGGCCGGCGTGTTCCTCTACCTTGCCGCCGCGCTCACCTTCCTCGGCCCTATGCAGCTGGGGATGCCTGGCCTGGCGCTGGCGAACGCGGTACAGAACTCTGCCCATGCGGTGATCCTGGCTGTGCTGCTCGAGCGCACCGGCAGCCGGCTCTTCGATCGAGCTCAGTGGAGTTTCATCGGACGCCTTGCCCTGGCCGCGGCAGCGTGCGGCGTGGTGGCCTGGGGAACAGCTGGCCTGCTTGCGACATCGAGCCTGACGTGGCCTCGCCTCCTCTCCGACGCGGCGACGGTGGCCGCAGCCGGAACAGCCGGAGTGGCTACCTATGCTCTGGCACTGCACGTGTTGCACGTACCGGAGCTCACCCTGCTGGCTACCCCGGTACTCGCTCGCCTGCGACTGCGGCGGGCCGCACGCCCAGCCAGTCCAGCGCAGCTGGAGAGCGGGCGCTAAGCACTAAGCACATGGACGGAAGCTGGCTGCACCAGCACGTACGCGGCTTTTCCTCGACGGGCGAGGGGGATATTCTCCCTATACACTCACCCGGCAGATCGAGTAGTATGAGGGCATACCAGCGCTCAGCGCTCTGCCTGGCCTGGATCGTGCCCTGATACACCGGTGCCATGCACCGGTGCATGCACGCTCCGATGGGGTAGATGGACCTGCGGGCTAGGCGTGGCGGCGGTGCGCTTGACGCCCCGGAAGAGGACCGGCTATAAGGGACAGGAGCGTTGTTGGAGTGTGGGGCAGGCCCGCGTTAAAGCCCTGCCACGGCGCGGCCTGAGGGAGGGATGGTGTGGCGCTGGAGACGCATGAACGTGTACAGGCGATGGAGGCACCGCGGGTTGCCTGGCCAGCCCTGGTCGGGATTGTGCAAAGCCTCCGGCCGAAGCAGTGGACGAAGAACAGCCTGGTCTTCGCCGGGCTGGTCTTCTCGCGTAACCTGTTCGTGCCAGAGCTGTTCTGGCGCACTGCCCTGGCATTCGTGCTGTTCTGCCTTGTTAGCGGTGCAGTCTACCTGATCAACGACCTGGCAGATACCGAGAAGGACCGCCAGCATCCGGTGAAGCGCCACCGGCCGCTGGCGGCAGGAGTGATTACACCGTGGCAGGGCGCTCTCGCTGCGGGGCTGCTGCTAGCGGTCTCGCTGCCGGCCGCGTTCGCTGTGGCGCCACGGCTCGGCCTGGCCCTGGCCGCATACCTGCTGCTCCAGCTGGCCTACTCGTTCAAGCTCAAGCATATCGTGCTCCTGGACGTCCTGGTGATCGCCGGCGGCTTTGTCCTGCGCGCGGTAGGTGGCGCCTGGGCGATCGACATACCGATCTCACCCTGGCTCTACGTCTGCACGATCCTGCTGGCGCTCTTCCTCGGCCTAGCCAAGCGGCGGCATGAGCTGCTGCTGCTCGAGGAGAACGCCGCCAACCACCGGCGTATCCTTGACGAGTATTCAGCGCCGCTCTTGCACGATCTGTTAGGCATCGTCAGCTCAGCGACCATCATGGCGTACTCGCTCTATACGTTCTCAGCGGAGAACCTGCCCAGAAACCACGCCATGATGCTGACCATCCCCTTCGTTATTTACGGCATCTTCCGGTACATGTACCTGGTGCACCGCCGAAACGAAGGTGGCAGCCCGGAAACAGTGTTGTTGAAAGACCTCCCGCTCATCACGACGATTGTGCTGTGGGGCGTGACCTCGCTGGCGATTCTGCATCTCGTGCGCTGAGGAAGAGTGCGCCGTGGCTCGCCGACCCCAGCCTGCGCTGCCCGACCCCCAGCAGCCGTTAGCGCGCAGCGCGCTGCACGGCGGCACGTCCGCGGCGCACGCGAAGCACGTCCCCGTGCGCAGGGACGCTGCGGGGGATGCTATGGCTGCACCGCCCCCTGCGGTCCAGCCCGGCGCCGGAGTGCCCGACCACCTCGTCCGCCGGGCTCTACTTGTGGTGCTCCTCGGCGCGGCGGTGTTCGCGGGGGTGCTGCTGGCCGCAGATGGCCCGCGGGTGGTCGAGGCGCTGGCGGCCTTTGACTGGCGGCTCCTGCCGCTCGCTGTGGCGCTGACCCTGTGGAACTATCTCGTCCGCTGGGTGAAATGGCACTATTTTCTGCGCCTGGTGCGTGTCGAGGTGCCGGCGGCTGAGAGTCTGACCGTGTTCCTGAGCGGCATGGGCATGGCGATTACGCCCGGCAAGGTGGGCGAACTGCTGAAAGCGTACCTGCTACGCCAGACCCGCGGCACGCCAGTGAGCGTGACGGCGCCGATCGTGGTAGCCGAGCGGCTGACTGATGGCCTGGCGATGGTGCTGCTGGCCCTGGGTGGAATCGCCAGCGTTCGCGGCGGCGCGCAGGCAGTAGCGGCCTTTCTGATCCCGGCTGCGGCGCTCATCCTGCTGGTGCGCTGGCGCCGCGGCGCCGAGCAGATCCTCCACCTGGCGGCGCGCCTGCCGGTCCTCTCGGCCAGAGCCGGGCAGCTTCGGGTCTTCTACGAGAGCACGTATCATCTGTTGGGGCTGCGCGCGCTTGCCGTCACCGTGGCGCTCGGCGTGGTCTCGTGGTTCGGGGAGTGCGCAGCCCTGTACGTCATCCTTGCGGGCCTGGGCCTGGCGTCCACTGGCGGGCTCCTGTTACAATCGACGTTCGCCATGGCTACCTCGACGCTGGTGGGTACCTTTTCCATGCTCCCCGGCGGCCTGGGTCTGGCTGAGGCGAGCTTGTTCGGTCTCTTGATCCTGTTCGTGCCCGGCATCTCCCGGCAGCAGTCCGCTGCCGCGACGATGCTCTTCCGGCTCGTCACGTTCTGGATGGGCATCGCGCTGGGGCTGGGCACCCTTGCGCTCTTTCTGCACCGTATTGGTAGCCGCCGCACTGGCGTGCAGCGGTGAGCCTCTGGCGGGCGAGGGCAGGCCGCTTGAGGCGTCATCTCGTCTGGAGAGCAGGGCGTTGCGTACGCTGTGGAAGGCCGACCTGCACTGCCACACGCACTACTCGCGTGACTGCCTGACCGCGCCGCAGCAGCTGGTCGAGGCCTGCGTGGAGCGCGGCATCGCCTGTCTGGCGGTGACCGACCACGATGCCATCGATGGGGCGTTCGAGGTGCAGCAGCGCGCGCCGTTCCGGGTAATCATCGGCGAGGAGATCAAGACGGCGCGCGGGGAGATCATCGGCCTGTTCTTACAGGAGTTCATTCCCCCAGGCCTGCCGGTCATGGAGACGATCGAGCGGATCCGCGCTCAGGGCGGACTGGTCTATGTTCCGCATCCGTTTGACTTCGTGCGCCGCTCCACGCTGGCGTATGACGAGCTCCAGCGCATCTGGCCCTACGTAGACATCCTGGAAGTGTTCAATGCGCGTACGATCAGTCGTGCGCGCAATATCCAGGGCGCGCAGTTCGCCGAGGCGCACGGCCTGGTCAAGGCGGCCGGCAGCGACGCACACACGCCCGGCGAGATCGGGTACACCTACAACCTCATCGAGCCGTTCGAGGGCCCTCAGGACCTCTTGGCGAAGCTGCGCTGCGCCGAGCTACGAGTGTCGGCAAGCCCCCTGGTCGTGCACCTCTACAGCCGGCTCGCCAAGTGGTCGCGCCGGCTGGGCCTGCGGCCGCTTCCGCCGCGGCGCCGCCCTGCCGGCTCTGCGTCGTCATCCGGCGGGCCAGTGTAGCTCTGCGCGCCGATGCCGCTCCCGTGCGCTGTCCACCCAGCTCCAGCGCGACGCCGAGATGGCCCGACTGCATTAATATTTTTAATCTCAAACTCAAAGATATTGACAGCACTGCGCAAATCATTTACACTGCCAGTGAGGCAGGAGTGAGGAGGCTAATGCCCGACGTCCTGGGACGCTGTCCGGTCTGTGGCGATGAGCTGCAGGTGACGCGCCTGCACTGCCCGGCCTGCCACACGGCCATCGAGGGGGTGTTCTCACTCGGCCGCTTCGAGCGCCTGTCGCCGGAGCAGCGGGCCTTCCTAGAGGTGTTCATCAAGAACCGCGGGGTGATCCGCGATGTCGAGCGCGAGCTTGGCATCTCGTACCCCACCGTCCGTAGCCGGCTGGATGACCTGATCCGTGCTCTTGGCTTCGAGGTACGCGAGGAGCCGCAGCCGGACAGAGCCGAGGAACAGGCGCGGCGGCGCGAGGTGCTGGAACGGCTGGATCGCGGCGAGATCACCGTCGAACAAGCGATCAAGCTGCTGCGCCGCTAGCCGCGCGGCGCCACCGCCTGCGCTCCTGCCACTGAGCGGCGTGGATACTCAGGAGCAGCACACCGCCCTCTAAGATCATTCCATCGCATCGATCCGTTGATATATTGTGTATATTACAGTCCAGCGGGGACATGGGGAGGGCCTATGACGTACGAAGCAGAGCGGCTGGAGATCCTGAAGATGGTCGAGGCCGGGAAGGTCTCGCCCGAGGAGGGGATGCGCCTGCTGCGCGCGCTCGGGGGAAGCTCTGCACGGCGAGGCGAGGGCGAGACAGCAGTGCAAGCGGGCGTCACAGCGGTGGCCGTGCACAGCGGGCCTGCCGGCGTAGAGGCAGATGTTACCACGGCTGCGACCGATCCCACGACAGCCACGGAAGGGAAGGCGCGCTGGTTCAGGCTGCTCGTCGAGGAGCCGAGCGGGCAGCGGGTCAATCTGATGCTGCCGTTGCGGGCCGTTCCAGCTCTCCTGCGCGCCGCCGCACGCTGGGTGCCTGAGGACTACCAGGACGCCCTCACCGCCGTCGAGCAGGCTGTGGAGACCGATTTCCGTGGGGATGTCCTGGTGGTCGAGGAGCCCAGCGGAACACGCGTGCGTATCTGGATCGAGTAGGTCAAGCGCTCCCCGCAGCCGACGCACACGGAGCTGTGCGGGGAGGCTAGGCACAGGTTGATGTGAGGGAGCAGACACGATGGCGACGGACTTTGGTGCACAGACCCAGGTACTCACTGAGCAGCCGGGCTCTGCAGAGCAGGTCGAGCAGCTCTTCGCCACCGGCGAGCGCTGCCGGCTTGTGGTAGAGAACCCGCGGGGACGTATCGACGTGCGCGGCTGGGACCGCCCGGAGGTAGCCGTACGCGCTCGCAAGCAGGCCGGTGGCTCCAGTCCAGCGCGCGTCCAGGCCACGCGTATCGAGATGCAGCATCAGGGGGACACCGTCATCCTGCGCACAGTGCTCGACAAGCAGGCGCTGTTCGGCGAGGGCGTGCTCTGGCAGCACCTTGCGGCCAGCGGCATTCGCGCCTTGGAAGAGCTCCTGCGCAACAACGTTGGCCCGGCTGCGGTCGAGTACGACGTGTACGTCCCGCGCAGCGCCGAGCTCTCGCTCAAGGGCGTGAGCAGCGATATTTCGATCGAGGCTGTGCAGGGCGAGGTGCGTGCTGCAACGGTGAGTGGACAGTGCACGCTGGCACGCACCAGCGGTGAGCTCAAGCTCTCCACCGTCAGCGGCGCGGTGGCCGGGCAGGAGCTGGCTGGCCGGCTGGAGGCGAAGTCGGTCAGCGGTAGCATCCGGCTGGCCGGCACGCTCGGCTCCCTGCACGCCTCGACGGTCTCAGGCGCGATCGAGCTGGCCGGGCCGCTGGCGAGCGGAGGAACCTATGAGCTGCACACGGTCAGCGGCAACGCCACGCTGCGGCTGCCCCAGGACACCGCAGCATCGATCCGCGCGCAGGGCGTCAGCATGGGCGTCCAGAGCGACCTACCTGTAGACGTGCTCTCGAACGAGCGGCGCCCCGGCGCGCGGCGTTGGGAAGGACGCCTGGGGGGCAGCGGCGGCGCTTTCGTAGCGTTCCACACAGTCAGCGGCTCGCTGCACCTGGCCGCGCTTGCTGGCGCCGCCGAGACCAGTCCAGTGACGGCGCAGTACGCACCACCGCAGTCGGCGCCTGCTCCACCGAGAGCAGCTGAGCCGCCGCAGCCACCGCTTCGAGCGGTGGCTGCGGCCCCTCCACCGCCTCCTGAGCCTCCCGAGCATCCCACGGCTCCGGACGAGCCTGCCGCCGAGGAGACAGCGCAGATGCAGGTCCTAAAAGCGCTGGAGCGCGGCGAGCTGACTGTAGACGAAGCCCTTCGCCGGCTCGACGCTCTGCGGGGAAGTGGCTGATGGCAGCATAAACAGTGAACTAAAACTATAGTCTAAAACTCTAGACGAAACGAACTGATCGCGAACAGCGCAGGGAAGGAAAAACGATGATCCAGCAGGAACTCGATGCTCAGGAGACATCTCTCGTCGAGATCTTCGCCGAGGGCGACGTAGCCATCGCCGGGTGGGAGCGCGAAACCATCAGTGCTATCGCCAGAGGTGATGAAGGAGAGGGCGTGCGCGTCGAGCAGGGGAATGGGGTGGCCCGCGTCCAGGCCACAGACGATGTCCGGCTGCTGGTGCCGCGCCGCCTGCGCGTGCGTCTAGCCCGCGTGGATGGTGACGCCCGGGTTACCGGGCTCCAGGGCGGTCTCGAGGTGCAAGAGCTTTCGGGCGACCTGCGCGTGCACGACATGCTGAGCGACGTGCAGGCCGTTCAGGTCTCAGGCGACCTCAAGGCTGAGCGCGTGCTCGGCGGGGTGCGCGGCGCCACCGTGGCCGGGGACCTGCAGGCGCAGGAGCTCAAAGGCGACCTCACGGCAGACAACGTGGCCGGGGATCTGCACGCGCGCCGCGTGGCAGGTAGCGTCGGCGTGCACAGCGTCGCTGGTGACGCGGTACTGAGCGAGATCGGCAGCACGGCATCGATCGACACGGTGGCCGGGGACCTTCGTGTTGAGCGATGTGGCACTGTGAGCAGTGCGACAGTATCAGGGGATCTGCGCCTGCGCAGCATCCTGGAGAAGGCAGTGGTCGAGAGCGTAGGGGGCGACGCGTCACTGGAAGACTGTCAGGGGTCGGTCGAGCTGCGCTCGGTGGGCGGGAGCCTGCGAGCGCGCCGCGTGAACGCCGGCCTGCATGCTCCGCATGTCGGCGGCGGCGCCCGGCTCCACGGGCCGTTCACTCCAGGAAGCGAATACCACATCACCTGCGGCGGCTCGGCCACCATCGTGCTGCCGGGTGACCCAACGCAGGCGTCCGTCGCCTTCGAGCTGCGGAGCCCGGGGCCGATCGAGCTTGAGCTGCCGCTCCAGGATGTCCAGCGCGAGCCCGGGGTCGTGCGCGGCAGGCTGGGGGCCGGCGAGGCTCGCGTGTATGTGCAGTGCAGCGGAACGATCCGCCTGCTGGCGCGCCCGGAGGAGCGTGAGGCGGAGAGTGCCTTCGAAGGCATGTTTGAGGGCATCTTCGCTGGCGTTGCGGCGGGCATCGAAGGCGTGGAAGCGGGTCTCAAAGGCGCGTTCGCCGGCTTCGAAGGCCAGCGCTTCGAACGTGCCATGCAAGACCTGGCCGAGCGGATCTCCCGCCACGCAGAGGAGGCCGCCCGGCGCGCGGCCGAGCAGGCTGAGCGTCGGGCGCAGGAGATGGCGCGCCGCGCGGAGGAAGCCGCCCGGCGCGCGGCAGAAAAAGCTGCGCGCCGGGCCGAGCGGATGGCCCGCCACGCGGAGCGCCAGAGCCGACAGTGGCGCTGGACCCCTCCAGCCGGCCCGGGGCCGTGGCCAGGACCGGGTCCGGCCGCCCCACCTCCACCGCCTCCACAGCAGCCGCGCGCGACCGAGGAAGAGCGTCTCATGGTGCTGCGCATGCTGAGCGAAGGCAAGATCACCGCTGAAGAAGCCGCCCGCCTGCTCGAGGCACTGGGCGGATAGCCCGGCACCCTGGGCCTTCCCACCAGGCGAGCGACACAAAGACATAATCGTCGGACAATGCTTTTCTTCGCGAGGGCCCCTCTGCCGGAAGCATCTGGCAGACGCACGTGTCCGTGTGCCGCTCGTCTCCACTGTGCTCACCTCTCTCGCACCGCGGGAGAGGGCGAGCCGGTCTGGATGCTATATAGGGGCGAATAATTATTCGCTCCTACCAGGGCTCCGCGGTGGGGCGTCCTATAACCCCAGACTGGCGAGGGGTCGAGGGTGAGGGCCCTAGCCCGCCAGCCGCTCCTGTACCGCTCCGATGATGGTATCCAGCGGCGCCAGGGTCAGCGTGTCGCCCTCAGGCACGGGGTCGAGCACGGTCACGCCCCAGCGGCGCAGTGTGGCCGCGGCCTCCTGCGCCCGCGGGTGCGCCCACAGCGGCCTGTTCGTCGAGATGGCCACGACGACCGGCGTGCCGCGGCCGATGGCTTCCGCGGCAACCGACAGAGCCAGGTTGTCGGCGATGCCCCAGGCGAGCTTGTTCAGGCTGTTGAAGCTGCACGGCGCGACCAGCGTCAGCCCGAGTGGTGGCCGCGGCAGGATCGCCGCATCGAAGTAGCTTTCCACAATGCGGTGTCCCGGCATCAGGGCGAGCTCGCGCGGGCTCACGATCCGGGTGGCATTCGGTGTGAGGATCGTGATCACCTTCCGGCCCAGCGCCACCAGGCGCGGCAGCAGCTCCGGCACCCGTCGGGCCGTCACGGCGCCGGTGACGATCAGGTAGAGCGTGTCAATCATGGCGCACTGCACTTCCTACACGTCGCACTGATTGTACCAGGAAGAGCCGTGATCGCTGGCGGCGGGGTGCACCGGGCGCTTCATCCGTTGACCCGTGGCAGCGAACCTGGGATACTGCGCCGAGATAGCTACATGCCCTCTCAGCGGCGTGAGGCGCAGGAGGCGCGGAGAGACAATGCGGATCACCGAAGTCACTACAACGATGCTGCACTATCCCCATGGCCGGCCAATCCAGGATGCGACGATCTTCCCGCCGCCACCAGGGGCAGGTGGGCGCAGCGCACTCTTCGTGCACGTCAGGACTGATGAAGGCCCGGAGGGGCTCGGCACCGGCACAGGCGGCCCGGCAGTGCGCGCAGTGATCGAGCGTACACTGAAGCAGCTCTTGATCGGCCAGGATCCCTTCGAGATCGAGAAGCTCTGGGAACGTATGTTCTGGCAGGTGCGAGGATTCGGCCGCAAGGGGGTCGCCTTCTGCGCGATCTCCTGCGTCGACGTAGCGCTGTGGGACCTCAAGGCGAAGGCGCTCAGACTGCCGCTCTACCGCTTGCTCGGCGCGTACACAGACCGCGTGCCAGTCTACGCCAGCGGCGGCTGGACGAACCTGTCGGAGCGCGAGCTGATCGAGGAACAGACCGGCTACGTGCAGCGCGGCTTCACGCGTATCAAGATGAAAGTAGGCAAGGACTTTGGCCGCGCGGAGCGCGAGGACATCCAGCGCTTGGCAGCAGTGCGCAGAGCCGTCGGAGATGACATTGAGATCTACGTCGATGCGAACAACGGCTATTATGCCAAGCAGGCCATCGCCATGGCGCGTGAGTTCGAACAGTATCGCGTCGGCTGGTTTGAGGAACCGGTGCTGGCCGACGATATCGATGGCCTCGCCGCAGTCGCACGGGCGACCACGCTTCCCGTGGCTACCGGCGAGCATGAGTACACCAAATACGGGTTCAAGGAGCTGATGACCCGTGGCGCCGCCGACATCGTGCAGCCGGACGTGGGCCGTGTGGGTGGCATCACCGAATGGATGAAGGTCGCGCACATGGCACAGGCGTTCAATCTGCCGGTTGCTCCGCACGCTGTGCAGCTTGTCCACCTCCACCTCGCCTGTGCCATCCCCAACCTCAAAGTTGTAGAATACCTCGGCATCGCCGAAGAAGGTGATCGCATCTGGTACACGGAGTTTCCGGAGCCGAAGGATGGCATGTGGTCGCCTTTCCCCGACAGGCCCGGACTCGGTCTCGAACTCGATCCACACGCTGTGGCGAAATATACGGTAGATTGACAACGCGCGGCCATGCAACTGCACCTTCGCGTGGGTCAGCCGGTGTGGCGGTCTATCTTCTCGAGCCAGGTCAGATTCCCCCATGCCTGAGACAGTGGTGCCACAGCCTGCAGCGCGGCGGCCGATAGCGGCCGTAAGCCTGGCGCTGCTGCTGTACTGGTCATCCCTATACGTCTACGTACCGATCCTGCCGGTGTATGCGCGGGCGCTCGGCGCATCGCTGACGCTGGTGGGGCTGATCGTCGGGTCGTACGGGCTGGCGCAGCTTCTGTTGCGCATTCCTATCGGCGTGACCTCCGACCGGCTGGCCCGCCGACGGCCGTTCGCCGTCGCCGGGTTCGCCGCGGCAGTGCTGAGTGGCGTAAGCCTAATGTTGGCGCCGTCGGCAGAGTGGCTCCTGCTGGGGCGCACCCTGGCGGGAGTGAGTGCTGCGACCTGGGTGGTGATCAGCGTGATCTTCGCCGGCTATTTCCCGGCGGCCGAGACCACGCGGGCCATGGGCCTGGCCTCATTCCTCAGCGGGGCCGGGCAACTCATCGCAACATCTGCCGGGGGCAAGATTGCAGAGCTGTATGGGTGGCAGGCCCCCTTCCTGGCCGGCGCTGCCCTGGCGCTGGCCGGCGGCGTGGTGATGCTGGTCATCCGCGACGCCGAGGCACAGCGCCGCAGCGCTGCGCCGGGCTGGGCGGATATCTTGCGCGTCGGCACGCGCCCTCGTTTGCTGGCTGTCTCAGCAGTGGCTGCGTTGGGACAGTATACGTTCTGGGCCACCAGCTACGCCTTCGTGCCTGTCTACGCGTCGAACCTTGGCTACTCACCGGCGCAAATCGGCCTGCTGACCACAGCGATGCTCATCGCCTATACTGCTGCGTCGCTCGGACTGGTCCGGCTGACGCGCGTACTGGACGAGCGCGTTATTATCTGCGGCGGCCTGGTCCTGGCCGCGCTCAGTCCGCTAGCCACGCCGTTCCTCACCGGCTACGGGCCCTTGCTTGCCGTGCAGTCGCTCGGCGGCCTCGGCCGTGGGGTGGCCTTCCCATCCTTGATGGGGGCGTCGCTTGCGGCAGTGACGCCGCGCGAGCGGGGCACGGCGATGGGGGTGTACCAGGCCGTCTACGCTCTAGGCATGACGCTAGGTCCGGCCACGGCGGGCGTGATTGCCGACCGCCTGGGCGTGAGCGGGGCACTCTGGATCAGCGGCTTGGTAACGCTTCTTGCCACGGCCGTGGCAGGCATCTCCCTCGCGCCTCGGCCGCGTCGGGCAGCGAAGCCGCTGGCGCCGGGCGAGCCCGAAGCCGCTGCACTCCCGGCCAGCAGCTCACCGCGACGATGAGCTGTGGGCCCTGTTTTGGGTGGACCGCCACAGGCAGCCCGTGCTGCAATGCCCTGCAGCCAGGCGAGCGATGCAGCTGGCAGGGAGTGTACGTAGCCCCCTCACATGGCTGCGTGTAGGTAATTTATATTATATGTTATTATAATTTATTATAAAGAATTGATAGAGCTGTATGCTGGTAGGCGCATGCAGTACCTAAACGGCGCGACCGCGCGAGGGGCAATGCTATGAAGATCAGCCTGTACAGCATCACGTTCCTGGGGATCTGGTATCGTGGACGGGCGCTATCCATGGAAGAGGTCGTGGACCGCGCTGCGGCGATCGGCTTCGACGGCATCGAGATCGACGGTAAGCGCCCGCATGGCAACCCGATGGACTGGGATGACCGCGCTCGGCGAGCGTTCCGCGATCTGTGTGCCCAGCGCGGTATCGAGATCGTGGGGGTGGCCTCGAACAACGACTTCTCCAGCCCGGTGCCAGAGCATCGCGAGTGCCAGCTCTTGATGGTGCGGGAGCAGATCAGGCTCTGTCGCGACCTAGGCGGGCGCATCGTGCGGGTGTTCTTCGCCTGGCCTGGTGTGACACTAGACGCCCAGGGTCTGGCGGCGTACGAGTTCGCCCGCACTATGTGGATGGAGAACAGCCGCTACAGCACACGCCGGCAGCAGTGGGCCTTCGTGCGTGAGTGCCTAAAAGAAGCAGCGCGCATGGCCGAGGACGCCGGGGTGATCCTGGCTCTGCAGAACCACGTGCCGCTGCTGCGACATTACCGGGACATGCTAGACATGATCGCCGAGGTAGATTCTCCGGCGCTCCGTGCCTGCCTGGACGTGCCTATCCTCGAGCGGCAGGATGATGCCTACATCCGGCAAGCGGTGCTGGAGACAGGGCGGCTGCAAGTGCATTCGCACTTCGGCGGAGAGTTCGAGCGCGGGCCTGATGGAAGGGTATGCCAGCGCCAGTACGAGTTCGATCGCCCGCTGGCGAACTATCCGACATTCGTGCGGGCACTCAAGGAGACAGGCTACGACGGCTACTTCTCCTTCGAGTTCTGCCATCCCGCGCAGGATCAGCGCCACGAGATGCAGGGCCTCGAGTACGTCGAGGAACAGACGCGCCTTGCCTTCGAGTACCTGCGTGATCTCCTGGTGGCCGAAGGGGTCTACACCGGGCGCGCTGCTCCAGTGACCCGGTAACCTGCCCGTCTATCTAGTGCTCCTGCCAGTGTGCGTACCCGCTGAGGAGGACGCGATTACGGCGGCGTACGTTGCTACCCACCGCCAGTCTGGTGGCTGCAGGGATGCTCTTCCGCCAGTGCCCACCGCGGCTGCGCCGAGTCCAGCCGCACCATCCGCTGCAGGCGCGATCGCGCTCGTGCCCGCCGAGCCCCGCCCTGCCGAGCCTCCAGCGCAACCCATGAAGCCAGCGCCAGCGCCTGTTCCGTCGCAACAGGCACCTGCTGGCCAGCCGCAACCTACAAGGTCGCCGCCGGCGCGGTCCGGAGCCACCGCGCTGCCAACCGCGCAGGCCGCAGCACGCAGCCAGCCCTGGCGCAGGCCTCTCCGTCCCCACAGGCGCGGCGCTCTCCCCAGGCGGAGCCAGAGCCATGCTCAAAAGGCAAACAACCGGATGCAAGGCCGGGATGCCAGGACGATGTCCGCCCGCGCGGGAACAGTGACAAGGGGCCCGGCGGACCGGTGGGTGCCGGCTCACCGAAGGGGCAGACAAAGCGCTCGAGTCGCTCCCCAGAGCGATAGGAACCCCTAGAGCTCGGTTCCCGCAGCATAGCGCGCCCTGCCCCTCGCCTCGCGGGTGCATATGCCTCTGTGCATGGCCTGCCCAGAGCTATGCGACCTGGTAGAGATGAACGTTTTTCGCCCTACCAGATCACGGGCAGCCTGCCGCAGAATGCGTGGCCTCTTGCCTCGCCGCCCGCTCTGCCAAAAGTGCCCGCGCTCGGCGAAAGACCAACTCGATGCTCATCTCCACCATACATCGGTGGTGAAACGGGCAGGGCGGCGCCACACCGTCAACGAAGCAGGGGCTGCATGGAACACCGAGCCAGACGGCGGCGCTGCCGGGCGCCAGCGGTCCGTAGGTATACGGCGCAGTCGGGCCGAAGAGGGCCAGCACCGGCGCGCCGGCGGCAGCGGCCAGATGAGTCGTACCGGCGTCATTGCCGATAAAGAGGTCACAGCGGGCGGCCAGCGCGGCAAGCTGCCCGAAGCTCAGCCGCTCACACAGGTTAGCCGGCGCCGCGCCGGCCTGTTGCGCTGTTTCCACAGCCTGTGCACAGGCTTCGCGGTCTGGCGCTGCGCCGGCAATGACCACCGCTGCTCCGAGCTCACGTTCCAGCCGCGCTGCCAGCCAGCCAAAACGCTCGGCTGGCCAGCGCTTGAGCGCCAGTGCCATCCCTGGGTTCGTGCCGCCACCTGGATGGATAACCACCAGCGGCACGCGTCCCGCCAGGCCGAGCGAGCGCACAAGCTGCTCGACCTCCGCGCATGCCCCGGGCGCAGGCACAAAGCGCAGTCGCCTGGCCTCCGTAGACGCATCAACCGGGATGCCTACAGCGCGCACGACGTCGAGATAGAGGTCTACCTCGTGCCGGGCGCCCCGCCGCGGCACGTGCACCCGCACCTGGAGGCCGAAGCCCCGACCGCGACTGTCCAGTCCCGCGCGGAGCGGGATGCCAGCGAGCCACGGGAGAAGCGCCACCACCGGTGAACGATCGAGCACCAGGGCAGCTTCGAACCTGCCCTGCCGCAACCGGCGCGCCAGAGCCACGACATCGCCAGGCGAATACTGCCCGCGAATGCCCACCATGCCGGTGTCGATAAGCTCATCGACATCGGGGTTCCCCTCAAGGGCAGCACGAGACCAGCTTCCCACACCCACGGCAATGTGTGCCTGTGGCAGCCCGCGGCGCAGCGCACGCAAGGCCGGCGTGGCCATCAGCACGTCGCCGATGCAGCACGGCTTGAGCACCAGCACACGCCGCACCCGGCGCGCCGGAAGGTCAAGCGACCGGCGATGCGGGAAGACTATGGAGAGGGTACAGCACACCAGGCTGATAGCCTGGCTGCGGAAAGCCTCGCGGTTATCGCTGAAGATCATCGCGGCTGGCCAGCGCAAACATTAGCTCGCCTTGGGCCACCACCTCCCCATCCACGAGCGCACGCGCCGACGCCTTGCCCAGGGCGCCGCGCGCGCGTGTGATGGTCACTTCCAGGCGCAGGCTGTCACCTGGTCGCACCGGCTTCCGAAAACGGAAGCCATCGATGCCCGCGAAGAGCCCGATGCGCTGCTCCTTGGCATCTGCGCCTGCCATCACCGCGACGCCGGCGACCTGCGCCAGGGCCTCGACGATGAGCACGCCAGGCATCACCGGCAGGTCCGGAAAATGCCCTTGGAAGAACCATTCATTGATGGTTACATTCTTAAGACCCACCGCCCGTACGCCCGGCTCAAGCTCCACAATGCGATCCACCAGGAGGAATGGATAGCGGTGTGGCAGTAGCTCCTGGATCTGGGTGGCTGAAAGCGTCTCGCCCATGCGCAGTCCTTGCTCCTTAGCCGAACAGCGTGCCTCAGCCGGACAGCGTGCCTCACGGCGCATTAGACTAGTCCGGTGCCCTGAACCGCATTCTTCCACGCATTATGCCACAGCGGAGTACCTCTGGCTTCGGGTTTGGTTGTCGTCCTCTCAGCAGCCGTGTATCATCCTTGGTGGGAGTAACCACCTTTGCATTGGATGGCGGACGAGATCCGGAGGACGGCCTGCACCGCCCGGATCTGCGCAGGGGAGGAGCTTGACGCTGATGGACATACGGTATACCCGCCGGCGTGCAGTCGTTGGTCTTTCCGCCGCCATGGCGGGAGTGCTTGCCGCGGCCTGTGTCGGTGCAGGTCCCGGCGCGCAGCCCGGCACAGGCGGAACAGCGGCACGGCAGCTCGGCACGGCGGCGAACCCGCTGAAGATGGCTTTCGTGCCGTCGGGCGATACGGAGACGATCGCGGCCAGCGGGAAGGAGATCGCCGGGCTGCTTGACCAGATCACTGGCTTGAAGTTCACGATCGACGTAGCGACGAGCTACGTGGCTGTAATTGAAGCGATGGGTGCCGGTCGCGCCGACATCGGCTGGCTCAACGCACTCGGCTACGTGCTGGCGCACGACCGGCACGGCGTAGAGCTCCTCCTGGGCACAGTGCGGCAGGGCAGTCGGACCTATCGGGGCCAGATCATCACGCACGTGGACAGCGGGATCAAGCGGCTGGAAGACCTGCGGGGGAAGAAGTTCGCCTTCGGCGATCCTGCGTCAACCTCGAGCTACCTCTTCCCGCGCGCGCTTCTGGAGGAAAAGGGCTTCAACCCGGACACATTCTTCAGCCAGACGATCTTCGCCGGCAGCCACAACAACGTAGTGATCGCCGTGTATAACCGGCAGGTCGATGCTGGTGCCACTTACGGCCGCAGCGCAGACAGCGGCCCACCGACGGATGCGCGCGTGCGTGTCCAGGCGCAGTTCCCCGATGTGATGGAAAAGGTCGTGGTCATCGCGGAGACCGACCCGATCCCTAACGATACGGTGAGCGTACGCAAGGATCTGCCCCAGGACCTCAAGGAGCAGGTGAAAAACGGGCTGCTGAGCCTAGCTGGCACGGAAGCGGGGAAGAAGGCCCTGACTCGGCTCTATCAGATCGACGGGCTCACCCCTGAGGTGAAAGACTCGGACTACGACGTCGTCCGGCGCGCGGCGAGGGTGCTCAAGCTCAATCTCGAAGAAGAACTGAAGCCAAAGAAGTAGTTGCACTGTGCTTGAAGTCCAGCATCTTACAAAGATCTACCCCAATGGCATCCGCGCCCTGAACGATGTGTCCGTGACCATCCATGATGGCGAGTTCGTGGTCATCGTCGGCCTCTCCGGCGCGGGGAAGTCAACGTTTCTACGCTGCATCAACCGTCTGGTCGAGCCCACCTCCGGTCGCATCGTTCTCGACGGCGTCGATGTGACTGCTGCGTCGCCGGCGGAGCTACGCCGGATCCGCCTGCGCATCGGCATGATCTTCCAGCAATTCAACCTGGTGCGCCGCGAGACGGTGCTCACGAACGTGCTGTGCGGGCGGCTGGGCTACGTGAACCAGTGGGCCAGCCTGCTCGGCCTGTGGTCCCCCGAGGATGTGCAGCGCGCCATGCAGGTCCTCGAGCGCGTGGGGCTGGCGAGTTACGCGATGCAGCGGGCGGATACGTTGTCGGGCGGGCAGCAGCAGCGCGTGGCCATCGCGCGGGCGTTGATGCAGGAGCCTACCCTGATGCTGGCCGACGAGCCGGTGGCCAGCCTGGACCCGGCGACGTCCCACTCGGTGCTGCGCTACCTCGAGGAGATCAACCGCGAGGACGGCATCACCGTGGTGTGCAACCTGCACTTCTTGAGCCTGGCGCGGCGCTATGCCACGCGGGTGCTGGGCTTCCGCGCCGGCGAGATTGTGTTCGACGGGCCGCCGAGTGCTATTGATCGCCGCCGCTTCCAGGAGATCTACGGCGAGGACGCCGTGGAGGTTGAGATCGCGTGAGCGTCAGCGAGAAACCTGCTCCGGCAGTGTCCGGTCGCATTGCCGCCCCGCGCGGGCCTGTGCTCGCCGGCCGGCTGGCGTTGCCGTCGCTGCGGTTCGCTGTGCTGGTACTTGTGCTGGCCCTGGTCTATGGCTATGCCTGGAAGATCACCAAGATTGACTTGGTGCAGCTTGTCACGGGCGCGCCGCAGATGCGCACGATCGTGAGCGGGCTGCTGACGCCGGACCTGATCGAGCGTGTATACGATACGACCATGTACGAGGCACCGCTGCTGGTGCGTGAGCAGCCGGCAGCCCAGGGGATCGCAACCGGCGAGGCCATTACCGTGTCGCCGGCCCAGGCAGCCCCCGGCAGTGACGTCGAGGTGCTGGGACGCGGCCTGCCGCCCGGCGCGCAGGTCCAGCTTGAGGTGGTGAGCCGCACAGGGGATGCTCGGCGGGCAGGGCGCTATCAGGTCAGGCCGGACGGGACCTTCGAGGCTGCGTTCGAGCTCCCGCGCAGCTTCGCTATAGGCGACTATACTGTGCGCGCCACCGTGGCGCGGCCGCTGAACCAGTGGCGGCCCAGCGAGACCCTCAAGCTCACTACAGAGAAGATGGTGGAGACCATCTTTCTCGCCCTGATGGGCACCACGCTCTCAGTGATCTTGACGGTGCCGCTCAGCTTCCTAGGAGCGCGCAATCTGATGAGCGGCTCACCCCTGGCGCGCGCCGTCTACTACGTTACCCGCACGTTCTTCAACGTCCTCCGCTCGATCGAGATCCTGATCATTGCTGTGATCATGGCGGTGGTAGTCGGCATCGGCCCCTTTGCCGGCGTGATGGCGCTGGTCATCCACTCCATTGGCGCGCTGGGGAAGCTCTACTCCGAAGCGATCGAGAGCATTGACCGCGGCCCGGTCGAGGCCATCCTCGCGACTGGTGCGACCCCGCTCCAGGTAGTGCGCTACGCCGTCGTGCCGCAGATCCTGCCCCAGTTCGTGGCGTTCACCGTCTACCGCTGGGACATTAACGTGCGCATGTCCACAGTCATTGGCCTTGTCGGCGGTGGCGGCATTGGCTTCATCCTCACCCAGTACATCCAGCTCTTCAAGTGGCACCAGGCCGGCACTGCCATCTGGCTCATCACCTTGACGGTGATGGCGATGGATTATTTCAGTGCGATTGTGCGGGAGAAGATGGCGTAGCGACCTACTTTGGTGTCGGCGTGTAATGGCCGCGCGGGCGCTTGCCCAGGGCATAAGCGGTGGCGGTCTTCAGGCCGGCGACGCTGGTGAGCACTGGCAGATAGAGGGTGAACAGCACCCAGAAGAGGATCATCTCACCGGCCGTGCGCCAGACCGAGCGCGTCGGCTGCACAAAGGCCGGGGTACGCAGCAGGCTCCAGAAGGCTGCCAGACCGAGCAAGCTCACCAGCGTCATGGCGAACACGGCCAGGTTATCCAAGGGATTGGTCTCGTAATAGTAGGGCCAGGAATGGTCCAGCACGACCTTGGCCGCCAGAAAGCCGGCGCCAGTGAGCAGTGTGATGGTGTCCCGCTCCAGGCCCGCCCATAGCCGCTGCAAGATAAGCGGCACATGCCCGGCGCGCATGGCCTCGATGAACTCGTCCAGCGGGCCCTCGCGCCACCGAGCGCTCTGGCGAAAGAGCACGCGGAAGCTAGTCCAGTACCGTCTGATCCGCTGGAGCAGCGTGTGCGCCGGCCCCTGTTCCATCACCGGGTAGACCGACGCAGTTACGGGCAAGCCGGACACGTCGTAGGACGAGCCGTACCGCATGCGAAAGCGCAGGTCGATGCCGGAATCCTGGCTATGTGAGTTCGTTGGCCAGAAGTCTACGCTGGCCAGCAGGTCCAGGCTGGCAGCCGCTCCGGTGAATGCCAGCTCCGGCCAGCGGTTCCAGCCCAGCGTCATCACCGACAGGCCCGCGGCAGACAGTCGACTGTGCAGTGGCGCCTTCCAGTAGTCTGTGGTGAAGAGTACGACCGGCTGGTAGACGCGGCGATCGCGGTGGGGGTCCGTTGCATGGTGGTACACCAGGCACGGCACGTACTGCGGGTGCAGGATAGTGTCGGCATCCAGATCGGCGATCAGCCAGGTGCGCGGATCGATACGCTGGCGGACTGCCTCCTGCCGGAGCACGCGTCCGACATAGTGCATCGCCGACGACGGCCCAGGCAGCACATCCGGCTCGCAGGGGTGGATCACCTGCCGCACGACCATGCGCCCGCGGTACTCTGCTGCCAGCTCCTCGACGATGGGGGGCGTGATCGGATCGTCCTCTTCTGTGGCGAAGACTACTTCCACCTGATAGATACGCTCTCCGTCATGCGGCCAGTTCGCGTGGTAGATCGCCTCCAGCGTCTGGCGGAGCATGGCACGGTTGCCTTCGCGAAAAGCGCGGATCATGAACGTGATGCGGTACTGCTGCCAGGGGATGTGCTCGGCGTGGATTTTCGCCAGCCAGTCCTGGTTCAGGCCGCGCAGCACATGCCCGCGGTTGACCAAGCCCATGATGCCGAACGAGGTCGAGCGGACGATGAAGAAGGCCATAGCGCTGCCGACCAGCATGAGCCCGGCGATAGGGTTCAGGTAGGTCAGCCACAGCGGTGCCAGGACCACGGCCCATGCCACCACCGCAGGGATACTCTCCCGCATGCGCTCGACCAGGCGCTCGGCGATGGCCGCCCAGCGCTGCTGAGCGGAGACAGGGTAGCCAAAGGCCGAACTCTCATCCCTGTTGTCCAGCATAGCGACGCGTTCCTGTCCGTGACCCGAATTTGGATCTGCAGTCTGCGCCAGCCAACCACCTGGTACCGGGCCAGAGAAGCAGCCAGAGCCCGGGCACGCCCTCGCGGGGACCTAGGGCAGGAATCACGCCCCTGCCAGAGCTCCACGACGACGGCCGCCGTAGCGCATGCAACCGGGCGGTATTATAGCCGGTCCGGGCCTAGGAGCAAAGGGCGACGCCGGCGCGCTACAGGTTAAGCGCCCGGCCACCGTCGGCGATGATCACCTGCCCGGTGAGGAAGGAGGCATCGGTGGCTAACCAGCGTACGACCTGGGCAATGTCTTCCGGCGTGCCAACCCGCTTGAGCACTGCTTGCTCCGTGGCCTGCCGTCGCGCTTCGTCGCGGCCGGCGTTCCAGCGGGTATCGATGAACCCGGGTGCGACGCAGTTCACGCGGATCTCCGGAGCAAGTGCCCGCGCGAGCGACTTCGTCAGGCAGGCCACCGCTGCCTTCGAAGCCGCGTAGGGGATGGAGCTGCCTAGGCCAGTGATGCCGGCCAGCGACCCGATATTGATGATGTGCCCGCCGCGGGAGCGGCGCATCGGCTCGACCGCCGCCCGGCTACACCAGAAGGTCCCCTTAACATTGACCGCATAGAGCCGGTCCCAAGTCTCCTCGGTCAGCGCGTCCAGGTCGCGGTAATCCACGAAGACCGTGGTGGCCGCATTATTGACGAGCACATCGAGGCGGCCGAACTCCTGGACGGCCCGTGCGATCAACTCTCGAGCAGCGGGCTCCTGGGAGACATCGGCTTGTACGACCAGGCACCGCGCACCGGCCGCGCGCACAGCGGCAGCCGTCTCCTCCGCTTCGGCCTCAGATCGGGAGTAGTTAACGACCACCGCCGCGCCCTCCTGCGCCAGCGCCAGCGCCGTGGCGCGCCCAATCCCGCTCGCCGAACCTGTGACCACTGCGACCCGCCCAGACAGCTTCATCTGCATCCCTCCCCTGGCCTGTACCAGTGCCGAACGCGGGACACGTCCGGCGCGCTCTCAGACACGCAGGCCGAAGAGCATGCCCAACGCACTGAGAATCACGGCGAACACGAGCCACGCCAGCAGCAGCCACATGATGGCCTGCATCACGCGAGCTGTGACGACATCCATCTGCACTACCCACCGACTGAACTGCCCACCGACTCTACTACCCACCAGACCCTGAAGCGCATGAGCGCCGGTCATGCCTGGGTACGTGCGCGGACATATTCGAGCGCGTCCCCGACGGTACGGATCTTCTGTGCGTCCTCGTCGGGGATCTCTACACCATACTCATCTTCGAAGGCCATGATGAGCTCGACGAGGTCAAGCGAGTCAGCCCCGAGGTCCTCGGTGAATGAAGCACTCTCCGTAATCTTAGACTCGTCCACCTTCAGTGTATTAGCGATGATCTTCCTAATCCGCTCTACATCTACCTGGCTCATGAGATGCTCTCCTCGCGTTTACTCTCAACCTGCTACCTAAGTGGCTCCCCCAGAAACCGCGCGACCAGCCACCGGCCACCGGGGCCTACGGCTGTGGCAATCACCGCTTTCACCAAGTCAACCACGATGAACGGAGCGACGCCCTGAAGCCACGCGATCGTCCACGGGCTGGCGCCGTGCCCGGTGAGCGCGACCAGCGCACCCAGGTGTACAGCGCCGGCCAGCCAGATGATGGCAATGCCTGCGACACAGGCGCCGAAGCGGCGCAGCACACTCTGGCTGTCGCCGGCAAGCCAGCCCGTCGCTGCGGCAGCGAGGGCGAAGCCATACAGATAGCCGCCAGTCGGACCCAGCAGCACGGGCCAGCCGCTCCGTCCAAGAGCGAACACTGGCAGCCCGGCGACGCCGAGCGCCAGGTAGGTCACCTGTGCTATGAATGCCCGGCGCGGTCCGAGCGCCAGAGCGCCCAGCAGCACCGCCAACACTTGGAGCGTAAAGGGCACTGGCGTGCCTGGGATACGGATCGACACCTGGGCCGCGAGAGCGCAGAACGCCACGAACAGGCCGACCACCAGAGCCTCACGGGCGAGCCGTGCCCGCGCGGTAGCGGCCGCAAGAATAGCTGCACGCACGCCGTGTGGCTGCCCCCACAGATCGCCCCTCATGTGCAGTTCTTCCCCCCACTCGGGTTATCTCGGGTTATGCTCGTGCCGATCGTTCGCTGCCATTCGCAGGTGAACAGGCGCCCTGCCACCCACCGCCTCCGCGCGAGAGCCCCTGCTCATCAGTGTCCACCACGCCCACTCCGGGGGCAGCCCTAGAGCTGCCCCTCCTCGTGCACCGTTCCACCGCAGCCCTATACGAGGGGGTTCACTTGTGGCTGTCCCGGTGCAGCGCCGGTTTCCGGCCTGATCAGCATCAGCGCCTGGTCCACCTGCACGAGCTCGCCTGACTTGACCAGGATGCGAACCACTACCCCTGCGGTATCTGTGCGCACCTCGTTGAACGTCTTCATTGCCTCCACGAGGCCGACGACCTGATCACGCTCGACGAAGCTTCCCTCCTGGACATACGGCGGTGCGTTCGGCGAAGGCGTAAGATAGAACACCCCCGTCAGTGGAGACAGCACGCGCGCCAGGCCATCGGCGCCGGTGTCCTCTGCCGCAGCCGCTCCATCCACCGCACCGGCCACCGCGGCGGCAGGGGCCGGGCGCGTCAGCGCCTGGCGGCGCGCCCCACCGCGCCGAACGAAGATCCGCGTCTCGCCCAGCGCAACCTCGATTTCGGAGACCTGCGCTTGCTCCAGGAGCGCTAGCAGCGCATGCACGGCGCGGATCAGGCCCCGATCGGCGGTGGCAGGCGCCTGGACAGGCGCAGCAGTCACAGAGTCATCAAGCGCGCCGGCCTCCGGCTCAACAGTGCGGTCTCCCATACCACCCTACGGCTGAAAGCGCCGGAACACCAGCGTCGCATTGTGCCCGCCGAAGCCAAAACTATTCGACAGCGCCACGTCTACCCGAGCCGGACGAGCGCGGTTCGGCACGACGTCGAGCGGGCACTGGGGATCCGGCGTCTCGTAGTTGATCGTCGGCGGCAGTATGTTATCGCGAATAGCCAGGATCGTGGCCACGGCCTCTACGCCGCCAGCGGCACCGAGCAGATGCCCGGTCATCGATTTCGTCGAGCTCACCGGCAGGCGCTCCACATGAGGGCCAAACAGCTGCAGGATCGCCCGCGCCTCGGCGATGTCACCCTGGGGCGTCGAGGTGCCATGAGCGTTGATGTAGTCCACCTGCTCGGGCGCAAGGCCGGCCTTCGCCAGCGCCATCGCCATGGAGCGGAAGGCCCCTTCCCCATCTTCGGGCGGCGCAGTAATATGGGTGGCATCGGCGGAGAGCCCGTAGCCAGCCAGCTCGGCGTAGATGCGCGCCTTGCGCGCCAGCGCGTGCTCGAGGCGTTCGAGGACCAAGATACCTGCGCCTTCCCCAGCCACGAAGCCGTCGCGGTGCAGATCGAAGGGTCGTGAGGCCTGGGCCGGACGGTCGTTGTAATGCGTGGACAGCGCACGCACCGCGCAGAATACACCCAGGCCGATCGCCGTGATCGGCGCCTCGACGCCGCCAGCCAGCATCACGTCGGCATCGCCGCGCGCAATGATGGCTGCCGCCTCGCCGATGTTGTGCGCGCCCGTAGCACAGGCGGTGACGATCGCCATGTTGGGGCCCTTCAGCCCCAGCGAGATCGAGATCTGCCCAGCTGGCGTATCCGCCAGCATCTGCGAGGCGACGAACGGGCTGATTCGCCCCGGGCCGCGCTCGACCAGGGTGTGAAACGCCTCGCTCAGGGTGATGATCCCGCCGATACCCGAGCCAACGAGCACACCGATACGGGTCGGATCCTCCCGGCTCAGGTCAAGACAGGCATCCTGGACAGCCTCCTTGGCGCAGGCTACAGCAAACTGGACGCAGCGGTCCATGCGCCGAGCCTCGCGGGCATCGAGCGCCACGGACGGGTCGAAGTCTTCGACCATGCCGGCCACCTGGCAGGTATATTGTGACACGTCGAAGCGATTGATACGGGCAGTGCCTGACCGCCCCGCTAGCATCCCCTGCCAGGTGCGCTCGACCGTGCTGCCCAGGGGGCTGATACACCCCAGGCCCGTGACGACGACCCGCGCCGGCGCAGCAACCTCGCGACTCCGCATGCTCCTACTCGCTTCCGTGTCTGGTCACATTGTGGTGCGGCCGGTCCAGCACGCGGGCATGCCGTGCGTGGTGCACGCAGCAGTATAACACGCACGCGCGGCCGGGGTTACGCTTCCTACAGGGGCGCTCACGTGCGCTTGACCAGCAGGGCCCGCTTGAGCTGCTCGATTGCCTCAGTGACCTTGATGCCGCGAGGACAGGCGTCGGTGCAGTTGAAGACGGTGCGGCACCGCCACACGCCGTCGTTACTGTTGAGGATGTTCAGCCGCTCCTGAGCGCCCTGGTCACGGCTGTCAAAGATGAAACGGTGGGCGTTCACCAGGGCCGCCGGCCCCAGCCAGCGGCCGTTCGCCCAGAAGGGCGGGCAGGCCGTGGTGCAGGCCGCGCACAGGATGCACTTGGTGGTGTCATCGAACCGGGCGCGCTCCTCAGGGCTCTGCAATCGCTCGGTAACCGGCGGCGGATCGTTGTTAATCAGGTACGGCCGGATAGCACGGTACTTTTCGAAGAATGGCTCCAGATCCACCACCAGGTCTTTGATAATGGGAAAGCCAAGCATCGGCTCGACCGTGACGCGCGAGCCCACGTCTTTGATGAGGACCTTGCAGGCGAGCTGATTGCGCCCGTTGATCCGCATCGTATCCGAGCCGCAGATACCGTGGGCACATGAGCGCCGGAAGGTGAGCGTGCCGTCCTGATACCACTTAATCAGATGCAGCGCGTCAAGCACCCGATCGGTCGGCTCGACGTCGACCACATATTCGCGGTAGTACGGCTTGCGATCTTTCTCAGGATCAAACCGCTGGATTCTGAATGTGACTTCCATGGCGATCCACAGGTCAGTAGACCCGCTCCTTTGGCTCAAACTTGGTGATGATCACGGGCTTGTACGTGATCTCGACCTTGCCGGGGGCGCCGCAGCGATAGGCCAGCGTATGCGCCAGATAGTTCGCATCGTCACGCCGCGGGAAGTCCTCGCGGTAGTGCGCCCCGCGGCTCTCCTTGCGTGCCAGGGCCGACTCGACGATCGCCTCTGACACGTCGAGCATACAACCAAGCTCCCAGGCTTCCACCAGGTCGGTATTGAATTGCTTCCCCTTGTCCTGGATGGTCACGCGAAGATACCGCTCGCGCAGATCCGCCAGGTGGTTGCGCATAGCCATCAGGCGCTCCTCATCACGCACCACCGAGGCCAGATCCATCATGTGCTCCTGGAGGAGCTGCCTGATCTCAGCGACGGATTCGCCGCCGCTGCTGCGCAGGATGCGGTCGATCTCCGCCCGCGCCGGCTCCGCTGCATCGCCCGGCAGGTCGGGCCAGTCCAGGTTCTCGCGCAGGAAGCGCACGATGTGCTGGCCAGCGCGGCGGCCGAAGACGATGATGTCCACCAGTGAGTTCGTGCCGAGCCGGTTCGCCCCATGCACCGAGACGCAGGCGCACTCACCGGCGGCGTACAGCCCGTGGATCGCCGTCTTCCAGTCGTCGATGATCACCCGGCCATCCACGTCGGTGGGAATGCCACCCATGCCGTAGTGCGCCGTTGGTTGCACCGGGATGAGATCGGTCACCGGATCAAGGCCCAGATAGGTGCGGATGAAGTCGGTGACGTCAGGCAGCTTGGTCTCGATGACCTCGCGGCCGAGGTGGCGCAGGTCGAGGTGCAGGTAGTCCTTCCCATCGATGCCGCGCCCCTCACGCACTTCCTGGTACATGCAGCGCGAGATCACATCACGGGGCGCCAGGTCCTTGAGGTTCGGCGCATAGCGCTCCATGAAGCGCTCCCCGTGGCGATTCAGCAAGATGCCGCCCTCACCACGGGCCGCCTCGCTAATCAGGATACCGAGCTTGTAGATGCCGGTGGGATGGAACTGAAAGAACTCCATGTCCTCGAGCGGGATGCCGCGGCGGTATGCCACAGCCAGGCCGTCGCCTGTCAAGGCATGCGCGTTCGATGTGATCTTGTACACCCGCCCGAACCCGCCGGTGGCGAACAGCACCGCGCGGGCGTGAAACACATGGATCTCGCCCGTGCGGATCTCGTATGCGACCACGCCGGCCGCGCGCCCATCACGGATCAAGAGGTCCAGCACCTGGAACTCGTTGAAGAACTGCACGCGGTGACGGATGCATTGCTGATAGAGGGTCTGCAAGATCATGTGGCCGGTGCGGTCGGCGGCGTGGCAGGCGCGACGCACCGGAGCTTCACCGTAGTTGCGCGTGTGGCCACCGAAGCGGCGCTGCAAGATCTTCCCCTCTGGCGTGCGGTCAAACGGCAGGCCCATGTGCTCCAGAAAGTACACCGCCTCGATGGCATCCCGGCACATCACCTCGGCCGCGTCCTGATCCACCAGGTAGTCGCCACCCTTGACGGTGTCAAACATGTGCCACTCCCAGTGGTCTTCTTCCAGGTTGCCGAGGGCTGCACCGATGCCCCCTTGGGCAGCGCCAGTGTGGGAGCGAACGGGATAGAGCTTACTCAAGACCGCCACAGAAGCATGGGGCGCGGCATGAAGCGCGGCCATCAGGCCCGCACCGCCCGCGCCGACGATCACAGCATCGTAGCGATGGATCATGGTGTGTCAACACTCCGGCCACGTCCCTCGACGGGCATGCTGCCCGGCTCATCACAAGCCGAGCACAGCATACCAGGAGCAGGGATCTCGGGTATGTATGTGATTAACTTCACGATCGCGGCCACCATAAGGATACCAGCATCGCTACAGGAATTGAAATCGCGCAGCACGCACCGGCCGGGCCCAGGGAAACTGGGCCCGGCACGCATGGCCAGCGAGGTGACGAAAGGAAGCACTCTACACAGACCAGGCGGACCAGCCTGAGCACTTGCCGCAGCGGTCCCAGCCATTTATACTAGAGTGCCGTTGAGACTCGGGCGCCGCACAGCGAGGTAGCGGCTCCAATGTTCGAACGCGCTGAGGGCGATCGCTCCCCAGCTGAAGAGCGGGTGCGAGAGCTCGACCTGCTCGCAGACAGCCTGGCTGAGACAGTTATGACTGGCCTGGCGGATGCCGCACCGCTTCCGCCAGCGCAGCGTGCCTACGTACTAACCCGCACGGCGGAAGCCTTGCTCGCCCAGGCAGAGCTTCTCCTCCCGCCCTTCGAGCGTGGCGATCGCACGGTGCGCTGGCTGAAGTGGGTACTTCATGCGCTGCGCCAGCGCCTCCAGCGCGGCGTGGAAATGAGCGCCCGAGATCGTTGACCCCGGAACGGCGGGTGGTAGTGGGTAGTGCACCGCCGTGTACCGCCCGCGTGACAGACGAGCAGGCCCATGCCCTCAGTACAAGATGAGGGGAGAGCGCTTGCCCTCCTGCAACAGCTCGAGCGTCCGGTCCTCACCGCGGCCGAGGCCGCCCGGATCCTCAAGCGCCTAAGGTCCCTGTGGGACGTTGCCTTACCCCTGCTCCTGACCCGCGCCGCGGCTCCCCAGCGTACAGTCCGCCGGAGTATGCGTGCTGCGCTGCTTGAGCTCGTCCGCGAGGAAGACGTTCCCGTCTTGCGCCGCGCCATCGAGGATCCGCAAATCCCCGATCTGGGTAAGATGGAAGCGTTCGGCGCGCTCCAGAAGCTCGGCCAGACGGTTGACCGCAACGTGGTGATCGAGCACTTGCAGGACCCAGAGGCGACGTTCTATGTCCTTCAGGAGGACCGGCGGGGTATCGGACAGCAGGACCGGCGGGGTATCGGGTGGTCGCCGGCATGATCGACGGCGCGGGGGCGCAGAGCCTGGTGCTGCTGCGCTGGTACGATAACGAGAACATCAGCCTGGCCAACTTCCTGTGGCGCGACGACTGGGGCCTGCGTGACACTGAAGGTACGTGGTCTTCTATGGCATCGCCGGCGCGGCCGGCTGTGACCCCCGACTGCTGTCCTGGCGCACCTCTGCGCCGGGTATGCCATTCCGGGAGCGCCGGGCCGGCGCGCAACCTGTCCGGTGGCGGGAAGGCCACAGAGGTGGCAGCATCTGCCGATTAGCGTAGACGAGCCACGTGGAGGATCAGGGATGGCAGAGGCAGCACGCGATACCAGTCAGGTCGGTGCGAACGAATTCGTGATGCGGCTGGACGAGATCAAGGCGCGGCACACCGCCCAGGGGGCTCGGTGGAGCGAGTACCTTGTGGCTACCCCTGACCTGCGCATTAACATGATCTGCGCTGCGCCCGGCGCGGTCTCCAAACGGCATCATCATCCGCAGTCTGACGAGGCCTGGGTGATTGTCGAAGGCGAGGTGGAGTTCCGGGTGGACGGCCGCCAGCCGGTGCGTGCCGGACCGGGAGACTACGTGTTTGTGCCCCGCGGTGTTTACCACGAGCTCGAGGTGGTCGGAGACCGGCCGAGCATTCGCCTTGCCATTGTGGCACCGAACGACCGGCCCTGGACGATCCCGCCGGAAGGATAGGAAAGAAAGCCGGCCAGCCTGACTGCCGGCCGCCGCCCTCTCACGACGGCCTGGAGCGATGGCGCGCTGGTGCCGCTGTAGCGTCTTGCGCGCGCCTGGAGCGCAGTCGTAGGATAAAGCTGATCGACCGCACAACACCGGGCCGGAGCCGGAGCATTTTCTCACTACGGCAAACGAGAGAAGAAATGAGGAGATCGGGCTGTGTCCAGGCTGCTGTCCTTCGTGTGGCCTGAGGTCCTGGCGGTGTGGCGGTCTTTCCTCCGCCAGGGTTGTGCCAACGACGGGCGGCGCGCCGAGGCCGGGCAAGGCCTGCTTGAGTTCGCTCTCGTCATCTTGCTATTGGCCGTCGCGACGATTGCCATTCTCACGCTGGCCGGCCCTGGCATCGAGAGCCTGGTCAACCAGGTGGCCGACTTCCTCACCCGCCGATAGCGGGCTGCCTGGTGCCCTGACACGTCGCCGGCGCTGGGAGCCGGCCCGGTGGCCGGCTGCGGGCGGGTAGAGCTGTGCTGCGCCGGACGGCCACCGCGCAGCCATTGCCGCGGATTCATGCGACTCACCCGGTGCACCGGATGCCACGTCGGGGTTGCTGCAAGCGCTGCCCCACCAGCAGGATGCCGGTCGAGGCCGGGGCGCCCCACGGCAGGGATTTGTGCTCCACGCACAAGCCACTGCCTGCCCGGAGTTGGACGTGCAGGCCGTAGACTGCGGCAGACCTTGTGCGTACACTCCGAAACAGGGTACAGCTCGAGAGTGCGACAGCCCACCGAGGAGGAACTCGTATGGAAGCCATGGCGATGGGGCCATACACCGCCGCGCAGAGAGACGCGCCGAGCAGCGAAGCCGGCGTCGGGCTCGGGAGCACTCCCCCATGTACGGACGCAGATGATGGAGCAGCGCGGCTCCTCATCTTGCGCCCTCCTGTGCCGCGTGACACCTTGAGGCAGGCCCTTCGCCAGCTGGCAGTGGAGTACAGCGTGCGCTGGCGCGCTTGACCAAGATGACAGCGCCGGCTTGCGCGGCCGCGGTCGGGCGCGCTAGCATACTTGTATGAAGCATGTCCTGCTCACCGACGCGCCAGCCACAAGCGCGGTCCCGTTCCCTGCCTTGCGCGCTCCGACGATCAGCATCACCACGCTCGGCTGCCGCGTGAACCAGAGCGAGAGCGATGCGCTGGCGGCGCAGTTTCATCGCGCCGGCTACCGCGTGCTCCCTGAAGGCAGCCCGGCTGACGTGGTCATCGTCAACAGCTGTACGGTGACGCATGTGGCTGACAAGAAGTCCCGCCAGATGTTGCGCCGCGCAGCGCGCGCCCGTCCAGGCGGGATCGTGGTGCTGATGGGGTGCTACGCCGAGATGCTCCACCGCCCGGAGCGCCGGGGCGAGCTGGCTGCGCTGGTGGCCGACTGCGAGGAAGATGGCGCACGAACGATCATCGTGCCGCGCCGCGACCGGGAACGCGTGTTCGAGCTGGTTGAGCAGGCCCTGGCTGGCGCGCCACCAGAGCTGCTGCCCGACGCACTGGCCAGCGACACGCTTCCACCTGAGCCAGACCAGCTTACCGCGCTGCTCAACCTCACTATCCCGCGACCGCCCTTCCTGCGCACGCGGGCCTTGGTGAAGGTGCAGGATGGCTGTGACCGCGCTTGCGCCTTCTGTATCGTGCCGCGAGCTCGCGGCCGCGCGGTCAGTAAGCCGGTTGAGCAGGTGTTGGAGGAGATCAGACAGCTCGTGGCTGAAGGCGTGCAGGAGGTCGTGCTCACTGGAGTGAGCCTGGGTGACTACGGCCGTGACTGGGCGCCCCACCGCCATGGACCCAGCGCGCTGGCGGACCTCATCTGCCGGATCCTTGAAGAAACCGAGGTGCCGCGGGTGCGGCTTTCCTCGATCAACCCCATGGGGTTCGATCTGCGGGTTGCCGAGCTGCTTGGCCATCCACGGGTGTGCCGGCACCTGCACCTGCCGCTGCAAAGCGGTAGCGACCGTATCCTGGCCCTGATGCGCCGGCGGCACACGGTCGCGGACTACTGCACGATCGTGGAAACAGCTCGCCGGGCTGCGCCGGACGTGGCCGTTGCCGCCGATGTGATTGCCGGGTTCCCCGGCGAGACGCCCGAGGATCACCGCCGGACGCTTGCGCTGGTCGAGGAGCTGGCATTGGCCGACCTCCATGTGTTCCCCTACTCTCCCCGTCGCGGCACCGCCGCGGCGCTCTCGCCGGAGCAGGTGCCTGACGGTGAGAAGCGCCGCCGCAGCCATGAGCTCCTTGAACTGAAGGTGCGCCTGCGGGAGCGCTACCTGCGCTCGCAGCTCGGCAGCGTGCAGCTCGTGCTCTTCGAACAGCGCAGCGGCGCTACTACCTGGGAAGGGGTGACGGACACCTACATCCGGATATATGTCGAGAGCGACGAGCCGCTGTTCAATGTAATCCGGCCGGTGCGGCTCGTCGCTCTCGAGCGCGAGGGCGTGCGGGGCGAGCTTGCACCTGACAGCGCGTAGGGGCAGGGCGCCTTACGCTCTTGCGTGGCGGCCAGCCTCTTGCTATCGTGCCTGCGAAGCACTCCGCATGTCCACGCAGGAGGGATCGGCGATGGCGTGTATCTTTTGCAGCATCGTGCGTGGTGAGGTTCCGGCCACGATCGTCTACAAGGATGAGCTGGTGACGGCCTTTCGCGACATCAATCCCAAGGCGCCGGTACACGTGCTGATCGTCCCGAACGAGCATATCGCATCGGTCCGCGAGCTGCGCGCAGAGCACGGGCCAATGCTAGCGCGCATGTTCGAAGTTGCCTCTCGGGTAGCGGCGCAGGAGAACGTCGCAGAGAGTGGCTTTCGCCTGGTGATCAACAACGGTCCACATGCTGGCCAGTCGGTCGATCACCTGCACCTGCATCTACTGGGCGGGCGGCCGATGGCCTGGCCGCCCGGCTAACGCACGCCGGTGCACCCGCGAGCTACCTGCGGTATCCCACTGGGTCTCAGGTAGAGGCCGGGAGCTATGCCAGGCGCACGCGAGAGCCGCTGCCGCCGGCTGGCTCATCCGCAGGCACGCCGGTATACCGGGCGGGGTGTTCTGCAACCTGCCTGGGACGTTCGATCATGAGAAGGCCGTCGCGCTCCAGCCTCCTGAGCAGGCCCTCCAACCAGGCGAGGTCGTCGGGTGCGAAGTCCTGGCGGATGCGCCGGCCGAGTTCCTCTAGTGAGATCGACTGACCAGGCGGGAGCTGGCGCAGCACCTGGATGATGCGGCCGCGGTAGAACCTGGTCGAGCCCTCGAAACGCTCTTGCTGTGTGCGGCGCGGGCCAGGAAACGAGGGAAGCAACGCCTGCGCAAAGCGCGGCCGTGCCGCGCACAGCTCAGCCACCGGACAGCGGGAGCAGGCCGGCCGCCTCGCCGTGCAGATGGTCGCGCCCAGGTCCATGATGGCCTGGTTCCAGCTATACGCTTCCCCTGGAGGCAGCACCTGCTGCGCCAGGGCGCGGGCTGTCGCTTCCGTAGGCAGCCCGTCTGCTTGCCCTAGGAAGATACGGCCCAGCACCCGGCGCGCATTCGTATCCACGGCAGCAACCTGCTCACCGAAGGCGAAGCAGGCCACTGCTGCGGCGGTATAGGGGCCAATGCCGGGCAGCCGGCGAAGCTCGCCAGCCGTGCGCGGCAGCGCACCGCCGAGCGCCTGCTGGACGTGCTGCGCCAGCGCATGCAGGTGCACGGCGCGGCGGTTGTAGCCCAGCGTCTCCCATGCCCGCACCACTTCAGCGCGCTCAGCCTGGGCCAGAGCCTCCAGCGTCGGAAAGCGCGCCAGGAACTCGGCGTACTTCGGCAGCACCCGCGACACCTGCGTCTGCTGGAGCATGATCTCAGCGACGAGGATGCGATACGGGTCACGGGTGTGCCGCCAGGGCAGGTCCCGCTGTTCAGCAGCGTACCAGTCCAGCAGCAACCGCTGCACACGTGCGACTATCTCATCGGGCACTGCGACTGCTACGCCGCCGGGTGGGTCAGCACGGGCAGGCATCCGCAGCTCGCCGTCAACCATGGCAGCCCGGGATTGGGGAGACATGGGATCGAACTGGTCGCACGGCCATTGACGTTCAGAGGGGACTCAAAAGCATACTCACAGGCCGAGTTCGTCGCTGATCGATTTCATCGCCTCAAGCCCGATCTCGACGAACTCCCGCAAGGGAATGCCGAGCTCGCTCTCGCAGGTCAGGATTTCGTCGCGGCGGGCGCCCCGAGCAAAGGACGGCTCTTTAAAGCGCTTCAGCACGGAGTCGACCGTGAGGCCGGCCAGCTTCTTGTCCGGCCGCACCAGCGCCGCAGCGGTGATCAGGCCCGCCAGGTTATCGCAGGCGTAGAGCGCCTTCGCCATTGTCGAGGTGCGCGGCACTTTATCGGCATGGCCGAGGATCGCCTCGATGATAGCCGGCTCGGCGCTGCGCTCCTCGAGCATACGCTTGGTGACGAGCGTGTGCTGCTCCAGGTTCTTCTCGGTGGCCTCATAGTCGGCGTCGTGCAGCAGGCCAACGATGGCGTAGGCCTCTTCTCGTTCTGGTTCGAAACGCCGCGCCAGCGCGCGCATGATCGCCTCGTTGGCCAGCAGATGCTTGCGAATGTTCGGTGATACATTGAGTTCATCGATGATCTGCAATGCCTCGTCGCGGTTCACACGCGTCCTCCCATTGTCTGTTGAGACACCTGCTCATGCTGGCGGCCAGGAACCTGCGTGGCCTGCTGTAGCCTGCTGTAGCCTGCTGTGACCTACTGCGGATTTTGTTTCAGGAAGGCATTCACCTCGGCCGCCACGCGCTCGGCCATCTGACGAGCACCCTCCTTGCCAGCCCAGAAGTCGCGCATGCCATCGCTGATAAGCTGGTTGATCTGCCTTTCATCGGGCGACACCAGCCGGATGAAGCCATACTTGCCACCGATGATCAACTCCTCCGGCACTGTGGGCGTCTCAAGCGTGGGGATAGACTTCCAGTTCTCGACGGCGATCCGGCGCGCCTCGGGGTTAAAGTACACTGAGTACGGGCTGAAGCCGGCCACAATCTTCTGGCCTTCTGGACCGGCGTGGAACTTCACCCACTCCCAGGCGGCGGCTCGCGCCTTCGTCTCTTTGGCAATAGCCAGGCCGGACGTAGCATGGTCGTTGGCGTAGTTCTTCCGCTTCGGATAGGGCACCATGCCCCACGTGAAGTCCTTGATGTCCCGATAGACGCCGATGCCCGTGGTCCAGCGCGCCATCATCGCCACACGGCCGGCCGCGAACGCCTGCGTATCGTTCATGCCCATCTCGGCGGTGAAGTTCACTGGCGTAACTTTGTGCTGGAAGCGCAGGTCCTGGAGAAACTGGAGCGCTTCGACGGATTCCGGAGTATCGTACAGGCAGCGCGTGGGCTTCTGCCAGTCGTCGAACTCCTTCCCGCCGTTAGTGTTCAACCACAGGCGGTGCAGGCCGGTGGCAGCACCGGCAAACTCGAACTGGCCGGCCGCGCTGACGCGGGTCACCGCCTTCAGCCCCTGCACAAAGGCTTCCCACGTCCACTGATCCGCCTTCCAGAGCTCATACGGAGTCTTGAGGCCAGCCTTCCGGAAGGCGTCGGCGTTGTAGTAGAACAAGTTCGGACCGGCCTCTGATGGCAGGCCCAGCAGCGCCCCCTGGTAGCTCATGATCCTGACGGCCAGCTCGTTCAGTTCGTTCACCGGGAAGCTCCGGTCAGACTTGAGGAGCTCGTTCAGGTTCACCAGCACATCGCGCTTACCGTAGGCGGGCGTCACCTGCATGTCCAGCACGAAGGTGTCTGGAGGCGCGCCACCCACAAACGCAGCGAGCAGCTTGTCCTGGAAGCCCTCGCTGTGCTGGATCACCTCGACCTCGACCTTCGGAAACCTCGTCTGGAACTGCCTGGCGACAGCCTCAGCGCGATCCTTGTACTCCGGAGTGCCCCAGATCCAGAAGCTAATCTTGGCCGGACCGGCCTGCTGGGGCGTCTGTTCAACAGGTGCGCCTCCGCTCCCACCGCGTGGCGTGCACGCTGAAACCAACGAAGGCGCAGCAAGCGCCGCGCCTGCCAGCAGCAGGCCACGCCGGCTAGCGCGCAGCGTAGGTGGAACGATGCCAGTGTGGTGCCTCATAGCATCTCCTCCTACATGAACCCTTCTGCGATCTCCTCCTAGCAAATGGCCACGCTCTGCAACCGTGGCACAATGTATCTTACTCCACGAGCGGCGCGCCGCAAGCCGTCACGGGCAGGCAGCTACTGTCGCGCTATGCAGCGCGATCAGGCGGTTGTATTATCGTATTGAGCGGGACCGTTTGAGCGGCATCATTGTGCGATATTTCTTTCTATGCATTTCCTGTGGGAGCAGGCCGGCGCTGGCCATACCCTGGAGCATCTGGCCCGGCGCACACGGCCAGGAGAGAGACCGATGACCTGTCGCGAGCGCCTCATCGAGTACTTTCAGCAGCATGGTGTGGCGTTTACGACAACGCCCCATCGCATCGTATATACCGCTCAAGAGGTGGCAGCCGCGGAGCACGTACCCGGGCGGCTCGTCGCCAAGGTGGTGATGGCCATGACATCCAGCGGCCCGTGCATGCTGGTCCTGCCGGCGACGCATCGGGTGAACCTGAGCGCGCTCCAGGAGGTGCTGGGTGACCCCAGTGCGCGGCTGGCACGCGAAGAAGAGTTCGCCCAGCTCTTCCCGGACTGTGAGATCGGCGCGATGCCGCCGTTCGGCAATCTCTACGGAATTCGCGTCATTGTGGACCGCTCGCTTACCACCGACCCGGAGATCGTGTTCCAGGATGGGACGCACCGCGAGACCATGCGCATCTCGTTCGCAGACTACCAGCGGCTGGTGCAGCCCGAGATCATGGAGTTCGCCTACCACAGCTAGCCCGGCCAGGAACCGCGCCCGCGGATCCAGGCTTTCGGGCGTGCCGGACCGGAAAAGGGGAACAATCGCGGGCGGCGCGACGTTCTTCCTCACAGGAGGCTCCTCGTGACAGGAGGCTCCTCGTAACAGGAGGCTCCTCGTAGTGAGGAGTGCTCTCCAGGCAGCGCCTCATGGAGAGCAGGGCTCTGTGAGCATGCGACTTGATAGCTCACTCCCCCGCTCTCTCGACAGCTACCTCGGCAGGGAGAGATATGCATATGGGTATGCATATGGGAAGAACCTCGCTGCGCCGTGGCCTGGCCGGGGTGATCGTCGGCATAGCTGCGCTGGCCGGGCTTGGGCGGGCCGTCCGTGAGACCGCCAGTGCGCCTGGTATCTCGGAGACAGCAGCTAGCCAGACCGGCAGCGTCACTGGTGCTGTTTACTACTGGCCGGTCTGGCCGGTGCCGCGCATGGTGCCGGACGCCGGCGGCGTGCCAGCTGATCCCGGCGCGGAAGGTACGGTCCCTCTTACACCGGAGCAGGCGCCGGATGCCGGCGCCCAGCCGCAAATTGCGCCTGAGCGCGACCACGCATTGCCGTACCCATACCCGCGCCGGCCAGTTCCAGCTGTCGGCGCAGTGGTCGCCCTCCAGGGGACGAGCCTGGCTGCCACTGCCGGTCCTGACGGCCGCTTCACCATCTCAGGCGTGCCGGTTGGGGTGTACTATCTGCTGGCGGCGACTCCGCCCCGGCCGGCCCGCCCTGTGCCGCCGCCACGGCTGCAACCCGGCACCCCAGAGGTAGCACCGGACGCTGCCCCGATTGTGCCGGTGCCTGCCGTGCAGCCGGCCGTGCGCTACAACGTGGTGGTACAGGACCCCGGCGCAGTCGTCAACGTCGGGGCCCTTTATCTGGGCAGCGTGTACATCTCTCCGCGCCCGCTGCCCTACAGCCAGGACTATGGCCAGGTCCAGCCATAGCCCGGCGCCGAAGAGCGGTGCAGCGGCTTACCGCTTAAGCTGTGCGAGCTCTACATTCATTTCCGTTTCCATCTGGCGAAGCGAGTCCCGCGGGCTCATCTCGCCGGTGAGCACCCGCGTGGTGGCCTGGCTGAGCTTCGTGTTAAAGGTAGCCACCAACGGGTGCGAGATGACCGGCATCATCTTGTCGAGCCGCAGCATTTCAATCCACGGCTTCATCAGCGGCACAGCCTCGGCGAACTTCGGGTCAAAGGCAACGGACTTAATCGGTGGAAGGTTGTTCTCACGAACGTTCCATTCCCAGATAGCCTTCGGCGAGGCCAGCCATTTCATCAGCACGACGCCCTGGTCACGGTGCGGCGCACCCTGGGGTAGCACGAAGACGTTCCCGCCACCCGTCTGGCCTGTACCATATGCCACACCCGGGGCAGTAGGCGTAAATGCTACGCCGGTCTGCACCTGCGGAGCCTCGCGCTGCCATACGATAGGCCGGTATTCACCTTGGATCGTCAGTGGTGTCTGACCGTTATAAAACGACGGCCTGGCCGTCAGATTGTACTTCTGGTTAAAGGCGCTCACTGCTTCGATGCCGCCGTATCGCCTAGCCCACCCGGCGAACCACTCCAGCGTGGCAATGCTCTGCGGCGTCATAATCGTGAACTTGCCATTTTTGAAATCGTAATAACTCCCGCCGTGCATAGTGGTCCAGAAAAGTGTGCCGCCGTGGCTCCACGGTACGATGCCCACCTGCGAGAGCGCGCCGCTCTCGTCGCGCTTGGTCACGGCTATCGAGAGCGCATCCAGCTCTTCAATCGTGCGTGGGGGCTTGTTGGGATCGATGCCCTCCTTGGCCAGGGCATCCTTGTTCCAGCAGTAGAGATTAGCATCGAACTCCTGCAGGAAGCCCCAGAGATGGCCGTTGAAGGAAATCATCTCCCAGACATTGGCGAAGTAGTCTTCCTGTCTGATCTTCATCTCCGTGCGGTACTGATCGAGAGGCTGGATGAGTTCCTTAAAGGCCCAGCCCGGCACTGGCGTGTACGAATATGTCATGATCACATCCGGGCTGTTCCCAGAGGCGATTGCCGCGACGTACTTCTCGTAGTTGTTGTCTGTGGCGGTAAATACGTAGTCTACTTTGATCGCGGGGTACTCGCTCTGGAACTGGTTCAACACCAGGTCGCGCATGATCTCGTCGCCGAGCTGGTCGCTGGCGGGGCTGAAGAACGTGATCGTTATGGGCTTGGCTAGCTGCGCTGCCGGCGCCGGTTGTCCTTGCCGGCAGGCCGGCGTCAGCGCCAATGCCGCCGCCCCTACACTCGCCAGCATCCTCCGTCGGGACAGCATGCCTTCTGAGATCGGCCACATCGGGAACACCCCTCCTTGCCTGCGCAAACGTCTTCTGAGTCGTTCACTTCTGCCGGCTGTCTGCGCTCTTTAAGTACAAGCTTAGTATAAGCTTGTAGGAGGAATAGAGTAAGGGGTTCGGAAAGCAAGACCTATGTGCTCTGCACCAGGTCCAGGACCAGATCGGCTGCTGCCCCGAGATCGTCGTTCCGACGGAGCACGTAGCACTCCACGCGCTCGAGGAGGCGCGGGACCAGATCCAGGCCAAAGCGCGGGAAACGGCGGAGGTTCTTGGAGTATCTCATCAGCTCCAGCGCTGCCTCGGCGACGGTGATCGGCTCTAGGGCCAGCGGTCCAGCAGGATCAAGGTGCGGGAAGAGCACGTACCGCAGCGGCGGGCCTGGAGTGCGATCCCATGGCCCGAGCACTGACGAACACAGATACGCCCCGATGTGGTCCTCGAGCGTGTAACGCAGGCCGAGCGGCGCTAGGCGCGGGAAGGTATCGTCATGAATGTGAAACGAGCGGGGGAACGGCTCAACCTGCCAGGTGTCGGTATGTATGAGCACAACATCATCCGAGAGCAGGCGCAGCCCGCGCAAGGCCAGCGCCAGAGCAAAGGTCGTCTTGCCGATCCCTGAGGTGCCGGGCAGGAGCAGTGAGGCGTCCGGTGTGGCCAGCGCCGCCCCATGCATGTGCAGCAGGTCATGGCGCCGCTCGATCGCCTGATCGCACATGTGCCACTCGATGTAGCTCACTGCGTCGATCAGGCGATCGAACCACTTGAGCTCCTCGCCCTGGAACGTCAGCTCCCACAGGCAGCCGTCCTCGTAGGCAAGCGCTTCGTACGCGCCCGCTGGACGGGCCACCGGTTCGCAGCGGAACTCGGCGTTCAGGCGGTTGAGTGTGTGGTGGAACTCTAGGCTATTGGTCACCACACGAAAGGGCACGGTAAGCAGCCGGTAGGTGGCGTCGTAGAGCTGTCCAGTCAGGGGTGCAGCGGCAGGAGGTGCTCCAGGATATGACGACATACACCTACCTCACGCTGGCTCCAGCATGTCCAGCTCACCCAGCGCGTGCAGCAGGGCAGCGATATCGTGGCGGGCCTGCGCGGGCGAGACGTCGAACTCCTCGGCCAGCGCAGCGGCGATCTCGTCGAGCGTGCGGCTGCCGTCACAGAGCTGCCACACCCGTGCGCCGGTGGCGTTCAGAGCGTAGGCAGCGCCGCTCGCAGGATCGACCAGCACGGCGGTGCCGTCGGGCATTGGTTGGAAGGCGATCTCGCCACGCCGACGCGGCCGCTCAGGCAAGGTAGCCAGGCTCATTGCAGGGCCACGCTCCTGTGCCTGCATTATACCTGCGCGTGACCAGGACTGTCTCTCACGCCCCGGCGCCACGAGCATAGCAAATGTACCGGCTCTCGTAGGCTGCTCCCAGCGCCCAGCCACGCGGCGATCGCGTAGCCGGCGCCACCCAGCCGCGCACGCGCGGCCGCGGAGGAGCGGCGCACGTGGAGGGGCGAAGAATCTTCGCCCCTCCACGTGCCTGGCGCAACAATGTCGCCCCGGCCGCCCCTGCGCAGAAGCATATTGATCACTACGTTGATCGCTATGCTAGCGCCGGCCCTCTACGCAGGAGATAAAGTGGTTCTGGTTATTCCGCCGCAGCACGAAGACGCCCAGGCGTCCCAGTTTGTTCCCGCCCGGGTCTGGTACCTTATTCGGCGTGGTGCCGCGGAAGTTGCCGTGGCCATCGGTGGTGATGGTCCCCAGGTCGTTCACCCCACCGCTACCGAGGTCGTTCAACCGCAGGAATATCACCTGATACTGCGTGTTTGCCGGCGCGCCGCGCAGGGCGACGTGCACGGTGCCATCCCAGCTGCCGGCTGCGGCCAGCACACGCACCTCGCCGGCGCTAAGCTGGTCAGTGCCCCCGTTCGACTGCCCGCCCAGATTGTCCGGCAGGTCCGCCACATCGGCCATGCGGCACAGCCGGGCACGAAACGTCACGACGAGGCCAGGCCTGCGCTCGCCGGGCGTCGTCACCGTCGTCGCCGCACTCGGCGGGGTCTGCTGGTGCCCTAGGGCGAGGCCGGGTGGCTGGAAGGAATGCCCGCGCGCCAGATGCCTGCCGGGCTTGCTGTCGTCGTCGGCTGAGGCCACACCCGCGTGCAGTGCGGCGATCACCGCCGGGGCCGCGTAGGCCAGCTTCTTGCCCGCATTGAGCACCCCTCGCCGGGTCGTGCCGGGGGTTTCATGTCCTTTCACCTCGTCCTGTCCCATACACCCTCACTCCTCTCTTCTCTTTTTCGCACTACTAGCGCGCCGGTGCGGCCGCTGAAGCGAGCGGATGGCAGCGGTGCCGTTCGCCGGACACCAGCGACCTGACACCCGGTGCCACGTCACTCATTACTGTCTAACGTCGAGAGGAGGCAGAAAGTTAGCCCGGGCGGAGGGATCGAGACGCAGGTCCTCGCCCTCGGCCCTGCGCTGGCGGTGTAGCGGCAGGGCCGAGGGCAAGCCCTGCTACACGAACTCTTTGGTCAGCGTCTCGAGGAACACGCGGTTGTTGGGGGTCTTGCTCATGCGGTGCAGCATGGCCTCGTAGCCTTCGATCTTATTGGAGAAGGCGGCCAGCATGCGGCGCAGCACGTAGACCTGGCGCAGCGTGTTCTCATCTAGCAGCAGCTCCTCGCGGCGGGTGCTGGAGCGCTGAACATCAATGGCCGGGAAGAGCCGGCGCTCAGCCAGCTCGCGGCTGAGGATGATCTCGGAGTTGCCGGTGCCCTTGAACTCCTCGTAGATCACCTCGTCCATGCGGCTGCCGGTGTCGATCAGACAGGTAGCGATGATCGTCAGGCTGCCGCCCTCTTCGATGTTGCGCGCCGCCGAGAAGATACGCCTGGGCGGGAAGAGCGCGGCCGGGTCGATGCCGCCGGTCAGCGTGCGCCCGCTGGGCGGCACCACCAGGTTATAGGCGCGGCACAAACGGGTGATGCTGTCCAGCAGGAGCACCACATGTCGGCCCGTCTCGACGAGGCGCTTGGCCCGTTCCAAGGCCATCTCGGCCACGCGGGTCTGGTTCTCCGGCGGCTCATCGAACGTAGCGCTGATCACGTGCGCCTTGCTGGTGCGCTTCCAGTCCGTGACCTCCTCAGGCCGTTCGCCGATCAGCGCTGCCATGATGTAGACGTCCTCGTAGTTCTCCGAGATGGCGTTGGCGATACGCTTGAGCATCTCGGTCTTGCCAGCCTTCGGAGGCGAGACGATCAGCATGCGCTGCCCGCGCCCGATCGGCGCCACCAGGTCGATCAGGCGGGTCGTTAGGTTCTGCGGCGTTGTCTCCAGCTTGAGCTGCTGGTTCGGGAAGATCGGCGTCAGGTCCTCGAAGAACGGGCGGCGCTTGGCCGTCTCCGGGTCAATGCCGTTTACCGCCTCGACCCGCAAGAGGCCGAAGAACTTCTCGTTCTCCTTCGGCGGCCGGATCTGGCCGGCCACGAGATCGCCAGTGCGCAGCCCGAAGCGGCGGATCTGCGACTGCGAGACGTACACGTCCTCGGGGCCGGGCAGCAGGTCGTCGTAGCGCAGGAAGCCGTAGCCCTCCTCGACAATCTCCAGCACGCCCTCGCGGAACAGGTAGCCCTGCTGCTCGGTCTGGGCTTGCAGGATGCGGAAAATGAGCTCATGCTTGCGCAGGCCGGTGACGCCGGGGATGTCGAGCTGGCGTGCGACCTCGCGCAGCTCGTTGATCGTCATGCGTTCGAGGTCGGAGTACTGCACCGGTGCCAGACGAGCTGGCGGTGCATATTGCGTTGCATTCTGTGTCGTATTCACAGCGCTAGGACTGACACTGGTGGTGTTCTGGCCGTTCGCCGTGGCATTCCGCGCCGGGCGGCGCGCGGCGCGCCCCTCTCCGTTCGTCGGTGGAAGAGCGGCAGCGCCGTTCTCCCCGCTGGGAGCAACCACTGGAGCCTCGGTTTCCTCTGAGACACCATCCGGCGGCAGGTTGACCGGCTCGGACGTTGACATAGGCACCTCCGGATCCAGAGCCTCGGGCGAAGCGGGGGGGACTTGATCGGCTGCGCGGGTGGTGCGCACCCGGCGGACCACGCGGCGCGGAGAGGCGCGGCGCGGCGTAGACTGGTCGGGAAGGTTCTGTTCAGTCACCGTACAGAATCGCTCACGTGTAAAGTTCGAATGTGCCTCAAGGGCACCGGGGTTTCATCTTACTGCCGGACGAGCACAATCGCGGGCAGAGCAGGTACGCCGGTATAAGCGGGCGGCACCCGTCAGTCACACCCACGCGTGCAACGGCCATTCACCAAACGAAACCACGCTCGTCTAGCTTCTGGGCGTGTGCACAAAATTGCACAGGAGTGCGAGCTCGTGAGGTACAGCGCTGCTGTCGAGCCGAGAGGCACCTCCCCAGAGGGATATGCCTCAGGACCCTGTTGACACCATCCAGCGCAGCGCTGTGAGTGGCGGCATACAGTCCTGCCGCCACTAGTGCGGTAATCTCTCAGCCAGAGTATACACCTCACGAGAGCTGGCGTCAATCTAACCGCAGCCTAGCCTAACAGTGCTAGCCGGGAAGTACGGCCACGCTACGTCCAGCGGTCCAGTACGTCTCTGCTCCACGGATCTGAATTCAATGATCAGGGATCCACAGAGATCCACAGAGAACCATAGAGCAAGCGCTATGCCAGCCGGACCTGCGCGCTCAGCGAGACGCAGCGAGCAGGCGCGCCAGCCGGTCGGGGTAGTCTGTGATGATCCCTTCGACGCCCAGAGCGACCAGCCGGCGCATCAGCTTGTCGTCGTTGACCGTCCAGACGGTGACCCCGAACCCCTCGGCATGGACCCAGGCCACATGCGCTGGCGTGGCCAGCCGGTGATGCGGATGCAGAGCGTCCACGCGTAGCTCCGGCTCGCTCAGGACTCCCCACACCAGCGCCTCGATCTCAGGCAGCAGCTCCGGCCGGCTGTAGAGCAGCGCCGTGGCAAGCTCTGGCTCGATGCGCTTGCTGCGCTCCAGCGGGCCCGGCAGAAACGACGACAGCACCGTTCGCTCAAGCATACCGCGCGAGCGCAGCAGGCGCACGATCCGCTCCTCCACCCGCGCCTCAGGCTCGTCGATCTTGACCTCAATGTTCACCAGAAGCCGGGCCGCAGCAACGTCCAGCGCTTCTTCGAGCGTCGGGATGCGCTCTCCGGCAAAGCGGCTGTCTACCCGTGCGCCGACATCCAGCCGCTGCACCTCGTTGAGCGTCAGGGCAGCAACCGGCTGCGCCACACCGCCGAGTCGCTCCAGCGTCTCGTCATGGCACACTACGAGTGCGCCGTCTCGCGTCATGCGCACATCGAGCTCGATGCCGTCGGCGCCCATCTCTGCAGCCAGCCGGAACGCGGCCGCGGTGTTCTCCGGAGCAAAGCCGGAGGCACCCCGATGGGCCCAGCACCTGGTCGGGATGCCATAGACCTTCAGCATGGCAGCAGATGTTCGCGAACCATGGATTAGCGGGCGGACCAGCGCATGATGTCGTTGAACGAGACGAGCAGGATCAGCGTGAGCAGGATCACGATGCCGATAAAGTGGATCAGGCCCTCACGCTGCGGGCTAAGCACGCGGCGGCCACGCACTGTCTCCAGCGCCACGAAGAGCAGCCGTCCGCCATCCAGGCCAGGGAAGGGCAGCAGGTTGAAGATCGCCAGGTTCAGGCTAATAAAGGCGGTAAACTGGAGCAGCGCACCGATCCCGCGGCTGGCCGCGCGACCCGTCATTTCAGCGATCCCGATAGGACCCACCACGTCCGGCTGTACCAGCCCGCTCAGGGTCAGCCAAATGCCGTGGGCGAACAGCCAGAGTAGCTCGAAGGTGGTAAGCACACCCCGCGGTAGCGCCTCCCAGATCGGATAGCTGACGGTGGTGTACACCCGCCCGACCTGAATCCCCATCGCTCCTTGTCCGGGTGGCGGATCAGGGCGCGGGGTGAGCGTGACCGTCACCAGCCGGCCAGCGCGGCGGACAGTGAGGGTAATCTCCTGGCCCAGCCGCGTGCGCGTAGCTTCCCGCAGGTCCTCGACGCTGGCGATGGGATGGCCATCGATGCTCTCGATGATATCACCCGGCCGCAGTCCCGCCCGCGCCGCCGGGCTGCCCGGCACCACATCGTGGATCTGTACCTGGTTCTGCGCCGCCGGGTCCTCCTGCGGCACACCGATCATGAACAGCGCGGTGAGCAACACTGGCACGAGCAGAAAGTTCATAGCCGGGCCGGCCACCAGGATGAGCGCGCGCTGGCCGCGCGGCTTCGCAGAGAAACTCCGCCCGGCATCCTCCGGGCGCGGCACGTCGCGCAGAGTCGCCGTCTCTTCGCCGAGCATGCGCACGAACCCGCCCAGCGGGATGGCGTTCAGCGAGTACTCGGTCTCGCCGCGCTTAACGGCGAAGAGGCGCGGCGGGTGGCCGATGCCGAACTCAAGCACCTTCACGCCGAACCGCTTCGCCATCAGAAAGTGCCCGAGCTCGTGCACGACCACCAAAATGCTCAGTACAACCAGGAACGAGAGGATAGTCAACATAACGCTACCTTTGCGATCTCCCGTTGGGCCTGCTGGCGCGCCCACTGATCGGCGACGATTACATCCTCCAGTGTGCGTACCTCGGTGGCGGTATGCTGCGCCAGCGTGCGCGCGATGACCTCTGCAATTGCAACAAAGGGGATGCGGCCGGCCAGGAACGCCTCCACTGCTTCCTCATCTGCCGAGCAGAGAACGGTCGGCGCAGTCCCTCCTGTGACCCCGGCCTGGCGTGCCAGCGCTAGACAGGGGAAACGTGTGGTGTCCGGCTCCTCGAACGTCAGGGCACCGGCCTGCACCAGATCCAGCAGCGGTGTACGCCCCGGGCGCCGTTCCTCGCGCAGCAGGGCATACTGGATGGGCAGCCGCATGTCCGGCACACTGAGCTGGGCCTTTACCGAGGCATCGACGAACTCGACCAGCGAGTGGACGATGCTCTGCGGATGCACCACTACGCTAATCTTCTCATACTCGAGGTCCAGGAGCCAGTGGGCTTCGATGATCTCCAGCCCTTTGTTCATCAAGGTTGCCGAGTCGATAGTGACCTTTGGCCCCATACGCCAGGTGGGATGGGCCAGCGCGTCCGCCGGCGTGACCCGCCGGAGCTGCTCGGCAGTGTACGTGCGAAACGGCCCACCGGAGGCGGTCAGGATCACCCGGCGCACTCGGCCAGCCTCTTCTCCGCGCAGGCATTGCCACAGGGCACTGTGTTCGCTGTCCACCGGCAAGATACGAGCGCCACTGCGCCGGCTGGCCACCCGCACGAGTGCTCCGGCCATGACCAGCGCCTCCTTATTGGCAAGTGCAACGTCCTTGCCGGCCTCCAGCGCGGCCAGCGTGGCTCGAATGCCAGCTCGTCCCGGCGTGGCCACAAGCACCATATCAGCTTCCGGCAGCGTAGCGAGCTGGACAAGCGCGCGCTCCTCAACGAGGCACTGGCAGCCTGGGGGAAGCCGGGCCACAAGCGCTGGGTCGAGGCCGGATACACAGTGTACATACCGTGCACCGTAGCGCCGCGCCTGCGCGACCAGCAACTCGCTCTGCCTGCCCGCTGCCAGTGCGAGCACCTGGAGCCGGTCAGGATGCTGCTCGACGACCTCAAGCGCCTGGCGTCCGATCGAGCCGGTCGAGCCGAGGATGACGAGACGCGTCGCAGTCATAGGTCATCGCAGCCCTCGCTGAGCTGATACACTTTTGCTCGTGCGTGCTATTGCGCAGATTGAGCGCAGGCGGGCCCGGGTGATGGCACCATGCTGATGACCGGCGCCTGTGGGCTCATCGTGCCGGCCACACGTCGGTGATTACCGCATAGATGTAGACTATCACGACAGCGAACAGCAAGCTGTCCATCCGGTCCAACATTCCGCCGTGGCCCGGGATGAGCGCGCTGGCATCCTTTGCGCCAGCCGCACGCTTGAACATGGACTCCGCCAGGTCGCCAGCCTGGGCCGCGCTGCCCAGCAGCAATCCCAGCGGCAGAGCATGCCACGCCGGCTGCCCCAACGGTCCCAGCACGAGCCCGGCGACGGCCACTGCCGCAACCAGCCCGGCGATCACACCCTCCCACGTCTTGCGGGGACTGATCCCCGGCATGAACCGGTGCCGCCCGAAGGCGCGGCCGGCGAAGTAGGCCGCGCTGTCGAACCCCCACGTGGGCAAGAACGCCAGCCACGTCCACCAGAAGCCGTTGTCGCGCCAGCGCAAGAGCAGGAAATAGCTCAACAGCCAGCCGACGTAGAGCGTCCCGGCAATCGTGGTCGCCCACATCTCTGGACGGTGCCCGGCATCGCGCCCGAAGAGCACAGCCACAAGCGTGATAAGAATGGCCGCCCCAAGCGCAACCTGCGCCAGGACTGGCGCCAGGTGCAGGGCACCGAGCCAGGACGGCAGCCACACAGCGAGCAGAATGCCGTAGCTCGCGACAAGCCCGAGGCGAGGCAGAGCGTGGAGGTGGGCGTGGGCCGCTAAGGCATAGAACTCGCTCTGCGCGAGGGTGCAGGCGGTCAGGGCCAGGGCAATGCCAGCGAGCCCACCGATCCAGGGCCCCAGCAGGGGATAGGGCGGTCCGCCTACGGTCACGCCCGCGACCACGAGCGCGGCCAGCACGCTTCCCGCGACCAGCCGTTGCCCAAGCACAGCCTGCCGTCCTCTAGTGGTCGGCCGTGCGCGCCGGCACCGCCGCGGCGACCGTCTCTGGCTGCCCGATAGGCGCCGGCGCAGCAGCCGGCTGCACCAGGCCGAAACGGCGCTGCCGCCGGCCGAACTCAAGCAGTGCCTGATAGAGATCCGCTTTACTGAAATCTGGCCAGTACACCGGCGTGGAGTAGAACTCCGCGTACGCGCACTGCCAGATCAGAAAGTTCGAGATACGATGCTCACCGCCGGTGCGAATGACCAGGTCAACGTCCGGCAGGCCGGCCGTGTAGAGGTAGCGGCCGATCAGCTCCTCAGTCACCTCGCGCTCGCGCACGCCATCTTTAAGCATGCGTTTGAACGCATCCACCAGCTCAGCGCGGCCGCCATAGTTGAAGGCGACGTTCAGGATCAGCCGATCGTTCTGCCGGCTCATGGCAATCACCCGCCGCACCGCCGCCTGCGTGGACGGCGGCAGCCCGCGCAGCCGGCCAAGCAGCCGGAGCTGGATACGGTTCTCCATGATCGTCCTGGCTTCACTGCGCACCGTCTCGGTGAGCAGGTGCAGCAGGCCTTGCACCTCCTCCGGCGGCCGGCCCCAGTTCTCCGTGGAGAAGGCGTAGATCGTCAGGATCTTTACCCCGAATTCCGCACACGCCTCGGCGATGGGGCGGATGTTCCGCACCCCGACGCGATGGCCGGCCACACGGGGCAGCCCGCGCTGCATCGCCCAGCGCCCGTTGCCATCCATGATGATCCCCACGTGTCGGGGCACGTTGGCGAGCGGGGGGAACGACCCGTCGACAGGGGCTCCGTTGCTGTCCATGCAACCGCTGTGCTTTCCGGTGTGGCCGTGAGCGGCTAGACCTCGAGGATCTCTTTCTCTTTCAGCTCGCTGAGCTGATCGATCTCCTCGATGTAGCGATTGGTGAGTTTTTGCAGCCGCTCCTCGGCTCGTTTCAGCTCATCAGCCGAGATGAGCCTCTCTTTTTCCAGGCGCTTCATGTCCTCGTGCGCCTCACGCCGGTTGTTGCGGATCGCCACGCGCGCCTCCTCCGCTCGGCGGCGCACGACCCTGACCAGCTCGCGGCGTCGCTCTTCCGTGAGCGGGGGAATAGCGATACGCACGACGGTGCCATCATTCGTAGGGTTCAGGTTCAGCTCCGATTTGCGGATCGCTCGCTCGATAGCGCCCAGCGCACTGCGATCCCACGGCTGGATAACGATCAGCCGCGGCTCCGGGATCGAGATGTTGGCCAGTTGATTAAGCGGCATGGTCGTGCCATACACTTCGACAGGGACATGCTCGACCAGCGCCGGACTGGCCCGCCCGGTGCGGATAGTGGCGAGGTCATGGCTCAAGACCTCGATAGTCTTCCGCATATGTCGCTCGGTCTCGGCGAAGATCTCGTTCAACGTCTCGGCCATGGGACCTAATCCCCCACGTACGTCCCGACCTCCTCGCCCATCAACGCTGCCTCCAGATGGCGGGGCTCGTCCAGCTTGAAGACGATGATGGGAAGGTGGTTGTTCATACACAACGACAGGGCCGTCGTATCCATCACCTTCAGGCCCATGTTGATCGCCTCGATGTACGACAGCCGCTTGAATTTTCGCGCATGGGGGTTCTTCAGGGGATCGTCATCGTAGACGCCGTCGACCTTAGTGACCTTGAACATGGCGTCGGCGTTAATCTCCATGGCGCGGAGAGCTCCCGCGGTATCGGTGGTGAAAAACGGATTGCCGGTGCCAGCGCCAAAGATGACGACCTTCCCCTCCTCGAGGTGGTGGGTGGCGCGGCGGCGGATATACGGCTCGGCGATCTCACGCATCTCAATCGCCGTCTGTACGCGCGTCTCCACACCCACCTTCTCCAAGGCATCCTGAAGCGCCAGAGCATTGATCACTGTGGCCAGCATGCCCATGTAATCGGCGGTGGCGCGGTCGATGCCCTGCTCCGCCATCGTCTCGCCGCGCCAGATATTCCCACCACCGATGACGATGGCGATCTGCACGCCGAGGGGCAGCGCCGAGGCGATCGTCCGCGCCAGCGACATCACCGCCTTCGGATCGATGCCGTACGGCCGGTCGCCTTGGAGGGACTCCCCTCCCATTTTGAGCAGGACACGCCGGTACTTCGGCCGGCGCAGCTCCTCCGGGGGCATACGCTAATCCTCGCCGAGCTGAAAGCGGGTGAACCGGCGCACGCGAATGTTCTCGCCAGTTGCCGCGATCGTCTGCGTGATCAGATCACGGACTGTCTGAGATGGGTTTCGGATATATGGCTGATCGAGCAACTCCTCGACCGTCTGCGGCGCCATCGCTGCCACCTGCATAGCCAGCTCGCGCGCCAAGCTGCGGAACTGATCTGTACGCGCTACAAAGTCCGTTTCGCAGTTCACCTCGATCAACGCCCCGATGCGGCCACCGCCGTGAATGTAGGCTTCGATCACTCCCTGGGCAGTGGCGCGCTCTGCCTTCTTCGCCGCCGTCGCCAGGCCCTGCTGGCGCAAGATCTCCTTTGCCTTCTCGAAATCACCCTGCGCCTGTTCCAGCGCCCGCTTGCAATCCATGATTCCGGCACCGGTCTCCTCACGCAGCCGGCGCACATCAGCCGTCGATACCGCAACGTTCATCTGCAGGTCTCTTCCTGTTCCTCCTGGTGCTCCCCACCGCGCCCCGCAACGCTGCTCTTTCAAGTGCTGGGTCCCGAACTCTTGCCTCCTAAAAGGCGTTGGTTCACTCGCCGCACCGGCGATGCCCCGCGTCGGGCACAAAGACAGGGGGCGCGGTTGCCTGCGCCCCCTGTACCATGCCGCTCCTAGCGTTCTCCTTCGAAGAGCTCGCGGACCTCCTCAATCGCCCGAGCGCCTGCAGGCGTGACCAGGGGCTCAATCTCCTCTTCTTCTTCCGCTCCTTCTGCGATCTCAGCCTCCGCCGGTGGTGCGTACTCCAGTTCGGCTGCCGCAACTTCGGCGGCCGCTTCCTCCGCGAGGCGAGCCTCCCGCTCCTGGCGGCCCTCCAGGTATGCGTCGGCGATCTTGCCCGTGATCAGCCGGATCGCGCGGATGGCATCATCGTTCGCCGGGATGGGGAAATCGATCTCGTCTGGATCGCAGTTCGTATCAACCATTGCGACGATAGGGATCTCCAGCCGGCGCGCCTCGGCAACCGCGATATGCTCTTTCTTCGGATCCACGACGTACAGCGCCGAGGGCAGGCGGGTCATGGTCTTGATGCCACTGAACACACGCTCCAGCTTCTCGATCTCATCGAGGAGCTTGAGCGCTTCTTTCTTCGGCAGGCGGTCGAAGTCGCCGCGCTCGCGGCGGGCTTCTAACTCCTGCAAACGCCGGATGCGCGTCTGAATGGTGACGAAGTTCGTCAGCATACCGCCGAGCCAGCGCTGGTTCACATAGTACGCACCACAGCGCGTCGCCTCTTCCGCGATGGCCTCTTGCGCCTGCTTCTTCGTCCCCACAAAGAGCATCGTCCCGCCATTCGCCGCCAGGTCGCGCACCCAGTTGTGGGCCTGGGTGAGCCGCTGCACCGTCTGCTGGAGATCAATGATGTGAATACCGTTCCGCTCGGTGAAGATGAACGGCTTCATCTTCGGGTTCCAGCGCCGCGTCTGGTGCCCGAAGTGGACCCCTGCCTCCAGCAGAGCCTTCATGGAAATGATCGGCACCTCAAGATCCTCCTCAAACGTTTGCTCCACCGTGCCTGTCAGCCCCACCGTGGACCGGGCGAGCGTGGTGCCGGACGCGCTGGCAGGCTCTGGCGGCTGTCCGCAGGGCCTCACCCGCCCAGTTCCGGCGCCCCACGACGCAGCGGCCTGCGCATCCTTGCCCGCCGGCCCGGCAACGCCGGCAGGTCGAGGCACGTGTGTGATCTTCTCTCAGGCTGCCGCGAGCCCTCCAGCGGCTCTCCTCGGCCAGCCCATAGACAACCGTTAGCGCCCGTGCATGTCGCGGGCGCTGCATCGCTGCAAGTATACACTGGCCGCCCGGCCCAGACAAATCACCCTGGGCATACCGGCAGGCGCACTCGCCGGCAAAAGGACGCGCCAGCCCAGGCAGCCAGAGGCCGCGGATCCGGCCACGCTTGAGTAACATCGCTGCGAAATGCATATACCCGGTTTTCCGAGCCATATTTTCTCACGGACACGCATCACCGCGTCTCCATCCTCGGTGTTTGTGTCAGATCTTATGTCGAACTTGACGCCGGACTCTATGAAAGAACCTCCTTACCCTCCTTACCCTCCTTACCCTCTTTACCCTCTTTACCCTCTTTACCCTCTTTACCCTCTTTACCCTCTTTACCCTCTTTACCCTCTTTACCCTCTTTACCCTCTTTACCCTCTTTACATGGAAATTAAGGTGCAAGTATAGTATGCATAGATAGATTTGCTGCAGGCGTCGCCGAAACCGAGCTGCGCCGGGACCCGCCCGCGCTCAGAGGTGTGTCATCTCCTGGCAGTTTTTTGCTGTTCGCTGACACCCTTGCTGCGGCTTACTACCACTCGATCAGTGCCAGGAGTCGAGCGTGTGAGGCGCAAGAAAGGTATAGACGATGCAAATCAACTCCAGGGGAGAGCCACGGCCGGGGCACGCTGGCGCAGGTGGCAGCGAAGTGTCCGAGCAGCCGGCCCTGGCAACGGCTGCCCTGGCAACGGCTGTACGTGCTGCCCTCATCGAGCAGGAGAAGCTGGCCGAAGCTGTGGCACAGCTCGGCGAAGCGGTCGAAACGCGGGTGCGCCGCCTGGGGGAGCAACTGTCAAGCCTGATCGGGCTGCTCGAGTGTATCTCGGACCCCGGCCTGCCTGCCATTGTACCCCCCGCCAGGCGGGTCGCGGTGTATTGCCTGGGGCCCTTCCAGCTCCTGATCGATGGCGCGCCGGTGCAGCAGTGGCGCAGCGGCAAGGCGCGCGCCCTCTTTCAGTACCTGGTCGCCTACCGCGACCGGCGGGTGCCACGAGATGCCCTCATTGAGGCGCTCTGGCCTGATCCCGACGCCCTGGCTGCGGGGACATCGCTCAAGGTCACCGTGCACGCCCTGCGCCAGACGCTGGCCCAGTTTGAGCCGGCCGGTCATCCCCCACTTCTCTCTATCGAGACGCAAGATTGCGGCTATCGCCTCACCGCTACCGATCTCTGGGTGGATGTCGAGGAGTTCGAGCGCCGCTGTGCTCTGGCCCGCCGGCTGGAGCGCCAGGGCCGGCATGCCGAGGCACTGGCCCTCTTCGCCCGCGCGGCCGATCTGTACCGCGGCGATTTTCTGGAGGATACCTGGGAGGAGTGGGCCATCTTCCAGCGGGAAAGGCTGAAGGATTGCTACCTCCAGGCTCTGGCGCGGCTGGCCGATGCTGCCTTCGCCGCCGGGGACTACGAGAGCTGCATCATACGCTGCCAGCAGATGCTGGAAAAAGACCGCTGCCGCGAGGACGCCTACCGGATGCTCATGCTCTGCCATGCGTGCCTCGGGCAGCGCGGCCGTGTGCGCTGCTGGTATGAGCTGTGTGTGCACACGCTACGGTCCGAGCTCGAGGTAGACCCTGAGCCCGAAACGGTACGCCTCTACCAGCGCGCGCTGAGGGGTGAAGCGTGTCCTTGCGTTGACGCGGTGCAGCAGTCACTCTAGAATGACGGTGCAGCCCCGCGTTCTCCCTGGAGAGCCTCCTGCTGGAGAACTTCCGAGCTGGTCTGTGCGTGAACAGCCCATGTAACGGCCCCTGTAGGTGAGGAGCGATGCAGCTTCCGCGGATGGTGCGCGTCCGTCAGCGCTTCGCTGATGACCATATCGCCGACGTTGCTGCTGAAGTGCAGCGCCAGATGGCCGCCGCCGGCCTTTCCGCTCGTCTCCGCCCTGGCGCCCGCGTCGCTCTCACCGCCGGTAGCCGCGGCATCTACCAGATCGACCGCATCATCAGGGCTGTCGCTGATGCCGTACGCGCTGCCGGCGCCCGCCCGTTCATCGTTCCGGCAATGGGGAGCCATGGCGGCGCCACGGCCGAGGGCCAGCTCGAGGTGCTGGCCGGCTACGGCATCACTGAAGCGACGATGGACTGCCCGATCCTGTCCAGCATGGATACCGTCGTGCTGGGCACGACGCCCGGCGGGGCGACCGTGCACATGGACAAGCATGCGTACAGCGCCGACCATACCATCGTGGTCGGGCGGGTCAAGGCGCACACTGCCTTCCGCGGCCCTATCGAAAGCGGGCTCTGTAAGATGATCGCCGTCGGGCTGGGCAAGCAGCGCGGCGCCGAAGAGATGCACGCGCGTGGCCTGGGCGAGAACATCCCACCGGCCGCCGCGCTTGCCATCGAAAAGGCGAACATCCTGCTGGGCGTCGCCATCGTGGAGAATTCCTACGACCACACGCACACGATTCGCGTCGTGCCGCCAGAGCGGATCCATGACACTGACCGTGAGTTGCTGGTCTTGGCGAACAGCCTGCTGCCGCGCGTGCCGTTTGACGAACTCGATACGCTCATCGTGGACTGGATCGGCAAGAACATCAGCGGCAGCGGCATGGACTACAACATCATCGGCATGTGGCGCCGCATCGGTGGGCCACGCATCCCGGACTACAAGCGCATCGTCGTGCTTGACCTCACCCCTGAGTCACACGGCAATGGCCTGGGGGTCGGTGCCGCCGATTTCACCACGAAGAAGCTGGTGCAGAAGCTTGACCTGCGCAAGATGTACATGAACTGCCTCACGTCCAATGCCATCGACGCCGGCAAGATCCCTATCACCCTCGATACCGACCGGGAGGCCATCGAGGCCGGGATCAAAGCTGCGGGCGTCCGCCACCCAGATGAGGCGCGCGTTGTCCGTATCAAGAGCACGCTGCACCTCGAGGAGCTTCAGGTCTCCGAAGCGCTGCTCGACCAGGTCCGTCGCAATCCCAATCTCGAGATCGTGGGCGAACCGGAGCCGATGCGCTTCGATGAGCAGGGCAACCTGCTCTAGACGCCCGCTCCGTAGCCCCATTTCGACGCGGCGCTATTTGGCAGCCGCACGGCATATCCGTATACTCTAGTAGAACATCCTACCCATCGCCTGGACAGGCGCCGTCGCGCGCATCTTATGGAGCCAAGCCCCGTCTTCAATCAGGGCAGACACGCGCGCTGGGCATGTACGTTGCGCGTGTATGTCTCATAACTGGTACTCCGGCCATCCCGAGGACGGCCTGGGGCGATCATCCAGGGATAACGCCGAGGACACGACGGGTGATGCGCCGACGAGCCGCCAGATGCTGAGCCGGTATGCTTGCTGAGCAAGAGATCACGCTCCCGCTGGAGATCGGGCACGAGCGCCTGTGTGACTGCCCGCCGCGCCATCTCTGCTGCCTCTCGGCCAAGGAATGGATGAAGGCGCAGATCGGCGTGTGGGAGTTCTACTACGAAGCACGGGACATCCGCGACAAGAATAAGCACCCGGCGACGTTTCCGATCGCGCTGGCCCGCCGCTGCATCGAGCTCTTCACCCATCGCGGTGAGCTGGTGGTGGACCCCTTCGTAGGCTCCGGCACAACGTTGGTGGCAGCGCAGGACTGCGAGCGCAACGCCGTCGGCTTCGATATCAACCCGGCCTACTGTGAACTGGCGCGCGCCCGGCTGGCCCAGGCCCAGCTCCCCCTCGATGCGCCGACTAAGCAGCTCGTCATCCAGGACGACGCGCGCAATATCAGCAAGTACCTCAAGCCAAACACGGTGGCGCTCTTTCTGACCTCCCCGCCCTACTCGGTGCTGCTGAACCGCAAGCGGCTGAACAAGAGCCGCCGCGGTGATGAGCGCAAGAACGGACAGTATCTCCGCGTTGAGCAGTACAGCCAGGATGAGCGCGACCTCGGCCTGCTCAGCCTCGACGACTACAAGCACGCCCTGACGGAGATCTACGCGCGCATGCTGCCGCTCCTGCGGCCGCGGGCGCACTGCGTGATCAATATCGCAGACATGTGGTGGGAGGATCGCCGCGTACCGTTGCACATCGCCATCGTCGAGGCGCTCCAGGATGCCGGCTACGAGCTGCGCAACACGATCATCTGGAACCGCAACAACATCGTGAACCGCGTGGGGATTTTCGGCTGGCCATCGAACTACATCACGATGGGCACCACGTTCGAGTACATCCTGGATTTCTGGAGGCCGCCGCTTGGTACGTCGCGCGCAGCTTGACAACGGCCGGCTGGTCCGTGACGAGGGGCCGCGCTACCGAGCGTTGCCGCTCAGCTTCGACGCGTCCCCGGCAACGCTGGTAGATGGCGCGGCTGCCTGGCTCGCCGAGACGGTCGAAAATCCCTATGACAGCGTGTACTGGCTGGCGCGCATGTTCGTCAACTCCGACCAGTATGGCGGCATCGCCCGCGGCACGCAGTTCGTCGAGGAGCTTGCCGCCGCGGTCGAGCGGGCGCTCCAGCGCTCCGCTATCCTGCCGGAGGCGGAAGCCCTCCCGGTCCTCCAGGATACCGTGCGCGACCTGCTGTTGCGCCGGCGGGCCGGGACAGCTACATACAAGGCAGTGGAGCGCCTGTGCGAGGACCTGGCGGCGCGGCTGGTCACACGCGAGCATTTCAAGGCGCTGGCGCTGACGCTGCGCCACGTGATCGCCCCGGTCAACCGCGCCCTGGAGCAGATCCCCAGCGATGACCGCGTCTATGCTGAGCGGCTGGCCACGGAGCTGTTACAGCAGAAGGGAGAGGCCGGGGTCAAGGACGTTATGATCCTGTGGGATACGCTCGGTGCCCAGGGCTGCCTGGCGGCCGAACGGGTCCAGGTCGTGCAGGCGTTCGCCCGCGTCCGCACCTACATCGAACAACTCGTCCCTGACCGGACCAATCAGGATCGCATCCTCACCGCCTTCGTGCAGGAATTCGAACGCCGACTGGGCCAGAAGCGCAAGCGCCGCGGCGGCCAGAGCCTAGAGGACGTGACCGGCTTTATCTGTGCCTTCTTTGGTATTCAGGCCAGCGAGGTGCCTGAGCATATCACGGCCAAGATCGAGCTCGACAAGATGGTGTACAACCGCTCCGGCCGCCATGCTATCGGTATCTCATGTAAACGCACTATTCGCGAGCGCTGGAAGCAGACCCACACGTCGAACGTCGAGCTGCTGGAGACGCTGGGGATCTCTCAGCTCTGGCAGGTGCTGGTCTACGACCGCGACCTCTCCGACGAGAAGATCGAGACGATGGGGCGATACAATTGGATCTTCTATCTGCCTGACGAGTCGGAGAAGTTCGGAGGGGCGCAGCGCAACCCACGCCTGGCCCGCTATGTCCGGCCTTTGAGCCACTTCGTGCGTGACCTGCGAGAATTCGTGCTCAGCGATTAGATCCTGTCTCAGACATCGGGTGCCTCAGACATCTGGACAGAGCACCGGCAGCGCGCGCAGACGACCCCAGTACTCGATGATGGCATAGCAGCGGGACTCGATCGTCTCGTTCCCATCGGCCGCGGCGTGGCGCCAGTCTAGCTCGACCACTGTGGCGCGCTGTCCGCGGTTGTACTCCACACTGTGCACGCGCACCCGCGTTTGGGCGGCCGCGGGCATCGCTCCGCTGGCAATGAGCTCCTGGTGCTCGCGATCAAACGCGCTGCGTGCCAGGGCGATGGCTTCCTGCTCCCACTGGGCCGAGAGCACTGCGGGTAGCCAGATGCGAAGAGCGACAATGCCTACGCCGGCGAGCAGGGCCACCTGCGCGAGGAAGCGTGCCACGTCAGCCGTCCCTGCGCCCAGGCCGGCCCAGTACACCAGGCGGCGAAGGCCGCGCCACACAGCGAACTCGTCAAGCTCACTGAGCTGCGCCCCACACTGCGGGCAGGTTGGCTCCCCACGAGCGGCCTGCGTCCCGCAGCGAAAACACCTACGCACGATCGCCATTCCCACCCCACCCCAGCGCCTCAGGCACATGCTCGCCGGCCCGAGGACCAGCACGGGCCAGCCCACCCGGCCCGGCGTGCTTCAGGGAGCGCCGGGCCGTCCACACTATCCCGACCGGCGCAAGCCCCTGATCGCATAGACCCGAGCCGCATGCGTCGGCCCAATCAGGATGCTGGCTGCTCGACAGCCTGCTCACCAGCTTGCTCGGCAGCCACCCGTGCCAGGCGCGCGAGAAGGCTCTTGATCACCTCCTCGTCACGCTTGAGTTCCTGGCGCAAGTCGTAGCGCTCGGTGTCTGCGATCTCCATGCGCAGGTCAGACAGGTAGTTCGAAAGGATACGCCTCAGCAGCGCTACTTCCTCGGGTTGCAGCGCGAGTTCCATGTCCGCTCCTCCGCTCAGGCACGACAGCACCGCCAGGTGGCAAATGGGGACCTCAACCGGGCACGATGGGGGGCTGGGCTACCAAAGTACATCTACGCCCCCTCTATTGTACGCTGGACAGGGACTCCTGTGGAGTAGGCCGCCTGCCGGCGCGGCCAGCGACGGTGGCGGCTCGGGGCACCAAGTGGGTCGCGGGGATCCACCCAATATCAGGCAGGCTAGCGCAGCCTTCTCGCGGGCGTGTCCAGACCGAAACCGCTGCCCTGCTGCGCGCCGTGCACCGCAGCCAGGCTGAAGTAGGCCAGGCAACGAGGCAGGCACCCGGCGCGGCGGAGCAAGACCTTGCCCAGATAGAAGCCCGGTGCAAGCTGGACAAGCTCGTCCAGCACGTCGCGGATCACAAAGCGAGGGTTCGTCGCTAGATTGTAGTCGAGCTTAAGCACACGCAGCCCCGCATCGAGCGTGGCTGCACCCGTGGACGTGCGAAAGCGGAGCCCGCGGCGGCGGTCGGAGCCATCCGGCCGCCAGTCTCGATAGGCCGGCCACAGCAGACGGAGCAGCCACACGCCGCGGCTGCGGAAAATGCTCTCGCCCTCCTGCCTCCCTGCGTCAAAGTCCTTCCCCAGCCAGGGCATCCAAAAAGCGCTGAAGGCGCGGCCGGCCAGGTCGAGCGGCGCGGAGACGGTCAACGCGACGAGCTCCCCGCGGTAGCAGCCGTCCGGGTGAGGCAGAGGAACTCCGCCGCGGCGAAAGAGGGCGTTCAGGGCAAGGAGGCCGAACTCCCGGTCGCGCTGGAGCTGCTGCTGGATCGCGTCGAGTTCAGCCTGCGGATCCCACGAGTGCGGCGCGGCCATGGCAGTGTCCTCTCGCTGAGGTGGATAGCCCTGCTGTGCAGTCACCGCATGGATCGTGCCAGTCCAGTCAGCGCGCGACGGTGATGTGCCTGCGATTGCGGCCCAGCAGCGACAGCCCAAGCCACAGATACCAGGCCGGGTTGACGATGAAGCCGGCCAGCGCGGCCGGACCGAGGATCAGCGGACTGCTCGGGTCTAGGACGATCAGGCGGCCGAGGTAGATCATCACCAGCAGCGCGGCCAGCACGTAGCCCAGGGCGGCCAGTCCGCGCGGGAACGTTGTGCTGCGCTGCATCAGCCAGGACACCACAAAGATCGCGCTCGCCGCTCCCGCGAACGTGAGCAGGCCGCGAGGATCGACCTGGCTCGGGAGCTCGGCCACGGGCACTGCAGACGGATGGAGTGCCAGCGCAAGGTCGTAGCCGCCGTGGATCGCCGAGCCGCCAGCCGCGCCCACGCCCAGGAGCAGCGCCCAGAGCGCCGCAGACGGCTCGACTTCCCGCAGCCGCGCGTAGACGGCAACGAGTGCTGCCGTGGAGAGAAAACCACCGGTGAGCAGGAAGAGCGCGCTGAGGAGCGCGCCGGCCCCCGGGGCTGCCGGTGCCACGAGTACAAAGGACACCGCGTAGCAGAACCCCGCTACCCCGGCCAAGATGGCGCAGATGCCCCCCACCCGGGCCGGCGTCGTGGGAGCCCCGGCCAGTGGGTCGCCCTGCGCTGCCAAAACCTGCGTGTCGCGCATAACCATGGTGCCTGCCTCGCGTTCGTGTCGCCGAGTACGGACCGGTGCCTGAGACCGCTAGATAGCCGCCGCCAGTTCCGGCAGGAGGCCGAGCGTACGCAGGAAGCCAGCGACGTCCCACATGGTAAAGGCGCGCGCGATCTGCTGGTTCCGTACAACCAGCACGGAGACGCCCCGCACTTCCACGGCCCGACCGCTCGCCGGGATGTTCATGAGCACGCCGCGATGAGTGCCACGCGCCGTCCATACCACCGCAACGCGGCCGCCCTCCACGACCATCTCATCGGCGCGCACGTCCAAGTCAGGGAACGCCGCAAAGTACCGGAGCGCAGCCTGCCGAATGCCGGGCCGGCCAGTCTGTGGGGCTGCGTCAGCCACGTCCACACCCACGTACTCCGGCGCATAGAAGCCGGCCAGGCGATCGGCATCATGGGCGTTCCAGGCGTCAAGTACTTCACGGAGCAGTGCGTGGATCGTCGCAGGCATGGCAGGCTCTCTGACCCCAGCGTCGGCACGGCATTCGCGGCTCGACATCCAGCATGCGCTCTGGCCGTCCGGCCTGCCAGGCTAAAAGCTGCTCACTTTCTGGTCAGTTTTGCCCGTCCACGTCCTGGGACCGGCCCGGCAGGCTCCTCAGGCCACCATGCCCTGCAACTCAGAGCCCCACAGCCGGTTGATCACAGCGGTGATGCCAGTCTTCAGATGCCGGCGAAAGGTGCTGAAGGGGAGATCGAGCAGCTCAGCCACCTGCTCCTGCGTCCCGGCCGGCTGGAGATACGTGTGGTAGAGCGCGCGGTAGCCTTTGGCCAGACGCGGTGTTGCCTGGAGGCTTTCAGCCGTCTCACGCAGCACCGCCTGGAGCACGGCAATCCGCTCTGCCGTCCCGCCCTGCGCGCTAGCGCGCTCGACGATGAGGCGCGAACGCAGCAGCGGGTTGGTGCGCAGCGCATCCGGACGGGTGTACTCATGCAGGGCGCGTTGCACCGCGGCGGCGAACTCCTGCTGGCTCAGCACAACAAGCGGCTCAGTGCTACGCGAAGGTGCAGCAGCCAAAGAGCCGGCGGCAAGCTCGCGCTCAGCCAGAAGCGCCAGCCAGGCCATCGGCGGGACGGCCCGCCAGTCGTGGCCATAGACGCCGTAGCGGCGTCCGCCGGCGTAGAAATCGGCCTCAGGAAGCCGCGCTAGGTCGGCATAGGCGAAGATGGGCGCCCAGAACTCGGGCACAGCACACGGCAGGAAGGTAAACGCCAGGCCCGGCGTCGTCAGGTAATGCCGCACCATGTGCACAAAGATGAGACTCTGCGTGGATGAAATGGCCTGGTAGCTATCGCGTGCCATCCAGAAGCGGAAGATGGTGGCCTCTTCGCCCGGGCGTAGGGGAGCATGCTGTTCCAGATACGCCCAGGCAGCTACTGTACCTGGATCGCACGCTCGGTCGTCCTCGGCCGCGCGGGCCAGCGCCACTTGCACCAGCACACCAGCCACGTGGCCTGTGGTATCACGAAACACCAGCACGTTGTCTGGCTGGGAGGCAAGCCAGCGCGCCGCATGCTCGGCCGACGCGGGCCCCTCGTGCGTGCTGATGACCTCTAGGATCGCCGCGTGGTCGGCTGGCTGCGCTGCGTCGACCACCACCGTAGCGCCGCCCTGGTGCTGGGACTGCAACTGCACGAAAAAGGGCCGCACGATTGGGTTGTCCCGATGGAGATAAATGTAGTCGATCAAGACAGTCTGTTGTTCCAGCGGCCCGGCCTGCTGAAGGCGCGCGTTGTAGTAGCGGCGGGCACGATGATGAAGCTCGGCGTACCATGGGGGATTCCGCCAGCGCAGGTCAGTGACCAGGATCTCGCGGGCCAGGTCGTGGGGGAACAGCCCGTGCGTGCCACTCTCGACAAAGGAGAGCTCACGCAGCCATGCAAACAGCTCGTGCACGTCTGGGAAGCCCAGGAGCTCACTCAGCAAGGCCTCGGTCGTGTACCGCACGAGCGCGCACGCCTCGAGCGCGGCGCGATGCGCTGGCCCAGGGACCTTCTGCACGAACTGCTCCAGCAGTGTCTTGACGATGTCTGGGGCTGCTTCGGGCTGGAACATCATCCCCGGACGCTGGGCGAAGACGTCGGCAACGAGGGAGAGGGCCAGCGGATGGCCGTGGGTGAAGGCGAGGACGGCGGCATGCTGGTTAGGCGGCACCTCACGTTGCGCCAGGTACGTCCGGCTCTCATGCGGGCTCAGATTGCGCAGGGGGAGGATGCGCAGGAGCGACTGCCACCCGAGATCGGAGCGCCACGGCAGCGCAGGCGGGGTGCGGCTCGCCAGCACGACCAGCGTGTCATCCGGTAGCTCAGGCAGGAAGCGATCACGCAGCCACCCATCCAGCGCGGCGATCGTCTCGTATGTATCGAGCACGATGACCTGGCGCCGGTGTGCAGCGGCTAGGGCCTCGCAGGGATCGGCCAGCGTATCGAGCCCCATGACTGCAGCGAGGGCAGCCCGGAACGCCTGCGGTGAAGGCTCGATGTTCCGCGCATCGAGGTAGTGGACTGGAACCCCGCGTTCCAGGCAGCTCGCGGCGAACTGGGCAAGCAGCGAGGTCTTTCCTACTCCACCGGGACCAACTACATAGAGGACAGTGAAAGGCAGTTCCGGCGCCTCCAGCGCAGCGTGAAACGCGGCCAGCTCTTCCGCCCGCCCCACGAACCTGCGGTGCCGCGCCTGCGCCAGCCGCCGAGCAAGTCGCATGGTCATAGGAGCCTCCTGGGGGCGATGTAACGCACTGCCGATGCGAGGATGTATACTCAGGACATAGCGGCGTGCTTGCGCAGACGGCGCCGCTCCCCCTGCGAGCGGCTGAGCCGCTCCCATTGTACATGCCGGGATGGCATTTTCGCTAGACCTCTTTTCCACTTTCCAGCAGGTTCTCTTGAGAGCTTACCAAAAGGGGGTAAAAGGGGTAAGAGGAGAGATATAAGGGTAAGGTTAAGAACAAGATGAAGAGGAAACGCAGCACTCGTAACCGTTCTGGGCAGCGGGCATGGCCTCTTTCAGGGTCCATGCCCGGTCAGAGAGGCCGGTTGTAGACAAGGCCGAGCAGCGCCCCGATCCCCGCGCCTCCCGCTGTAGCGAGGAGATTGACCCCGTCGTTCGTCAGCCAGGGCAGGCCGCGGCGGAGCACAGCGGCCGTGCCGCACGAATGCACCGAAAGCTCCGTGGGCGAGCCGCAGGCCGGGCAGACGTACACTGCCTGAAGGGTCGCGCCGAGGATACTGTCAAGCAATGCGCCGGCCAGGCCGCCAGCCAGGCCGGCCCCTATCGCCAGGTCCAGCGCAAGGGGCGGAGCCGTGTGGGACAATGCCGCGAGCCGGCTGCCGGCCAGCGCAGCCAGGCCGATCAGCAGGCCACCGGCAGCCGCGGCGAGCGTGCCAGGGAGTGAGACGGCGCCTGATTCGCCTGGCTGGGCCGGACGCAACGTGGTGATCAGGCGCGGGCGCGCTGCAGCGAGCAGGCCGACCTCAGTCGCCCAGGTGTCCGCTGTTGCCGCAGCGGTAGCGCCAGTGAATGCGGCGAACGGCCAGACAGCGCCGGGCTCACCCGCAGCGATGACCGCCAGCAGACCGCCCACACCACCGTTGGCAAGCACCTGCCAGACATCGCGGCGCTCTCCCTTCGCCCCCAACCCCGCTGTGCGCCGTTGCTTCTCGTGGCGGCCAACCATGGATAGCGCCGAGGAGGTGACGAAGAAGATGACGAGCAGCGCGCCCCAGAGCGGGCCGCCCAGCCCGAAGACGGCTGCCCCCAGCGCCGTCGCCGCCAGCGCGCCCGAGCGGTCTAGCGCCCCGCGCCCGTATGCCACACTAGCCACGAAGGCTGCCAGCACGCCTCCCATACACAGGCCATTCATGCGATCGTTCCTGTACAGCTTCTGGTACTGCTTTTCGTACGGCTCCGCGCACGGATGAGAACTGATAGTTATAATGGCTCTGCTGCGGGCGCCTGGGCCCTCGGCGCGCCGGCTGCGCCGGGCGTGCCGGGCCAGATCCGTAGCTCCAACCGGGAGGCCATTGTGGATGCACTGTCAATCTTGACGTCATGGCGCCAGTACTTTCTCGATGAGCCCGGTCCGATTACCTGGGCCTGGGCTTCGCTTGTCACGTTCTTTGCGACCGCGCTGCTCGCCACGCTCTTTTTTACGTATATCTACAGCATCATGCTGGACTCCCACCGTCTGCACCGAAAGCTGAACCAGCGGATCTTCTACTGGGGAGCCGGACTGAATGCGCTCGGGCTGGGTCTGCTGTTCTGGCGCCTGCTTGGCTGGGGTCTGCTGAACCGGCGGCTCTTCCCATTCGCCGTGCTCCTCGTAGAGGTCGCCTTGCTGATCTACGCGCTGTATTACATGCACACGACCTATCGCGTGCGCCTGGCTGAGTATCGCGCTGAGGAGGAACGGCGGCGGTATCTCCCGCGGCCGAAGGCGGAGACCGCCGCGCGGCGCCGGCGGCGCTGAGCGCCGCGCCAGCCATGTCAGCTGCCGTCCTGCTGGCCACCAGCCTCGATGGCAGCCAGCGCCGTGCGCAGTTTCTGGTACGTTGTTTCAAGCAGTTCAGGCATGACCTTCGTGCCAGCAACGATCGGCATGAAGTTGGTGTCGCCGGCCCAGCGAGGCACCACATGGAGATGTAGGTGATCGGCGATCCCCGCGCCGGCGATCGAGCCCAGGTTCATGCCCAGGTTGAAGCCGTCCGGTCGCATGGCGCGGCGCAGCGCGGCAATATGCCGCTGCGTCAACTCCCCCATCTCGAGCAACTCCTCGCGGGTTAACTCGGTGAAGTCGGCGATGTGGCGGTAGGGGGCGATCATCAGGTGGCCGGTATTGTATGGGTAGAGGTTGAGCATGCTGAAGACGCGCTCTCCGCGCTGCAGAATGAGATTCCGCTCGTCTGCCCGCTCCGCCGGCTTCTCGCAGAAGACGCAGCCGCCCGTCCGCTCAGCCGAGACATACGCCATGCGCCACGGTGTCCACAGGTAGTTCAAGCTCCCTCCCCTGTCGTTTGTCGTTAATGCGTTTGTCATTAATGCGTTTGTCATTAATGATCAGGCGTGAGATCTGTCAAGCGTGAGAGAATCGATACGAACGCCGTGCAATCAGAGAACTATGAGCTCCAAACCACAGTACCCGCCAGGCCGGTCGCTGGCCGGCGCTATGGGGCATGCGGAGCGCAAAACCTCCGGCAAGGCCGCGCTGTCATGCTGTCAGCCTGAGGGCACGCCGCATTCGCCCCGGCGATGAACAGCCTGTGCGAATGAGCAGCCGCTGAGAAGCGGCCCCACCTTCTGCGAAGCGGCCCCATCTAATGAACAGCCCATGCTGCTGAACAGTCTATGCTGCTGAACAGTCTATAATGAGGGTATCGGGTGCGTCGGGCGGATGCAAGCACCAGCGGTGAACATGAGCAGCGGGGGATGCGGTGGATGTTTTGGCCAGGGGTGCAGCACGGCTAGGCATCCGGTTAAGTGAGCGAGAGCTAGCGCTGTTCCAGCGGTACTACGAACTTCTGGCGGAGGCGAACCGCCAGGTTAACCTCACCGCGATCACCGGCTACGTCGAGACACAGACAAGGCATTTTCTAGATTCCCTCACCTGCCTGCTGGCCCTACCTCCGGAACTGGCTGCGCCGGGTGCGCCGACACGCCTGGCCGACGTGGGGTCTGGCGCCGGCTTCCCAGGTGTGCCCTTAAAGATTGTGCGCCCCACCTTCCAGGTGACACTCATTGAATCGATCCGCAAGAAAACCGCCTTCTTGCGCATGCTCGTGGCTGCGCTGGGGCTCGAGGGCGTGACCGTCCTGACCGCCCGTGCCGAAGAGGCCGGACGCGATCCAGCGCACCGTGAGCGCTACGATGCTGTCGTTGCCCGAGCGGTGGCTCGCCTGGACGTGCTGGCCGAGTACTGCCTGCCGCTCTGCCGGGTGGGCGGCGTATTCGTCGCCCTCAAGAAGGCGCCGGTCTCCGAGGAGCTTGCGCTCGCCGCAGACCCAATTGTGCTGCTCGGCGGCGGGCCAGCCCGCGTGCTCGAACCACAGCTCGCACCGTATCTCACTGACCGCGCGCTGGTAAGCGTCGAAAAGATCCGGCCCACCCCGGAGCGGTATCCGAGGCGGGCCGGCATGCCTGCGAAGCGCCCATTGAGCGGCCGGGTCGCGCCGGTCGCAGTGACCGGCGCGGCTGAGGAGGCTGGCGTCCAGGACTAATGGACCTGGCCGGCTACCTGAATGCGGATCTGGCGCGGCTTAACCTGCTCGGCCTTCGGCAGCCGGATGGTCAGGATGCCGTTCTCGAAAGTCGCCTCCGCACGATCGGCCTGCACCGGGACAGGAAGCGTGACCGTGCGGGCCATCGGCCCGTAGCGGCGCTCCTGAAGCAGGTAGTCCTCCTGCTTGATGTTGGGATCCGGCTTGACCTCCGCGCGGATCGTCAGCGTGTCGCCGGAGATGGTCAGCTGTACATCCTCCGGCCGCACACCCGGCAGGGCCACCTTGCAGATGACGTCGTCGGCCGTCTGGTACATATCCATGGCCAGGGCCGGCTCGCCGCGCATGCCCAGCAGACCGCCGGGGCGCACGAAGCTCTCCTCGAACAAGCGGTCCATTGCCTCCCGCAGCGACATCAGCTCACGGAAGGGCTCCCAACGCTGCACACTCATGGCCTGTTCCCTCCTTTGCGGATCAGTATTGCAGATCCCACTGTGGCTCATCGCCATGGATCAGCACTGCTGATCACCGCGACTCAACAACGAGGTCTCAGCCCGGCACGCCGTTGGTGGCCTGTGCCCGCAGCGCCCTCAGCAAGCATCGCTGCACGACCAGGCCAGCTTTCACTATAGACCGTGCCCTACTGAGTGTCAATATCCCGCATAAACGTTTTAATTCTACATAACACAAGACACGTGAGGGATAGCCTGTGATCAGGCACGGGCATGCGTCCTCGGAGGTGCGTACCTTACAAGTACCTTATAGGTCTGTGCTCCGGCGTTCCGGACCCCGCGGCCGCGCGTGGGCGTTGCAGCAGCAGGTCTGTGGCTGGGAGAACCGGCGTGGTATAATGTCCCTGATTTCAGGGGATTTCAGGGTTTCAGGGAAGGAAGACGAACACAGAGCGCGCCGGCATGGGGCGCCCTGCCGTGCAGGCGCCGGGCGTGCCGTATCCCAGGGAGGACAGACGGATGGCCTTGGCCAAGGCTGAGAAGGAGAGCCTGATCGCGAGCTACCGCACGCACCCCACCGACACAGGCTCTCCAGAAGTGCAGGTGGCGCTGCTCACCGAGCAGATCCGCCAACTCACCGAACACCTGCGTATCCACAAGCACGACAACCATTCGCGCCGCGGGCTCATGAAGATGGTCGGCCAGCGGCAGCGTCTGCTGCGCTACCTGCGGCGCACCGACCCCGCCCGTTACCAGACCTTGATCGGCCGCCTTGGACTGCGCAAGTAGCCCCGTTTGCCGGAACGCGGTCTGCACACGTCGATAGGGACAGTACAGGCTCATAGTATGAGCGCGCGATGCCGGTCCCGGCCCGTCGAGGGTTCGCTCCCGCCGGGATCGCGCCGCGGCGCGCTGTTTGTGCAATACAGGAACGTGTAAAGATATGGTACATACGTACGAGATTCCGCTTGGAGGGCGCACGCTGACCATCGAGACCGGCCGCGTGGCCGAGCAGGCGAATGGCGCCGTGCTCGTACGCTTCGGGGACACGGTCGTCCTGGTCACCGCGACAGCGTCTCGTGAACCGAGAGAAGGCATCGATTTTTTCCCGCTCACCGTTGACTTCGAGCCCCGGATGTACGCCGCCGGCCGCATCCCGGGCCTGCGCTTCGCCCGTCGCGAGGGCCGACCTCCCGACGAGGCGATCCTGGCCGGCCGTCTGACTGACCGCTCCATCCGCCCCCTCTTCCCCAAAGGCTTCCACAACGATGTCCAGGTCATCATCACCGTCCTGTCTGCCGACCCCGAGAACGACCCTGATGTGCTGGGCATCGTCGGTGCTTCGAGCGCCTTGATGATCTCCGACATCCCGTTCCACGGGCCAGTCGCGGCTGTGCGTGTCGGTCGCATCAACGGTAAGTTCCTGGTCAATCCGACGTTCGCTCAGCGAGAGGAGAGTGATATCGACCTGGTCGTCGCCGGCACAGCCGACGCAGTGATCATGGTCGAGGCCGGTATGCTGGAGGTGCCCGAGGCAGAAGCGCTCGAAGCCATCCGCTTTGGCCACAGTGCGCTCCAGGACATCATCCAGCTGCAGCAGCGCATGGCCGCCGAGGTAGGCAAGCCCAAGATGGCCTTCCAGCCGCACGACATTCCGGCCGAGACGCGGGCGGCGGTGGCAGCGCTGCTGGGGGACCGCCTGGCCCAGGCGATCAACCAGCCTGACAAGGCAGCGCGCGAGGCGGCGGTGGATGCCCTCCACGAAGAGGCGCTGGCGACCTTGGGGGCCACCGGCCAGCACGCCCCCGGCGACCTCGAAGCAGCCTTCGAGGAGCTCATGATGAATGAGGTGCGCTCGGCTATCCTCGAGCGCGGTGTGCGGCCGGATGGACGTGACCCCAGGACGATCCGGCCGATCACCTGCGAGGTTGGCCTGCTGCCGCGCACGCATGGCTCGGGGCTGTTCACGCGCGGGCAGACCCAGGTGCTGTCGGTCGTCACGCTCGGCTCGCTGGCCGAGGCCCAGACGGTGGAAGGGCTGGCCCAGGAAGAGACTAAGCGCTTTATCCACCACTACAACATGCCGCCCTACGCCACGGGCGAGGTACGCCCGCTGCGCGCACCGGGCCGCCGCGAGATCGGCCATGGTCGCCTGGCCGAGCGGGCGCTCGAAGCCGTCATCCCCAGTGAGGAGGAGTTCCCGTACACGATCCGCATCGTCTCCGAGGTCTTGTCCTCGAACGGCTCCACGTCGATGGGCTCGGTCTGCGGCAGCACGCTGGCGCTCATGGACGCGGGCGTGCCCATTAAGGCGCCCGTTGCCGGCGTGGCGATGGGCCTGGTCATGGGGCTCAAGCGCCTGAAGGCCGGGGCCGAGCTGGATCTGGCGCACGGCGGTGAGGCGGCTGAAGGGCAGGTCGAGCCCGGCACGAGACCGGCCCCGGCGCCCTACGTCGTGCTCACCGATATCCAGGGTATCGAGGACGCCCTAGGCGATATGGACTTCAAGGTCGCTGGGACCGCCCGCGGGATCACCGCCCTCCAGATGGACATCAAGATCACCGGCCTGACCTTCGAGATCCTCGCTGACGCGCTGGAGCAGGCCCGCCAGGGCCGCCTGTACATCCTGAACAAGATGCTGGAGACGATCGCCGAGCCGCGGCCGCAGCTCAGGCCGCACGCCCCGCGGGTGCTTTCGCTCAAGATCGACCCGGATAAGATCGGCGCCATCATCGGCCCGGGCGGCAAGACGATCCGGCGCATCGAGGAGGAGACAGGCGCCAGCATCAGTATCGAGCCCGATGGCACGGTCACCATCGCTGCGCCGGGAGGCCAGGGGGTCGAGCAGGCAGCGAACGTGGTGCGCGGGCTGGCCGAGGATGTCGAGGTAGGCAAGATTTACCTGGGCAAGGTCACACGGATCCTGCCGTTCGGCGCCTTCGTCGAGATCCTGCCTGGCAAAGAAGGGCTGGTGCACATCTCGCAGCTTGCCGACTACCGGGTGAACCGGGTCGAGGATGTGGTCAGCGTTGGTGACGAGATCAACGTGATGGTCACGGAGATCGACTCGCAAGGGCGGATCAATCTCTCCCGGCGCGCTGTGCTGGAGGGCGCCACGCCGGAGGCAGCGGCTGCGGCGACGCGTGCAGCCCGCGAGCCAGCGCCGGCTGTGGTTGGCCCGCGCGGTCCGAGACCTTCCGGACCGGCGCCGGTCCCACAGCCCGCGCCGCGACGGCCGGCGCCGGTGGCCAGCACGCCGCCACCGCCGCA
>JBHOQS010000022.1:0-499941 GCA_042408875.1 Chloroflexota bacterium | reverse complement strand
CGCGGTCTGGTGGTCCGAGGAGGGACTAAGGGGTGCCGACCGGCTGCCGGTTCGGTACCTCGGAATTGACGACCTGGATCAGGGCCCGGATGTATCCCAGGCAAAACGAGTGCTGGCGCTCACCCTCCGGATCGACATCTGACTCCGGCACGTGATCGGGGCAGAACATTCCCTGGTACCCGACGTCGCGGTAGACCCGCATGGCGCGGTACATATCCACGTCGCCATTATCCGGGTAGACTTCCTCAAAGTTCAGGTAGCCGCCCCGGATATTCCGGAAGTGGACCATGAAGATCTTCTGCCGTTCGCCGAAGTAGCGGATGACGTCGAAAATCTCTCGCCCGGGGTCTACCAGCATCTCGGCGACCGTGCCCTGGCAGAAGTTCAGCCCGTGGTACTTGCTCGGCGCGATGGAGAGGAACTTCTTCAACCCTTCGATGCTGCCCAGCACGCGATGAATGCCGCGCAGGCCCTTGTCGTGGGGAACGGGCGGATCGTGCGGATGGCAAGCCAGGCGCACACCGCACTCTTCGGCGACAGGGACCACGCGCTCCAAGAAATACGTGATGATCTCCCACATCTTCTCGGCAGGCATCGGCCCGGCCTCCGTGAGCGAGTGGTCCATCCACTTGGTGTAGTCGAAGTGGCTGTACCGGGCGCCGCCACGGCCGATGGTACGCCCGGTGCGCGGCACGCCCAGCAAGTTCAGGTTGTACTTGAGGCACGGCACGCCTGCCTCCCCTGCAGCGCGAATGTTCTGCTTGATTACCTCGATCTCAGCGTCGCGGCTGGGCAGCCCGCGCATGATTCCCGGGAAGCGGTGCCGCGTCATGTACTGTGACTGCATATTCAACGTCAGCACATCCATCGTGATGCCGAAGGACGCCAGCCGCTTCTGAAGGTTCTTGATGGCCTGCACGTCCCAGGTGCCATCCTCGCGCTCGATCCCCTGGAGGGTTTGCACCGCGATGTGCTCCACGCCGAGCTGTGCCGCCCAGGTAAGTTTGCGGTCGGAGAGATCGGTTAGCTGCTCGCCGATGTACATGCTGCTCCCCATTTAGTTAGTAATTCTTTAATTCTTGATCGTCTTTGTTTAACCAGTTTAACCAGACAGTTTGGCAGCGGCCGCCTAGGCCTAGGCACTGGGCCTTCCACGCGCCAGCCCGCCTTCTACGCTGCCCTTGTGGACCCGCATCGTACCACACCTTCGCTCCGCGTGCAGGGCTGCCCCGCGCCGGAGCTCTTCCTTGCAGGGGCGTCACGTCTGTGCCACACTACCCTGCACCCAGTGCGTGCGCGCCAGGCAGAGCAGGACCGGCTGCGTCTTTCGGCGCATTCCCGCGCGATCCCCGGCCGGCCAGCTAACGCAGCACAGACGGCAGAAACACAATCGAGGGCAAGACAGCCTAAGGAGCGAGACGGCCAATGAAAGTAGGTCTCGGTCTCTACCCCCGCCTGCTCACCCCGGAGAACCTGCGCTTCGCCCGGCAGATCGGCGCCACCCATATCGTGGCGCACCTGCCGGACTGGACCAGCTCCGGCGTGCGCGGCATTCCGCCGGCGTATCCCTCGCCGCTGTGGAGCTATGAGGAGCTGCGCGATTTGAAGGCGATGGTCAACGCCGAAGGGCTGGAGCTCGAGGCAATCGAGAACTTCGAGCCGGCGCACTGGCATGACATCCTGCTCGATGGCCCACGCAAGGCTGAGCAGATGAAGGGCCTGAAGACGATCATCCGCAACATGGGCAAGGCCGGCATCCCGATCATGGGCTACAACTTCAGTATCGCTGGCGTATGGGGCCGGACCCGCGGGAACTGGGCCCGCGGCGGCGCGCGCTCTGTGGGATACATCGAGGCGGAGACCCCTCCGCAGGACCCGATCCCGAACGGGACGGTCTGGAACACGGTCTACGACCCTGATGCGCCGCCGGGCACCATCGGCACAGTCACACCGGAACAGCTCTGGAGCCGTCTGGAGTATTTCCTGAGGGAACTCGTGCCGGTCGCCGAGGAGGCCGGCGTGCGGCTGGCAGCGCATCCTGACGACCCGCCGCTCCCGACCCTGCGCGGCACAGCGCGGCTGGTCTACAAGCCGGAGCTGTACCAGCGCCTGCTGGATATCGTGCCTAGCTACTCCAATGCGCTCGAGTTCTGCCAGGGCACGATCGCCGAGATGCAGGGCGAGATGGACGTGTACGCCGCCATCGAGCACTATGCCTCCCAGGGCAAGATCGCCTACGTGCACTTCCGCAACGTGCGGGGTAAGGTGCCCAACTACTACGAGGTCTTCGTGGACGAGGGGGATGTGGACATGCTGCGCGCCCTGGAACTGTACCACAAGCACGGCTACGATGGGGTGCTTATCCCGGACCATACGCCAGCGGTGGAGTGCAGCGCGCCCTGGCATGCGGGCATGGCCTACGCTATCGGCTACATGCGTGCGGCGATCCAGATGATTACCCGCAGGTAGACCCGGCTACAGCGAGGCCCGCTAGACTGTGAGGTGCGCTCCTGCAGCGCGGTGGAACGTCACCGCGGCCGCGGTACAATAGCGGCGCCGAGCGCAGGCGCATGGCTCAGGCACGGGTAGTCTACAGCAAACATGTCACCGTCTATAGGCGCGGTGTATAGACGCGGCCCATGGCCGTTCATGGCAGCGTGCAGCTCACGGAAACTTGAGCGGTCTATGGAAACTCGAGAAGAGGTGGAGCAGCGGTGTCGATGGGGCAGGAAGCAGGTATCCGTGCGGTCACCGGCGGCCTGCCGGTGATTGACTGTGATATTCACAACGCCGTGCCATCGGTGCAGGCCCTCCTCCCATACCTGGATGATCACTGGCGTGAGTACATCAGCACAAGCGCCTTCAAGGGGCCAGTCGATACGGCGTATCCCCCGCGTGCGCCGACCTCGTGCCGGCCGGATTTCCGCCCTCCCAAGGGTCCGCCAGGTTCTGACCTCGACCTGCTCCGACAGCACACGCTGGACGCCTGGGGAGCGGAGTACGGCATCCTGAACTGCGCCTATGCGGTAGAGAGCATCCACAACCCCGACGCTGCTGTGGCCATGGCGCGAGCGGTGAACGACTGGCAGATCGCCGAGTGGCTGGACAAGGAGCCCCGCCTGCGAGCGTCGATCGTCGTACCCAGCCAGCTCCCGGAGCTGGCTGCCCGTGAGATCGAGCGTGTGGGCAGCCATCCCGGCTTCGTACAGGTGTTTCTGCCGGCACGCTCGCAAGCGCCGTACGGCAACCGGCGCTACTGGCCCATCTACGAGACGGCTGTACGTCACGACCTAGTGATCGGCATCCATTTTGGCGGTGCGCCCGGTAATCCGCCGACGCCCTCTGGCTGGCCTTCATACTATCTTGAAGAGTACGTCGGCATGTCCACGATCTTCCAGTCCCAGGTGCTGAGCCTGATCGCCGAAGGAGTGTTCGATCGCTTCCCGGCCCTGCGTGTGGCGCTGATCGAAGGGGGCTGGACCTGGCTGCCGGCCTGGATGTGGCGCATCGACAAGGAATGGAAGGGGCTACGCCGCGAAGTGCCGTGGGTGCGCCGCCCGCCGTCTGAGTATATCCGCGAGCACATGCGGCTTACCCTCCAGCCCATGGATGCGCCGCCAAACCCGCAGCACCTCCTTCAGATCATCGACCAACTCGGCTCCGATGAGCTGCTCATGTTCTCAACGGACTATCCACACTGGCACTTCGACACGCCAGAGGAGGCGCTGCCGGCGGGCCTCCCCGAAGGCCTGAAGCGCAAGATCCTGTCAGAGAACGCTCGCTGCTTCTATCGCCTGTAGCCCCTGGCCTTGCGACTTCAGCTCCGCTCCCGCGCTGCCGGAGCTGCCTGGGGGTGAGGGCCACCTACACTGCGTGCACGTACGGCCATTCCAGTTCCACGCCATGGGCGCGGAGCAGGCTTTGAAAGTCATGGAGTAGCGCGGGCTGCTCGCGCACCTGGTGCGGCTCCACACCTCGCTCTAAGCAGAAGGCGGCCAGCGCGCCGGCAGCCTCACCGATGTTCCACTCCACAGGATGGAGCCGGTAGCAGCCATTGGTGATGTGCGTCACGCCCAGGTTCTTGCACGCCGGTAGCAGGTTACGCACCCGCACCGGCAGCAGCGCCCCCAGCGGGATCTGGAACGGCAGCGAGTCGATATCGATATAGTTGTCGTAGCCGGTGCTGGGGTGCAGATCGATGCGATAGCAGCCCACGCCGACGCTGTCGAAGAAGCGCTCGCCCACGCCCGGCTCGCCGCGCTTGACCCCGCGCGCCGCAGCACCCACATGGAGCTCGGTCACCGTGAAAACAGCGCGGATGCGCCGTGACTCACGGATGTACGGATATTTCGCCAGGCCGTCCTCCGTGCCGACCAGGTCCGGCCGCAGGTACAGGCCGGGATAGCCGGTCCCGCCGTCCGGCCGCGGCGCCTCAGTCTGGAGCCAGTATAGCAGGCTCAACGAGAGCTGCCTGGCCTCTTCAAGATACCGCCGGACTTCCTCATCTGGTTTATCGATGATGTTGCCCTCGAAGTAATCGTTCTGCGGCCAGTTCACCAGCGTGACCTCATGGGGCATCAGCCCCTCCGGGTAGTGCTCGCGAGTAATGATGCGCCGGTAGCGCCACAGCGACTGCCCAGGCGCCGTCTCCTCGTGCGGGAACAGCACCCGCTGGCGTGGCCCCAGCGTTTGCGGGTGCGGATGGGTCCAGTCCAGGAGCCGGCCAGTCCAAGGTGGCTTTGTCGGCGGGACATAGTCGCGCCAGCGCTCGTACTGTGCCGGCTTCTCGATCACATGGTTCGCGCCAGGCGTGGGATCGTAGGCGACCGGAAAGCACCAGGTGAAGCTCTGCACGTTGTCGGGCTGCGGTGGCCCGGACACGGCGTGAGGCTCGCCGGTCTCGTCCTGCGACTCAGCTCCGGTGACGTACTCAATCCCGCCCAGCGGCAGCAGGTCGCCGAGCTCCGTGGCGTCGAGCACGTACAGTGCGGTGATCACCTCTTCGTCGCCGCTCTCCAGGTGGCGCAGGCGCACGGCCCGCACGCGGTCGCCGTCCATCTCGACCGCTACGGGCTTGCAGCGCAGCGAGACGTCCACCAGGCCGGCTGCCCGCGCGAAGGCCAGCATCTGGTCGAGCACGGCCAGGCCAACGCGAAACTCGTGGCAGAGGCGCGACACGCTGCCCTGCCCGGGGTTGAGCGCTGGGTTCGCCCGCGCCTGAGGCGTCAGCGGGTAATGCTCGCGATAGTACTGCCGGACACCATGGCGATACTGCCGGTAGCGCCGCGTGCAGCCAAACCACTCGATCCAGCGGTGCTCATCCGGTGGCACTGCCTGGGCAGTGAGCTGTCCACCCAGCCAGTCGGTCTCCTCAGTGAGGATGACGCGCCAGCCCAGCGCTGTTGCCGCCAGCGCTGCCGCCACACCACCGGTTCCTCCACCGACAATCAGGATCTCTGTGTTGCGTTCGCGTCTCATGCTACGAGTGCTCCACATGGTCTTAAATGGTCCTAAATGGTCTTAAATGGTCTAGGGGCTGAGCAACCGGTCTGCCAGCGTGGTCACATACCGGCAACCGGTCTCGCCCGATGGCTGAGCACCACTTGCCAGTCCGCTCGCATACTCTGGTCCTGGGGAGTATACTCCATAGTGCTTCCGGATGTGCATCTGCCATAGACGCGACGCTGGCGGCGCTCATTGAAGAGCGCGCCGACATATGCGCACCAAACTGGAAAACTGGAGAGGAGAATCACTCGATGGCCGACGCCCGTTCGCTCACCAGGCGGGAGATTATCTCGAACACCGCTGTTGTCGCCTTGCTTGGCACGCTCAGCGCGTGCCAGCAGAGGCGTCCAGCGCGGATGTCTGAACAGACCGCTCCCAGTGCGCCGTTCGTGGAGCTCACCTTACAGGCGTATGGCGATACCACTGTAGCCCAGCAGTACGAGCAGGTAGCTGCGGCGTTCAACCAGCAGCATCAGGGCCGCTTCCGCGTCACCACGACGATCTTCCCATTCGGTGAGTACATCGACAAGACCATCTCGATGGTCGTGGCCGGTAACCCGCCCGATGTGTTCAACACCTGGGCCCAGTACAAGATGGAATGGGTCAGGAAAGGGATGCTGCTGGATCTGACCGACCACATCAGGGCCAGCAAGAAGGCCAGCACCAGCCTCTTCCTCGATCCAATGGTCGAGGCCATGACCTATCAGGGCAAGCTGTGGGGCACAGCGCAGGACTTCAACGGCACGCTCTTCTACCTGAACCTCGATCTCTTCGAGCAGGCTGGCATCTCACTGCCGTCTGACTCCTGGACCATGGAGGATTACCGCGAGCTGGCCCGACGGCTCACGGACAAAGACAAGAAGCTCTTCGGTACGACGAATGTTGCAAACACGAATGGCTCGAACAATTTCGCCCTGATGTGGAACTATGGCCGACACTTCTGGGTCAGCGACGACTTTAGCCGGGCGCTGATCAACTCGCCGGACTCAGTGGCGATGCACCGCTTCTTCCAGGAGATGCAGTTTAAGGACCAGAGCGTGCCGTGGCGAGACAATCCTTTGCCAACCGGCCTGGGCCATCGGCAGGGCATTGTCGCCATCTTCAATGCCTGGGGTAACGAGCCGTTCTGGATCCGGGACACGGCGGCGAGAGAGAACCGCCAGCCGTTCCGCTGGAAGCCAATGCCGTTTCCACGCGGTCCGAAGGACCAGAAGCATTTCTCCCAGGGTCATCTGTGGTCGATCTGGTCGGGCCACAAGAAGCCGGATGCGGCATGGGTGGTGGCTGAGTGGTTTGGTGGGATCGAGGGCTGGCGCGAGTGGGTGAAGTTCCACCGGCAGCCGCTGCCTGTCAAGGATGAAGAACTCTGGCGCACCTACTATAGCTTCCTGCCGCCGCAGCTTGCACAGCAGATGACCGACTTCATGGTCAACAAGATGTATCGCGGCCTAGCGTTCAACTTCCAGTACTGGCCAACCTACGGTGACTGCTCACGAGTGGTCGCTGATGCGCTGCGGAAGATCTATACCGACGGCGCCGAGGTGAAAGCAGCGCTGGATGAAGCGGCGGAGCAGATTAACGTCATCCTTCGCCAGCAGCCCGCGTAGAGCGCCGTCCCATCTGCATCAGGCCCCTGTGGCACATGCCGCAGGCAGCCCTCAGGGCAGGAGGCAGAGCAGATTTGTGGACCAATGTAAGGGCGAGGAATCATTCGCTCCTATACAGTCCCGCACGGGTGGCAGTATCGCGCGCTGCGACATCCCTGAGCTGCGCTCTCACCACACCCGCGCCACCTGCCCGTCCTGCGCTCCATCCTGGCGACGACCGTCACGCTGCGGGATCACGTAGCGGGCGAACCACTCGTCCATCAGGCCTTTGAGCTCGCGGATGCGGCCTGCCTGGCCAGGGTCGCTGGCCAGGTTGCGCCGCTCGTCAGGGTCATTCACTAGATCGTAGAGCTCGTGCGGACCGTGCGCGTGACGGTACACGTACTTCCACTCACGAGTGCGCACCATCCGCACTGGCCCGTACTCGTCGAAGATGACCACGCTCTCCCGCTCAGCCATCTGCTGTCCGCGCAGCAGCGGCAGGAACGACCGGCCGGGCAGGTTGCGCTCATATGGGACAGGCAGGCCCAAGTACTCCAGTAACGTAGGCATGAAGTCGTACGCTGATACCAGTGCATCCTCAACCCGACCGGCCGGGATACGCCCGGGGTGGCTGAAGATGGCCGGGACCTTGATGGAGTTCTCGTACATGTTGCGCGGGTTCGTGCCATTGCCCTTGCCCCAGAAGCCGTGGTGTCCGCAGGAGAAGCCGTTGTCGCTCAGGAACACGATCAGCGTGTTCTCGCGCAGGCCACGCGCCTCCAGCCGGTCGAGGATGCGGCCGACGTTCAGGTCCATGGCCGTCACCGCGGCGAAGTAGCCCTTCAGCATCTCGCGGTTGCCCAGACACTGGTCGGTCAGGCTGCCGGCCCAGGGATGTCGCGGCTCCTGCGGACAGGACTCAAACGGGCAGTCATCGTAGGAATCAACGATCTCCTGCGGATGTCCCGTCCACGGGCTATGCGGGGCAGTGTAGTGCACGCTGAGGTAGAAAGGGATGCCCCGCTCGGCATAGCGATCGATCACCGCCAGGGCCTCGTCGGTAATCCGGTCAGTGATATAGCCGGGCTCGTTGACGAGCTGGCCATCGCGCACCATCGGCGCGTTATTGTACGGGCCGCCACCCCGCTGGTGCACGAACCAGTGCGTGAAGCCGGCCTGCGGGATCTGGCTGTCGCCCAGGTGCCACTTGCCGCTGATAGCGCAGCTCCACCCATGGCGCGCCATGATCTCGGTATACGTCAGCTCACCTTCCAGATACCGGATAGCCCCAGGGCCGCTGTTTCCGTCGCGGATCCAGTCGTGGATGCCGTGCTGGGACGGAATACGCCCGGTGAGCAGCGTGGCGCGACTGGGCGAGCAGACCGGCGTGGCCACGAAGAAGTTCTGGAAGCGGATGCCAGAAGCAGCGAGCCGGTCGATATTGGGCGTACGTATCTCGCGGTTCCCATAGCAACCGGCAGCCCATACGCCCTGATCGTCCGTGAGGATGACCACAACGTTCGTCTTACCCGCGCTTGTAGGGCTCCCGGCAGGCCGGGCTGGTGACATAGCGTCCTCCTCTGGGCGTTGCTTTGGACGTACCTGCGTACCGCATGTCTGGAGCCCCAGGTCGTGGTCTCTGGTGTAGCAGAGCTTGGCCTGCAGGTCAACCCCGGCGATTAGGGGTATCTCTCAGACGGCCTGCCCAGGCGATCAGCTCTATGACGGTCACCCCCTGCGATCAGGGGCATCTCGCCACGCATGTCAGGGATTTTCCCAGTAGCCCGATCAGGCCACATCGAGCATACTCACATTCGGTGCTGGCGTGAGCAATGTGTTACGCTGTGCATACCGAACATAAGCGTGACGCCCGGCCTCGGGAGGCTGAGGCTTTCCAGCGCCAGAGGCTCACACTCTGGTGGTGCAGAGCGCGCTGTGTCCGCGCCACGTGCCTGCCTGACCGCTCCCGCAGAGGCCATCGCCTGGCTGAAGGGAGACGATCGTCCCTGTGCCCGGCGTACCTGCGTGTCGAACCCAGTCAGTAGAGGCAAGGCCAGCACATAAGGCACTGCGCGATCGAGGACATGTGATGCCAGCTTCGTTTGCAGCGTCAACTGTTACACCCGAGGTTTTCTCTCTAGGATCTGCAAGGGAACCTAGAGATCGTATGGAGAGCGAGCCTCAGCGTGACGGGCCGTCATCGCGCCCACAGGCGATCCTGGCGATCGACGACGAGATCGGCCTGTGCCATATGCTCGGATTCATGCTGCGGGTAGATGGGTACGAGGTCGTGCCCTGCGCCAGCGGAGAAGAAGGGCTCGAACTCTTTCGGACACGACAGTTCGACGTCGTATGCACAGACCTGGGTATGCCCGGCATGAGCGGCTGGGAGGTCGCCCGCGCCATCAAAGCCCTCGCACCGGATGTGCCGGTTGTACTGGTCACCGGGTGGGGGGTCGAGCTTGAACCGGACCGCCTGGCGGAGAACGGCGTAGATCTCCTTCTGTGCAAGCCCTTCCGCACCAACGACGTTCGCCGGGTGATTGCCGAAGCAATGCACCTGCGCCGGCAGGCACAGGCGTGCTCCTGAGCGAGAGCTCGGTTGACCGGCGAGTGACTACTCGCCGCGCAGGCGGCGGATCAGTTCCTGCTGGCGCTGCCGCTCAATCGCCCCGCGGTCCCTGGTCTTCGGCGGCTCAGCGCCGGCCCCTGCCACCGGCTTGCCGAAGCGCCGCTGCAAATCCTCAAGCGTGAACCCGCCCTGCTGGGGCCTGTCGCCGGCGGCCACTTCCTCGGGAGCGCTCGCGGCCGCCGCCTCTTGAGCCGCCAGCGCCTCCTGCCACGGCTGCTGCACCCCCTTCAATGAGAGGGCGACCCGGAAACGCTGCGGATCGACAGCTAGCACGCGGGCGTTCACCTCCTGCCCCACGGACACCACGTCCTCAACCCGGTTCACGCGCGTCGCACTGAGCTCGGAGATGTGCACCAGGCCGCGGATGCGCGCTCGCATTCCCTGGATATCAACGAAGGCTCCGTAGCGCTCGATGCGCGTCACCGTCCCGCGCACAATACTGCCCGGCTGAAGCTCGGTTAACACGCTCCGCACGCGCGGCCGGCCGGGCAGCTTCTCCGCAGGCACGCCCTCCTCGGCGAGCTCCTCGGGGGACGGCTCCGGTGCGCTGGCCAGTACGTCGGCCATCGTCTCGGTCTCAGCAGCGCTTGCGGCAACACCCCCCATCACTGCCTGGACGAACTCCGGCGCCTCGGCCTGAGCCGCGCTCTGCTCGGCATCTTCGACGCGGGGCGTGTCCGCCTCCTCACCCACTGCACCTTCCTGTGATGCGCCTTCCTGTGATGCACCTTCCTGTGACGGGACGATTCCCTCGCCGCTGTGCGGGCTCCTGCGCTGCTTCTCTTCTTCGGTCATGAGTCTCCTACTACCTCTGCCACCTTATAAGACGCCTCAGACACCTTAAACATCACAAGACGTCAGACATCAAACGACAGAAACAACAGTTAAAGCAAGACAGTAAAGACAGTACAGCAAAAACCTTACCAGACGTCACCAGACATTCAGAGCAGATGCTGGCAGAACCAGGCGAGATAACGGAATGCGCCGTACCCCACGCTCACCCATGCTGGCGGGGGACACAGACGTGCCCGTGTCAGGAGGGTGCCCGGACGATCCACTCGGACCGGCTGTATCGGGCAACGACGTGTCTCCAGAGCTCACGCACAGCGGGGAGCGCCGGTGCATGCCGCAGCAGAAAGGTCTGGCGGTCAAGCTGCCCAACAGCATTGATGACCCGCCTTGACTCTGGCGGGATGGCCCCTACGCGCCCCTCTTCAGGTTCCCCCACCTGAGGCGCCATAGCATCGCTCCTGCGCGCCGTGCGCATCCAGTCGGTGGCGCGCTCCCTCTCCTGACCCGCTCTCCCGGCGGACTCGCTATCGAGCGATGCGCCCGCCACAGCTCGCAGCGCCCCTCCGGTCAGGCCGGCTCGCTCCTGCACCAACCCGGCGGATCACATCGGCGAATGCCTGCCCGCGATTATACGGAGAGCGGTGCACTGCCGTCAACGCGACCACCCTCTGTGGCGTCCCCATCCTCAACCGGCAGGCGGACGGTAAACGTGGAGCCCCGGCCCTCTTCGCTCCGCACGGCTATGGTGCCCCCATGCTGTTCGACGATCTGGCGCACGCTGGCCAGGCCAATGCCCGACCCGCTTACCTGAGACGGCACATTCTTCGCCCGATAGAACTGCTCGAAGATGTACGGCAGGTCCGCCGCCGGGATGCCCAGCCCTTGATCCCGTACCTCAATAACTGCCCATACGCGCGTGCCCTCCTGCTCGCGGCTGAGCCGGACGCTGATGGTTCCTCCGGCTGGACTATACTTCACCGCATTGGCCAGGAGATTTGCCACCACGCGCTCCAGGCGCGCTGCATCCCAGCGACCAGCCAGCGACGGCACCGCAGCCTCGAAGTCGATGTGGTGGCGGGCAGAACTCCGCCGGTAATCCTCGACCACTGTCTGCACCACGGGCACCAGGTCGACCTCCTGCCGCTCGAGCTCGAGCGGCCGGCCAGCCAAGTTGCGCGCCAGATCGAGGAGCTCGTTGATCTGGGCATTCATCTTACTCGCCGTGGCATCGATGCGCCGCAGCACATCCTTCAGGCTCGTTACCTCAGGGCTCTGCATCCTGGCGAGCCGCCGCTGGAGCAGTTGAGCATAGCCCTTGATGCTCGCCAGCGGCGTCCTGAGATCATGCGTCACGCTGGTCAAGAATTCGTCGCGCAGCCGCAGTGCTTCCTGCGCCTCGCGGTAGAGCCGCGCGTTGTCTATCGCCAGGGCAGCCCTCCGGGCGAGTTCCTCGGCCAGCGCGAGGTCACTCGCGGTATAACGCCGCCCGGAGCCCGCGGCAATAAACATGATCGCTCCAATGACGCGGCCACGCGCGATCAGCGGCACCGTCATACGTGACACGGGGTGCATTTGCTCGAGCAGGGCGAGATAGGCCGGGTTCCCCGTCGCCCCGATCAGCGGGAAGAGCTCCGCCAGGGGCTCGGTCAGCTCCGTCAGGAGTTCTGGCTGGCCGGTGCGCACGACCTTCGGCACACCCCAGGCTGCGGCAGCGGGCAAGGGATAGACCCCTTCGAGCTCTCGCATCCAGCGCTCCTGCGCTGGATCGACGTGGGCGATTGCCATCCGGCGAACGCGATCACTGGCCTCTAGCAGATCGACGAGACAGACGTCGGCCAGGACCGGCACCGACAGGCGCGCCAGCCGCCGGAGGGTCGTCTCGAAGTCAAGCGAGGCTGCCAGCATCGCCCCGGCCTCGGAGAGGAAGCGCTGCGCCTGCGCGTAGCGTTTGCGCTCGGTGATATCGCTGAAGGTCACTACCGCGCCCACGACCCGGTCGCCTTCGAAGATGGGGAACGATGAATACACCACAGGCATTGGTGTCCCATCACGCCTCCAGACGACCTCGTCATCGAGCCGGAAGCCCTGCCCGTGGTGAATAGAACGCTGGATGGGACAGTCCTCCTCAGGGTACGGGGTGCCATCTGCGCGGCGATAATGGATGAGCGAGTGCATGGGACGGCCCAGAAGCTCCTCAGGCTCGTAGCCGAGCATCTGCGCCCCGGCGCGATTGATGAACGTGCAGCGGCCTGCCACATCGAGGCCATAGATACCCTCCCCGGTGGATTCAAGCAGCAAGCGCAGATGCTCGGCTAATCGCTCCCGCTCTCTGTCAGCCTGCACCCGCGCCGTGATGTCCTGGAGCAACAGCACTGTCTCCGTCGCACCAGTAGGGGTGTGCACGCGAGCCGCAGTGACCTCGATGATCTGCTCCTGGCCAGCACCCGGATACCAGGTGATGGTCTGGGCTTCGGGCTGCGCAGCCCCGGCGTTGCTGCGTGCGATAACCCCCTCGAGGAGCTGCTGCGTCTCGGGCGGGAACAACCGACTGAGCGGCTGGCCCACTGCCTCGCCTGGAGGCATGCCGAGGATCTCACCGGCGGTGCGGTTCGCAGCGACCACGACGCCCCCGAGATCTACAGCCACGATGCCGATAGGAAGCCGGTCCAGGATGCTGTCAAGCGCTCGCATCCTCGCACTCTGGCTGGCCAGCCCGCGACCAGACCTGTTCAAGCACTCACCCGGTATGCTCTCCGCGTATCTTAACAGCGTTGGGCCTCAAGGAGGAGTCACGGTTCTCGTATGCTATGTTTGTGCTCGGGTACTGTTTACGACAATACACGCACGCCGGACCTGCTGTGGCTCCGGGCCTCTCCTGTGCAGCGCGCATAGGCCTGGCGGGCAATCCTGCTATCCCTTAAGGGATAGCAGGCTCCGTCGCTGGTCCGTGGCACGCAGGACCACGATCGATTATGCTCTGCTACGTAATAGTATGCTCTTAGCGTAATGGCGGGAAGAGAACATTCGCGAGGGTACTGGTATGCAGCAGACATCCCTGTCAGGCTCTGCGGCACTGCTAGAGTGCCTGCTGGGCCCGCCGGGCCCGGCACGGGTCCGGAGCATTGCGTTCGTCCTGCTTACTTTGCTAGCGCTCGCCACAGCCGTAGCCGACGCCACCACAGCCTACCCGAACATCATGCGCTGGGGCCTGGCCGGAGAGGGCAACCCCTTCGCTCGGTTTATCTTGCAGCGCTGTGGTTTCACTGGCTTGGTCGCTGCCAAGCTCGGTGGCATTGCCTGGTCAGCCTTAGTCGCCTGGCTGCTCTACCGTGTTGGCCATTCTCGCAAGACTTGGATTCTCCTCGGCTTTGCCGTGACGGCGAACCTTTTCGCCGCCTTCACGAACATCACCGCATGATCATCGCCACCTGCCGGTCTCGCACGCTATAATCCGGATCAGGTCGCCGGAGAGACAGGCACGCGTTGTGCAGTCGAGATACAGATCATTTGTGCCTGGTCATCACAGCCCCAACACTGGCGCGCGAGGCAGGCGCGCCGTAGCTGAGAGGCCCTCCTGCCCGGAGAGAGCCCGACGGAGCAGCTATGCCGCGGAGTTTTCACATTGGCTCGACGGAGGTTGTCCGGCTGAGCGACGGGCGCTGTCGGATGGATGGTGGCGCTCTGTTCGGCCTGGTCCCGCGCGTGCTGTGGATGCGCTACTACGAGCCGGACGAGCGCAACCGCCTGTCCCTGGAGCTCAACTGCCTGCTGCTGCGCTCTGGCGGCAAGACCATCGTCGTAGAGACGGGCATTGGTGAGAAGCTGGACGGGCGGGCGCGCGATATCTTCGCTGTAGAGAAGCCCCCGCACGGTGGGCTGCTAGGCGATCTGGCCCGCCACGGCGTCGCCCCGGAGGACGTCGATATCGTGATCAACACCCACCTGCACGCCGATCACTGCGGCGGCAACACGGTGTGGCGCGACGGCCGCGCGGTGCCGGCCTTCCCCCGCGCCGAATACTGGGCTGTGCGCGGCGAGTGGGCGGATGCCACCCATCCGAACGAGCGCACCCGCGCCACGTACCTGGCTGAGAACCTCCTGCCGGTGCAGGAAAGCGGGCAACTGCGCTTGATCGAGGGCGAGACGCAGGTCACGGATGAGGTGCGGGTGCGGCCGGCGCCGGGACATACGCGCAGCCACGCTATCGTGGAGATCGCCGCTGGTGGCCGGGTATTACAGTTCTGGGGCGATGTGGCCCAAAACCGCGTGCAGGTCGAACGGCTGGCCTGGATTTCGGCGTTCGATACCTTTCCGCTCGATAGCCTGGAGACCAAGCGCCGCCTGATCCGCGAGGCCATCGAGCGACAGGCCATCGTGCTGCTCGCCCATGAGCCCGCCGCCGGCCGGCTGCGGCCCGCCGAAGGGAACCTGGCCTGCATCTTCGAGCCAGTAGACCTGGCGTAGTTGCAGGCATACAGAGTTGGTCACAGCCGCGTGCGTTCGATCCAGATTGCTGGCTGGCTTGACGTTCCAGGGCGAGCGCGATAGAATGATGCGTGCTAGCGCACCACAGCTTGTGGTGTGTTTTTTCTGCCGGTGAGGACGAAGGTTCCGGCCGGTCGAGCAGGGGTCGGTGGCCGAGTGGTTAATGGCAACGGTCTGTAAAACCGTCGGGCGAACGCCCTACGGAGGTTCGAATCCTCCCCGGCCCACGGAGAACGTCGATCACGCGTGATGCGTACCCAGGACTGCGTAATGCTCCTGGACGCTTGGGTGCTCGGATCCTTGCACGCGGTACCTAGGATGCATCACGCCTGAGCGCCCGGACCCGTGGTGTAGTGGCCCAACATACGGCCCTGTCAAGGCCGAGATCGCCGGTTCGAATCCGGTCGGGTCCGCTGCGAGACAGCCCAGATGCCCTGCTCCAGGGCATCTGGGCTGTCTTCATTCATGCTCTTTTTCAATTTTCAATTTCAATCACTTATCATCCCGCGGCGCCTGAGCCTGCCTGCCCCAGGTGCCATAGACATCGATCGTGACCCCCGCGATCTTGGGCCGCACGCCGTGCACCATGATCCCGGGCCGGCCCATCGCCTGGCCTCCGAGCTGAAGGTTGTGCGGATTGCGGTAGCCCACGCGCACCACGCGCCGCCAGCGCGGCCGGCGGTTGAGCGCCGAGCCGTGGATGGTCCAGATGCTGAAGAGCACGACGTCGCCGGAGTCGGCCGGGCAGGACACCGCATCCTCGAGGCGGTAGCGGTCCTGGGGCAGGTGGGGCGATCCCTCGCGAATGTGCTCCAGCGGGCCTAGCTTGTGGCTGCCGTCCAGGAACTTCAAGCAACCGCTCTCCTCATCAGCGGGATCTACGTGGATGATGGCGTCCACGTAGCGTCCGTCGGCGTGCGGGTAGAAGGGATGGTCCTGGTGCATCGGGAACGGGGCACCGTAGTCGGGTCCCTTCGCGTGCAGGGTACAATGATGAAACTCGACCTCAGGGCCGATCAAGTCGGCCACGGCCTCGGTAAGCCGCCGGTTGAGGATCGCCCGCGCCCAAGCCTGCGAGTAGCATTGCAGCTCATGGATGGCGACTAGCACGGACTTCGCCTCTTCCTCGGCGGTCATGAGCTGCTGCCGCCACGGGCCACGCCAGCCTTTGCCATGCATAGCGAAGTGCTGGATGATGTGGTCGAGTTCTTCGCTCAGCTCGGCGATCTCCTGCGGAGTGAACACCTGCCGGAGCCTGAGGTAGCCGTGCTCGTTGTAGAAGGCGATCTCATCCTCGGTGAGGCGCAGCGGCCGCGCGGTGACGGTCATCTGGCTGATCCTCCTCGTATAGCGGGGCTAGCATGCGCATATGACACAAACTTATCAAGATAATATACGACATAATACGTAACGTAGAGGCGGCCCCGGCAGCGGGGCAGCGCGCCGTAGCCATGCCTCCACATGCCGGCGCTATAGTACGCCATCGTTCCCGAAGATGCACGCGGCAAGCTGGCATACGACGATACGTCTTCGACGAGCTGGCCGGAGAATTACTTGAATTTTTTAATTTTCTAGCCACAAATTAGGAGCTGGTGCTCGCATGGGCGTCCGTGAGCGAACGCAGGCGATCAAACGATCTGAGCCCAGCGCGTCAGCGCAGGCGGCGCGCGTCTGCCCGCTGGCGCACCTCTGCCGCAATGGCTTGCATTGCCGCACGCGCACGTTCCTGGTCTGCGAGCGGCATGAGCCTCCGCTCTATATCTGCCCGATCAAGAACCGCGGCCGCGCCTGCCCGGCATGTGGAGAATGGATCGCCCGCGTGGTCCCTGCCCTGAACGGTGAGATCGGGAACGGCACGAAGAGGTGTTAGGCGCACTTGTGCGGCGCGGATCTCCGATGCAGTGGCCGCGCGAGTACAGGGCACGCGGTTAGGCCCACTCATGTGGCGTGGGGCTCCCTTCAGCTAGACACGGCGCTGCCGGCGCCCCGGCGGGCGCGCTCAGCACCTCGGTGTAACCCACCCCATGTAGACGGCCACAGCCAGGAGCCAGAGCAGGGCGACGACGAGCAGATGGGCTGGCCCGGGCCGCAGGAGGCGGTCCCATAGGCGGTACAGCGGCTCCAACGGTGAGGGGGCGAGCCGCACACCGGGGAAGTGGCCGGGGTACGCCTGGTGGAGCTCGTCCGACGTCGCCACATGCACTAGCGTCGGGGGATCAACCCGTGCATCCAGGACGTAGAAGTGGCGGCGCCCCAGGACTGCCAGGGCACCAGGGGTAACAGGGACGGCACGCTGTCCCGCCCTGCCGCCCACAGTCATCCACTGCACCAGGATCACACGCGGGTCAATGACTGAGCGAGCCACCAGTACCAGGCGGCAGTGCCCGAACTGGCCGGCCAGGACTGCGCGCTCCTGTGGGGTAAAGTCGCCAGTGAAGAGAATGCCCCGCTGTGCCTCGTCACTCATGGCAATCGTCGCTTCGGCGCCTGCTCATACGCTCGCGATCACATCCCACGCAGGAGCTTCGCATCGGAAAGACCGCTCTTGCGCTGGCTTTGACCTGCTCTCCCCAGGAGCCGCGCAAGCCCCTCAGGCCCCGACTGCCGGGCCCGCGCAGTGGAGCCCCACCAGCGTGATTATAGCGTTATAGCGTAGAGAAGTGCTTGCACTCTGGTAGACACAGGGCACCGAGACCGATATACTGTCATACAGGCAGTCGACCGACGTGGTAGCGATAGCACCGTTGCAGCGGCCCGGCGCTCTGGCCGCTGGCAGCAGCGTGGCCTGGCCTGTTTCTTGCCGGAGTGCGCTTTCTAGTATGACCAGGTCACACCAGGAGGCCGCGGGAGGCAGCGTATGGCCGGGATCTGGCTGATTGTGGTTCCTGTCGCGCTCCTTGTGATGATGCCCCTTGAAGCGGCCTGCCTCGCCGCAGCCGAGTCTGGCTCGGAGCGACGCTGCCACCTCTGGTTCGGCAGCGTCACCGCTGTGCTCCTCCTGGTCACGACGGCCGCAAGCATGCTGGCGATGCAGCTTGCGCTGCCCTAGGCTCGCAGCATGTCTGTTCGGTAGATCGGTCAGGAGATCCATAGGTCCTCGCATGGATCCGGCGGTGCTTGGTCCCGCCGACTGGCAGCGGCTGCACACGCTGCTACTCGGCCTCTGGTTTCTGGTTGCGCTGGTTGTGCCCGCTGCATTTTCCTTCTTGCTCGCCCACGCGATCCTTCCGTCGCTCATGCTGGCGGGCCAGCTCCCGCGCGGCTTTCAACGCTACCGCATCGCGCTCTACGTCGTCGCTGCAGAAGCCGCTCTCGTGGCCCTGTTCTTGCTGTTACGCCTGGCACGCTTGGCGCATGTAGTTATCCAGGATATCTACCCGCGATGGTGGATCTAGGACTGCCACCCCGGGGCAGAAGAAGAATAGGCCGTCGCGCATATGTGGCGGCAGGGATCGGGTTTATGCTGGTCATCATCGGCGCTCTAGTTACGTGGGTGCGCCTCTCCGGAGAGGGCGCAGTAGTGCAGCAGCCGATTGAGTTCAGCCACGCGGTGCACGCGGGCGCTCTCCAGCTCGACTGCCAGTTCTGCCATCGCACGGCAGCGACGTCTCCGCAAGCCGGCGTGCCGCCGGTCGAACAGTGCATGTTCTGCCACAGTGTGGTCACTACCGGGCATCCGGATATCGCCAAGGTGCGCGAGGCGTGGGCCACCGGCCAGCCGATTACCTGGGAACGAGTGCATATCCTGCCCGACCATACGCGCTTCCTGCACGAGCCGCATATTCGCGCCGGCGTCTCCTGCGCGACATGCCATGGTCAGGTGGAGCGGATGCCGGTGGTGAGACAGGTGCGTGATCTGAAAATGGGTGACTGCGTTGCCTGCCACCGCCAGAGCGGCGCCCGGACGGATTGTGCCGTGTGCCACTACTAACGTCACGCCCCTGGTGCTCAGCATCCATGCCGGCAAGGGCATCCGGCGGGCGAGCCATGTGGTAGTAGGCTGGCGGACCAGCCGGCAACGCCTGTTATGAGCGCAGTATGCAGTATGAATAAAATAAATAATAAATTAAAATAAATAATAAATAATGAGGAGTGACTGATGCCTGTCTGGGCACCACCAGGGAATGAAAACCTCTTTCTGATTCTTCCTCATCAGGGGAGAAAGAATCAATCAAGTGAATAGGAAGAATCAAATCAATGGAGAGGAAGAACCAAGGAGGAAGAACCAAGGAGGAAGAAGATGAAGAGAGGAGCGACCGGAGTGTAGGGATGGAGCAGTGGTCAGTGGAGATCAGCCGGCGGGGCCTGGTGAGCGCGGCGGCGGCCGCAGCGCCGGTGACTGGCGCTGTAGCCTTCGTGCTCGGGGGCGTCGCCCGCCACGAGCTCCAGCTCCAGAGCCCTCACCGCCTGCCTGAGTTCGAGGTACGCGGCTGGGACGCCTGGTACGCCACCGCCTCGCGCCTGGTGCCCGGCGGTGCCGGGGTGATCGCCCGCGTGATCGACGGCCGTGTGCGCAAGCTGGAAGGGAATCCCCTCCATCCGCTGAACCAAGGGAAGCTGTGCGCCCGTGGCCAGGCCGAGGTGCAAGCGCTCTATCACCCGGACCGCATTCCCGCGCCGCTCCTGCGGGCGGGCGAGCGCGGCTCCGGAAACTTTCGGCCGGTCAAGTGGGAGATAGCAGTAGCCCAGCTCAGCGAGCGGCTGGCCCAGGCAGCCCAGAGCGGTACGGGGAGCCTGCTGTTCATCACTGGGCGCCTACGCGGCCTGCGGGCCCTGGTGGTCAACCGGCTCGTCTCAGCCCTGGGAGGACGCCATCTCATCCACGAGCCGCGCGATGACCTCGTCCTGCGCACCGCCATCGAGCGGGTGTTTGGGCTACGCCGTCTGCCCAAGTTCGACATCGCCAACGCCGCGTGTATCCTATCCTTCGGCGCTGGCTTTCTGGATACCTGGCTATCGCCGCTCCAGTACAGCGCGGCGTACGGGACGTTCCGGCAGGGCAGCGGCCGGCCGCGAGGGTACTTTGTGCAGGTCGAGCCGCGGCTTTCGCCAACGGCCGCCAATGCAGACGAGTGGGTCCCGATCCGCCCAGGCACCGAAGGTCTGCTGGCCCTGGCTCTTGCGGAAACACTGATCTCCGAAGGTCTGGCCGTCCCCGCCGCAGCCGTGGCGCTGACCGGTGGGGCCGGAGCGGCAGCGCTGGCGTCCTTCCGAGCAGAGAGTGTGGCGCAGCAGACGGGCGTTCCGGCCGAGCGTATCCGCGCGCTGGCGCGGACGCTGGCAGCACGGCACCCTGCACTGGTTCTCGGCGGGGAGAGCGCCGCGGCACACACGAACGGCCTATCCAACCTGATCGCGATCTACGCCCTGAATTACCTGCTCGGCAGTGTGGGGATGCCCGGTGGGGTGCTGCCGAACCCTGAGCCACCGCTGGATGCCCCGGCCTCGCCGGCTGCGTCGCTACGCGACTGGCAGCAAGTGCTTGAGCAGATGCGTACGAGCCACCCGGGGCCGATCGCCGTGGTGCTGTTCTATGAGGCGAACCCGGCGTACGACTTGCCCGCCGCGCTCCAGTTTGAAGATGCGCTCCGTCGTGTGCCGTTCATCGCGAGCTTCGCGAGCTTCCCCGATGAGACCACTGCGCTGGCTGATCTGGTCCTGCCGGTGCACACAACCCTGGAGGATTGGGGCGATGACGTACCGGACCCCGCGCCAGGCATTCCTGTAGTGACGTTCCAGCAGCCGGTAGTGCAGCCCGTCCACGACACGCGCGGCTTCACTGACATTCTGCTCGACGCGGCCCGCCGGATCGGCGGCGCCGCAGCCCAGGCACTGCCGTGGCCGGACACCCGCACACTGCTGCGCGCCCGCGCGCAGGAACTCCAGGCCACCGGACGCTGGCCCGGCACCCCAGGGAGCTTCGAGCAGTACTGGACGCGTCTTCTCCAGCAGGGCGGCTGGTGGGACACCGGCGCGCGTCCTCCGGCGCCGGCTGCCCCGGCAGCGATCCTGCCCAGTCGCATGGCACCGCCACGGTTCGCCGGCGATCAGAGGGACTACCCGTACCATCTGGTCGTCTACTCGTCGTCTGCCCTACTGGAGGGGCAACTGGCGCATCTCCCGTGGCTTCAGGCGATGCCTGACCCTATGACGACCGTGGCCTGGACCACGTGGATCGAGCTCAACCCCGAGACAGCGCGCCGGCTCGGCGTCGCCGAAGGGGCGATTGTCAGCGTCGAGTCTCCGGCCGGCTCGCTGGAAACCACGGTGTACGTCTATCCGGGAATCCCGCCGGACGTGGTGGCGATGCCGCTCGGCCAGGGGCACACAGTCTACGGCCGCTATGCCCGCGGCCGCGGCGAGAACCCGTTCCGACTGCTGGCGCCGGTGGCCGAGGAAGAGACCGGTGCGCTGGCCTGGGCGGCGACGCGGGTGCGTATCACGCGCACGGGCCGGCGGCGCCGGCTGCCGAAGTTCGAAGGCGTCGTGCCGCCTATCCAACTGAAGGACGAGCCGCTCGTGCACATTCTCGGGGCAAACCAGCTCAGATGAAGCAGTATTGCCCTTGCTCGTGCCACGCTGACCGCAAGCATCGCAAGCCGTCCAGGAAGGCTGGTCAGGAGTTCACGGCACAGGTCGAAGCAGCAAGCGACATGCAGGAGGAGCGCAGGACCGATGGCTGAGCCGAGCAAGCACCAGTGGGGGATGGTGATCGACCTGGACCGCTGCACGGGCTGTCAGGCCTGTGTGGTCGCCTGCCAGGCGGAGAACAACATACCGATCAACACGGATGACAAGTTCCTCGCCCGTCGCGCCATCGAGTGGATCCGCATCGAGCGATACTGGGAGGGCGAGTACCCCAACGTCAAGGCGCGCTTCCTGCCGATGCTCTGCCAGCACTGCAAGAACGCGCCGTGTGAGCCAGTCTGTCCGGTCTACGCCACCATGCATACGACCGACGGTCTGAACGCACAAGTCTATAACCGTTGCATTGGCACGCGCTTCTGCGCCAACAACGACCCATGGAACGTACGCTTCTTCAATTTCGATGAGCCACACTGGCCGGAAAGCCTGACCAACCAACTGAACCCGGACGTGACGGTGCGCAGCAAGGGCGTGATGGAAAAGTGTACGTTCTGTGTGCAGCGGATCCGGCGCGCCGAGCAGACCGCCGCACGGGAGGGCCGTGAGCTGCGTGACGGGGACGTGGTGCCGGCGTGTGCCCAGGCCTGTCCGACGGACGCCCTCGTGTTCGGTGATCTGAACGATCCCGGGAGTCGTGTGTCACGCCTGGCGGCCGATCCGCGACGGTATCGTGTGCTCGAGGACCTCGGCACCGAGCCGGTAGTGGTGTACTTGAAGAAAGTTGACCCGACGCGGCCTTCGATGCCGCCGTCGCGCTCGCACACGCAGGGGTAGCCGTGCATCGCTGGATATGGGGAGCGCTGCTCCTCTCGCTCCTTGCGGCAGCCGGTGCTGCCGCTATGGTTCTGCGTGCACTGGAGGCGTCTACGACGCGTAGCGGCTGGGGCTATCTTATGGCGGTGATGGCCTTTCTGCTGTCGTCTGCCCAGGGTGCCCCGGTGCTCGCCTGGGCGACGCGCGTCACGCACGGGCAATGGGCCCGGCCGCTCCGCCGACCGGCGGAGCTCTGGTACGCCGCCGGCGTGGTGACGTTCGTCCTGGTGCTCCTGGGCCTCCCAGCGCTGCCACCGCTTGAAGGCCGCCAGAGCCTCTGGCTGGTCTGGCGTTTCGGCGCCCCAGTGCTCTGGGATGCCTTGGCACTTCTGCTCCTCACGATCACCGGCCTCGCGCTCCTCTACTTCGGCAGCGTCCCTGATCTGGCCCGCCGGCGCGATCGCGCCTCGACCGGCTGGACCCGGCGGTTGAGCCTCGGCTGGGATGGGGCCTCCTCGCGCTGGCCGGTGCTAGAGGTCGGCTTGACCGTGCTGGGCGGCTTTTATCTCATGTTGTATGTACTGGTGCACACCTTGGTAAGCCTTGACTTCTCCATGAGCCTGGTGCCGGGTTGGCGCAGCGCCGTGTATCCACCGTTCCATGCCGTCACCGGGCTCCAGGGCGGCGTCGCTCTCCTGACGCTGACGGCCCTGGCGATCTATCGGGGCTGCCGGGATCATGGTGGTCTGGAGCGGCAGCATTTCCGTATTCTCGGGACGCTGGTGCTGGTGCTCTCCCTCTTTCGGTTTTATTTCTGGTGGTCGGACTTCATCGTGAAATGGTATGGGCGGACGCCGTCTGATCAGCTGACGCTTGGCTTCCTGGCAGCCGGCCCGGGCATTGGGGTGTTCCTGGCGAGCTTTGGGCTCGCCATCGTGGTGCCGTTTCTCTTGCTGATCTGGAATAGGGTGCGCGGTAGTATCTGGGGGCCGTCGCTAGCATCGCTCAGTGTGCTGGCCGGGCTCTTCCTCGATCGTGTGCGGCTCTACGTGCTGCCCTTCTCTATCGAAGATGTCACGGTCCGTGAGCTCGAGCACCTTCCTCCGCTGCGCGGGCCGGATCTGCTCGACGTGCTGATGGTGGCCGGGGCGCTGGCCCTCGCGCTTGTGTTCGTGCTGGGCGCAGCGTGGCTCTGTGGTCCGTCGGCGCAGTGGGAGCGGGCCGCGGGCGAGCGGTTGCGCCGGCCTGTGTTCCTGGCGCGCGCCCATGCGATAGCTGTGGCAAAGCCGGAGTAAGACCATGGTCAGCACGGCAGAAGACGAGCAGGAACGGGCGCGGCGGGTCAACGAGGACCTGCTGTGGTTTAACTTCCACACGCCGCTGTGGTTCTGGGCAGCAGCTGCGGGGCTTGGCCTGCTTGCCGGCGCCGGGCTTGTGACCTTCGGTTTCATGGTTGTCTACGGCCTGGGCATCCTAGGCATCAACCGGCCGGTGATGTGGGCCGTGTTGATCACCAACTTCGTGTTCTGGGTTGGGATCAGCCACGCTGGCGTGATGATCTCGGCGATCCTGCGGCTCACGCACGCCGAGTGGCGGCGCCCGGTCACGCGCGCTGCCGAGGTGCTGACCATCTTCTCCCTGGCGACGGCGGCCATCTTCCCGCTGATCCACACTGGCCGGCCGTGGCGCACGATCTACTGGGTATTCCCCTATGACTTCTTCCGCGGCGTGTGGCCGGGTGTTCGCTCGCCGCTGGTGTGGGACCCCAGCGCGATCGGCACCTATTTGATTGGGAGCTCGCTCTTCGTCTACGTCGCGTTGATCCCGGACCTGGCGCTGGCGCGCGACTGCGCCAGCGGCCCGCTGAAGCGGCTCTACAGCATTCTGGCCCTGGGTTTTCGCGGCTCGGCGCGGCAATGGCAGCTGCAGACCCTGGCGGGCATCCTGCTGTCGGCATTGATCCTGCCGGTGTTCGTCTCAGTCCACAGTATCGTGTCATGGGACTTCGCCGTGTCGCTCGTCCCGACCTGGCATGCGACCATCTTCGCTCCCTACTTCGTGATCGGTGCGGTGCACTCCGGCGTCGCTGCGGTGGTGACTCTCATGGTGATCCTGCGGCGCGCGCTGCGGCTAGAGCGCTATATCACGCCCGATCATTTCGATGCCCTGGGCAGGCTGCTTACCGTAGTGGCCACCACCTGGCTCTACTTTGCCCTGCTCGATATTGTCTTTGCCCTCTACTCAGGCGCCGAGGAGGAAGTGCGCGTCTGGGAGCTGAAGTTCTTCCAGTGGCCGTGGAACCTGCTCACGCTCCTCTTCTTCCTGACCGCCTACGTGATCCCAGTGCCGCTGTGGCTCTTTCGGTCAGTGCGGCGCAATCCCGCAGCGATGCTCTGGACTTCGATCCTGGTGAATGTTGGCATGTGGCTGGAGCGCTACCTGATCGTGGTGCCAGGGTTAATGTACAAGCAGCCGTTGACGTTCGTATGGCAGGACTACGCTCCCAGGTTCCCTGAATATGTGCTTACGGCGGCGTCGTTCGGTGTGGTCGCGCTGGGGATACTGACATTCGCCAGGCTCTTCCCGATTATCCCCCCGGCCGACATCAAAGAGGGTGTGCGGCTCCGCACCGAGCTGGAGATCGGCCGCCGGCGCGTGCCGGCGGTACTGCGCGAGTGAGGTCAGGCGATGGAGCGTCAAACAGATGCAGACCGCTCCGTGCGCATGGCCGGGCGTGCCGCACCACCCGGCGCGGCAGCAACGTTTACCGTCCTGCTAGGCCTCTTCCGCGAGCCGGCAGCGGCAGCCGACGCCATCGAGGCCGTGCGGGCGAAGGAGGTCGGAGCCGCGCAGGTAGAGGTGCTCACTGATGCGCCGTATCCGCCCGGCACATTTGGTGAAGACCCGGTGCCACACCGGCTGTACGTCTTCCCGTTCGTCGGCGCAGCGTGCGGGTTCATCGTCGGGCTCCTGGTGACCGCGGGCACGCAGTTGAGCTACCCCCTGGTGACGGGAGGCAAGCCGCTGCTGGCCTGGCCGGCGATGTTGGTGATCTTGTACGAGGGTACCATGCTCGGGGCAATCCTGTTCACGATTGCCGGTATTCTCTTCGAGTCGCGGCTCCCGGCGGTGCTGCCGCGGGTGTATGACCCGCGTATCAGTGAGGGCTATATCGGGGTGCTCGTGCGCTTGCCGCGCGAGCGCGCGGAGGCGGCGCAGAAGGCGCTGCACCGCGCGGGCGCCGCTGATGTCATCGTCGAGCCGTCACAAGGGAGGGGCGATCGTGGGTAGCCGGGGGCACGGAATGCAGGGAGGACGCCTGAGCCGGCGCGGCCTTGCCCTGGCAGCCCTGCTGCTGCTGGCCTGTGGGCGTGGCAGCTATCCGTTTGACATTTTCTCCGAGATGCACTACCAGCCGTCGTACCGCCGCCAGGAGCCACCGCGCCGTGCGTCACCGCCGGACGCCGTACCCGTCTCCGGGAAAGATGCGCCCCTTCGCGCTGAGGACGCTGCCGCGCTCACCAACCCGGTGCCGGCAGGGCCGGGCATGCTTGAGCGCGGCGCCGCGCTCTATCAGACCAACTGCGCTATGTGCCATGGACGGGCCGGCCGCGGTGACGGTATCCTAGTAGGGTACTTCCGCGCGGCCGGCGTGCGGCCGCCGGTCGATCTCAGCGCCGCGGAGACACAGCAGAAGCCTGATGGCGAGCTTTTCTACCGCATCTCATACGGTGTACGAGACGAGCAAACACTCGCCGGCATGCCTCCGTTTCGAGCGCTTCTCACCATGGAAGAGCGGTGGATTCTCGTGCACTACATCCGAAGCCTGCCTGGAGCACCACCAGGTTAGCCGCAGCGCTGGAGGCCTTCGTGATTGCATCTACGTCACTCTGGGTCAGTCACTCTGGTTTCACGCCGATCCACTTCGATTCGGTTCGAATTCGGAGAGATGTGAGGGCAGCAATCCTGCGGCGGTGTTCCACAGCGCTGCATAGGGACGCCGTGGAGAGAGTTATGTTAGGACTGCAGGACGGCAATCCACCTTGCGTGTTTGCACTTCTTGCCCCCATTTCTGGTATACTCCATTCGTGGGGAACACTGGAAATAACTTTGAGCACGCGAGGTTGATAAATGCCGATCTTCGAAAAGCTGTCTGAGGAAGAGGTGCAGAAGTTGAGAAGAAGGCGGTCTCCGACCCTGGATCTGAGCGAGTATCTGGGGTTCCTCGACACGCTCAAGCCGGGGGAGTGGGGCACGGTCACGCTTAAAGAAGGCGAGACGCAGCGTGCTGTGAAGCGACGCCTGACCATGGCAGCGAAGCAGAAGGGTTGGGCGCTCCGCTACCGTCGCAGCCCCGACGGCCGGATCGTCTTTGAGGTGCGCGAGGCCAAGTAACAAAGTAATTTACTTAAGGAGCGGTAAACGGGACCGTACCGCTGCAACGGGAGCGCACGGTCTGTTATACTCGCTCTATCTGCGCTGGCGCCATGCCCGCAGGTCGGGCCGGTGCACATATGTGAGCCTAGCACATAAGGACATAAGGGAGGCCGTGGCAGCCTGTGCATATTGATCCTGCAGTACTCACCGACCTCAAGACACTGATCGTCACGGTCGGTTATGTGGGGCTGTTTCTCATTGTCTTCGCAGAGTCAGGCCTGCTCTTCGGGTTCTTCCTGCCCGGCGACAGCCTGCTCTTCACCGCAGGCTTCCTGGCCTCCCCCGCTGGGAAGGCCGTCTTGCCCAATGAGCTGGACACCCGCATCCTCGTTCCGCTGCTCTTCGTGGCAGCGGTGCTGGGTGACGCAGTCGGGTATTCGTTTGGCCTGCGTGTAGGACGGGGGCTGTTTCTGCGCGAGGATTCGCTCTTCTTCCACAAGCGCAATCTGCTCAAAGCTGAGGCGTTTTACCAGCGGCACGGGGGGAAGGCGATCGTACTGGCGCGCTTTCTTCCGGCGATCCGCACCTTCGCGCCCATCGTCGCTGGCGTCGCTGCGATGCGCTACCGCGACTTCGCGATCTATAATTTCCTCGGCGCTGCCCTCTGGGTCAGCAGTATGACGCTGGGGGGCTACTTCCTGGGCAGCATCATCCCCGACCCGGATAAGTACCTGCTGCCGATCGTCCTGCTGATTATTGTCCTGTCAGCCATGCCGACGGCGATCCATATGTTCAAGGAAAGCCATGGCGCACTCGCCGCGCGGCTGCGCCGGCGGCTGCGGCCAGCACAGGAGTGAGGCGATGAAGCTGGCGGGCAAGGTTGCGGTGATCACCGGCGGTGGCTCAGGCATCGGCCGCGCTACCGCTCTGCTCTTTGCCCGGGAAGGCGCCCGCATCGTCATCGGCAACCGCAATGTTGCGCGCGGTGAGGAAACGGCCCGGCTGGTGCACGAGAGCGGTGGGGAGTGCACCTTCGTCCAGACCGATGTGCGCCTGGCCGGGGACGTGCGCCGCCTGATCGAGACGGCGGTCGAGCGGTACGGCAGGCTGGATATCCTCTTCAACAACGCCGGTATCAACATGAAGAAACCGGTGCCAGACGTGACTGAGGAGGAGTGGAACGCCACAATCGATACGAACTTGAAGGGCGTCTTCCTCGGCTGCAAGTTCGCTATTCCCTACATGGCCCGCCAGGGCGGCGGGGTGATCATCAACGACTCCTCGAACGCAGGACTGATCGGGCGTGCAGAGGACCCGGTGTACTGTGCTAGCAAGCACGGGGTGATCGGCCTGACGAAAGCGTTAGCGCTGGCACACGGCCATCAGAATATCCGCGTGAACGCGATCTGCCCCGGCCCGGTTGAGACGCTGATGATGCAGGAGGCGCGCGCGAAAGCGCCGGATCCCGTAGCCTTCGATCGCGCGGTGGCCGGCGCAACGGCGCTCAACCGCATCGCGACGCCGGAGGAAGTAGCAGCGTTGGTGCTCTTCCTCTGCACCGACGAGGCGCGCTTCATTACCGGTGCCGCGATCCCCATCGACGGAGGCAAGACTGCTGGAGTGCTCGCTAAGCCACCCGGCGTTGATTAGCCCGCGCGAAGGCGCCTCCGGGGCCAGACCAGGCTAGCTGCCGCTACTCGCTACCCGCAGTATTTCGCCTCAGCCACATCGCTAAAGTTACGTAAAGTTTGTTTCTACGCATTTCTGACGAAGTTTTAGCGCCTCTCCTATTGCGTCTTGATGAGGCTCGCGCTAGATAAAACAACGGAACCACCGGATAGGGGTGCCGGCTAGCGCCGTAGCGAGCCGGCACGCGTGCGACGAGCTGCACGCCAGGAGGGATCGAGCAGAGACGCTCAAGAGCCTAGACGCTCTACGTCCTCCAAACCCTCTAAGAACGCAGAGACGCAGACAGACGCACAAGGAGGTGAGGAGCCATGGCGATGATCCAGCGGTATGAGCCGGGTGCCGGGGTGCTCAGCCTGCGGGATGCGTTCGATCGGCTCTTCGATCAGGCGTTTGTCCGCCCGTTCGAGACCTTCTTCCGCGAGTGGCAGGCCTGGTCCTGGCCGGATCTGCGCACCGCGACCTCGCTCTATGAGACTGATGATGCCTACCTGCTGTACGCGCCAGTTCCGGGCGTGCGGCCAGAGGATTGCGAGGTGACGGTGCAGCAGAACCAGCTGACCATCCGCTGCAAGCGCTCCTACACGCTGCCGGAGCGGGCGACGCCCATTTGGCAGGGCTTCGCGCCGTCCGAGGAGCTTGTCGAGCGGATGACGCTGCCCGGCGGCATCAATGCGGACCAGATTGAGGCGCGCATCGACAACGGCGTGCTGATGGTGCGGATGCCGAAGGCGGAGAGCCTGCGGCCGAAGCGCATCCCAGTGCATGCTGAGCAGGTTGCCCATCATTAATATAGAAATATAAATACATATAAATATATTTTATCGATATTACAGCTGACCGACGCTATCCCTGCCGCCCCTTCCGAAACCCTCCACAGCGACTTGACCGACTCTTAAACAATCTTGAACAATCCAAACCAACCCTGCAGGACCTGGAAGGAGGCGCGCAGGGTAGCGTTTTTTTACTTTATTATCTTAGTTATCAGGGGCCTGGCCATTCCCAGACCTAAATGTGCACCGGGCCCTCGCCGTCTCTATAATCGTTCTAGCAGTGGATGACGGCGGCACGGGGACTGGGCAGATGCTGCCTGGCACGAAGCCTGCGGAGGTGCATGCCAGCGGCGCTTATCCGGCCGTCGCGCCATACGATCTGTCTATCTTCCGTCGTTGGCTATATTGGCGTCCACACGTAGGACGTACCGCACACATAGGCACAGACGAGGACCGTTAGCCCATGCGCACCCGACGCCTGTACACGGCACGCCACCGACGCCGCCCCCAGCGGAAGGCACAGCAGCCCTGGGCGATCCTCATCCTCAGCGCGCTGCTGGCTTCACTTGCCTTCCTTGGTGCCGGCGCGGCCGGCATCGGCACAGCCTACGCCATGATCATTCGCGATCTGCCATCGCCGACGAAGCTCTCTGAGGAGCCGGTCGCGCAGCGTACCGTGGTCTACGACCGCAACGGGGAAGAGCTCTTTGAGTTCTATGAAGAACGGCGCATCATCGTGCCGCTGAGCCAGGTCTCTCCGGCGATGATCCTGGCCACGCTCGGCGCCGAGGATGTACACTTCTATGCCCACCCGGGCCTGGACCTGCGTGGCGTCATCCGCGCGGCGATCGCCGACCTGCGCCACCAGCGCACCGTCCAGGGTGGATCTACGATCACCCAGCAGCTCGTCAAGTCGGCGCTGCTGCGCGCACCTGAGCGCACGTTTGAGCGCAAGCTACGGGAGCTGGTCCTGGCGCTCCAGGTTGAGTCGATCTACACCAAAGATCAGATTCTGGAGATGTATCTGAACCACGTGTTCTACGGTAACCAGGCCTACGGCGTTGAGGCGGCGGCGCAGCACTACTTCGGCAAGAGCGCCAAGGACCTGAACCTGGCAGAGGCAACGCTCCTGGCAGGAGTGCCCGCAGCGCCCTCTGTGTATGCGCCCACCGTCAACTGGGAGGCCGCGCGCCAGCGCCAGCGCAGTGTGTTGGACACGCTGGTGCGCTGGGAACTGATTACGCCGGAGCAAGCGGAGGAGGCCTGGAATACTCCCATCCAGCTTGTCCCGCGCACGGACGTGCCGATTAAGGCGCCCCATTTCGTGTTCTACGTTAAGCAGGTGCTGGAGCAGCGGTTCGGTCCGGAGGTGGTGCGCCGCGGCGGCCTGCGCGTGTACACAACGCTTGACATGGGGATGCAGCAGATTGCCGAGGCTGTCGTGCGCGAGCGCGTGGCGGCCCTGGCTCGCCAGCGGGTGAATAACTCGGCGCTGGTCGCTATTCGTCCGCAGACCGGCGAGATCCTCGCCATGGTCGGCAGCGTGGATTACTTCAACAAAGCGATCGACGGCCAGGTAAACGTGGCGCTGGCAGAGCGGCAGCCCGGCTCTTCGTTCAAACCGTACACGTACGCCACGGCCTTCGCCAAGGGCAAATGGACACCAGCGACCCGCATTCTGGACGCACCAGTGACCTATCGCCTGCCGGAAGGGTCCTGGAGCCCTAAGAACTACGATCGGTACTACCACGGCTGGGTCACGCTGCGCCAGGCGCTGGCAAACTCCTATAACGTACCGGCGGTGAAGCTGGCAGAGCAAGTCGGTATCCAGGACATTATTAAGACAGCGCGCGATATGGGGATCGCCTCGGACCTGCCACCCGTGCTGTCGCTCACGTTGGGCTCAGGTGGCGTGCGCCTGCTCGAGCACACTGGCGCCTACGCGGTATTCGCCAACGGTGGTGTGCGAGTGGACCCGACGCCGTTGCTCAAAGTGCTTGACGCGCGCGGCCGCGTGATTTATGAGCTTAAGCCACAGGGACGCCAGGTACTCTCGCCTGAAGTGGCGTATCTGATCAGCGACATTCTGTCTGACCCCAATGCCCGCCGGCCAGCGTTCGGGAATTCTCTTGACCTCAGGGACGGCCGTATTGCCGCGGTGAAGACGGGCACGACCGATGACTGGAAAGACTCCTGGACGATGGGCTATACGCCGGACCTGGTCGTCGGTGTGTGGATGGGCAACACGCGCGGTGAGGAGATGCAGCGGGTGCCGGGCTCGCTTGGCGCAGCGTCGGTCTGGAAGGAGTTTATGAACCGCGTACTGGAAGGCCAGCCGAACAAGAAGTTTGAGCAGCCCGAGGGCGTCGTACGGGTGTGGCTGTGCATCTCGAACGGCCTGCTGGCCTCCTGGGGCTGCCCTTCCTACCAGGAGGTGTTCATCAAGGGCACCCAGCCGACCCGCTACGGCGGGACGGCGCCGCCACCGCCGCCGCGCCGAGATGAGTAAGACCTCTGCGCTGGTGGTGTCTGCTCGGGCCGCCATCCTGCCCAGGCGCGTGGCCTTCGCCATAGCAGCGTGGCTGTTTTTCCTCATCGGCCTGGTGCTGACCATCGTTGGCCCGACGGTGCCGGCGATCCGGCGCACTTTCGATCTCGACCTGGCCGCAGCTGGACTCATCTTCGTCGCGCAGTCAGGTGGCTATATGGCCGCCATTCCGCCGGCCGGCTATCTCGTTGATGCGCGCGGACGCCGTGTCACCGCTGTCCTCAGCGGCGGCGCCCTGGCTGCCGGCGCCCTGTTGACGGCGCTGGCTCCGAGCTGGCCGGTCTTGCTCGCCGGCAGTGTGCTGTCTGGCATCGGGTTTGCCTGCGCAGACGTCGCGGCCAACGCGCTCGTCTCGGATGCCAGCGGGCCGCAGAAGACGGTGCCCATGAACCTGGCCCACGCCTTCTTCGCCCTGGCCACGCTGCTCGGTCCGCTCGGAATAGGAGCCTTGCTCGGCGCCGGAGTTTCCTGGCGCGCTGCCTACCTGGCAGTAGGCGTGGCTGCCTTCCCGGTGCTGTTCATTGTGCCGGTTGTGCCGCTTCCCGCTCATGGCACCGAGCCCCTGCCCGGTCTGCCGGCGTTCGCGCGGCTCCTGCGGCGGGAAGAGCTCTGGCAGGCAGCGCTGGTGCTCAGCTTATACGTTGGCGCCGAGGTGAGCATTGCCGGCTGGCTCGTCACGTTCCTCCAGCAGCAATTCGGCTGGAGCGAGACCATGGGCGCATGGGCGCTCTCCGGTTACTGGGGTGGCTTCCTCGCCGGGCGGCTGGCTATCGGCGTCTCAGCGCGGCGGCTGGCTCCCAGGCGTTTGCTGATCGCCTGTTGTACCGGCGCGCTGGGGTCAAGTCTCGTGGGAGTAGTGGCCCCTGTGCCTGCGATCGCTGCCGCCTGCTATACACTGACGGGCGCCTCCATCGCTGGGATCTTTCCGACGGTCCTGGCTATCACGTTGCAGCGTTTTCCGGCATATACGGGCGCGGTGACCGCGATCTTGATCATGGGTGGCGCAGTGGGCAGCACGCTCTTGCCGGGCTTGTTGGGCGCAGGGGGACAGCTGCTGGGCATGCGTGGCGCCATGCTCCTGCTGCCAGCTGTCTTCGCCGCGATGCTCGCGCTGGTATCCCGGCTCGAGCGCCCCGGCGGCCCGTCCACCTACAGACTATAGTTACCAAAAATTATACAATAGTTACAATATTTACATAGGAGCAATAGTTACATAGGAGTTATAAGAGTAGCACAAGATTACAGAATGGCTAGAGGCTACAAACTGCGAGGCAGCGCTCCGGCCGCGATCAGCACATGAGGCTAGATCATGAGGCCATACTATGAATAGTGTTCCAATGCGGCGGCGCGGCGCCGCGCAGGCGCTCCTGGCCCTGGCGCTCTTCCTGGCTGCCGGGGCACTCTCGTGCAGCCAGGGTGGGAGCCAGTCGGAGCAGTCGGTGCGCGGCGTGATCACTGCTGTCGAAGCCCGGTCGCTCTCCAACGCCGACCGGATCATCGTGCGCGACGCGCAGGGGAAGACCTGGGACTTCCGCGTCGCCCCGGAGGTTGACGTGACGCCGGGCCACCTGCGCCAGCATATGGCGTTCGGCGAGCCCGTGACCGTGTACTACCGGCGCACGCCTGACGGGCTGGTCGCCTATCAGATCACCGACTGACGCTACCAGCCTTCGGAACAGCAGGACGGTACCGGAGGAACAACACCCCAGCCGCAATCAGCAGGTGCAGCGCCAGCATCGGCAGGCTCGCCGCCGGGCCGAACTCACCACCACTAAGCCAGACGGGGGCGCGCAGGGGGTCCTGGAAGGACCAGAGACCGCCCGCGACCAAGCCACTTACCGGTAAACCGAAGAGCGGGCCAGCTATCACGTTCCAGGCGGCGTGGTAGCCGGTAGCGAGCCAGAGCGACCGGAAGGCGACGACTATCACAGCCAGCGCCGCTCCCAGCACCAGGCTGCCAGCAAACGCCCACAGGCCGGCATACGGATTGAGCAGGCGCGCGCAGGCGAACAGGATGGCGCTCCCCAGCACGGCAGCCGGCGTGCCCCATTCTTCCTCCAGGTTCGCCAGGATGTAGCCCCGGAATAGCACCTCCTCACCGAGCGCGCCGGCAGCCATGACGAGCAGCGAGGTTACGACAGCGGCAACGGATGCGTTCCCTGGCTGGAGGGGAGTCTCCCAGATCAAAAGCCCTAGGGGGACGATCAGGCCGGCCAGACCGCCCAGCAGCGCGCCCGCGGCCAGATGGGGCAGCGCCGTCTGGGGCTTCAGACCCAGGCTGACGAAGGAGCGGCCATCAAGCGTCCGTCGCGCCACATAGACCGCGGCAAGCACCGCTAATGTGACCAGAAGCTGGGCTGCCAGCGCGCGGCCAGCTCCCCCACTCGCCTCTGGCTCCAGCAAGAGCGTCCGCACCGGCGGCGCGACCACGCCGAGCGCACCGGCGACGGCAACCTCGGCGAGAAACAGAAGGAAGATGTAGGCAGCCACGACGACGAGACGCACGAGCGGCCGAACCTGCCGCTCCTCGCGCTCCTGATACACCGTCGTGGCAGCGCCGTTCGTATGCCTCAAAGCACTCCTCGTTCGCGCAGTCTCGAGCTCGGCGGCTGCAGCCGCCGGATCCAGCATAGGACTTTGGCACGCCGCCCGCCGCCGAGCACGTCTCAGCAGAGTCTAGCTGATGGAGGGCCGGGATACAAAGGCAATGTTTGACCCGGCACGGCGCGGCGCACTAGAATGCGATGGGGAGGATCGGGGCTGTGGCTGAGACGATCGCACCCTCCGCGGACCAGGCTGCGCCTGCACCGGCGCGCAGCGCCATCGCCGCGCGGCTTCTGGCGTTTGGCGTTGTCCTGGGGCTCCTCGGCCTGCTGGCGTGGGGTCTCACAGGCGACCGCACACAGATCGGTACCGTGCCGCTCGAGGGGAAGCCTGCGCCGGATTTCGTGCTCGAACGCTTCGACGGCGGGATGCTCAGGCTTTCTGACCTGCGTGGCCGGCCGGTGGTGCTGAACTTCTGGGCTTCCTGGTGCCAGCCTTGCCGTGAGGAAGCCCCTCTGCTCGAGAGCACGGCCCGTGCCCGGCCCGATGTCGTGTTCATCGGTGTCAATATTCAGGATAGGCGCCCTGATGCTGAGGCCTACCTCGCGCAGTTCGGCATCAGCTATCCGAACGTGCTCGATGCCAACGGCGCAGTATCGATCGACTACGGCGTCTCCGGCATCCCTGAGACGTTCTTCATCGATCGCAGCGGCCGTATCGTGAAGAAGTGGATCGGTCCGTTGAACCAGTCCCAGCTCCGCCAGTATCTGGAACGAATTGTGTGATACGCGCCTAAATTATACAGTTATATACGGTTTATATATATAGTTTATGTAGTTTATAGATAGTTTATAGTACACAATGTAGTGCACACTGCGTACTACTGCGTCCTGTGTAACATGTAGAGACGCCACTCCGTACCGCCCTTAGGGCAGTGCCCAGCGGTAGAGTGATGTAGCTGGGCGTTACGTAGTACGCAGTATTTTTTCTGCTCTCGATCGAGTGATGCCGGCTGCCGACCTGTTCCGCGCCCTGTTGCGTTTCGTGCATCTAGTGGCGGCAGTCACGTGGATCGGGGGCTCGCTGTTCTACGCGCTGGTGCTGCGGCCCCAGCTCCAGCGGAGGACGATCCCGCCGGCGGTGCGCGAGGAGACGGTGGCGCGGTTCCGCTCTGCCGTGCGGGTATGCATCGCCGCGTTCATCCTCACAGGTGTTCCGCTCGCCTTCGATCGCCTCTCCCAGAGCCCCAGCCTGCTCTATGCCGGCCTGCTGTGGCTGAAGATCGGTCTTTCTGTGTGGATGCTCCTCCTGGCATACACCCTGCGGGTCCGCCGGCACCGCCCCGCTGGTGCTGCTCCGCCGGTCCGCTCGCGCTGGCGCCTCCCCTCTGCAGAGGACCTCGTCTTGATCCTCGGCCTGCTCATCCTGCTGGTCGTGGCAGCGCTCCGCGTGACGTACGAACGCGCCCTCCAGTAGCCGTCCACCGTGGCCGGGAAAAAAACGGCTCTGTATAAAATCTCAAGAAAATACTGAAAAAAATAGTGATCCATCACTTCCTATCGAGCGTATACATCGGTGTAGCACGGCTGCCCTGCCGGCGTGGTCGCGCTCTTCCCCTACGGCGTCGAGGACGCACCCACACGCCGGCGCAGGAATCTTGCATCGAGATGGAGGCCGCGATGATACATCGAACGCTCGCCTGCGGGCTGCACCTGGCCAGCAGGTTCGGTGCCTTCGCCCTGCTCACCCTGCTGCTTGCTGCCATAGCAGGCAGCGGCTCGATAGGGCTCTCACAGGCGACCGGCAGCCACGACGGTGCCATCGAGGACACTGCGGCCAGGATGCTCCGGGACGGCCGGCAGACGTTTCGTTTCGACACCTTCGGCGACGAGGCGTTCTGGGGCGACACGCTTCACCTCCATCAGGCAATCGCAGGGGACAAGTTTGGCGGTGTGGGACCGGGCGTCAGTCCAAAGACTGCTTTAGCCGTAGGCTTGAAGGTAGACGTTGATGCCCTGCCTCCCACTCTGGTGAGCAGGCTGCGCTCCGGACGCGTTGATCTTGACAATCCCGCCACGACTCTCGAATTGCTCAAACTGGACGCTGTGGTCGGCGTCAAAGGCTTCTTTGATCGCAGTGGTCGCCTGCAGTCGGTCGGTATCACCTGCGCGATCTGCCACTCCACCGTGGACAACTCGCTTGCCTCCGGCATCGGCCACCGGCTTGATGGCTGGGCCAATCGTGACCTCAACGTTGGCGTGATCATTGCACTTGCGCCGAACCTGACGCCGGTAGCGGATCGTCTCGGGGTCGATGTGGCTACGGTACGGACGGTGCTCCGCAGCTGGGGGCCTGGGAAGTTTGACGCAGAGCTCCTTCACGATGGGAAGGCTTTTCGCCCTGATGGCAGACCGGCCGCCACATTGATCCCGCCAGCGTTCGGGCTGGCCGGCGTGCATCTCCACACCTGGACCGGCTGGGGATCAGTCACGTACTGGAATGCCTATGTGGCCAACACACAGATGCGGGGGCAAGGCACCTTTTTCGACCCGCGCTTGAATGATCCGGGCCGGTTCCCTATCGCTGCCCGCACCGGCGACTGGAACATTCGCAACAGCCCCGACCTCGTCACTGCGAAGCTCGCCGCGCTGCACTTCTATCAGCTTGCGATCCCTGCACCGGCGCCGCCCGAGGGCAGCTTCGACAAAACCGCGGCACAGCGGGGGCAGCGGCTGTTCGTGGGGAAGGCCGGCTGTGCTCGTTGCCATGTACCGCCGCTCTACACCGAGCCTGGCTGGGCGATACACAGGCCGGAAGAGATCGGCGTCGACGACTTCCAGGCCCAGCGCGCTCCTGTCACTACGATCAACGGCGAGCCCTTCATCGGGTACCGCACGCCTCCGCTCAAGGGGCTCTGGACCCACACGAAAGGCGGTTTCTACCACGACGGCCGCTTTGCCACGCTGCATGAGGTCGTTGAGCACTACAACCAGCACTTCGCGCTCAGGCTGACCGAGCGCGAGAAGCAGGACATCGTGGAGTACCTGAAGTCGCTGTAGGTTGCCGCCAGCGCCTTCACGAGGGCGAAGGAGAACGGGGCGAACACCTGCGCTATAATAGCTGGGAGAACGTGCCGGCCGGGAGCGTGGTGCCGCCGGCCGCCACAATCCGGGAGTGCGCATGAGCGCGACGAGCAGCGATATCGTTCAGCACGCCCCTGCCGGGGCGCGTCTCCTGTCCCAGCCCGGCCTGCCCGGCCGGCGGTCGGCGCTGGGCAAGATCGGACTTGCCGCCGCAGTGGTCGCCCTGGCCGTGAGCTTCCTGATCTTTAACGGCCTGCGCAGCGCGTCGGTCTACTATCTGACGGTCTCTGAGCTGAAGGCCAAGGGACCGGCCGCGTATCAGCAGCCTGCCCGCGTCGCCGGCACCGTGAAGCCTGGCAGTATCGAGCGCCTGAGCGGCGGGCTAGCCGTTCGCTTCGTTCTGGAGGATCAGAGCGGCTCTCTGCCGGTGGAGTATCGCGGCGTGGTCCCCGACATCTTCGGGGATCACAGCGAGGTCGTCGTTGAGGGCCGGTATACAGAGCCGGGACTGTTCGTCGCCAAGACGCTCCTGGCGAAGTGCCCGTCTCGCTTTGAAGCAGAATAAAGCATGCTCCCACTGAGCTATCTCGGCCTCCTCGCCCTCCTGCTTGCGCTCCCAGTTGCTGTGTACACCGTAGTCGCCGGTCCGCTCGCGCTGCGGCTGCGCTCGGCGGCGCTGCTACTGAGTGCTCGCAACGGCGTGCTCGCTGTGGCTGCGCTGCTCACGCTTGCCTCTGCCACACTCGTCCACGCCTTCGTCACCCACGACTTCGGCGTGCGCTATGTTGCTGAGCAGTCCAGCCGTGACATGGCCCTCCAGTACGTGATCACGGCCTTCTACGGCGGCCAGGCCGGCTCGCTGCTGTACTGGGCATGGACGCTTGCGCTGCTCAGCGCTGCTGTAGTGCTGCTCTCCTGGCAGCCGGCGCGGCCGCTCATGCCCTACGTGATCGCCATCCTGATGGGTGTCGAGACGTTCTTCCTGGTCTTACTGAACTTCGTCAGCAACCCGCTGGAGCGGCTGCCCTTCGTGCCGGCCGACGGCCGCGGCCTGAACCCGCTTCTGAAAGATCCTGGCATGCTGGTTCATCCGCCCCTCCTGCTGGCGGGGTACATGAGCTGGACCGTGCCGTACGCCTTCGCCATGGCAGCGCTGTTGAGCGGCCGGCTGTGGAACGAGTGGCTGGCCATAGTCCGCCCGTGGGCGCTCCTGGCATTCGGCATCCTGGGCAGCGGATTGTTCATGGGGGCATGGTGGGCGTACCACGTGCTCGGCTGGGGCGGCTACTGGGGCTGGGACCCTGTGGAGAACGCCGCGCTGATGCCGTGGCTGACCGGCACGGCCTTCCTGCATTCCATGATGGTGCAGGAACGGCGGGGCATGCTCAAAGTGTGGAACCTGGGGCTCGCTATCGCCACGTTTGCGCTGGCCATCTTCGGCACGTTTGTCGTCCGCAGCGGTATTCTGACATCGGTGCACACCTTTGCCGTCTCGGCGATTGGGCCGTTTTTCTTCGGCTTCCTCGCCCTCGTGCTGCTCGGCTCGCTTGCGCTGCTCTTCTACCGCCTGCCCCTCCTGCATGATGAGCAAGAGTTTGACTCCTTCGTCTCCCGTGAGTCGGCGTTCCTGGTAAATAACCTGCTGTTCGTCGCGCTCACGTTCGCTGTCTTCTGGGGCACTATCTATCCGCTCCTCTCTGAAGCAGTGCGTAATGTGAAGATCACCGTGGGGCCGCCTTACTACAACCAGGTCGCTGGACCGTTGCTGCTCGCCCTTCTGCTGCTGATGGGTGTTGCGCCGCTGATGGCCTGGCGGCGCGCCTCGCTGGGGCACCTGGCGCGCAGTGTGCGCTGGCCGGCCGCGGCGGCGCTGGCTGGCACGCTGCTGGCGGCGCTGGCCGGTGCGGTCAAGCCGGGTGCGCTGGCCGGCATCCTGGCCGCGACCTTCGTCGCTGGAACGGTGGCGCTGGAGTTCTGGCGCGGCATGCGGGTGCGCCGCCGTTTGGCGAAGGAACCGGCGCTGCTGGCCCTTCCCCGGCTGGTGGCGCGCAACCGCCGGCGCTACGGAGGGTATATCGTTCATCTGGCAGTGGTGCTGATCGCGCTCGGTGCGGTTGGCTCGAGCTTCTTCCAGCAGCAACGAGAGGTGACGCTCGCGCCCGGGGAGCAGGCTCGCGTCGGCGGATACACGATCGTATACCGCGGCCTTGCTGAGTATCGCACCGCTGAGGCACGTGTGACGCGCGCCGAGCTGATCGCCGAGCGGGATGGGAGGGAGGTAGCCCGGCTATACCCGGAGCGGCAGTTCCACAAGAACTGGGAGCAGCAGCCGATCACGCGCGTGGCGATCGAAACGCTGCCGCCGCGCTTTGAGGATCTCTATGCTGTACTGGTCGGCTGGGAGGAGGCGCCGGACGGCTACCATGCCAGCCTGCATCTCTTCGTCAATCCGGCAGTGACGCTGATCTGGATCGGTGGCGCAGTGTTCTTGGCCGGCACTATGATCACGCTGTGGCCGCAGCCACAACCAGCGCGCGCCCCGGCGCGTGCGCCTGCCGGCGCCCTGCGAAGGACGGCTCACAGTGAGGTGTAGGTCTCGCAACGCTCTGGTTTTAGAGCTCCTGCGGTGCGTCGATCGCTTGAGGGCGATGCCTAGCCTCGCCGGCATGTTCCGCAGCGCTGTTCTTCCGCTGCTGATGGCACTCGTGTTGCTGGCGGTGCCGGCAGTACACGCCGACGACCTAGAGGAGCGCGTCCGCCAGATCGCCTCGCAGTTGCAGTGCCCGGTATGCCAGAGCGTGTCCGTTGCCGACTCCCCCTCTGAGCTGGCACGCCAGATGCGCGGTGTGATCCGCCAGAAGCTCGAGCAGGGCGAGACACCAGAGCAGATCATCCAGTACTTCATCGATCGCTACGGGGAAGGGGTGCTGCTGAACCCGCCGAAACGAGGCTTTACCCTTGGTGCCTGGCTCGTGCCGCTCGCTATCCTCCTGGCCGGGAGCTGGGTGGTGGCATCGTTCGTGCGAGCGCACACGCGGCGGGCCGGCGCGCGGGAGGCGCTAGGCGAAGAAGCGGCACCGGCGGCAGACCTGGAGCGCTATCGCCGGGTGATCCAGCACGAACTGGAGGACCGGCCCGGGGAGCTGGCAGGATGAGCGAGCTGCTGGCCATCGCCCTCGCCCTAGCTGTCGCTGCCTTTGTGCTCTGGCCGCTCTGGTCTAACGGCCGGCGCCGCGCGCCAGGCGCGGCCGCCAGTGAGACGCTTGACAGCTCCTTCGAATTCGAAGCCATGGAGCCGGCGCAGCGTGCAGATGCGTACATCAGGGCGTTACGTGAACTCGAGCTCGACCGCGCGCTGGGTCATCTCTCCGAGGCAGACTACCAGGAGCTGGCGCGACGCTATGAGCTGCGCGCCGCCGCAGCGCTGCGCGCGCATGAGCTTACGTCGGTCGAACTGGAGCAACGCATCGAGCAGGCAGTGCTGGCATTGCGCACGCGCAGCAACGGACCAGCCCGCCAGATGCGATCCTCTGTGCTGTCGCTCCAGGCGCGCGACGGCGTGCTGCGCTGCCCATCATGTGGCGCAACCGTACCGGCGAAGCGCTTCTGTGGCGAATGCGGGGCTGCCCTGAGGAACCCCGCTGGAGGAGCCCGGTGAGCTCCCGTGTTCTCGGCGCGCTGGCTGGCGCGCTGCTGTTCCTCGCACTGAGCCTCGGGCCGGCCTGGGCCCAGTCCCCCGGTGTGATCACTGGACGGGTGATCAACCGGACTGCCGGTGAGGCGCCGGTAGCGGGCCAGCGTGTGGTGCTCTTTGCGTTCCGCGGGCAGGAACGCCTGGAGCCGCGCGTGTCCACTACTGATACCGGCGGAGCGTTTCGCTTCGAGGGGCTCCTGCTGGGCGGGGACATCGCCTACGTCGTCGCCACGGAGTTCGGTAGCATCCCGTACATCTCTGACCGCGCCACCTTAACGCCAGAGAGTCCGAGCGCAACGGTAGACGTCGAGGTGTTCGAGCCAACGACATCGGATGCCGATATCCGGCTTGGATCAGCGACCCTGCTCATCGCCGGCGTCGATGCCGAAGCCGGGCAAGTGCAGGTCCTGGAGATGATGACGGTGGCGAACGTCGGGTCGCGCACCGTCGTGGCCGCAGCTGAGGGTACAGGCACACGCCCCGGCACTGTACGCCTGACCGTGCCGGATGGGGCGATGGACGTCACACCACAGTTTGGCCTGCGTCCGGAGGACATTCAGCGTCTTCCCGATGGTCTCGTGGCTACGACGCCGGTACCGCCGGGCCGCTGGCAGGTAGTGCTGTCCTACCGGCTGAACTACCGCTCGTCACGCCTGCAACTGAGCAAGGCAATGCCGTATCCCACAGATGAGCTGCGGGTGCTGAGCGCCGACCAGCAGCTTGGCCTGGCCAGCCCGCAGCTTGCACCAGCCGGCACGATTGAGCTACAAGGACGGAGCTACCGCGCGCTGGCCGGCCGCGCGCTGCCAGCGGGGACGCGCATTACCGTTGAGTTGACTGGGTTGCCTGTGCCGGCGACCGAGGAAGGTAAAGCGCTGCTTACAGAGCAGCGCCGTGCCGCTGGCATCGGCGCCGGGGCGCTCACGCTCGCGCTCGCCGGCGGGCTGCTTGCCCGCACGTGGCTGCGGCGCGGCCGCGGCACGGCGCCTGCCGAGCGCGACGGTGCGCTGAGCGCGGTCCTGGACGAGCTGGCCCGGCTCGATGATGCCTATGCTGCCGGGGCTGTGGGCGCAGAGCAGTACCAGCGCGAGCGCGCGGTGCTAAAACAGCATGCGCTCGCCCTGGCTGCTCGCAACGTGGCCGCAGCCGGTGCCCCTAGGAGCAGGCGCGTGTTCGAGCAGGCACCCAGCCCGTCATCGGGTGATGCACTGTCCGCGACGCCTGGAAGGCCGCAGGATCGGGAGTAAGCCATGGCCGCTATCCTTCCCGCTCATCGCAGCCAGGCTGCGCCCGGCGCAGCTGACGCGCAGCAGCCGCCTGCTCTCTGGGTCCAGGGCCTGCGCAAACGCTACGGCCACCGCCTCGTGCTGCGGGACGTGTCGTTCACGGTCCCGGCGGGCTCGGTTACGGTGCTGTTCGGCCCAAACGGTGCGGGGAAGACAACGCTGCTGCGCATTCTGGCCGGGCTCCTGCGAGCGGACGGCGGAGAGGTCTATGTGGCGGGCTGCCGACTGCCGGTCGAGCGGAGCGCGCTGCATGCCCGCGTGGGCTTTGCCGCACACCAGCCGCTGCTGTACGGCGAGCTCACTGTCGAAGAGAACCTGCGCTTCTACGCCGAGCTCTTTGCGCTGCCAGAGCCTCGGCAGGCGGTCGAGCAGGCCCTTGAACTCGCCAGCCTCACGTCCCGGCGGCGTGATCCGGTGCGCACGCTCTCTCGCGGGCTTCAGCAGCGCGCCGCGCTGGCACGGGCAGTGTTGCATGACCCGGCAGTGCTGCTGCTGGATGAGCCGGACACCGGCCTGGATGACGCAGGGCTGGAGATCCTGCGCCGGCTGCTCCGCCGGCCGCGCACAGTCCTGCTAACCACGCACCATCTAGAGCGCGGCCTCGCGCTGGCCGATCGGGCACTGCTCCTGCTGGACGGGCGCATCGCCGGAGAGTGGCCTGCGACGCCGGAGGTAGCGATGGAGCTCCGGGCGCGCTACCGCGCGGTCGAGCCATCAGATCTGCTCGATACAGCTGCGGATACACCTGAAGGGCGTGCAGGTGGCCATGGTCGCTGCAGGCTGGGCTGAAAGCACTCTGGCACGCGAGCTACGCCGGCTGCGGGCGTTGCTCTGGAAGGACCTCGTGCTCGAGTACCGCACGCGTGAGCTGCTCAGCGCGATGGCCGTGTTCGGGCTGCTCACGCTGCTGGTGTTCAACTTCGCCATGGATCTGCGCGCCGAACAGATCGAGGCGGTGATCCCCGGCGTGCTGTGGAGTGGCATTGCCTTCGCAGGGGTCCTTGGCCTGGGTCGCTCGTTCGCCCAGGAATATGATCGCGGCAGCATAGACGGCCTGCTACTGGCGCCTGTGGATCGCGGCCTGATCTACCTGGCCAAGGTAATCGCCAACATGCTCTTCATGCTGGTTGCCGAGGCCGTGCTGCTGGGGGCGCTGGCCGTCCTGTTCAACCTCGACGTGCTCCGGCCAGCGCTGTTGGTGCCGCTGCTGCTGGGCACGCTGGGGCTGGCCGGCACTGGTACGTTGCTCTCAGCCGTTGCCGCCAACACGCGTGCGCGCGAGATTCTGCTGCCGGTGCTGCTTTTCCCGCTGCTGACGCCGGTCGTGATCGGCGCCGTGCAGACCACCAGCACCGTCCTATTCGGGACACCGCTCCAGGGTGCTCCGCCTTGGAATGCGCTGCTGGTGGCATACGACGCCGTCGTCCTGGTACTGTCGTATGTGCTGTTCGACGTCGTTGTCGAGGACTGAGCGAGGGTAGGCGTGAGGTCGCGGCGAGTAACCTGTCTGTATCTGGGGCAGCCACGGCGATAGGGGAGAGGGGCCGGAGAACATGGCGGACGTACGCTTGCATCCTGCACCAACCGTTCCTGCGCTCGACCGCGCGGCACACCGCCGGCCGGCTTCAGGGCTCCCGATGCAGACCGCGGCCCTCGCTGGCGCAACCGCGCTGGCTCTGCTTGTGGCACTCTACATGGCGCTCGTGTGGGCGCCGACGGAGCGCGTGCAGGGCAACGTCCAGCGCATCTTTTACTTCCATGTACCTTCCGCATGGATCGCCTACCTGGCCTTCGGCGTGGTGCTCGTCAGCAGCGTGGCGTACCTGTGGAAACGCAGCCTGCGCTGGGACATGCTGGCACACTCCGCCGCCGAGATTGGCGTGGTCTTCACGACAATCACGCTGGTCACCGGCTCAATCTGGGGCCGGGCTATCTGGGGGACCTGGTGGACCTGGGACGCCCGCCTGACCACGACGCTCCTGCTCTGGTTCATTTACGCGGGCTACCTGATGCTGCGAGCGTACGTCGGCGACCGCGAGCGTGCGGCACGGTACTGCGCGGTGCTGGGCATCATCGGCTTTGTGGACGTCCCGATCGTGCATATGTCGGTGCGTTGGTGGCGTACGCTGCACCCCCAGCCGGTGGTCGTGCGCCCGGAAGCCGGGCCGGCGCTCCCGCCCTCGATGCTCGCCACGCTCCTGGTCGCTCTGGTAGCCTTTACCCTATTCTTCGTTCTCTTGCTCGTCGTGCGTGTGCGCATCGAAGGGCTGCGGGAGGCGGCCGCCGAACTCCGCGACACGCTCGAGGCAGGACAGGCCAGGACAATAGGATAAACCAGGATTCGACCCAGGATACGAATGATGTCACTCAATGCGCTGCTCTTCTTCGCCGGCTTTGCCGCGGTGTGGGTCATCCTCTTTGTGTACGTATACTATCTCCTACGGCAGGTGCAGGCCGTGCGCAGCGAGATCGAAGAGCTGCGCGCACTGGCTGCATCTGAAAGTGCCGCGCGCGGGGTAAGGGGAGAGACAGAGGAAGCACTACGTTAATGCGTAATGTGTACTACGTACTGCGTACTGCGTAAGCCTCATTACACCACCATGCTCCTGAGCAGGCTATCTACTGTGCATTGGAGAAGGGAGGCTAGCATTACGCAGTGCGTAGTATGTAGTTAGTATGCGCGTGCACCCGCCAGGTGGAACACATGAGCGCTGGCTTTACTTCACGAAGCATGCCACCGCACTGGATCGTCCGCCAGGTTGTCCGGGCGGCCCTGGAGGAAGACCTGGCCTGGGGCGATGCTACCACGGACGCGCTCGTGCCCCCGGCGCTGCGGAGCGCCGGGGTGCTGCTGGCCAAGGCACCGGGGGTGATCGCCGGGCTGCCGGTTGCCGAGGCGGTGTTCCATGAGATTGAGCCGGCCATCGTGTTCCAGGCGGTGGTACACGACGGCGCTGCCGTGCGGCCGGGGGACATCCTGGCCCGTCTGGAAGGGCCGGCTGCGGCCCTGCTGTGCGCCGAGCGCGTGGCGCTGAACTTCCTCCAGCGTCTCTCGGGCATCGCCACGCTGACGCGGCGCTACGTCGAGGCTGTGCAGGGCACCGCGGCGCGCATCGTCGACACACGCAAGACGACGCCGGGGCTGCGTGCCCTGGAGAAGTACGCTGTGCGCGCCGGCGGCGGACAGAACCATCGCTTCTGCCTGGCAGATGGAGTGTTGATCAAAGACAATCATATCGCCGCGCTGGCCTCGGCCGGCGCGAGCCTGCGCGAGATCGTCGCCCGTGTCCGCCAGAACACGCCGCACTCGCTGCGCGTGGAGGTCGAGGTGACCCGGCTGGACCAGATCGAAGAGGCGCTGGCCGGCGGCGCCGATGCGCTCTTGCTGGACAACATGCCCCCGCCGATGCTCCGCGAGGCGGTGCGGCTGGTAGCCGGGCGCGCGATCACGGAGGCGTCCGGAGGCATCACCTTGGAGACGGTGCGTGCGGTGGCCGAGGCCGGCGTGGATCTGATCTCGGTGGGCGCGCTGACCCATTCGGCGCCGGCGCTGGACATCAGCCTTGAGCTCGAGTACCACGCCTAAGCAGACGCTGAAGCAGACCGGCCTGGGCGGCCAGGGCGTGGCCGCAGCAGCCGTCGTCGTCATGGCCGGCTTCATTGGCAGCCGGGCGCTGGGCCTCGGCCGGGATATCGCGATCAGCGCCCGCTTCGGCACCGGCTCTGAGCTCGATGCCTACGTCGCAGCATTCCGCATCCCTGATCTCGTCTTCAACGTGCTGGCCGGCGGCGCCCTCAGCTCTGCCCTTATTCCGACGCTCCGCACGTACCTGGAGCATGGCGAGCGTGAGGCCGGCTGGGCCATGGTGCGGGCCGTTGCTGCTGCTGCCCTCGGCGCCCTGCTGGTCTGCGCCGCGCTGGCGTGGCTCGCCGCGCCTGTGCTCGTCCGGGCTCTCTCGCCCGGCTGGGACGCCGAACGCCTGCGCCTGACCGCCAGCCTCGTACGCATCATGCTAGTCACGCCGATCTTGTTCGGGGCCAGCGGTATCGCCACTGCCGTGCTCCAGGCCCACCAGCGCTTCGTTACCCCGGCCATCGCCCCGGCGCTGTACAACGCCGGCATCATTGCCGGGGCCCTGCTCCTGGCCGGCCCCGGTGGCATGGGCATCTTTGGCCTCGCTCTCGGTGTCGTGGGAGGAGCCCTGCTCCACCTGGGCGTGCAGGTGCCGGCAGTGGCTACGCTCGGCCAGTTGCGCGGTGGCATCGACTTTCACCACCCTGGCTTACGCCGCGTGTTATTGCTGATGGCGCCGCGACTCTTCGGCCTCGCCGTGGTGCACCTGAACTTCTTTGTCCTGACAGTGCTGGCGTCGTTTCTGCCGGAAGGAAGCCTGGCCGCGCTGAACTTCGCCTGGCTACTGATGATGCTGCCGCTCGGCCTCTTCGGCATGGCTCTTTCCACCGCCGCGCTCCCGGCGCTCGCAGCGCTGGCGGCACGCGGCGAGCTTGAAGCGCTGGGTGTGGCGCTCACCCGTGGCCTGCGCGCTATCATTCTGCTCAGCCTGCCTTCGGCAGTCGGGCTCATCGTTCTGCGCGAGCCGCTCATACGGATCCTGTTCGAGCGCGGCCGGTTCTCGGAAGTGTCTACAGGCATGGTTGCCGCCGCGCTGGTGTGCTACAGCATTGGTCTGGTAGCGCATGCCTCGCTGGAGATGGTCACACGGGGCTTCTATGCGCTCCAGGATACGCGCACACCGGCGCTGGTCGGCGCTGCAGCTCTGCTGATGAACATCCCGCTCTCCATCGTCCTCATGCAGCCGTTACGCCACAGCGGCCTCGCCCTAAGTATCTCGCTGGCGACTATGGTCGAGACCACTGTGCTGTACCTGTGGCTGCGGCGCCGTGTGCCGGCGCTGGGGGGCAGGGAGACGATCCAGGTGCTGGCACAGAGTACCAGCGCTGCGCTGCTGATGGCGCTGGTGCTTCTCGTGGCGCTGCCGCTGGCCTCCGGCGCCCTCGCCGGGGTGTTCGTGGTGCGCCTGGGAGCATTGCTCGCGTTAGTCGGCGCCGGGGCGCTATGCTATGGCCTGGCCCTGTGGCTCCTCGGCGTGCCTGAGGCGCGGGCGCTGTCTCGCCTGGTAGCCGCTCGCATGCTGCCGTGGCTCCTCCGGCTGCGCCCTGCCCCACGCTAGAGCACCAGCCGTGCTTGCGCCAGTGATGCACACAGTGATGCACATTTGTGCGACGCGCTCCAAGCGGTGGAGCGAGATGCGGGCATCGATTGCCTCTGCCATGTGCGGCGACACAGCCTCAAGGGGGTATCTGGTGGCACACTTGGCCAGCGTGCTGCGATGCATCTGCCAGCGGATTTGCACAGGCCGCTCCACCTCGACGCTCCAGGCTGCGAGAGCGCACAGCGCCGTCTCTCTGCCTTCGGGGTGGGTACCAAAAGCGCCACTTGCGTGGACGCTTCTGCCCTGTAGGCGCGACACTTGTAATCAAGAAGTTCGTTCACGCTTCATCGAATGCGCCGGCCGTTCGGGCGTGGCTGCGCGCACGTACGTAACTCTGGATAGAGTCCCGGATAGCAATGAGAGAGCGCATCAGTCTCGACGGATACTGGCAGTTCCGCATCGACCCGCACCAGGAACTTACCCCTGAAGTCCTGGAACAGGGTGGGGCAGAAACGATCGAGGTGCCTGGCTGCTGGCAGGCGCAATTTCCCGGCCTGCGCCACTACGAGGGGCGCGCCTGGTACTGGCGACACTTCACGGTGCCTCGCGCGTGGGAAGGCCGCCGCGTGGTGCTCCACTTCGGCGCCGTAGACTACCTGGCTCAGGTCTGGCTCAACGGGTTCGAGCTCGGCACGCACGAAGGCGGCTACACCCCCTTCGAGTTCGAACTCCAGGACTACCTGCACTGGGACGGGGATAACCTGCTGGTGGTGCGGGTTGATGACCCGCCGCGGGTGGCCCATGCGCCGAGCGAGTACCTGTTCAGCGAGATCCCGCACGGCAAGGAGGACTGGTACACCCGCGTCAGCGGCATCTGGCAAAGCGTGTGGATCGAGCGCCGCGGGGTGGTAGATATTCGTATGGTGCACGTCACGCCGGACCTCGATAACGGCATCGCGCATGTGCGTGTCCACCTGGCCCACCTGCCCGCCGACGGTGATCCTTCCCAGCTCACGCTGCACTGCCGCATCATCTCGCCCGACGGCCAGTACACGTTCGGCGCTACGACATCACTGGCACCAGAACGCTTCACATACGACCTGCCGGTACGCATTGACCCGGTCATGCCGTGGGACCTGCATAGCCCTGTCTTGTACCGCGCCACAGTGACTGTGGCGCAGGGCGAGGACCCCATCGACGCGCTGACCGTCGAGTTCGGCATGCGCAAGGTGGAGACGCGGGACAACCTGATCTACCTGAACGGCCGGCCGCTCTTCCTCATCGGCGCCCTGGATCAGGACTTCTACCCCCGCACCATCTTCACGCCCCCCTCGGACGAGTTCCTGCGCGACCAGTTCCAGAAGGCCAAGCACATGGGCCTGAACCTGCTGCGCTGCCACATTAAGGTGCCGGACCCGCGCTACCTGGAGTGGGCCGACCGGCTGGGCCTGCTGGTCTGGGCGGAGCTGCCGAGCTGGGGCAGCCGTCTGACCGAGCGCTCCAAGCGGCGCGCCGAGCAGACGCTCTTTGAAATGATCGACCGCGACTATAACCACCCGTCGATCATTATCTGGACCATCGTCAACGAAGACTGGGGCGCCCAGATCCGCACTCGGGCCGAGGACCGGGCCTGGCTGAAAGATTTCTTCGAGCGGGTGAAGCAGCGCGATCCGTCACGCCTCGTCGTGGACAACTCGCCGTGCAACTCGCCCTATGGCCCCAGCTTCCATGTGAAGTCGGATATCCAAGACTTCCATATGTACTGTTCGATCCCAGATCAACAGCAGCGCTGGGCCGACTTCGTGGAGGCGTTCGCCCTCAACGCAGCCTGGACCTTCAGCCCATACGGTGACGGTGAACCGACCGGTAAGGAGCCACTTATTGTCTCTGAGTTTGGCAACTGGGGGTTGCCCAGCCTGCGTCAGCTACGCGCCTACTACGGCGCTGATCCCTGGTGGTGGACGATGGGCTTTCCCGCCGTCCCCGAGCTAGAGCACGTTGTGCCGGCGGGCGCCGAAGAACGCTACCATGAGTACAAGCTCGATCAGGTCTTCGGCAGCTTCGAGGACTTCATCCTGGCCACGCAGCGGCATCAGTTCTATGCGCTGAAGACCCAGATCGAGGAGATGCGTCGCCACCCCAGCATCGCCGGCTATGTGATTACCGAGTTCACCGACCTGCACTGGGAGTGCAATGGTCTGCTAGATATGCTGCGCAACCCCAAGGTTTACTACAACGAACTAGCGACCATCAACACCCAGGACCTGGTGATGGTGCGCACACGTACGGCGAACTTCTGGGAGGGGCAGCATTTCACAGCTGATATCCTGTTCTCCCACTTCTCCGACCGCCAGGTGGAAGGCGCCACACTGCTGTGGGCAGTGGACCTACTTGGCTTGAACGGGGTGATCCACAACGTGAGCGCCGCACGCGCCACTGTGTCGGTGCTCGGCCGCATCGAGTTCGATGTGCCGCCGCTGGAGGAGAGCATCGTCTCCCGCGTTGAGGTGACGCTCCTTGGGCCAGACCACAGCGTGCTGGCCAGCAACTACCTCGATGTGTACTTCTACCCGGCGGCGTACCGTCGACCGCAGGCCACTGGCCGCGTGTCGGTCTATGATCCGCATAACCGCTATGGCCTGGCCGAGCGGTTGCGTGGCCTGGGCTACGTCGTCTACGACGGCCCAGTCGATCGCATGCCGCTTGATTCCGTCGCCATTGTGACGGCGATCAACCGTCGAGTCGCCGAGTTCATTCGTCGTGGCGGCCGCGTGCTCTACCTCGCGCGTGGCTTCAATCCCTTCGTGCCGGTGCTCACACGGGAGGGCACCGGCTACAGCGGGGACTGGATCACGAACTTTAACTGGCTGAAACGCCGGCCGCTCTTCGAACGCATTCCCTTCGAGCACATCCTGGGCGCGCCATTCCGCGCCGTCGCCCCAGAGCACGTCATGCTCGGCTTCGGGCCGGAGGATGCCGACGATACCCTGGGCGGCATGGTAGTCGGCTGGGTGCACCTTCCTGCGGCGTTGCTGGGCCAGTTCCGCCACCAGCGCGGCAAAGTGCTGATCACCACCTTCAACCTGGAAGAGCAGCTGGGCGTGGATCCCGTCGCCACGATCATGCTGCATGAGCTCGTCGCATACGCCGAGTCGCCCAGCTTCCAGCCCAAGAAGGTGATCGATCCCTGGAGCGGCATCCCTGCACGCGGCATCGCCCAGCGGCTGGTCGCTGGCTAGCGTACCGGAGGAGCGTACAGGCTCGGACTCCGCTCTAGCGTAGAATCTTTGAGTAAATAAATTTATTTATTTATTTTTTGTACATTGTTTATATACTCGCTAGAAATCCTATAGGTATTAAGTTATTAAGTTATAGAGAGATTAAGTTAGAGGTGCCCCAGGATGCGCTTCGCCGCCTCGTACGCCAGGGAGGCGAACTCGCCTGCACCGAGATTGCCAGCCATGGTCTCGTTCCACTTTGGCCCGATCTCCCGGTCGAAATCCGGCCACTGCTTGTTCAGGTAGAAGAAGCAGCCGTTCTCTGGCGTCGTCTGCGCTTGCAGCAGGTACGCGCGCGCATCCACGCCCATACGGTCCATGAAGTCTTTCTGTGCCAGATCAGACCCTCCCTTGATCGGCGAGACAGCGTGCCCGTCGGAGAGGACGTAGCGTCCGGCGTTCTCCGGCTTCGTGAACCACTTGAAGACCTCCCAGGCCGCGTCCGGGTTCTTGCCCCGGCCGAGGAAGAGCGCATGCACACTGATGCGCCCGGAGATGTTCCGGCCAGCTCCGGAGTAGGGCAGCGTCGCCAGGCCCCAGCGCGCCGGCACCTTATCGGCGATATTGAACACCACCTGCATCCCGATCTTGCCGGTGGCGAAAATATTGATGTTCTGTCCGGCGGTCAGCGCTTGCGCCTCCTGGCTGGTGGGGTTCACCCGGTGTTTGTTGCGCAGGTCGGCCCAGTACTGGACGGCCTGGCGGTACTGCGGTGAGTTGAAGTGCGACCGCTTAGTGTTCGGGTCCCAGGGGCAAGTGCCGAAGAAGTTGCCCGCCACCATCCAATTATGCCCGCCGGAGAAGCCGCCGCCCCAGCCGTACTGGCTCTTAGAACGGTCGGTCAGCTTGATGGCATATTCCTGGAACGTCTCCATCGTCCAGGACTTATCCTCGGGGTTCACCGGGGGATACTTCAGGCCCACTGCATCAAACATGTCGATATTGTAGGCTACAGCATCAACCGAGATACTGATCGGATGCCCCCAGATATGATCGCCTTGCAGGAACGGCGCGATCGCTGTCTCCAGAAACAGGCTCTTCAGGTCGATCTTGTCGCGCTTGAAGAAGGGCGCCTGGTCGATGATGAGCTCTTCGACCTCTCGCCATAGGCGCGGCCACTCGAAGAAATCGACCGGCGTGCCGGCCGCTTGGAACACTGTCGCCTTCTCGACCAGCGCGATGTCCGGCGCGATGGGCTCGATCTGGATGGAGGGATGCTGCCGGTTAAAGTCCTCGGCCAGGGCAACCTGGAGGTCCATGCGCGGCGGCCGGCTCTGGTAGAGCAGCCAGACGATCTTTACCGGCTGCCGGCTCGCCGCCTGCTGGGCCGGCTGGGCCGCGCCGGGCCCCTGGCGGGCGCACGCGGCCAGAGCACCGGGAAGCGCCACCGTCGCACGGGCGAAGTGACGGCGGGTAAGCATACGGCCACCTCCTTGAAAGGAACATCTACACTAAATCTACGCTAAACTATAAAAAAATATAAAATCAAAAAATAGCAAGAAGCAGTATGGCGAGCATCTATGCACCAGCGGGGTCAGACGCGCGAGCCACACCCGGCAAAGCCGGGGCGCATGCCCCTGCAGGTACGTACACATAGTACTTGTCGATACGCCCCTCCAGGCAATAGTGGGCACGCATGGCCGCGCGTATGGCTCTCGGCCACATAACCTGCGGATCGGTCTCCCACTCCGGCCGATCTATCGGGGAGCTGAGCAGGAGCAGTCCAAAGCGGCCGCCGGCCAGCGCGTCGATCACCTGGTAGGGGCGCACTACTCCGGTTTCAAAGAAAATATCATAGAGCACCGGCTCAAAGGCCGCTGGCTTCCCGGCAACCACAGGGAGAGACAGATCCTCCGTGAGCACGTCGCCGGGCGCGCGGCGAATGCGCTCGACTAGGAGGGCATGCCGCTGCCATGCGCGGTGATCTACTGCCCAGGGCAGTACGCTAACGCTCCGTCCTAGGTCGACCACCCCCATGCCAGCAGCGCTGATGGCGACCAGCAGCCACAGCTCGAGCTCGACGCGGGCAGACCGGCCGGTGCTGCCTACCTTCAGCGGCGCCTCAGGCAGCACCAGGCCGGCCAGCAGGCTCACCGCGAAGGCATTCTCCAGCAGGTAGTTCACGTCGGAGCCGGTCTTCAGCACAGCCAGCATCTGGCACAGCGTAAGCGCCAGGTACAAGGTCGCTGCAGTCAGCGGCACCGGCAGGGCACGACCGGTCTGCAGCAGCGCCGCAGCCTGATCTCTCAGCCGACATCTCTCAAGCCCGGTCGCGCGAGCGCTTGACAGGGCACTACGCTCGGGGGCGTGAACACGCCGCGTCCGGCCTGCTGACTCATCGCTCCGATACTGCCAGGCCAGGCGCCGCAGCAAGCACACCACGACCGCAGCATGCAGCCCCAGCGTGAGAGCCAGCCACAGGACAGGGATACGCAGTCCCCAGAGCACATCCGGCGGGTTGGCGTTTGCCACAACTATAGACTGGATGAACATCCCCTGGGACCAGCGGTCCAGCGCCAGCGTGCTCCCTGTCACCAGCGCGGCAAAGCCGAGCAGGTACGCAGTGCCCAGGCGGGGTCGGTGCAAGGCCAGCGCCAGCGCCGTCGCCACCGGCGCAGCGAGATACGTCTGTTTCGTGAGGAAGGCAGCCAGGAAACAGAAGAGAGACAGCAACAAACGCCATCGCCCGGGACTGCTGCGCCAGGCCAGCCAGACACCGGCGGCAGTGAGGCCCAAGGCAGGCATATCCACCCGGCCGTAGCTGGCCCACTGCGCCACCCAGGGCGTCGCGCCGAAGAGGAGCGCCGCCAGCAGGGCCGGGCGTGCGCCTCGCTCGCAGCGGACGGCCCCGTACAGGCAAGCGGCCGCCAGGAGTGCGCCGCCTAGGCTAAGCGCGCGGGCCGGCCACAGCGCCGGGCCGGCATGCTGGATCAGACCAGCGAGGACGGTGTAGAAGAGTGGGGTGTAGGCGGCGACCAGATATGGATAGCCGCTGATGGGCTGGTACAGGGGGTCGCCGCGCGCAAACCGAGCCGCAACGCCCAGGACGATTCCTTCGCCGTAGTTGATCTCAAACGGGTGTGGCAGCAACGCCAGCGCTGTGGACAGCCCGGCTGCTGCGCCAGCGCCGAGCGCGAACACCGCACCGGCCGCGGCAATGCGCGCCGCCTGCCCGGCCCGGCGGTCAAGCGCGCCGGGGTGGCTGGCAGGCTCCTGCCTCCCGCCGTCGTTGACGCGCATGCTAGCCCCTTGCTAGAATTCCGGCGGAGGGGTGGCCGAGTGGTTTATGGCGGTGGTCTTGAAAACCACTGAGCGCAAGCTCCGTGGGTTCGAATCCCACCCCCTCCGCCTGGCCGTGCTCCTATAGCGCCCGTGACCACGCTTCCCCGTAAGCACGTGCTCCTCGCTACATAGGGCACGCTTGCACGTGCCGTATCCCCACCACGCTATACCTGTGACGCCTTATACCTGTGCCGCCCTGAAGAACGGCCTCCATGAGTAAGCCGCTGTACTCTCTAGTCCGGCTTTCGCCTTGTGCAGCAGCACGTCAACGAGTGGCAGGACCGCGCTGCCCTCCACCAGTTCCGGCTAGCAGCAGCTCTTCCTTAAACTGGGTCCGGTAGAGTTGCGCGTACAGGCCACCGCGCGCCAGAAGCTCCCGGTGGGTCCCGCTCTCAACGAGCTCACCCTGCTGCAGCACCAGGATCTTGTCCGCTGAGAGGATCGTTGACAGCCGGTGGGCGATGGCGATCACCGTGCGGCCGCGCATCAGCGGCTCCAGCGCGCGCTGGATGTAGCTCTCAGCGATCGAATCGAGCGAGCTGGTGGCCTCGTCCAGGATCAGGATACGCGGGTTACGTAAAATCGCGCGGGCGATGGCCAGCCGCTGCCGCTCGCCGCCAGAGAGCTTCACCCCACGCTCGCCGACGACTGTCTCGTAGCCCTCCGGCAGCGACATGATGAAATCGTGTAGGTACGCTGCCTTTGCCGCCTCGACTACCTCGTCGAACGTGGCTTCCGGTCTGGCGTAGCGAATGTTCTCCAGAATAGTGGTGTTGAACAGGAACGTTTCCTGGTCAACGGTAGCGATCTGACGGCGCAGGCTCGCCAGCGTGACCTCGCGCAGGTCGTAGCCGTCAATGCGTACGCAGCCCTCATCTGGATCGTAGAACCGCGGGATCAGGTTCACTACCGTGCTCTTGCCCGCCCCAGTCGGCCCCACCAGCGCCACCAGCTGCCCGGGCTCGACGGTGAACGAGATGTGCTTCAGGATCGGCCGCTCCGGGCTGTAGGCGAATGAGACATCCTGGAACTCGATCCGCCCGCGTACCGGCGGCAGCTCGATAGCGCCGGGCCGGTCGCGGATCTCGGTCTGGATCTCCAGGTATTCCTGCACCCGGTCGAAAGCCGCCAGTGCCTGCTGGAGCTGCACGTTCATATTGGCGAAGGCGCTCACCGGACCGAAAAGCCGGGCAATGTAGTTGGTGAACGCCAGCAGCTCCCCGATTGTCAGTGAGCCGTTGATCACCTGCGCTCCGCCGTACCACAGCACCAGCGCCGGGCCGAGCGCCGAGAGAAAGGTGTTGATCAGCGACTGGCGCCCAGCGTATGCCTGGATGCGCATGGCCAGCCGGATCGTCTCACGGCCCTGGGCGGCGTATCGTTTTGCCTCTTCCTCCTCACGCTGGAGCGCCTGCACCAGGCGGATGCCCGCCAGTCCCTGCTGCAGCACGGCCGTGAGCTCGCTCCACGCCTCGCCGTGCTGACGGTAGAGCCGGCGCATAATGCCGCCGAAGTAGCGCGCCGAAAAAAAGAACGGCGGCAAGAGGCTCAGCGCCAGCAGTCCCAGGCGCCAGTTCATCAGCATGACGGCCACTAGGATCCCGCTCAGGGTCAGAACCTGCGAGACGAGCGGCAGGAGCGTGCCGCTGATCGCTTGAGAGATCTGTCCGGCGTCGCGGTTGATCCGCGAGAGAATGTCGCCGGTCTTGGTGCCGGCGAAGAAGCGCAGCGAGAAGGTCTGCACGTGCCGGTAGAGGCGGTCGCGGGCGTCGAAGCTGACCTGCTGCGAGACCCAGGTCGAGATGTATCCCTGCACGAAGCCGATGCCGCCCTGCGCCAGCGGCAAGGCCAGCGTGCCGAGCACAAGCAGGCTTAACAGGCGTAGGTCGCGCTGCGGCAGGGCCACATCCAGCACCAGGCGCATCAGCTGGGGCTGCAGCAGGCCAAGGAAGGTGCTCAGCAGCATGGCGCCTACAACGAGGGCCATGCGATCGGTATAGGGGGCGAAGTAGCCGAGGATCGTACGCAGCCGTATCAGGCTCTCGCGCAGGCCATGCTGAGGAGGATCAAGGCCACCACGTCTCATCGCGCGCTCATCGATCCCGAAACACTGCCGTCAGGAAAGATGCGGTACCCCACGGCCAGGCACACGACCAGCAGTACCCTCGCGCCGACCTGGATACCTTCACTGTAATAGATACGTCCGGGGTATGACAACCTGGGGAAAAGGGAGCGAGAGGGGAGGGGTCCGCCTCTCCGCGTCCCTCCCCACGCGCCTGCTAGATACCCTTGAACGCTCCGGAGGTGAGCCCGGTGATGAGCTGGCGCTGGAAGAAGAGGAAGACAATGATCACCGGAATGGAGCCGAGCGTGGCCGCGGAGAGCAGGATGCCGTATTGATAGTCGTACGGACCGACCAGGGCTGCCACGGCGACGTTGACCAGCCACATGGATGTATCGGTCAGCACCAGCAGCGGCCAGAAGAAGTCGTTCCAGGCCCCGGTGAAGCCAAGGATTGCCAGCACGGCAAGGCCGGGCATCAGGATCGGCAGCGCCACCCGCCAGAAGAGCTGCCACTCCGATGCGCCATCGATGCGCGCAGCATCGAGAAGCTCATCCGGCACAGTCATGGCATATTGCCGCATCCAAAAGATAGCAAACGCGCCCACTGCATTGGGGACAATGACAGCCAGGTACGTGTTGAACCAGCGCAGCCAGACGATCTCGATGAAAAGCGGTACCACCGTCACCCAGAACGGGATGAGCGATGTCGCCAGCATGAGAATGAACAGTGCGTTCTTGAACTTAAAGGTATACTTCGCGAAGGCGAAGCCGGCGAGCGCAGCCAGGAAGACCCCGAGCGCCGTGCGCACGACCGCCACGACTGCCGTGTTGACGTACCAGCGCCAGGCGTTCGGAAAGAGCGTGAAGAGATCCGTCATGTTTTTTAACGTAGGATTCTTCGGCCACCAGACGATAGGCGAGGTGAAGATCTCGGAGTTCTGCTTGAACGCGCTCGTCCACATGAACAGATAGGGAATCAATGTCGCTGCCACCAGGATAAGCAGTACAGCATTGATCACCACGGTGGCAGTGATCCGTCCCAGAGGTAACGGTCGTTGCGCCCCACGCGCGGCCGGCCGGACCTCTACAGCCGTACCAGTTGCCATCCTACATCCTCCTTCGCAACGCTCCTCCACACCGGCTCCATGGCGACGGGCCGGCTCGCTACCTGACTGTCGGAATAGCCGGTTGCTCCTGTTCGCGGAAGAGCCACAGGTTCAGCAGGGAGAGCGCCAGAGTCACCACCGCCATGGAGTATCCAATAGCGTTGGCGTAGCCGAAATTCCCCACGCTGAAGCCTTGCAAGTAGAGGTAGAGGCTCAAGGTGAGCGTTGCATCCGCCGGGCCGCCGCCCGTCAGCAGGAACGGCTGGGCGAATAAGGCAAACGAGCCGGCGATCGCCTGAATCACAATAAAGAGCGTCATCGGGCGCAGCAGCGGCCAGGTAATATACCAGAAGCGTTGCCACCGGCCGGCGCCATCGATGGCCGCTGCTTCATACAGTTCATGGTCGATGCTGTTCAAACCGGCAGTCCAGTAGAGCGAGTTGATGCCAATGAAGTTCCAGATATTCATTAAGAACAGCGCGGTGAGCACGATCGTGCCGGCTTTGATGATATCCCCGATCACCGGGACATTATTGGTCACCAGGGGCTGAAGGAAGGGAAAACCAAACACCAGTGCACGATCGCGCAGCCAGTCATGCTGGAGAACGATACCTGTGAGCCCAATACCGGCGAACCACCGCTCCACACCGGCCAGGAACTGGTTCAGCAGGCCGTACCGCTGGTCGAACACACGGGCGAACAGCACGGCGATGATCACGGCCGAGGTGACGACGGGCAAGAAGAAGACCAGCCGGTAGAAGCCACGCCAGCGCGGCGCCACGAACACCGATTGGATTGCCAGCGCCAGCAAGAGTGCCAGCGGCGAGAGCACAAAGATGCTGGCGAGGGGTGAAGTACACCGTGTTCCAGAAGGCGCGGGCATAACGCGGGTCCTGGAACAAGTAGATGTAATTGCCCAGCCCATAGAACGTCTTTGGCCCTAGCCCTAGCCCTTTGAACAGGCTCATCCAGAAGCTATACAGGATAGGGAAAATGCCAAAGACAACGAAGAGGATGAAGAAGGGCGCAATGTACAAATAGGGAATAACCTCGCGCTGGTGCCGGCTCCACCAGCTCGCGCGGTAGGATGATACGGCTGCTGTCGTTGCTGCCATAGCCTCCTCCTTGCCCTGCGTGCTCAGCGTGTGTGCTCTTGCTCCTCCTTGTCTTAGGGCGTCGCAGCGCGTGCAGCACGGCTACGCCCGTTGTGTCCCTCTTCCACCTCCTCACGCAGACTCAAAGGCAATGATCCGCTCAGCCTCTTTAGCAGCGGCGGCAAGTGTCTCAGCCGGGTCGCGCTTCCCCTGCAGCGCCGGCACCAGTCCGACACGCACCATGGCGTCTGTCCCCTCCGGCCAGAACGGGGAGTTGTACCACTTGGGGATCTTGTCTGCGACCTGCTGAATGATTTCGCCCACGCGCTGGTTATTGAACCAGCCGATCGGCGCCGTGAGCTCCGGGCTGCTCCACGCTTTCTTGAGCGTCGGCCAGACCTGGCGCTCCTTGAAATCCTCCAGCACCGCATCGGGCGTGTAGTGCTCCCACAACACGAACTCCAGCGCATATTCGCGGTGGCGCGCCGTCGTGGGGACACAGACACCGGTGCCGCCCCAGGTGGCTGTAGGCGCGCTATTGGGCATAGCACCCCACAAGGGCAGGGGCTGCACCATCCACTTGCCGTCGGTCTGCGCCATCTGCTGGCGCGGGAACCCCGAGATATTCCAGGAGGGCCCCAGCAGCACTAGGATCTCACCATTGATGAAGGCGGCCGGACGGGCAGGCCCGGCAGGCGTCACCATCGCCCAGGCATCCCGGCCATCCAGGTTCGGGCCGTACAGGGCCGTCTGCTGGAATTTCATGGTACGTACCCCGGCGGCATCGTGCCACCGCGGCCGGCCCCGCTCGTCGAAAAAGCCGCCACCCTGTTGGAGCGTCAGGATCCACCAGTAGCCCCAGCCAGTGATGTCAAAGTCGATCATGAACACTTTGCCGCCCGTGTCCCGCTGGAGCTTCTTGCCGAGGTCGGCCATCTCTTCGTAGGTCCTGATCGGCGTTGGAATGCCGTAGCGTTCGAAGAGGTCCCAGCGGTAGGCCATGGCGCAGGCATTGAGCTCGTTGCCCAGGCCGTGGATGTCGCCCTGCCAGCTCCAGGGGTCGGTCGCAGAGCCCTTGAACAGGGCATCCTCCCCACCGAAGTCCCGCATGTACCGGTTTAACGGAATGAAAGCCACGACACCGCCCTTGATGAACTGTGAGTAGCGGCTGATCTCGATATCGACGATGTCCGGGCCGCCCTGGCCGGCCTGGGAGGTGATCATCATCTTATCGTGCATCTGGCTGTAGGGCAGCACCAGGAAGTTGATGTCAAACTGGCCCCCGTACTTGATTGGCGTGCCGCGGCCGTCGTTCTCACGGTAGTACTTCTGGAACGCGCGCTGCTGCCAAGCCGTGCGCGTCTGGCTGAACGCCCACATTTCCAGGAGCGGCCGTCGTCGCGTTGCCGCGGGCGCACAGGCAACAGCAACGGGACTTATGAACGCTGCGGCCACCGAGAGGGCCGTATTCCTCACCATTTGACGCCTGGTTATTGGGAGTGTCATCGTTACCTCACCGCGTATACACTTACCCTGGGGTAGCCTGGACGCGTAAAATTCCTCCAGTATGCCTCAGCGGCGCTCCTTCCAAGCAGCTCCCAAAGCAGCGACACCCAAAGGAGCTACACCGCTGGTTATGGCAGGAGGGTTTGCCTGCGAAGACCACAGGGGTGACCTACCATGGGCCCAATAGGGTTACATTGTTAGCCTAGCATGTCGTACAAGCCATGGTCAATCTGAATATATGTACACGGATCAAATGTGCAGATCGTGAAATAGAGCCGCCGGCAGCTTGACGCCGGGCTCGCCGCGGCGCATCATGCAGGCCACAGGCGCACAGCTGAGGAGCAGCCAATGACGACTTCGACCATACTCGCTTCAGCCAAAGAGCTGGCCATTCGTTATGTAGAGGACTCGCGCGGCCTCTTGCAGCAGATTAATCGCGCCATCTGGAGCTATGCCGAGCCAAGCCTCCAGGAGTATCGCTCCAGCGCCCTGCTGGCCGACACGCTGGCACAGCACGGCTTCCAGGTCCAGCGAGGGGTCGCCGGAATGCCCACTGCGTTTGTCGCCAGCTACGGCCAGGGCCGACCGGTCATCGCCATCCTGGCCGAGTACGATGCCCTGCCCAGTCTGTCCCAGAAGGCGCAGCCGGTGCGCGAGCCGGTGACCCCCGGCGCACACGGCCACGGCTGCGGGCATAGCGTCTTCGGCACTGCCTGCCTCATCGGCGCGCTGGCGGCCCGCTATGCCATGGAGCAGGCCGGCATGGGGGGCACCCTGCGCCTCTATGGCACGCCCGCAGAGGAGCTGCTGGTGGGCAAGGTGTACATGGTGCGCGCCGGACTGTTTGAGGATGTCGATGCTGCAATCACCTGGCACCCCGGCGACAAAACCGGCGTGACGCTTGGCTCGAGCAAGGCCATGGTGTCGGTGCGCTATACGTTCCACGGCCGGGCGTCGCACGCCTCGGCGTCGCCCCACCGCGGCCGCAGCGCCCTGGACGCCGTCGAGCTCATGAACATCGGCGCCAACTATATGCGCGAACACGTCAAAGAAGACGCGCGCATCCACTACGTGATCACCAACGGCGGGATGCAGCCGAACGTGGTGCCGCCGGAGGCCTCGGTGTGGTACTTCATGCGGGCGAACTCGCACGCCGACGTCGAAGCCTATCTGGCCTGGCTGGACCAGATCGCTCAGGGCGCCGCGCTGATGACCCAGACTACCCTGGCCGAGCGCCGCATCGACACCGACTGCCACGAGGTGCTGCCCAACCGCACGCTGGCCGAGGTGATCGACCGCAACCTGCGGCTGGTGGGTCCGCCGCAGTTCACCGACGAGGAAAAGGAGTTCGCGCGGCGGATCCAGGCAACGTTCGACACACCAGCTGAGGAGCCTCCCCTGCGCGAGGACATCGAGCCGCTGCGGGAGGATGGGAGTGGTAGCCGCGGCTCAACGGACGTGGGCGATGTGAGCTGGCAGGTGCCGACGGGCCAGTTCCGCGCCACGACGCACGCCAACGGCTGCCCCGGGCACAGCTGGCAGATCGTCGCCTGCACCGGCACGAGCATCGGCGAGAAGGGCGGCGCAGTCGCGGCCAAGACCCTGGCCTGCACCGCGCTGGAGCTGCTGGCCGACGCTGAGGTGTTGGCCGCGGCGCAGAGAGAGTTTAAGGAGCGGCGCGGCGACCGTCCGTATACACTGCTTATCCCGCCCGACCAGCCGCCGCCCTTGCCCTGAGCCTGCGCCCGGCGTGACGACTGTGCACAGTCGTCACGCCAGAGCAAGACGGCGGACGGCCTTCGGCAGGAGGGCGTAGGCTGTCGCATCCAGGCCGGGGATACGAGCGCACTGGCCGATGCGCACATCTCCGCAGGCACTGACCAGCATGAACGCCTCGGTCCGGCTCAGGCCCAGCAGTCGCATGGCCATGCGCGTCAGCTCCTCGACTGCGACCTCAACGGCGGCGTCGAGCGTCGGGCCGTTGCCGGTGGTAACCCAATGCTCCGGCGTCTCGATCCAGACCCGCGCCGGCGCCGCGCCCTTTTCCAGGTCCACACGTACGGTCACCTCGGCGTTGATTTCAACGCCAGTGCCGCTGACCTCGCCATCGCCCATGCTGGCGTGTACATCCCCGATGGCCAGCAGCGCCCCCGGCACCTGCACCGGCAGGTGCACCCGCGAGCCAGTGGTGATGGCATTGATGTCCAGGTTGCTGCCCTGCGGGCCCGGCGCAGCAGTGTAGACCACACCCTCGGCCGGCGCGGTACCAATCACACCAATCATGGGGCGCGCCGGCAACCACACCTTCTCGCCGAATACCAGCCCGCCGTCCTCCACGCGCACGATCACTGCCTGGGGCGCGTCAATGCCTTCCTGCACCACACCTGCGCCCGTGGCCGTGCGCACGAAGCCTTGCGGCTCGAGCCGGATATCGAGGATGTCGACCACCAGCGTATCGCCGGGCTCAGCACCCTCGACGTAGATCGGGCCAGCAGCGGGATTGACCCGCCGCGGGTCACGCACGCGGACATAGGTGTGCACATCCTCAGGGCTGCGGATGCGCCCGGTGGAGGCATCGTAGGTCTCCAGCGCTAGCGTGTCCCCAGGGCGGATGGTGGCCACCGGTGGGGTTGCGGCGGAGAACGCATAGGTGAGCTGATCGCGGCGGATACGGAGCATACGCGAAGGGTCCTCCTACGCCAGGCCGTCTCCTCCTACGCCAGGCCGTCTCCTCAAGGTTCAGGGGTCAGGGCGCCGCCAAGATGCCTCGAGCGCGCGCCTCGAGTTGGGCCACTCCCTCGCGCGGTGAGGTGCGGCCCTGGATAATGTCCAGGAAGATCGGGTTCCAGGCCTCGCGCTGGATCTGGGCGGTCTTCTCCACCAGCCTGGGCTCTAGCTTCGGCGGCCACCAGCCCGTCATTAGCTTGCGGTAGCGCTGGGCGAACTGGTAATGAACGCCCCCATCCGCCTGGAGCAGGGCATGCCGCCCGGCCTTGACCACCGCCTCATCGCCGCTCTTGCGGTTGGGCAGCACGGCGATGAGCTCGGACTCAAAGATCATCTCGTCGATCGAGCGGACCTTGGCGTACTTCACCGCGATCTGCGTGTGATCGTCGCCTTTGTAGTTCTGCTGCCGCCAGACAGTCTTGCCATAGACCCCGCCATGGTTGACTTCTTTCGCGCTCGGGTGGTGTGGCCAGGGCAGCAGGACCTGCTCGAACGGCGTACGCCCCTGGAGCGAATTGGCGATAGCTCCCAGGCCACCGCGCCCCAGCACCGCGGCCTCCTGGCGGTTATACAGCGCGCCCGCCTCGCTGCGGGACCACTGCGGTGTCTCCGGCGGGGAGATCTTGAACTTATCAAAGGTATCGATCAACCACTGGATGCTCTGGATGGCCGGCTCCCCACGGAAGAGCCACTCACCCTGTGGGCTGATGCGGTACACCAGGCCCCAGTTGCGAGACATGAAGCTCCATTGCTCCTGCTCCGCCCAGGTGTAGCCCCAGCGCTGGCCGGCGATAGTGGCACGGCGCATCGCCTCGACGAACTCGTCGGTCGTCCAGCCGTTCCGCTGCACCGCACGCCAGTCAACGCCAGCCTCCTCCACGAGCTTCTTGTTCGCGTTCATCGACCAGATAGTGGTATACGTCGGCCAGCGCCAATACTTGCCCTGATACTCGACGAAATCGAGCACCTCAGGGTAGATATCCTCGCGGTCTTGCTTCGTGAAGAACGGCGTGAGATCGACCAGCAAGCCAGTCTGCACGTCACGAGACGAGCCGCCGAAGTGGTAGACGTCAGGCGGCGTGCCGGAGGCCAGCGCTGCTTCAAACTTCGCTGGCCCATCGACGAAGCTTGTCAGCATGGTGAGCTCGATCGTGACGTTCGGGTGCTCCTGCTGGAAACGGGCGATCGTTTCGCGGATATTCGCTTCAACAGCGTCGAGCGGGCCCTCGGGATAGTCCCAGTGCTCGATGCGGTACTGCTTGCTGGCAAGCGGTTCGCGGCGCGATGGCGCTTGCTGGCAGGCGGCCAGGGTGGCCAGCAGGGGCGCCCCTGCGACACCGGTGAGAAGCCGCCGCCGCGTCCAGTGGACAGGCGCCTGTGATCGTGGCATGGTCTCGTCCCTCCGCCTTTGCGCTGACCAGGGGCTGGCAAGCCGCCGAGAGGTGCCCGGTGCAGGGCGGCTCCAGCGGGTACCCCGGGAGCACGGCGCCGGGGCCGCCCTGCCCGTAAGCATATGCGTGCCTGACCAGCAGAGCACCCACTCTCAGCCTAGCCCGCCAGGATGCGGTTGCAGATCTGCTCCATCTGGTTGAGCGCTTCGTTCACCGCGATCTCGTTGTTGATGATCCGGCGCCACAGGTCGGCCGTCTCGCGGGTGATCTCATCGGGCTTCACCCAGGGGTACTCCCCGCTCATATCGGCGAGCTTCTCGATGTCGACCAGGGAGGGGTACTGTCGCGTCACCTGCTTCCAGGCCTCGCTCTTGTAGAACTCTTTACGGCCGGCAGCGCGCTTGTAGTGGCCGGCGAACCAGCGCTCCAGCGTAGGCTCGGCGTTCACATAGCTCATCCACAGCCAGGCCGCCTCTTTCTTAGTGCTGGCTTTGGCCATGCTCCACATGTTCGTCCACGTCACGCTGCCGGGCTGCTGTCCCTGCGGGCCCCTCGGATACGGCGCGAAGTCGAACTTAAGGTTCGGGTTGCGCTCCAGATGGTAGCCCGACGCCCAGCTTCCGGAGATAACCATGGAGATCTGCTCGTTCTCGAATGTGGCGCCCTGGGTAGGATTTGCTATGTTGTGCTTGTGCCGCAGGTCCACCATGAACTGCAGCGTGTCACGGCCTTTCTGGTCGTTGAACAGCACGCGCTTGTAGTCCGGAGCATAGAACTTGCCGCCGAAGGGGTACAGCCAGCGACAGAAGCTCTCCGAGCCGCCGCCCGGCGGGGCAAAGCCACCGCGCACGATCTGCTCGCCCTCGCGCTTGACCAGCCGCCGCGCCGCATCCAGGAACTGCTCTGAGGTCCATCTCCAGGTGAACTCGCGGGACGGGTTCAGCCCCACCTCGCGGAAGTGCTCGATATTGTAGGCAATTACCCCGGTGGCCGGCCCATCGTACGGCACGCCATAGTGCTTGCCCTGGTAGGTGTTATAAAACAGGCCGGTATCCACGAAGTTGTTCAGGGCCATATGCGGCGTCTTGGCCATGTACGAGTCCAGCGGCTCCAGCAGGTCGGCCTCCATCAGGTAGCGCACAAAGGCCACCGAGACCTGCGACGTATCGACAGGCGTGCCGGCAGCCGACAGCACGATCCACTTCTCGCGTACGCCGGTGGTGTTGGGCGCGAAGACGTACTTGACCGTAATTTGCGGGTACCGCTCGTTGATCTCCTTGGCCAGGCCCTCGAAATACTCCTTATGGAGCTGGCTCGCCTCAGGCGACCACCAGTCCAGATGTTCCAGGGTCGTGGGGCCAATCGTTGGCTGGCCCTCCTGGGTGGCGGGCCTGCCCGCAACGCGGCAGGCCGTCAGGAGACCGCCAACACCGGCAGCCATGCCCAATATCGCGCGGCGAGTGAGCAGTGCCATATCCCAGACCTCCCTTCTCGCTTTATCCCTTTGCCACCTGTTCCCTAAGGTGCTCGGTCGCGGACGTGCTGTCAACAGGTGTCGCCGAGCGGATTGTGCGAACCAAACAGGTGCACAGGGCTTGCCGATCTCGCGCCGGTGCCGCACCGCCATGAGGAACACGGCCCGCTACCTCTCCGCGACACGTGCACGTCCTGCGTTCGACCATGCTCGTAGCGGCACCTCTGGTCTCATCGGGTGGGCAGCGGAGACCGGCCGTGCGGCACCGGCCGTACCATACTACGAAAACCGGTGTCATGGGCGGTAAGGGGCACGGCATAGGGTAGGAGCGCAGTGACCGCGCCCCTACGGCCGCTCATGCCCGCTTTCTCTTCTCTTTCAGGATCGGCTGTGCCACACCCTCTGCGTCCTGACGCAGGACCGGCGTCATACGCGGCAGAGACCCGCCGGTGCCGCAATCCGTATCATATATCATACGTAATACATGAAAACCTGTGTCCAGACCGGCCAGTCCCCCTTCAACCTGTTCCCTATTGCCGGCCCATCTCTCCGCCCGTCACGGCCTCCTTGCCATCCGTGCAGTAATCCGCTCTCCGCATCCGTTGCCGTCCAACACAAGCCCTTACGACAAGGCTCACGCGTCGCCGGTCAGGAACGTCACCGTGAGCGCTTGCTGTGCCTGGACATCGCACGCCCAGCTGACGCCATCGGGGCCTGCTCGCCAGCTCTCCGGCTCGAGCACCCGCGCCGCCGGATCGAGTCGCCGCAGCGGCCGGCCATCGACCTGCACGTCACGCACGGCCAGGGGCTGCGGCAGCTCAAGGGTGCACGTCAGATGGCGGGTCCCGAAAGGACACTCCACCAGGAGGGTATAGCCCCGGCCAGTGCGTTCCAGACGCGTGGTCACTGCTGAAGAGGCTAGGGTATAGTCAGCCAGCTCAGCCGCGGTCATCCACAGGACGCGCTCGCCCAGATGCTCGCGGATGCGTCGCAAGACTTCTCGCAGCGCACCCAGCCCGGTCTCCCGGCCATCGGAGAAGAGGCTCTGCCAGTGGGTATGCCAGATGATCGGACCACCGCCACGGAAAAGCCGCACCAGCCGGCCATCCTGGCCGTCTTCCGTGATGTGCTCGTCGATGCGCGCCGGCTCGTTGTAGGGGTCCTGCGTGCGCCACAGGGGATCGCCGGAGCCGCTCACGATCGAGACGCAGCCCTCGCCCGTCTGTGTATCGAGGAGCATAGCGCGCGGCGGAACGAGCGGGGAGTGCTGGTCCACATGCAGGAAGTACCACGCCACTGGCGACCCCGTCACACGCTTGACGGCATCGTGGATGGCCCGCCAGTAGGTCGGCTCAATGCTGCGTCCGAATGCCCCAGGAGAGGTCACGCCGGTGGCCGGCAGCCCGACGTTTTTCAGAATTTCCAGGCCAAAGGCAATATACTCGGCCAAACTCTCGCGCGTGTGCCGCGGCTCCATCACCTTCTCGGGACAGTCGGTCAGGCGCAGCGTCTTAAGATCAAGCATGTACCAGTGCGTCAGGATTTCCGGACCAATGGAGAAGCGCGGCAGAATGTCACGGCGGCACACCTCAAGCCACGCCCGGAGTTCTTCCTGGGGGACGCCGCGCAGGCCCTGGTCGATACGTCCCAGCCCGGCCGGGTAGGGCAGGACCGAGAACTTGCCGCGCACGCCGTACTCCGCGCAGAGGTCTGCGAACGCCTGTAAGAAGCGCACTGGGATATCGCGCACGTGCGGGTCGGGCCACTGCTCGTAGTACGCGAGGTTCTGGCAGGGGAAAGGATCGTCGATAATCAGGCAGATCGGCTGGCAGAGCAGGGGGAGCCGCACGCGGACATGCACCGCAGAAGCCGGCGTGCCTGCGTCTTCACTGTGATCAAGCGGTACACCAGGCATAGGGCTCTGCCTCGCCTACACCGTTTCAAACAGCAGACGCGTGCGTTACGCTCACCGACGCAGAGCATACAGTCATGCCCATTCTATCAGACAGATAGTATTTCAGCTAGTACGGATAGTATTTCAGCTAGTTAGGCAAAGAGAGCGGCAGGACACAGCACACTGAGAGACAGCTTCTCCGTGTAGAGCTGTGCCGGTGAGGCCGCGTATGTACGCATGTATTGGAGGAGTACCTGTGCGTGAAGCGGAAGCCTCCACCCCGGCGCGGGCACTGCACCCCCGCCCGCGGGTGTACGTCTCCCAGTATATTCCGGCAACAACAGGGCTGATCAGCGGCATCGGCATCGGCGCCTTTGCCCTACTCGCCGGACTTGTGCATCTCCGAGTACTGGCCGCGTTCGACCTGGCGGTCGCCCAGGCAATGCGCTCGCTCTGGAGCCCCCTGCTCGACGCGCCAGCTGCGGCGGCGAGCATCCTCCTCTCTGGAGAGCTCTCCTTGCTCTATGCCCTTGCTGGCTGTGTGCTACTGTGGCGGGCAGGCTGCGGCTGGTGGTCGCTGACGCCGCTGGCCTTTCTTCCGTTGCTTGCCCTGGAGCTTGGGCTGAAGCTTGTGGTGAACCAACCACTCATCCCTGCAGAGTTCCATCGAGCGGTCTCGTACCCGCTCGCCACTCTCATGCTGCACGGCGCCTTCCCCAGTGGGCACGCCACGCGCAGCGGCTTCTTCGGCGCCTACTTGGCGCAGGTGCTCCGTGCCCGCGGCGGCCGTCTGGCACGGCTCGCTCCGCCGGCTCTCATGTGCCTGGCCGTGCTGCTGGGGATGACGCGAGCCTACCTAGGCGTGCACTGGGCGAGTGATGTAGCCGGTGGCCTGCTCCTAGGCGCGTCAGCCGGACTGCTCGTGGCTGCACCGGCAGCAAGGCGGTTGCAGAAAGCATGCTTCTCTCCGGGGAAACCACCGAAGGATAAAATGATTAAGAAAAAAATGAAAATAAAAATAATGAAAATAAAGACACCCTAAGTACGGATGCTGCGCCGCCATGGCCTCCAGGCATAGCCCCTGAGGAAGACGCTGCGTCAAGCTAGAAAAGTGTGCGCGCAGGGCTGGAGCAACGCGTCGAGAGGTACCCGCTGCAGCGCCCATAGCGGCATGCTGTCACTTTATCATTTCAAAATGCCAAAACGCTTGATTGGAAAATAGCTACATAGTACGATTGTTGCAGTTCCCGCGCGTGGTTCCTTACCGAGCCACGCTGTCCCCCACCGGCTCCCTGAGCCCTCGCGCATGCGCCCGCTCCGGCGGGGAAAGGAGCTATGTCTATGCCTGTCTGGCGGCCGGAAGACATGTATGGGGCATTTGTTGCGGCGTTCAACGCCGGCGACCTGGACGCTCTGATCGCCCTGTACGAGCCAGATGCCGTCCTTATACCGGAGCCCGGACGGCCCGTGAGGGGCCACGCGGCCATCCGGGAGGCGCTCCAGGGCTTCCTGGCGCTCCAGGGCACGATGACCATTCAGCCCATCGCCATTCTCCCTACCGGCGGCGATCTGGCCCTCACCCACGGCCGGTGGACCCTCTCAGCAACCGGCCCGGATGGCCGGCCTCTGACGCTGGGCGGCAAAGCTGCTGAGGTGCTGCGCCGCCAGCCGGACGGCACCTGGCTCCTGGTGATCGACAACCCTTACGGCACTGGCTAGCAGCTACTTCTGCTGCTGCCAGTATTCGTCAAGCTTGAGCTGGGCCTGGCGGTTGGCTTCCTTCAGCCGACCGGCCAGGTTCCCCTCCCGGCCTTGCAGATAGGGTGTCACCGCGTTCAGCAGATCCTGGCCGATCTCGGTTGCCAGTGGTGACTTCAGGTACCGCAGGTAGCGCGCCTGGTCGAAGAGCGGATACGCCTCCTTGCGCCCGAGCCCGGTATCCGGGTCGTTCAGGATCTCGGGATCGCGGGCCGCCTCCTTATTGCCGGAGACATCCGCAGTATTCCGCTGGACAGCCAGGCCGCCTTCTTTGGATGCTGTGAACTTGAAGAAATCCCATACCAGCGGCAACTTCGACGTTCCCTTTGTGGCGCAGATCAAGATCCCGCCGCCGTAGACGTTATTCACCGGATCCCGCGGGCCAGCTGGGCCGCTCGGCACCGGCGAGACCACGAAACGCAGGTCGCGGTTCAGCCGGCGAATGTTGTCGGCCTGCCAGTTCCCGTTCAGGAGTGACGACAGCCTGCCGATGGCAAAGATGTTCGCGGCGCTCCCGCTGGCGCCGGCCACATTGGCGCGCCAGGTATCGATGGCGCTCCAGCCCCCTAGGCGGTTGATGACGTTGGCGATCCACTCGAAGGCAGCGACGACTTCAGGCGCATCGAAGAAGACCTGTCGGCTATCGGGGCTCAGCAGCTTGGCCCCATTCGCCTGCGGGAAGACCACCCGATAGTCTGTGCCCAGATGGGGCACAGCGCCGATCTGCTCGAAGCCATCGGCGGTGCGCCGGGTCAGGCGTACGGCCAGCGTCTCGAGCTGGTCGAAGGTCCTAGGCAGGCTCTTCGGGTCCAGGCCACTGGCCTCCAGGTGAGAGGCATTGTACCACATGAAGTTGATGTCCACGTGCTGCATCATGGCGTAGTACTTGCCCTGCCACTCCATGATGTCGAGCGAGAAGGCAAAGAGCTGGCTCTTGTCCCACTTGTCGCGAGCCATGAGGTCATTGAGCGGCTCGGCCAGCCCCTTGCCTCCATAGACGGTTACACCCGGGCCGTCCACCTGGTAGCAGTCGGGCGGCGTGCCGGCAGCAAACGCGCTGAGCAGTTTCGCGCCGAAGCCTTCCTGGCCCGGCGGCGTGACGATATCGACCTTGGGGCCGCCCTTCGCATTATAGGCATCCATGAGCTGCTTCCAGCCGACCGGCCCGCCGTGGGTAGGCTGGTCAATCGGCCAGGGTTGCCAGAGTTCGAAGGTGCCGGACAGCCTGGCCCCGCTTTGCTCTGGCCCAGCGGGAGCGCGCTCGCCTCGGCAGGCTGCGACTGCAGCCACAGGGCCGGTCAGGGCCCCAGCCAGCAGCACTCGCCGGGTGAGACCATCACATCTAGCAGGCATCTGTCCCTCCCTACTTCTGGGGAGCGGGTAGACCGAACGATGCACACTTTCCATAATTTGCCAGGATCCGCCCCTGTTGCGCCGTCCGCGGACGGCGTCATTGTGCCACAAGTGGGTTGCAGTGGCAATATTCTGGACACGCTGGCTCTAACCAGGCTATCGACAATGTGCTAAGATTGGCCCGTAGCTGGTGGGGGAGAACCGGGTCTCGCCCGGGAGTATCGCGGGCCGTCGGGTGGACGCGCTGGGGGGAAAGAGCCGGTGCGGTTTATTCTGAATGATCATGTGGAAGCCCCACGGCAGCAGCCTCCTGGTGAGGTCTTCGAAGAAGTCCTCACGCTGGCGGAGCTCGGTGACGAGCTCGGCTTCGCCGCCATCTGGTTCGCCGAGCATCATTTCCATGTTCACCTGGGTCATCTGCCGTCACCGATCCTGCTCGCGCTTGCCGCCGCCCAGCGTACGCAGCGCATCGCCGTCGGCGCGGCGATTGTCTGTCTGAACCTGTACCATCCGCTGGCCATCGCCGAACAGGTGGCCGTGGTCGATGTGCTGGCAAACGGGCGCACCGCGTTTGGCTACGGCAGCGGCGCTACTGCTGCCGAGTTCAAGGCCTTTGGCCTGGAGCTTTCAGCCAGTGAGCGGCGCGCCCGCTTTGCCGAGGCGCTGGATATCATGGCCGGGCTTTGGAGCGGTCGCCGCTTCGGTTACGCTGGCCGGTTCTTTCAGTTGCCCGAGGTCGAGCTCGTACCCTCGCCGCTGCCGGGACTTCTCCAGCGCTCCTGGGTTGCCGCGAACAGCACCGATTCCGCTGCAATCGCCGGCGAACGCGGCTTCGGCCTGGTGGTCTCCCGCGAGCGATCGCTGGATGAACTGCGCTCTATCATCGGCGCGTACCTGAATACCTGCCACAGTGGCAGCGCTCCTGCCGCACCACGTGTCTCCGCCAGCATGGGCGTGTATGTGGGTGAGAGCGACGCTTCGGCAGAGGAGGAGCTGGCGCCCACGGTCCGGGCAGTGTGGGAACGCGCCCGGCGTGAAGGCCGGCTCTCCGCCACAGCGCCTCGGCCGGCCTCGCTGGCCGAGGCAGCCGAACAGGTCGGTATTGTCTATGGCAGTCCAGAGCGCTGCATCCGCGCCATCACGGCGTTTCGGCAGGAGCTCTTCTTCACCCATTTCCATCTGCGCCTGCGCTGGGACGCCTTGCCGGTCGATCTGGTGCGAGCGAGCCTGCATCGCTTCGCAGCGGAGGTCATGCCGGTGTTTGCAGACACGTGAGATCACGCCGTCTCACCCCCGGCCCCTCACCCGTCGCACGGGAGAGAGGGCCCGGCAATACTAGGCGCCGTGCCGGAGATCTCGTGACGAGCCCTGAGCCTCCCGGAGGAATTGTTACGTTAAGTTCCGCGTGATGAGACGCTCGACGATGACGACGGCGCGCCACACGCCGTCGAGCCTGGCGTGCTTCTCGTAGATCCCACCTCGCGGAAGCCCCGGGAGCGTAGCAGCGCCCGGCTTCTGCTGGTCTCGACGAAGACTCGCGAGACCAGCTTCCAGAAGCCACTTGCCTTGGCTGCGGCGATGAGCGCCTGCATGGCCAGCCGTCCCGCGCCGCGGCCCCACGCATCCCGGGCCACATACACAGAGAACTCGGCGAGGCCAGCGTAACACTCCCGCGGCCGGTACTGTGACGTCGAGGCGAAAGAAATCACCCGGCCGTCCTCCTCGACCACGACAATGGGGTGAACGCCATCGAACCACGCGCGCACGTCTGCCGGGGTACGCAGGCGCGTCTCGAACGTGGCGATGCGATCTTCGATCCCCTGGTTATAGATCTCGGCGATCGCCACGGCATCGTCTGGCGTGCCGCGCGAGCGCGCATGTCATGCTCCGTCTGCCTCTGCGGTTGCAGGGGAATACCCTGCGAACGTACTCTGCTTGGTCAACGGGAGGAGCGGAAGGGCCAGCGCTATACCCGCAGCGCCGGCCAGAGCGAAAGCGCCGCCCCAGCCCAGCCCCAGATCGAGCACCAGCCCGGCGGCCACGGGCGCAGCGGCTGTCGCCCCGAAGCCGGCGAAGGCCTGCACGGCCTGGGCTGAGCCAATGCGCCCTGCCAGCGCTAGCTCGGTGACCGCGGTCGAATAGATCGCTGAGTCTGCGGAGATGAGTAAGCCGTACACACAGCCAATCCCGAGCAGCACCGGCCACGGCGCAGTCGCAAGGAAGCCAAAGACGAACGAACAGACACCGCTCAGCATGGCGCAGGCAAAGGCAGCGCGCGCCCGCCCTACCTGGTACGCGGCGAAGACCCAGCCGGACGTGGTGGCTGTGGCATCCCAGTCCGCACGCAGGAGCGGCAGCGCTGCGGCGACCACGTTCGACGGGATCAAAGCCAGCGCCAGGACCGGTCCGAGGAGGTAAGCTCGATAGCTCATGGCGCAGCGTAGCTTCCCGTCCGTGCCATCTCCGGCAGCGCTCTCTCGCTTGGGTCTGGGCGCAGCGGCTACCGGGCTACCGGGCGAACGCTTCACGCACGCCGCCATCCACCGGGATCATTGCGCCGGTGGTCTTGAGCGAACGATCCGAGGCCAGCCAGAAGGCCGCTTCAGCCACATCCTCTGGGAAGACCGGTACCTGCAGCAGGTTGCGTTTACGGTAGAACTCCTGGAGTTCTTCTTCTGAGATGCCGTGCGCCTCCGCGCGGCGGCGTCGTAGCTCAGGCGACCACAGGCGCGAGTCTTTGAACACGGCGTCGGGATTGACCATATTGGCGCGGATGCCGTACTCGCCGCACTCGATGGCGACCACCCGGCAGAGCTGGGCCTCAGCCGCCTTGGCCGCACTGTACGCCCCGAACTCGCGACCAGGTGCCAGCACGTTCTTGGTGGCGATGTAGATCAAGCTGCCACCGATGCCTTGCTGCTTGAGCATGCGGATCGCCTCGCGCGTGACCAGGAAGTGGCCGGTGGCGTTCACATCGAGCGAGCGCTGCCAGTCCCGCAGCGACGTATGCTCGATGTCAGCGGCCGGGGCCACGCCAGCGTTGGAGACCAGGATATCAAGCCCGCCATACGTGCGCGCCGTCTCGGCGAACACTGCCTGGACCTGCTCTTCGTTCGCAACGTCGAGCTGGAGGGCCACCGCGCGCCCGGCACCATGCGTGCGGCAAATCTCCTCGGCTACCGCCTGGGCTGAGGCGCCGTCGATGTCGGTGACCACAACGTGCGCGCCCTCCTGAGCGAAGCGCAGAGCGATCGCCTTGCCGATGCCACTGCCGGCGCCGGTGACCAGGGCGATACGCCGGCTGAGCTCTTTTTCAGTGGGTGCCAGCGTAAGCTTGTAGAGCTCCAGCGGCCAGTACTCGACGTCGAAGCAGTCCTGCTCAGAGAGGGACACATAGCGGTCGAAGCCGGTGGCGGCGCGCATGATGCTGATGGTGTGGTGATAGATGTCGGCGCTGATCTGGGCAGCGCGCACGTCCCGGCCGGCCGCGAACATCCCTAGCCCGGGCACCAGCACCACCCGCGGGTACGGGTCGAGAGCAGGCTCACTGCCGCGGCGGCAGCGTTCCACGTAGGCGCGATACTCCGCAGCGTACCGCTCGGCTGCCTCGACCAGCGCCGTCCGCAGCGCCTCGGTGTCCGACGGATCGTCTACGGCGACGAAGCAGGGCACACGTTTCGTGTTCATCAGGTGATCGGGCGTCGCCGGGCCACTCTGGGAGAGCTCCGCCGCCTCGCGGCTATTCACGAACTCCAGCACGTCCTCGGAGTCATCGAAACGCAGGATGGCGCGCCGCTCTCGGCTCAGCGCCCCACGCAGGGCCGGCATCACCGCGGCCGCCACCCGCCGGCGTTCTTCCGGCGGTAGTGCCGGCCGCGCTGGACCGCCGAAGGCCACCTGCACGCGCCGCTGCGCGCGGGCGAACTCTTCGGCGGCGTTGACCGCCTCGACCGTGCGCAGATAGGCTTCCTTGGGCGTCTCGCCCCAGGTGATCAGGCCATGCTTGTCGAGGATAACCAGCCGCACCCCCGGGTCGCCTTTGACCACTGCGGCCACCTGCTTGGACAGCAGGAAGCCGGGTCGGCGGTAAGGGATGAGCGCGGCCTGCCGGCCGTAGACCCGCCGCACCCACTCGGCACCGTGCTCCGTGTTACAGAGCGCCAGGATCGCATCGGCGTGCGTGTGAATGATGCAGCGGTACGGGATGAAGGCGTGCAGCAACGTCTCGATCGAGGGCCGCGGCGAGGCAGGCTCCATCAAGCAGTGCGCCAGGTAGGCCACCATCTCCTCGTCGGACATCTCCCCGCGCTGCTCCAGCGGCAGGACATACTTCAGCCGCACGCCGGGGAAGTCCTTCGCCTGGATGGTCCTCAGATCCGAGCCACTGCCCTTCACCCGCATCACCTCCACCGGCTCGCCAGTGAAATCGATCTCGGTAAGCTTGAGCGAGGTATTCCCGCCGCCCCACACCACCAGGCTGGTATCCTGGCCCACCAGCCGGGAGGCATACACCAGCAAGTCCAGGCCCTGGTACCGTGCTGCTTCTGCATCATTCCACAGATTTTGCATCGTCAGCTCCAGTTGAACTACTGCGTACTGTGTGTTTCGTAACAGGAAAATTGTTAATTCATTACGCAGTATTCTTCATCTGCTCCACTAGCTCCGCGGCCTGTTGCACCAGGCGGCGAAGCTCGGCTAGACCCTTCTGCCAGAAATCCGGGTCGTGTACATCCGCACCGACAGATGCCAGCAGCTCGGCCGGCGACGCGCTGCCACCGCTCTCCAGCAGGCGGATATACCGTGGCACGAACGAGGGACCCTCTTCGCGGTACATGCGGTAGAGCGCCAGCACCAGCAGCTCACCGAAGACATACGCATAGGTGTAAAAGCGCGTATTGATGAAGTGCGGGATGTACGACCAGCCCCACTTGTAGCCAGGGATCATCTCTACGGTGTCGCCGTAGTAGCGCCCGTTCTGACGCAGCCAGAACTCACCCAGCTTCTCCGGCGTGAGCCGCGCCTCCTTGCGCGCGCTGTACGCATCCTGCTCGAAGCGCGTCAGCACGTTCTGGCGAAAGACTGTGGCGAAGCTATCCTCGATCTTGCTCGCCAGCAGCGCTAGGCGCGCCCGAGGCTCGCTCTCCTGTGCGACCAGGTAATCGAACACTAACATCTCGGCGAAGACCGAGGCCGTCTCGGCCGTCGTGAGCGGCGTATGGTAGTTCAGCGGCGTCTGCGTGCGCGCCAGGTAGTAGTGCAGGCCGTGGCCGAGCTCATGTGCGACGGTCATGGCATCGCGGAAGCGATCGGTGTAGTTACACAGGACATAGGGATGCAAGCGTGGGGAAGGTGAGGCGCAGAAGGCGCCGCCGCGCTTGCCCGGCCGCACCTCGGCATCGATCCAGCGTCGCTCGAAGAACTCGGCAGCGATTGTACGGAACTGCGGGGTGAAGGCCCCCAGCGCTTCCAGGATCGCTGCTTTGGCCTCGTTCCAGGTATACGGCCGCGCCTCGGCAGAGATCGGCGCGTACTGGTCGTACAGCATCAGCTTGGGCAGGCCCAGCAGCTTGGCCTTGAGCCGGAAGTACTCGTGGGCGATGTCGTAGTTCGCCTCGGTCACCTGCATCATGCGCTCGACCGCTTCCGGCTCGATCTCGTTCGCCAGGTGCCGTTCGGCCATCGGATCGGGATACTTGCGCAGCCGGTCCATGGTGAGGCGGTCGAGGATCAGTGTGTCGTAAATAAACGTCAGCAGGTGCTCGTGCTGCGAAAGTACCTCGTAGAGGGACTCCATGGCGCGGCGGCGCAGGTCACGATCGGGCACGTACATGAGCGAGAGCACCTCGCTCAGGGTGAGCCTGCGTACCTCGCCCTCGATCTCGACTGGGAAACTCAGCGCCGAGACCGTCTCGGTAAAGAGCCGCTGCCAAGCGTTGGCGCCAGTGACATCCTTTTCGTTGACAATCTTTTCTTCAGGCTCGCTGAGCTTATGCGGGCGGTAGCGGCGCGACGACGTCAGGTAATGCCGGTAGGTCGCCAGCTTCGGATCGTTGATCAGCCGCTCCGCCAGCTCGTCGTCAAGATCAAGCCACTCGAGGGTGAAGAAGAGCAGCGTATTCTGCAGTGCTGTGGTGCGCTGCTCGACCTTCTGTTCCAGGTCACGGTAGAGCTCATTCGTTGTATCAGCGCTATACAGCAAGTGCGCGTAGTACGCCACCCGCATGGCAGTGTCATGGAGGTCTTCGTATTCCTGAAGGGCAGCCAGCAGATGGTCAGCCGAGGGACCGCCAGGAACATTGATCGTGCCGCGGTAGCGCGCCGCAAAGGCCTCGGCGCGCTGCTGCGCTTGAGTAAGCGTTTCCTCGATGCGCGGGTCATCCGGGCCGGTGAAAAAGTCGGAGAGATCCCAGGTCACGCCCGCGGCGCTTGAGCTCGAGACAGCCTGTGCCACAGTTGGTGCTCCTTGTCTTGTGTCATCGTTTTGTGTCGTACGCTACCTAGCGCTTAACATCTGCTGTCTGGGAGCAGGATCCAGATCTGCGGTGTTCGATCGTCCAGTATGAACGTCCAGTATGAACAGCAGGTGATGCTGGACATAGACACAGCAAAGTAGAAGTGTCCCTCCGATCGACAGGTGCGAGCTGGAGGCTCGCGCTCAGCCGCTATTCTACCGCAGGCCGCCGCGTTCGCGCGAGATGCGCGCAGGAATCGCGGCGCGGGCGCGAAACGGCAGCAGCCCCTCGTATAGGGGCCGCTGCCGTCACGGACATGCCCTTGTCCTCAGGGTGGCTGCTCCCCTGAGGAGCGGTGCGAAGCAGAGGTCTGGATAGGGCCGCGGAGGGGTCAGCGCCACTCGCCAGTGAAGAGCGACTCCACCGGATGCTGGGTTCGCTCCAGCCTGAGCTGGGTGAAGATCTCTGCGCTGTGCTCGGTCTCCCGCTGCGGATGGAGACGGATGCCCAGCTCGTCGGAGACGTCCTCTGCAGCGCCGATGAGCAGGAGCTCGGCGCCCTCATAGTTCAGGAAGTCCGGCGGGTCGGCAGGGATGAACCGCCGTTCGCCGAAGCGCTCCTGGAGACGCTTGGGGAAATCAGCTTCCTGCTGCGGACGCAGGCCTGCGCCCGGTGGCGCAGATACATCTGGGTTCTTCACGCTCAGGATGTAGCAACCCTCCTTCCAGATGCCGACCTCGCGCTAGACCTCGCCGGGTTCCTCAGGCAGCTCAAGGGCGTACGCCAGGTGCGTATGGTCATCGTGGCGAGCGATCGCATACACACCCTCGCCGGCCGGGCGCGCTGCGGGCCGCTCACGCTCGCCACGCGTGCGAGTGCCATATTCCGCTCGCTCAAGCTCGTCCTCGAGCTCAGCCGGGGTGGGGGCCACGCGCGCCACATAGGCCCACGCGCGCTGCCCGCCATTGTGGATCTCCGGGAGCCGCTTCTGGCCGACGATGATCAACCGGTGGTGCCGCTTGCCCTGCGGACTCAGCACCATGTAGAAGCGCTGGACATCTTCGATGCCCCCAGCCGCGCCCTCCTGCACCCGCGGGCGGTAGAGGAAATAAATGTTGCCGCGTTCGAGGATATCTGCCATCCCAGTTGCCTCCTTTCACTCCACGCCACTCACTCCACGCCACGACACGGCATGCATGGCGGGTCCCTCCTCGGCTCTCGCCAGTACGCGGGCGCTGAGGAGACCCTCACAGGAAGGAGGCAACTGCCATGCCACGGGTGCTCACCACCAGCGCGTGATCACTATCTTGCGTTCGGTGAAGAACTCGATGGCATCGCGACCCTGGCCGTGCAGCGTGCCGAAGAACGACTGCTTGTAGCCGCCGAAGGGGAAGTAGGCCATCGGCGCAGCTACACCGACGTTGACGCCGATATTGCCGCACTCGACGTAGTAGCGGAACTGGCGCGCGGCACGGCCCTGCGCGGTGAAGATCGACGCAGCGTTGCCGTACGGACTGCGGTTAATGAGCTGAATCGCCTCGTCGAGCGTCTTCACCGGGATGATCCCAACCACCGGTCCGAAGATCTCCTCCTGCGCCAGGCGCATTTCCGGGGAGACGTTGTCAAAGATCGTCGGGCCGACGAAATAGCCGTCAGGGTAGTCCGGGACATGCACGGAGCGCCCATCCAGAAGCAGGGTGGCGCCCTCCTGGACACCCTGGTCGATAGCTGCCAGGATGCGCTGCCGCGCTCGATCAGAGATCACTGGGCCCATGTCCACGCCCTCGTCCAGGCCGAAGCCGAGCCTGAGCGCCCGCGCCGCATCGACCAGCCGCTCGACCAGTGGCCGGTGCACCTCTCCGACAGGCATGACCAGCGAGCCAGCCAGGCAGCGCTGCCCGGCCGCGCCGAAGCACGAGCCGATAATGTTTGGCACCGCCTGGTCCAGGTCGGCATCGGGCATCACCACCAGCACGTTCTTCGCCCCGCCCTGCGCCTGCACGCGCTTGCCGTGTGCTGCCGCGGTGCTGTACACGTACTTTGCCACGGCCGACGAGCCGACGAAGGAGATGCCCTTAATGTCAGGATGCGCCAACAGTGCATCGACTGTCTCCTTGGCCCCGTTGACGAGATTGACGACGCCGGGCGGGAAGCCAGCCTGCTCGACCAACTCAAAAATACGCTGCTGGGTGAGTGGCACCTGCTCCGAGGGCTTGACGATGAAGGTGTTGCCGCAGGCCACCGCATACGGCCAGAACCAGAACGGCACCATCGCTGGGAAGTTGAAGGGACAGATAGCGGCGAAGACGCCCAGCGGCTGCTTCACCACTTCCTCGTCGATGCCGCGTGCCGCGCCATCTTCGAGGCCGTAGCCCATCATGAGCGAGGGAATGCCGGCGGCGACCTCGACGTTCTCGATGCCGCGGCGGACCGAGCCGCGGGCGTCCTCGAGCGTCTTGCCGTGCTCCAGCACGACCTGTCGAGCGATGTCATCCAGGTGCGCCTCGAGTAGCTCCTTCAGCCGGAACATATAGCGCGCCCGCTGGAGCGGCGGGGTTTCGCGCCAGGCCGGGAAGGCTGCCTTGGCCGCCTGCACCGCCTGATCAATGTCCTGCGCCGTTGAGAGCGGCACCCGGCCGATCGGGCGCGCCGTGGCCGGGTTAATCACGTCGATCCACTGGCCGGTGGCCGGTTCCACCCAGCGCCCGCCCACGTAGTTCAACGCGCGCTCAAGCCCGGCCTCTATCTTGTTCGCCGTACGTACTTCGACTGCCATCGGCTCCATCCTTTCTGCATGTCTGCATGGGAGGATCCCATCATAGCACCCTGGCCTTCAGAGCACCCCGGCCTGCACCAGTGCCGGTTCCAGCACAGCGACGGCATGCGGTGACGCATGCTCGAGCACGGCGGTGCGTAGGCCCTCGACGAAGGTGTCCCAGCCGTCGGCGTGGCGGGCTAGCGCCACGAGCTCGGCAGTGCTCAGTGTCAACGCACGCGCGGCATCGCGCAGAATGTCGTCCGAGACCTCCGGCAGGGGGAACGCTGGGTCGGCCGGCGGGGCGCCCGCCACCACGCGGCGGCAGTAGCCGATGAGCTCGGTGATCGGCTGCAGGCGATAGCGCGGCAGCGTGCCGTCGGCGGCCACGAAGCTTAACAGCGCTGCCTCCTCCGCTGGCCGGGGATAGTCCAGGCCGATGATGGCGCCGAAGCGGTTCTCTACCCCCTCGTTTAAGGGCTTCACGCCCGGCCCATCTGGCCGCGCTGTCGCCACCAGGCGGGACTGTGGATGCAGCCGCCGCGTCATGCCGTTCGGCAGCGTGATGCGACCGCCCTTGTCGAACAGGCTGTTGATCAGCGAGTGTACGTCCGGATAGGCCACGTTGTAATCGTTCACCAGCACTGTGGCGCCGCCGGTAAGCGCCTCCAGGAAGGCCTCTTCGGTCCAGCGCGTCACCCCACCAACCAGCCGTCGGCTGGCCGCCAGGTCTGACTTGGCCGTCTCGCCGGTAAACGAGAACTCAACAAGCGGCGCCTGCTCGAGGTAAGCCAGCGTGCGCGCCAGGGCAGACTTTCCGCAGCCGGTCGGACCGCGCAGCAGCACTGGCCGGCCCAGGCGCACCGCCGCATCCAGAAGACGGAGCGCCTCGAGCATGGCGTCGGTGAGGCAAGGCAGGATCTCATCGGGTGTGACGTGGCGGCCGAGCGGCTGCGGAACATTCAGCCCGTACTCGGCGCGCAGCCGCTGCTCCAACGCGGCCAGTTCGGCGGGGTCAGTGATGCGCTTGCCGTCAGGGCCGTACGCGCGCAGCTTCAGTCCGAGGGGCATGCGGACGCCATCGTCGCGCTGGCGCAGCGCCTCGGCCACCAGCACGCGCGTGCCATCCTCCAGTGTTAGGACATGGCGTAGTCGGTAGATCGCTGGTGCCGAGCGCGCCGGCCATGGCGAAGCACCGCGCGCTACTGGATCACTGCTGCGGCGCCGCGATGCCGCGCCGGTCAGGACCACAACGGGCACGACCTGTTCGGGGCCGGCGGTGAGCGGCCAGGGTCGCACCGGTCCCTGACGCTTCGGACCGATGCTCTGTACCACAGCCAGGAGACGGGCCAGCGTGGCCGCCCGCGCCTCCTCGGGCACTAATGGTAGCACCGCGCGCTCGGCCACCCGCTCAAGAGGCAGCCCGCTCAGCCCAGCCACGGCCAGCCAGTGGACGATCACGCGGGTGGAGAGCCGGTTCCGCAGCACCTCGCCCATCGCCGCGTCAGCGCGCAGCTCAGCGACACAGCCGGTCACACGACGGCAGGCTTCCAGATCAAAGGGTGGCCAGGCCTCCCAGCCGGCCGGGCGCAGCAGCTCCAGCTCGTGCAGCACCGCCTCAGCCTCTTCCTCTGGGGGTACGAAGTCCATCGGCACGAGCCCCAGGCCACGCCCGAACCGCCGCTCCAGCGACTCCCCCATCTCGGACGTGCCGGTGTAGTTGGGGTTCGCTGTCGCGATGATGCCGAAGTCGGGGTGCATCTGGATCTCGAAGTTGCCCGACTGCGTGCCCGAGACCACCAGCCAGCCAGTGTCCATGGCCTGGAACAGCACGCTCAGGAGGTCTGGCTGAGCCATGTTGATCTCGTTCAGCACCACGATCTTGCCGGAGAGCATGGCATCCAGGAGGGGCCCCAGCGCAGTGAACGTGCTCTGGCCACCGCCGTCGGCTGTGACCTCGGTGCTGCGCAGGAAGTCAGAGAGCGTGGTGTCCCCGCTGAAAGTAATCTCCACGCACGGCTGGTTCGCCAGCCAGCAATACGTCTTCGCCATGGTGGTCTTGCCGCAGCCAGTGGGGCCGGTCAGCAAGACGAAGAGCCCGCGACGCTGCCGGCGAGCGCGGGCACCCAGGAGAGCGATGCGTTCCAGCGTCGCGGCCATGGCCGGGGTGAAGTGCAGGAACACCTCACGGCGCTCTGGCACCTGCGCCTGGAGGTCTTCGGGCGAGGGCAGGGTATCCAGCCAGCCCTGGGGCTCGGCAGGATCAGGAGGACGCAGCCGCTCCAGACGGTGGGACGGGTAGCGCCGCCGGCCGAAGATATGCTCACCTACCGCGAAGGCATTTTCATAGAGTCGGACCCCGGCGCCCAGGTCCAGCAAGAGGCGGCCACTGGGCCCGGCCGGCGCATGGCCGGGCGTCCAAAGGCGCGGCTCCCAGGAAGATTCCGGGCGCTCGCGGAGAGTATCCGATGGCACAGGGCCGCGGCGGCCACCCAGCAGGCCGCGCAGCCGGTCGCGAAAGTCCATGCCTCTCCTTACCTTGGTAAACAGCGCTACCTTGTGAACACCGCGGCCTCGCCGATACTACATGAATAATAGCGCCCTGGATGACCAGAAGAAAGCGGCCAGCGGATTCAGGAGTGCATTGGGGAGCACGCTATTCACGCTATTAACGGATTCTGGGAACGAATTAGCCAGCTAGCGGACAACAGGAGTTGATCGAAGGGCTGGCCGCAAGCAGCTGCGGGCTGGTCCTCGCCACTTGATCGGTAAGCCCGCTGACAGCGTTCCTGGTATGATTACGCAGAGCCTGTTTGAGTGTGCATAGACAATCGCTGGGTCTCTATCGTGTCACAGCCAGTCACCAGAGAGAAAGCCATAGCAGTTGCCGCAGACGTTCTCCCGGTGATGCAGCCGGCCGCCGGTGTGCCCGGCCCACCACAAGGCTCCTGGACCTATGCAGATGACGCCCGGCCGTCAGGCGATAGGTGCGGCTATTGAGATCATCGAGGGGATATCTTGGCTCAGATCTATGTGACAGAGAGGCCCGTGGAGTGCGAGCTTGTGCGATAGGCCGGGCGTAGCAGCGGCCAGCCCCGAGTAGCAGCGTACCCAGGAGGAGGCGTTCGTGGAGCTTGGACTGCGCGGAAAAGTTGTGCTGGTCACCGGAGCGAGCCGTGGCATCGGCCGGGCTATCGCCGAGGCGTTTGTCGAGGAGGGCTGCCGGCTGTGCATCTGTGCTCGCGGCCGGCAGGCGCTGGAAGAGGCCGCCGCAGCGCTCCGCCAGCGCGGGGCAGAGGTGCTGGCCGTGGCGGCCGACGTGACGCAGCCTGACCAGGTCGAGCACGTAGTGCAGGCCGCGCTGGAGCGCTACGGCCGCATCGATGTGCTGGTGAACAACGTGGGCGGCTCCACAGGAGCAGGCATCGCTGAGACCTCGGACGTCGAGTGGCAACAGGGTCTGGAGCTCAACCTGCTTTCGTCCGTCCGGATGAGCCGGGCAGTTGTCCCCGTTATGCAGCGGCAGGGCAGCGGGGCGATCATCATGATTTCATCTATCTACGGTCGCGAGTCGGGCGGCCGCATGGTCTACAACGCGGCGAAAGCTGCCCAGATCAGCCTGACCAAGGCGATGGCCCGCGAGCTGGGCAGCCAGGGCATTCGGGTGAACACGGTGGCGCCCGGCTCGATCCTGTTCCCCGGGGGCGGCTGGGAGCGGCGCATGCAGGCCGACCCCGAGGGGATGGCGCGGTTCGTCCAGCAGGAGATGCCCTATGGCCGCTTCGGACGGCCCGAGGAGGTAGCCAGCGTGGTCGTGTTCCTGGCCTCCGAGCGCGCCAGCCTGGTGAACGGCGCCTGCATCCCTGTGGACGGCGGGCAGGGGCGTTCGAATATCTAGACGTCTGTCTATGCTATCTATGCTATACTACCTACTATACCTAAGCCAGGATGGGATCTCCCTGGTTCCGTGTCTGGCGTCTGCGGTTTCACCCTGGCTTTCCTTTAGACGTCCACAGCTCTAGACGCCCACGGCCATGCTCTCGACACGCGCGCCAGTGCGATCGACCTTAATCGTGAGAATGCAGCGGTCGGTGTCGAGAGTGATGCTGTAGCTGCCGGGCGCGCTGGCGCTGACCCGCACCGAGTCGATCACCTGGCCCTTGAGCGCGGCGAGCGCGGCGTTGAGGGTCTGCACCTGCGCCGCGGCGGCGCGGCCCTGCGGCGTACGCTGGAAGAGCTGGATCAGCGCCTGCTCGCCCTCGGCGCGGTGAAAGCGCCGCGCCCGGCCAGTCTGAAGCGCCAGCTCAATCAGGTTCTCCAGGTACCCGAAGAGGTCCGCGGGCACCTCGCCGGCCTCGACGGCCGCGCGCAGGCGCAGATACGGCGCGCGGGCCGCCTCGTCAGGGAGCCGGCGCACGAGCACATCGATCTCGTGCGCCAGCACATCCCGTTGTACCTCGTCGAGCGTGAGGCTCTCACTCATCGTCGATTCCGGTACGCCGCGCCGTCCAGGCCCGGCTGGTCACCGTGGGCCTCTTTCAGCAGCGCTTCAAGCTCGTGCTCGAAGCCGCCCGTCTCGATGGCGCAGTGGATGCCGCACTCCTTGGGAGCGTTCAGCTCCCACCACCACCGCCCGGCACGGGCTGGCTCGCCCTCGGCCACCGGACGCGTGCACGGGGCGCAGCCGATGCTCTTGTAGCCCTTCTCATACAGCTTGTGCACCGGTACATCATAGGCGCGGATGTAGTCCCACACCTCTTCCTCGGTCCAGTCGGCCAGCGGGTTCACCTTGACGATGCCGCCGTGATCGTGGTCGAGCTCGATCTTGCGGATATTTGCCCGTGAGGCCCACTGGTCGCGGCGCAGGCCGGTGATCCAGGCATCCAGGCCGTCGAGGGCGCGACGGAGCGGGCGCACCTTGCGAATGTCGCAGCAGAGCAGGCGGAGCGGCACCGCACGGTAGAAGAGGTTCGGGCCATGCCGGCGCACCATCGCTTCGACCTCACGCTGGTCGGGCAGGTACACCTCGATCTCGATGCCGTAGCGCTGCCGTACCTCTTCCATGATGTCGTAGGTCTCCTGCGGCAGCCGGCCAGTGTCGATGGTGAACACCCGCACCTTTGGGTCGATGCGCCAGGCCATGTCGAGGATCGCCATCCCGTCGGCCTGGAAGCTGGTGCAGACGGCCACGTACTTCCCAAACGTCTCCAGCGCCCAGGCGATCACTTCTTGCGGCTCTTTATCGTCGTATTCGATGGCTAGCTCGCCGGCCTCGTAGTCGTCCAGGATGATGCGCTCACGCTCAAGCTCGCGCTCATGAATCTCTACCGCCATAGCCTCCCCCTCAGGATCATGTTACAGGTGCTCAAGTGCCCTTACCCCCGGCTCCGCTCCCGCTGTGCGGGAGGGAGGAACCTCACCCCTGGCCCCGCTCCGCCTGTGGAGCGGGGAGAGACGAGGAGACACCCTCATCCCGGCTTCTTCTCCTACGTGGTGGGAGCGGGGAACCTCTTACCCCCGCTCCCCCTGCCTCATTCGTCCTCCTGGGCGGCCGCGGCAGCGGCGCCGCGGCGCTCGCCGATCACCCGGCGCGGTACCTGCATAGTGCCGGCACTGGCGATGTACACCAGCTCTTCATCGCTCTTGCGGTCTGCCCACCCCTTGAAGGTCTCGCCGTCCCGCCGCTCGCTCAACCAGGCACGCACCAGCCGCTCGACGAAGAGATGCACCTGCTCGGAGGGCACCCGCCGGAGGAGCGGCGTGCCGATGGCCGCCTCCAGACCGACGCCGCCGCGCAGGTAGATATCATAGGCTTGCAGCTTCTCGCCGCCCTCGCCGCGCTCGCGAGCCGTCGTGCCCTGGATGCCGATGTCACCCAGCCAGTGATGGCAGCAGGAGTGCGGACAGCCATCCAGATGGAGCCGCAGGCCCTCGACCTGCCGGCCGAAGGTCTTCTCGAGATGCTCGATGATGACGCCCAACTTGGCCTTGGTCTCGGTGACCGAGTAGTTGCAGTGCGGGTCGCCGGTGCACCCCTCGGACTCGCCGCGCAGGCGGTTCACATCGAGCGGGAAACCAATCTCTGCCACCTCGTCGATCACCCGCTGGGTCTCCTCGACCGGGATGCCGCTCAAGATGAAGTTCTGCTGCCGCGTCAGGCGCATCTCGCCGGTGGGATACCGCTCGATGAGATCGGCCAGGCGGAGCATCTGGTCGCCGGTCATCAGGCCCAGGTGGACCGGGAAGCCGATGTAATTCAAGCCCTCCTGCTTCTGCGGGTGCACGCCCAGGTGCGTGGTATAGCCGATCGGCGGCGGCGCAGTGAAGTCCTCTAGGCGGCGTCCCAGCCGCTCCTCGACCCGCTGGCGCACTCCGGCTGCGCCGTAGTCGTCCACCATGAATTTCAGCCGCGCCTTGACGCGGGAGACACGGTAGCGCAGGTCAGACTTCCATACGTCTAGGATGGCTCGCAGCACCGGGATGGCATCGTAGAGCTCCACGAAGACGCCCATGTCCTGCGAGATGCGCGGGGCAGTGGAGAGTCCGCCGCCGACGCGCACGGCAAAGCCGAGACGCTCGCGCCCGCCGGAGGTGTTCTTCACACCGATGAGGGCAATGCAGTGCATCTCGGGAAGATTGCACTGATAGGGGCAGGCAGCGATCGTGATTTTATGCTTGCGCGGCAGGTCGGAGTATTCCGGATTGCCGTAGAAGAACTTCGCCGCCTCGAGCGCCACCTGCCAGGCATCGAACAGTTCCTCGCGATCGATGCCGCTCACCGGACAGCCGGTGATGTTGCGCACCGTGTCGCCGCAGCCCCCGGCAGTGGTCAGGCCGTTGCGCTCGAGTGTAGCGAAGATGTCGGGCAGATGCGCCAGCTCGATCCAGTGGAGCTGCACGTTCTGGCGGGTGGAGAGCTCCCCGTAGCCGCGGCCGTAGCGGTTGCTGATCTCACCGATGGTGCGTAGCTTCTGCGGGGAGAGGATCCCGTTAGGGATCTTGATGCGCATCATGAACGTGCCGACCTTCGGTTTGTCGTGGTAGAGCCCCCACCATTGCAGGCGCACGATGTCCTCTTCGGAGATGTTCTCGTACCCCTGCTCGATCAGCTCCGGCAGGTCGTTGCGCACATTCAGCGGGAACTTCTCGCGCTTTAGGCGCTCGACGTAATTGCGCTTGACCACCAGATCCCAGGTCGGCTCTTCACGCAGGCCAGGCCGTGGCGGGAGCGGACGCTGGAGTATCTCAGTCATGGGATGCCTCCTTTCAGCCCGTCCTGATAAGCCCTGCGTCAAGCGGCCGGGGCTCATCAGGACGGGCCCGCGCACTACGCTGGCACAGATTGTCGTGCCGCCTCGATCAGCACGCGGGCCACCTCAGGGCGAGTGAACTCCGGTGGCGGCAGTTCCCCGCGGGCGAGCATCTGGCGGACCTGCGTGCCGGAGAGAATCACGTGCTGGTCCGCGGGATGCGGGCAGGTCCGCGGCGATGCCATGCTGGCGCAGGCACGGCAGTAGAAGGTGTGCTCGAACTTGAGCGGGATGATCCCCAGCTCTTCAGGGGCGAACTGGTCGAAATACTCCTGCGCCTCGTAGGTGCCGTAGTAGTTGCCCACGCCGGCGTGGTCGCGGCCGACGATGAAGTGCGTGCAGCCGTAGTTCTTGCGGATCAGGGCGTGAAAGATCGCCTCCCGCGGGCCAGCGTAGCGCATGGCCGCCGGCAGCACGCTCAGCAGCACGCGCTCGCGCGGATAGTAGTGCTCCAGCAACACCTGGTAGCAGCGCAGACGCACCTCCGCCGGGATATCGTCGTCCTTGGTGGCGCCAACGAGGGGATGCAGGAGCAGGCCGTCGACGATCTCGAGCGCGACCTTCTGGAGATACTCGTGGGCGCGATGCACGGGGTTCCGTGTCTGGAAGCCCACGATAGTGCGCCAGCCGCGCTCGGCGAAGATGCGCCGGGTGTCGGCCGGATCGAGCAGATAGCCATCGAAGGCCAGCCGCGCCGGGCGCCGCAGCAGGGTGATCGGGCCGCCTAGCAGCACCGGGCCGCGCTGGTAGACTGCCCGCACGCCCGGATGGGCCTCCTCGGTGGTCTTGTACACTAGGCGCGCCTCCCGCTCGGGCTCCGCAGCGAACTTCTCGAGCAGCTCAAGCACCGCTAGCGGCCCCTGGTCGTCCACCAGGGCGATGCGCTGGCCCAGGGCGAGGCGCTCGGCCTCCTCGGCCGAGACACCCAGCACGACCGGCACCGTCCACACCAGCCCATTGGCCAGCCGGGCGTGCTCGATCACGCTCAGGTAGTCGGCGCGGCCCATGAAGCCCTCGAGGGGGCTGAATCCGCCGTTAGCGATCAGCTCGAGGTCGCAGGCCTCGCGCATGCCGATGCGCACCTGCGGGAGGCGGCTGGCCTCGACCCGCGCCTCGCGGGCCTCATCGCCGGTGAGCAGGCGCTGCACCAGCCGGCCGCCGTGCGGGGGCGGCGAGCCGTTCGGCCGTCCCCAGCCGGCAGGTGCAGCGGCGCCATTGCCGCTGCTTCCCACTGCCAGTGCGCCAGCGCTCGCCACAGACGATCCCGTGGCCGGCTCGTGGACGGCGTCGTTGCCGCCATCCAGTCCGGCCGCCCTGCCGTCGCCCATCCCCACGGCCGGGACTGGCGTCAGGTAGCCTAGCCGCTCCAGTGCAGCGACGATCTTTGCCACGCTCTCGTCTACCGTCTCGCGATCGGTCTCCACGACGACCTCCGGCGCCAGCGGTTCTTCGTACGGATCGGAGACGCCGGTGAAATTGGGGATCTCCCCCCGCAGAGCCCTGGCGTACAAGCCCTTCACATCGCGGCGTATGAGCTCCTCTAAAGGACACTTGACGTAGACCTCGACGAAGCGTCCGATCATCCGCCGCGCTTCCTCACGCACGTCACGGTACGGTGAGATGGCCGCCACGATCACCGTGGCTCCGTTGCGGGTCAGCAGGTGCGCCACGAAGGCAATGCGCCGGATGTTCGTATCGCGGTCCTCTTTCGAGAAGCCCAGGCCCTTCGACAGGTGCGTGCGCACCACATCTCCGTCGAGTACCTCGGCGAAGCGGCCGCGACGGCGCAGCTCGGCCTCCAGCCGGCTCGCCAGCGTGCTCTTGCCCGCGCCAGAGAGCCCGGTCAGCCAGATCGTGACCCCGCTCTCGCGATTGCTCATCATGCCAGCAGTCCTCCCCCTGCCACGCAGTTTATTGATTTCATCGCGCGACGAACTCAAGTATTCCCTCTGATAGTAAACTATGATGAGTAAGAAAGTCAAGTATCGCCACCTGGCGCAGCGCTCTGGGGCCTGCCGCCTGCCGGAGGCTGGTTGGCGCGTCTTCCCGGCTTCGTGTACACTGTGGCCGCCACCGTACAGGGTGGCGCGCCTGGCCGCCGCTGCCACGCATCACCAGCCAAGATCTCTGTGTCGGGAACTGGGGGATGAAGATCACTGACGTGAAGGTTACCGTCATCGCTGTGCCCGATCCGCCGTTACGCAATTGCAACGGCGTGCATGAGCCGTATGCCTTGCGCAATGTCATACAAGTTTACACCAACGAGGGTATCGTCGGCCTCGGTGAGATGCCGGGCGGAATGGCGCTTAAGCGCCGGCTGGATAGCCTGCGCGAGATCGTCATTGGCCTCGATCCCTTCCATCTGGAGGTACTCCGCCAGCGCCTCATGGCCGTGCCGGGTGCCCGCGCCCGGGATTACGGCGCCTTCGAGGTGCCCTGCCTGGATATCCAGGGCAAGGCGCTCAAGCGCTCCGTGGCTGACCTGCTCGGCGGCGTGGTGCGGAACCCCGTCCCCTTCTCGGCTTACCTGTTCTACAAGTTCGAGCGCTACGAGGGCCAGGAGGACGACTGGGGCGAGGTGCTCACGCCCGAGGCTATGCTTGGCGAGGCACAACGCTTCGTCGAACGCTACGGCTTCACGGTGCTCAAGCTGAAAGGCGGAGTCCTGCCCCCGGAAGAAGAGGTCCGCACGCTCCGGCTGATGCGAGAATATTTCGGCCCGACCTACAAGCTGCGCATTGACCCGAACGCGTCGTGGTCACTGGAGACGGCGATCACGTGGATTCCAGCGCTGGAGGAGCTGGAGATCGAGTACTACGAGGACCCCGTGGCCGGGCAGGAGGCCATGGCAGAGGTGCAGAAGCGCACGCGCCTGCCGCTGGCCACGAATATGTGCGTGACCGAGTTCGCGCACCTGCCCTCCGCTATCCGGCTCGGGGCCGTGCGCGTCATCCTAGGCGACCATCACGGCTGGGGTGGCCTGCGGGCAATGCAGACGCTGGGGCACTATTGTGAGACCTTTGGCCTAGGTATGAGCCAGCACTCGAACACGCACCTCGGCATCAGCATGGCCGCGATGATCCATGCTGCGGCAACCACGCCGCAGCTTACCTTCGCCAGCGATACCCACTATCCGTGGCAGGAACGCTACGACATCGTGCAGGAGCGCTTCACTTTCAAGAACGGCTGCCTGGAAGTGCCTGCTGGCCCCGGGCTTGGCGTCACCCTCGACGAGGACCGGCTGCGCTACTACGCCGAGATCGCCGCAAGCCGTCCGTCCGAGGCGCGCAACGATGTCGAGGCCATGCGTCGTTTCCTCCCGGACTGGGAGCCGCGGCGGGTACGCTGGTGAGCACGAGGCCCGCTGGTCCGCTGGTCCGCCGAACCCTATGGTATGCAGGTATGCAGGGAGCACAGGCAGATGATCTACGAGCTACGGATCTATCATGCGATGCCCGGCAAGCTGCCGGCGCTGCTTGAGCGCTTCACCACCATCACCTGCCGCAAGTTTGCGGAGCACGGGATCAAGGTCATCGGCTACTGGACCACTGTGGTAGGCGAGAGCAATCACCAGTTGATCTATATCTGCCAGTACGAGGACCTGAACGCGCGTGAGCGCGCCTGGGCCGCCTTCAGCGCCGATCCCGAGTGGCAGCAGCAGCGTGCGGAGAGCGAGCGTGACGGCCCGCTCGTGCACCACGTCACGAACATGATCCTGCGGCCGACGAGCTTCTCCCCCCTGCAATAGCTGGAGCGCTCGGGGTGCCCAGCGTCAGCGGCCGGTGCGCGACAGGGTAGAATTTAGAGAGGCGTAGAGAGCAGACCTGTGCCCAGGAAACCACCTGAACGCGGCCGTGCCGGCGAGCACGGCCAGATCGACCGGCGGCTCGTCCAGCGGCGTGAGGCGGCCCGTCTGATCGAGCACTACCTCACCCTTGCGCCGCGCGGCGGCGCGGCCGCTGCTGCCGAGGAACCGCTGGCGGAAATCGTCCAGCGCCTGCGCACGCTGGGCGAGGAGTACCGTGCTGCTGTGGTGCGGCGGCTGGAGCGGGCGAGCGCGGCCGACGAGGCAGGCCTGCTGGACCTGCTCCGGCGGCTCGATGACCCCGCCTTTATTGAGCCGCTGCGCCGGCTGGCCGCCGATCGTCGGGCTCCCGAAGAGACCCGCCGCGTCGCTGAAGCGCTGTTGCGCGAGCTCGTGCGCGACGAGGAGATCGAGGCCTTCAAGGCGCGCGCAGCGGCTGTGCTGGCAGAGCCAGAGCCATCTGAGCTGGCGCTCGATGGGCTGATCGGCCAGCTCCGCTTCATGGCCCGGCCGGTCTCCTTCCAGGCACTGCGCCAGCTTGCTGCTGAAGTAGGCGAGCGCGCCCTGCCGCTCCTCCGCCTCGTCGCGGCAAGCGACGATACGCACCTCCAGATGACAGCCATCGAGGCCCTGGCGACGATCGCCACGCCGGCTGCCGCCGCTGCCTTGGAGGAGGTTGCCGAACGCACGGCCGTCCGCGAGGTGCAGCGAGCCGCCCGCCGCGCCCTGTTCCGGCTGCGGCAGATCGGCGTGCAGCCACCAGCTCCAGAGCGCCCGGCGGTGGTGGTCCCGCCGCCCCAGCAAGTGCTCCAGGCGTGGGCGAGTAACATTGACGGCACCGGCAGCCGGCTGCTCTGGGTGACGATGCGCCGTCGCATGGAGCCCACTGTGTTGGCGCGGATGATCCTCAACGAGCGCGAGGGCGTGCAGCACTTCGTTGCCGTACCGACCACCACGCGCCGGGCGCTCCGCGAGGTCGAGGAGCACAATCGCGATGCGCACGGCTTTCCGCTGGTGGAGATCCCGCCGGAGTATGCTCGTGGTCTGATCGCTGAGGCGGAAGCGCGTCGAACCACGATCCGCCTTGAGTCCGACGCCGAGTTCCTGCGGTGGCGTGATGTGCTCGCTCCGCCCGGCACGGCGCTTCCCCGCCCTCCCGTCTATGATCTCCTCGACGCCGAGCAGCTACGCGGCCGCTGGAGCGTCCTTGCTGAATCGGCCAACCTTCTGGAGCTGCCGGAGTTTCAGAGCTGGCCGTTCCCTGATGAGGTAACAGATATCGCCTTTGAGCTCGTCCAGGCAGAAGAGAGCCCGCTGGTGCTGAGCGAAACTGCTCAGGAAGAGCGGATCAACCAGCTCGTCTCGCAGGCGGTGGAGCGGTACTTCACCGAGGAGCGCCGCCATCTGTACAGGCGGCGGCTGGAGGAGATGGCCTACATCTTCCTGAAGACGGGACAGCCTGATGCAGCGCGCCGCGCCCTGGCAGCGGCGCTGGCCTTCGAGGATCCTGCTGTACCGATTGCACGCCATCCCTTCGCACGCGCCCTCGCGCTGCTCAGCATCACGCAGGCTCGTGCGAATCTGCCGCGCCGGACGCCCTCGGGCCTGATCCTGCCGGGGCGAGGTGCCGTCTGACCGTCTCCACAAGCTCATCGAGATCGAACGGTTTGCCCACATAATCCACGCACCCCGCCGCGAGCGCCTGGTCGCGATCCGCGCGGCTAACCAGGGCGCTCACCGCAACAACCGGGATCGACGCGGTAGCAGGGTCTTGCTTCAACCGAGCCACCGCTCCCAGGCCTTCCATGTCTGGGAGCAAGAGGTCCATCAGGATCAGGTCGGGCTGGTGCTGCCGTGCCAGCTCCAGCCCCTCCGTCGCCGACGCAGCAGCAATTGGCACAGCCCCGACGACCTCGCGGAGGATATCGCACATGACAGCCAGATTCTCTTGCTCATCGTCTACGACCAGGACCGTAGGCCGTCGGGCTGCAGTCATGCCTGTACCTCCTCGCTCCCATGTTGTACCGCTCAGCCCTGGGTCGGCAGGAGATAAAAAACCAGGCCAGCCATGAGATAGACTGCCAGCAGTTGTACTCCTTCAAGCCAGGTCGACTCACCGTCCTGGCTGATATAGGCGAAGATCGCCGTCGCCAGGCCCAGCACCAGCAGTTCCATCGGGACGAACACCAGGTCCATGGGATGGCCCAGCGCCAGGCTCACCAGCACCAGCAGCGGCGCGACGAAGAGCGCGATCTGGGTGGATGAGCCAGCGGCAATGGCGAGCGACAGGTCCATGTTATTCTTCCAGGCCACGATCACCGCACCGAAGTGCTCGGCAACGTTGCCAATCATCGGCACGAGGATCACGCCGACAAAGAGCTCCGTCCAGCCGAGCGCGTGCGTCACAGGCTCAACCGTGCGTACCAGCAGTTCGCTCACCAGCGCGGTCAGCACCGTTGCTCCTACCAGCACAGCTAGAGCTATCCGTACGCTCCACGGCGCATGATGGCCGGCCACCTGCGGAGACATGCCCCGGGCTGCTGGCTTGATTTTACCGGCGGGCCGTGCATCTTCGGCCACAGGGCGGGGCTCGGCCACCACCAGGCGCGGGCCGCCTGCCGGCATGAAGATCCCGTATGCCACGTACGCGGCGTAGGTGAGCCACAGCACCACCGCGACCAGGATGCTCAATTCTTCTACTACCACAGCGTCGCGCATGATAGTGGCGAAGCCAGCCGGCAGGTAAAGCCCGATGATAGCAAGGATCATCATCGTGCTGTGGCGCCCTGCCTCGCGGGCATCGAATGTCTGCACTCCGTGCCGCCAGCCGCCCACGAGCGCCGCCAGGCCCAGGACCAGCAGGGCGTTGCCAATGATCGAGCCGGTGATCGACGCCTTCACCAGCGTGACCAGCCCGGCCTTGAGAGCGAAGATCGTAATGATCAGTTCCGCAGCGTTGCCAAAGGTAGCGTTCAGCAGTCCGCCGAAGCGCGGCCCCATGTGGTCGGCCAGGTCTTCGGTAGCCCGGCCGATAACGGCAGAGAGGGGAAGAATCGCCGCGGCGCAGAGCGTGAAGACTAGCGGCTGAGGGAGGCGCAGCCAGCCGGAGACGAGCGCGACCAGCGCGAGCGCCAGGGCAGCCCACAGGGACCGTGGCATACGGCTCTTTACCTAATGTATCTGCCTGATGTGCAGTATTCTGGGCATCAACGTTGGTGTTGATTGGGTGGTTTCTATTCGTGTTTCTATTCGGACTTCCAGGCCTCACAAAGCTTACAAGGCTTCCAGGCCTTACACCGCCCGGCGCTCGCCCGGCTCGCGCGGCGGTGCTCCTCCACGCCGTGGTGGCGTGTCCAGGCCCAGGAGCTCGCGTACCTGGAAATACCGGATGATGTCGCTTCGCGTGAGCAGGCCTACCAGGCGTCCATCCTCGACCACCGGCAACTGGTTGAGATCTCCCTCGGCCAGCGCATTGATCGCCGAGGCAAGGTCCTGGCGTGGCGTGGCCACGACCAGACTGGTCCGCCGCCGCACCACCTCCCCCACAGTCGTTGTCGGCCACTGATCCTGAGGGACCTCTTTGATGTCGCTCAGGGTAATGATCCCCACCAGGCGGTCACCCTCAACGACCGGCAACGCACGCACACCGCGGCGTAGCACGTAGTCGTTGACCAGGTCACGCAGGGTCACCTCAGGCGCCACCACCACCGGAGCGGGATTCATAATGTCACCGACCCGCACGCCGGCCAGACGATACTGCATCTCGACCTGGCGGCGGCTGGCATCTGCTGCATTGTTCAAGAACCAGCCAATGAACGCCAGCCAGATGCCGTTGAAGAAATCACCGCGCACAAAGGCGATCCACAGCCCGCCCAGAATGAACAGGTAGGCGACGGCGTTCCCGGTCATAGCAGCGATCTGCGTGGCGCGGCGAACATCAGCGGTGACTCCCCACACGATGGAGCGTAAGACCCGCCCCCCATCGAGCGGGAAGCCCGGCAGGAGGTTAAAGAGCGCCAGGGCGGTATTCAGCGTGGCTAGGTAGACCAAGATGGCATGCGCAGGCGTTGTCGCCAGGGGGCGCGCCAGTACACTGGCCGCCCAGAACAGGGCGGCCAGCACGAGGCTGGAGAGCGGGCCAACAACAGCCATGAGGAACTCATCGAGCGGGCGAGAAGCCTCTTGCCCGATATTCGCCACACCGCCGAAGATGAAGAGCGTGATCCCGCGCACCGGCAGGCCGCGTGCCCGCGCCACGACGGAGTGGCTAAGCTCATGGGCCAGCACAGAGGCGAACAGCAGCAGCGCGGCAACGATGGCCGTCAGGAGATACGTCGCCGGAGCCCAGCCGGGGTACAGCCCCGGCAAATAGCCGGAGGCCAACGACCACACCACTAGGCCGAAGACCACCAGCCAGCTCGCATGGATCGAGACGTCGATGCCAGCGATGCGGCCGAGACGGAAGGAGCCCTCCATGTTGCCACAACTCCATTTTCGGGGACTGCGCCGCCGGCTCGCCCTGACCGGCACACCGCCCCGCCTGCCCATGCACTCGCGGCAGGGGTCCATCCGGCTCTGCTACCCTATGTCACATACTGTACTTGGAGCACTTGTACGCGTCAACCGCAAAATAGCAGCGCGAATACAATAGTTATAGAACGCATGCTGGCGAGTATGTACCGAGATGCTGGCACGCGCCTATTCGCTAGCCTGAAAGTCATAGCCTATTTGGGGGACCTCTTAGACGCCATGCTAAGGTACGGGCTGGAAGCACGGGTGGCAACCAGTCTACCCGGAGCGTACGCGGCTGCTGGAGATACGGCGCTCCAGATAGCACGACAGATTCCTGAAGGGACATAGACGATGGGGCGTGCTGGGCCAGCCGAGGGCTCGCATGGCACCGTCTTGATCATCGAGCGAGACCCGGCAACGCGGCAGTTCCTGCGAGAACTGCTCGAGGAGCATGCGCTCATAACTGGCGCGACCGAGACAGTCGGTGCAGCACGCGCTGCGTTGCGCACAACGCAGCCGGAGGTGCTACTGCTCGACTGGCGGCCCTCCGGGGAGGGCCCCAACGCGGTCCTTCAGGCGCTCTTACTCCCACCAGCCGCCCCTGCCCCGGCTATTATCGTACTGTCCACAGCGCCCAGTCCAGGAATACTCCCCCGCGGCGTAGTAGCGTGGTTTCAGAAGCCGTTCGACAGCGCTGAACTGCTGCGGGCTGTCCTGCTGTACATCAGGCGTCCGCATGAGCCTTCCGCTTAGAACTGCGGCCGGCGGGTATAGAGCGCTGCTTGTGGGACTACCTCCCGGCGGCCCGATGGTGTCTCCCATGAAAAGCGCAGCATCGCCGGGGGATCCGGCCCGGCGAAATAGCGGATCTCGATCTGGTGCCAGCCAATCGTGAGCGCCAGGCGTTTGCTGCGCGCCTCCGGGTAGTGGATACCGCCGTTGTCGATAATCGTCGTCCCGTCAAGGTCGAGCCAGGAACCATCGTCGGACAGCAGCGTCAGCACGTAGTAGCCCGGCTCCTCATTCGGGATACGGAGAAAGCCGCGCCAGCGAATGCTGAACAGCACGGGCCGCCCGCCGTTGATAGGGGAGCGCGACCAGGTGAAATCGAGGAGCGGATCGACACGCTTGATGCGTGGCTCACCGCTCCACTCCGCATTATCCCAATACTCGGCCTCGAGTCCGTTCCCTTGTTCGTTCGCCCTGGCCGTAAGCGGGCGCGCCTTACCACATCCAGCCGCTAGCGCCCCGGCGAGCGGCAGCACCAGCAATTCCCGACGCGCGTAGCGTGCGTGCAGCCCTAAGCGATGTCGCGGCACTGTGTGGTTCCTGCGCAGGCTCGTTGCAGGTGAGCGATACGCTCTGCCTCAGCTTACGGTACGCGCCGGCCGGTGTCGAGAGGAGAACCGCCTACCGCACGTAGGTGAGTTTACCATAGACTGCGCCTGAGCCTGCACCGGCAAGGCCGGCGCCTAGCTGAAGCTCGCCACCAGGTTCAGCACGATCAGGTGCCAGCCGTCAACCATGACGAACAACAGGATCTTAAATGGCAGGGAGATCGTCACGGGAGGGAGCATCAGCATTCCCATGCTCATCAGCGTACTGGAGACGACCATGTCGATGATCAGGAAGGGCACCAGGATGATGAAGCCCATCTGAAATGCTGTCTTCAGCTCACTGATGGCGAACGCAGGCACCAGGATGTGCGTCGGGATCTCCGATGGATTGCGCGGCCGGGGCAGCTTTGCCAGGCTGACGAACAGCGCCAGGTCCTTCTCTCGGGTCTGCCGCAACATGAACTCACGTACCGGCTCCATGCCGCGCTCGAACGCCTCGCTCAGCGGCAGCTCGTTCCGCAGGTAGGGCTGTACTGCCGTATCATTCACCTGCTGCCACACCGGAGCCATAATGAACGCAGTCAGGAAGAGCGCCAGCCCCAGCAGAACCTGGTTCGGCGGCAACTGCGGCACCCCGATGGCCGTGCGTGCGAACGACAGCACGATCACAATACGCACGAAGGAGGTCATCAGGGTGAGAATTGCTGGCGCGAGGCTCAGCACGGTCAGTAGCACCAGCAGTTGCAGTCCCAGCGCGAGGTCACCGGGCTGGGCCGAGGGCCCGACGCTTACTCGCAGCGAGCCCGCTGTCTGCTCAGCACCCACCGTGCAGCTCGTCTGAGTAAGCGCCAGCAGCAGGAGGAACAGGCCGGCCGGGGCGCGTAGGACACGTCCCCCGGCACAACGTGGCAGCGGATTTCGGCGCAGCGGTATCACAGCACGCCTATCCTACGGCAGGGAACCCCGTCTCACTAGGGCCGTAAGGACCTGCTTGCGCAGCCAGTCGCACCGGCCCGGCTGGCCCGATCGTCTCTCGACCGCATCCGCGCACTGGCCTGTTGTGTGCGGATGCGCCGCCGGTTGACAGCGGGCCAGCCCGTGCCTACTATCAGGCCAGCCAGCTCATTACTCTACTTACGCTACTCTTCACTCTTGCCGCAGGTGGAACGACCGATGGCGCAACCCGCAGCACGACCGAAAGTGTTCGTCTCCTGGCATTTCCCTTCGCCCGGTCCTGAGATGATCGAGGCGGAATGCGACGCGGTTATTCGGGAGGGCGAGGAGCTCCTGCCACGTGAGGAGTTCCTGCGCGCAATCGCCGATGTCGAGGGTGTCATGGTCTCCAATACTACGGAGCGTCTGGACCGTGAGGCGATGGATGCTGCCCCGCGCCTGCGCGTCATCAGCAACTTCGGCGTCGGCTACGACAACGTGGATGTCGCCGAGGCAACGCGGCGCGGCATCCTGGTGTGCAATACACCTGGCATCCTGGCTGAGACGTGCGCCGACCACACCTTCGCCCTGCTGATGGCTGCGGCGCGCCGCATCGTGGAGGGGCACCAGTATGTGCACGCCGGCAAGTGGAAGCACTGGCTGCCCAGCCTGCTCGTCGGCCAGGATGTGCACCATCGCACGCTCGGCATCGTGGGCATGGGGGCGATCGGCCGCGAGGTAGCCAAACGCGCTCGAGGATTTGACATGCGCATCTTGTACGTCAGTCGCACGGCAAAGCCAGAGGTTGAACAGGCGACCGGCGCTCAGCGCGTCTCGCTCGAGGAGCTCCTGAGCCAGAGCGATTACGTGTCGTTGCACCTCCCGCTGAACGCCGAGACGCGTCACTTCATCGGCGAACGGGAACTCCGGCTGATGAAGCGCAATGCCATCCTGGTGAACACCGCGCGTGGGGGCATCGTTGATCAGGCGGCGCTGGTGCGCGCGCTGGATGAGGGATGGATCGGCGGGGCCGCGCTCGACGTCACCGATCCCGAGCCCATACCCTTAGACAGCCCTCTGCTCGACCGTCCAAACGTGATCATTGTGCCGCACATCGCCAGCGCCAGCGTCGCGACACGTGCGAAAATGTCTGAAATGGCAGCGCGCAACCTGCTGGCTGCCCTGCGCGGCGAGCGCCCCCCGCACCTGGTCAACCCGGAGGCGTGGGAGCGCCGGAAGCACGCATAAATCTCTATTGTACTCTATTGTAGTTCCGCTCTTCGGATCCTAACCCTCGGGGAGCAGAGCGAGAGCCAGGCACTGATCTTCTCGTCATCGTACCCGGGTGGATCGGTCACAGAATCAAGCCTCTTTCAGGCCATCGCGACAGAGGGAATCTTTCTGAGAGTGAGAGTAAAGTGGCCCTGGTGAATCACCGGCTAGATGCGGTCAAAATAAAAACATAGAGCATCGGGACGTACTTGTCATAGTCCCGATGCTCCACCAGCGCAGGTCGGGGAGGGCGGATTTGAACCGCCGACCACTTGAACCCCATTCAAGTGCGCTACCAGGCTGCGCTACTCCCCGCTGTGCTGCCCCACGGCATCCGGCTGCAGCACAGTCGATTATACCAGGCAGTAGCGAGCCCAGGCAAACGCCCCCTCGGTCAGCGCGCCATGGGCGGTGGCAACGGCGTGCCAGCTCCCCTATTGCTGCGAAACGGCACGCCATGCCCCGGGACGATCCACCCGCCACGAGCGGCCTCAAGGACGCGACGGCGGCTCGCGACCAGCGCGGCATGGTCGGTCGCCAGAGGGTCCGGTGCCTCGAGGTCCACCTGCTGTGGCACCTCTTCAGGCCACCAGAAGACATCCCCGGCCACGACGACGGGCTCGTCGTCGAGCGTGTGCGGCTGCACGAAAAACGAGCAGTGCTCCGGGCAGTGTCCAGGCGTAGACAGCACCCGGATCGCCCCATCTGCGATCTGGCCCAGATGCTCCCGGAGCCGGTCACGACGGTACTCGTAGAACCGATCCACGATGGTCGCCTGCGGGAAGAGGGCAGTGAGATACGTATGGTCAAGGTGGTAGTGCGTCAGGCACACAGTGGCGATCTCTCGGCGTTTGACCCCTATAGCAACCAGACTCTTGAGCAGCGCGGCCCGGTTGAGGCCGGGATCAAAGAGATGCCAGCCAACCGAGGTGCGCGCCAGCACCACGCTTGAGCTAGCGCGCCAGCCATCCGAGAGCTGGATCGCGTAGCCTTGCACCAGCAAGGCGACATGTGTTGCCAGCCACCGAACCGCCCATGGCTCAGCCACAAGTGCCTTCCCTCAGAGCCGGGTGACGAGCAGGTTGTCGAACCGGGCTGAGATCAACTCCCGTGCCTCCCGAAAAGGCGCCGGCGCCGATCCAGAGCGCGCCCTCACGGTAAGTGCTGTCCTGCACCGAAGCGACCAGCACCCCGTTCACGCGGGCGGTAATCGTACTCCCGACGTAGCTCAGCGCAAGACGGTTCGTCTGCAACCACTCTTTAATCGCCGGGGAGACCCGCCAGTCGACCAGCGCGACACGAGTTCCACCGTCCCAGCGAGCGAGCGCGAAGGAACGGGAGTCTGGATGGACCGTGAGGTGGTAGTGGCCGGCCCCAGCGCGGCAGGCGATGGCAACGTAACCGGCGCGCAGTCCCGCGGTGAGCCGGGCGTCTACCGCCAGCGTCACGTCCGTGTATATGTTCGGGAGCCTGACACCCAGCGCACCGCTGCGAAAGGGATCGATGCTGCTGACCACGTACTCCCCGTTTTGCTAGCCTACTAGCCAGAGGGCAGGCGCCGACGAACTCTGGGGCAGCGCCCCTCGGGCGGAGTCATCGAAGCTCTCCGCGAGAAGCACCGGCCCCGCCGGCAGGGCCGGGCTCGGCTCCTCCAGTGCTGGGACGGGCGCTAGAGCCGCCCGTGGGAGCGAGCCGGCCTCGATGCCATAGCGCTGCTCCCAGTCAGCGCAGTCCAGCGTGGACGCGCTGAGGTTCGCTGCGTTGATGCCCAAGAGGTCGACCTCTTGGAGCGACTGGATGAGCTGGAGGAGCGGCACCGGATCCTCGGTATTCCACGTAACCAGGTACAAGGAGTCGCCCTCTCGCAGGAGGCCGGCCGGCAGCCACGGGTCACCCCGCGGCAGGCGCTGGGCACCTCGAGGGTGACCTCACGTCGCGAGGTCCAATCAACTTCCCGGCCGATGAGGGCCCGCGCGCCAGCGGCCCAGTGCAGGTTGCCCTACTCGTCGGCGATCCATAAATGGGGCGTGCCTTGCAGGATAACCACACTACCCTTCGGCAGGGCGTCTTGTCGCGCCGGCGCGGCCTGCACGACCAGGGCGGGAGCAAGGAACGCCAGCACGATCCCGATCCAGACCACCAGCGGCAAGCGACAGCATGCGGTGCTCATCCAATTAGCCTCGTCCCGCCAACGTGCTCCTCCAGACCGTTGCGCTGCTATTCTACGCGGCCTTGCGTGTACCGGCTAGCTGGCTGGAGCCGTCGGCCAGCCACGTCATGAGCCTGCCGAAGGAGTGTCCGGTTGGACCGCAAGCGCTGCAGCGACTGCCTGAGTAGTCGGCAACGTCGAGCCAGCCGCCCATGCTTCAGCGAACGCTTCCGCACCCAGCCCAGCGCGCAGCATCGCGATAACCCGCTCGTTGTCAGCGCGCTCCTGCGGCGCACTCGGCGTGCCCAGGCTCCGGCGCAGCGCAGCCGCCGCGCCGAACAGCTGGGTGGCACGATCAAGCTGCCCGCGCGCCGCGGCAATGCCTGCCAGTGTCTCCAGACAGGCCGCCGTCCCCCGCGGGACACCAAGCTCTTGCAACAGGGTCAGCGCCTCCCGACACAACAGTACGGCGTGCCGGTGCTCGCCCTGCCAATAGGCGACTCGACCCAAATGGACCAGGGTGAAGGCGATACCCCAGGTATCCTGGACGTGGCGGAGCAAGCCCAGCCCCTGCTCATAGAAGGCGCGCGCCGTAGCGTAGTCCCGCTGGTCGGCAGCGATGTCGCCCAGGACGTTCAGCGCCACAGCCATGGCCCAGGTTTCCCCGAGGCCCCGGAGGAGGGTGGCGCTCTTCTCCAGCAACGTCGAGGCGCGCGCATACTCGCCTCGATGGCGGGCCAGCATGCCAAGGTACGTCAGGTTCAGGGCGATCCCGCGCCGGTCCCCCAAGCTCTGGTACAGCGCCAGGCTTTGCTCTAGCTCCTGGTTCGCCGTGGCATGATCGCCCAGGGCGTAGGCGATGACGCCGCTCGCATGCAGGCCCTTTGCGCGCGCCGCGAGCGGCGCCTCTTCCTGGCGACGCAGCATCTGCTCCAGCCAGCGCCGCCCCTCGCTCAGGTACCCACGCATCCACCAGAAGTTCCAGAGCGCCGCAGCCAGCCGCAGTCCCGCCTCAGCACCCTGTGGGTCGGCCACGCTCCATGCCAGCGCAGCGCGCAGATTTTCATGTTCGAGTTCCAGGCGCTCAAGCCAGAGCCGCTGCGCCGCACCCCAAGACTCCGGCTCGGCACGCTCAGCCAGCCGGAGATACCAGTCGCGATGGCGCCGTCGTAGCTCCGCCTCTTCGCCAGCAGCCTGCAGCTTCCCTGCGGCGTATTGCCGGATGATCTCCAGCAGCCGGTAGCGCGCCTCCCCAGCGTGCTCTTCCACGATGACGAGCGATTTATCCACCAGCGCGGCCAGGAGGTCCAGCACCTCGGCCGCGTCGATGCCGTTCCCCGTGCAGATCGCTTCAGCAGCCTCCAGTGTCGCCCCATCGGCGAAGACCGCCAGCCGGCGCAGCAGTCGCTGCTCCTTCTCGGACAGCAGGTCGTAGCTCCAGTCCATCATCGCCTGCAGCGTCTGCTGACGTGGCAGGGCAGTCCGGCTGCCGCCCCCGAGCAGGTGGAAGACGTCGTGAAGGCGTGCGGCAATCTGTTCGACGGGCAGGACATTCACTCGCGCCGCGGCAAGCTCGATCGCCAGCGGCAAGCCATCGAGCCGATGGCACACCTGCGCCACAGCAGCAGCATTGTGCGGCGTGAGCATGAAGTTGGGAGCACTCAGCCGGGCGCGATCGACAAAGAGGCGTACAGCATCGTAGCCGGCCAGCAATGACGGCAGATCAACGCCGTCCGGCAGCGTGTGCGGATCGGGCGTGTCGAGCGAAGGGACGCGCCAGCGCGTCTCCCCAGCGATGCCGAGCGGCTCCCGGCTCGTCGCCAGGATGTGCAGGCGGGGACAGTCCCGTAGCAGAAGGTCGGCCAGCGCGGCGCAGGCTCCGACCAGGTGTTCGCAGTTGTCTAGCACCAGCAGTAGATGTCGTGGCTGCGCGTAATCGACGAGGATCTCGACGAGCGGGCGCCCGGATTGCTGGCGCAGACCGAGCGCGGATGCCACGGCCTGCACCACGAGTTGCCCATCCGTAAGCGCAGCCAGCTCCACCAGCCACACTCCGTCGGCAAACCAGTCCACCACGCGAGCGGCCACTTCCAGGGCCAGCCGTGTCTTGCCGCAGCCACCTGTGCCGGTGAGCGTGACCAGACGGCTCGTGGTGAGGAGTCCTGTGACCTCCGCAATCTCCCGTTCCCGGCCGATGAAGCTGGTGAGCTGCACTGGGAGATTATGCCGGCGCTGCGCTGGCGGGTGAACGCCGCGCCCGGCCTGCCAGTCGCCCTGCGCAGGGACCTCCTGGACTGAGGGGATATCCCCACGGAGGATGTCCTCATAGAGGCGCTGCGTCGCCGCCTCAGGCTCGACCTCCAGCTCACGCTGCAGGGTCTCGCGGAACTGATTGTATAAGCGCAAGGCCTGGGTGCGGCGGCCCGTAGCAGCATAGAGGCGCATCAGCGCCACGTGCGCTGGCTCATCCGTAGGCTCGGCCGCGATCAGGCGCTCCAGCGCAGCGATCGTACCCGCCAGATCACCCTGCGCCTGGCAGAGCTCGGCAAGCCGGCGCACCAGCGCCACATAGCGAGCATGGAGCTCCTCACGTCGGCGTACCGCCCATTCCTCGTATCGATCCTCCGGCAGGAGCTCCCCACCGTACAGGGTAATAGCTGCCATGCATGTGGCTGGCTCTTGCGAGGTCTCAGCAGAGGCAGCGGCGGTCTCGAAGGCGGCAACGTCTGTCCAGAGTGCCCCACCCGGACACAGCGCCACCTGCTCTCCCTCCATACGCAGGTAAGCTGACCTTGCGCGCGGGGGGAGGTCGGGCTCTAGAATCCGCCGCGCTGTGTAGAGGATCCCATGCAGGCGGTTAGCTGCAGTAGCCACCGGGGTCTCTGGCCACAGCAGTTCCAGGACTTCGTCCCGGTGGAGCTGGTGTCCTGGGGCCAGCGCAAGAAGCTTGAGGACCGTGGCCGTCGCGCGCGGCCGCCACGCCTGGTCGGGGATCGTGCGGTTACCGACCCAGACGCGGAAACCACCCAGCAGCTGGATGCGCAGTCCAGGCGGCTGTGAGGAGCGGTGTGCGTCCCCTACCGACTGTGCTGAGGCGGAGGAGAAGGACATCGCTGCGCTGCTCGTCGGATCGCCAGACGCCCGCGAGGGCATAGCAGGCTGCCCAGCATGCCGAACGATCCCCACCCTAGAACGCTGGCAGGCCGGCTGGTCTGTTTTGCTTCTTTGTATACTACGAATAAACGAGTGTAGCGTCAACGCCTCCTGATTGCCGCCTCCCAATCTGAGAGAATGTGAGCCGGCCGCGAAGAACGCGCTAGAATACGCGTGCACGCTGCCAGACACGGTGGCCTGCCAGGACTGCTACGATGACGACCTCGACAGGAACGCCAAAGGCTTCGACCACACAGAAGCGTGATGCTCGCCCGGCACACCACGCCCGTCCTTCCTTCAAGGAGCGGCTGGAGCGAGCTCTGGCCTCACCGAACGTTACCCTGGCCCTTGACCGGGCCCTGCCCTCCTTTCGGGCCAAGCGCCTGGCCGCCTTCGAGGGGGTAGATTTCAAGGCGCTCCAGGCCGATGTTGCCGCACGCCGCCGCGCCGCGGTTGAGCGCTTGCCTGAGCTCATTCGGCAGTTCACGGAAGAAGCCGAGAAGGTCGGTGCGAACGTCCACTTCGCCGCGACGCCTGAGGATGCCCGGCGCATCGTAGGAGAGATCGTGCAGCGGCACAGCGTGAAGCTAGCCGTGAAGTCGAAGTCCATGGCCACGGAGGAGGTTGAGCTCAACCCCTTCCTGGAGAGCCTCGGCGTTCAGGTCATCGAGACCGACCTGGGCGAGTGGATCATGCAGCTCTCCGGCGATCATCCCTCTCATCTGATCGTACCGGCCGTCCACCGCACCCGCGAAGAGATCGCTGCGCTCTTCGGCAAGCTCACCGGCGAAGAGGTCCCGCCTGATCCCGAGGCCCTGGTGCAGGTCGCGCGCACACACCTGCGCCGCTTCTTCATCGAGGCCGATCTAGGCATCTCGGGCGCGAACATCGCTATCGCCGAGACGGGCACGCTAGTTATCGTCACTAACGAGGGCAATAGCCGTCTGGCCACCGGCCTACCGCCGGTGCACGTGGCGATGCTCGGCGTAGAGAAGATCGTGCCTACCCTTGAGGACGCCACGGCGATTCTGAAGGTGCTGGCGCGCTCGGCCACTGGGCAGAAACTCACCACCTATGTCAGCTATATCACTGGCCCCAGCCGTACAGCTGACATCGAGTTGACGCTGACCATCGGTGTCCAAGGCCCTAAAGAGCTGCACATCATCCTGCTGGATAATAACCGCCTAGCCACGCGGGAGAGCCCGCGCTTGCGTGAAGTGCTCCAGTGTATCCGCTGCGGCGCCTGCGCCAATGTTTGCCCGCCGTTCCAGGAGGTATCCGGCCACGCGTTCGGCTACATCTATACCGGCCCGGTTGGCTTGATGCTCACGGCCATCCACCATGGCCTGGACGAGGCCGCCGGGCCGCAGAGCCTGTGTGCGCAGTGCAACGCCTGCGAGACCGTCTGCCCGGCGGGCATCCCGCTACCGGCGCAGATCATGGAGGTGCGCCGGCAGGTCACCGAGAAGAGGGGGATGCCATGGCTCAAGCGTATGGCCCTGGAGACGCTGGCAGATCCGCCCAGGTTTGAGCGGGCGGTGCGCCTCCTGAGCCACTTGCAGGGGCCGTTTGTCCAGGACGGTTTCGTGCGCACGGTGCCGCTGCCGCTGTTGCGCGAGCAGGCGCGCTGGCGCTCGCTGCCGGCGATCGCCCGGCAGCCGTTCCGCGACCGGGCGCGTGCGCTGCCTGCCGGGCCGCAGCAGCCGGTTGTGCCGAACGGCGCGGCCGGGCTCACGGTAGCGTACTTCCCTGGCTGCATCACCGACCGGCTCTCTCCCAGCACAGGCGAGGCAGTCTGGCAAGTGCTGCTGGCGCTGGGCTGCCGCGTGGTGTTCCCGTCTGGATGGAGCTGCTGTGGCCTACCGGCGGTCAACGCCGGTGACGAGCCCGATGCCCGCCGCATGGCCCGCCGGACGCTGGAGGCGCTCGAGCAGGTGCAGGCAGACTACATCGTCAGCAGCTCGACCTCGTGCGTGGTCGCTATGACCCAGGACTACCTGCGCATCCTGGAGGACGACGCCGAGCTGCGCAGCCGTGCTCGCGCCCTGGGGCAGCGGATCATTGACTTCACCACGTTTCTGGACCGCGTGGCCCGCCTACCCGACGGGGCGCTCGTCCGCGATGGCATGCCAGTGCTGACGGTGACTTATCACGATGCCTGCCAGTCCTGTAACTGCCTGGGGCTGCGCGCCGAGCCGCGACGCCTGATCACCACCGTGCTCGGGCTGCCTCTCCTGGAGATGGAGGACGCGAACATCTGCTGCGGCTTCGGCGGCTCGTTCTCGCTGGAGCACCCGCGCGTGGCTGAGCGCATCATGCGCCGCAAGATCAAGCACATCCTGGCCACCGGCGCCGAGGCAGCTGTGATGGACAACCCAGGCTGCCTGATGCACCTGCGCGGTGGCCTGGACGTCTGGGCGCGGGCGCATCCTGGCGCGCCTGTCCCCCGCGCGCTGCACCTGGCCGAGCTGGTTGCTGAACGGATCCGGCTGATCACCCGTGGTGAGTGACAAGCCACTGGCGCAGCGCCGGCCCGGCGCGGCCTGACAGCGCCTCAGCACGCAGCACAGCTGCCTCAGGGGTATCCGCTAGCGCTGCCATGACCAGCGATCGGAAGTCTGCCTCTATCGGGCGGGGCGCCAGCGATGCCAGGGCCTGGAAGAGCCCGGCGCGCACGGCGTAAGCATCGACATGCTCACCCCCGGCCAGCCGCCTCGGCCCGGCGTAGGCGCCCGTTTCCTCGATGAATGCTGCCACCTCCGGAGGCACGTAGGGACGGTAGTCACCCCTGGCAGCAACCAGCGCCCGCACCTGGGTGGAGGAGACAGCGAGCAGGTCCGGCTCGAGCCCGAGCGGGCGCACGCCGACGGCGAAGCGGCGGTTCTCCGGCCGGCTGAGGAAGCGGTGCAGGTCGTCGACGGTGTAGCCCGCGCGCGGTGCGACGAGGAACGAGGCATGGGCGAAGAGCTGCTCTAAGGCCGCCTCGCGGTCAGCGTAATAGCGCGGGTCGAAGATCTGCATGATCTTGTCGTATCCCACGACGAATACGATCTCTACCGCCGGCCCCAGCACGGTACGCAGCGCCAAGGCCTGGTCGACGTACAGCCCGCGATTGGCCAGCACCACCCCGAAGCCCGAGCGCGATTCGGCGATCAGCTTGAGCAAGAGCAAACGGTCCTCGAGCATCGTGCCAGTGACGCGCTCCTTGTCCACAATGTGCTTGCTCAACAAAAACCAGGCGTGCTCGACGCCCTGTTCGCGGCGGGCGTGCCCGAGGAGCGCTGTGTGGGCCAGGGTCGGCGGGTTAAACGAGCCGGCTAGCACACCGGCCCGGCCGCTCAGTGGTGGATCACCTAGCGGCCAGAGCACGCGCGCGGCGGGAGGACCGCTCGGGTCGAGGGTGTCCAGAGCGTCACGGAACGTCAAGAGCAGCCTGAGATCGTAGAAGCGTGCTCGGAGAGAGTCCATCGCCAGGATTGTAGCATGGCGCCTCGGCGTAGGCCGGCCGCCGGAGGGCCTCAGAGGGGTCGGGGAATTGCCGGTCCGGCATTCGGGACTTTCTCCTGATGCAGACCATCGGCTCCCGAGCGGATACTGAAACTGCAGGAAGAGGGCAGGCCAGGACGAGAGGCTCCAGCGGTACGGACCTGCACGATAGCGCCGGTACACGATAGCACCGGTACAATGGATTTCAGGAAGTGCCTTGGAGCACCGTCCGTGGGCACAGTTCCATAGGTATAGCAAGGTATAGTGAGTGAAGGTATAGTGGAAGGTGTAATGTGTAATAATGTGGTTATGGTATTGAGAGCGAGAACGACGAAGGAGGTGAGCTATGGATAACTCGGTCGTTCGCAAAGTCATAGCTGCTATTGCGGCGTTGATCGGCGGCTATCTGCTCTATGTGGCGGCTAACCCGCAGAGTAGCGCCGGCACCGCGCTGCTGGCCTTTGCAGTTGGCCTGGTCCTCTGGGTTGGCATCGCGGCAGTGCTCGTGCAGTTCTACCGGCCTGGACGTGATGAGACGTCCGAGGACGAGGTGGCAGCGGCGCCGGAGTGGAAGGTCGCCAGGTTCCTGCGCCGGGCGAAGGAAGCGGCTCCGCTCTACCTGGGCATTCGCCTGTTCCTGGGCTGGGAGTGGCTGGAAGCCGGCTGGCACAAGCTCACTGATCCGGCGTGGTTCCAGACCGGGCAGGCCTTGCGGTCTTTCTGGGAGCGCGCTGTGGTCGTGCCGCAGCAGGGCAGGCCGCCGATCACCTACCCGGCATACCGGGCCTTCATCCAGTACATGCTGGATAACAACTGGCACACCTGGTTCAACCAGGTGATTATCTGGGGTGAGATCCTCGTCGGGCTGGGCCTGCTCTTCGGTGGTCTCACGGCCATCGCGGCGACGTTCGCCCTGCTGATGAACTTCTCCTTCATGTTCGCCGGCTCGACGTCGAGCAACCCGACGATGATCATCCTCGAGGCGCTAATCATCTACGGCTGGCGCGTCTCAGGCTGGTGGGGTCTGGACTACATCCTGCTGCCCCTGCTGGGTACCCCGTGGGGCAAGGGTGAGCAGCGCCTGCGCCCCGCCGGCGGAGCAGGCCAGGCGGCAGTGCCGAGCGCGTAGCGCCCGCCTGACCGAAGGGGCGTCGGGGCCTCCGGGCGTGGTCGCGACGCCCCTCTGCCTGCGACACGAGCAGCTGGGAGGTAACGCTCCCGGCTACTTGTGTTTGTTGCATGGTGAGTTCCCCTAGACCCGTTTCGAGACCCGTTTCGACGGACCCCGGCGCGCTGTATACTTAACTACGCATGTAGCCGCGCAGCAGGGTAGCACAAGCGTGCACGGGCCGCCTGCGCTTCGCCAGCAGCAGCCGGTGGTGTGTACAGCCCATGCTGCCGGCGGGAGAGATTTCCAGTTCACTGCGTGCACGATGCAAGGTTCGTCGCTTCATCCAGGCTATTTCGATGCGGCCCGTTCATTCGGGAGTGGCGCCAGCGGGCAAGAGCTGGTCCGGGCGGCGCGTCTGTCCGGACGCCTGCTGCTGGCTGCGAGCTTGGCGGCGCCCGCAGCACTCGGGCTGGCCTCGCTGGCGCTGGTCGAGTATGTCACGGCGCAGCTCACCGGGCCATCGCCGCGCACCGACACCGCATACACCTGGACCCCCTTCGAGACAGGGGTCGCCTGGGAGGATGTACAGATTCCCACGCAGGGTGGTGCGCTCCTCCATGGCTGGCTCCTGCCGCAGGAGGCCGGCGGCCCAGCCGTGCTGGCCTGCGGGGGCTACCGCGGGCGCCGGAGTGACCTGCTCGGCATTGCTTCCTACTTGTGGCGGCGGGGCTTTGCGGTGCTACTCTTTGACTACCGTGGCCATGGTGACCACGCTGGTGAGCCGGTCACGCTGGGGTACCGAGAGCTCGAGGATGCACGCGCTGCTCTGGCGTTCCTGCGCCAGCGTCTGCCCGGCTCGCCGCTTGGCGTGCTCGGGTATTCCATGGGCGCGGCCATCGCCATTATGGTCGCTGCGCGCGAGCCGGACGTGCGCGCCGTCGTGGCTGACAGTCCGTTCACTAGCCAGCGCGAGATCGTCGCCTGGCATGTGCAACGCAAGCTCGGCCCGCTGACCGGGCCGGTGCTGGCGATGGTTGACCGCCAGTTATACAAACGGTACGGGTATCGCTTTCGCGATGTCGAGCCGCTACGGGACGTGGTGCACATCGCACCACGACCGCTGCTGGTGATCCACGGTTCCTATGATACCGTTGTCCCGCTCGAGCACGCGCAGCGGATCTATACTGCGGCGGGCGAGCCGAAGGAACTCTGGATCACCGACACCATTCATTGCGGCGCCTACTTCCAGGACCGTCCGGGCTACTGCGCCCGCGTCACAGCCTTCCTGGAGCGAGCGCTGTGTGGCGGGGGTCAGGCTACTATGCAGTCCGCCACGTCGGCTGCCTGAGCGCTGAGAAGGGTTCACCCATCCTATCAGGTGCTCGCGCGGGAGGGTAGCAAGACCCATCGCGTGAGGGAAAGCAGCATACCGAGCCTCCGAAGCATCTGGTGTGCAGGCCGGGTAGGTTTGACGCAGACGAGGGAGCGAATGAGGATTATTCTCTATACTGGGAAGGGAGGGGTCGGCAAGACGAGCGTCGCCGCAGCAACCGCGCTGCGCGCGTCGCGCCTGGGCTATCGTACCTTGGTGATGAGCACCGACGCAGCCCACAGCCTCGCCGACGCCTTTGACATCGAGCTCGGACCAGAGCCCCACCCCGTCACCGACAACCTGTGGGGGCAAGAGGTCGATATTTTTCATGAGATCCGCACGCACTGGGGCACGCTCCAGGCGTACCTGACCGCGCTGATCCAGTGGCGCGGGCTGGACGAGCTCATCGCCGAGGAGATGACCATCCTGCCCGGCATGGAGGAGCTGGCCAGCCTGCTCCAGCTCCTCAAGCACTACGAGACCGGGCAGTTCGATGTTATCGTTGTGGACTGCGCGCCGACCGGCGAGACCCTGCGTCTGCTCAGCTTCCCCGAGGTGGCCCAGTGGTGGCTGGAGAAGATCTTCCCCATCGAGCGCCAGGCGGCCCGCCTGATCCGTCCGGTGGCACAGCGTGTGCTGGACATGCCCTTCCCCAGCGATGACGTCTTCGAATCAGTGAAGACGCTCTTCGAGCGTCTCGGTCGGATGCGCGCCCTGCTGGCCGATAAGGAGATGTCTACGGTGCGGCTGGTGCTCAATCCGGAGAAGATGGTGATCAAAGAGGCCCAGCGCACCTTCACGTATCTGAACCTGTACGGCTACCTGACCGACGCGATCGTGTGTAACCGGCTGCTGCCCGCCGAGGTGAGCGACAGCTACTTTACGTCGTGGAAAGAGACTCAGGGCCGCTACCGCCATATGGTCGAGGAGGCATTCGCTCCCCTACCCATCCTGCCGGTGCCGCTGTTCGACCATGAGGTCGTCGGCCTGGATGCCCTGGACAGGATGGGACAGGCTATCTTCGGCGACGCGGATCCGAGCTGCATCATGTACCGCACCCAGCCGCATCTGATCGACAAGGTAGAGGACGGCTACGTACTCTCGATCCCGTTGCCGTTTGCTGAGAAGGGCGATGTAGAGCTGCACGGCACCGGGGATGAGCTGATCATCCGGCTGGGTATGGTGCGGCGGAACATCGTCCTGCCGCGGGCGCTGGTGGAGAAGCGCTACCGCCGTGCCACGTTCCACAACGGCGTGCTGCGCATCGAGTTCAGTAGCGTCCCGCGCCAGGCCGCCACACAGGCGGGGCGAAGGTAGACTTGGCGGCGCAGCCGGTGGGGTCGCAGGAGGCTGCGCCTCCTGATAGCATTGCGTCGAGGCTATGCGACGAGGGTACAGGAGGAAGACGCCATGGATGTGCATGCCGGTGGCGAGGAGCAAGGCGAACGGGTGCGCGGGGAGGCCGAGGCGCACAGGCGTGAACGCGAGCCGCTCTTCCGGATCGAGATCGAGGCACCGCGCATCCGTCTGGTCGACATGAGCGAGTTCCGCCAGCATCTGCGGAATGCCCAGAAGGAGATGCTGCTGGCCTTCCGCAGCCTGATCGACGAGGCTATCGAGCGGATGGAGCGGAGCGAGGAAGAAGAGACTCGCACGCGGCGCACGTCCGAGATCCGCGTGGAGTGACGGGCCTTCACCACCTCCCCCCTCTCCCGCGCTGCGGGAGGGGGGGCGTCACAGCGAGCTGGGGCGAGAGCACGCTCGGTCGGGTGGCTTGAGCGCTGCCTGCTGGGAGCCCGGCCAGCCCTGCGGCCCACGCCGCGGGGCTGGGTCTGTCTACACCCGGTGCTCGCGAATGTAGTCCCAGTTGATATCCCAGCCTAGGCCGGGTCTTTGCGAGACGTGGACGTATCCCTCGCTGTCCATGGGGTCCACGATCTCGTTCAGCCACGGAGTCTGGCTTTCATAATCGAGGAAGGGATGCAGCAGCCCACGCTCGTAGTACTCGCCGGGGATACCCATGGCGCATAGGACGTGGAGATTGCCCGGCCCACCACCGTGCACCTCCATCCGTACGCCGAATGACTCGCACAGGTGGGCGATCTTCATCAAGGGCGTGATGCCACCCACATCCATTACACCGCCGCGGCTAATGTCCGACGCCCCGCGCACGATCCATTCAGCACGGGTGTACATCTTGCCCTCCGCCGTCTCTGGCCCCACCACCGGGATGTCAAGCTGCTGGGTGAGCCACACATACGACGAGATGCTGTGCTCGTCCATCGGTTCCTCGATCCAAAAGAAGTTCAGCTTCTCCAGCTCGCGGCCGATGTAGAGCGCCTCTTCACGTGAATAGTTATGGTAACAGTCGAGCATCAACACCATGTCATCGCCCACGCGCTCGCGCACCGCCCGACAGGCTGCGACGTCTTTCTTCGGATCAGGTGCCCAGGGAATGGGTGGCATCCAGGTGTGCAGCTTAAAGGCAGTGTAGCCGCGACGTTTGCACTGCTCAGCGAAGTTGGCGTAGGCTTCCGGTGTATTCAGACCACCCTCAAGCTCATCCCCGCACATTGTGCTGGCATAGGCCTTGACCTTGTCGCGATAGCCGCCGAGCAGCTTGTACACCGGCTGGTTGAGATAGCGCCCGGCGAGGTCCCACAGGGCCATATCCACGGCGCCGAGCACGCGGTCGGACAGCACGCCGATGTGCAGCCGCTGCCACTCCTTGAGCCGCTGCCAGATCTTCTCGCGGTAGAAGGGGTCTTCGCCGATCAGCGCCGGCTTGACGATATGCTGGATTGCTTCCGCGTTGCCAGCGCCGAAGTAGTAGCCCTCCACCCCCTCGTCGGTAACGATGCGGAGCAAGCTCTGCACCGCATCGTGCTCAGGGCCGGGATGGGCGTGCCCTTCTGCGTCACGGACGATGCGCGACTTGTAGCGGAACCGTTCGATGACGACGTCTACGATCTTCACGCCTGCGTGCCTCCAGTCGAGAGTGATGCTGGCCGTGCCTGCGCCCGCTCTAGCAAACTGGCCCAGGATCGGACCGCGCGGCCCGGCGCAGGCATCATACCATGAGGCGTAGCAGCCAGTGCGGCGGTGTGAACGGGGAAGCGATCAACGGATTTCGGGCACAGTTGCACGGATGCTCAAGAACAGGACCCCTCCCGGCGATGACGCGTCCGCTTCCGGCGAACCCATTGCCGGAGGCGAAACCATCCGTTTAATTCGTTAATTCGTTCTCCAAATCCGTTGACCGTCATCTCTACCGCGAGGAGAGAGCTGCTCGAAGAGCAAGGTAACGAAGACGAGATGGTTGACCGGCCTGCCGTGCGGCTCGTATACTCCCCCGTACGTGGCACGCCGGGGGCGTGCCGATAACTACTCCCTGGTGAGGCAAGCCTTGACCCAGACAAATGCATCATCGCTTCATCTGCAGAGCGCGCAGCGCAAGAAGGTGTTGATCACCGGCGCGGCCGGGCGCATCGGCAAGTTCGTGGCCGACTACTTTCGCGAGCGCTTCCCCGATCGCTATGCGCTGCGGCTGATGTACCACCATACGGTCCTGCCAGCGCAGGGCGACGACGAGGTCATCGTCTGCAACCTGGAGGACCTGGAAGCGGTGAAGAAAGCCTGCGAGGACGTGGACGCCATTATTCACATGGCGGCGAACCCGAGCGGCCGCGCGACTTGGGAGCAGGTGCTGAACGCCAACATCATCGGCACGTATAACGTCTTCGAGGCCGCCCGGCTGAACAACGTGCCGAAGATCGTATTTGCCTCGACCAATCACGTTACCGGCTGGTACGAGATCGAGAAGGTGTACACCACGCCCGATCTGCCGGTGCGGCCGGACAGCTACTATGGTGTGAGCAAGGCGTTCGGTGAGGCGCTGGGACGTTACTACTCGGATGCCTTCGGTATCTCGATTATCTGCCTGCGCATTGGCTCGTTCCTGCCAAGGCCCACCAGCGTGCGGGCGCTCTCGACGTGGTCTAGCCCGCGCGATACGGCACAGCTCTGCTGGCGGGCGCTTGAATCGCCTATACGCTTCGCCATCGTGTACTGCATCTCGGGCAACACCCGCCGCTACTGGGATATCTCCAGCGCGCAGGAGCTGCTCGGCTACCAGCCCGAGGACAACGCCGAGGAGTATGCCGCAGAGATCGAAGGTGCTGCCGGCAGCTAGGTGCACTCGGCCTTGGGCTGTCTCGCAGCCAGGGGAGTGCGGCGCACCACGATGATGAACTCGTCCAAGCGAGCGTCTTCGTAGAGCTCGGCGTGGGGGGACATAGCGCGGCGGCAGAAGGCCAGCATGTCGTCGGGGTCGTGGTACAGGTACGTCCGGTGCTGGTGGCTGCACTTTGCCGAGAGCATGTTGAAGGCGATGCCGCGGCGGCACAGCGCCCACATCTCTCGCAGCGTAGGACGCGTGAACTTCTCGCCAGCGCGCAGGTTGAACACCCCACAAGCCACCACCCAGTCGGCCGGCTCCGGGCGGTCCACGATGCGGGCCCGGGGGTAGCGCCGCCGCGCAATGGCCTGTATCTGTGGATGCCAGTCATAGCCGATGTACTCGCCCGGCCAGTGCACGCTGAGGTCGCCGAAGCCACAGCCCCAGTCCAGGAGCGTGCCCTCCCGCTCAATATGCTCGAGCAAGAGCCGGAAGCGATACTGCTGGTCCTCGGCGTCGGGCCACCCCAGCCCCTGCGGCGTGGCACCATACCGCTCCAGCAGCGTCGTGTAGAAGTGCAGCACGCGTGAGCGGGACATCTGGCACGCGTCCTGGTCGGGAATACCGAGGCCCTGTGAGCCCCGCTATTTCTTTTCTGCGGCTTTGCGCTTCTCGATCTCCAGATTCACGACGCGGTTAAGCTCCTCCAGGGCCTCGCGCGGTGTGCGCTTGAGCTGGATGATGTCTGTCTGCGCCCGCGCCTGCTCCTGCCAGAGGAGCAGCCCCTCTGGGATGGGCGGGCGGCTGCGCGCGTACGGCATCAGGTCCATGAAGACCGCGTGGCGGGGATCCTGCCGGTAGAAGGGATCCTTGGCCGCCTCCACGTGCGTAGGGATATGTGCGGTGGCCTTGTTGTAGTAGTCCTGGCCTTCCTTCCCACAGAAATACTTGGCCATCTCCCAGGCAGCCGGCACGTTCTTGGCGCCCATGGGGATAACATAGCTCCAGCCACCGGCCCAGGTGAAGGGCTTGCCGTCGGCAGTAGGGAAGGGCCACACATCGTACGCTACGTTCGGGCCGTAGCGGGCGAAGTCTGCCATCCGCCAGTCCCCATCGGCCAGGAGAGCAATCTGGCCGGTGAGGAACGGATCGCTCTCGCGGCTGCCCAGCCCCTGCTGGAACGCCGTCAGAGCATCATAGCCCCAGCGGCGCGCGTAGCTTGCCATCCACTCCGCCGCAGCGATGATCTTCGGGTCGGTTGCTGTGACTTTATCTTCCTTTTCGTCGTACCACTCACCTCCAAAGGCCCAGCCCCACAGGGTGATGCGTCCCTGCCCGCGCCAGGGGATCAGCCCGAAGCGGGTGATCCGCCCCTCAGCGGTGCGTGCCAGCCGCTCGGTCATAGTATCAAGCTCAGGAAAGGACATCGGGCGCTTCTTCGGATCAAGGCCGGCGTCTGCCAGGGCAGTGGTGTTGGCGTAGAGCGCGCGGGCATCGGTGTCCCACGGCAGGGCGTACAGCCGACCGCGATAGCTGGCCTCGCGCCAGGCGAAGGGGAAGTAATCGCTCTCTTTGATGCCATCCCGCTTGGCCAGGTCGGTGAGGTCGTTAAAAGCGCCCTGCGCCGCCCAGGCCGGAACCTGAAAGCGGTCGAAGTCCACGATGTCAGGTGGAGTGCCACCGGCGATCGCTGCCGTCAGCTTGTCAAGCATCGGTTGCTGGCCGCCGGTCGGGGTATAGGTGCCGTTGACGGTGATCTTGGGGTACTTCTGCTGAAAGCGGCTCACCAGCTCCAGCACGGCCTGGCCAGACACCCCCTGCGGATCAGTTGGATACCAGAACTCGATGGTACCGGAGACCTTCTCCGGCGATGGTGCAGCGCCGCCGCCCTGACGGGCTCCTGGAGCACAGGCAGCTACCAGAACGACCGTGGCGCATTGTGACAGCAGCATACGCTTGCTCAAACGGACACCCGGCATTATTCCCTCCTACTTCATGCTCGCCAGCGCTTGCCACGCGGCTCTGGTGTGACGCGAGCGGACCGCCAGGATCCTGCTCGGGCAGGAGCGGTCACCCGTACCAGTGTACCGGAGTACCGGACATAGCCGGAGGCACCATCCTGCAGCGCACTCGTCCCCGACCCGCCTTGTCGGCTGCACCGGCTATCCGGCACTCGCTGTTACATTGTAATACACAGATGAGCACCTTGCTCAAGCCTCTGCACGGCACATCATCGGGCCGGGTGGCGGTGTAAGCCTGTGCTATGGCACAATACCGGCTGCAATGCAACCGGCAGTGAGCAAGGTCGATCTACACGCCCATACCACCGCCTCCGATGGCACGCTGCGCCCCGCCGAGCTGGTCAAGCTTGCACTCGAACGCGGCCTGATAGTGCTGGGCATCACCGACCACGATTCAACCGAGGGGATCCCCGAGGCGCTTGAGGCCGCGGCCGGCACGCCGCTGCGGGTGATCCCCGGCGTGGAGATCAACACCGACGTGCCGGCGGGCGAGGTGCACGTGCTGGGCTACTTCATCGATACTGCAAACGAGGCCCTGCAACGACAGCTTAGTCTCCAGCGCAGCGGGCGCGAGGCGCGCGCTCGGCTGATGGTGGAGAAACTGGCCGCTCTGGGTCTGCATATTTCGTGGGAGCGGGTGCTGGAGCTGGCCCAGGGCGGCGCTATCGGCCGCCCCCACATCGCTCAGGCGCTGGTCGAGCAGGGCTACGTGGCGACGCCTGCTGAAGCCTTCGAAAAGTACATCGGCCATGGTGGGCCGGCATATGTCGAGCGCACCAAGCTCACCCCGGCCGAAGCCGTGGCGCTGATCCGCCAGGCTGGTGGCGTGCCGGTGCTAGCGCACCCGACGTTCAGCCCCGACTACGAGGCGCTGGTGGCAGAGCTGGCTGGCGCAGGCCTGGCCGGACTGGAGTGCTACTACGCCGGTTATGACCAGGAGACTGTGGTACACCTGCTCATACTGGCGCAGCGCCACGGGCTGCTCTCCACTGGCGGCAGCGACTTCCACGGGCTGGCGCTCAAAGAGGGCGCCGACCTCGGCTCCGTCTATGTGCCGCCTGATGTAGTGGCGCAGCTCGAGCAGCGCAAGGCCGCCCTGGATCGCCAGCGGGGTGCTTCTTTGGGTTCACCATCACGTTCGGCGAGCTCGCCGCCATGAGGCGCTACGACCTGATCGCCTTCGACCTCGATGGCACGCTGGTGGGTGCCGAGCGTGCCTACAGCCCGCGGGTGCTGGCGGCGCTGGAGCGCGCCCGCGCTGCCGGGGTCGTGCTGGCGCTCAATACCGGACGCCCCTGCAACGGCTGCCGGCCATTCCTGCCGCCTCTCGGGCTGACCACCCCGCACGCCTTCTGCGGCGGCGCTGAGGTGCGCATCCCCATCGAGCCCGCGCCAGTGTGGCACCGCGCGGTGCCGCCCGAGACCGCCCGACAGGTGGTCGCGGCCTGTCGCGCCACAGGCATTTACATCGAGGTATATACACCTGCCGGCCACGCCGTCGAGCGCCGCACCGCCCTGGCCCGCTGGCACGAAGGGCTCCTGGGCATCGAAGCGAGAGAGACCAACCTGGATGAGGTGATTGCCTCCGGCCCGGTGACGAAGCTGCTGGTGATCAGCGAGAGCCTGGAGGAACGAGCGCGCGTACGCAGGCTACTGGCGGGGCAGGACGGCATCGTCATCGGGGAGGCGACCACTCGCGAGCGCCCGGAGCTGACGTTTTTCAATGTCACTGCGCCGGGCGCTTCAAAGGGCGACGCGCTGGAGGCGCTGGCCGCCCATCTGGGCATCCCCCGCGAGCGTGTGGTTGCCGTCGGCGATGGCATCGTGGATATCGCTATGTTTGAGAAGAGCGGCCTCGCCGTGGCTATGGGCAACGCCCCGCCTGATGTGCAGGCCGCGGCGCATCTCGTCGTCCCCCCGGTGCACGAGGATGGCGTTGTGGAGATCATCCAACGGGTGCTTGCCGCAGCAGAGTAGGTGGCGACGAGCGGGCAACCACCGTGCCGTGAACGCGGACCCGCGGCGGGTTGCCAGTTGGTGTCCGGCCGAGCACTGGCAAAGGAAGCATGAAGAAGTGGCATAGCGAGAAGAGAAGAAGCACTACCGCGATGAAGATCACGAGCATCGAGACATTCAAGTACTGGGTCGATTGGCGTAACTGGATGTTTATTAAAGTCTCCACCGATGAGGGGTTGTACGGCTGGGGGGAGGCATCGCTCCACGGCAGCCTCGAAGCGGTAGAAATCGCTATTCAAGAGCTAGGGCGCTACCTTATAGGCAAGGACCCCGCTGGAGTGGAGGCGCACTGGTATGGGATGTACCACGCCTGGCGCTGGCGCGGTGGGCCGGTGCTCAATACGGCCATCGCTGGCCTCGAGTGTGCCCTCTGGGACATCGAAGGCAAGCGCCTCGGCGTACCGGTCTACCGCCTGCTGGGCGGCCCGTTGCGGCAGCAGGTGCGCGCCTACGCCAGCCACTGGCTCTACCGCCTCCCTACCAAGACCAACGACCAGATCGTCGTTGAGGTCAGGGAGGCTCTGCGTCGTGGCTTCACGGCCTTCAAGTTCAGTCCTTTCGATCCCCAGGCGCTGCGGGAGAACGAAGCCCGGGCCCTGGCACGAGCGCGTGAAGTGATGGCCCTCGTGCGGGAGACGGCCGGGCCCGAGGTGGACATCATGATCGAGTGCGCTGAGTACTTCACACCGCGCCAGGCGGTGCTAGCTGCGAAGGCGCTGGAGTCGTACCGGCCGTACTGGTTCGAGGAGCCAGTCCCGTATGAGAACCCAGCGGTGATGGCGAAGCTGCGCGCCGAGCTACCTGTGCCCATCGCCACCGGCGAACGTCTGCTCACCCGCTGGGAGTTTCGCGAGCTACTCGAGGCCCAGGGTGCTCACATTATCCAGCCCGACCTCATCCACGCCGCCGGCATTACTGAGGTGCGGAAGATCGCCGCGCTGGCGGACACCTACTACGTCCCTGTAGCGCCGCATAACTCCAGCGGTCCTATCGCTACGCTGATGTCCATTCACCTATGCGCTGCCATCCCGAACTTCCTGATCCTAGAAGAGATCGAGTACGAGCGAGAGCTGCGCGATGCAGTCTCCACCCATCCAGCGCGCCTGGTAGATGGATCCTTCGAGCTGCCTTCTGAGCCGGGGATCGGCACTGACCTACACCTGGAGGTGCTCGAGGACGCCCGATACCGCTACCGGCCACAGCCGGTGAGCACTCGCACCATCCCGCCCTGCTACTGAGCCCTACTACTGAGCTGTGACTGCCAGACCGCTAGGGCGCGAGGCCGGAGCGTGCCTTCCAGGTACCTTCGCCCGTGCTGTATAATTTGACGAACCCGGCAGGGCAAACGCCTCTACGCTGCACAGCCCCGAGCCTGCACGGTCTCTCAACACTGCTGGAGGAACGCATGAAGTCGTACAAGATGGATAAGGTGCGTAACGTCGTACTCATCTCCCACGGCGGGGCGGGCAAGACATCGCTTGCTGAGGCGATGCTGTTCGATGCCGGTGCGATTAGCCGCTTGGGTCGAGTGGATGACGGCACCTCCACCCTCGACTTCGATCCGGACGAGATCAAACGTCGCATGTCGGTCAACCTTGCCATCGCCCCGATCGAATGGCGGGAGACCAAGATCAATATCATTGACACGCCGGGCTATGCCGACTTCGTCGGCGAAGCCATCGAGGGCATTCGCGTCGCTGACGCCGCCATCGTGGTGGTCGATGCTGTGGCGGGCGTCCAGGTCGGCACGGAGCAAACCTGGAAGTATGCCGACGAGCAGAGCCTGCCGCGCCTGGTTTTCGTCAACCGTATGGACCGCGAGAACGCCGACTTCGTTAAGGCGGCCGACTCGCTACGCGAGCACTTCGGCTCGAAGGTGGTGCCAATTCAGCTTCCGATCGGTCAGGCGCAGAGTTTCCGCGGGGTCGTTGACCTCGTTGCCCGGCGGGCCTATGTCTTCGACGACGGCAAGATGACGGCCGAGCCGATCCCCGGTGATCTGGAGGATATGGTGGCGACCTACCGCGAGCGCTTGATCGAGGGCGTGGCCGAGGTTGACGACGACCTGATGACCAAGTATCTGGAGGGGGAGGAATTCACCGACGAAGAGATCCGCGCCGCGCTCCACGCCGGCGTGCGCAGCGGCACGCTGGTGCCCGTGCTGTGTGGCGCGGCGACGGCGAACCGCGGGGTGCAGCCGCTCCTCGACGCCATCGTCGAGTACCTGCCTTCCCCGGCCGAGCGCGCCGAGATCGAGGTGATCGATCCTGCGACCGGAAAAACGTCGAAGCTGCAAGCCTCGGAGCAGGGCCCGCTCGCTGTACTGGTGTTCAAGACGCTGGCCGACCCCTTCGTGGGCAAGCTCACGTACTTCCGGGTGTACTCCGGGACGCTGCGCTCCGATATGCATGTCTGGAACGCCACACGGCAGAAGGACGAGCGTATCGGCCAGCTCTTCATCGTGCGCGGCAAGACCCAGGAGCCGGCGCCGCAGGTAACCGCCGGCGACATCGGGGCGGTGGCGAAGCTCGCCGAGACGCTCACCGGCGACACGCTTTGCTCGCGCGAGCAGCCGCTGCTGCTGCCCCCGATCAAGTTCCCGCCTCCGGTATTCTCTGCCGCGATCGAGCCAAAGACGAAGGCTGACCTTGACCGGCTTGGCCCGGCCCTGGCGCGCATGCAAGAGGAGGATCCCACCATTCACGTGCACCGCGACCCCGATACCGGCCAGACGATTGTCTCTGGCCTGGGCGAGGCGCACATCGAGATCATGGCCGAGCGCATGAAGCGCAAGTTCGGCGCCGATGTGACTGTCGAGCTGCCGAAGGTGCCATATCGGGAGACCATCCGTGGCAAGGCGCGCAAGCAGGGCCGTTTCAAGCGGCAAACCGGCGGCCGCGGCCAGTACGGCGATACCTGGCTGCGTATCGAGCCGCTGCCGCGCGGGGCCGGCTACCAGTTCGTGGACGAGATCGTCGGCGGCGTGGTCCCGCAGCAATACCGGCCGGCGGTGGATAAAGGCGTCCAAGAAGCTATGGCGGAGGGCTTCCTGGCCGGCTACCCGATGGTCGATATTAAAGTCACCTTGGACGACGGTTCGTACCATCCGGTCGACTCGTCCGAGATGGCGTTCAAGATCGCCGCGTCAATAGGCTTTAAGGCCGCTGTCGCTGAGGCCGATCCGGTGATCCTCGAGCCGATCATGAAGCTCGACATCACCGCGCCGGATCAGTACACCGGCGACATCATTGGGGACCTCACGGCGAAGCGCGGCCGCGTGCTGGGCATGGAGCCGCAGGGTGATGGCACGACGGTCATCCACGCCGAGGCCCCGATGGCTGAGGTGCTGCGCTACGCCACTGACCTGCGCTCGATCACGCAGGGCCGCGGCACCTTCACCATGACCTTCTCCCACTACGAAGAGGTACCGCCGCATATCCAGCAGCAACTCATCGAGCAGGCCAAGAGGGAGAAGGAGGCCGCGGCGAAGGCCGGGTAGAGGCGAGACTAGTCTGTGTAGGGGCGAAGAATTCTTCGCCCCTATAAATTTTAATTTCGCCGCGCTGTTGTATCGTATCGTAAGGATGTAAGCGGCGAGTGCTGCGCCCCTACGACCTTTGGCACGTTGCTCCCCAAGCAGGCAAGGGCGTTACAGGTCGCGCCGGGTGAAGATCAGCGTAGCTCCGACGAGCAGGGCCAGCAAGTACCCGACCGACCAGATGATGAAAGGCACCGATGGCGGGGCACTCGAGGCGAAGGGCAGCATGCCGCGCCCCGCTGCCAGGGCAAGCATAGCCGCCGGTGACTGGAAGTAAAACGAGGCGCCGCGCCAGAGAGCGTCGCTGGGGATGAGCAGGCTGACCAGGACGCCCAGGTTGATCATCGCCTCGTTCTGGAGCGCGTCGCCGATGACCTCGATGATCCCGGCCAGCCAGGCCACGCCGAAGAGAGAGAACACGGCCACGCCGTTGGCGAGGGTCGAAAGCCAGGTGCTGCCGAAGAGGCTGAGCGTCACCAGCACGGCGGCGGCGAGGCTCAGCAGCGCAATGCCCCGCAGCGCATCGACTGCGCTGTAGCCGGCGATGCGCTGGGCGATCAGCAGCACTGCGCTGGACATGGCCACCACATACAGGCTCACCATGCTGGCGCAGGCCAGCCAGCGCCCCAGGACGTACTCGGCTCGCCGTAGCGGGCGCGCTAGCACGGCGTGCAGTGCTCCTGAGTCAACCTCTCCAGAAATCGCGCCCACCGTGAGAAAGAGCGCCATGAAACTAGAAAGAAAGCTCACGGCGTAGAGGCCCAGCAACGTCATCGTGGCCCCGAAGACGGCCAGCATCTGCCGGTTTGGGCGAGCGCCAGTGGCCTCCAGGACCTTGCCATACAGAAACGAAAAGCCAAGGGCGAACAGGCCGAGGAAGGCCAGGCTCAGCAGCACCCCGGCCAGGACCAGGCGGCGCCGCAGTGCTTCGTGGATGGTAAACCGCATGATGATGATCAGTGCATTCATGTCGCCTTGCCGTCCACGAGGCTGATGAACACGTCTTCGAGCGAGCGCTGCACTGGCACGAGGCTGTACAACCGGTAGCCTGCGCGTACCACCGCTTCGGCCACGAGCGGCGCCGCCTCGAGGTCGCGCACACCAAGGGTTACGGTGGCGCCTTCAACGGCAAGCACCTCGGCGTGGCGGCTGAGGGCGGCCAGCAGCTCGCCGTCCGCGCGGTCCACGCTCAGGCGGAGCTCCGCCACGCTGCCGAGGAGCTCACGCAGCCGCCCGCTGCGCACCACCCTCCCTTGATCAACGACCGCCACGCGGTCGCACACCAGCTCTACCTCGCTGAGCAGGTGCGAGTTCAGGAATACCGTCACGCCTTCAGCGCGCAGGCGCCGGATGAGGTCGCGCACCTCACGGCGGCCGACCGGGTCCAGTGCCGAGGTGGGCTCATCAAGCAAAACCAGGTCCGGGCGGTGCAGCAGCGCCTGGGCCAGCCCGATACGCTGCGCCATGCCCTTGGAGTAGTTGCCGATACGCTCGCGCCCGCGTCCGGCCAGACCAACTAGCTTCAGCACCTCAGGGATGCGGGCGCGCCGCTCAGCGGCTGGCATGCCGGCGAGCCGGCCGTGGAACTCGAGGAGCTCCTCGCCGGTCATCCAGTCGTGGAAGCGAAAGTTCTCAGGCAGATAGCCAATCCGCCGTCGTGCCGCCGGATCGTGCACCGGCCGCCCGAAGAGACGCGCCTCACCGGCCGTGGGACGCACCAGCCCGACCAGAATCTTCACCGTGGTGGTCTTGCCTGCCCCGTTGGGACCGAGGAAGCCGAAGACCTCTCCCTGATACACGGTCAGGGAGAGGTCATGGAGCACCATCCTGCCGCCGTACTCCTTGCACAGGCCGGCGGTCTCAATCGCCGGGATGCCTGCGGCAGCCGGAATACGCCCCGCCGCGGGCGGCTGCTTAGCGGAGGCTTTCGGCAACACGCTGGATCTCCGCTGACGAGAGCGGTCCGGCGACGCCGTAGACCCGACCATCGCGTTGCCAGAGGGCGGCGCTGCCCAGGCCGGAGCTATCGCTCAGGATCAGGCCATCCACGCCGGCGAGCCGCGCCTGCTTCCAGACGACCCGGTCGGCGGGCACCGGGATCGGCAGGGTCGTGCGCCAGTCCTTGATCGCCCGCAACTGCTGTACGGTGTCCGGCGGCAGGCCTGGCAGCCCCAAGAGGAAGTCCCGCAGCTCGTCAAGCGTGACCTTCCCTTCGACCCTGGCCTGGAGCTCTCCCGCCTGGCCGATGAGTAGGCCGGGGTCACGGTCACCACCGCCCTGCACCTGATACTGTAGCAGCACAGCAGCAGGGACGGAGACGATCAGCGTCGCACCGTCGAACTTGTCCGGCAGGCTGATCTCCGGCCGGCCTGCCTGCCGGAAGTACTCCGCGGCCTTTGCCTTCTCGAATGTGAAGCGGTATTCGGCTGCCGGGGTGACCAGGATGCGCGGTGTCCTGCTCACACCCGTGGGCAGCGCTGCCGGATCGGGCAGCTTCACCGCAAAGCCTACTTGCTTGCTCGCCTCCGCCGCGCTCGGCACTTCCACCGGCTGCCGGTCGCGCACATCCGCGCTGAGGGTCCCCAGCCGCTCGAGCTGGGCTATGCCGCTCGGCATCTGGCGCGGATCTATCGTGACCACCTGGAAGCGCTGGCTGCGGAACTGGGCGAGGAACTGGGCAAAGGCACGCTGTCCCCCCGGCGTACTCAATGCCAAGATCAGGACAGCGGCTGCCGCGAGCCCGGCGGCGACGGCACGCCAGCGCACAGCTATCTGAAGCTGAAGAAATCTCATCGTACGATCTCCACCCAAAGACTGCCTACCCAAAGACTGCCCACCCAAAGACTGCCCACGGATGAAGCGCTTGACACCAGCCTGGCGGAGAACGGAGAACGGCCGCCGGTGCGCTGGTGCAGGAGCCGCGGCCGGCGCCGCGCGCCGCTGCTCCAACCGAGCGCGAGCGCGTGCGATCTCTGCCAGAGACGGCCATTCGCCGGGGGAAAGGGCCGCCAGTGCTTTTGCCACCCCCGCCGCGTTCCTGCGCAGCTCTTCGACCTGATGCCGGCAGGCTGCACATGTCTGGAGATGCGCGGCAGGATCGGAGAGACGCACACTTGCTTCCCCATCCAGCCACGCCCGCCAGGCGCCGATGTCAGGACAGCGCATCACCATGCTCCTGATACCTCTGGTAGATGTCACGAAACGCGCGCTCAGCACGAGCCAGCAACACCCCTACGGAGCCTGCCGCGATGCCGAGCGTCGCGGCGATCTCCGCATACGAGTACCCGGCATGCCGCAAGAGGAGGCAGTTCCGCTGCCGCTCCGGCAGGGCAGCAAGAGCCCGCCGTACTTCCTCCTGCTCTTCCCGGCGCACCACCACGACAGAGGGATCGCCGCCATCCTGGTCCCTCAGCGCCGCAGCGTCCAGACGGCCGGCTCGTTCGAGATGCTCCCGAGCGCGCCGTCGATCACGCCTTCGGTTGAAGGCCAAGTTCAAGCAGACCCGACGCAGCCACGCCGCCACCTCGCCGTCGGGCCGCTGAAGCACTGCAGCGCCGTCCAGCCGCAAGAAGCACTCCTGGAGTATATCCTCCGCTTCCTCGCGCTCCCCCAGGACCCGATAGGCAAGGCTATAGAGGTCTGGGTAGAGCTGCACGAACACATCCTCGAACCTGCTGGCAGGCACTCCCTCTCGTCGAGCCAGGACATCCACTCGTTGCACCAGTCGCTCCGGGAAATGCTGGGCGAAGCGCGCTTCATGCGGCTTCACTCAAAGAAACACCGCACGGCCCGATTTTCTGACAGCCAGAGGCCTAGGGCAATGCATGGGGATGATGCACCGGGCGAGAAGAACAAGCAGAAGGTCGCAGGACGCCGCGTCTACGCGGGCAGGTCCCACGCCGTCAGCTTCTGCTCTGCGTCGAGGACGAGCAGGCGGCGTCCCTGCTGAGCGAGGGCCAGTGAGCGCACGGTGGTGAGTGGTGTCACCTCGCCGAGTACGGTACCGTCGAGGCGATATACCTGCACGCGCACGCCTTCCGTTACCGCAGCAAGAGAGCTCCCACCTAGAGCCAGCTGGGTGATCGGCCAGTCGGCGGCGATCCACAGGCGATTGCCGGCCGGATCGAATACGGCGATACCGTCACGCCCGGCGGCTACCAGGCGTGTGCCGTCGCCATTGAGTAGAAGCAACTGTCCCCGGAACGGCTGGCGCCAGACCAGCTTCCCGCCGTCGTTCTCGTACCAGGCAACTTCCGTAGAAGTGAGAATGCCGGTGTGCTTTCCACCAGGAGCGAGGACGATACGCTGGGCGTTGCGCAGGACCGGGAACTGGTATACCCGTTCACCCGCCGGGTTGTACACGACCACAAAACTGTCCCCGTTGCGATTGGACAGCGCAGCGATGAGGTCGCCCTTCGGCGACACCCACATGGCCTGTGCGCCCACGTCGTCCCTGGTGCGCCACAGCCGTCCCCACGGGCCCAGGCCGAAGATGCGCCCCTCTCCGCTATCGTTCGCTGAGCGAGCGGCCATGAGCGTGCCGTCCTGGCTTATCTGGGTCTCGACGATCAGGGCTCCGTCGGTGTTATCGGGCGCGCGCCAGAGGTTCTGGCCGTTCTTCGCATGGTAGGAGACCGTGTAGCCGGCCAGCAGTAGCCGCTCTCCGTTGCCGGACATGGCGGCCGAGTGGATAGGTACGTCAAGCTTGCGATGCCACTGGTATACTCCGCTGACACTCCACCCCTGCATGGAGCCGTCGGGCGCGGTCACGATGATCACATCACCGGTGTCCGAAGCAGCCACGTTCGTAGCGGGGAAAGAGAGGGCCTGCTGCCAGACCGGCTCGCGCCAGACACGCGCTCTGGCCGGGCGCACCCATCTCACCTGAAAGCTGAAGCGCTGCTCTTCCTCTACTCGGGCCGGTACCCCGCGCCCTCGCCACGCCTCGGCCTCTTCTTCAGCTGCGCCGAACTGATCGAAGGCGGCCAGGCGCACCAGGAACGGGCTCTGCTCGGTCGCCGTCGCCGGCGGGCCAGCGCGCTCGGCGACGGCCTTTGCCTCCGCGGCGCTGGCGAACGGTCCGACCATGACGGTGTAGACCGGGGTAGCCTGCGCATCGATCGACACAGCGCCTAGCTCATCCAGCCGGGCCGCCAGCGCCGTGCCCTCGGGACGATCGGCGGCCTGGCGAGCAGCGTGCTCCAGCTCCTGCTGTGCCTGCTGCACCTGCTGAAACGTCTGGGCCAGATGTTCCATTCGCCTGGTGGCGCGAAACTCGCGCACGAGCCGTACGCTTGCTACGAGCAGATCGGAAGACCGGATCAGCGCCTCGTGGGCGTGGCGCCAGCGCGCCGGAGGCTGGAGCGGGACAAGGCGCCGGCCTGTATCGAAGATGTCAGGCGCCAGCGCCTCGATCGACTGGCAGTAGCGGCCGAGGTCGAGTTGGGCCTGGGCGACCGCAGCGTTGTTCACGCTGAACAGGCGGATCGCCTCCGCCAGTCGCTGGGCGAGTGGTCCAGCGCGCCCCCAGTACTCGTCTGTGCCCATCGCCGGCAGCTCGCGCGCCGGTCGGGCACAGGCCATGAAGAGCAAGGAGAGCAGCGCGAGGGCTGTGACAAGCGGACCCGCCCTATGACTCCACCTGGGACTCATCTTCTTCGTAGTATGGCTCCGCCAGGGTCTCGTCGCCTTCGACTTCGGCTTCGAGCTCTTCCTCCTCTTCCTCTTCGATACCGCCGAGCTCCTCCTCTTCCTCATAGCCCAGGATGTCAAACCGTGGCACGCGCTGCTCTCGGGTGTACGGTCGCAGATCAGCTTCTGCTCCGCCCTTCGTTGGGAAGGACACCCGGCCGGCCTGGCTCGGATGCTGGTAGGTCTCGCGGATGATGATCTGCACCTGATTGTTCGCGGAGTCGATCGACGTGATCGCCGCCGCGTAGCGGTTTCCGCCGGCCATGAGCTTGAGCAAGCGGACAGCAAGCCGCGGCTCCACCTCGCCCAGCACGTCCCCGTGTGCACTCACGACTTTCAAGATGTTGCCATCCGGGCGGAGGTAGACCTGGTCTGCCGGTGCGACCTTCGCCAGAGCCTCAGGCGGGCCGACATGGACAAGCGTCGTCCGGCCGGTCTTGCCAGTCTCTTCAATAAAGAGCTGCGGATTCACTCCTTCCTCACGGGCGACGGCCACCTGAGCCTCGCCGAGCAGCTTGAGGCGCTCCAAGTTCTTCCGAGCGATCGTATTGCGCGGATCAAGCTGCAACGCAGCCTCGTATGCCTGCCGCGCCTCCGCCACACGACCGAGCTCGCTCAGCGCCTTGCCCAGACGGTTGTACGTCTCGGCGTCGGGCCCAAAAGCCTCCAGGATGCGACGGTTGAGCCGGACCGCCTCCTCCCACTGGCTCTGCATGGCCAGCTTGATTGCCTGCTCAACCCACTGCCGCTTGACGCGGGAGCGCTCATTTACCCCGTATTGCATCATCTTCCTGCTCGAAACAAGACTGGAGGGTGTGTGAGACCGCAAACGCCTATACGTTGGGAAGCATGCACATTCTCTGTCAATGACACGGGAGCGGAGGCTCTCGCAGGGATCACCCTCCCTCCACGCAGTGCGTCGCTGGCGCCGGCCGCGTCAGGACACAGGACCGCTGCCGGCTAGCCGGCAGCCGCGACCGGCAGGGCCATCTGCCACTGCCGCGCGGCGGGTGTGCTCCCGACCTCCCCTAGGACGGTGCCGATGAGCGACCACGGCGATGTGTAGTCGATCCGCACGTGCACCAACTTCCCCCGCCAGTCATGGTGCGGATCGCTGAAGAACACGAGCTTGTTGGTCCGCGTGCGGCCCTTCCAGCGCGGGCCGGGCTGCCGGCGCGGCCCATCGGTGCTGAGCTCCTCGACGAGGACCTCAACGACCTGGCCCTGGAGGCGCGCGTTAATCGCCGCGGTAATTCCCTCTTGGAGCTTCTCGACCTCGTGCAGGCGCCGCTTCTTTTCCTCAGGCGGCACGCTGTCAGGCATCTGTGCAGCTGGCGTGCCCGGCCGCGGCGAGAAAGCTGCCACGTGCACCACGTCAAGCTTCAGCTCGTCCAGCAACCGCAAGGTATTCTCGAACTGTGCTTCCGTCTCACCGGGGTAGCCCACAATGATATCGGTTGAGATCGCCACGCCAGGCACCCGATCGCGGATCCGGGCGACGATGTCACGGTAGCGCTGTACAGTATAGCCACGCCGCATGGAGCGCAGGATCGCGTCGTCGCCGGACTGCACCGGGATATTGATCTCCTCGCACACTTTGTCGAGCGTGGCCACCGCGTCGATAAGCTCGTCGTTCATGTACAACGGGTGCGAGGTGACAAAGCGCAGCCGGTAGACCCCATCCAGGTCGTTGAGCTTCCTGAGCAGCCAAGCCAGGGACGGCCGCCCGGGGAGGTCATGCCCATAGGCATCGACGATCTGCCCCAACAGGATAAGCTCGCGCGCGCCCTGCGCCACAAACGCTTGTGCTTCCAGCAGTATTTCTTCAACGGGCCGGCTCCACTCGCGGCCGCGCCGGAAGGGCACGATGCAATACGTGCAGTTCATGTTGCACCCGTAGATGACGGGCACATAACGCGAGACCGCGCCAGTGGAGGCCGGCTTATACGTGCTCAGCGGCACTTCTGGCACGTACCGTGGAATAGTCCGCGCCGTCATCGCCGGGCTGCTGGCGCCCACTACCGGTAGGAGCTCAGGACCGCGCACCGGCGCTGGAGCAGGCTGCGTCTCGCTCCCGAGCGTCCCCTCTTGCGCCTGGCGCCTCCTCGCCTCGATCGTGCGCAGCAGCTCGCCGGGATTAATCGCGTTGAAGAAAACATCCACGAACGGATAGCGCTTCTTGATCGCGGCGATGTCGGCCGAGCCAGTGGCCGCGCAGCCGGTCATGCCGACGATCAGGTGCGGCCGCTCGCGCTTGAGGCGCGCCAGCTCGCTCAGCTTCCCCCACAGCCGACTCTCCGCATGCTCGCGCACGCTGCATGTGTTGAGCACAATGATGTCAGCATGCTGCTCGCTATCGGTCTCCAGATACCCCGCCGCGTCAAGCGCACCGGCGATGCGCTCCGAGTCGGCTTTATTCATCTGGCAACCGATAGTCCAGATAAAGTAATCACGATGCTCAGTCACGGCACCTCACGCTTGAGCCAGATCGCAGCCCATCGCTGCGTGGAGGCGCATTCAGGCTCTCAGGCGCCTCAGCTTGTAGCCTCTGCCCGCCCAGAAGACCGGTACGGCAGAAAGCACGCCAGAAGAGTACCACAGGAATCCATGGTAATTGTACCCAACCAGGTAGTTGCGTCCAAGGCACGTGGCCGCTTGTCCGGGGTGCGTTAGCGGTCCGTTCCGGCAGCCGCGCTCAGCACGCCCGAGAGCCCGTGTCCTGGCGGTTGTTTTTGCCGTAGCAAGTGCATTATGATGTGCTTGCTATTACGGTGGCCAGCGGTACATAGGGTAGCTCCGCGAACGCATGGCGCGCTTCTGGCCTTGCACCCTATTGCTCCGGCGCGATCTCGCGCGACTGCCTGCACGCGGCCTGGTGGCCGGGCTCGTAGTGCTAGCGCTCGCGAGCTGCGCGCTGCCCTTGCCCGGCCACGGGCCCGTCCAGGACGGCGCGCAGGCGCGCATTGCCGGCCGTGACGCAGGCGCGCGCGCGGCTGTCCTGATCGGAACCCCTACCGCCGGACGGCTGACGGCACCTGTCACGCGCGGCTCGATCCAAGAGGTGCTCAGCCTCAGCGGCCGGGTGGTCGCGCAACGTGAAGCCCTGCTGTACTTCCGGACCGCCGGCCGGCTGCGCGATGTCTACGTCGAAGCCGGCCAGGATGTCGAGCCCGGCCAACTCCTGGCCGAACTCGAGACTGAACAACTTGAAGCGGACCTGCTCTCCGCTCAGGTACGGTATGAGCAGGCTCTGTTGCGCCTCGAGCAGGCGCGGGCCACGCTGGAGAAGAACCAGCAGGCGCGTACGGCCAGTGCTCACGCGGCGCGCGTCGCACTCGAGCAGGCGCAGGCCAGGGTGGATGCTGCGCTCCTAGCCCTGGCGAAAGCGCGTCAGGGCGCGCCCCCGGAGGAGGTGTTGGCTGCCCGCAGCCAGGCGCTCGCTGCTCAGGCCGCGCTGAGCCAGGTACTGACACGGCTGGCCCAGCTTGGTGAGGACGCAGCCTCACGCCAGGCCAGCCTAAAGGAAGGTGAGGCTGCGCTGGTGCAGGCGCGGGCGCGGCTCGCTCAGGCAGAGCGCCAGCTGGCCGCCCAGTCCGCCGGTGTGGCGGCCCTCGAGCGCCAGCAGCAGGCCCTGGCCGCGGAGACAGAGGCGCGCCGCGCTGAGCAAGAGCTGAGCGCGGCTGAACTGGCCCTCCAGCGCGCCCGTGACGAACTGGCGCGGGCGGCGCAGGGACCTGAGCAGACCCGCCTGGCGGCAGCCCAGGCGCAGGTGCAGGTGAAGGAGCTGGCACTCCAGGCCGCGCAGCGGGCGTTCGAACGGGCGCGGGGACGCCCGAATGAGCCAGATGCGCGCCTGGCTGTCGAGCAGGCAGAGGCGGACCTCGCTGCCGCGCGCACAGCCCTCGCTCAGGCGAGCGCGCCGCCGGATCCAGGCCAGCTCGAGATGCTGCGGCAGAACGTCCGGGCGCTCGAAGCGCGTGTCGAGGCGGCGCGGGCGGCCTTCATCGCGGCGTCGGAGGCTGCCCGCGCCGCCCAAGCGGCTGCCGCCCTGCCGTTCGCCGAAGCCGCCATGCGAGCGGAAGCTGAGTCGGCCCGCGCTGGCTTCAGCATGGCGCAGGCACGGCTCGACGTGCTGCAGGGTGAGCAGTATGAGCGCGAGGTGCAGCTCGCCGTCGCGCAGGCCGAGGCGGCGCGCACGGCGCTGGCAGCCGCCCAGGCACGGCTCGACGCGGTGCTGAGCGGTCCCAGTGGGTTCGACGTCCGCCAGGCAGAGGCGGCGGTGGACGCCGCACGCACGGTGCTCGCGCAGGCTCGTGCGGCATACGAGCAGGCCGCCGCGGGCTCCGAAGCCGACCAGTACGCGCTGGCTCTAGCAGAGCAGAATGTCGAGCTCAGCCGCATCGCGCTGGAGGTGCGCCGCCAGCAGCGCCAGTCCACGCAGCTCATCGCGCCGTTCCGCGGACGCGTGATGCAGGTGTTCGCCCAGGCCGGTGAGTGGATGTCACTCGGCCGTCCCCTGATCCTACTGGCCGACCTCGACGACATGCGGGTGCGGGTCGAGGTGCCCGCTGACCAGGTCCCGAAGCTTGCCCTGGGCCAGCGCGCCACGGTGAGGCTCGATGCTTTCCCGCTGGAGCCGGTGCCGGGTGTGGTCGACGTGCTGCCAGTAGACCTCTCCACGGCCGAAGGCGCCACTACCCAGGCCCAGCAACAGCAGCAAAATCCCCAGACGGCCGCCCTGCGTTCGGCGACCCTGCGCCTGCAGTGGCCGAAGCCGCTTGCCCAGCTTGGCATGCGCGCCAGCGTCGTCATCGTGGTGCAGCAGAAGGACGGCGTGCTGAAGGTGCCCCGGCAGGCACTGAAGCAGGTCGGCCGGAAATATACGGTTGATATCCTCGACGGTTACGTGAAGCGTACGGTGCCCGTCGAGGTAGGTATCGTAGGCGAGACAGAGGCAGAGATCCTCGGCGGCCTGATTGAAGGACAGCCAGTCGTGCTCCCGCGCTGAGGCGGTCCGCCCGTCCGGGCGCGAAAGCGCAAGACTGCACTCGTGCCCCTGCCCCTCGTAGGACAGTCCGCCATGGCCTACCGCTCCTCGGTCGCGCCGGCCCGGGCAGTTGTCCGGGCCTTCGCCGCCGTGCTATGCTGAGGCCCGGCGTGAGCCAGGAGGTGGTGCGGTGACGGTACTGACACCTGCAGGAACGGCGGCGCTGGAGTTCGCCCGCGCGCTGGTACGTGTGGAGAGCCTGTCCGGCCGCGAGGGCGGTGTGGCCACGCTGGTGCGCCGGGAGATGGAGCGGCTGGGCTTCGATCGGGTCGAGACCGATGAGTACGGCAACGTCCTCGGCCTGGTGCAGGGGCGCGGCCACCCATCCGGGCGGCGCCCGGTGCTGCTGTTCGACGCCCACATGGATACCATGCCGGCGACCAGCCCTGAGGAGTGGCAGCACCCGCCCTTCACCGCAGAGATCGATGGCGGCCGACTCTACGGCCGCGGCGCCTGCGATGTCAAGTCCGGGCTGGCGGCGATGGTCCACGCCGCTGCCAGGCTTGACCGGGAGCGCTGGCCCGGGGAGCTGTGGATGGTCGCTTCGGTCGGCGAAGAAGTCATCGAGGGAGCAGCCCTGGCGCAGGTGCTTCAGCGCATCCACCCGGACGCTGTCGTGATCGCTGAGCCGACGCTCCTGCGACTGGGCATCGGCCACAAGGGCCGCGCCACCGTCTCTATTGAGACCCGCGGCCGCCCGGCGCATACGTCCCAGCCACACCTCGGAGAGAACGCCATCTACAAGATGCTGCCGGTGCTCGAGCGCCTGAGGCACTTCCCGCCCCGCGAGCATCCGGAGGTGGGCGCCCGCGTGGTCGAGCTCGTCGAGGTCGTCTCTGCTCCTTTCCCAGGGAATTCGATCGTGCCCGACGGCTGCCGCGCCCGATACGACTGCCGGCTGACGCCCGGCGAGACCCGCGAGTCGCTGCTCGAGGAGTTCCGCCGCCTTGCCGGACCGGCCGTGGCCAAGCTGTACCTGTCCGATATCACGCTCGAATGCTACACCGGACGGCATATCGTGGCCGCCGACTTCCACGCCGGGTGGCTGCTGCCGGCCGGACACCCGCTGGTGCAGGCGGCCCGCCAGCGACTGCGGAGCTGCGGCCTGCCCGACGACCTGTTCGTAGCTCCGTACAGCACCAACGCAACTGCCAGCGCTGGCTCGCTCGGCATTCCGTCGCTCATCTATGGCCCTGGCTCGATCGATCAGGCGCATGCTATCGACGAATGGATTGATATCGCCCAGATCGAGCAGGCCGTGAGAGGGTACGGTGCGCTTGCGGAAGCCATCGCCGAGACGCTGGCGCACGAAGGCTAAAGATCAACACTTTCAAATTCTAAATCAATTTACAAACAAATTTCTAAATCAAAGCTCTAATCAAAGCTCTAAATCAAAGCTCAAATCGAAGTTCTAAAGAGGTACGACATGGCATTCCCGCACGCTGGTCTGGCGCACCGGCCCGTGGTCGCTGGCCGGCACGGTGCCGTCGCATCAGCGCACCCTCTGGCATCCCTGGCCGGGCTACGCATACTCATGGCCGGCGGCAACGCCGTGGACGCCGCGGTAGCGATGGCCGCAGCCCTCAACGTGGTCGAGCCGTATATGTCCGGTGCAGCGGGCGTTGGCTACATGCTGATCTATACGGCGAAAGAGCAGCGGCTGCGCGTCCTGGATTACGTTGGCCCGGCCCCGTTGGCTGCCGAGCCGGAGCGCTTTGATCCCCCGCAGACGAAAGACGTGGGGCCGAAATCAGCGCTCGTGCCGGGCGCGCTGGGCGGCTGGCTGGAAGCGCTCGAGCGCTATGGCACCATGGACCGTGCGCAGGTCTTCGCACCAGCTATCGCATACGCCGAGGAGGGCTTTCCGCTTACTATTAACAACCACCGCTTCTTTGCGGGCAACGAGCCGCGGCTGCGCCCATACCCCACGTCGGTCGCGGCCTACCTGCCAGGTGGCACGGCGCCGCGGCCGGGCGACGTGCTGCGGCAGCCTGACCTGGCCCGTACCTTCCGGCTGATCGTCGAGGGCGGGGCTGAACCGTTCTACCGCGGGGAGATCGCCCGCGAGATGGTCCGCGCCCTCGAGGGGCTCGGCGGGCTGATCACGCTGGACGACCTGGCGTCCTTCCGCCCGCAGTGGCTCGACCCGATCTCCGTGCTCTATCGCGGCTGGGAGATCTGCACCGTCCCGCCGCCGTCGATGGGCATCCAGTACCTGGAGACGCTGAATATCCTGGAGGCGTTCGATCTAGCGGCCATGGGTCAGAACACAGCAGCGTATATCCACACAGTGGCCGAGGCGATGAAGCTGGCGCTAGCCGACCGCATTGCGTACACTGCCCAGCCGCACCCCGCCTGGCGCGGCCTGCTGTCTAAAGCCTACGCCGCGGCACGCCGCCAGCTTATCGGCGACAAGCCGGCTGTCGGTCCCGCTGAGCGCTTTACTCGTCCGCTGCTCCCTGGCGAGGTCGTACCGGGAGAGCCAGCGCTCTATCTCAACGAAAGCACGACCCACTTCGATGCCATCGACGCCGAGGGGAACGTCGTCGCCTGCACGCAGAGCCTGGGCGGCGGCTTCGGATCGGGGGTGGTGCTGGGCCGCACCGGGCTCGCTCTCAATAACTTCGCCTACTGGTTCGACCTCGACCCGGCCAGCCCCAACTGCATTGGTCCAGGCAAGAAGGTCGAGATGTGCCTGGCGCCGTGCATGGTGCTGCGCGATGGCCGGGCGGCCATCGCCATCGGCACGCCCGGCAGCTACGGCATCCTTCAGACCACGCCGCAGATGCTGATGAACCTGCTGGATCACGGCTTCAGCATTCAGGCGGCGATCGAGGCGCCACGCTTTCGCACGCAGCGCGGCTATGAGCTGGTGATGGAGGCTCGCATTCCAGCCGAAGTGCGCGCGGAACTAGAGCAGCGCGGGCACCAGGTGCGCGTCATGGAGAGCTGGTCAGCGTTTTTCGGTGGCGGCCAGGGCGTGATGGTGGACCCGGACAGCGGCGCGCTGCTCGGTGGAGCCGACCCGCGGCGTGACGGCTACGCCCTCGCCTGGTAGCCGTCAGCGTGCCTTACCCAACGCTGGTCTGTTGGTCGTAGAGCCCGTAGTTGCTCGTAGAGCCCCTAGAGTGAGCCTGATGCAGATCGACCTCGTCATCGATCGCGCCGAGTGGGACACGGAGCTGCTCGCCTTGCCGGAGCCACACGTGCTGCAATGCTTTGCCTGGGGCGAGGCGAAGCGGGCCACTGGCTGGATGCCGTTCCGGCTGCGCCTGTGTGACGGCAGCCAGACCATCGCACTCGCCCAGGTGCTGCGACGGCGGCTGCCGCTGCCGGGGCTGTGCGTGCTCTACGTGCCGAAAGGCCCGCTCCTGGCCGCAGGCTGCGCCGACCGCCGCGGCGAGGTGCTCGAGGCCCTGAAATGCTTTGCACGCCGGCAGCGCGCGGTCTTTCTCAAGGTTGACGCCGACATCCCGATCACTGATGCAGCGGCCATTCGAGCCCTCGTACGCGCTGGTTTCCACCCCTCACCGGAGCAGATCCAGGTCCGCAACAGTGTGGTGATTGACCTGCGGCCGGAGCCCGATGAGCTCCTCGCTCGCATGCACGCCGAGTGGCGCCGCAAGGTGCGGCTGGCCGCCCGGCGCGGTGTGGTGGTGCGTCCCGGCGGCCTGGACGACCTGCCGCACTTTTACGACATGTACCTCCAGACAGGCCGCCGGGACGGCTTCGTGGTACGGCCGTACACGTATTACGCTTCCATCTGGCAGTCATTCCTCCAGGAGGGGCTGGCGCACCTGCTGCTTGCCGAGGTCGAGGGCGAGGCCATTGCCGGAGTGATGCTCTTCCGCTTCGGCCGGCGCGCCTGGTACCTCTACGGGGCCGACACACGCAAGCGCCACAAGCTGATGCCGAACTACCTCCTACAATGGGAGGCCATGTGCTGGGCGCGCGCACAGGGCTGCACGGAGTACGATCTGTGGGGAGCCCCCGACCGGCTCACGCCCGAAGATCCTCTGTGGGGCGTGTGGGAATTCAAGCGTGGCTTCGGCGGCAGGTTCGTGGCCCGTCTAGGTGCCTGGGACTATGCCGTCCTCCCGCCGCTCTACTATCTGTGGCTCTTCGCCATCCCGCGCTACTTGGCCTTCTTACGCCGGCGCGCCGGCGAGCCTACTGGACGCCGGCATCCTCCTCCAGGGGCGTAGCAGGGGCGAGGTCCCCCTCCTCCATGTCCTCCGGAAGTTCGGGCAGGGCATGACTGGCATCGTAGTACTGGTAGACCCGCCGAGAGAGTTCAACGATCAGGCCGTTCACCCAGGGTCTGTCGCTTAACACAGCCAGCACGTAGGTGCCCCACGGCGCGTAGACGATAGCGACATCGTGCGTGGCATCAGCCCAGTTTCCTGTCTTATTGCCCACCGCGACCCCGTCGGGCACTCCACGTGGAATGCGATCGCGGATCTGCTGGCGGAGCAACAAGGCCTCCATTTCAGCGCTGGCCTCGGGGCTCACGGCAAGGCCACGGGCAATCGCCTCCAGCAGCGCCGCCATGTCGGCGGCAGTGGTGTACGGCTCTGGCGTGTTCACGGAGGTGGTATACAGTCCCAGAGTTCTGATCCCTTGGTCGATGCTGCGCCATCCAAGCCGCTCGCCAAGCATGACCGCTGAGGTATTGTCGCTGTGGGTGATCATGACCTCTACGAGCCGTCCGACAGATACACGGTCGCCAACCCTGATGCTCAGACCGCGCAGGGTGCCCAGGTCCCAGGCCGCATACCGCTCAGTGACCGTCAGGAGCTCCCGAAAGCTGAGCCGGCCCAGAGCGCGCTGGCGGTATGCCTCGTGCATGACCAGGAGCTCGAAGAGACTGGCAGTGTTAAAGACCCGGTACGGGTTCAAGGTAGCTCCAGTACCGCGCTGGAGCTCTTTCACCACGACCCCGTAACACCACGCCTGGCTGCCCAACACGTCGCGGATGACGGCTTCAAGGGACGGCTCAGGGACCGGCAGCGCGGCAACAGTACCAGCGATGCCCTCCTCCTGCCCGGGGTGGGGTGGCGGCACGCTTGGCACCTCCTCCCAGTCTGCCGCGGCCGGCGATGCCCCCTCCAGGAGCAGTACTCCCGCGAGAAGCAGCGCGATGGCCGGCGCTAACCACCGCAGGTAACGCACGGCTGTCATGTCCTCGAAGAGCTATCATTGACCCCGCTGGCGAACGAAGAGCGCGGCGCGGGCGAAAAGGGGCTCGTCTGCGGGAAAACGAGTCGGAGGAGCCGGCCCCCCTCAATGCACAGGAAGAAGCCCAGGGAGAACCCCAGGGCAAGGCAAAGGAAGCTCCAGACGATCCAGCGCACGGTCGCGGAACCCCATACGAGCTACCAGTGATCCCGGCGTCCCGTGTATCATGACTACGCGTGGCCTCACAGAGGCACGGCTAGCGACGCCGCAGGATAATGCCAGCACCAATGTCCATGTGATTTAAGCACTCCCTCGGCAGTGCTTCAAGCCGCCCTGCTGTGGCTTTTTTCGCCAGAATATGCCACATCACGCTTCATTCAGCTACTCTCTCCTTGCAGAAAGGCGCTGAAGCCGGCGATACCCCCGCGCTGGAGCTACAGTGATGCGGCTGCGTGCCTCGAGCCATGTCAGGCTGCTCTTCTTCCTGTTCCTGCTCGCTTTCCTAGTGGTCGGCGCAATCACGGCTAGCGGGGTTGCCGCCGGCATCGCCGCGAAACGGGCGAGCAGACATCCTGAGCTTCCCGGCGCTCCAGCCGCCGAGTGGGCAGAAACAGATGGCGCTCTGAAACCAGAGCCGAGTCAGCGGGAGCGCTTCCCCACGCCATCTGCTGCCCCCGTAGAGGCGCAGGCGCCGATACCGGAGCCTGCGCCTGGTGCCGTGAGGACGCAGTATCGCGTGGATGCGGCGCTCGACTACCAGGCCAGGACAGTGCAGGCGCAGCAGCAGATCATCTACCCCAATCGTTCGACTGAGGCGCTGGCTGATCTGGTACTGATTGTTGAGCCAAATCATCGGCCAGGGGTCTTCGCGCTGCGCCAGCTCGCTGTTGATGGACGCGTGCTCTCCCCTGAATGCTGTGTGCGCGGCATGGCTCTACGCATCCCGCTCGAGCCCGTGCTCGAGCCCGGCCGCCAGGCTGTGATCACGCTCGCGTATGAGCTGCGCCTCCCTCGTATCACGGAGCACGCGGTCAATGCCCAGGGAACGCTTGGCTGGACGCCCCGGCAAGCCAATCTGGGCGAGTGGCTACCGCTGGTGGCTGTACGTACGAACAGCGGCTGGCATGTGCCTCGATACTCCCCGATTGGGGAATATGCCTTCTATGAAGTCGCCGACTTCGATGTGACCATCAGCGTGCGGAACACTCCGGAGGGTAGGCAACCGCGGGTGATCGCCTCCGGCGTCAGAACGCAGGAAGGGGACCGGCTGCGCGTTCGGCTCGATCGCAGCCGCTCCTTCCCATGGACGGTCAGCACGCACATGGCTACGGCGGAGATGAACGCCGGTGGCGTCTCCATCGAGTCGTATTATTTTCCAGAGCACGAGGCAGCGGGCAAGGCAGCGTTGCAGACCACGGCCGCCGCGCTGGCACAATTCTCGCGTCTTTTCGGATCGTATCCGTACCCGACCCTCAGGATTGTCGAGGGCGACTTTCTGGACGGCATGGAGTATTGTGGCCTGTTCTTCCTTGGCCGGGATTACTACGCAGCATACAACGGCACGCCGCGGAACTACCTTACGGCCATTGCTGCCCATGAAACCGCGCATCAGTGGTGGTACTGCCGGGTAGGGAACGATCCAGCCAAGGAGCCGTGGCTCGATGAGGCGCTGGCGACCTTCGGCGAACTCCTGTACTTTGAAGAGCACCATGCGGATGCCGTCGGCTGGTGGTGGGAATTTCGCGTTCACCGGTTCCGGCCACGTGGCTGGGTGGACAGCTCTGTCTACGAATTCTCCTCGTTGCGCGCCTACATCGACAGCGTGTACCTGCGAGGAGTGCTCTTCTTGCAGGACCTGCGCGCACATATGGGCAAGGACGCTCTGGAGGCAGCGTTGCGTGAGTATGCGCGCACATATGACGGCCGGATCGCTACGGCTGAGGCGTTGTGGGCCATGGTGGAGAAGCACAGCACAGCACCGCTGCACCCGTTACGTGCACGATACTTCCGGTCGCAGGCTATCGCTCCATGAGCTTCCGCACTACGTTATACTGGCGGCGATGGAGGCGAACTGGTTCCAAGTCTTGCATTTTTTATACATTTATCTATAAATACACATAACACACGTAACATACATAACATACCTAGTGATCTGTATAATTGTAGAGTGATGATACATCCCCTGAGGCACTGGTATGCGATCTCACCTGCCGTGGACCGGATTCGTCCTCGCGCTGCGCCTGCTCGCTGTGGCTGTCAGTTCATCGCTGGTGATAGCGAGCCTTCTCCTCGCGGTGCCTGGGCCGGTGTTCCCTGACACGCGCCGTGCTCCTGCTCTGCTTGAGGCACCACACACGTTCCTGGCCTCTTTGCCAGCGATGCAGACGGGCGATGACGCCCAGGCCGCGGATGCCGGTGCTCAGGCATCGTATGAGCCGGCCCCAACCGATACGCCGGCAACGCCCTCGCAGGAGGATGAGACACGTGCTGGGGAGCATGCGAGTTCCGCGCCGGAGCCTGCCCCATCCGTGACCCCGGCCCCGCTGCCATCACGCTTCCAGCTCCCGGCGCCACGCCACGAGTACCAGACCTGGAATAACTGCGGCCCGGCCACGCTGTCGATGACGCTGCGCCTCTTTGGTCGTAGTGAGACCCAGGCCCTGACAGCACGCGCGCTCAAGCCCGATCCAAACGACAAGAATGTGCGCCCGGACGAGATCGTCGCCTACGCCAGGGCAGCAGGCCTGGATGCCGCAGCCTACGTGAACGGCGACCTGGAGCGTCTCAAGCGGTTGCTCGTCATGAAGGCCGGCGTCATCGTCGAGACCTGGCTCGTGCGGCCCCCGAACGATGACGTCGGCCACTACCGCCTGCTGCTCGGCTACGATGACCCAGCCAGGCAGTTCATCTTCCACGACGCCCTCTACGGACCACTGGTGCGCCTCTCATACGATGCCCTCGATGCCGGCTGGCGAGTGTTCAACCGCACGTACATCGTGATCACCCGCCCTGAGCAGCGCGCTGAGCTCGAGGCAGTCCTGGGCTCGGATATCGACGAGGGGGCTATGTACGCCGCCGCGCTGGCGCGGGCGCACGCTGAGGTTGCGGCACGGCCGAACGACGCGTTCGCCTGGTTCAACATGGGCTCGAGCCTGGTTGGCCTGGGCAACTTCGCCGACGCCGCTGCGGCGTTCGAACGCGCCCGCGCCATCGGCCTGCCGTGGCGCATGCTGTGGTACCAGTTCGGCCCGCTGCACGCGTATGAGGGGACCGGCCGCTGGCAGGATCTCTTGGCGCTGACCGCGGAGATTCTGCGCACGGCGCCAAACCACGAAGAGGCGCTCTATTTCCGCGGCCGTGCGTTCCAGGCGCTGGGCCAGGCTGCCCAGGCACGCCAGCACTTCCAGGCGGCGCTGCGCTACAATCCGCACTTCGCTCCTGCGGCGCTGGCACTGTCTCAGTTGTAACCGTTGCACTATAGCGCCTCGCCTCACTCCAGCCGGCTCGGTCGCGATGCTCGGCGTGGCCGCTCTGGTAGGAGGCGAAGGCGTGTGCCTGTGGCCCCCGGCGTTGACCCGCTTGTGAGAACTGCGTAAACTGTGCGGCTGGTAAACGCCTGGCCGAGTATCCTCTGTGTTGTTGGAAACATCTTTTTGATATATATATTAGCATTTGTACGTAATATGTACGCTATGACTCTGGCGGATGGGAGGGAAAGGTGAATATTGCGCGTGTACTGATACAGGGTGAGACGCGCTGGGCGATTGTGGAGGATGACCAGGTCTACCGTCTGGTCGGCAGCCCTTTCGATGCCCCGCAGCGTGGCGAGCCGCTCGCCACGCTGGCAGACGTTCGGCTGCTGCCTCCGGTCGTGCCCAGCAAGATCATCGCGATCGGGCTCAACTATCTCATGCACGCTCGTGAGAGCGGCCAGGAACCACCGGCAGAGCCCCAGGCGTTCTTTAAGCCGCCTAGCTCGGTGATCGGCCATCTCGACACTATTTACTGGCCGCCTGGAACGGAGCGGGTAGACTACGAGGCCGAGCTCTGCGTGGTGATTGGACGTCGCGCGAAGAATGTACCGGTTGAGCGCGCCTTCGATTACGTCCTGGGGTATACCTGCGGCAATGACGTCTCGGCGCGCGACTTCCAGCGCAACGACTTGCAGTGGACGCGCGCCAAGGGGTCCGACACGTTCTGTCCGCTCGGTCCATGGATCACCACTGGTCTCGACCCGCGCAACCTGCGCATTACCGGCACGCTCAACGGGGAGGTGCGGCAGGACAGCACGACGGCCGACCTGATCCATGGGGTTGACCGGCTGATCGCCCACATCACGCGCTGGATCACTCTGGAGCCCGGCGACGTGATCATGACCGGCACCCCTGCTGGGATCGGCCCGATGAAGCCAGGCGACGAGTTCGCAGTGACCATCGAGGGGATTGGCACCTTGCGCAACAGGTTCGAACGGATCGAGTAAGCGGGCAACGCGCCGGCAGACGGGCATATGGCGCAGAGGTGCCGGGCATGCGCACGAGCTGGATGGTTCGGCAGGAGAGCCAGCCCAGGAGACCGTGGCAAAAGGCTGCCGCGGGCGGTTGTGCGCTACCCGGCCCCTCACTGGCCGGGCACGGTCTCGCCGGCAGCCCACGGCAGACCCGCCGCCTCGCCCTGCTCGCCGCGGTGAGCGTGCTGGCAAGTGGCTGCGGGCTTCCGCCCATCCTGTCACGCCGGCGCAAGGCCCCGCTGGCACCGGCTGCGGCGGCAAGCCGCCCCCGGCGCAGCAGCCCCTCGGAGGTGCTGGTCGCCGCGGTACAGGGCGGCCGGTACCCAGGCATCCTCGAGGTGCTAGCAGATGCCTTCGAAGCTACCGGCGGGCCGCGCATCGAGCTGGTAGTGGGCGGCCTTGCCGAACTCCACACCTTGGCCGAGCGCGGCAAAGTGGACGCCCTGCTGCTGGCCCACCCGCCCACGGCTGACCAGCTCGAAGGCAACGGCGTGATCACCGCCCGCACGCTAGTGATGTACGCCGATCTGCTGCTGGTGGGGCCGGCCACTGATCCGGCGCGCTGTCAGGATGCGTCCAATCTTTCCTCGGCCCTACGGCAGATCGCCGAGCTGCCGGCCACGTTTATCTCCCGCAGCGATAACCCGGTGGTGCACTTCTATGAGCAGCGGGCCTGGCAAGTTGCCGGCGTGGTGCCCGCGCCGCCGTGGTATATCTTCGGCGGCAGCGGGCCGGGACGCGCACTGGAGTCTGCGGACGAGCGCCGCGCCTACACGCTGACTCGCCGCGGGATTTACCTCGACATGCGCCAGCGGCTCTTCCTGGACATCCTGTTCGAGGATGATCCGCTCCTGGTGATGCCGTTTGAATACCTTCAGGTGAGCGCACAACGCTCAGCAGAGGTCAATGCCTCGGGCGCAGCCGCCTTCCGCGCCTTCCTGCTCTCACCGGAGGCACAGGCGCTCGTCGCGGCATACGGACTGGACACGGTGGGCGCGCCGCTGTACCGGCCCGTTGCCCCAATTGACGGCTGAGTGAGCGGCTCCAGCAACGCACGTGGTGAAGACGATGCGGATCTACATTATGACCGACATGGAAGGCGTCGCCGGTGTGCTCAACGCCGACGACTACCTGATGCCAGGGGCTCGCTACTATGAGATCGCCCGCGAGCTGGTGACCCTGGAGACGAATGCGGCGATCGAGGGGCTCCTCGAGGCCGGCGCGACCGAGTTCTTGGTGGTAGATGGTCACGGACCCGGCGCGATTAACCCCCTCCTGCTTCACCCGGCGGCGCACCTGCTCGCCGGACGGCCGATCGGCTACCCCTTCGGCTGCGACGCCAGCTTCGATGCGGCGATCATCGTCGGCCAGCACGCCAAGTCCAACGCCGATGGTGGCCATCTCTCGCATACCGGCTCGTTCGCTATCGAAGACCTCACCATCAACGGCCGCTCGCTCGGTGAGATCGGGTGTAATTTCCTGTTCGCTGCCTACTTCGGCGTGCCGACGATCCTGGTCACCGGCGACCGCGCGGCGTGTGACGAGGCGCGGGACCTGGTGCCGAATATCGAGACCGCCTGTGTCAAGGAGGGGCTCCGCCGCGGATCAGCCAGCGGGCTCACTACCGAGCAGAATAAGCTCTTTAACGGTGCAGCCATCCATCTCCATCCCCAGCGAGCGCGTGGGGTGATCCGCGCGGCAGCGCGACGGGCACTGGAACGGCGGCATGAGATCAAGCTGTTCTGGATCGAGCCGCCCTATGAGCTGGTGAGCCGGACCCGTCCGACCGCCGACCGGCCTGGTGGTGTCGCACGGGTGCAGGCCAACGACCTCCTCGAGCTACTGCGCGCGCCGCGCCACCACGTGATCGAGGACTGATCGGCACCCCGCCATACGCAAATCGCACTGCCAGGCGTACAATACACTTAAAATCCTTCGGCCACAGCGCTCTCCTCGCGCGGGGGCCGTGTCAGGAAGGACGATCCACAGGCTATGAGTGAAGAAGTCCACAACGTCGTGATCATCGGCTCTGGGCCGGCTGGCTGGACCGCCGCGCTCTACGCCGCCCGGGCAATGCTCTCACCGATCCTATTCACCGGCTACACGTTCGGCGGTCAGCTCTCGCTAACAACGGAGATCGAGAACTACCCTGGTCTGCGCGAAGGGGTGACCGGGCCGGAGCTAATCGAGATCATGCGCGCCCAGGCCGAGCGCTTCGGCACGCGAGTGTACGAGACGGAGGTCACCAAGGTCGATCTGTGCAACCATCCGTTCACGGTTACCACGGCTGATCTGGGTGACTTTCGCAGCAAGACCGTGATCATCGCCACTGGCTCATCACCGCGGCGGCTGGGCCTGCCCAGCGAGGAGAAGTTCTTCGGCCGCGGTGTCTCCACCTGTGCAACCTGCGATGGCTTTTTCTTCCGCGGCAAGGTCGTTGCTGTCGTGGGCGGCGGCGACAGCGCGATGGAAGAGGCGATCTTTCTCACCCGCTTCGCGACGAAGGTCTACGTGATCCATCGCCGGGAACGGCTGCGCGCCAGCCAGATCATGCAGCAGCGCGCCTTCGCGAACCCGAAGATCGAGTTCAAGTGGAACCGCGTCGTCACTGAGGTGCTCGGGGACCAGAAGGTCGAGGGCGTGCGCCTGCGCAGCACCGTCGACTCAACCGAGGAGATCCTGCCGATCGATGGCCTGTTCCTAGCTATCGGGCATGAGCCCAACACGCAGCTCTTCCGCGGCCAGCTTGAGATCGACGAGTATGGCTACCTGGTGACCGACCGGCGCCAGCGCACGAATATCCCCGGCGTGTTCGCCGCCGGGGACGTACAGGACCGCATCTACCGGCAAGCCGTCACTGCCGCGGGAACCGGCTGCGCCGCGGCGCTTGAAGCTGAGCGCTTCCTATCGGAGATGGAGCAGCACGGCTACCCGAAGCAGTAGTACGCTGGTCTCCGGTGCGCTGCTCTAGCAGCACTGGAGCAGCGCACCAGCTTCCGCGGGCGCGGCGCCCGAACCCGGCCGGCCGAGCGGGCGCCGTGCCTACGCCACAGCCAGCTCGCGCGTGGCACGGCCTGCCACTGCCGCACACATCTCCCGCACGCGCTCGCGCACGCGCCGTTCAACGTCCTCGTTGCCCAGATTCCGGATCACCTGACCAATCAGGCGCCCGATCTCGCGGCATTCCTCGGCATTAAAGCCCCGCGTAGTGATGGCCGGCGTGCCCAGCCGGATGCCGCTGGGATCCATCGGGGTGCGTGTCTCCCCCGGCACCGTGTTGGCGTTGACCGTGATGCCGGCGCGATCAAGGGCGTCGGCCACTTCTCGCCCGCGCGGACCGTTCGGGCCGAAGTTGATCAGCATCAGGTGGTTGTCCGTGCCACCGCTGACTAGATGGAAGCCCTGCTCGAGCAGCGACTCGGCCAGCGCCTTAGCGTTCTCAACGATACGGCGGGCGTACTCTTTAAACTCCGGCTGGAGCGCCTCACCGAAGCACACCGCCTTGGCAGCGATGACATGCTCGAGCGGCCCGCCCTGCGTGCCGGGGAACACGGCGCGATCCAGCGCGCGGGCGTACTTGCGCTTGCACAGCACAAACCCCCCGCGCGGCCCGCGCAGCGTCTTGTGCGTGGACGAACTCACGAAATCCGCATACGGGATCGGTGAGGGATGCACCTCACCCACGATCAACCCGGCCAGGTGTGCGATATCGGCTAGCAGGTACGCGCCGACGGAGTCAGCGATCTGCTTGAAGGCAGCATAATCGATGATGCGCGGGTATGCCGTGGCTCCACACACGATCATCTTCGGCTTCTCGCGCTTCGCCAGGTCCGCGATGGCATCGTAGTCCAGTCGCTCAGTGACCGGGTCTACGCCGTAGTGCACGAACCGGTAGAGCTGGCCGGAGATATTCACTGGGCTGCCATGGGTGAGGTGCCCGCCGGCGTTCAGGTCCATGCCCAGCACCGTATCGCCCGGCTTGAGCACGGCGAGATAAACCGCGATGTTCGCCTGCGTGCCCGAGTGGGGCTGCACGTTGGCGTGCTCGGCGCCGTACAGCTTCTTCAGCCGCTCGATGGCGATGCTCTCCGCGACATCTACCCACTCACAGCCATGGTAGTACCGCCGGCCTGGATACCCCTCGGCATACTTCTGGGTCATCACCGAGCCGGTGGCCTCGAGAATGGCGCGGCTGACATAGTTCTCCGACGGGATGAGCTGAAGCTTCTCACGCAGACGGCGCTCTTCGTTGATGATTGCGTTGTAGATCTCAGGGTCTTGCTGCTCCAGCACGGAGCGGTGTTCAGATAGCATCGGCCAGCCGTCCTCATAGCATAATACAGTGCGCCCGTGGTCTAGCCTGCCCCTGGCCAGAACTGCGCGCGGCGAGCCGCATGCCGGGCTGGTCGCGGGGTGCTAGTCCACATCACGCACTACGTGTGACGCACTACGTTTCTCACCAGCGCGCATTGTAGCAGGCGCGAGAGGTGACGCGCCACCGCCATCCCTGCTACAATCGGGCGCAGATAACCCGCTGTCCTGCGTCTGCTAGCTAAAGGACACCGGCTGAAGGGCAATGGAGCACGCGTTGCACCGGGATCGCACATACACGCTGCAGCTGCACCACAGGCTCCTCCAAGGCGATCCGCGGGCCCCTAGCGAGATCATGGAGTGTATGTACGAGCCCCTGGTGCGCCGGCTCGCCAATACCAATCCAACGATCTGGCGCTTGGACGAGACGATCATCATCGATGCGGTTACCGATGCGCTCAGCAGCTATATCAAACGGCCGGAGCAATTTCAGCCGCAGCGGAGCGAGCTCTTCGCCTACCTGGTGATGTCGGCGCAGGGCGACCTGCGCAACGCTCTGGCCAGGCTCCGCCGCGAGCAGGCCCGGCTGGTGCGGTTTGACCCTGTCGCACATGACCGCGCGAGCGGGAACGACTCCATGGATAGCAACGGAGGCCTGCCTGCTCAGGAGCTCTCGCCGAACGCTCGGGCGCTGTGCCAGGCTGTCATGCAGGTGCGCCAGGAGCTCCGTGACAGCCGTGAGCGAGAGGTGCTCGACTTGATCATCGGCGGCGAGCGGCGTACCGAGGTCTTCGCTCGCGCCCTGCATCTCGAGGACAGGGCGCCGGCGGAGCGAGAGCGGGAGGTAAAGCGCGTGAAAGACCGCATCAAGCGGCGGATCATCCGCCGGCGCGATGCGCTGCTGGGCCGCACCGCCAAACAGTGAGCGCGATCACGCACAGTGGATCAGGAAGGGTGGCCGGATGTGACACGCAGGCGTTTCCCGACGAAGCAGCAGCTCATGGCCCGCGCGGTGGCGCGGTTCGCGGCTGACGAGTTCTTCGTTGCCTGGGCGCTGGAGCGCTACCGCATCGCCGAGGGCCTGGATGAGGAGCAGCTCGCGTCGTTCCTGGAGTGTCCCCCCGAACACCTGGCGCGTCTCGCCATGTGCAGACGGCCTCTCAGTGGCTCCCCGCGCTTCGTCCAGGAGGTGCAAGCCATTGCCGCGTACGTCGGATCAAACCCGTTCCAGCTCGCCGCGCTGCTGCGCCGGGTGGAGACCACTGAAGCGCTTGCCGCTGCGGCTCCGGCAGCGGGGTTCTTCGCCGCCGCGCGAGATCGCGCTCCGACAGAGCAGGCAGCCGAGCAGCCCGAAGCGCATGATCAGCGCAGGGCAGCACTGGCTCCCGAGCCGGAGCAGGCGCCGGACACACCCGGCGAGGATCCAGAGGAGCGCCACGAGTGAGCTTCTTCTCCGGACGGCTGCGCCGCCTTGCCGATACGTTCTGGGAGCTGGCAGGTGGCGCGCCGTCTACCTATCCGCGGGACCTGGAAGGGCCGACGCTGCTGGCGTGCGCTGACGTTGTGCGCGTACCCGGGCTATGTCTACACGCAATCGCAGCGCGGCTGCACCGTGCCGGGCAGGCAGCACGGCTACTGGACCTCCCCGATCGCCCGCTCCATGGCCTTATCTTGGCCTACCTGGGGCAGGCGACCATCTTCGTGGAGGCGAATGATCCGCCTGACGAGCGCCGCTTTACGATCGCGCACGAGCTGGCCCACTACCTTCTGGATTACTACGATCCCCGCCACCGCGTGGTCCAGGCTGCCGGCCGCGGAGCACTGGCAGTCCTCGACGGCTTACGCCCGCCCACTGTGGAGGAGCGCCTGCACGTTATCCTGGCGGCTGCACCGCTTGAGGTGTTCACGTATTTCGTCGAGCGTCTACCAGACGGTAGCCCGCCGAGCGCCCGTATCGCCCGCAGCGAGCGTGATGCGGACCTGCTTGCGTTCGAGCTCTTGGCGCCACGCGCGGAAGTCTACGCCCGTCTTACACTCCCCGACCTCCCCTCTCGGTGGGGCAATCGGCTGGCGACGCTGACTCGCCTGCTGGCGACTGATTTTGGCCTGCCTGTGCAGGCGGCCCGTCGTTATGCGGCGCACCTGGCCGAGGCCTTGTGGGGCGGCCCCGGCTTTCGCGACTGGCTCGAGAGCTGAGGGTCTCGCCCAGGACATTTCTCCAGACTGCTCCCTCACTGCCCAGCGCCAGAACCATTAGAGCCTACTTTTGGACCCTACGTCGGACTTCTTGGACTTCCCACCCACTTGGACTTCCCATCCACCTAATTGATACACGACACCCTCCCCTGTTCTGGCCGAGCCCGTCTCAACAGTCTGACATTTACGAGACTTTCGTCCCTGCTGTCGTACTTCTGCCTTGACGTGTCGTACTTGTGTCTTTACGTACGGAAGAGCAAGATGCGAAAATAAGGGCCGTACGGAAAGTCGGGCTTGCACGAGCTTTCCTAGATATCCACAGCCAGCAGGGACAGGTGCCATGACGCCTCAGCCTGAGAGGACGGTCCCGCCACGCCCTGCGCGCCGTCCGGTGCAGGTCGAAGACGTTACCGCGGAGAAGTATGAGGCCGCCTTTGGCGAGCCGCTGGAGCGTACGCTGGATCTGGATACCTGGACGCCGAGCGAGAACCTGGCCGCGCTGTACGAGCGCCTCGAGCAGGAGATCAAGGCAGCCGTCGAGTTCGAAGATACCGTGCGAGCGCGCGTCCGCGCCGAGCTCTTCCCCAGGGTCTTCAACCGCCCCGGCGCGCCGGCTCTAGCCGGCATTTATCACGCCGATGTTGCCACGCTGGAGCGCATTCACCGCGGGTTACTTTTCACCGGCCAGGTAGAAGCGTGCCAGGGGATCAGCGCGCTGCATGATACCCTGCCGGTGACGATCGCTCAGATCGGTGTGTGCCTGGTCTCCTATCGCGGCGACCAGGGCGCGCTGGTGCACCGCCTCTACCGGCGCGACCTGCGCGTGCGCGGGGGCGATCCCGTCGAGGATGCGCTTGAGTTGCTCGAGCAACGTCGGCTCCGCAGCAGCCCCGATGGCACCCTGCGTGATCGTCTGACCGAGCTGGGACGCCGCAGTATCATGGCCTACGCGGAACGCGCGGTGCTGCTGGAGCGCTCTACCGCATGCTGGCGGATGGGCCACGGCGTACCTGTGCCGACCGAGCTCCTGACCGGCTCCGGAAGCCCGGAGCTCCTGCAACGCGGCCTGGACCTGCTGGAGCGCCTGCTGCTCGGGCACCGCCGCGCCGTCTTCATCCCCAGCAGCATGGGGAACCGTGTGTTTCAGACGATCGGGCTGGCACTCAACCCCTTAGAGATCGCCCTCGTGGATACCATCGAGGGCAGCCTCGGGCAGACGCTCGACCAGTCAAGCTATCCGATCGCAGCGAGCCACCGAGTACGCAGCTTCGTCCACGAGGTGGGGTCGCAGGTCGTCCTGGGGCTCTGCCGTGCCTCCATAGCAGCGCCCCCCTGCGCCTTCTACGCACACGTCGACCATGCCCTGGAGGCAGGGCATCTCACGCTGGCTGATTCGACGTTGCAGGAACACCGCGGCCGCCCGCTGCTGCTCGATCTCGCGGCCGCCATTTGCCGCGCAATGTTCAGTGCTGACGCGTTCGAGGCGTCGGTCCAGCTCGCCTATACCTATGCCGGCGCGCCCTATCGTTACCAGTCTGCCACCAGAAGTTAGCCGAGAGGAGTTCGTCGGATCGACGCGCCACACGAGGTGACGTACCGATGGCTGCTGCTGATGACGGAAGACCAAACGCTCCCCGCGCGCACACGGTGGGATCGCCCTATCGGCCTGTTCCGCTCAACTTCTTCCAGGAGCTTGACCAGCAGATCGCTCAGGCCGGCGGAGAGTGGCACGAAGGCCCCGAGTACGCAGGCTCGGTCGGCCGCACCATGTTCGACACGCCCCAGAGCGAGGATCATACGGTCACCGTGCTGCTGCCGCCTGAGAACATCGGCCGCGTGCCGTCGCAGTCGCTGCTGCGCATCCGCAGCGTCAAAGATGGCCGCAGTTACCTGGGAGTCGTGGTGAAGGGACCGTTCGCTGAGCCCGACGGTCTGCGCGCTGATGCTCCGCCGATCGTGGCCACGACCGTGCATGGCGCGATCTACATGCCGCGCTACCACGGTCGCGTGCAGGTCGAACTCCTGGGCGAAGAGATCACCCGCGGGGAAAGCACAACGCTGGTTCCGCCGCGTTTTCGCCCGCTGCCGAATAGCCCGGTGTTCACCGTGTCGGCGGATGAGAGTGCGCGGGTGCTGCGCGCTGGCGGGTCGTTGCGGCTGGGACTAGCCGTCGGGCATGAGCATATCGCAGTAGGCGTGCCTGACATGTCTAAAGATGTGCTGCCGCGCCACACCGCCGTCCTGGGCACGACGGGTAGCGGCAAGTCAACTACAGTGGCACGCCTGATCTACGAGGCCCAGGCCAAGGGCTTCGCGGTGGTGCTCCTGGACGTCGAGGGGGAGTACGCCTTCCTGAACGAGCCGGCTGCTGCCCCAGCCATGCGCACTGCCCTGGCCGAGCGCGGGCTTCCGGCCGCCGGGGTGCCGGACAGCGTGCTGTACCATCTCGCCGGCCGGGCATGTGCCAACCCGCACCATCCGCGGCGCGCTGCCTTCAGCCTGGCCTTTGAGCGGCTTTCCCCGTATGCGATCAAGGAGATCCTGGATCTCACCGATGCGCAGGAGCAGCGTTTCTTCCGCGCCTACGACGTAGCCAGGCAACTGCTCCGTGACTTCAGCATCTTCCCGCGACGAGACGAACATGGCGCTCCGCTCAGGGAGGATGAAGAACGCCTGCTGGAGTACAACGAGTTCGACACCGGCTATCCCGGCATGCGCCTGGAGCACGTGCTGGACGTTGCCAACGAGTACCTGCGCCAGGTAAGCAAGCAGGAGCGAGAGCCTGCCTTCCGCACCCGTGCCTTCCAGACGAACCCGCAGCGCGTGGCGCAGCGCGTCAGGGAGAGCAAGTCCGACCATGAGGGGAGCTGGCGGGCACTGGCCGGCCGCCTGTGGCGCCTGGCGCGCCTCGGCGTGTTCGACCGGACAGACGCTGGCCCGCTATGCTACCAGGAACTGCTCAAGCCCGGTCGGGTCTCAGTGATCGACCTCTCGGATACCGACTCCCCGGAGCTTAACAACCTCGTTATCGCCGACCTGCTGCGCGGGGTCCAGCAGGCGCAAGAGAGGGCGTACGCGCACGCCGAGCAGCACGGGCGGCGCCCACCGCGCACGCTCGTGATCATCGAGGAGGCCCACGAGTTTCTCTCTGAGGAGCGTATCGGCACGATGCCGGTGCTGTTCGAGCAAGTCGCGCGCATTGCCAAGCGCGGGCGGAAGCGCTGGCTCGGTCTGGTGTTTGTCACCCAGCTTCCGCAGCACCTGCCGCGCCAGCTCTTCGGCCTCCTGAATAACTACGTGCTGCATAAGCTCAGCGACATTCAGGTGATCAGCCAGCTCCAGCGCACCCTTGGTGGCATTGATCCAGCTCTGTGGGCCCGCTTGCCGGCCCTGGCCCCCGGCCAGGCCATTGTCTCGTTCGCCGGCATGGCTCGCCCGCTGTTAGTGGCTATCGATCCTGCGCCGTGCAAGCTGCGGATGGTCGAGTAGGACGCGCCGCGGGCCGAACGATGAGCGCCCGGCGCCGCAGCATGGCTGCGCTGGCCTCACGATACACTCAGGTACAGCGCGCTTCCGTATACGCGGCTTGCATGAGTACTCCCGTGCGCATTGCGTCTGCACGCGCTGTCTGAGCATATTAATGAACGACATAACAATATAAACAATAAACGAAGGTACCATTGAGCGCTATGCCGATCGACGCCGTGGCCTGGCCAACGCATCCCTGGTGGGGCTGGCCGAGCGCCATGGCTGGGACGACATCCTGACGCTCGACCAGCGCCATTTCCGTGCAGTCACCGCACCGAGCGGCCGCCCCTTCCGCCTCCTGCCGTATGCCACTGCGGCGGCAGGCTGGGCTGAGCCGCCCAGCGAGAGGCAGCGCGCTTGTTAGCCTTTCACCGCGCCGAGCGTCATGCCGCGCACAATGTGTTTCTGCACCACCAGGGCCATAGCGATCACCGGCAGCAGCACCAGCGAGCCCGTCGCCATCACTAGGCCCCACTCTACTCCGCGGTCGGTGGTAAACCCGGCGGCAATGAGCGGGAGCGTGCGCGTGTCCCGCCCGGCCAGCACTAGCGCGAACAGGAACTCATTCCAACCGAGCAAGAACGCAAAGATTGAGGTCGCGGCGAGCCCGGGCGCGGCCAGCGGGAGGACGACCCTCACGAGCACTTGAAGGCGCGTACAGCCGTCCACCATCGCGGCCTCTTCTAGCTCCACAGGGATTTCTTTAAAGAAACCGATCATCATCCAGATGACGAACGGCAGCGAAAAGGTTGTATACGCCAGGATCAGCGCCAGCCGGGTGTTCAGGAGCCCCAACTCACGCATGACGATGTACAGCGGCACGACTAGCACGAAGCGCGGCAGCATCCTGGCGACCAGGTAGAACAGCGGCAGGGTGTCCGACCCGGGGAAGCGAAAGCGCGTAAAACTATACGCTGCCAGCGAGCCACAGGTCACTGCGATGACCAGCGTAGCCGTCGCGACGATCAGCGTATTCACCAGGTAGGGCCAGAACGGGGTACGCTGGAAGACCTGAGCGTAGTTCTCCAGGTACGGCGTGAACAGGAGCGGCGGCGGGAGCTGCCAGACAATCTCCGGCCGCTTGAACGACGTAGCAAACATCCAGTACAGTGGCCCGAGCGACCAGAGCATCGCCAGTGCAATCAGAAGTGCCCGCACGATGCCGCGCAGGCGACGGCCAGCCATCATCGCCTCCTTACGGTACCCACGACCAGATGCTCTACCCCGACATCTGCATGTCGCGCAGCTTTTTCACGAAGAAGAGCGAGAATCCCAGCACCAGCAGCAGAATGATGTAGGCGATCGCCGAAGCACGGCCGAGGTCGAAATACCGGAAGGCGGCGTTGTAGGCCAGCATCGAGATGACCTCAGTCGCCTGCCCAGGGCCGCCCGCAGTGAGCAGGTAGATCGTATCGAACTCACGGAACGCATCCATCCCACGGATGGTGAGCGCCACCAGGATCAGCGGACTCAGCAGCGGCAGCGTGACATGGCGCAGCGTCTGCCAGGCCGATGCGCCATCGATGGCAGCGGCCTCCATGACCTCATGCGGGAGGGACTGGAGCCCGGCCAGCAGCACCAGGAACATGAAGGGCGTGGTGCGCCACACATCCACGAGGATCAGGCTGAGCATGGCCGTGCGCGGGTCGCCCAGGAAGGGAAAAGCCTTCGGCACGCCGAAGAACGAGGCCAGCCACGGCAGTACGCCTTCGCCAGGGTAGTACATGAACAGGAACACCAGCGACACCACCGAGGGCGTCAGAAAGAGCGGCAGCATGAGGATCGTACGCACCACCCCCTGGCCGCGGAACTCCGTGTTGAGCAGCAGGGCGAATCCAAGCCCCAGCAGGAACTCCAGCGTCACCGACCCGACCGTATACACGATCGTGTTCCAGATCGAGAGCGCAAAGCTGGGGCTTGTGACCGCCCACACATAGTTCGCCAGGCCGACGAACGGTACCTCTCCAGGCCTGCTCAGCGAGTAGCCGGTGAAGCTGACCCCAAGCGAATAGGCCAGCGGATAGAACATCACCAGGAGGGTCAGCACGAGCGACGGCGCCACGAACAGGTACGGCGTCATGAAACGGCGTCGGCGCCGCGCCCGTGCCATCACCGTGGGAGGAGCAAGCGCTTCCTGTCTCATTGGCTGATATTTTGGTTGATATTTTACCTGCACCGGAGCCTACAAGCGCGCGTTGACATGATGCACTCGAAGCACCCTGCGAGCTCCTGTGGCTACTTCTGATAGCCACCCCGCTTCATGATATCGTTCAGCTTCTGGGCCGCTTCTTTGACTGCCTCGCGCGGCGATGCCTCTCCTGTCGTTACTTTGGAACCCATGATATCCAGCACCTGCTGGATCTCGTTGTATTCCTTGAAGATGGGCCGCTTCTTGGCCATCTTGAAAGTTGCTACCAGGGCGTCAGCATGCGGTGCGAGCTGGCGGAACTCCTGGCTTTCCAGCACAGACAGTCGTGCCGCGTTGCCAGAGCCGCCCCTGACGTACTTGAGCATGCCATCTTTGCTGGTAAACCACCTGGTGAACTCCCAGGCCGCGTCGCGGACCTTGCTATCCGCGTTGATGCCCAGGCTCCACACACCGCGCATCGAGTGGCGCTTGACCTCGCCTAGCACCGGAGCGAAGGCGACCTTGTCCGTGACCTTCGACTCCGGTGGCCGGATGATCGAAAGCGCCACTGAGGCCCAGTTCTGCAAGAAGACCGCCTTGCCCTGCTGCATCGCTGTATTGATGCCGGCGTAGTCGTAGCCGATTGCTCCAGGCGGTGCAATCTCATCGACGACCTTCTTGTAGAAGGCCAGCGCGTCATAGCCACGTTCGTTGTCGAAGGCGGCGCGGTAGTTCTCGTCGAAGATCTCATTGCCCCACGTCGTAATGAAGGTCCATGCGTTAATGCCGGTCTGGATATCGCGCTTCGCCATGATGGCGATACCGTAGAGCTCCTTCTCTCGCTCCTGCGCCCTGCGCGCTGTCTCAAACAGCTCCGTCCATTTCTCAGGGATCTTCAGCCCCTTCGCGTCCAGCACGTCCTTGCGGGCGAAGAGGATCTGGACATTAGGGTCGAAGGCGATGAGGTACGTCTTGTTCTGCCAGACTCCGGCGTCCCAGATCACCGGCACCCAGTCGTCCTTATCCAGCCGGGACGACTGAATGTAGGGGTCGAGGTGCACCAGGAAGGGCGCCATCGCCGGCAGGTTCGGTTCGTCGATCGTTGAGACATCGAAGTCGCCGGTCTTCCCTGAGAGGGTAACGATCTGCTTCTCCGTGAGCTTGTCCGATGCGACCAGGTCGAGTTCGACCTTGCCTCCGACCTCCTTCTCGAAGTCGCCGAGCCAGGTCTTGATCCCATCACCCTTGTAGCCGGCCCACGCCAGCATGCGGATCGTCACACCCTTGGCCTTACCGGCAGTGTCACCGCTCGGACGCTGCCCCGCGGCCTGGCCGCAGGCCGATAGCAATGCACCGGCGATCCCAGCACCCATGGAACGGCCCATGTCCCGTCGCGAAAGCGTGTGCTGTCGCATTACCGCCATCGTTTCCTCCCGTTCACGATCGCCTCGCACTCTCTAGCATCGTCACTATCCTACAAAAATCAATCACGCCCAGCAATATTCCGCTCGGCCGCCGAGAACCTACCTCCCAATGTGGATGGCGTAGACATTCGGCTGAGGTACAAGAGAGCGCGCTTTCAAAGCATCACCGCTGGTGCACGCCAGCGGCCGTCTACGCCTCATCTGAACATCTGTACTCCCCAGACGCGGCAGCCAAAGCGCTCGTAGAAGCTTGCCACCCATTATACCTCATGCCTCTTTGGTGGCAGGGAAGACCAGCGATCGGTCGGGTAATGTCGCCCGGCTCTTGTTAGTACCGCTTCTATCAGGGACATACCAATGCTTAATCCACGCGCCATAGTCGTAACGTAGGGATCTTCGACCCCCAGATAGTCGGCTTCTTCTGGCAAGATTGCTATATCGCTAGGAGCCGAGCGCTTTACGCAAGCGACGACGAAGCCAACGCTCTGGTCGTCTCGCTCGGCCACGCAGGAAAACGGGCCAAGCTTCTGCCGCAACGCCGTGATTCCCTCAGACACGGAGTCCCCACCTAACCCCCGCCTGCCTACGCTCGATAAAGGTCAGCCACAGCTGGAAGATCATCTTCCCGGCATAAATTGATCCTGATCTCATCAGTACGCATGGTAACCTGTCCTGGCTTTTACCCTCGCCGCGCAGGCACCACGTAGCGGTCTCCGGCCGGCATAGAGCGCTGCGCCCCCCTACCTCCCTGTATTGCCGGACCCGCGTCGGCGAGGCGCAGCAACAGAGCCGCCATTCCGGCTCTCTCCCCAGTCCCCGGCCATAGGACTTGACCATCTGGCGGTGGTACGGCGTGCTCTAGGCATCTACCCGAGCAGGCGAATGACCTCTTCCCGATAGGGCAGCGACGGCTGCGCTCCGCGCTTCGTGGTCGCCAGCGCGCCGGCGGCCATGCCCATGCGCGCTGCCTCGACGAGCGGGCGGCCCTCCGCCAGGCCGACGGCCAGCCCAGCGTTGAACGCGTCGCCCGCGCCGGTCGAGTCAATTACGTCTACATGAAAAGGCTCGAGCCACTGGATGGATGCCCCCGCCCGCTCCAGCACAATGGCACCCTCGGCACCGAGGGTGACCACCACTGCGCCACCGCTGCGCGCGGCGAGCTGCTGGGCCGCCACCGCTGCCTCAGCAGCAGTGCTCGCCGGTACGCCCGCCAGAAGCGCCGCTTCGCTGCGGTTCGGCGTGAGCACGCTAGCGAGCCGGAGCAGGTCGTCCGCCAGCGGCTGCGCCGGGGCCGGATTGAGCACGACGATACGCCCAGCTCGTGCAGCCAGCGTCGCCGCGTGTTGCACTGTCTCGAGCGGGCTCTCCAGTTGCAGCAGCAGCACGTCGGCGCTTTCGATCAGCGCTCGCGCCCGTTCCACATCGTGGGGCGTCAGGCGCAGGTTCGCCCCTGAGGCGACCACGATGCTGTTCTCGCCACGATGATCGACCAGGATCATCGCGACGCCGCTGACAGCATCAGGGTCACTGACTAGATACGAGACATCAACGCCGGCCTGCACCAGGCCCGCCCGCAGCGCTGCCCCGAACTGATCGGCACCTACCCGGCCCACGAAGGCCACCTCAGCGCCCAGGCGAGCCGCAGCAACCGCCTGGTTGGCGCCTTTGCCGCCGTGCGCGGTGTAAAACTCGCCGCCGAGCACGGTCTCGCCAGGCGCAGGCAGGCGCGGGGCTCGCACGACCAGGTCCATATTGCAGCTTCCCACGACGACGATCCGAGGCATGAGCCCTCCTTCTGCGTAGCCGGAGACGGGGATCCTCAACAGAGACAGGAGGTCCTCAGATGGCGATAATGGTGGTGTATACTTTAGCAGAGACTCCTGTGTTTGTATCTCGTGTTCCGGGCTCCCGTATCTTTACCGTATTCCGGGATCGGCCGGTAGTGCCCGGGATCTGGTAGGATCGCACACAACGGCGGTAACCGTCTGGGACGGCAAGAACGATGGACCTGACGTTTGACATCGGTGATCCACAGGCGCCACGCGGGCACGCCCTGCTGTATTTCCGCAGCCCGGATGGCCGCAAGATCATGGCCACATACCTGATCGCGCTGCCGATCGTCATCGAGCCGACCAAGTACGTGCCGCCGATCTTTGCCGGTCGCCTGCCTGCCGCGGTCGAGAAGGTGACTGCCACAGCCCTGCCCCCCCTGCCAGAAGAAGTGGAGAGCTACGAGCATCTCCGCCGCCTGGCCGAGGCGCGCCATGATGACTTGATCGACGGCGGTGAAGCAGTGCCCGAGCAGCTCGATCGCCTGCTATATGGTGCCCAGGAAGCCGCCCACGAGTACGCCCGACTGTACCAGCGCTACATCGAGAGCCTGCCCGAGCCTGCACAAGAGCCTGAGCAGGACGAGGATCAGGTGCGCTATCTGCTGATGTCTGAGCGCGAGCGTCTGGAGGAGCTCTCCCGTCTGACCGGCACGCTGCGTTACGCTGTCGAGGGGCGAGATAGCCGCCTTGTAGCCGAGACGGTGCGGCGGATGCAGATGCTGGCGCGCTATCTCCCGGAGAAGTACCGCGTCGATGAGCTCATCGCTGCTGCGCAGGAGCCCGGTGAGCGCGGCACTCGTCTTTCCGCTCTCTTCCTTGACCGCTCGTTTAAGCTCTGCAACGAGCGCTATGAGGAACTCCCCGCCCTTGAGCAGCAGATCCGCGAGCTTCAGGGCGCATAGACGTCCCCGCTTGTTACCTTTTTTCTTGTTACCTTTTATCGAGCCATCCGTTATGTAGGGTTAGGAGCAACCACTCAGGTCGGCCTGCCGCGCGCCCGTAACGCCGGCAGGCGCCTTGTGGGTGATGCCTCCTGCATTGCCCCCGGAGGACGTTGCGAATGGGTCTCCCTGTCCCCGCTGCGCGGGGATGCCACCGGCTCGGGCGGCTCGCGCTCGCTGCAGGGCTGGTACTTCTGTTCATTGCCTCTACCCTGGTCGAGCCACGACGTGCCTGGGCTGATACCGGTCTGGTCCAGGGGCTGGTGTACTTTGATGAGAACGGGAACGGCCAGCGTGACAGCGGGGAGCTGCCCAGCCCGGCCCAGTTGAGCGTCACCGGCATTGAAGGACCGGTCGATCCGAACTCTTACGTCGTCGGCCAGGATGGCCGCTTTCGCATCAGCCTGCCGCCCGGGCGGTATGTGCTCGATGCCTGGCGCCCCGGCCGGGGCGTCGGGCCGCTGCCCGGCTGCCGCGCTGGCAGCGCTCGCGCGGAGATCCTGGTGGTCTCCGGGCTGGTGACTGTGGTTGAGCTCGGGCTCTATTCGCCTGTGCAGCGGCCGAGCACACTGGAGCTAGCGCTGCCCAACGGGCGCTTCTATACCCAGGGCGTCTGTGACGGCTACACCGGCGAGGGATTTGCGATCACCGACGCAGATGGGATCCCCTTCTGGCAGGAGTATCAGCGCCTCGGCGGTCCGGCAACGCTCGGATACCCGATCTCCCAGCGCTTCACCGGCAGCGACGGGACTGTGTACCAGGCCACCCAGTACGCCTTGCTGCAGTGGCAGCGGGAGCATGGTGTGAGCCTGGCACCACTGTATGAGATGATCGGCCGGCAGACACCGTACACGCAAGACTACTACGCCACGACCTACCGCCTGCCCCTCCCCCAGGACGACGGCAGCGGCGGCAATCCGGATCGGGCGCGGCTGGTGCGGCTGGGCTGGCTTACCGATGAGGCTATCGCCAGGGCATTCCTCGCTAACCCTAACCCTGCTGCTATCCGGGACTGGAACCTGGGCCGGGCGATCGAGCTCTACGGCCTGCCCATGGCCCCGCCTGAACGGCGTGGGCCCGTCGTCGTGCAGCGCTTCCAGCGTATGGCCTTTCAGCGCTGGCTAGAGGACAGCCCAGAGGGCACGAAAGGCACCGTTACGCGCGTCCGCGGTGGGGAGATCGCCCGCGCTGAGCTCGTACCCCTGAGCGCTACCATCCCGCAGCGCATGGCGGACATCCTGGCGGCCATTGCCGGTGAGGCCTCCGTGGGCGTCGCCGCGATCCAGTAATGCCCTCAACACTCTGCCTCAGCCCAGGCATTCCACCTCACCCGGAGACGATGGTGCGCGGAAGCCAGGGCAAGCGGCGCTGCTCGTATGCGGCGATCGCAGCCTCGTGGCGCAGGGTTAGGCCGATATCGTCCAGGCCGTTCAGAAGGCAGTAGCGCCGGAACTCATCGATCTGGAAGGAGAAGCGCACCCCGCGCTCATCCTCTACCACGCAGCGCTCCAGATCCACGGTCAAGCGGTAGCCAGGCTGCTCCTGTGCCCGGCGCATCAGCTCGCGGACCTGCTCTTCAGGCAGCGTGACTGGCAGCATGCCATTCTTGAAGCAGTTGTTGTAGAAAATGTCCGCGAACGACGGCGCGATGAGGGCGCGGAAGCCGTAGTCATGCAACGCCCACGGCGCATGCTCGCGCGAAGAACCACAGCCGAAGTTCCGCCCGGCGATGAGGATCGTCGCCCCGGCATAGCCGGGGTGGTTGAGCTCGAAGTCGGGGTTGGGCCGGCCGTCATCGAGGTACCGCCAGTCGAAGAACAGAAACTCGCCGAAGCCTGTGCGCTCGATGCGCTTCAGGAACTGCTTGGGAATGATCTGGTCGGTATCAACGTTTACCCGATCCAGCGGGGCAGCGATGCCGGTGAGTCGTACGAACGGCTCCATCAGTTACTCTGCTCCAGGCTCTCTAGCTTCCATTCACGGATATCCACGAAGTGGCCGGCGATGGCCGCAGCTGCGGCCATGACCGGGCTTACCAGATGGGTACGCCCGCCCTTGCCCTGACGGCCCTCGAAGTTACGGTTGGAGGTCGAGGCGCAGCGCTCGCCAGGTTGCAAAATATCCGGGTTCATGCCCAAGCACATCGAGCAGCCGGCCTCGCGCCATTCGAAGCCGGCGTCCTTGAAGATGCGGTCCAGGCCCTCTGCCTCTGCCTGGGCTTTCACTACCTGCGAGCCCGGCACCACCATAGCCCGCACGTGGTCCGCCACGCGGCGGCCCTTCACCACCTGCGCGGCAGCGCGCAGGTCTTCCAGCCGGGCGTTCGTACAGGAACCGATGAAGACGCGGTCGAGCTTGATACTCTGGATCGGCGTGCCCGGCTCCAGTCCCATGTACTCCAGCGCCCGCTCGGCGGCGCGGCGCTCTGCCGGGTCGCTAAAGGAAGCCGGGTCAGGCACGTGGCCAGTCACCGGCACGACCTGGGCCGGGGTGGTCCCCCAGGAGACGTATGGCGCAAGCTCCGCGGCATTGATCACCACCACGCGGTCGAAGCGCGCCCCGGGATCGGTCGCCAGGGCGCGCCAGTACTCCACCGCGCGCTCCCAGAGCTCGCCCTTCGGGGCATGCTTGCGCCCCTTCAAGTAGGCGAACGTGGTCTCATCCGGCGACACCATACCAGCGCGCGCCCCGGCCTCAATCGACATGTTGCAGATGGTCATGCGCCCTTCCATAGAGAGGGCGCGGATGACCTCCCCGGTATACTCCACCGCATAGCCAGTGGCACCGTCCGTGCCAATGCGGGCGATGATCCCGAGGATCACATCTTTCGCCGTCACACCCAGCGGCAACGTCCCGTCTATACGGATCTCCATCGTCTTCGGCTTTGCTTGCAGCAGGCACTGCGTAGCCAGTACGTGCTCGACCTCCGACGTGCCGATGCCGAACGCCAGCGCGCCAAAGGCGCCATGCGTGGACGTATGGCTATCGCCACAGACGATGGTCATGCCGGGCTGAGTCAGGCCGAGCTCCGGTCCGATCACGTGCACGATGCCCTGGTTGGGGCTGTACAGGTCGAACAGCGGGATGCCGAACTCCCTGCAGTTCCGCTCCAGCGCCTGAATCTGCCGCAAGGAGATGTCATCGGTGATCGGCAGAGCGCGGTTCCACGTCGGGACGTTGTGGTCCATCGTGGCGATGGTAAGGTCCGGGCGGCGCACCCGGCGGCCAGCCAGGCGCAGACCATCGAACGCCTGCGGGGAGGTCACCTCGTGGACAAGATGGAGATCAATGTAGAGGATTGCCGGCTCACCCGGCGCCTCATGCACGACGTGCGCGTCCCAGATCTTCTCGAAGAGCGTTCTAGCAGGCATCCCTCTTGCATCCTCGCTTCAATCCTACCGGACTTACCGGACCTACCGGACTCACTGGACCCACCGGATCGCACGGAACCGTACAGGAGCATCCATGACCGGTGGTACATGAGCGGGAGGCCATGGGTAGATTCTGCCGCAAAGACTGTGCGCAGCGACCAGTGTCCGCGGTGAACGGTGTTAATGTTACCAGAAAGCCGTAGTGCTCCCAAGCAGCACCGGCGAGTCACAGCCCGAGCCGCCGTACCAGATGCCGCACCCCGGCGATCGTGGCCGGCTCGTCCACGCCTGTGGTGAACTCCCAGGTCTCGGTGTGCGTGACAGCCTGGCCGGGCTCCAGCCGTGCCAACGGTGCCACCGTCTCCATCTCGATGAACATGTCGTTGCAGTAGAACTCGGCGTTGCAGCCGAAGTCCGGATGGGCGCGTTCCTGCTGCACAGAGAAGACCTTCCGGAAGAGCACACCGTGGCGCAGGTAGGCGATCCAGCCGCGCTGGTTCAGGTAGCCCACCTTGCAGGGCGGCAGCAACCGCGCTGCCTGGAGCAGAATGAGATCGTCATGGAACTCCAGGCGCGGGTCGGCCCAGCGGGTGTAGGGCCACAGCACAAGATGCCGGTTAGGCAGAAGGCCAGGCGCGTCGAGCGGCGCGGTCGCCTGTGGCAGGATCGCCACCCCGCCCAGGGGAAGCATCGTGAGCGCCCAGGGGGCCAGCTCGACCGGCCACAGGCCACAGTTCTCCAGCCGGTGATCAATCGTTACCGCCGGACGGTCCGGATGCAGGCGCAGCTCCATGCTCTTGCGGATGCCAGTGGGCTGTTCCACAGGCTGGACCAGGCGCACGCCGTCAGGGATCTGCTCGATCATGAGGCCGCTGTTGTCCGGGACGTACGTGCGCGGCATCGCCTCCGGGGCGTGCCAGAGTCGGTGCCCGCCGCGAAAATAGTAGTCACCGAAGGGCGTGGATACTTTCAGATCAGGCAGCTCTGCTAGCAGGTTCTCCGCGCTGCTGGCCACGAACAGCCGCACGATGCGCGGCCCGGCCCCAGCCAGGAACTCCAGGCGCAGGTGCTGGTTTTCGAGCCCCTGCGCAGGCAAACCATAGAATTCAGGCATCCGTGCGTTGCCTCCTCGGCGTTCGTAGTCACCTCTTCTCGGGAACAGCCGATTATCGACTATTTATTCAGGATCATCTGTTCCTAGTTTACATCATAGGCTACGAATTTACATCCTAGTTTACGGAAAGTCTATGAAGATCTACAAAAGAGATCTCTTTAGAGAGATCTATCTAAAGACTAGATCTCTCTAAAGAGGCTCGTGCCCGCGCTCGTCGGAGGCCGGCTGGCTGGCGGCTTCACGGCGTGCCTCCTGCTGAAGCGTCACGAGCAGGCGAGCTTGCAAGCGGCGGGCATGCTCCAGCTCCCAGGCAATGCCGGCTAGGCGGCTCTGCATGCCCAGGACGTAGGACGCCGCTGAGGGCGCGCCCCCACGTGGGGGTCGGGTGTGTTGGGCGGCATGCATGAGCTGCACGAAGTACTTCAGGTCGCGCTTGATTCGCGCCACCGCCCCGTCCAGCTCGCGGAAGAGCCGCTCCGCTTCGTCACGGAACACCTCGGTCGGGCTGTCCATCGCACCGTACTACCACAAATGCGCGCCACTACCACAGATGCGCGCTGGCGACTACCCGGCTACAGGCAGCTACTACCATTCATTGACCGCTGTTCATGACAGCGCGGTATTCCTGCACCCCCTACTATACGCGAGGCCGCGCCGGAGGGCAAAGAACAGCCGTTCCAGGCCGCTGCTCAGCCACTCTTGATGAGCGGATCGGCCTGGCGGGCGGCATCGTCCAGAGCGTCCTTCGGCGTCTTCTCCTGCTTGACTGTCGCCTCCCGCGCGTCGACCAGGATGTCGGTGATCTCCTGCCAGGTGGCGAGCTTGGGCGTCGGCCGACCATAGGCCAGCATGCGCACGAACGGCTGCATGCGCGGCTCCTCCCGCAGGTAGGCCTGCCAGGCTGGCTGCTGCTCGACAGCGCGCCAGGCCGGGGCCGTCGTCGTCGCCGCGTTGTACTCCGCCAAATTCGCCGGCTGGATGAACCAGTGAACGAAGCGCCAGGCCTGCTCCTGGGCGCGGCCGGTCTTCATGACCACCAGCGCATGGCCGCCCAGACTAGTCGCCTGCTGCTTTCCCCGCGGGAGCTCCGCCGTCGCCCAGGCAAACTGCTGGCCAACCGACATGCCCAGAGCGCTGATGTTGCCCGGCGGGATGATCCACATGCCCACCCGCCCTTCGAGGTGCGCGTTGCCACCCTGAAGCGGCGCGATCCGATACCGGTGCACCAGGTCAACCATGAACTGGAGCGCCTCGACCCCAGCCGGACTATTCCATGTAGCGACACGGCGGGCCATATCGACCACCTCTCCGCCGTTCTGCCACAGGAACGAGAGCAAGGGCGAGATGGGGTCCGCCGCGCCGCGCGGAAACAGCATGCCCCAGGTCTCTACTCCCTCAGTCGTGCCGGTGAGCCGGCGCCCCAGCTCAACTAGTTCATCCCAGGTGGCCGGCGGCCGCTCCGGGTCCAGCCCTTTCTGCTTGAAGAGCGTCTGGTTGTAGGCTAGTCCAGTGTTATTCACCACATAGGGCATGGCCATGATCTTGCCGTCAAACGTGACCATGTCGCGCGCCGCCAGCACCATGTCGCTCTTGTCGAAGCGATATGTGCCTTGCGCCAGCGGCTCAAGTGGCACCGTGACCTCCAGCCGCACCAGCCGCGGCAGGAAGGCCATGTTATACGTAGCGATATCAGGCAGCGAGCCAGCTGCGATGAGGCTAACGAGCTTCTCGTAGTACTGCGGCGTGTAGACCGCCTCTACCTGGATCGCCGGAAACTCCTGCCTAAAGCGATCGACCAGGCGCTCGGTGGCTGGGCCGTGGCCCTGCGTCGGGCTCCACTGGTGCAGATATGTAAGCTGCACCGGAGGCACCGGTGCCGTACCGGGCATCTCCCGCGCCGGTTCACGAAACGGCCGGCATGCCGCCGCAAATCCCGCTGCGGTGCCGGTGGTAAGCGCACGGAGGAAGCTCCGGCGATTGGTCGGGCCTGCTGCGAGCACGTCCATCCTGATCCTCCCGCGCACGGCACTGGCTGTGCGCCGTTCGTCTGATCCGCGCCTGCTCGTTTCTCTCAGTAGGCTGAAGTATTCTGTCTGCCGGGATCACAGAGATGCAAAGAGAGGCAAACGGGCACTCCTTGATCCGAACTCTGGGGCATTGTATAGCTCTGGGGGCATTGTAACGCCGGGAGGCGGCGGGGGCCAGCCACCTGACCGGCCCGGCCGGCGCGGCGGCTCATGCAGGCATCCTAGCCTGTGCCAGAGGTCATGACCGCGAGGGTAGCGCAGGTGTATCGGCTGAGCGTTGGGAGAGGAGGACGGTCCAGGTCGGGCCCGCGGAAGATCGCGGGAATGCGGGGATGGCTAGAGTAGCAGCCTGCCGGCTCTCCCTCCAGCTCATCCCCTAACCCAGGATACACCATCGGCCCGACCTGGCCGGTCTGCGGCTTACGCAGCGCAGGGCGCTTTGGCAGCGCTCTAGGCTGGGCGCGGGCGTGGTCCCAGCCTGACCGCAAGAACGCTCAAATGGTCGGTTATGTCAATTCTCCAGGGGAGTGCTCACTGTCCGGCTGCACTGGTAAGCTTGGCGACGATCTCGCGTGCATGCCGGCAATTCCCTCGATAGGAAAAGCCAGGGCAGGTGCAGGTGGCCACGCCGTTCGAGACTGAGACCGTATAGTACTCGCCGGGCTTGCTGCTGCTCGGCACCTTGAACACCTGCTCCGCAGGCACCGCTGCGGCCAGCCCGCGTTGCGCTCGCGCCAGGAGATCTAGCGTCTCCTCCAGCAGCCCTATCGTCCGCCCTGTCTCTGGCCCGGCCGGTTCGGTGCGCACGCCGGCCGGGCGCAGCCGTTCGCCACGCAGGGCGGCTTCCACGACCTCGCGCACGAGCGATGCGTTCTGCGCGGCGGTGGTTTCCAGTATGGCGATGTTCCTGGCTTTCTCTTCCAGTAAGGCAGCCACGAACTCGTCCAAGGTGTCGGCCGTGTACAGGTATGTGATGAACGCCGGGCGCGTCTGGCCGATGCGGTAGATGCGATCCTCAGCCTGCCAGTGATTGCCCGGCACCCAGTCGAGGTCATTGAAGATCACGTGGGTGGCCGCGGTGAGCGTGAGCCCCACGCCCGCGGCATGCAGGTTTCCTACCAGGACCCGGATCTCGGGGTCCTGCTGCAGCGCATCGGCGGCGCGCTGCCGCTCAGCGGCCGAGTCTGCGCCGGTGATGGTCACCGTCGCGCCCTCGAACGCCTGCGCCACGTGCCGGATCACTTCCAGATAGGCGCTGAAGACCACTACTTTCTCGCCAGCTTCGAGCCGTTCGCGCACTGCCTCGACGGTGGCCGCGGCCTTGGCCTTCGCCAGCGTGTGGCGGGCCCGGTTCAGTAACCCCAGGAACTTCTTCCAGGTTGGCCCCTGCGTCGCAGGATTTTGGGAGTAGAAGTCCAGCGCCCGCTGCTCCAGGCAGTGGACCTCCTCCCAGGCCCGTCCGCTGATCTCCACCGGCTGCCAGGAGCGCATCTTCGGCGGGAGATCAAGGGCGTCGTCTTTCGTGCGGCGCAGCATCACGCCGGAGATAAGCTGCGCTAACTCTTCGAGGTTCGACGCCCCCCGAGTATCCAGGCCGTAACCGTTATCGAAGGCTGCGCAGTACCGTACTGCGTATGAGTAGAAGTTCTTGGCCAGCGGGTGACGCACGGCCTTGAGCAGATTGAACAGCTCGCGCGGTCGGTTCGACATGGGGGTGCCGGTAAGCAGGTAGACTACCTCAGGCTCCTGCGCCGGCTGCTTCCCCCGGGGCTGCACGCCCAGCAGGCGCAGCACACGAGTGGTCCGCTGGCTATCGTTCTTGATGTAGTGCGCTTCATCGATCACTACCCCCGCCCAGCGCTGCGCCAGCAGCGCGTCTTCGAGCGCGCCCAGTAGCTCGTAGTTCACGATGTACCAGCGCGCAGCCGCCGCCGGGTCCCAGTCATGGCCTGTGCGGATGACCCGAATGGCCGCCTCGCGTTCGACGAACTGGATCTCGCGCTGCCACGTCAGTTTGACCGCCGCGGGGCAGATGATCAGATAGGGGCCAGCCGGCACAGCCTCGCGCAGCGCAATGATCGCCTGCCTGGTCTTGCCCAGGCCCATGTCGTCGGCCAGGATGGCCCAGCGGCGGGCCAGCAGGAAGGTGACGCCGGTCCGCTGGTGAGCGTAGAGCCCAGGATACCGCTCAGCCACCTGCCTGGCCACATGCTCCAGCACCTCGGGCGACGGGGGCGCTGGCCAGGTCTCGGAGATGGGGACACCATGTACACTGATATCGTTGCTCTGCCCGTTGATCCGCTCCTCAGTCATCTCCAGCACCTCAACTCTTCGACTACCCTGACAACTGTGTCGCTCATTAGCATCCACGCTCGGCGTTTCCGCCGCCTCTATCTAGAATTTTTGTTCTATCTCCTTGGGTCAAGACAAGGGCCTGAGGACCCATTTCCAGGTAGGCTATTGGGCCTACAGAGTGCCCCAGCGGCAGGGCACGCACCCGCAGGCCCTGGCACTGTGAAGCAGTGAAAGTAGGCAGGCACTGCCCTGGCGCTGGCCGGCACTGAGCAGGAGCAATGCTGTCGCTCTGACCGCCGGGCAGGCTATAATGGGAAGGTGTTTGTGCCGCCGGCTGGTCGGCCGGAGTGCGCCGCCAGCCGGCCGGCATAGTCCCTGTTCATGCGTGCAGAGCGATGACGGTATCGAGATCGACTGACACGGTTCCAGGCTACCTCGGGGCCGGAGAAGAGCGCCGCGCCGAAGACGAGGGCCGGCCGGAACTCCCGCAGGCGAATATCGCCCTGGAGCGCTTCCGTGCTGCGCTCCTGCGCGGCGAGCCGTGGTTCCCTGCCCTGCTGGAGGCCATCCGCCTCTGGGACCGCACGGAGGAGGTCCACGCAGGGCGGCATTACCGGTATCTTATCGGAGGTGAGGCGCTCGACTGGCTACTCCTAGCCGAGCGCCTCACCTGCGCGGTACGTGACCTTATCCCTCAGGAAGAGCTCGAGGAGCTCCTCTTCGCCGGGCGGCCACCCCAGCCGATTGACCGCGAGACCTTCCGGCGGAGCATCGGCCCAGCGAAGTTTCGCAGCTACCTAAATTACTTCTATGGCGTTACCGTCGAGGAGGCGCTCCTGCTAGCTGCGGAGGAAGAAATTCTCAAGGAAAGCGCCGGCGTCTTCCACCGCGTGCACACGGCTGAAGATGCCTACCAACGCATCTACGGATCGAGCCTCCGTGAGCTACTGGCGGAGTTCGGCGCCGAGCGCGGCATCGATCCCGCTCAGCCGCTGCCTTTCGACGAGTATAAAGAGTTCACCTACTGGCTCTTTAAGCGGCGTGTGCGCACCCATCACCCTGCCCGCGTGGCCAGCGACACCAAGAAGGGCTTGGAGACGCTGATCCGCCACCGTCGCGAGCTCGATATTCCCTGGCCCACGCTCGACGCCCTCGAAAGCGCTGAAGGGGCGGCGTCGCTGGATCACGGAGATGCCTTGGCTGGCCCCTTCTCCACCAATGGTGAGGCTCCAGGCGCCGAGTGAGAGCACTGGCCTCGCTTCCTCTTGCGCCTGCTGAGCGTATCTGAAGTCAGAACTCCGATCAGAACGTTGCCAGCGAGACCGGGCGGCCGCGCGTGGCAATGGTGTCTACCACGGTGTTAGACCGAGCATCCAGCACCGCGATAGTGTTGTTGCCTGTGACAGAGACGTAGATGCGGCGCCCATCGCCACGCACGAGCACGCTCGAGGGCTGGTCGCCCAGGTAAACGCGCTCGAGCTCGGCTCGCTTCACCAGGTCCACGACGTGCAGGTAGCCGTTTGGCTGGTTGACCACGTAGAGACGCGCGCCATCCGGCGACGGTGCCAGCGCGACCGCGCCCTTGTCTACCGGAAAGGTCTGCTCGATCTCCAGCGTGGACGTGTTCACCGCGTACACATCGCTGGCGTCGGCCACAGCAACATAGAGACGTTTCCCGTCCGGCGAGAGCGCCATGCCGCGCGGCTGGGGGCCAAGGGGGATTTCTTTCAGGACGCGTCCGGTATCGGCGTCCAGCACGAGCAACGTCCCGGTGGTATGTAGGGTGATATACAGTCGGCTGCCATCGGGGCTCACCAGCACGGCCCAGGGTCGCCCGGAGAGGGCAAAACGGGTGATCAGCGTCGCCGTGCTCGGATCGAACACGGACACGAACCCGTAGCCAGTGGCGTTGGGCGCCAAGCCGCCGGTGATATACAGCCGGTTACGCCTCTCATCAAAGGCAAGCCCGGTGATCGTCTCGTTGACCCAGATGTTCTGCAAGATCTTCTGGTCCGCCATATCGAGCGCCAGCACCCGGCTGGCGGTGGCGCTGGCCAGCGCCACGTACAGGCGCCCGCGGGTCGCGTCAGCTGCCTGGGCAATCGTCCGCGCCCGAAAGGCGAACTGGGGAGGCTCGGTCAGATAGTTCGTCTTCGTATCCAGCGCCGCCAGGCCGGCGAATTCCTGTCCCACCCAGATCCGGTTCGACGGCACGCGCACGTTCCGCGAGAGTTGAGGCAAGAAGGTGGCCGCCACGTAGAGCAGGGCATACAGCGCGACCATCACACCGGCGCCGTACAGAAAGAGCCGGCTCATCGGCAGGCGTGTGCCAGGCGGTGCCACCGGCACCACCGCGTCGATGCCTCCGCCCTGCACCGCCAGTGGCTCCTCTGGGATCGGGGCAGGCTGCTCCTTCTGCGCCTCAGGCCTGGGCCGGGAGCGAGGCTGCGGGGCGGCCAGACCGGCCAGCGGGGCTTCGTCCAGATACTGCCGCACCATGCGCCGCAGGGACGGGAGCTCGGCGCGCGTAGCCGGCACGCCAGCGGCCGCAGCGGCCGCCATGAAGCGTTCCCAGGCGTGATCGAGCACCGCGCGGGCGCGCGCAGGACGCAGGCCCAGGATATTCCCCAGCTCTTCGGAGGCAATACCCAGGGCGTCGAGCAGGAGCGCCGCGCGCTGCTCCAGCGACAACGCTGCCATCGCAGCGCGTACCTGCACGGCAACTGCCGACTGGGGACCGGCAGGCTGCGCCTGCCGGCGGCTGCGGCGGAAGAACGGCAGCGGAAGCGGCCGTACTACCGGGCGAGTCGCCACCCGGAATAGCAAGGCGGTGAGGTCCCCGCTCGACCCGTTGCTGCGGGGAGCGGTGACCTGGCGGGCAAAGCGACGAAAGGCCTCCTGGGTGGCCTGCTCAGCCGCGAGCGGGTCGTCGAGCAGCCGGCACAGGTACCGGTAGAGCCGCATGCGGTGCTGGAGCAGGAAGGCTTCGACCGCCGCACGGTCGCCGCGCTGCATGAGCTTGGCGCGCTTTTGATCGCTCAGATACGCCACGGAGATCTCCCGACAGTTAGCTCACGTGAGCAGCCCGCGCCCAAGTATAGCGCAAGTCTGCCGCGCGGTGCGGTTGTTGGCCGCGGTTTTGCTAGAGTACACTGTGACGCGGGACGCCGGCGTCGCCTGGAACCGCCGTCCCGGCAGGGGGATGTCCTGGCCTCCTTGATGAGAGCGGGCGGAGGGAGGACATGCGGAGAGAGGACATATGATCTGGCTAGCGATCACCGCCGTGGCCGTGGCTGCCTATCTTCTGGGGGCAGTGCCAGTTGGCCTGGTCGTTGGCCTGCTCAACGGCATCGACGTGCGCCAGCACGGCTCGCGCAGGACAGGGGCGACCAATGTCCTGCGGCTGCTTGGCTGGCGCTGGGCGTTGGTCGTGCTGCTGGGCGACGTCGCGAAGGGCGCTGTCGCTGTGCTGCTGGCGCGCCTGGCGCTCGCCGGGTTCGGCGAGACCCCTCGCCTCCTCGGTGAAGTCGTGGCCTCGCTGGCTGCAGTGGCCGGTCACAACTGGTCGATCTACATCAAAGGACAGGGTGGTCGCGGCGTCGCCACATCTATCGGCACCCTCGCTGTGATCTCCCCGATCACGCTCGTCCTGAGCGCGCCGGTTGGCGTCCTGCTTATTCTCCTCACCGATATGGTCTCGGTGGGTTCGATCGTGGGGACGCTCACTGCACTCGTGATCTTCCTCGCCCTCATTGTCGCCGGACAGCTTCATCCTATCTACGCCCTGTATGGGATTCCGGCCGCGGTCCTGATTGTGTTCCAGCACCGCGACAATATCGCCCGTATCCTGAGCGGCACAGAGCGGCGCATCGGCGTGCGGGACAAGGTGCTGGGCCGTCACTGAGGGATGCTGCGTCGTATTACTCCTAGCTAGCGTAGCGCAGCAAGCGTGCGCACAGAGCAAGGTGCTGGGCCCTCACTGATCTACTGCGGCACGCCGGAGGGTGCCGCAGTAGATCACCTGGCTGCCGGTATGGTCGAAGTCGAAGGCCAGCTCGTTGAGATGAGCCAGGGCGTAGCGAACAGCAGCGTGCCGGTCGGGTGAACAGTAGATAATAATATACCCGCCGTTGCCGGCGCCGGAGATGCGTCCGCCCAGCGCGCCGGCAGCGCGGGCCCGCGCGTACGCGTCGTCGATCGCCTCGTTCGAGATCCCCGGCACGATGGCGCGCTTGATCTCCCAGTCGATGTGCAATTGCCGGCCGATGCCCTCAAAGTCGCCGGCCCGCAGCATCTCGGCAATACGCAGCGTGCTCGCCTTCAGCGCGTGCAGCCCGTCGGCGATGACAGAAGCGCTGAGCTCCTGCTGCCGGCGCAGGATCTCCTCCGAGTTGCGCGTCCGGCCAGTATAGAAGAGCATCAAGTGTGCGCGCAGAGCCGCCTCCTGCTCCGCCGAGAGCCGTATCGGCTCGACATCCACAGTGTCATCCTGGTTAAAGCGGAAGAGATTGATGCCGCCGAATGCTGTGGCATACTGGTCTTTCTTGCCGCAGGAGAGCCCGAGATCGTCAAACTCGATGGAATACGCTGTCTCTGCGAGCTCCTGTGGTGAGAGCCAACGGCCGTTGTAGATAGAGAGCGCGTTGACCAGCCCGACCGTGATCGCGCCCCCAGTGCCCAGGCCGGTCCCACCACTGACCGCCGTGCTAACATGGATCGCCGCAGGCCGTGACAGGCCCAGGCGTCGCACCACCGCCTGGGGCAGCACGGTCTCAGCCGAGCAGTATCGGGTGCAGTTGTCCTCCTGCACGGTTACGAACACGTACTTGTTGATGCTCATCGAGAGGGCCGCGCCGCCGTACACCTTGTAGTAGGAAGCGAGGTCTGTACCACCGCCACCGAGTGATATGCGCACCGGCGTCCGTGTGATGGCCAGGGCCGGCCGTAGCATGGACTCCCGATCTTCAGTCCAGCCTCGCACGATGATGCCTCCACCAGATATAAAACAAGTCACGCAAGACCGCCAGGGCATAGCGCCAGGTGTAGCGCATGCGCGAACGGGGATCATGCACCCACTGCACGGGCACCTGGGCGATGCGGTAGCCCAGCCGGCGCGCCAGGTAAAGCACCTCAACGTCGAAGCGATCGCTGGTGAGCGCGGTGTCGTGGAACAGGTGATGGCCGGCCTCTCGGCGGAAGGCCTTGAAGCCGGCCTGGGTGTCCTTGATGTCTCCCAGGAGCAGCGATGTCACGACGAACGCGAACACGCGGCCCAGGACCCGCCGGTACAGAGGCTGCGTGCTGCGCAGGTCTCGTCCGCCGGGATGGACCCGGATACCGATGGCCAGGTCATAGCCTGCCTCCAGCTCAGCCAGCAAGCGGCCGGCTTCTTCAATTGGCGTGGAAAGGTCGGCATCCGTAAACAGGATGTAGCGGCCCCGTGCCGCGAGCACCGCGGCGCGCACCGCCGCGCCTTTGCCACGGTTCGCCCCACCAGCGAGAAGCCGCAGGTATGGCAGCCCGGCCTGTCGCACGATCTCCTGGGTGGCATCGCGCGAACCATCGTCGTAGACGATCACTTCCACTGGCCAGGCCTGGCGCGCAACATACGCACCGATCCGCGCCAGGGTTGGGCCGATCCGCTCGGCTTCGTTATAGGCGGGGATACAGATGCTAAGGTATGGCTCGTTGGATGCCATGCGTCCGCAGGCAGCTGCGCGGGCAAGGCGGCGCAGCAAAAGCATACGGCATTATATCTGGCAACGCCTGCCGGGCGCGAATCTTCCGGAGCCGTGCAGCGTGTTCAAAAACAGCTTGGTTTGCGGTGCCTATCATCTGGCCGCTTGGCGATATCGAAAACACGGTCAGAAAGCATGATACCAAAGTAAAGTAACCTAAATCATGCTCTAGCGCGTCCAGCGCATCGGGCAGGCCCCAAGCTGCTGATATACTGGTCGCGATCCCGCGCCGCGAGCGGGCACCGCTCATGCTGCACCATCAGGAGCAGCACTGCCAGCGCCTAGCCCTTACCGCGGGCGATTTCGTCCACACACGACGTTCTACCGCCTCATACAGTGGCGTCACTCCTCCCTGCCCGGCGAGGCGGCCCAGCGCACGCGAATATGGCAACAGGGGGGGAGCTGTCCCGGCAGTGCCAGAGGACCGCCGGACGGGCCAGCAGCGGAGGCTGAGGAGAGGCACCCGAGGCAACGCTGTGCGGCCTCAAGGAGGTGCGCCACATCGATACCCTGGCAGACCGGAGCGAACCAGCGGAGCTTGTCGATGCCTTGCGAGAGCTTGAGCGTTGCGCCGCGACGGTTGCCCCGCTGCAGGTGGTAGAGCCCCACGCCGACGAGGAGAATGCCTTGGTAAAGGTAGCGCACATCATCGGCCTCGGCGCGCCAGAGCAGTTCGAGCGTCTCATGCTGCTCAAAATAGAGTCCGGCGTTGAACTCTTCAATGGCCTTATGCAGGGCATCGGGCGGGGGCTCGGTGCACCGTGTCGTGAAGTACGGTCCCGGCCGCTTGCGCACGGGCGGTAACAGGGCGCGGCGAGCGGCATCCGCTGTCCGTTCGTCGCTCCCCCGGCTGTACTGCTCCACGGTCTCTGCACTCCCTGGCGACTGTGCCCTGCGCCCCGGTGCGCTCGCTGCAACGCGTGGCCTGTGATCGCCCGCGAGCCCCGGCGGTGTGGTATGCTGCAGAGGAGAGCCGGAAGCGCAGGGCTCGTCCTCCGGCAGTTGCAGTCTATCACACCTGCGTCTGACACGCCTGTGTCTGGAGGTGGCTCATGCCGGTTAAACTACCCGACGTTCCCATCCCCGAGGAAGCCGGCCCGGTGGTGCAGAGCCTTATGCGTTTCTTCCGGGATGTGCACCGCACGTTCTGGCGCACCGTCGAGTGCTTCTACGCAGCAGAGATGGACTGGAAGCCATCGAGCGAGACTGACTCGATCGGCGCCATTACCGACCATGTAATCGCAGCCGAGCGCAACTGGCTGGAACAGGTCTTGCTCCAGCAAGCTCCGCCGACCGGCACGCCCCCACTTCAGGCGGCGCGCTCTCGGCCCGAGCGCCCGCGGTCGGGCGTCGCTGCAGAGGCCTATCTTCGCGATCTGGCCGAGCAGTACCAGCGGATCATGTCGTTCATGGCCGGGCTCAAGGATGAGCAGCTCCAGGAGGTGCGGCGCAGCCGTAGCGGCCGCGAAGTGACGGTCGAATGGGTGATCCAGCACTTGATCGAGCATGTGGCTTATCACACCGGCCAGATCGTCTACATCACCATGCTGGATGGCTTTCCCGATTAGCTGGCGCGTGAGATTCGCAGGTGAAACGCGACCCGTATCTGGACCCGTATAGCCTCTGCCGGCTGCTTGAGGCGCTCCAGCTTCATCTGCGCTACGCCGGCCTCGACGGCCTGGCCAGCGACCTGGAGAAGGCCGAGCACATTGTGGCCGGCGTCCGGGAAGGCTGTGACCGTGTCATAGCGCGCCTGCGCATGCTCTGCGCGCCGCCAGCAGAGGACTAGGAGCTACGACGCGGCAAGGCCGCCACGCTGGGCAACCCAAGGGAGGGACAGCGATGGAGCGCCGTGAAGCTTCGCCGTATTCGGTGTATTCGGTGTGGGGGCTGGCCGCTGAGGGGTGGATCCTGTCACTTGCCCCCCTGGCCGTGTGGGCGTGGCACACTGCCGCGCTGCCGGCAGCGCGAATAGGAGGGCTGTGTCCGCTCCCTGACTGGGTGTGGCTCGCTCTGCTATGGGCCGGGCCAACCTGGATCGCGCTACGGCTGTCGGCCACCCGCGGCCGGCAGCCGCCACGGGCACCGGTGGAGCGAGCCTATAGCTGCGGGGTGCGCCTCGCCGTGCTGGCAGGTCTCTCGGTCGCCCTCGCCCTCACTAGCGTCCTCGCCGCCCGCCACGCCTCCGCTGGACCTGGACCAGCGCCGCTCTCCGCGCGGCTCCTGCCGGCACTGGTCGATGCCCTGGTGCTGGCAGTGCCACTGACTGGTGTGCTCGCCCTCGCCTGGGGCGGGTACGCTGCCTGGGTAACGCGCGCGCTCGTGCTCTCCCGCTGGCCTGCGCTTGCCGGTCCGGCCCGCCGGCGCCGGAGCAGAAGGCGCCCGTTCACCAGCGCCTGGCAGCACTTCCAGCTAGCACTGCAACATGCCCCCGGCCTCGCCCATCGCTTCCTGGGATACGCCGGGCGCGGCGCGCTGTGGAACACTGGCTGGCACCTGCTCTCGCCGCTCGCGCTGGTGGCCACCAGTGGTCTGGTGCTGGCCGCGCTCCGCGCCGGGGTCCCGCTGACGCCGGCGTCGGTCCTGCGGATTATGGCCCTCTCGCTGGCAGGCACTGTGCTCCTCCATGTCGGGTACGCCCTGCTGGCTGCTGCCGACCTCGCCCTGACCAGTAGCCGCCTGCAGCCTGTGCCCGCTTCGCCGACCAGCGTCACCATGACCCCTGTGGAACAGCCGGCCCGGCAGCCGCTGCCGGCACTCGCCGCCGAGCCCGCCCCAGAGCAGGCCAGCGTGCGCTCCACCGCGCAGCCGGATGACCCGGCTGCGGCGTGAACATGGTATGGTATAGAAGTATCAGGCGATCAAAATACGGTCTTCGCCTGGCTCAGCGCGAGGGTTTCTGAGCGTGGAGGAAGGCGCCATGCGGAGCATCATTGTTGGCGCGGCGACCCTGGTCATTGGCCTTGCCGGCGGTGCGCTGGTCGGTCTCATCGTCGAACTCGCCACCCGGGCGGTGGGGTGGACGCTGGTTCTCGCGCTGGCCGGGCTGATTGCCGCAGCACTCTATCTCGCACTCGGCGCGCCGGAAGAACCGGCTGCGCAGGATGAGGACGGCAGCGCTTCCCTGGCAGACGGGCCCGGCGCCGAGCCGCGCACCGACACCCACCTGCTTGAGCGTGCATAGAACCGCCACGGGCGGGATGCCCACTCGCCAGCGTAGGCCACACCGACACGCGGTGCCTGCACGATGTCCTCCGGCGCGACGCGCTCACCACGGTCTTCCAGGAAGAGCGGGCCGCAGGTAAGGTCAACTCCATTGTGCTGGCGAGTGATGCCCAGTGCACGGCACACACGGCCAGGCCCGCTGGGCGAGACCCCCGCAGGGATCCCCTCAGCCGGCTCCAGCGCCCGGATTAACACTGCCGCTGGATAGCCGGCTCGCTCCGTCACAATGTTGAAGCAACAGTGCATCCCGTAGATAAGGTACACATAGGCGAACCCGGGCGGGCCAAACATGATGCGGGTGCGTGGGGTGAGCCCGCGCCATGCATGCGAGGCACGATCCTCCGGGCCAACATACGCCTCTGTCTCGACGATCCGCCCGGCGCGACGCCCATGCGGAGACTCATGGACCAGGTAACAACCAAGCAGATCGCGAGCGACCTGGAGGGTGGGCCGGTCGAAGAACTCCCGTGGAAGCCTAGGCCACGACATCGCCCACCGAGCGCTCACGTGACGTGATGTTCAGGAATGGAAGCCACCCGGCCACCAGCCGCCGGTGCTCTCCGCTGCACGGCCGCACCTGCTTGCTGCCGGGGAACCGGACGGTGCGTCCGGTAGGATCGCCAAAGCGGCGCACGACATAGACACCGCCCGGCTCCTGACCGACAACGACATAGAGCTGGCGATAGGCGATATCGTGGAAGAGTGTCCCTACCCGCGCGAAACTCTCCAGAGGAACAATAGGTCGACGCTCATCGTCGATGTACGTCACGTTCGTAGCCACGCCACCGCCTCCCGCAGCGCACGTGCGCTCTGCGTACTCCCCTCGCCTGTATTGTACCCTGGCTGCCTCCTGGGCTCAGAACGACTGAGCAGCGGGTCTGGTGTCGCCGCGTCAGGACAATGTACCGGGTCAGGCTGGCGCTGCCGGTCCTGGTCGGGTTGACGTCGCCGCTGCCGTGGGCTACGATTCTTGATGGCCGTGCTAGGTGGGGAACCAGCGGTGCCCTGTACCCGCAATCCGCTCTAGCGGGACGGAATTCCCTTCCCGAGGGGTAAGGCTGGCGATTCTGCCTTCGTTCGGTAGCGTTGATGATTGGGTCCTGCGCGGCAGGGCCCCGTGAACCCCGCCAGGTCCGGAAGGAAGCAACGGTAAGCGGTGCGCCCTGGGTGCCGCAGGGGAGCCTGGTCGGAGCTGCCGGGCGCGGGCATGGCGTTGGACCTGCCTCGACGGAGGGTGCACGGCCAACAGACAACGAGCACGGGGGCAGGCCTCCAGGCCTGCCCCCTTTTGATGTTCCTAAGCTTTAAGTCTTCTTTAATAATCTTAGCGCGCTGCACCGGCTGTCTCCGCCGGCACACGCTCCAGTGTCGCCACATCGGCGCCGGCCCGGACCATCTCCTCGATCGCCTCTTCGGAGTCATGCGGCTGCACGTTCACCCCCCGGCTGGCATCGACCAGCAACGTGGCCTTGAAGCCAGCTTTCAGCGCATCCAGGGTGGTCGCTTTCACGCAGTAGTCGGTGGCCAAGCCGCCCACGTAGACATGCTTGACGCCCAGACGCCGCAGCGCCTCGGCCAGCGGCGTGCCATCTGGAGTGACGGCCTGGAATGCCGAGTAGGCATCCTGCTCCGGGTCCATGCCCTTGGAGACAACTATAGTGCCCTCCGGCAGCCGCAGGTCAGGATGGAACTCCGCCCCCTTGGTGCCCTGTACGCAGTGCGGCGGCCAGACCCCACCGAACTCCTTGAAGTGCTTGGTCTGCTGGGGGTGCCAATCTCGTGAGGCGAAGATAGCCGCGCCGCGGGCTTTCATTCGGCGGCTGTACTCGTTCAGCACCGGCACAACCTTGTCCCCCTCGGGCACAGGCAGCGCGCCGCCGGGGCAGAAGTCGTTCTGGACGTCGACGATGATAAGCGCCTCTTCTGGCATAGGGCCCCTCCCTGAGCGGCAGGTACAGCAGCCGCCCTGCTTCCAATGCGGTACCGTTCGCTCCTACTGCACTCCGGCTGGACCCCGTGCGCCTCTCAGCGCACGTCTTCCCAGCGCACTTCTATTGTAGCGCCTCGTCCGGCACGTAGAGCTGCCGCGGCGCTCCCATTGCGCACCGCTACCTCAAGAAGCCCTGCGCTATCGACCAGCGCCAGCGCCTGCCCCGGCTCAACGTCTGCGTAGGTGCGCTGGAGTGGCACCGCGCAGCCGGGGGGCTTGATCCATACAGTGGCCGGCGCCGGCGGGGCTTGCTGCAGCCACGCGCCAGGCAGATTGGAGATCAGGTTGCCAAACCGGTCCACGTGGATCACACTGCCGCACAGCCGGTTCGGGCCAGCCTGCGGCGGAGCCAGAGGGAGGCGTACCAGTGTTGCGGCATCGACCTGCGGCCCCAGCGCTTCGGCAGCGACGCCGAGCGTGAGGTGCGCGGCAACCGGAGCCATGATGTCCCGGCCGTGGAACGTGTTGCTGACCACCGGCCGCCAGAAGCGCGGCTCAGTCAGCGCGTACACCGCAGCGACCTGGTGCCTGTCCATCAGATGCGTTAGCAAACCGTTGTCCGGCGCGATGAACCACCATTCACCGATCTGGGCAGCCAGGATGCGCCGTTCGCTGCCCACGCCGGGATCAACCACAAGGATATGCACTGTCCCAGGCGGATAGTACGGGCATGCCACCAGCGCAGTGAAGGCGCCGGCAGCGACGTCCTGCGGGGGCACATCGTGCGTGATGTCGACGACAGTGACCTGCCGGTTGAGGGACAGCAGGACACCCTTCATCGCCCCGGCGTAGCCGTCAGCTGTGCCGAAGTCGGTGATCAGTGTGACGAGTGGGATCGGGTGCACGCTCACACCCCCGATGATACCATCTCAGGACCACCCAGACAGGACTTTTCGTCTGCACCGTCCTCCCTGCGCGCCGGCATCCGGTACAATGCTTTCTCGACGATGCGTTCACGGCAATGGGAGTAGAGCGTGCGGCTGTAACTTCAGCGAGGTATGTATCAGCAGGGAGCAGGGAGCGCTGTGTTCCATCCTTCACTACGAGTTGCTGCGCCAGAAGAGGTCATCGATCTGGGCGACGCGCCGCCATGGGACGTGACGAAGCGTCGGCGCCGCGCCAGCGCTCGCCCGCGCCTGGAGGCGCTGCCAACCCAGGCGACGCTCGCGCTCGCTGGCGCGCTTCTCTGCGCCGCGCTGGCCCAGCGTGCTGTCTCGCCGCCGCAACTGCGCCTTGATGCGCTGGCCCTCTATACCGCGGCCCTCCTGCTCTTTGCGCAGGCGCTCTTCGCTGCTCGCCCGGCCACCCTGGACCACTGGCCGGGAGTAACAGCACTACGGCTGGCCGGCCTACGACCTGGCAGTATGGCAGCCGGACTTCTGCTGCTTGCGGCTGCCTACCCGCTCAGCAGCGGCAATGACCTCTCGGCCGGCGCGGCGCTTCTCTGGCTGGGCGGGATCTGGCTGCTCTGCCGCGGGCTCTGGGAGGGCACCCCACCCGACCTGCGCTTGCTCTTCTGGCTGCGTATGCTGCCGGGACGCCTCGCCGGCATGCGAGAATTGCGCCTCCATATCTCCGGTGAGCTCCTTGCACTGCTCACACTGACTGCCCTGGCAGCGTTTCTGCGGCTGTACCGGCTGGACGCGGTCCCAGCAGAGATGACGAGTGACCATGCTGAGAACATCCTCGATATTCGGGACATCCTTGCCGGCCACCACATGGTTTTCTCCCCGCGCAACACCGGGCGCGAGGCACTTCTGTTCTGGACCACTGCGCTGGCGCTGAAGTGGCTCCCCTTCACGTTCCTCACACTGAAGCTGGTCGTTGCCGCCGGCAGCATCCTGGCGGTGCCGGTGGCCTACCTGCTGGCCAGAGAGTGCTACGGCCGTGAGGTAGCGTTCTTCGCGGCCTTTTTTCTGGCCATCTCGAAGTGGGCGATCACCATCGGCCGCTGGGGCCTGCGCGCCGGCTGGACGCCCCTGTTCGTCGGGCTCACGCTCCTCTTCCTGGTGCAGGCGCTCAAGTATGGCCGGCGCAATGACTTCATCCTGTGCGGCCTGGCGCTAGGAACGAGCCTGTACGTGTATACCTCTCTGCGTGTCCTGCCGGTCGTCGTGGCGGTACTGGTGCTCCTGGCCATCTTGAGACAGCTCTGGCTGCGCCGCAGGGCGCTGGCCGTCGCGCCGCTGGCCGGGCTCGTGATAACAGCCGTGGTGGCGCTGGCCGTGTTCGTCCCGCTCGGCCGGTACATGATCGAGTATCCTGAGAGCTTCTGGTATCGTGCCCTGACGCGTATGAGCGGGCTGGAGCGCCCAGTTCAGGGGAGCCTGCCCGAACTCTTTGTGAGCAACCTGCGCAACAGCCTGCTCATGGCGCACTGGAAAGGGGACATCGCCTGGGTCACTAACGTGCCGGGCGACCCCTTCCTGGATCCGGTCAGTGCAGGGCTGGCGGCGCTGGGCGCGTTCTACCTGCTCTGGCGGGTGCACCAAGGGGTGAACGCAGCCGCGCTGATCGCCTACCTGCTGCTTATGCTGCCGTCAACGCTGAACTTCGCTTTCCCGCAGGAGAACCCCAGTGCGGTGCGGGCGAGCACAGTGATGCCAGTGCTCTTTCTGTTCCCGGCAATCCCGGCAGCGCTGGCCTGGCGGGCGTTTGCGCGGGAGCCGGCAGCGCTGTGGCGCCGTCTGGCCGCCGGCGGTCTAGCCCTCCTCATGCTCGTGGCGCTGCTCGCAAACGTGCGCTGGTACTTCGAGGCCTACGGCCCACAGTATCGGCGCGCCTCGCAGAAGACCTCGGACGTGGCGCGCGCGGCCAGCGGGTTCGTCGCGGCGTTCGGCTCGACTGCGGATGTTTACATCGAGACCTGGCCGCACTGGGTTGACTACCGGCTGGTGGGCTTCCAGATGGGTGACCCGCGCTGGAGCAACCTGCTCGGACGGATCGAGGATATCCGGCGGAGCGACGCTCCACCGCGCCCGCGTCTGGTGATCATGCACCCGGCCGATCGAGACGGGCTGGCGCAGCTTCGTCGCTGGTACCCCGACGGGATCGAGAAGCAGTTCGACGTCGACGGGCAGCCACACTTCGTGCTCTACCTGATCCCGCCACGTCCTGCATAATGCGCACTGCGTGCTGCGGAAGAACTGCCAGACCGGGCTGCCAGGGAACACGCTGCGCGTGCTACGCTGAAAGAGCGGCAGGGTATGGGGTATTACGTAGGATTAGGGCGCGGGTACGCTTACGCAGGACGCATTAGATACGCATTAGATACGCATGAGAACAGCTCCCACGAAGTCGCGGTAGCCACGTGCGAAGTCGGCGCCAGAGACCGCGCGTTTGCCCTCGAGCTGGACCTGTTCCAGCAGGAGCAAGCCGTCACTGGTAACCACGGCCGGGCCTTCGGGGGTCTGCACGACCAGGCCGGGCTGGCGCTGGTCTAACTGAAGGCCCGCGGCCGCCTCATCGAGCACGCGACAGCGCAGCACCTTGAGCAGGCGGCCCTTGAAGTACGTGTATGTGCCGGGCCAGGGAGTGAACGCCCGGCAGCGTCGCTCCAGCACTACCGCCGGCAAGGTGAAGTCGAGCAGGCCATCCTCCTTGCGGAGCATGGGGGCATAGGTGGCGCGGCTGTCGTCCTGCGGCTGGGGGGTGATCTCACCGGCAAGCCAGCGGGGCAGGGTCTCCAGCAAGAGCTCTGCGCCGAGGTGCGCCAGCCGCTCAGACAACGTGGCCGTGGTGTCGTCCGGCCGGATAGGCTCAGCGCGCATGGCGAGGATCGGCCCGTCGTCCAGGCCTTCGCCGATGAGCATGATCGTGACCCCGGTTTCCTGGTCTCCGGCAGCGATGGCAGCGGCGATCGGGGCGGCGCCCCGCCACCGCGGGAGCAGCGAGGCGTGCACGTTCAGGCAGCCCTTCGGCGGAATGGCCAGCACCTCCGACGGCAGGATGCGGCCATACGCCACGACGACGAAGACCTCGGCGTTGTACGAGGCGAGCTGCGCGTGTAGCTCCGGCCGGCGCAGGCTGCGGGGCTGGAGCACCGGCACACCGGCTTCCTTGGCCACAACCTTGACCGGCGGCGGCGTCAGCTTCCCGCCGCGCCCGGCCGGCCGGTCCGGCTGTGTGACCACAGCGACAACCTCGTGGTGCTGGAGCAGCGCACGCAGCGAGGGGACGGCGAAAGCCGGGGTGCCCATGAACAGCACACGGGCCCGGACCGCCACAGCTATGCTCGCGCCTCCTGAAGCGCTCGGGCGACCTGGGCCTGCTCCGCCCGGTCGATCCGTCGCGCCCCTTCCGCCTGCTCCTCAGGCGGCTGGTAGTGCAACGCCGAAGGGTCTTCAAGCTTATCGATGAAGAGCACGCCGTCGAGATGGTCGATCTCGTGCTGCAACACGCGGGCGACCCAGCCATCGGCCTTCACCCGCACCTCTTTGCCGTTGCGGTTAAGCCCCTTCACCACGACGGCGCTGTGGCGGCGCACCGGGCCATAATAATGGGGGATGCTCAGGCACCCCTCCTCGGCCACCTCGGTCTCTTCCGAAACTTTGATGATCTCAGGGTTTACAAGCTGGAGCCGTGTGTCCTCGTACTCCACGACGATGACGCGCAGCGGCACACCGACCTGGGGCGCCGCCAGGCCGATACCGTTCGCGGCGTGCATAGTCTCCACCATGTCGTCGAGCAGGCTCCGAATAGACTCATCCACCCTGCTCACCCGCTTCGCTTTCTGCCGCAGGATGGGATTCCCTAACACGACAATTGGTCGTACCGCCACAGCTCTTCCTCACCGGCCAGGTGCATGGATTTCGCATATCGTACTCTGGAATAACCTTAACTATCTTACCATGAGCACGGCGGGACCTTCTCGACTCCGGCCCTATCCCCTCTATACTCCGGCCAGACGTTCCGGCGCGCCCGGGCGCAGAGCGACCAGAGCCCCACAAATACTGCACATCTGTGCCAGATTGACAGGCATGCAGACGCTTCGTACAGTAGAATTGTCGTGTTGTTAGTATGGAACTCTGCCGCACTTGGTCCGCGTCGCACAGCTGATCCGCGTAGCAGAGGAGGCCGCCCATGCCGACGTACGTGTCGCTCATGAAATGGACCGACCAAGGTATCCGAACGGTGAAGGACACAGTTGAGCGCTACCGGCAGGCGAGCGCCATGGCAGAGCAGTTGGGCGGGAAGATCACTGCCACGTACTGGACACAGGGCACATACGATGTCGTGGCAGTGCACGAGTGGCCGGACGAAGACAGCGCCATGGCCTTCCTGCTGCGTCTGGGCATGGCAGGCAATCTCCGCACGGAGACGCTGCGTGCCTACAGTGTGCCTGACATGGAGCGCATTCTGCAAAAGGTCTCCTGAACCCCAGCCCGGCCGCGCCGGGCTGAGCGGTGGAACATCTCTCCGGCAGCGCTGCAGAGCGGAACTCTACGCGCCGCAGTGCGCGTTCTGCGAGGTCTCCGCTGTATAGCTCCTGTAGCACTCCTGGACCTTCTGGCGCAGGACGGCGGCCTGACTGTGTCCTAGCGCCCGGTACTTCGCGTCTGCCCCATCTGGCCGGTCTCCCCGCGTGCGCATACAGCGTGCGGTGTACGTGTGCCTCTGCTCCTAAGGCGCGCCCCTGGATCGGGTACTGGGCTGCCTAGGCCGCTTCCGCTGTTTGTCCGTAATTACCACCGGTCTTTTTCACACCGGCTAGAATGCTTGTAGTGCTGAAGTTCCCACCAGGGCTCCGGGCCTTAGGAAGGGTTCGAAGCGCTTGGAGGATAGCATCGCTCAGGGCAGGCGATCCGCTCCCTGCCTCGAGCGATGTGCAGGTCACCAGGGAGGCAGTGTGATGGGGCCGGTGGTAAAGCAACAAGACGGGCAAGGGCTGGTCGAGTACGCCTTGATCCTGTTTTTGGTCTCGATTGTAGTAATTGTGATCCTGGCATTGCTTGGCCCACAGATTGGATCGATCTTCAGCTCGATTTATAATTCATTATAAATTAGCGCATTGCGAATCTGAAAATTATAACGGACGCGTTGTATGAGTATGGTCGGGAAAGCATAAAGGCGTGGGGATACCCGCATGGCAGAGAGAAGATCACCCATGAGGATCGAGCGACGAACCCCAGCCGTTTCGATGTTTCGCGCATCGGCGCTGAGGGCGTTAGGATCGTCCAGCCATACTGGTCAGTAACGACGAAGTTCGTGGTGGCAGTGTACCAGTGCTTGTCAGTGAGTCGCTGCCAGCACGTACGGGCCTGCTGGTGCTAGACGTTGTTATTGTTGACCAGGGCCAGATAGACTGAGGCATCCAGAAACACCCAACGCGGACGGGCTGACCACTGGTCCGTGCGCTGCTGGTTCCTCATAGCTGCCGAGGCGCGGCGGCCTCCGCGAGGTACTCATGTTTCTTCATAGAAGATAAAGAAAAGAAGAGAAGATAAAGAAAAGAAGAGGAATTTGCTCTTTCGAGTGGGCGGCGCCCACGAGCTGCCAGAGCGGGCTGGCACTGGCTCGGGCAAGCGGCTGCAGCGCGACACCACGCCTGGCCCGAGACAGTCCCACCGCCCTCCTCCGCCGCCGGCCGGCTGACCTGGGGCTGTCGCGACCGAGAACGTGCGACAACCCCAGGTCGGGGGTGTCCTCTGTGGCGGCCTAGCGCTGTGAGAGCACGAGATTGTCGTATCGCACGTCAGCAACGACGCCGCTGTTTGGTGCCGTATGCACACCGAACCACATCGCCCCGTTCCGATACGTTCCATCCGGGAAGGTGATCAGGCGCTGCCCGTTCACTGTTATGGCGATGACCGCGTCGGCGCAGCTCAGCTCGATACGATTGACTGCATTGCCGCGCTTGATGGCCGCCCAGAACTGCCAGTCGACCAGCGCCACTGACGTCCGGCCATCCTGGCGCAGCAGCCGGACCTTGCTCTCCTGCGGGTAGAGCTCGACACGATAGCCCGTCGCCCCGTTGGACATACAGCCGAAGTCGAGGTACCGCTCCACCGGCAGGCTAGCGATCCGCGCGTCGACGGCCAGCGTGGCTCCGCTGTACTGCCCGGGCAGCGTGACCACCACCGCCGCAGCGGGATCAACCTGGCGGACAGCATACTCTCCGTTCTCGTAGGCCAGGGTGTAACGCGCCGAATTGTCCGACGTGCGCGGCAGCACCCCGGCGGCAGGGTTGTCGAAGCTGTCGGTCAATAAGATGGCTCCGCTGAACGCCGAGGGAAGCTCACCACGCAGGAGCGCTGCTGCAGACATGCGGAAGCGACGCTCCCATTCAGGTCGCTCGAGCACGAACGTCCAGAAGTTGCTGCTGTTCACGCCGAAGAGCTCGAGGTCAGCCAGGGTAGGAATGCGCAGGAGCTGCGGGACGGTATCACTAGGCTCCCACTTGGGGAGATAGATCGGGTTGCCATCCTTGAGAAGAGCGAGCGAGAGCCACGGCTCGCCACGGGGCAGCGCCTGTAGCTCAGGAAGCGTCACCTCGCGCCGGACCTCCCAGGAGACGGGATGCCCCTCCAGGGCCCGGCCATCGCCGGCCCAGTGCAGCACTCCGAGCTCGTCGGCGAACCAGAGATGCGGCGTGCCTTTGAGCGCCACCACCGTGCCCGGCGGCAGGCCGTTCGGGACCGGCGTCGGCTGTGCCGGTGGCATCTCCTCGGGCGGCGGCATCTCCTCGGCGGGTGGCATTCCCTCGTCGGGCGGGGCCTCGTCGGCGAAGACCGGGGACAGCGGCAAGAGCATGAGAAGCAGGAAGATCAGCCACCGTACCATACTCGAGCAGCCTCCTGAGCAGTACCTGGCGCGTGCGGCGCGCTCCTCTCCGGGAACCGGTAATCCCGGGGCATCGCGACGTTGGGACACAGCTTAGACGAAGACGTTCGTCTCCAGATTGCATTCTACGGGCCGCGTGCACCGGAGACACGGCAGCGGTACTTCTAGAACCAGGAAGGTGGGTGCGCAGCCATTGCAGCAGGACCTCTTTCCCACGCTCGATGGGTCATCCTGGAGCCGCTACGGCAGCTCTTGCCAGAGCCTGCTCAGGCGCTCCAGCATGGCGGCAGGTTCGCCGCGGCCGGCGGTCTCAAGCACAAGCTTCCCTGCGTACCCGGCATCGCGCAGCGCCGCCTCGACACGTACCCAGTCGAGCACACCTTCGGTGGGCGGGTAGTGCAGGTCGCTCCGGCCGTCGTTGTTGGCCGCGTGAATGGAGATGAGGCGAGGGCCAGCCGCGCGGATCTCCTCCACAGGATCTAACCCGTTGATGACGGCGTGGCCGGTGTCGAGACAGAAGCCGATCCGCGGGTCGGGGAAATCGGCGCTGAGCTCAGCCAGCGACCGTCCGTAGCGCCAGTAGCCATAGTCGATCATGTTCTCCAGGGCGACCTGCGTGCCACTCTGCGCGGCGATCTCCACGAGCTCGGCGACGAGGTCGAGCACGGCGTGACGAGAGGCAGCGTGTAGCTCGTCCGGCAGTGGCTCACGATGTCCGGATGGATGGACGACAGCCGCCACAGCCCCTAGCGCCCCGGCCTGCCGGATCGACTCACCGATCAGCCGGCGCCACAACTCGCGGTCGCCCTGCACAGGATGGCCCAGGTTCAGACCGCTGAACGGTGTATGCACCGAGTGCACGCGCAAGCCGAGCTGGTCCAGGAGCCGGCGCAGCCCATCCAGATCGGCCTCCTGGCGTGGATCAAGGTGAAAGCCATCCGCCCAGATCTCCACCCAGCGGAACCCGGCATCAGCGATGCGGCGCAAGGCCTCCTCCAGCGGCTGGCGCCCGAATAGCCAGGTCGAGACAGCATACCGGTCGAAGAATTCCTCAGCGCGCACGTGCTTGCTCCTTTGGTTTTCGATTCGTCTTTCATTGGTCTTATAGTTTTAGCTGGCCTTATCCTGGCTTTATCCGGCTTGATCTAGTTTACGAGCGGTTCTAATGCGCACGCTGGGATAGTACCACACCATGTTGCAGCCTACAAAGAAGCGGAATGTGTGGTATCCAGACATACCCTTGCGCGCCAGGAATGCATCCGTGTCGGCTAGTATTCTCTCCATAGGCGCTACCCTCTGCATGATCCGCCGGCGCGCTCCCGGGTGCGACCGGGGCTCGACAGAGAGCGCCCATACTGTACAATGGCGCGCATGCAGGAGAACGAAGAGCCAGTATGCAAGCACCTCGGTGCCCACCGCACATCTCACCGCTCCGTGAGGACCTGGCGCAACAGCAACACGCCGCTCACGGCCGATCATCTGGCAGCGCCCGCAGGCGTTGGCCGCGCATGGTGGGCAGGGTCATCGCTGCTGTGCTGGGGATCGCCCTCGGCGTGGTGTGCTTCAGCTTGCTGAGTTTCTGGCAAGCGACCCATCCTCCCCGCGCACAGTCCAGCATCACGCCGCACGCCCTGGGATGGCCCTACGAAGAGCTCCAGATCACCACCAGCGATGGGCTGCGCCTGGCCGCGTGGTTCGTGCCCGCCCGGGAGCCAGTGGAACAGGCGATCATTCTGTTACACGGCTATCCAGCGAACAAGGGCACCCTGCTGGGCTGGGCGAGCTTTCTCTACGGCCGCTACCACCTGCTCTTCCTCGACTTCCGGGCCATGGGGCAGAGTGAGGGGAACTTCGTCAGCTTCGGTTATCATGAACGCAAGGATGTCCTGGCCGCGATCGAGGCGCTCCAGCAACGCGGGTACCGCCGCATCGGGCTCGTGGGCGTTTCGTTCGGTGCTGCGGTAGCCCTCCTGACCCTGCCGGAGACGTCAGCCCTCAGCGCTGTGGTGGCTGACTCCCCTTGGGCCAACCTCGACGCCATGGGTGAGACCTACTACGGCCGCATGGCCGTGCTCAGCCGGCCGCTCACTATGCTCACCAAGCTGTGGGGCCGGCTCTTCTACGGGGTCATCGCTGAAGAGATCGCGCCGGAGCTCGCTGTGCGGGGCGCGCATACGCCTCTCTTACTGCTTGCCAGCCGCGACGACCCGCTTGTGGCCGTGCAGCATGCGTACCGTTTGCAGGCGGCGCTTCGTGACCATCCCCACGCCACCGTGTGGATCCGCGAGCGCGGCGGGCACCTTCAGAGCGGAGGCGCCGAGGAACAGCAGCGTATCCTGCAGTTCTTCGAGAGATACCTGGCGAACGCCGAAGCGTGACCTTCGGGATGGGACACTTCCGGGATAGGACACTTCAGGGTGAGCAGCCTGACGAGGAAGACACGTCGGGGTGAGAACGACAACGGCAGAGGGAGCATGGCTGGCGCCGCACGTTGCCCATCCGCGGCGATCAGAGACCAGTGGATCCGCCTGCCGCGGGCACGACCCGCCCGCTTCGCCCGCGCGTGCCTGTGGTATCCAGGGTGCTCTCCGTCGCTGCGGTCTGCGCAGCGCCTGCAAGGGACACCTCCAGGCCCTGCGCCTCGTCCGGCCCGGCGTGCGATAGGAGCGCTGCCAGTCGGGCAGTGAGCTGCGCACCGCTCTCCACCGGCTGCGCGGCCAGCAGCGCCTGCACCCCGGCCAGCAGGCTATCGAAATCAGGCGCGGTTGGCGCCGGGGTAAGCAGAAAGATCTTGGGATGGCGCGTGGGCCCGATGCGCTCACTCCCCAGCGTCAGCTCTTCGTGCAGCTTCTCGCCCGGGCGCAGGCCCACGTACTCGATCTGAATGTCCACGCCGGGGCGCAGCCCTTTCAGTCGCAGCATCTTCAGGGCGAGGTCCTGGATCCGCACCTGCTCGCCCATATCCAGCATGTACACCTCGCCGGTCCGAGCAAAGGCGGCTGCCTGGATCACCAGGCTCGCTGCCTCCGGGATGGTCATGAAGTAGCGCGTGCTATCCGGGTGGGTAATCGTCACCGGGCCTCCGGCCTCGATTTGCTTTAGGAACGTCGGCACCACCGACCCACGGCTGCCGATCACGTTGCCGAAGCGCACGGCGCAGAACACCGTACGAGAGCAGCGGGCCATGGCCTGCACCAGCAACTCGCACACGCGCTTGCTGGCGCCGTAGACGCTGGTGGGCCGCACCGCCTTGTCGGTGGAGACCAGCACGAACCGCTCTGCGCCGTGGCGCGCCGCCAGCCGGCACAGGTTATAGGTGCCGCCAATGTTCACCCGCACAGCTTCCTCCGGGTACTCCTCGAGGATGGGCAGGTGCTTGTAAGCAGCGGCGTGGAAGATCACCTCGGGGCGGTGCAGGGCGAACACACGCTCTAAGCGCGGCTCCACAGTGACGTCAGCCAGCACCTGGCGCACGCAGCGGCCATTCGGCTGGGCTGCCAGCTCCAGGCTCAGGTCGTGCAGCCCGCTCTCATTGTTATCCAGTAGAAGAAGCTCAGCCGGGGCTAGGGCCAGAAGCTGGCGGGCGAGCTCCGAGCCGACCGAGCCGGCCGCGCCCGTGACCATGACGCGCTTGCCGGCGATGGCGTGAGAGCAGAGGGAGAAGTCCACCTCGACCTGCTCGCGGCCCAGTAGGTCGGTGATGGTGACCTCACGCAGGCCGGTAGCGCTGGCCTGGCCGCGCATGATCTCCAGCAGGCTCGGCACAATCTGGATCTTCGCCTGCGTCTTCTCGCACAGCGAGACGATGCGGCGGACCACTGCGCCCGGAGCTGATGGGATGGCGATCGCCACCACATCGACGGCATACCGCTGGGCGACCGCCGGAATATCATCGGTCGTGCCGACCACGCGCAGGCCGTGGATCATCGTGCCGCGCTTGCGCGCGTCGTCATCCACGAAGCACACCGGCTGGTAGTTCCAGGCCGGATGGTACAGGAACTCGCGAGCTAGGAGCTGGCCGGTCTGCCCGCAGCCGACGATCAACACACGGCGCGGCGCTGCACCCGGCCGCTCGCCTGACCAGTGTTGGAACAGGCGTGGCCACAGGCGCGCCAGGCCAAGGCAGAGCAAGGTGATGGCCCCGCCGGTCGGGATCACGCTCAGCGGCAGCGGCCGCGCCTGTGGGAAGAGCAGCACGTCTGCCAGGGCGGTCAGGAGCGTACTCAGCGCCACTGCCTCGGTGAGCGCCACCAAATCAAAGATGCCAGCGTATTCCCAGGCCCGGCTGTAAATACCAAACAGCACCAGCGAGACGCCGTAGCACACCACCACGATGCCAATGGCTGCCAGGAAGAGGCGCACGTAATGCTCCGGCGGGGGCCCAGCGAAGCGCAGCAGCATCGCCACCGCATAGCTGAAGAGCACTACCAGCGCATCGAAGAGCACCGCCGGGAAGGCGCGCCTGAGCTCCCCGGGCAGATGGCGGAGGCGGTCACTCAGCGTGCTCATGGCAGCCTCATCCCCCGGTCAAGGCCCCGCGCGCCACATCGCCGCGGCCCTGCGCCGCTCCCTGTGCCTCGCTCAGCGCCTCAAGCGCGCGACGCACGGCGGCTGCGTGGCGGTGAATGCGCTCCACCGCCGCGCAGATGTCGTCGACCAGCGCGTCGTCCATGTGCGAGTAGATCGGCAGGCTGAGCACGCGCTCGGCGAGCCAGTCCGTCACTGGCAGCCGGCCCTCGAACCGGCTGCCGATCTCGCGGTAGGCGGTGTGCCGGTGAACCGGGGGCGCGTAGTACCGGCGCGTGTCGATGCCCTCGGCCTTGAGGGCACATGCCAGTTCAGCGGCAGTGAGGCCGAACTCCGCCGGCTCGACCAGGATGGTGAAGTCTTTGTACGAAGAGCGGTCACCGGGCTGCACGACCTGGAAGCCGATCCCCGGCAGCGCCGCCAGACGAGCGCGGTAGCGTTCTGCCACCGCGTTGCGCCGCCGGGCCGCCGCCTCCAGCATGCTCAGGCTGTGCCAGCCCAGCGCAGCGCTAAACTCCTGCATGCGCGCGTTCAGGCCGGGAAAGGCGCTGTCATAGTCCCCGCGGTTGCCGTACTCGCGGGCCATGCGCAGCCGGGCCGCAAGATCGGCGTGACGTGTCGTAATCACGCCACCTTCGCCGGTGATGAGCAGCTTGGTCGGGCTGGTGCTGAACACCTCGGCATCCCCGTAGCTGCCCAGCGGGCGGCCGCGGTGCAGGGCCCCGAAGCCATGGGCTGCATCGTAGAGCAGCTTCAGGCCGTGGCGGTCCGCCAGTGCCTGCAAGGCTTCCACCGGCGCAGGGTTGCCGCCGACGTGCACGGCCACGATGGCCGTGGTCTGCGGCGTGAGCGCCCCCTCGGCCGCCTGGGGATCAATGTTCCAGGTGTCACGCCGCACGTCCACGAAGACTGGGCGCAGACCGCTCCACGCCAGCGGATGCACGGTGGCCATGAAGGTGAAGCTGGGCACAAGCACATCGCCGCGCAGGCCAAGCTGCTGCACAGCCATCATCAGCCCGGCCGTGCAGCTCGATACAGCGATAGCGTGTGGCACACCGGCGTGCGCAGCGATGGCGTCCTCGAAGCGGCGCAACCAGCGCCCCTTGGTCAGGATACCGCTCTCGAACATGCTGCGCAGCTCGGGCTCCAGGGCATCGAGCGGCGGCAGGGCCGGGCGGAGGAACGGCACCGGCTCAGCGCGTACCGGCGCGCCGCCGAGGATCGCTGGACGGTCGGTCACGGTCGCTCCATGGTCTTGAACTTGAAATCTCGCCCGGCTCGCGGGCGCGCTGCCATGCTGCTATGCTCGTTGCGGTGAGCCCGTGCCCTTTCCATAACGAGCCTGGAGTCGGCGCGACGCGGCAGCCAGCCGCTCGTACGTGCCCTCGACCTGGGCCCACGCCAGACGCTGGTCGTACACAGCTTCAGCGCGCTGCCGCGCCGCCTGCCCCAGCTGGGCGCGCAGAGCTGGGGCACGCAGCACGCGCTCCAGCGCCGCAGCGAGCGCGGCGGCATCGCGCGGCGGCACTAGCAAGCCGGTCTGGCCAGCGATGATTACCTCGCGGCAGCCGCGGATATCGGTAGCCACGGCCGGCAGCCCACAGGCCGCCGCCTCCATCAACGTCACCGGCAGCCCCTCGCGGTAGCTCGGCAATGCCACGACATCCATGGCATTGTAGAGCTCGGGCATGTCGGTGCGCATGCCCAGGAAACGCACGCGACTGCTGAGCCCTAACAGGGCCACCAGCCGCTCGAACTCCTCCTGGGAGACCACATCGGACGGGCCAATCACCAGAAAGCGCGCCGCGGGCACCGTACGCGACAGACGAGACGCGGCCTGGAAGAACTCCGCATAGCCCTTCTCATAGGTGAGCCGCCCGACCATGCCGACCACGAGCTCATCCTCGCCGTAGCCGAGAGCAGCGCGCGTCTGCCGGCGCAACTCCGCAGAGGGGCGGAAGCGCTCGACATCGACGCCGACACCGGCAGCCAGATGGATAGCCTTGCTCGGCGGGCAAATGCGGTCAGTCGTAGTGGCTACCTGTACATCTTCTGCGCTGACGAAGAAGACCGCGTCCGAGCACCAGGCTCCTAGGCGGGCCAGCCAGCGATAAAAGGAGCGCTGGACTCCTCGCATGTTGTAGTAAAACAGGCCGTGTTCGGTGCCGACTACCAGCGGGACACCAGCCGCCCGCGCCGCCAGCCGCCCCAGCAGGTTCGCCTTCGGCGTGTGCGTGTGCACCAGGTCGAAGCGCTCCCGCCGGAAGTGCGTCGCCAGGGCCAGCACGGCGCGCAGGTCCGCCAGCGGTCGAATAGCGCGCGCCAGCGGCACATTCGTCACCGGAACCCCGGCGCGCTCAATCTCGTCGCGCCACAGCCCGGCGCTGCAGTAGACGCGCACCTCATGCCCCTGCTGTCGGAGGTGCACGAGTTGCCCGAGCAGGAAGAAGCGCACCGTGCTATCCACGGTGCTGACGTAAGCGATCTTCAGTGGAATCCCTCACCTGATCGAGCGCTACCGCGGCCACACCTACAACGGCGCCTATTATACCTCTTCCACCCCGCTTCGCCTGCACCCTCTTGCCCCGGGCGTGCAGTCTCCCTCTCGCCAGCGCATGCCCTGGCGCCTCACCTGCGCCGGCACCGCGTCTCTCATGAGCTCCCCTCTCCCACCCGCGCGGGTGGGAGAGGGACCGGGTGAGGGGCTCTTCCAGCCTGTGTACCCTGGGCATGCCTTACGTGCGGACCACTTCCCTGGCATGTCACACGCTATAAGAGCCGGCTACAAGGACCCTACTCAGGTTGCGCAAGCTTTATGGATCGAGGGGTATGGAGCGGGGAAACGATGGCAATGCTCACCAGGGAACTCAGTGGATGTTCATCTGCGTCCGGAGCAGTTCGACGCCCTGCGGACACTGGTGCAGCGGTAGGGAATGTCCATCGCCGAGCTGGTCCGCCAGGGCGCGGATCGCGCTCAGCGATATACGAGATCGGCACCACAGGCACGCAGCCGAGTCCTCTCGAGCCCTCTCGCGAACGCAGCTGCGTTTAGTCACTACCACTCTGGTTGTTGCTGAAGCGTACGTGCTGATCTGTCAGCGCAATGGCTATGACTTTGCCATACTCTCCCGGAGCAGGCGAAAGGGGTGGGCCCCACGGTACAATCATTCGGTAGCCAGGGAGCCTGGCTGGCTCTACCATCTGGTATTCGTTGGTATTCTCCCTGCCGTGTACGCAGCGCCCAGCGCTCTCTAGGGACACCTCAGAGTGAGAGCGGCCAGCAAAGGGCGAGGAAACAGCGAGAAAACACAAGTCACAGTGAGATGACTATTTACTACGACGAGGCGCGCATCTACGTGCGCGGTGGCAAGGGCGGCGACGGCGCGGTGCACTTTCGCCGCGAGAAGTACGTGCCGCGCGGGGGGCCCGACGGCGGCGACGGTGGGCGTGGCGGGAGCGTCTATCTGGAGGCCGATCCCGGCCTGAACACGCTCTCGGCGTTCCGCCACCGCCAGCGCTTCATTGCCGAGGACGGCCGCCCCGGCGGGCCGGCTCAGCGCCATGGCCGAAAGGGGCAGGACCTGATCATTAAAGTGCCGGTTGGCACCATCGTGCGGGACGCCGAGACCGGAGAGGTGATCGCTGATCTCGCGCAGCCGGGCCAGCGCGTGCTGGTGGCGCGCGGTGGGCGCGGCGGGCTGGGTAACGTGCACTTCGCCACGGCGACTAACCAGGCCCCTACGATGGCGCAGCGCGGCGAGCCCGGTGAGGAGCGGTGGCTGGAGCTGGAACTCAAGCTGTTGGCGGACGCCGGCCTGATCGGCTTCCCCAACGCTGGCAAGTCTACGTTCCTTGCCGCCGTCACTGCCGCGAAGCCGAAGATCGCGCCCTACCCGTTCACCACCCTGGTGCCGAACCTCGGGGTCGTCGATGTGGACGACTTCAGTTTTGTCCTTGCGGATATCCCCGGGCTCATCGAGGGAGCGCACGCCGGCGCCGGGCTGGGCCATGAGTTCCTCCGCCACATCGAGCGCACGCGCGTGCTGGTGCACATCCTCGACGCCTCGGGCCAGGAAGGACGCGATCCGCTGCATGACTTTGCTGTGGTGAACCAGGAGCTGGCGGCCTTCAGCCCGGAGCTGGCCAAGAAGCCGCAGATCGTGGCGGCCAACAAGATGGACCTGCCGGAAGCGCGCGCCAATTGGCCCCGGATCAAGGCCGAGCTGGAGCAGCGCGGCTACAAGGTTTTTCCCATCTCAGCTGCAACTGGTGAGGGTGTGCGCGAGGTGATCAATGAGGTGGCGCGGCTGCTCAAGACACTGCCGCCTCCGCCACCGGTAACGGCTGCCGAGCGTGCCGAGCCAGTGGTGCACCCAGATCACTTCGTGATCGAGCGCCAGGACAACGTCTGGCGTGTGCGCGGTCGGAGCGCGGAGCGGGCGGCGGCCATGACAGACCCCGACAACCCCGAGGCCATGTCGTGGTTGGAGCAGCGCCTGCGTCGCCTGGGTGTCACTAAGGCGCTGGAAGAAGCCGGGATCCAGGAGGGCGATACCGTCGTGATCGGGCCGCTCGAGCTGACCTGGGGCTGGCCTGCTGAGCAGGAAGAGCGCCACCCAGAGAAACGCGACTAAAGCGCGGCCCCTCACCTAACTTGCCGGCTGCACGGCCGGGAGCCGGTGATCCGGGCGAGGGGCCGTGATGCAGGCCAGAGCCTCGGGCCCCAAGCGGTCAGATCTGGAGGAAGCGCTGTGTGTTCAGGACGAAAACCGTGGCGCGGGCCGTCTGGTCGGAGGAAGTAGCGGGCTGGTGGCTCTCGGCGATGCGGCCGACTGCCTTGCTGAGCGTCTCAATGACCGTGTCCACCAGCGCGGCATCCACGCCGACCAGCAGCGTAACATTGCCCCGCTTGAGAAAGCCCCCCACGGTATTGATACGTGTCACGCGGATCTGCTGCTCCAGGAGTGCCCGAATGGCGCGATCCGCATCGTCGGCGTGCACGATAGCGATGATCAGCTTGGTGCCGTCGTCCATGTTGCCTCCCCAAGCCACCTTCCCTGCAGCCTCACCTGCACGCACTGCATCGGACCGGCAGCAGGTCAGCCGCTCGTATCGCTCGACCGCCAGAATAAGCACAGTGGCGCCGCCCACGGTAACCGTGATCGGCGCTGCCGTCCACGGCATGCTGAGCTCTTCAACCGCATCGGGCACCAGCACCTCCGTGCGCGTGCGGCAGTGCTGGCGGATGATCTCCAGCACCCCCGGAAGTGCTGCGGCAGCGACGCCCAGCAGGAGGGTTTCGTTCCCCTGACGCAGAAAGCCCCCAGCGGTGCGCAGCCGCGTCACCGGATAGCCCTGGCCGGTCAGGGCATCCGCCACGAACTCGGCATCCTCGTGCTGGACGATAGCAACGACCAGCCGCATCACCGATGTCGGGACTCCGGCGAGGTGTGGCAGGCGCTGCCACCAGGGCGGCTCATGCGGAATGTCACTGTCGCGCGTGAGATCGTCTGCCGGTGGGAGCATCATCTCGCTCCTGATCCTCCTGGCGCCGGACATCCGCGCATCGGCAGCGGAGGGCAGAACACGCGCGACGGCCCGAGGTACAGAGCCCCGGGCCGTCACCGGCACGTGTGCCCGACCTCTCTTTCGTGCTGCCTGCGAGGTTAGCTGACGGGTTCGGGCCGAAAGAGCGTTACCCTACCGGCGATGCGGCGGGCGGACACGGCGCTACCGTTTCCTACCTGTCCGCCATACTGCCACGATCGCCGGATTCACCCCAGGACTGGGTCCCCCGCTCCGCCGCGCCAACCGGCGGATTCGGCGCCGCGTAGCGGGCGCAGGGCGGCTGCGCCTGCTACGTCTCCGTGAGATGTTAAATTATCTGGTGCTCACGCACTATAGCACGTGCCTTTTCGGGGCGTCAAGCGCCTGGTCGAACGGCGGGGCTCTGCAGGCGCCTTGCCAGGTGCTCCGGCACTGGCTATACTGCCGCCGGCCCGAACAGGCTGTGCCCTGCGAACGCGCCCGAGCACATCGCGTGCCGCCAGCCCGTCTACGCTCGCTCTGTCGCCAACTAATCGTGAGGGGTCAATGTCTAAGGGGACAGAAGGGAGGCATGCCATGGCATCACGAGCTTCACATTGGGCCTTCCAGCGCACCACCAGGCGCACCCTGCTCCGGCACTTCAGCGCCGCCGCGCTCGGCCTGGCTACCGCCTGCGGCCGCGCTCGTCCGGCGCAGCAGCCTTCGGCCGGTGCACCGGCGCTGCGCACGGATGTTACCGTCACCTTCATGAGCACGAGCGGCCAGGTGGAGCGCGGGTTGATCGACCAGCTCATCCAGCGCTGGGATGCCGTCCACCCATCCGGCCCCAGAGCGCAGTTTCTCTTGGCAACCGGCAACGTGGTGGAGAAGTTCCTGCCCATGCTGACCTCCGGCACGCCGCCGGAGCTCATCAGTATGAGCGCCAGCGAGGGCGTTGTCTTCGCCGACCAGGGCCACTTTGCCCCGCTGGACGATCGGGTCAAGCGCGATCGCTACGATCTGAGCGACTACATTCCAGAGTCGCTCGACCAGTACCGCTGGAAGGGCAAGCTCTACGCTCTGCTGCGCGACTTCTCCCACCAGAGCTTCTATGTCAATCTCTCGGCGTTCGGGCGGGAGGGGCTCGCTCCTCCGGCAGGCGACTTCTCCACTGCCACCGGCTGGGACTGGAACCAGTTCCTCGACTACGCGCGGCGCTTCACTGTGCGCGATGGCTCCGGGCGCGTCACCCAGTACGGCTTTGTGCTGAACACTGGCCTGCGCGGAGGCTACTGGCAGTGGATCGCCACCAATGGCGCCGAGCTCTTCGACCGCGACTACACGCGCTGCACACTCGATGACCCGCGGGCAATTGAGGCGTTGCAGTTCATGCAGGACCTGGTGTACCGCCACGGCGTGGCGCCGGACCCTGAGACCCAGCGCCAGACGCCAGCGCTGGCCGGCAGCCAGCAGGCGTTCTTCGAGGGCCTCACCGCCATGGCCATCTTCCCCATCGCCCGCATCGGCGAGGCCAGACAGCTTGCCAAGGTACCCTGGGATCTCGCCGTGACGCCCAAGGGCCAGGGCCGGCGCGTGACCACCGGCGGTGGTGTCGGCTGGTTCCTGGTGCAGTCCGCTCCGGCACTGGAAGAGGGCTGGGCCGTGTTACAGTTCCTGAGTAGCCCCGAGGCCCACCAGCTCATGGCCCCGGTGCGCTTCCCCGGCCGCAAGTCTGTCCTGGACTGGCTGCTGGCCCAGGAGACTGACCAGCCCCCCAGGAACCGCGCCGTCGCTCGCACTGGCCAGCTCGTCGTGCGCCTCGATCCGATCTTCCCGCTGTGGAATGACATCGAGCGGGAGATCTTCACACCCCAGTTGCAGGCCCTCTGGCAGAATCGTGCTGCGGCGCGGGAGGTCGTGCGGGAGATCGTGGCGCAGACGAATCGGTACCTGGCCGAGCGCGGGCGCAGCCGCTAGTCTCTTCGGAAGAGAAGATCGGAAGACAGGGAAAGCTAGGAAGCAAAACTTCGGGGTTAGGGTAGGGAAGAAGCGATGCCTGACCGTCCAGCACGCGTGCTGCTCATCACCTCCGACCAGCAGCGCTGGGATACCTTGCCGTGCTACGGCCTGGAGTTCATGCACACGCCCAACCTGGACCGCATGGCGCGCGAAGGTATGGTCTTCCGGTACGCCTTTACGCCGTCACCGGTGTGCCAGCCGGCGCGCGCCTCCTTGATGACCGGCCTCGATCCACTCACGCACCGCGTGCTCAACAACGGCTGCTGGTACCCGCCGCAGATGCCGGTCTGGGTGCGCGAGGCCGGCGCAGCTGGGTATCGCACGGCAGCCATCGGCAAGATGCACTTCTATCCCTGGAATGACTGGGGCGGCTTCCAGGATCGCATCATTGCCGAGGACAAGCGGCACTACTACCGCCGTGACGATTACACCCTGTGGCTGGAGGCGCACGGCTACCGCAGGCTACATCCGCTGAACTACCCCGGCTACGCTGAGGGGCTGGGCGCCTACACCAGCCCGCTGCCGCCGGATTTGCACATTGACAGTTATATTGGCGATCGCGGCGCCGAATGGCTGCGCGCCCATGCGCACGAGCCCTTCTTCGCCTGGATCAGTTTCAATAGCCCGCACGATCCCTACGATCCACCTGAGGACTTGGCCGGTCTCTACCGTGACGCGCCTATCCCACCTGCGGTGGGGTTCCCAGGCGAGCTGGACACCAAGCCCGAGGCGCAGCGCCGAGCGCGCGAGCGAGCCGGGGCCAATCCCGTCTACCTGCTCGATTTCAGCCGCATGGATGACCGGCTGATCCGCCACATGCGCGCCCATTACCTGGCCACGGTGACGCTGATCGACCGGCAGGTAGGCAAGCTGCTCGGGGCGCTGGAGGATGCCGGCGTGCTCGACGAGACGCTGGTGATCTTCACCAGCGACCACGGCGACGCCCTGGGTGACCACGGTCTGGTTTATAAGAGCTTCTTCTACGAGTGTATGGTGCGCGTCCCGCTGCTCGTGCGCGGCCCCGGCGTGCCGGCCGGCGTCCAGTCAGACGCCCTGGTGGACTTGCTCGACCTGGTGCCAGCGATCCTGCGGCACCTCGGCGTACGCTTCGAGGCGCCGGTGCAGGGCCAGGACCTCACGCCGCTCTTTAGCAATTCAGCAACGCCGCATCGCGATGCAGTGTTCAGCGTTGTGGGCGACCGCGCCATGGTACGCACACGCCGGTGGAAGCTGGCGCGCTACGGGAACGGCGACGGTGAGCTTTACGATCTGGAGGCCGATCCCGACGAGGTGCAGAACCTCTACGGGCTGCCCCAGTACCGTGAGGTGCAGGCTGAGCTGGAGGCGCGCCTGGTGCAGCACGTCCTGGCTCGCACCGCTGCCTCCGCTCGTTTCACCGCCACACCCCCAGACCCCGAGCGCGTGGCCGCGGAAGCGCGCATCCGCGCCCGCGACCGGCTGCCGCCGGGGACGCCCCTTGGCTAAGTGGTGGCGTAGCCTGGCCTCGCCGGCCCAGCGTCAGCGATCAGGAAAGGCAGGGCATTGGTATGGCAGAGACACCGAGCCGTCAGGGGTATCCGTGCGTGCTGGTGGCGTTCGCGCAGCTCGTAGACTTCGCCACTTGTGCCTTCGTCGCGGCGGGTATCCCGCCGGAGGATGCGCAGAAGGCCGCACAGGCGCTGGTCGATGCCGACCTGCACGGTATCCACACGCACGGTGTGCGCAATCTGCCGGGCTACGTGCGCGCCGTGCGCGAGGGTCGGGTCAATCCGCGGCCGCGCGTGGCTGTCGTGGGCGGGACCGCTGTGGTGAAGGTCATGACCGGTGACCATGGCCTGGGGCATGTGGTCGCCCATGCCGGTATGGAGGCGGCCATCGAGGTGGCGCAGCAGTATGGCGCAGGGATGGTCTTCATGCGGGAGAGCAACCACTATGGCGCCTCGGGCTACTGGGCGCGCCTCGCCCTGCGCCACGGCATGGTCGGCTTTGCTGTCACGAATGCCGGGCCGAGCATTGCCCCGTGGGGCGGCGCACAACCATTGCTCGGCAATAACCCGCCGGCCTGGGCTATCCCCGCCAGCGCGACTGATGACGAAGGCGAGGCCGACCCGATCTTCCTGGACATGGCCCTCAGCGTGGTCGCCAGTGGCAGGCTGGCTCTCCACCAGGGCCGCGGCGAGCCGATTCCGCTCGGCTGGGCCCTTGACAAGGACGGCAACCCCACAACCGATCCGCGGGCGCGGGCGCTAGGCGGCAGCCTCCTACCTATTGCCGAGTACAAAGGGTACGGCCTCACCCTGGTCTACGGCCTGCTCACATCGCTGCTTGCTGGTGGCGCATTCGACAGTGACCAGGACCGGCCCGATCCGCCGCACCCGCGCGGCCGCTGCCACTGGTTCATGGCGCTCGATGTCCGGCAGATCGTTCCCCTGGACGAGTTCACCGCGCGGGTGCGCGCCATTGCTGAGCGTATGCGCAGTTCCCGCCTGCGGCCCGGCTTCCAGCGCATCTACCTCCCGGGCGAGATCGAGCGAGAAAAGGCGCGGCGCTACCGTGTCGAAGGCATCCCGCTTGAGCGCTTCATCCTGGCCGATCTCCGCCGCCTGAGCGAGACGCTGGGCATTCCATATGACCTGCCGGCCTGATTACGGCGCCAGCGCAGGCACCGATGGAGGGTGCCGGGCCATCTCTGCCGCAGGGCGGCCAAGCGCGATACTGTAGCGATCGACCAGCTCCCCGCGGCGCGTCATGAACTCAAATGTGGCCTGGTCTGCTGTCACCGTGACCAGCATGGCGCCAAAGTCGGCGTTGAAGCGCACCGCGCTGCCTTCGACTGGCACAGCGCGGAAGGGATAGGCACTCACCCCGCCCAGCCCGTTGACGAAGTACACCACCCCGTCGCGCACGATGCGCTCGTACGTATGATCATGCCCGGCCAGCACCACTTGCGCGCCCCACGCACCATATGGCCACTGCATCCACGCACTCGAGCCGTGCCGTCCCGAGGAATATGGGGGGTGGTGCAGATAGACGACTTTGAGGCGTGCCTGTGAAGCCTCTAGGCGGCTGCGTAGCCACTGCGCCTGGATCGAGCTGGCGCTCACGCCATCCGGCTCGCGGGGGTCGCTGTTCAGAGCGAACAGGTGCACTGGGCCCCAGGTGAAGTCATAGTAGCGCCCGTTGCCGGGCAGGGTGAAGTACTCGAGATAGGGCCTGGCACCAGCAGTTGCCAGGTCGTGGTTGCCCAGCGCAGGAAAGAAGCGGTTGACAGCAGCGCCGGGCCCGTACGCGCCCTTGTACGGGGCGATGAAGCGGGCGTAGTACTGGCCGATGTTGCGGTCGATCGTGTGCGCCTCGCCCGCGGGATAGTTGTTGTCGCCGGTGGTGATGATGAAGTCCGGGTTCCAGCTACGCACGAGGTCCGCTACATCCTGTGCAGCTTGTCCGGCGAGCCCGTAGTCGCCGACTACGGCGAAACGCACGCCGCTACCGGACAGCCGGTCCGCCCGCAGGTCCGGCGAGTGGACAGGCGGCGCAAGCTCGCCGAGCACTGCCGCGGTGCGGTACAGGCTGCGACCGGCCGGCACAAGCGCCAGCCCAGCCACCAGCGCTGTGAACAGGATAGCGGTGACTAGGAGCCTCCCTTGGCCTCTCCGCACGTTTTGCCCTTTATATCGCCCTTTAAATATATCGCTCTTTGATAATATCGCTCTTAAAATATATCGCTCTGCTCTTATAATAGAGCTCTTCTCTTTACAAGGTCTTTACAAGCTACACATCCAGTCCGCCACCGGCATAGCCACAGCTACGCTTGCTGTGCCGTACGCGAAGCGGGCCGCGCGGTATTCCGCCAGGCCAGTGCTGGTGCAAGCGTAGCTGCGTAGCTTCTGCACCGCCTTGCATGTAGGCCACCCCCATGGCGAGCAGCTCCGGCAGCGTGTGGCGCCAGCTACGTCCGCGCTGCTGGCCCGGTCAGGCCGGCAACATCCTCCGCACCACGAGCCCTGTCGTATCCAGTGAACCAGAGCTTCAGGCCAAACGCAAGCACAGCGCTCCCGCGGGCTGAGGAAAACCGCCCGCATCCTGAAGCCAGCCCCACTGGCCTGGGCTTGAGGCCACACATGAGCAGGGCGAGAACGCTGGGCCCAGACGATGACCATAGGAGGGAGCAATGCAGGCCAGCGCCAGCCAATGTCTGGCGAAATATGCACTCAAACGCCGCGAGCAGGTAACAGGAAACCCCCTCTGGGGAGGGGGTCTACGGGAGAGTGCCGAGGGGCGGAGTCGAACCGCCGACACATGGATTTTCAGTCCACTGCTCTACCAGCTGAGCTACCTCGGCGTGAGGCAGCACGTTCCGCACGAAAGGATAGCAGGAGAGCCAGTCCAGCGTCAAATCACCCTGTGGCCAGTAGATATATGAGCGTAGAGCTATATAAGCGTAGAGGCGCTCTCTCCGCGACGGGCTATGACGCGTGCACGCGGCGACAACACGCCGACTCACGCCGTGGATGAGGCCCGCCGACCGTCCGCATCCAGTCACGTAGGCGTCGGACTGGCGTTACCTTGCGGCAGACCGGACATGGTACCCTACGTATAGGTACACATATACGCGCATCTGCGATGCAATGGCAAGCGGTACATTCGCCTTGCCAGCCGCATAGCGCGAGCCGTTGCCCGGCGAAAAGATACACATGTGCACACATTCTGGACGACCTTTGGTGAGCTCAACGACAGCCGGACAGTCTGCTGCTGATGCGGCACGGAAATCCGGTTCGCCACTCATACGGGCAGCCAGCCTGGTGCTGGCGGTGACGATGCTTGCCCTGGTGGCGTGCAACCGCGGCCTGCCAGTGCAGCCGGGCCAGTATACGGTGCATCCTGGCTCGATCGCCTGGGACGGGGAGAAGTATTCCTTCCTGTGGAGCGATGCCCAGGGGAACCTGCATCGCGCCTCGGGGGATGACATCAAGCTGGCGCAGGGCGAGCGTACTTACCTGGAGATCCGTGAGAAGCCAGGCTTCCTGGGCCTCGGCCGCTCGACCGAGGCGATCCTGCACCTGCGCGATGACCAGCCGGTCACGCTCTACGGGCGCGACCGCGACGGCAACTTCACCAGCTTCTGGTTCCCCTTCTTGCTCGGCCATGTGACGGCCGGCGGCGGCCCCCCACCAACGTATCACTATCCACCGCGCAGCAGCTTCGACCGCGGCGAGCGGTTGGAAGGGAGCATTACCTCCGACAGGCCACAGCCGCCGGATTACCGCAGGCTCGCTCCGGCGCCAGGCACAGTTTCGGGCCAGGCCGGGGGCACGGGCGGTGGCACCGCGGCAACGGCAAAGGGTGGCTTCCGTGCCGGAAAGGATAGCTTTGAGGCCCAGCAGCGCGCGCCGGCGCCGCCGAAGTCACTGGGCGCTGGCGGGAGCGGCGGCGCGACAGGTGGCAGCAAAGTCACCCCGCCTGGACAGGCGCCTGCGGTGAAGTCCTTCAGCCCACGTGGGAGCTCGGGCGGCGCTGCCACGATGAAGGGTGGGGGTGGCCGGTCGTTCAGCGGCGGTGTACGGGTGCGGCGATGATGAGTGCACTGGTCTGGGTAGTGCTCGGGGCACTGATCCTGCTTGCGATCCTGGCCGTCCTGGCAGGTGTACTCTTCAGTACAGCGATGTCGATGAGCAGGCAGTCTATGGGAATGGGAGGTGGTATCCTCGGCCGTCTGGGCCGCCTCGTGCGGGCGAGTCTGAACGCTGGCTCACGCCCGGCGCTGCGCCAGGTTACCTTGGAGACGCTTCAGCCAGGGGATGCCATCGAATTCTGGGATGGGCAGCATGCCCTGGTGGAAAACGTGCTGGACTGCACTGAGGAGCTCCACGGGCGCCTGACACGCTGGCAGTGGGTGCTGCTCGACACCGGTGCAGTGCTGGAGATCGGCCGCGAAGGACGCCGCATCTTCGATCGCAGTGTGGTCTGCTATCAAGGGAGCCCGGAGTTCGAGGAGCTGGTGGCCGATCCAGAGCGTGGCGGTGTTCTCAAGACGTTTGAGCAACGCGTCCGCGAGGGGCGGAGTGCGACGGAGCCAGTCGTCTACGAGCGCGACGGCACACGCTGGGTCGTGCGCAGCACAGGCACGTTCGCGGCAACAGTACGCGGCAGGCCGCTAGAGCGAGAAGTATGGGCTGACATCAGCAGCGACCCCGGCCAGAACGTCTACTTCGAGATGGACGCGCGTGTTGAGATGGACGCGTTTGCAGGGAATGCGGTTGGAGGCGACGAGCCTGAGAGAGGCAGAGCGGCCGATACCCGCGAACTGCTGGGCATCTGGACAACGCACATCCTGTTGTTGTACGGGCGCCGCTTGCAGGAGACCGACATCACCGGGCTATTCGGGGCGTAAGGGCCGTCTTGAGCTGGGGCACTCGCCCCAGCGGGGCGAGCGCAGGGAAGGAGGATGCGCGTGGTTGAGTGGCTCCAGCGCTTTGCCATCGGGCTGCTGAATACCGTGGTCTGGAGCGCTGTGTCGCTTGCCTTCGTCTTCGTCGTGTTCGAAGCGCTGAACCGGCGCTACCGGCTGATGCAGGAGATCTTCGAGGAGAACAACGCTGGCGCGGGCGCGCTGGCGGGTGCCATTATCCTGGCGATCGCCTTCGTCGTCGGGATGGTAGTCACGCACTGACGCGCGGTCCGGCGAGGGCGAGCGCCAGACGGGGGCCTGGCAATAAATGTATGATAGATACAGCGTAAGCGACGACGAAGCAGGAGTAACCGTGTACGAACCGAGTAATCGAGGAAGCGCGAGGAGGCGCACTCACGTAGGTGTGCCAACTGTAGGTTAATAGTAAAAAATAAAAATAATGTTGAAGATTGGAAGAATTATTGGAAAAATTAAAGGAGGGAAGGACCGTGGGTATTCTCGATCGTATCGGGACGCTGATCCGGGCGAATATCAACGACCTGCTCGATCGCGCTGAAGACCCGGAGAAGATGCTCGACCAGATCATTCGTGATATGGCCGAGGCCATCCGAGAGGCGAAAGCGCAGGTGCTGAGTACCATCGCAGAGGAGAAGATCATCGAAGGCAACCTGCAACGCGCACGCGAGCTGGCGCAGGAGTGGCAGCAGAAGGCCGAGCTCGCTGTCGAGAAGGGGCGCGATGATCTGGCGCGCGAGGCGCTGCGCCGCAAGAATGACTACTTAAGTAACGCCCAGGTCTATGAGCAGCAGCTCGCCGCGCAGCGCGAGGTCGTGGCGAAGCTGAAGGCCGATCTCCAGGCGCTGGAGGCCAAGTACGAGGCTACGGTGCGCCAGCGTGATGTCCTGGTGGCACGCCACAAGACTGCGCGGGCGCAGGCCAAGGTCGGCGAGGTCGCTCGAACGATGAGCACGATCGACCCGTCAAGCGAGCTGGCACGCATGGAGGAAAAGATCCGGTATGAGGAGGCGCGCGCCGCAGCGCAGGCTGAGCTGGCCAAGACTTCGTTGGAGGAGCAGTTCGCCGCACTTGAGCGAGACGATACGCTGGAAGACGAACTCCAGCAGCTCAAGCAAAAGATGGGCAAGGCGTAGCAGCAAGGACGCCAGGCGGCGACCCGAGCAGCTTACCTGAGAGGGAGGTCCATGGAGACGGAGCGGATTACGCTATCGGGGGCGGAAGATACAGGTGTCGATGCGCTGGTCGAGCAGCTCGCAGCCGAGGATGCGCTGGGGCAGTTGCTGCGCCGGGAAGGGCGCATGGCCGAGCTCGCCACCGAGGGGAGTGATGTCAAGCTCGATTGGGTGGACGGTGTAGAGAAGGCGCTCGCCCACCCGGAGTGGTTACGCGCGGCTGAGCAGGAAGCTGCGGCAATTGTGCGGCAAGGGATCCGGCGCGTGCTCTGGTCTGGGATGGGTGGCTCGGTGCAGACGGTCTACACGCTTAAGCGGATGGGCTACCTCGACCAGCCTGAGATGAGCATCCACCCCCTGGACAGTACCGATCCTGCCTCGCTCAACAGGGTGCTCCGCGAGATCGCACGGGCTGAGGGGCTTGCGGCCGATGAGCTGCCCTCAGCTCGTGCGATGCGCCGCCTCCTGGATGTCACCATGATGATCGGCGTCAGCATGGGCATGACCAGCGAGGAGCCGATCACACATCTGGAGTGGTTTGATGGCCTGCTCGAAGAGCATGGCATCGCTGATCGCAGCCGCCATATCCAGGTGATGACGCTGCCGGGCTCGTACCTGGACCAGTTCGCGCGGCCGCGCGGGGCGCCCATGGTGCCGATCCAGCTCGACGGAGCGAATCATACGCCGGGGCGGATGAGCGCTCCAGCCACGCGGGTGTTCCTGCGGCCGGTTGCCTTGATGCTGCTGGCCCAGGCCCTTGCCCGCAACCCCTCCTATGTCCCGGATGGAGCACTCCTGCGGACGCTCCTAGAGCGCGGGCAGGCGCTCTACCGTCTTTCGCCTATGCTCTCCGACAGCGAACGCCGCGCCCTCACACGGGAGGACCCGTTCGTGCGCCTGGGCGCATATATCGCGGCGCGGACCCAGCCGCGCCGAGCTAGCAAGCTCGTCCTGCTCCTGCCGCAGGGCTGGCGGGGCTTTGCTCCCTGGCTGGAGCAGCTCGTCGAGGAGAGCCTGGGGAAGGGCGGCAAGGGCTTCTTAGTTTTTTATGATCAGGACCCTGGCGCGCTGGGCCGGTTCGGCGACGAGGTATTGTTTCTGAAGCTGCGCGCCGGGGCAGCTACCGGCCCGGAGGCACCGCCCGGCCGGGCGGCACTGGAGCTCTGCGTGCCTGAGGCCGCTGCGCTCGTGGTGAACAGTATGCCCCTGCCGGCTGGTCTGGGGGAGCTGGCCGGGCTGTTCCTGGGCTTCAAGCTCACAGTTGCGACCTACGGCTATCTTCAGAATATCGTCTTCGCCGGTCAGCCTGCTGTCGAGGCGTACAAGAAATACGCCCGCGACCTGCGCGAGGCGCCCGGCGACGTGCCCTTTCCAGAGCGCACACCGTACCAGGCTCGATATGACGGCCTGACGCTCTATTACTCCTCGCTGCCTGAGCGCGGCCTGCTCTCTGAAACAGAGATCCGCCAGGCTGTGCAGCAGCTCGAGGGTTCGGTGGACAACGCTGCGGCCGTCTACGCAGCGATCTTGCGCACAGCACAGCAGCAAGGGTGGCTGGGCTACCTCGACTTCACATACAACGGCGAGCTCTCGCCGGAAGCAGGTGCCGTCCTCGATGAGGCACGGCGCCGCCTGGCGAACGGCGCGCTCGGACTACCGGCGAAGGTGCGCACTGGACCGAGCGACTACCACTCGACGGAGCAGAGCGAGACCGACGGCCCGCCAGAGCTGGTGAGCCTTCGCCTGGTGGCGCGACGCCACGAGCCAGTGCTGGCCGGCCGCTACAGCGACAAGTTCCTGCTCGCCCAGGCCCGCGGTACCTGGCAGGCGATGGAGGACGCCGGGCGCTGGGTGCTGATGCTCACCCTGCCGGACGCCTCGGCAGCGGCGCTGGCCGCGCTACGCCGCTTCTTCGCCGACACTACCCACCTGGCCGAACGAAGGCCCTCGAGCAGGGCTGAATAGCACGCCGCGGCGCCCCCCTACGGTACTACGGTAGGTAGGGCTTCCCAGGAACAGCGGCAACGTCAATGTGGTGCCCGTCTGCGCCGGCTGAAGCAAGCAGCCAGTGTGGGGCAAGCCCGAGCTCCTGGAGCCGGGCGAGCTCGGCAAGTGTTGGCTGCCGGACGGGGACCTCGAACACGGCAGCGCAGGCCGCGGCTAGCGCATCGCGCACCGCTCCCAGAGGCACCGTCTGGCCGAGCTCATGGGCCATGGAGGTGACCCCGCGGCCCTGGATGCCGCACGGCACGATGTGCTCGAAGTACGAGAGATCAGTGTTGATGTTGAGGGCAAAACCGTGGTAGGAGACCCCGCGGCTGACCCGAATGCCGATAGCTGCGATCTTGCGCAGCCCTACCCAGATGCCTGGCAGCCCGGCGATACGCTCACCAGCGATCCCCCAGCCAGCCAGCGCGCGCAGCACGATCTCCTCCACGCCCCGTACGAAACAGTGGGCATCGATGCCGCGACGGCGCAGAGAGAGGATCAGGTAGCCTACGATCTGGCCAGGGCCGTGGTAGGTGGCATCGCCACCCCGGTCGGAGAGGACGACCTCAGCGCCCAGAGCGCCCAGCGCCTCAGGCGACGCCAGCAGGTGCGCCAAGTCGCCACCGCGCCCGAAGGTATAGACGTGCTCATGCTCGAGAAGCAGGAGGGCTTCCGGCCCGCTGCCGGCCGCTACAGCCGCCGCCAGCGCCTGCTGGAAGGCCCAGACTGGCCGGTACGGCACACGGCCCAGGTCCAGACGTAACACGTCGCCGTGGGGCATCTCAGGCGCTCTGCCGCGCTGGAGCGCGGAAGCGTACGATCTCCGGCCCGCAACCAGAAAACACCCGCCGAACCAGGTGGAGCGCGAAGACGCGGCCGCCGTCCAGCTCCAGACGTACCGGCAGGTCCTGATCCCCCTCGGGTGGCGGCTCGTGCCAGACGAAGTTCGTGGCCGTGCCGCCTTGGACGTCCGCCTCACCAGACGGCGCGTGCAGATAGCAGATTGCCTCGCCGAGCACGACACCGTCTGCGGCACGGACAATCCGACACGGGCCTTTAATGACCGCCATGGTTCCCGTCCCTTCCTCGTCGCCTGTTCCCCCACACAGGCACTGGGCACCAGCTGGTGCACCTGCTCAACCGCTGTGATTGTAGCCCGTGCGCCGGGCGCCTGGCAAAGCAGTGGCAGTAGCACAACAGGCTATCGCAGGCCATTCCTGGCACTTGCCCGGCTCCTCGGTCGCGCATACAGTCACCTCGAGGCTGCACAGCCGGCACATGCTTCTGGAGGGAAACGGTGCAACCGGCTTCGCTCAAGGCCCTGCCCCGACCCGGCCCGCGCGTGGTCTCGAGCCTGTTCCTGGTGCTCCTGGCACTTCTGGCGCTGCCGGCACCACCCCACCACGCGGCACGTGCAGATACCACCACCTGCGGCAAGCCCACCGTGCCTACCCCCACGGTTGTAGCGTCGGTCACGAGCGTTGTGTTTAGGCTGGCGCCCGCCCTGGCCGACGTCAGCGCCAGCTCAGTCTGTGCCGTGGATCTGTGGGTCGATGCAGTGTCCTCCTCGCTCTTCATCGACGAACTGCGTGTGTACCTGAGCTTCCCGGCCGACACGTTCGAGGTCACCGACGCACAGGGACGCCCGGCGGTCGAGGTGCTGACCACTGCCTTCGGGACGGTCACGCGCAATCAGGTGGACGGCCAGGCGGGGCGCGTTGATCTCGCGCTCGGGCCCGGGAGCGTCGGGCAACGCGGCAGCTTCCTGATCGCTCGGCTGTACGTGCGGGGCCGCCGTGAGACAGGAAGCACGTATGTGCCGCTCGCGTTCGACCGTGATGTGGAGTCCGGCCGGGTTACCTCCGCCTATCGTGCGGGGACACCGGTGGTGGTGACGGTCCAGGACGGGCGCTACCGCGTGGCCGGCACTCCGCGCTTGGCCGGTCGCGTGCGGTTTCAAGCCGGCCCGACCGCGGCCGGGCCGGTCGCAGTCGAGTTTGTCGCGGCGGGCGTGCCTCCCCCTGCAACGCCCCTTGCCACCGTGGTCACCCAACCAGCCGCCGACGGGAGCTTCACCGTGCAGGCACCAGCGGCCGGCACTTACGACGTACGGGTACGCGCTGTGCGATCCGGTGTCTCGGCTGCCCTGCCTGTGCGAGCAAGCGGGGTGACTGTGCCGGCCGAGAGCACCGTCCAGGTCGAGTTCGGCTGTCTGCGCGAGGGCGATGCCGACGGTGATGGCGATGTGGATGGGGCTGGCTCCGGCACCACAAGCGGGGACGCCGACATCCTGCTCCAGTGGTTTGACCGGCGGGTGCCAACACCAGGAGCCGGAGCAGACTTCGACCGCTCGGGCGCAGTCACGATCGTCGATTTCTCGCTGCTGGCGGCAAGCTACGGGATGGGCGAACAGAGAGCTCCGGCGCCATGTGACTAGCTGCGCAGCCGGCTGCCGTGCTGCCGCCGCTAACGCAGTCCGAACACCTCGGTCGCGCCATCGCGCCAGACGGGCTCGAACTGCGCGGCGGTTCGAGCTGCCTGCGGATAGTGGCCTGCTGGCTCCGTCACGACCAAGTAGCGTGCACCGTAGCGGCGCATTGTCTCGGCAACGCGCTCCGGGGGCTCACGCGCGGGCAGGGCCACTGCCGGCCGGCCAGTCAGATAGTGAAGCGTCGCTGGCTGAGTGGTCATGATCGTGCCGGCAGAAGCATCCGGTCGGGTAGCCAACCACTCGCGGATGGCAGCGAACTGTGCAGCTTCCGCCCGGTGGCGCGTCCCGACGGCTGCCCAGGCCACACCGCTCTGGACCAGCGCCAGCGCTAATACCCCGGCCCAGAATGGCCAGAAGGGCGGGCGAGGCCAGCGGAGCAGCTTTCCAGCACGGTCCGCCAGCCAGTGCACCGCCTGCGCATACCCCAACGCGAGGACCGGCACGCTGCTTCCGGCCGAATGATAGTAGGTGCCGAAAAGAGACGGTACAGGGGTCAGCAGCACCGCGGCCAGATACAAGAGGGCAGCGTACAACACTGCCAGACGCAAGGCCGCGTAGCGCCACGCCAGGGTAAGGGCACCCACAAGGGCCGGCAGTGCAAGCGGGAAAACCAGGAGGTCAAGCACGCTGCGCAGGCCCACCCGGGCAGCCTCAAGACGCACCACCAACGCCTCCTCCAGATGCTCGAGGACGGTCATCGGGCCAGGCGCCGGAGGCAGCGCGAGATACCCGTCCGTGTGGACCAGGAACGGCCCCATCGCGGCTAGCGGCGGCGTCCAGCTCCCGAAGACCAGCAGGTTGCGCGCGCTCCACGGCAGGATCGCCAGGACGAACACGCCCAGGAAGGCAACGGCCTCGGCGAGCGCGGCATAGCCGCGGCTGCGCCGCCAGAGCCAGCCGGCCGCCCAGCAGCCGGCAAGCACCACGGCGTGGGCGCGCGCCAGGTAGGCGAGTCCTGCCAACGCTCCAGCGAGGGCTACCTCTCGCAACCCCGGGCTTGCTGTCGCGCCCCCGGCAGGACAACCCCGGCCGGCCGGTCGGGGAACGAGGAGCAGCACGGCCCCGGCGACGAGCACTGCAAAGAGCGATGTACTGTCGCCCGCGGCAGACTGGTAGGCGAGCATGCCGTTTCCTGCCAGGAACAATCCAGCGGCAAGCGAGAGCGGCCGTGCTCCGCCCAGAGCACGCACTCCCAGCAAGTAGGTAAGCCCCGGCAGCGCTGCACCGGCTACGATGCCGGGAAGCTGCGCGGCCCGCCAGCTCTCACCGAAGAGGAGCCAGCTCCCGCATATCGCCATACTGGCAAGCGGCATCCAGAGCTCCCCGCTGGGATGGTCCACGCTGGCGAACGGATAGAGGTGGCTCCAGATGACGGCGATGTGGAAGCCTTCGCCGCGGCAGAGATTGCGTGCAACTTGCAGGTAGTACGCTGGATCGTCCAGCGGCGGAAAGACGACCACCAGGGCGAACAGCACACGCACGGCGAGCGCGAGCGCGAACAGGCCGGCTACGATGAGCCAGTCACGCCTGCTCGGACATAGCTCCTCGGACGCGGCCGCAGCACTGTGGCAGAGAGTTGAGGTCTCCTGCGGGGGAGTGGCAATCATTCGCCCGACCCCCTGGCCTGCTGAATGCGATAGATGCGCGCTTCACCGACCGTAGCGATCGCCTGGAACTCCTGGCCGCTGTATTCGCCGCGCAGCAGGGTGGTGAGGTAGTCCGGTCTAGCCGGCTCTACGATCAGGTAGTCCACGCCGTACTTTGCTGCAGCGGCCAGCAAGGCCGGGTAGCCATCGTTGGGAATCGCCAGGCTTTGGCGTCCGCTGGCGTACAAGAAGCCGGGCGGATCAGCGGCCATGACCCGCGCGCGTTCGCTGCCCGGCGGGAGCGCCGCGGCCACAGCGCGGTACTGCGCCAGATGGCGGTTCCAGTCGCGCACATTGCGCACGCCAAAGCCTACGGCCAGCGCAGCAGCGAAGGCGAGCAGCACGTACCCGAAGTTCCGCGTGGCCACCGGCGGGTTCCAGTGCCGCAGCCGCCGCGCCGCGAGCTGCACTGCCTCTCCCAGCCCGGCGGCCGCCGTCGTGTAGTAGTATGGCAGCAGGGCTGATGCTGAATGGAACGTTGCCCCTCGCGGGCCCGGGAAGGTGAAGACCAGTGTCATCGCCCCGAGGAGCATCAGGAAATACAGGGCGAAGGGCCAGGTCCGGGCATCGCGCCGCAGCCGCCAGGCCCCCAGTACACAGAGCGGCAGGAGATAGTAGTGCGTGCCCTGAAGCTGAGCCACCAGATTGAGCCACAGAGCCTCGAGCTTGGAGCGCAGGATGTTGGGCAGGCCCCAGCCCAGGTAGTAGGCAGGCGATGGCGTGAACGCGTAGGAGAATAGCTCGTTGTACTCGCGCATGAACGGCGTGCTACCGCCGGCAGGGAGGAGGCGGCCGAAGGTCAGTAGATTGCGCGCGAGCCACGGCAGCATCACCAGGAGATAGAGCGCCGCTGCTGCGGCCACGGCTTTCCAGGCATAAGAGTTCGCCGCACAGGCCGCCAGGTTGCTGCGACAGAGCCGATGCCAGTGTACCCACGCCATGGCAGGCACCACTAGCAATAGTAAGACGCCGTCGGCTCGTGCCAGGTGAGCCAATGCAATGAGGATACCAGACAGCGCCAGGAGCCACCATCGCCCGGGGCACGGCTCGCCAATGCCCGCGAGCATCAGGGCGCCCGCGCCGGCCAGGGCGAACGGCGTGAAGTTATCAGTATTGACCCAGTACACGAAGTAGGTTCCGCTGAAAATCGTGAGCAGCGCGGCCAGCCGTGCTGGCTGTCCAGCTCCCAGCAGCGCCCGCGCGTACAAGTAGGTAAGCACCGGCAGGAACGACGAGAGCAGGACGTGTGCGAGTTGGGCTCCCCGGAAGCCTGGGCCTAGTAACCACATCGTCGGGACGCTCACCAGCGAGGCCAGTGGCATCCAGTAGGCGTTGCTCGGCTGCGGCAGCCCGGCCGGGTGGTTCTGGTAATGCCAGGCGAACTGCTCGATGAGCCCGCGCCCGCGGGTGACGTTCTCGGCTACGTGGTAGTAGTAGTACGCGTCCATGTAGCCGGGGTGGCTGACGAACAGCATGGTGGCCAGCCGCACGACAAGCGCCAGCGTGTACACCAGCAGCGGCCAGCCAAGGATGCCAGCTGCGCAGCGGAGGCTGCGCAGCCTTAGGGCCACACCGGCTATGGAGACATGACCGGGGGATGTGATGGACGCGCCCATCAGTGAGATAGCTCCACACGGTATAGCGTCACGTCGTCGCTGCGGTACACCGGAGTAAGATATGGCATCTCGGCAGGATTGAGACTGCCCAATCGGCGCTCTTCGCGGCCGTGCCAGAGGTAGGCGATGCGATAACGGCGTAGGAGCTCGCGCCGCTCGTCGTCGGACATGCGGTCGCCGAAGAAGCGTACAACGAGCTCGGCTTTTGCGCGGGCATAGATGCTCTCCGACCAGTGCCCGAAGAACACGCGGTTACCGGCCTGCGCTGGAATACGATTGCCTATATCGATACTGGAGAAGACTACCTCTTCAGAGCGCGAGTTGGCGCGCAGCCACTCCAGCGCCCCGTTCTCGCCGGGCGAGAGATAGGTTAGCGGCGCGCGCACGGCTGCCAGCATCGCGCTGCCAGCCAGGATGATCATGTTCGAAGGCACCAGCAGTACCAGCGCTATGGTGACCACGAAGCGCTTCCATCGGCGCGGGTCGTACGCGCCCTGCCGGCACAGCACGAGCGCCCGAAGCGCGCGTGCGGCGCGCAGGCGCGGCAGCAGCCAGGTCGCCAGGCCGTACGCCACCAGCAGGCTCATCGGTACATTCCAGCCCTCCAGGAAGCGGCGCTGCACGCTCAGCGGCGCATAGAGCAGCAGGGGCACCAGGAAGGTCCAGATCACCGGCACTGCCGGCTCAGTATGTGAGCGTCGCCACAGCGCCGGCGCACCTTTCCAGGCCAGCCACAGCACGGCGCCGAAGCTCATCAGCAGGTTCAGCGCGCTGGGTGAGTAATTGAAGTTCTGGTCGGTGAATGCCTTGAAGGCCCAGTTGGCATGCAACACCCAGGTCTCGTAGGCCACAGCTGGTGCAGAGAGAAGGCCAAATGGCAGGGCGAGGAGAGCCTCACGGCAGGGAACTTGCCCGCGGCGCCACCACAGCAGGAGCAGGTAGAGTGCAAGAGTCGCATATACGACCAGGATGCTGGGATGGGTCACTGCCAGCGCCGCGCCAGCCAGGCCGGCCCAGATCGAGGGGCGCACGCTGTTGTGGCGGAAGGCCTGCAGCACTAGCAGTGTACAAGCCAGCATGAGCGCGACGGAGAGCGAATAGTTCGGAAAGGCAAAGATCGACCAGAACAGAGTCGCGTCTGGAAAATGCAGGTCCGCCGGGAATTCCCCGAGAAGCTGTCTGGCCCCCAAGAGCGTGAAGAGCCATCCTGTCCCTGAGGTGAAGGCGACCAGCAGGAAGGCCAGCCGGCGCAGAGCGACAGAGCCGGTGAAGAAGGCGTAGAAGGCGTACGCAGCCAGCAGGGCGGCTAGCGCCGCGGCAAGGCGCGCCGCATGCAAAACAAGGATATTAGGGAGCTGCAGGAAGCCAGCGAGCTTGCCCAGCAGGAGGTACAAGCCCCATACGAAGGCGCCATCATGTGGCTCGGGCGAATAGGCCAGGGTATAAAGCCAGGCACCACGACGACCCTGCTCCATCTTGGCCAGATAGGTGTTCCCGTCGGACAGGTAGGCGACGAAGCCGGTAAAGTGGTGGCCCGGCGGGGTCAGCGCCCACGCCAGCAGATACGGCAGCGTAGTGAGCGCTAGAACAACCACCGAGAGTGTCACTGCCCATCGCCACTCTGCTCCTGTAATTACGAAAGCAGGGGTAGCGCCGCACTGGCGTTCTTGTGCGCGAGCGCCGGCAGGCCAGCGGAGACGGAGCAGGCTAGCGGAGAGCATAGATCACTATGTCGTCCTGGGTGATATACGGGTAATGGAAGCGAGCCACCTCGCGGCCGGCAAGCCGCTCTGAGATCAGCGGGAACCAGCGGGTGAATTTGACCACGACGGCCGCGTTCTCGCGCTGGACGTAGTCCAGCAGTGCCTCGTGGCTATGCAGGTAACGCACTGTCTCCGGCGTGACCAGGCCTGCCATATCGAGCACGCGGCGCCGCCCGAAGTAGCCGATCGCCCCAATGTCGTGCGTCGCCACAAGGTCGTCCGCACGCGTGTGCGCGGCCACCCAGAGTGCGGCCTTGACCTGCAGATCTGTGATGAAGCGCACATCCCAGGCGTAGATCACTGCACCGTTCAGCCAGCTGACTAGCACCAGAGCCGTGGCCAGTCCAGCCAGCGCCTTCGGGAGCACAACGAAGGTAGAGCGCGCCACGAACAGCCGCAGGCCATCCAGTCCGAGGACGGCAAGCACCGGCACAAGCGGCATGAGATACCGCCCGTGGTGGTAGGCCGCCGGCAGGCGCACGGCGTACACGGCAAGCAGGAGCACCGGCCAGGCATAGACCGGCCACGCCGGCAGGCTGCGCTCACGCAGCCGCACGGCTGCTGCGTAGACAGCGAGCGGCACCAGGAGGAGGAGCGGCCCGGGCAACAGCGCGGCGGCTGCCTGCGCCAGGTACGTTGTGACGGTCTGAAGGGTTACCACCGGCCCGTAGGCATAGCCCTTCGCTGCAACGGTCTGCGGAAAGGGTGCGCCGCCTAAAACCCAGTTCAGCCAGGCCAGGGGGGCGACGACGGCGAGCCAGGCCAGTCCACTCAGCAGCGCAGCAGCGAGCGTGTGCTCGCTCTCGTCGCTTCCCTGCGCCATACCCGCAGGCTCGCCAGCGCGAGCGCAGATACGGCAGATACGGCAGATACGGGGGATCGCTGCACCGGCCGCCCGTGCACTGAGCAGCAGACCTGCCAGGAGTACACCTTCGGGACGTGCCCAGGTCGCGGCGCCTAGCGCGGCGCCCAGGCAGACGGCGGGCGCGCGACGCACCCAGAGCCAGAGCGAGAGGACGCTCAGGGCCGTAAAGAGCAGCGTTTCCATTCCTGAGAAGGTAGCCCAAGCCAGGTGCCACTCCAGCAAGCTCAGGCCCAGCGCTGCAAGGTACAGGCGCGGCGATCGTTCGCCCGGGAAGAGGGCTCGTGCCAGCAGATAGCTCAGCCCCGCTGTGGCGAGGTAGCACAGCCAGCCCAGCAGGTAGCTCCAGGCCAGATGCGGCACGTTCAACACGTACCCTGCCGCTAGGAGGCCGGTCCAGAGCAGCGAGGTCGAGCCCGACGACGGTTCGCCGGGATTGAAGGCGAGCTCGCCTCGTGTGGCGAGATTGCGGGCGAAGACCTGGTGGATCCAGCTATCGTCCAGCGGGTATGCCAGCAGCAGCGGCTGTTGCGTACTGAGGTTTAGGACCAGCGAGTAGCCCAGGTAGAGCGCAGGCGTAAGCAGCGCCGCGCCAAGTGCCCAGAGGAGCGGCCGGGCCTCGATCCGGTCCCAGGCGCAGTCCCAGAGCCGCTCTGCGGCCGGTAGCCAGGGCGGCGCAGTTGCCACACCGCGTCTCTCAGATCGGGTCAAGGCCAGGCGTTCCATCAGTCACATCCTCGCACGGTCTACGCCGGCACGCCGCCGGAAGGCGGTCGCCCCGCGTACACCGAGCTAACAGAGAGCCATACCTGTATGCTACGGTGGCTCTGGACTGCCAGAGAAGTGTGCGGCTGTGCGGCCTAGCCGCATGTAGGAAAGAAGTACACCCGTTGCAGCAGGCCGGGGACTGTGCTAGCCTGCAGCCGGTTTGCCATACCGCAGTTGCAGGGATTGGGGAAAAAATCTTTCGTCCCTACCGAGCCGTGCGCGGCACGCTCGATCCAGGTGAAAATCACGCCGGAGGATCCCCGATAGCCGATCGCCGCGCTTGTGGCCCCTGCAGATCGGCCAGGAACTATGAGAGGAGGTGGCGGCCTTGGATACTGTGCTGACGTCGGTCCATATTGGTGTGGGGGGGCGCGGCAAGGCCCATCTGCGCGTGTTTGCCGGATCACCGCAGTTTCGCCCGGTAGCCTTGGTGGATATCTCGGACGAGTTTCTGGCTCAGGCGCGCGAGCTGACCGGCCTGCCGGAATCCGCCTGCTTCCAGCGCCTGGAAGACGCTATCGAGCACACGCGGCCGGACGTAGTGGTTGTGGTCACTCCAGCGCGGCTGCACACGCAGTTCGTACGCACTGCTCTCGAGGCCGGCAAACACGTCTATGTGGAAAAGCCGTTTACCTGCGATCTGGCCGAGGCGCAGGAGTTAGTAGAGCTTGCCGAGCAGCGGAGCCTGCGCATCATGGTGACGCAGAACGACCGCTACGCGACCGTCTACCGCACCATGGGCCGGCTGCTGGCGGAGGAGACGTACGGCGCGCCTGGGTTCTGCACCATGGTGCATCACAAAGCCCGCGGCGCACCGTACCCTTATAGTCCGCACATGCACCTGTGGCAGCAGGGTGTGCATCAGATCGACACGCTGCTGGCCGTGCTGCAGCGCCGGCCGCGGCGCGTGCTGGGCTGGAGCGTGCAGCCTGCCTGGGAGGACTGGCCCTCCCCCTCGACTGTCGCGGCTCTCATCGAGTGCGAGGGCCCGGTATATGCCACGTACATGGGCACGTCGAACGCGCGGGCGAACGACTTCCAGTTCCGCGTGGAGTGCGCGCACGGCGCGCTGATCAGCCGGGGCTATGGCCAGCAGGGAAGGCTCTTCCTGGCCACGCGCGAGGGCGAGCAGCCTCTAGAGCTGGACCCGCCGCTGCCGCACAGCCCCGAGCAGGAACTAGCGCAGCAGTTCTACCGCTACGTCACCGAAGCTGTCGAGCCGCCCACCAGCGGCCGCCAGAACCTGACGGTCCTGGCAGTGCTCGATGCGATCCAGCGCTGCACCGAGACCGGTCAGGCGGTTGCCCTGTCGCCCGTAGAGCAGTAGCGTACGCGAGGCGACGCCTTTGCCATCGTGCAGCAAGACCGCGGAGCAGGCTCGGATGGGGTCGGGCGGCAGCGCCCTCAGGTACCTGTCTGGACGGCATGGCAACTCACGCCAGTCTCTGGATCCGACGCCTGCCGGCGTATCGCAGGAGGGTCTCGATGCCGGCATTTCATCTCACTGAGCGTGTGTGGCTAGTCGGCAGCGGTCAGAACGGCTTCGATCTGACCGACCGCTACGACTGCCACGTCTACCTGCTCGATGGTGGCAGCGAGCTAGCGCTGGTGGACGCAGGCGCCGGGCTCGGCCACGATGCGATCCGGCAGCACATCGTGGCGGCAGGTTTCGCGCCCGATCGCGTAGGCCACATCCTGCTCACCCACGCGCACGGCGACCATGCCGGTGGGACGGCGCGATGGCGGCGCGAGACCGGCGCGCGGGTGTATCTCTCCAGAGCGCGGGCGGACGCGCTGCGCACTGGCGATGAGGATGCTGTTAGCCTCACCGCGGCCCGCCGGCGCGGCTTCTATCCCCCGGACTACCGCCTGGAGCCGTGTCCGGTGGATGTCGAGCTCGCCGACGGGGACAGGTTCCGCGTGGGCGACTTAGAGGTCCTGGCCATCGACACGCCGGGCCACTGCGATGGGCTGATGTCGTTCCTAGTGCAGGCCGCTGGGCGGGCCCACCTCTTCTGCGGGGACACCGTGTTCTGGGGCGGGCGCATCCTGCTCCTGAACACGCCCGACTGCTCGATTCCGAACTATGCTCGCTCGCTGGAGCGCCTCGCCCGGCTCCAGGTGGACTGCCTGCTCCCCGGCCACGGTATGCTCTCGCTGCGCGATGGACAGCGCCACATCCAGCAGGCCCACCAGCACTTCGTGAACCTGCTCGTGCCGCAGAGCATCTTATGAACTACACAAGCGCGCATGCAACACCATAGCCCAATCGCTGCGGAGGGAGCCATCGAAGCCGGCCCGCCGATCACGGTCCGGCACCAAGCGTGCTGGCCCGGATCATCCTCGCGCAGTGGACCGGCACGCCTTGGCCCAAGAGCTTGTCGCGCGCGGCACGAGCTTGAGCGTCGTGGCGTGCGCCCCAGGGCCCACTATTGGATCTACGGAGCGCGCTCCGTAGCAGCGGTATTTGGCGAGGTACGCGGCGTTGATCTGGTCGCTGCGGGTGGGGGCGATTTCCTCCACAGAGGTGACGTCTTGCTCACCACCGCCGGTCCAGATCCGCCCCCACCGCCAGGCTCTGAAATCGCTCTGAGGATTGGGGCCGCTCTCCGGGGAGCGCTCTCTCCAGGGAGAGCTGGAGATGAGCTCTATGGATCGCCCTGCGCGAGGGCAAGCGCCTGTGCGTAGTCCTCCGGCCGGTTCAGGTTCAGCAGCACAAAAGGGGAGTCCGTCTCAACCAGGCGCACGGAGCCCGCGTGGCGGCGGCGCACCTCACGCAGGCCTTCGGTAGCATCATCTACGGCACGTAGCTCCGGCAGGAGTACCCCATCGAAAACCGGCGGATGGCCGCGCTCCCCGCGGTACGCCGGAATAGTAATCAGGGCATCGCCACGCAGGTGCTCCGCGAACACAAAATCAAGCAATGACGCCGGGCATGGCTGGTCCACAGCCACGATTGCCACAGCACGCAGCCCATCAGAGAGCGCGGCAGCCCCGGCACGAATCGAGGTCGCACGCCCTTCGCGGTAGTGCTCGTTCACGACCACCTGCACCCGCGGGAAGCGGGCAGCCAGCCGGCTCAACTCCTCAGCCTGGTACCCGAGCACCAGCACAAGGTCGGTCGCCCGGCTACTCGAAAGCTGGTCCAGTTGATACTCCAGGAGGGTGCCGGCCTTGCCCCACGGCAGAAGCGCCTTGAGGCGTCCCATGCGCGTGGACTCGCCTGCGGCGAGCAGGATCACGCCCAGGCGCGGCGCACCGTCGTCACCCCTCCTAGTTGACATACTTGACATGTCCGAACCTGAACGCATATACTGCAGTAGAACACTCGTTCAATGGCTGGGCTGCAGAGCGCGCTGTGCGCGAAGTTGCGCGCCTTGCAGTACGTATGATACCAGGCAGGGCGAAAGGGCCGGCGATGCGAACAGGACTGAGCGAACGGCAGCGCGAGATACTACGCTTCATCAGAAACTACTGGGAAGAATACGGTCGTCCGCCGACGAACCGCGAGATCGGCGAGGCGATTGGTGTGCGCTCCACCGGGCATGTAGACTACCACCTCCGCATGCTCGAACAGAAGGGCTATCTCCAGCGAGACCCCAACACGAGCCGCGGGCTGCGCCCTGGCCCGCGCTTCGCTGAGGCGTTCGAGGAGGCCCCTGCGGGCAACCGCGGCCGGGAGCCGCGCCGGGACACCGGGCTGCCCACGCTGGTGCCGCTCCCAGCGCAGCGCAATATCGTCAGTCTGCCGGTGGTCGGCACGATTGCCGCAGGCCAGCCAATCGAGGCGATCGCCGACCCTACTGAGACAGTCCAGATCGGTGCCGACCTGGCCCAGGAAGGCGACTATGTGCTGCGGGTAAAAGGCTCCTCGATGATCGAGGATCACATCCTCGACGGGGACCTGGTGGTAGTGCGCCCGCAGTCGTCCGCTCGCAACGGGGAGGTGGTCGTGGCGCTCCTGCTGAGCGACACCACACCGGAGGGCGAGGCCACGCTTAAGCGCTTTTACCACGAAGGGACCCGCATCCGTTTGCAGCCAGCAAACAGCGACATGGATCCTATCTACGTCGATCCGCGCGAGCTGGTGATCCAGGGCCGCGTTGTCACGCTCGTCCGCCGCCTGAGCTGAGGCTGCCGCCTAGCGCAGGGCGCTGCCTGTCCGGCCGCTCAGTCCTGCCTGGCAGGGGCACGGCAGTGCCGCCCGTCTCACGCTCCTTACGCGTCCGTCTGATACTCCTGCGTCGCCCTGCCGTGATGCCTCTGACACCCGGCGCTGTTGCGCTAGATCTCGCCTACGCCATCCTCGACGGTACACACATACATCGCCGGCTCGATGCCGGTGCGCTGGCGGTAGCCACTGGCGACGATCTGCACAAAGCGCTCTACAGCGTCCTCCCGCACCAGGCTGACCGTCGAGCCCCCGAAGCCGGCCCCGGTCATGCGTGAGCCGTAGGTCCCGGGCACCCGCCGCGCCAGCTCCACCATAGCGTTCAGCTCCGGCGAGCTGACCTCGTACAGGTCGCGCAGCGAGTCGTGCGAGGCGTTCATCAGGCGCCCGAACTCCTCTAGGTTGCCGACGCGCAGCGCCTTGACTGCCTGAAGCACCCGCTCGTTCTCGTAGATCACGTGCTCGGCGCGCCGGCGCAGCAGGTCGGGTAGCCGGTGTTTGAGCATCTCGAACTCTGCCACGGTCACATCGCGCAGGGCGCGCACGCCGGGCAGGAACTGGGCCAGCAGGTAGGCGGCGTGCTCTGACTGCTTGCGCCGGGCGTTGTACTCTGATTCCACCAGTCCTCGCCGCACCATGGTGTCACCGATCACCAGGCGCGCGCGCTCGGCCGGGAACGGCACCGGCTCGTAGTCCAGCGTGCGGCAGTCGATTAGCAGGGCGTGATCACGGCGGCCGAGGGTGGCGATGAACTGATCCATAATGCCGCAGTTCACACCGACGAACTGTTGCTCGGCGCGCTGACAGAGGCGCGCCATCTGCACTAGGTCCAACGGCAGGTGATAAAGCTGACGAAAGGCAAAGGCTGATGCCACTTCGATCGCCGCCGAGGAGGAGAGACCGGAGCCCATGGGCACATCGCCCTCGATCACGGCGTCCATGCCTCCGAGGGTGTAGCCAGCCTCCTGGAGCGCCCAGGCCACGCCGCGCACGTAGTTGCTCCAGCGTGCCTCGGCCGAGCGCTCGATCGCTGCGAGATCGAAACTGGTCGTCTCGTTGAAGTTTCGGGAGAAGAGGCGCACCTGGGTGTCCGGGCGGCGTGCTGCTGCGATCCGTACAGTGCGATCGATGGCCACGGGGAGCACGTAGCCGTCGTTGTAGTCGGTATGCTCACCGATGAGGTTCACGCGACCCGGCGCCTGCACAAGTACATCCGGATCGCGGCTGAACGTGATCTGGAAGGCGTGGAACAGGCGCGAGCGGAGCCGTCCGCGCTCGATAGCGATGTCAGTCACCCGAGCCCCCTTCCTGCGTCCAATGCCCTCCGCGTATGTCCCAAGGTACGTCCCAAGGCCCGGCGCAGCCGCTGTGAACACCCCCTGTGCCCGCGCTCGCTACGACTCCAGGTCCGCCACGCAGAGGGGCGGCACAGCGCGGAGCTCCGCGGCCTTCTCCTCCGGCAGCGTATCGTTCAAGAACGTGCCGCTGCCGGACTCCACACCGGCCAGGTACTTCAACTTCTCCTTCGTACGGTGCGGCGGATAGAACTCGATATGAAAGTGGTAATGCGGATACGCACCACCGTCTGTAGGCTGCTGGTGCATGACCATTATATAGGGCATCGACATCTGCCAGAGCCCGTCGTACTTCAAAAGTACTACCTTCAAGAGACGCGCCAGATCGTACTGTTGCGCCGGGCTAAAGTCGAGGAGCGAGCCGGCATGCACGCGGGAATAGATATGTACTTCGTATGGCCAGCGAGCAAAAAAGGGAATAAAGGCGACGAACTGCTCGGACTCGGCCACAAGACGCCGCCCATCTCGAAGCTCCTCAGCCAGCACATCACAGAAGAGGCAGCGGCCGGTGCGCTCCATGTGCTGAAGCCCGGAGGCGAGCTCGCGCTGCAAGATCGGCGGGATGAACGGGAAGGCGTAGATCTGGCCATGTGGATGTGTCAGCGTGACGCCGATCACAGCGCCCTTATTTTCAAAGATGAGGACGTAGCGCACGTAGTCCAGCGCCCCGAGCTCGGCGTAGCGGTCGGTCCACACCCGGATCAGGCGATGGATCTGCGCCACGCTGGCGTCGGTGAGCGTGCCCTCGTGCTCGGGCGTATAGAGCACGACCTCACACACGCCCTGCGACGGCCGCACCCGGTAGAGATCGGTCGGCTCAACGGCAGGCGGCGGTGGGGTGCGCTGAAACGCCGGGAAGCGGTTCTCGAAGGTCACGATCTGGTAGTCAGGAGCGGGTACTTCAGTCGGTATCCCTCCAGGCTTCGTCGGGTCCAGCGGACAGTAATCGCGCGGAGGAAAGAACGTGCGGTCCTGCCGGTGTGTAGCAGTAACGACCCACTCTTGCAAGATCGGATTCCAGCGCATCTCAGACATCGAGGCATCCCTAGGCTGCCAGAGGATCTTTCGACTCGATCCTGTCCCTATCCCTACAGTGCAGCGCCGCTCTCACTCCCGCTCTCGAAGCTATCGCTCTCACTATGGACCCTGCTGCCGCGGTGGGCCATCACTCAGCGCGCGGCGTGCGACGCGCCATCTCCTCAGCGCGCTCGCCAAACCAGTAGTAGCACAATCGCCGCCCGTCTTCCTTGACGATACACTCCTTGAGCATGGGCTCGTCCACAGGAGAGCGACGCTCCCTGAGCGTAGCAGGTCGGGCCGGCCCCGACGATGATGGAGAAGCAGCCGTGCTGGCCACCCTCTGCTCCTGCATACCTGTGCTCCAGTCGCTTTGGTGTTCTGCTCCCGGCACTCTGCATCATTCTAGCACACGAGCCCGGTGGTCTCCTGCCGCCCAGCCGGGCAGGCAGCCGTCTTCCCCGGCGGTCTGGACGTGAGAACACCTACGAGCGAAACGATAAAAATAAAAAACGATTAAGAAAAATAAAAAAAGATTAAGAAGCAGGCGCAGAGAAGAGGGTATGTCTGGCGCCGGGCCGGACAGCGCATTCTGCCACGGCCAGCAGACACTCAGCCTGCATCCAGCAGGTCGATCCCGTCCCGCGTCATCCGCCGAAGCGTGGACTCCAGGCGCGCGGCTTCTGTCTCAGAATACACATGGGGCTCAAGACCACGCAGGCGAAGATGCTCCCGCACGAGCTTATAGGCATCCTCGCGCGGGGGATCAGCATAGACGATCAGGACGTCGACATCACTGAAGGCAGTAGCCCGGCCAGCCACCCAGGAGCCGAACAGCACGGTGCGCCGCACCGGTAGCCTAGCGCGCAGAGCCGGCATTCGCTCACGTAGCCACTCGATGAGCTGCGCGCGATCATACGCCGGGTAGAAGACCTTCACAGAACCGGGGGTGCTACTCAGCATAGCCTATCCTACGCTCGGCTTCGGCGCGCGTGTAGCGCCGCCGCGGAGAGCCGGCGGGATGCGCATCCGGGTAGGGGGCAGAGATGTACACCTTGTCCAGCTCCAGGGCAGCGTCACGGAGCTCCGGAGCTACTGGCCGGGCACGGGAGAAACAGGCCCGGTCATAGAACCCCTGCTGGAGATCGTTCCGGGCGTGGGCGAGATCCCTGCGCGCCTGGTCCAGCCAGTCGGCGCTACGTTCCATGCTGCACCGGCACAGCAGGCATCTTCGAGCTGCCTACTCGAGGTAGTCCTTCAGCCGGCGGCTGCGGCTGGGATGGCGCAGCTTGCGCAATGCCTTGGCCTCGATCTGCCGGATGCGCTCACGGGTGACGCCGAACTCCTTGCCTACCTCTTCGAGCGTGCGCGGGTGGCCATCCTCCAGGCCGAAGCGCATCATCAGCACTTTACGCTCGCGTTCAGTGAGCGACCCCAGCACGTCCTTCACCTGCTCGATCAGGATCGTGCGCGAGGCCACATCCTGCGGCGCCGGCGTCCCATTATCGGGGATGAAATCGCCCAGGTAGCTGTCCTCCTCGTCGCCCACAGGGGTATCCAGCGAGATCGGTAGGCGCGCCGCCTTATCGATCTCGCGCACCTTCTCCGGGCTGATCTGCATATAGCGGGCGATCTCCTCCGGCGTGGGCTCGCGCCCCAACTCCTGGAGCAGCTTGCGCGAGGTCTGCATCAGCCGGTTAATGCTTTCCACCATATGCACCGGCACGCGGATCGTGCGCGCCTGATCGGCGATGGAGCGCGTGACGGCTTGGCGGATCCACCAGGTCGCGTACGTGGAGAACTTGTAGCCCAGGCGATGGTCGAACTTCTCCACTGCGCGGATCAGGCCGATGTTGCCCTCCTGGATCAAATCCAGCAGGGACATGCCACGGCCGACGTACTTCTTGGCCACACTCACCACCAGCCGCAGGTTCGCCTCCATAAGCTGGTGCTGAGCTTCGCGCGCCTGCGTCTTGATTTTCTCGAAGTGGGTGCGCAGGTACTCGGCCTCGGCCTGGAACTGCGTGCGCATCTGGTCAAGCGATGGCAGGTCTGCTGCGTCCCAGCTTCGCAAATGACCAATGATATCGTCGGGCAGGAGGCGCGTATCGACGGAGAAATGCACGATGCGCTTGTACGCCTCTTCAGGAGAGAGCCCCATCACTTCAGCGACCCGGGGAGACAGGTCCGAATGCAACTCACCGTCAATCAGTGCCCGGGCGCCGGGGTCGCGCAGGAGGGCGACTGGATCACTCACGTTGCCGCCGTTTGCCGCATAGACCTCCGCGACCACCCGTACGACAGGCCAGTTCTCCACGATGCGGCGATAGATCAGTGACGCCACCTCAACCGTCGAGACCTCGCGGCGTGCCAGGCGGCTCTGGCCACGCACCTCCTGCTCGATCTGGTCGAGCACCTGCCGTTCTTCCATCATACGGGCCAGGCGCTTCTCATCGTCGGCGGTGAGCAGGCGGTAGCGGCCAATCTCCCGCAGATACATCCGTACTGGATCATCGAGCGCCTCGCGTTCGTCTTCTGCGGCCAGGTCGATGTCCGGTTCGAGCTCGATCCCCTGTTCCTCGAGGGCGACCACCTCCTCGACGCGGGGAGCACGCTCCTCCTCGTCGTCCCAGACATCGTCCAGCTCGTCTGCGCCACCAGCAAGCTCGGCTGCGTCCGTGTGGACATCGCTGGCCACTTCGTCGATGGAATTAGGCTCTTCAGGCTGCGTGATAATCTCTTCGTCCTCCTCGGCGATGTCTGCGTGCACTCCTGCCGTAAGCGGTTCGCTTACCCGCTCGTTCACGGGTTCGCCACGCCGGGCTGAGCGATTGGAGCGGTTCGATGCTGGCATATGGTGTTACCTCGGACGGCGCAGCAACGTCATCACACGCGGGATGACACGACGCTAGATGTCGGCGCCACCGGGGACGTCCCCCTGGCGGGCGGCGTCCCCAGAACGGCATCTATCAACACCTGCTGGAGCTGCACTCCGCATAGTCCGCTGCTCGACCCTCAGTGCTGGTACTGGCAAGCCTCGCCTGACTGCAGGCTGGATGCAACAGACAAACTGAGCAACGACAGCGGACCGTGGCGCTAAATTCTAGCCCCCGGCAGAATCCAGTGTCAAGCAACAGTACTCCTGAGGACTGCCGACGATTTCCGTGCCCCTCTCGGTGGCTTTCAGCGTCTCAGCGAACGTAGAAGTGCGTCATGCGTTCAGCCGGATCAGCAGCCGACCACTCCACGTCGACGCGTTCGACTCGCGCGGCTGGTGGGCCGCGGTGGCACCACTCGACCACCCGCTCCACGGCTGCGCGCGGTCCGACGAACATAGCCTCGACTCGCCCGTCCGGCAGGTTGCAGATCCATCCCCCGACGCCCTCGCGCAATGCGAGCCGTCTAGCGCTATCGCGAAAGTATACACCCTGCACGAGGCCGCTGATGAGCACATGCGCCTTGACCAGCTCTGTGGCATCCTCAGGCGAGCGGTGCATCGGTACAGCTACCCCGTTATACTGGAACCAGTCGCTCCTATTGGTATCTTCGGCAGGAGGGCGTGCTGCAACACTTCATCCATATGTGTGACGAGCAGGATTTGCAGATCGTCACGCACCTGTTTGGGCACCTCCTCCAGGTCGCGCTCGTTCTCCTTGGGGAGGAGAACAATCCGCAGGCCAGCGCGGTGCGCTGCCAGCAACTTCTCCTTGACCCCACCGATGGGCAGCACCTTACCACGCAGCGTGATCTCCCCGGTCATGCCGACATCTCGCCGTACCGGCCGGCCCGTCAGCGCTGAGATCAACGCCGTGGCCATGGTGATGCCGGCCGAGGGCCCATCTTTGGGAATAGCACCGGCCGGAACGTGGATGTGGATGTCTACCTGCTCGAAGAAATGCGGATCAAGCCCGAGCTCCAGCGCGCGCGAGCGCGCGTAGGTCACGGCGGCACGCGCGGACTCCTGCATCACATCCCCCAGGTGTCCGGTGAGCGTCACATTGCCTTTGCCGGGCACGACACTCGCCTCGACGAACAGCACATCGCCGCCGGCCTCCGTCCAGGCTAGGCCGGTCGCGACCCCCACTTCATCGCCCTGCTCAGCGATGTCATAGCGGTAGCGGAGCGGGCCCAGAAACTCGTGCAACTGGTCGGGCGTCACCACAACTGGCTCAGTTTGGCCCTGGGCGACACGGCGAGCGACCTTCCGGCAGATCGCGCCGAGCTCGCGCTCGAGGTTCCGCACTCCAGCCTCGCGCGTGTAGCCCCGGATCAGGGCACGCAGCGTCTCGTCGGGGATCGTGAGCTGCTCTGGGCGCAGGCCGTGCTCATTGAGCTGGCGCGGCAGCAGGTAACGCCGCGCGATCTCTACCTTCTCCGCCTCGGTGTATCCCTCGATGCGGATGACCTCCATCCGGTCGAGCAGCGGCGGCGGGATAGTGTCAAGCTGGTTGGCCGTGCAGATGAAGAGCACCTGCGAGAGGTCAAACGGCACGCCCAGATAATTATCTACGAAGCTGTGGTTCTGCGCCGGGTCCAGCACCTCGAGCAGGGCTGCTGCCGGGTCGCCGCGAAAGTCCAGGCCCAGCTTGTCCACCTCATCTAACATCATGACCGGGTTTTTCGAGCCGGCGCGGCGCAGCGCCTGGATGATCCGGCCAGGCAGAGCCCCGATATAGGTGCGGCGGTGGCCGCGGATCTCCGCCTCGTCGCGCACGCCGCCCAGCGAGATGCGGATGAACTTGCGGCCGAGCGCCCGGGCGATCGACTGGCCTAGGCTGGTTTTGCCCACGCCCGGCGGCCCGACGAAACACAGGATCGGCCCGCGGATATCCTGCTTCAGCTTGCGCACCGCCAGGAAGTCGAGGATGCGCTCCTTGACCCGTTCGAGGTCGTAATGATCCTCGTCGAGGATGCGCTGGGCCTCGGCAATGTCGAGATGATCCTCGGTGACCACACTCCAGGGAAGAGTGGCCAGCCAGTCGAGGAACGTCCGCGTGAGAGCGTAATCCGGCGCGGCCGGATGCAGCGTGGCCAGACGGTCAAGCTCCCGCTCAGCCTCGCGCTGCGCCTCAGGTGGGAGCCTGGCTTCCTCGATGCGCCGCCGCAGCTCCTCGATCTCCGCCTGCTGCGGGTCTTTCTCGCCCAGTTCTCGTTGGATCGCCTTGAGCTGCTCGCGCAAATAGTACTCTCGCTGCGTGCGGCTAATCTGCTCCTTGATCTCCGACTGGATACGCTGGCCGATCTCTAAGATCTCCAGCTCGCGCGCGAGCAGGCGCGCCACTTTACGAAGCCGCTCGGTTACATCCAGTGTTTCGAGGATGTCCTGCCGCTCTTCGAGGGAGAGGTTCAGGTTGGCCGCGACGAAGTCGGCCAGCGCGCCCGGCCCAGGCGTATTCGCTGCGGCAATAGCCGCTTCCTGGGGCATGGTCGGGCTGAGCTGCACCGCGCGCTGGAACTGGCTCAGGAGGTGGCGCACCAGGCCCTCAACTTCAAGGCCCTCTGCATTGGTGTCCTCGAGGGGGTAGACCTCGACGTAGAGAACAGGCTGGGTACGCGTCACGCGCAGGAAGCGCACGCGCGCCAGTCCCTGGAGCAGCACCTGCGCCGTGCCGTCAGGCATTCGCACCATGCGCACAATCGTCGCGGCAGTGCCCACCGGATAGATATCGGGTGCCTCAGCGAAGGGGGGAGGCGGCGCGCCTTCCGGGCGTGGCCGGCGAGCAAACACGCCGACAATCTTGCTCTCCACAGCGGCCGCATCAATTGCCTGAGCAAGGGCCGGGTTGGCCACGGTCAGCGGCAGGACCATAAGGGGAAAGAGCACGCCCTCAGTAAGTGCAAGCAGCGGCACTTCTCGCGGGATGGTCTGCTGCACTGAGGCCCGTGGGCGGCTCGCCCCGGAGATCGCTGGACTGGCTGGGGGAATTGCCCCCTGGGCATCCGGCTCTGGGTCGCGGTCAGCCATTCACCTTCACTCCAGCTGGCTTCGCGTTCGTGTCGGGCTAGGGTTCCTGGGCGCGCGGGCGGATAGTAACCCGCCCGGCAGGAAACGCCACTGCTTTCGGCAGGCGGATTTCCAGAAAGCCGGCCTGGTACTCGGCCGTCGCGCGCTCGACATCAATCGGCGATGGCAACGGCACTGTACGCTCGAAGATGCCAAGCGGAATTTCCATGAGGTGATACGCTTTCTTCTGGTCTCCACGCGCACAGCCAGGCAGGGCCGTCTCGTCACGCACGCCGCGAATCGTGAGCATGTCGCGGTCGGCAATCACCTCGATCTGCTCAGGAGCCATGCCAGGCAGCTCTACCACCGCGACGAGACAGTCGGCAGTCTCGTACAGATCGAGACGGGGCTGCCACGTAGAGGGCTGGAAAACGACTGGAGTGCTCTTCCGGCGCGCCAGGTGGTCCAGGAAGCGCTCCATCTCTCGGGTCAACTCGTCGAACTCGGCAGACCAGCGGAACCGCACATACATTTTGTGTCCTCCTGAGCACGGTCGCGGCAGCATAAGAGCATTTTACCACGCCCCGGTGTTCGGCAGGTCGGGCTTTTGTGCCCTCCACGCCCGCTTGGCTATAATTGCCTAGAACGAAAAAAAATACTCCAGGGAACGTTTATTGCCTCCGGGCGCTGGAAGTGTCTCCGTCCGGTGGCAAGAGCAGGGAGGTACGGATCTGGCAGTGACACAGACGGCACGCCCGCGTGGCGCCGGGATCTCAGTGGCCGAGCCGGACCTGCGCGGCGGCGTGGCCCTCTTCATCGACTGGGACAACTTCACCGCGAGCGTGACGCGCGAGCTGCCGCAGGCTCCGCTAGATCTGCAGCCTATTCTGAGCCATGCGCGACTGAGTGGGCCGCTGATGGTCTGCCGGGCCTACGGCGAATGGCAGTACCCGGATGAGCGCTATTACGCCTACCGCCACGGTGTAGACGTCCTCTACGCGCCTGTGCTCCCGCTGGCGCAGGCGGCGCGCGAGGCACAGAACGGTGGCAAGAACCTGGCCACGATGGCGATTGCCGTCGACTGCGTTGATCTCCTGCATCAGATCCCCGAGCTCGATGCCGTCGTGCTGGTCAGCAACGACCGCGAGCTTCTCCCGGTGGCCCGCCTGGCGCGGCTGCGCGGTAAGCGCGTCGTGGTGATCGGTACGCCGTCCACACCGCAGGCGCTGCGCGCGGCAGCCGACGAGTTCGTGGACTACGGCACGCTGGTCGGCGTGGAAGCACCGGCTGCCCCGACTGCTGCACCAACCGTACGGCGGCCGGCAGCGCGCGAGGCCCGTCCGGCGCCGCCGCGGCCAGTTGAGGAGGCGGCTCCAGGCCAGGCTGTACAGGAGGAGGCGCATGAAGCCGCTCCAGTCGCACCTCTTCCCGGCGAGGCGCTGGCCGAGCGCGCCGCTGAGCCAGACGTTGTTGCAGCAGGCGAGCGCGGCCGCTCGCGGCGCCGGCGAGCCCGCCGCAGGACAGGCCGCCCTGAGCAGCTCACGGCTGCTCTCGAGGTGCCTGCTGAAGCCGTGGAACTAGAGGGAGCCGGTGAGGAGGCGCCGGCCGAGGAAGCGCCTGAGGCCAGGCTGGAAATGGAATTTCCCGAGGCACCCGCGCCGGCAGGTATAGCTGCGCCGGCCGAGGCCCAGCGGACCTGGGCCGAGCTCGCCCGCCAGATCGTGCAGGAACTGGAGCGGCCGGAGTTCCCGCTGCCCACGCCGGAAGAGCTCGGGGTGGCGATTGAGTCGACGGGCCAGTCAGAGGCTCCTCCGCCAAGCGAGCTGCCACCGGCAGCGGGACATGTGGCTGAATGGGAGGTGCTTGCGGCCGAGCAGCAGGAAAGCGCTCCAGGCGAAGCCGGTGAAGGGCCGCCGGCGGCCGAGCCTCAGGCGGTTGGGGCGGCGGAAGGTGAGGGGGCCGGTCTGGAGCCGCATCCTGCCGTTGCGCCGGCGCGGCGGAGCCGGCGCCGGCCGCGCCGTACGGCACCGGAGGAGACCTATGAGCTGCCGGCCGTCGAGGCCAGGGGCCCGGCTGCGGAGGCGCCGGAGGGCATGCCCGGCCTGAGTGAGGTAGCAAGTGGCAGTGCACCACAGCCCGAACCGCTCGGCGCACTGGCGGTTGAGCCGGTGGTCGCGCCGGTTGAGGAGGATGGTGCAGCGGAGGTGCGAGACGAGCCAGAGACGGACCCGGTAGACGGAGCCCCTGTCGCAGCCGGGGAGCCAGCGAACGAGGCAGGCGCAGCTGGCAGCACGGCTCGACGCTACCCACGACGGCCGGTGCGACGGAGCCGGGAGCGCCGCCCGGCCCTCAACAGCGCGGCGCAGGGGCCGGCCGGGGGCAGTGAGAGCTAACGTCGTGTCTGGCCAGCCACTTGCCACAGCGGTGCATCCGCTAGACGATATCCGGCGCCTGCAAGACGGCCGCTTGCTCAGGGTCACGCACGCCGGCTCGGATATTATCCTTGACGTTGCCTACGTGCGCGGGCTCGTGCCGCACCGTAGCGTCGCCGACCACATCGAGTATGAGTCGGCTCGCCTTGATTTCGGCTACGCCAGGCTCGTGTGCGAACAGGGGCGCCTGGCAGGCGGCGATCCCTCGGCGTGGTCCTGGCTAGCCGGACTGAGCGAGCACGATCCCGAGCGGACGATCCTCTGGGCGGAGCTCGGCGCACAGCATCTGGAGCTGCTGCTCCTAGCAAGCTCGCTCATCGTGGAGTTTCGATCTCTGCGTGTGGAGCTCCTGTCGTGAGTGCCCCGCGTGAGGCTGACCGCGCTCTGGTCATCGGCATCTCCGGCATGTCCGGTACCGGCAAGACCACCTTTGCCCGTGCACTGTGTGCGCAGCTTGAGGACCTCAAGCCAGTGCTGCTGCACCAGGATCGCTACTTCACCGACTGGTCCGCCTATCCCCCAGACGAACGTGAGCGCTTGCGCACGGCAAACCGCCCTGATGCGGTGAACTGGGATGCTCTGGCGGTGCACCTCTCTAGCCTTCGCCAGGGGCGCGCCGTGACCGACCCTGCCCCCGGCACAGGCGCCTTTGCTCGCGGGGAGCCCCCACGGACGATCGAGCCATCCGCGGTGATCCTCGTCGAAGGGCACCTGCTGTTCTGGGACGCGCGGGTGCGCGAACTCTGCGATCTCAAGCTCTTTCTTGAGACCGAGCCAGACGAGCGCGTCCTGCGGCGTGTCACCCGCGACGTCCTCGAGCGTGGCCGCCCGCTCGAGCAGGTAGTGGCGTGGTACCGTCGCGACGTCCTGCCGAACTATCCCACGTATACTGCGCCGACTCGCCGCTACGCCGACCTCATTATTCCTCACGATGTGCACAACCCTCGTGCGGTTAAGGTCGTGGCAGCCGGCATTCGGGCACTGTTAGCCGACCGCAGCACAGAGTCGTGCCCCTGACATTGCGCCCGGCCAGCAGCGTCACACGAGCTCTGCTGCCTCTGGTGTGGTGTTAGAACACTGCCGCGCCGATCCCGGCGATTGCCCCAAAGATGAGCGCGATGATAAACGCCACGACGAGCAGCAAGATCCAGCCGATGACAGCCGTGACGATCGCCTGGCCGGTGCTCAGGTCGAGCGCCTGCCTGATGGCGATGATGCCGGCGACGAGCAGCCAGATAGCCACCACGAGGCGGATGATCGGACCCAGGGCGGGGAGAAAGAGCAAGAGATCCAGCACGCGCGGCGACTGGGCGAAGCCAATGGTACGGAGCATCTCACCAGGCGTCGCGGCGCCGCGGAAGAGTCGTGTGCCGATCCAGTACGTCACGTAGGACCACACGATCCAGCCGAGTACAGCGCTGATGACGCCCAGGATAAGGCCGGCCACAAGCACCCCGCCGGGTCGCCCTTGCATCCCGGCACGAATGGCGACGCCAATACCTTCTGCCACAGCAGCGATGATCACCACCAACAGCGCCTGCTGTGTTGCTGCTGTATCTGCCTCCACCTCTTCATAGAGGCTCGTCTCCAGCCGGGCCGCCCGGATCATGCGCTCAGTCAAGCTAGAACTCATCGATTGCATCTGGCATCCTCCCATGCATCCATGCGTGCGCGCCCGGCCTTCGGCGTGCACATTCCTGACGGCCACAGCAGAGTACCTAGCGCCGGGTGCGCCGCTCGCGCGCCCTAGCGCGCAGGTAGTCCAGCAACGCTTGGACTGCCGGATCGTCCACGAGGTCCGTGAGCTCGACAGTATGGCGGCGCCCGGCGTGCTCGATCGTCAGCGTGTAGCGGCGCACGTCGGCGGCGCCGCGAGAGACCGCGCCGGCCTGCCGTGGCAGATCAAAGAAGCGCGCTCTTTCTACCAGGCGCTCCAGCTCGCGGGCCTGCTCATCCGGCATCTGGGCCGTGTCCATAGTGACCGGTTCACTCAGGCCAGGAAAGTGCGCGAGACCGCCCTCTTGCTTGAACTCAATGCGCATGGGCAGCCCTCCTCGTCTCGTATGGCTCGTATGGCGTGAGCTCGTACGAGCCAGAGCGGCGCTCTCCAGGCAGAGCGAGCGCGCCTGCTCAGGCGGACAGGACGCCCACCTCCGCCCACGCCTGGCTCACAGCCTTCTGCTCGAGACTGCCCTCACCGTACAGCCGGCCTGCGACCAGCACGGTGAGCCGAGCGAAACGGCGAAAGCCGGTCACTGGCCGCAGGCGCGGATCGCGCAACGTTTCATACCAGATGCGTCCGGCCTTCTCCCAGGCGTAGCCGCTCAGATAGGTGGCTACTAGAGAGAAGGCTCGATTAGGGATACCCGAATTCATGTGCACGCCGCCGTTATCCTCATAGGTGCGTACATAGTCGCGCATATGCCCCGGCTGCGGATCCTTCCCCAGCACCGGGTCATCGTATGCCGTGCCAGGCGCCTTCATCGAGCGCAGCGCCACACCTTGGACGTTGCTGGTAAACAGCCCGGCCCCGATGAGCCAGTCGGCCTGGTCGGCCGTCTGCCTGAGATGGTACTGCTTCACCAGCGAACCGAAAACATCAGACATGGATTCGTTGAGCGCCCCAGGCTGGAAGAGATACACGAGCCGCGCCCTCATCTTCGGTTACGCCATGCGTCAATTCGTGACCGATCACATCCAGCGAGATAGTGAAACGGTTAAACAGCTCGCCGTCACCGTCGCCGAAGACCATGCGCTGGCCATCCCAGAAGGCGTTGTCATACCGGCGGCCAAAGTGCACTGTGGCGTGGAGCGCCAGCCCCTCATCGTCAATGGAGTTGCGATCGAGCGTTTCCCAGTAAAAGTCGAAGGTTGCTCCCAGGCCGTCGTAGGCCTCATCCACCGCCGGGTCGCCACTGGCCGGGTCGCCTTCACGGCGTACCACATCGCCAGGGAGCGTCTGCGTGTTCCGTGCAGTGGAAATCGTGCGCTGCTTCCGGCCCTCCTCCACCGGGATCACGGCGCGGGGCTGCGGTGCCGGAACCATCGTCCGCTGCGCGACGCGGAGAGCGCGGATCGTCTGGTCGGTAACAAGGGTGTCCAGAGCCATGGCGCGCTGCTGGGGCGTACCGTTCTGGGCAATCGCCCGCAGAATATATGGAGGCAAGATGCAGAACAAGGGGTTCCTGTGATCCCTGGGATGACGCCGACACATCGAAGCGATCCCTTTCTGACTGGCTTGCGCAGCCGCAGGCGCAGCGGAGCGACGTGAAGATGCGCCCACCTGGAGTATCATACCGCCAGATCAAAGCCACACCTTACACGCGACGGCCAATCAATGCTTTTCGAGGCACTCCTGCATTGTAGTGCCAGTACTACCATACGTCAATAGTTGCTATGATGTTTGCAGTTTTGTGTTGTTCAGCCGCATGCGCTGGCAGCTTGACGCGCCGGCAGCCTGTGCGCCATCATACCGCCGATGAGCGACGCGCACCGGTCCCCAACAGGCATCGCCATTCTGAGCTTCGCCCACGGGCACGCCGTGCAGCACGCTCGCGTCTTCCGAGAGACTGCCGGTGTCGAGGTTATCGGCTGCTGGGACGATGATCCGGCGCGCGGGCGGCGCTGCGCTGAGCAATTTGGCTTCCGCTTTTATGCGAACCTCGATGATCTGCTCGGAGACCCGCGCCTCGCAGCGGTCACGGTCACAAGCGAGACGAACAAGCACCGTCAGCTGTGTGAGCTCGCTGCGCAGGCGAAGAAGCACATCCTGTGCTACAAGCCGATGGCGACGACGCTCGCTGACTGCGATGCCATCATCCGCGCCGCCGAGCAGCACGGCGTCAAGCTCATGGTTGGCCACCAGATGGCATTCGATCCGGCCAACCAGAAGATGGTCGAGCTCGTTGCCTCCGGCCGGCTTGGGCGCATCTCGCTGGTGCGGCGCCGGCACAGTATTCCAGTGCTCTTCAACGAGAGCTTTGTCTCCGGGCCATCGCGCTGGCATCTCGATCCCGAGGCAAACGTCGGTATGTTCTTCGACGACGCAGTGCATGCCACGTTCTTCCTGCGCTGGCTCTTAGGCGATCCGGTAAGCGTCACCGCCGAGATTGCAAACACGATTACCAACGTTGCACCGGACGATACCGGCGTGGCAATCTTCCGCTTTCAGAGCGGCGCGTTCGCTGTGCTGGAGAACAGTTCCGTCACGCGCGCCGGCGAGAATACCACCGAGATCTACGGCGAGCGCGGCACCCTCATCCAGAACTATGGGGACGCCGTGTCGAGCATCATCCCCCGCCGCGACAGCGACATCGCTTTGAAGCTGTACACGATCGACATGCAGCCCCCGCGGTGGGAAGACCTGGGCATCTCGCCGCACACCCTGCATGCCGAGCGCATCGCCGCCGTCGCGCGTGCCTTCGTGGAGATGGTGCAGGGCACCCGCGAGCCATGGCCCGGTGGCCTAGACGGCCGCTGGGCCGTGGAAATGTGCCTGGGCGCCTATCAGGCCGCCCGCTCCGGCAGGCGCGTCCGCTTCCCGCTGGAGCGGGACGGCCCGAACCCCTAGGCAGCCGCCTGTCCTGGCGCACCGGCGCGCCAGATACGATCGATCACCTGCCGCGTTCGCTCCGGCGCCACCCGCTCCAGGATGGGGACGTCCGGGCCGAAATCGCGTCGCACCGCGTCCGGGACGAGCTGGTTGAGCTGTTGCACAAAGCTGGCGTAATCAATGTATCCAGTCTCTTGTGATCAGCTACGGGTCGCTCCTCCTGTGATCCTTGCCGGCACGGCGCCTATAGACGCCTGTCCTCTACCGAAGGGTTAAGAGAGGCAAAGAGAGGCACTAGGTATGCCGGGAGGAGCAGCACATGGGCGCGGCGGACTACGCCTTCGCGTCATGCTCCAGCATCGCCGCGGGATCATTGCGTTCCGGGTCCTGTGGCGCGGCCACCATGTCCTCACCGGCAGCCATCATCGCCATCGGCATGGGTGCGCCGCCCTCGGTGCCCTCGGCCCGGGGCTGGTTCGCCGCGCACGGCGTGCCAAAGCGCGGCAGCGCGAACGGCAGATGGGTCCAGCCGCGCGCCAGGATGTGCAGGTGGTTCGCCGGCTCGCGGCGGTTCGGTGAGCCCCACATGGTGAACGAGCGGGCGTTGGCATAATGGCCCACGAAGGCTCGGCGGAAGCGATCCTTCGAGCGGTTCGGATGTGAGCGATGCAAGATATGCCCGCCGAAGAATACTACATCGCCCGGCTCGCAAATCACCGGCACCTCCTGGCCTGGATACTTGGCAGCGATCCGGCTGAGCGTGTTGAGCTCCTCATCCATGTGCGAGACATTCGCCACCACCGTGAGATCGCGCAGGTTAGAGTGGTTCTGCGTGAGGCGATCCTCGGTGGGGTAGATGGGCTCATGCTGCGAGCCGACGGTGAACCACAGACAGCCGTTCTCCTCGTCGGCGCGGTCGATCGCCAACCAGGCGCCGCACAGCGTATCCGGATATGTAGGGATATAGTACGAATCTTGATGATAGCCCTGTCCGGCGCCACCAGGGGGCTTAATGAAGAGCATGGTCTGCATGGCCATCACATCCGGGCCGATCAGCGCCTCCAGCACATCCAGGATGCGTGGGTGGAGTAAATAGCGCTCATGGATCTCGAGTTGGCGATGCAGCATATGGATGCGCAGGTACCGCCGCTCGATCTCCGCGATGCTCGCCCCGGGTGGCGGAGGCTCCAGGCCCGGCACCTCGATGCGTCCATAGATCAGGTCCTCCGTGTGCTGCCGCAGCTCTTCCACCTCTTCAGGGGTGATCAGCCCGCGCACCACCAGGAAGCCCTGCCGGTGGAACGTCACGTACTCCTCGACGCTCACGCGGTAGCGCGGCCGGCTCTCGGAGAAGTCGGTGGCGATCTTCTCCGGCCGTAGCCAGACCTGGGACGGCCCGCGGCCGGTGTCCGGCACCGTGATCGCGCCGACAGCGCTGTTCCGCCGCGCTGGCGCGGCCATGGCCGGCCCGCCCATCATACCGGCGCCAAACGCTGGCCCTGCGCGCCGTACACTGTTTGAGTCCCTCATGCTTGTCGCCATCGCTCACCCTCCGAAATATGCGTCAACCTCCAGGTAACGAGCAAATGATAGTAAAATTATAAAAAATTAATTAATTAATTAAAAATAAAAGGTGTGCATTGCTGCTACTTGCGCGACACTCTGCCCGGCACGCGGTGAGTCCCGCCTGGGTATGCTACTGGATCACTCATCCCTTTACAAGTTCCAGGCCGGGCCCCTTCTACCAACCTGCCGCCATCGCCGGGTTGACTTCCTCAGCCTCCAGAGTACCATAGCAGGTGACATCGTGACAGACATACGTCATGAAAGAATCGACTATGCTTTCTACGGAGGTACTGGAGGGCGTATCATGCTCACCAGCAGGTCGCACGGACTGGTCTCTCGCCGCATGGCACTGCGCTCCCTGGCGCTTGGCTCTGCGCTGCCTCTCCTACACGCATGTGCGCCAGCAGCACGTCCTACGCCGACACCCGCGGCGGTGCCGACCACCCAGGTAGCCCAGACCGGCGTGCTGCGCGCACCTGAGCCGAATCCCAAGCGTGGCGGTACGCTGCGCATTGCCGTAGGCGTCACTACCGCGCATTTCGATATCCACCAGGGCGCCGCGACCCATGTGCTGTGCCACATATACAACAATCTGGTGCGCTGGAACCTGGCCGACGGCCTGCGTTCCATCATCCCCGACCTGGCGCAGCGCTGGGAGATCTCGGCAGATAAGCTGGGGTACACCTTCTTCTTACGTGACGGCGTGAAGTTCCATGACGGCACACCCTTCGGTGCCGACGATGTCGTGGCCACATTCCGTCGCATTATCTGGCCGCCGCAGGGCATCGTCAGCCCGAACCGTGAGCTATTCTCGGTAGTAGACAAAGTCGAGGCAGTGGACCGGCTGACCGTTCGCTTCACCCTCAAGGAGCCGCGGGCATACTTCCTGGAATTGCTGGCCGACCCCTCGAGCGTAATCTATTCGAAGAAGTCGCTGGATGAGAACGGCCAGGACCTCCGCCGGGTCATCGCCCCAGGCACCGGTGCGTTCATCTTCAAAGAGCACAAGCAGGCGGAGCGCTGGGTCTTCGAGCGCAACCTCAACTACTGGGAGCCTGAACTCCCCTACATCGACCGCATGGAGTGGCTGCATGTGCCTGCCTGGAGTGATCGGGGTACCGCTGTGCTCACGGGACAGGCTGATCTCTCCTGGAACGTCTCGCGCGAGACCTGGGAAGAGGGGCAGCGGCGCAAAGATATCGTCCAGGTGAATACGCTGCCGAATTTTGGCGCCTATGCGGTGCTGTTCAACACCCGCAAGAAGCCATTTGACGACCCGCGCGTGCGGCGGGCCATCCACCTGGCGGTCAGCCGGCAGGATCTGATCAAAGCGTTCCAGACGCAGGAATGGATCAACCTCACCCGCTGGATCCCCTACGGAGATAAATTCGCCACACCGCCTGAGCAGATCGCTCGGCTGCCGGGCTACCGGCCGGACAAGTCAGAGGACATTGCCACAGCCAGGCGCCTGCTGGCCGAAGCGGGCTACGCCGACGGGATTAGAGGCGTGGACTTCCTGTCGGCCTCGGTGGCTCCCCACGCTGAGATCATGGCACCGGCCTTCCAGGACCAGCTCAAGCGCACGCTGAACATCGAGACCAGGATCCGTGTCACCGAACGGGCGCTGCTGGGTGACGAGCAGCAGAAGGGGAACTTCGACATTGTCCTGGACACCCCGGGCCATATCCTCTCAGACATCTCGCCGCTGGCAAACACCTACTGGAAGACCGGCGGCTCACGCAACTGGGGCGGCTACTCGAATGCCGGCTTCGACCGGCTGCTGCGCCAGTACGACACCGAGACGGATGAGCAGAAGCGCAGGCAACTTGCTGACCAGCTCCAGGACCTGCTGGACCAGGACCCGCCGTGGTATTTGATCGGCTTCACGTTCCACCTGCCGATGTGGCGCACTTACGTGAAGGGGCTGGCCCTGGACAAGCGCGCCTTCGCCCAATGGGGTCACATGGAAACGGTGTGGTTAGACAAGTGATGCTGGTGTGACCTATGCAGAAGTACATCCTGAGCCGCCTGCTCGCGGCGGTGCCCACCATCATCGGCATTACCGTACTGATCTTCCTAGCTATGCGGGTGCTGCCGGGCGATCCAGTAGCGATGATCGCCAGCGAAGGGCAGGGTACCTATCGCCTTACGGCCGAGGAACTCCGCCGGGCGCGAGCAAGCCTGGGACTGGACCGGCCATACCATGAACAGTACCTGAAGTGGGTGGGGGATGTGCTGCGGGGCGACCTGGGCATGTCGTTCTGGCGCGGTGAGCCGATCCGCGATGTGATCCTGCGCCGCGCCCCTATCACGGCCCAGATCGCCCTCATGGCTGTGGCGCTCTCCTGGCTGATCGGCGTGCCTGTCGGGTTGTTCAGCGCCCTACGGCGCGACACCCTGCTGGATTACCTCATCCGCGGGGGCGTGACCATCTTCATGGCCGTGCCCAGCTTCTGGATCGGCCTCACGTTCATCCTGATCAGCGTGTTAGTGTTCACCTGGCGGCCGCCACTCACGATCGTTTACTTCTGGGACAATCCATGGCTCAATCTTCAGATGACGATCGGCCCGGCGCTGGCGCTGGGGCTGAGCCTGGGCGCCGTGACTGCCCGTATGGTCCGCTCGTCGGCGCTTGAGGTGCTGCACGAGGACTATGTGCGCACGGCGCGGGCCAAGGGTCTGGCCGATCGCCAGGTGGTGTGGCGGCATGTCTTCCGCAACGCCCTCCTGCCGGTGGTGACGCTCTCGGGGCTGGCCTTCGGCGGGCTGCTCGGCGGGTCAGTGGCCGTGGAGCGCGCGTTCGGTGTGCCTGGCCTAGGGCTGGCGCTCGTGCAGGCGCTTAATGAACGAGACTGGACCATGATCCAGAATATGGTGTTGCTGTACGGCCTGATCTTCACCGCCGTCAATCTGCTGGTCGATCTCAGCTATGGCTGGCTCGACCCACGCATCAGGCACCAGCAGTGAGGCAGCCGAGGGAGCAGGGGATGACACAGCCGCGCACGCTCACCCAACCGCAGATCGCCAGGCGGCCGCTTCGCCTCGGTGAGGCAAGTCTCAGGCAGCTGGGCGGTCCGATCGCCCGCTTCGCCCGCAGCGCACCGCTTGGTCTGGCCTGCGCCCTAGTGCTCGCCGGCCTGGGCCTGGTGGCAGTGTTCGCCGACCGTCTCGCCCCGTTTGACCCGCTGGCGGCCAACTACGCCCTGACGCGGCAGCCGCCCTCGCTGCAGCACCTCCTGGGCACCGACCACCTCGGCCGCGACGTCCTCAGCCGGATCATTTATGGCACACGGGTCACGCTGCTCGTCGGCGTGGCCTCCGTGCTGCTGGGCGACAGCATTGGCTTCCTCTGGGGGATCACCAGCGGCTACCTGGGCCGCCGCATCGACCTGCTCAGCCAGCGCCTCATCGAGGTGCTGCTGGCCTTTCCCACGCTGATCCTGGCGATGCTCCTGATGGTGGCCCTGGGCGCCGGGCTGCACACGGTCATCATCGCTATCGCCGTCACGCGGGTGCCGGGCAGCACGCGCATCGTCCGGTCGGTGGTGCTGGCCGTCAAAGAGTTCCCGTACGTGGAAGCCGCGCGCTGCCTGGGTGCTTCACCAGGGCGCGTGATGCTGCGCCACATCGCCCCGCAATGCATCGCCCCGATGCTTGTCGTCGCCAGCTTGAACCTCGGCACAGCCATCTTCGCCGAGGCGGCCTTGAGCTTCCTGGGCGTGGGGGTGCCACCGCCGGCGCCGAGCTGGGGCAACATGCTGGGGGGCGTGCTGGCGGAAGCCTTCCGGCCCCCCTGGTGGATGGTGCTGTTCCCAGGGCTCACCATCACGATCACCATCCTCGCGTGCAACCTGCTGGGCGATGCCCTGCGCGACACCCTGGACCCCCGGCTCCGGCGGCGTATTCAGTGATCCTGGCGCTGGCGGCTCGACGCGATACTGGCCTGCCCTGGATATTCACCCGCAGTCGCCTTCACTGAGTCCAGCGCAGTGATGGCACCGGCCGGGCAACTATGCTATACTAGAGCTGACCCATCCCAGGGGGGAGGGGTGGTGCCAGCAAAGGGGACGTGCTACGATGGACGCAGAGACGAGACAGGATGCCCTGCGCCGCCTGGCATACGTGGAGGGGCATCTGAAGGGCATCCGGAAGATGGTGGAAGAGGGCCAGTACTGCGTGGATGTGCTGAAGCAGCTCTACGCTGTCCAGCGTGCACTCGACAAGATTGAGGGGATCATTCTGGCCGGCCACCTGAAGCAGTGTGTGCCCGAAGGCATCCGCGCCGGCCGCGACAGCCAAGTGATCCAGGAACTGACGGAACTCTATGAGCTGGCGAGCCGGTGAGGCCGAGTCTTCCTGCTACAGTTTATAGCGTCGGTTATAAACCCATTATAAACTTAGATTTTTAGATTTATTATTTAATTTTTGACCTTAAGGTGTGAAGGATCTTGCACTGATGGTTTCGACGACCCCAGCCGCCTCGAACATGCCGAACACGCCGGAGACCGGCGCACACCGTCAGCAGGAGGGCGAGGTCCTGCTCAGCCTGCCCATCGAGGGGATGAGCTGCGCCTCCTGCGTGCGGCGGGTGGAGCGGGCCCTCTCGAAGGTGCCGGGCGTGCGGAGCGCCAGCGTGAACCTGGCGAACGAACGCGCGGCGGTCGCTATTGATCCCGGCCAGGCACGTCTTGAGGACCTGATCAAGGCTGTCGAGCAGGCGGGCTATACGGTGGGCACGGCGGAGATGACGCTCTCGATCGAGGGCATGACCTGCGCCTCCTGCGTGCGACGGGTAGAGCGGGCCCTGCTGCGCCTGCCCGGCGTGCTGTCAGCCACGGTGAACCTGGCGACGGAGAAGGCCACGGTGCGGTATGTGCCAGGGACGGTCGCCCTGGAGGATTTCAGGCGGGCGGTGGAGCGCGCCGGCTACCGCATCCGGGAAGAGCAGACCGCCCCAACCGGGCTGCCCGCTGTAGGCGCCCAGGACGAGCGGCAGCGTGTGGAGGAACGTACCCTCCGTCTCAAGCTGCTCTTCAGCCTGGCGGCTAGCGCGCTCATCCTGGGCGTGATGTTCTCGCCCTGGAAGCTGCCCCTCAGCATGGCGCAGGAGAATCTCCTGCTCTTCGTGCTGGCGACCCCGGTGCAGTTCTGGGCCGGCTGGCAGTTCTACCGCGGCGCGTGGGCAGCGGCGAGGCACTTCACCAGCAATATGAACACACTGGTGGCCCTGGGCACGTCGGCGGCCTACCTGTACAGCGTTGTGGCTACCCTCTTCCCTGACGTGTTCCACCACGCCGGTCTGACGCCGGCGACGTACTACGACACGTCGAGCATCATTATTGCGCTCATTCTGCTTGGCCGGTACCTGGAGGCGCGGGCCAAGGGCCAGACCAGCGCGGCGATCAAACGCCTGCTGGGCCTGGCGCCGAAGACGGCTCGCGTCCTTCGTGACGGGACCGAGGTCGATGTGCCGGTCGCTGAGCTGCAAGTGGGCGATCTGATCCGCGTCCGACCGGGTGAGAAGGTGCCGGTAGACGGCATCATCGTGGAGGGGCGCTCGACCCTCGACGAGAGTATGCTCACCGGGGAGAGCATGCCGGTGGAGAAGGGCCCCGGCGATGAAGTCATCGGCGGAACGCTGAACCGCAGTGGCTCGTTCACCTTCCGCGCCACAAAGGTCGGCGCGGACACGGCGCTGGCACAGATCATCCGACTCGTCGAGGAGGCGCAAGGCTCCAAAGCGCCGATCCAGCGGCTGGCTGATGTGATCTCGAGCTACTTCGTACCGGGTGTCCTGGCGCTGGCGGCACTCACCTTCGTAGCCTGGCTTCTGCTCGGGCCAGAGCCCCGCCTCACTTACGCGTTGCAGGCGACGATCTCGGTGTTGATCATCGCCTGCCCCTGCGCCATGGGCCTGGCCACGCCGACGGCAATCATGGTCGGTACCGGCAAAGGCGCAGAGTATGGAGTGCTGATCCGCGGTGGTGAGGCCCTGGAACTGGCGCACAAGGTCACCGCCATCATCCTGGACAAGACGGGCACGCTCACGCGCGGAAAGCCGGCTGTGACAGACGTCCTGCCGGTCAACGGGCGGTCTGAGCAGGAGCTGTTGCGCCTGGCGGCAGCAGCCGAGCTCGGGTCGGAGCATCCCCTGGGTGAGGCGATCGTGGCGCGAGCCCGTGAGCTCGGGCTGCTGTTGGTCGAGGCGCAGGAGTTCGAGGCCATCGCCGGCCGGGGCGTGCACGCCCGCGTCGAAGGACGTGAGGTGCTGCTGGGCAACGCCGCGCTGCTTGAGCAGCGCGGGATCTCCCTCGATGGCTTGCTCCCCCAGGCTGAGGTACTGGCCGCAGCAGGCAAGACGCCGATGTTTGTAGGCGTCGATGGCCGGCCGGCCGGTATCATTGCCGTAGCCGATACGCTCAAGCCGGAGTCGGCCGAGGCGGTCAGCCAGCTCCACGCACTCGGTCTGGAGGTGTGGCTGCTCACTGGCGACAACCGGCGTACCGCCGAGGCGATCGCTCGCCAGCTCGGTATCCGCTACGTCATGGCGGAGGTCCGGCCTGAGCAGAAAGCCGAGAAGGTGAAAGAGCTCCGGGCGCAGGGAAAGGTCGTGGCTATGGTGGGCGATGGGGTCAACGATGCCCCGGCGCTGGCCCAGGCCGATCTCGGTATCGCTATCGGCACCGGGACCGACGTGGCGATCGAGGCCAGCGACATTACTCTCGTCGGTGGGGATGTACGTGGAGTCGTTACCGCTATCGCCCTGTCACGCCGCACCATCAGCACGATCCGGCAGAACCTCTTCTGGGCCTTTGCGTATAATGTGGTCCTGATCCCGGTGGCGATGGGAGTGCTCTACCCGATCTTCGGCGCTCTGCTCAACCCGGTGCTCGCCGCAGCAGCTATGGCCATGTCTAGCGTCAGCGTAGTAACGAACTCGCTGCGCCTGCGTAGCTTCCGTCCACCACGCAGCGCCGAGGAGATCATGCACCCGCCCCTGCGGGCGCGGGTGGCGGAATGGGTATACCTGGCCGCCATCGGGGCTCTGGCAACGTTGGTGGTAGCCGTGTGGCTCATCTGGCAGCGACACTGATGCTGGCCTGATATGGCAGCGGCGTGGAAAGGAGGCGCCCTACCGTGGCGAAGGTGATCCTTACCGTGCCTGACATCTCGTGTGTGCACTGTGAGCGGACGGTGAAAAGCGTGCTCCAGCCGCAGCCGGGCGTACGCGCTGTGCAGGTGGATATCAGTGCGAAGATTGTCCGGCTTGAGTATGACGAGAGCCAACTTACCCTGGAGCGCATCAAGGCGCTCCTTGACGAGGAAGGCTATCCCGTCACTTCCACAGCACCGGCGTAGGCGGCGCCATCTGGCACAGCGGCGCGCCGTTCAGCCGCCGGATCGCTGGCGCGGCCATTCGTCTGCGCCTTCGAGCAGGCGTCGGGCGGCCGGCGGGCAGGGATGAGCTGGATCGCGCAGAGTGATCCGTGTGCCATTCAGGTAGACGTACTCCCAGCCAAAGGCGGTGCGCCCGCCCTGGGCCAGCGCACGCTCGACCAGCCGGCCGCGGGCATAGGCGCGGGTCGTCACGGGCGGACAGCGCATGGCGCGGCGGATGTCTGCTTCGTCCACGATCCGGCGCGCCAGGCCGGCCTGTTCCAGGCCGTAATACAATCCGGTGTCCGGGTTTATGTCGTGGTAGACCAGGTCGAGGCTGACGAGCGCGTCGTCGCCCCAGTTGGCGCCGGTGTCGTCCATGTAGTCATAGAGCAGCCGCAGCTTCGCCACCCAGTCCAGTCGGTCGGCCAGCTGCATGGGATCGCGCTCCAGCCCGTCGAGCACCTCCTCCCAGGTGCGCAGCGTCCAGTCCGTATCGGGATCACGACCGGCAAAGCGGCGCTGGGCCGCCTCCAGGTACGCGCGCTGGAGGTCGATGGCACACATGGTCTTACCGTCGGCACGCCGCACCAGCCAGGTCCAGGTTTCGTCCCGAGAGACCTTGCGCAACGTCTCCGCCGCGTCATCGAGCGGGAGTTGCGGTGCGGCGCCCTCCTCGATTAGGTCGAGCACAAGCTTGGTCGTCCCTACCTTCAGCGCCAGCGCCGTCTCCATCATGTTGCCCTCACCGAAGAGCAGGTGCAGCCGGTCAGCGCCGTCCATGTCGTCCCAGCCGCGGGGGTTCAGCATGGCGCGGGTATCCCGCACATGCCAGCACTCATCGTAGAGGATGTGGTCGGCCCGCTGGGAGAGCTGGTAGCGCACCGTCCGGTCGATAGAGACAGCATACCCGTTATCACCATCGATCCAGTAGCCACTGCGGCGTCGCTCATTCTTGGAGAAATCACCGTGGATGCGATGGCCGCCGACGCGGCCCGCGCCGGCGAAGATCTGGCGAGTCGCTAGGAATGAGGTCAGTGCCGACAGGCCCTGACGTGCCCGCCGCGGCATGTGGTAGTTCTCGTGGCAGCCAAACGTGTGCCCGCCGAAGTGGTCGATGCTATTGGTGTGGAAGCTCACGCGGCCAGTCCAGCCGAGTTCATCCAGCGCAGCCTGGAGGATGCGCTGGCCGGCGCGCTCCGCCGCCACGAGCTCGGCCAGCGTGCTGCACTCTGGCGTGCAGTACTCCTCGTGGTCGCCCACAGCGTCAACGTAGAGGCGGGCGCCGTTGACCAGAAACCCCCCGCAGCCAGCCGGTTCGAAATCGCTGCGGCCATACCGGTCGAGCACGCCCAGCCGCTGCACGCGAAATATATAGTCACGCACGCGATGCGCCGCGGCGCTCGGCGTGATCGACCCGTCCTGCACCAGACACCCGTATTCTGTCTCGATTCCGGCGATGCGTGGCATAGTGGTCTGCCCCTTGCTCACTGCCTCAGCGATGCCTGCGCCCGTGTTCTATCCTTTCCATCATAGCAGGGCAGGGACGCAGTGTGTACTATCTCGCCATCGGCAGCCGGTAGACCACCACCTCGCTTTCACCGCCGGGCCTCTGCACTCGAGCTACGATGGTCGCGTCGGGCCAGTTGCGCTCGATGCTCTCAGGCTCCTCCCGGCCGCTGTTCGCCACGACATAGATAGGTACGCCGTGCGTCAGCCAGCGGGCCAGGCTCGATCGCGTGCCCTGGCGCACCTCCCACTCGACGTAGTGGCGGATGGTGGGATGATCGAGGAAGCGCAGATAGACGAAATCTCGAGTGACGCTGCGCTGCGCCGTGGTGAGCACAAACACCAGCCTGCCAGCGGCATCGCGCTCGATCGCATCAGTCGCTTCGCGCAAGCCCCAGCCCGAGGGGAAGCCGGTGATATATTGCCAGCGGTCGTGCCTGGCGATGGCGGCGCGCTCGGGGGCAACGGCAATCTGCCCTGACTGCCACGCCAGCGGCAGGAGCAGCAGCGCGACAGCACCAGGGAGCAGGGGGCGGGTCAGTACACCGGGCCACCACTCATGGCGCCCCTGGACCCACGTGAGAGGTAGCGCGACCAGGCGCCCCCACAGCAGCGCAGCGAAGGGCAGGGCTGGTAGAAAGTAGCGCGAATAAATCTCCCAGCCGTACAGGATCACCGGCAGCACCATTGCGGCCAGGCCACCGAGCACGTAGGCGTCCTTGCGGCACCGTGTCCCTAGGGGAAGCAGGAGGCTCCCTGCCAGGAGAGCCAGCCAGACGGGCGGGAAGTAGCCGACGAGGTAGCTGCGCAGCACATCGGCGTTCTCAGCCCAGGAGCGGATAAGCGCGGGCAGCGGCTGGCGCAGATCAATCGAATGCACGGCGACCATGTAGCGAAAGCGCCAGCCCAGCGGCCCGTACATCATGAAGGCGTAGAGAGCCACGCTCAGCCCGGCCGGCGCCAGCAGCGGGAGCAGGGCCTGGCGACGCGCTCGGGCCAGCAGAACCCAGGCCATACACGGAAACACTGCGGCCGTCACTCCCGGCCCTTTGATCCCAACAGCGCACAGGCCGGCCAGCGCGGCCAGCCAGCTCCAGCGCCACGCGGTAGTCCTCGCGAGGCGCGCAGCAGCATAGGCCACCACGACGATGGCCAAGGTGAGCGGCGCGTCCACCAGGCTGAGCCGGTCATGCCAGACTGCGAAGGGCACGACCGCATAGAACCCGGCCGCAGCAAGACCGGCAGCGGGGCCATAGAACCGGCGTGCCAGCGCGTAGCACAGCGCTACCGTCAGGATGCCGGCGCCGGCAGCCAGGAGCCGTCCGGCCAGCACCGGCGGCAGGCCGAGCCCATACAGCACAGCCTCGATCCAGAAGAGTAACGGTTGCTTACCGTCGTCCAGGATGGGGATGAGCAGTCCGGCGCGCGTATGGTCTCGCCAGATGTCCACCGACCACTTGGCGTAAGCGATCTCGTCTGTGGCGGGCGGAAAGGCGTGCAGGTGCCAGAGCCGGAAGAGCGCCGCCAGCAGGAGGATCGCGGCGATAGCTGGTAGCTTTACGGAGCGCCGAACCGCCGGCCGTAAAGCCTGACCGGGCTGCGCGCGGGCCGGGTTCGTGATACCCGGGGAGGCGACCTGCAGGCGAGCGAAGAGTAGAGCCGGCACCCTCATGCTCATCGCGAAGCCCCGGCGGAGGAGACGCGTGACGCGAGCACAGTTACGCCCACGCGACCCAGACCGCACGCTGGCGAGACATGGGGAAGAACATGCCAGACGTTACGCCCGCGCGACCACGGATAGCACCCCCAGCGCCTCGAGCTCGCCACGCACGCGCTCGATCTCCTCAGTGCGTAGTGTCCGCAGTGGATGGCGTACCACAGGGGAGGCAATGACACCGAGGAGATAGAGCCCTGCCTTGATGCTCCCGATGTTATTCGACACCGGCGAGCCTGCGCCAAAGCGAGCGATCGCCTGCACCTGCAGCACCCGCTCCTGTAGCTGACGGGCAGTCTCCAGGTCGCGCCGCACCGCCGCCTCATAGACCTGTACACAGAGGCGCGGCACCAGGCTGGCGATGCCCGGGATGCAGCCGTCTGCGCCAGCGAGCGTCCCGCTATCGATGAGCGAGCGCGTACCTAGGAAGCTCCGGAAGCTGGAAACGCCCCGTGCGCGCACAGCCAGGTAGAACTGGCGAAAGAAGTCCAGGTCGTTCTGACTGTCCTTGATGCCGATGACGGTTCCTTCGGCTGCCAGCGTGGCGATGCTCTCAGGCTCAAGTCGCACCTTGCAGGTGCTCGGGATGTTATAGATCAGCAGTGGCAGGTCTACCGCGGCGCGCACGCGGCGGAAGAAGTCAAGCAATTCGGCCTGGTTGTTGGCGTAGTAATACGGCGGCGTCGTGGCCACCGCGTCGGCGCCGGCCTGCTGCGCGTTCCGGCCGTGGCGAATGACCAGCCGCGTGCTGCAATCCCCGATGCTAGCGATCACCGGCACACGGCCGCGCGCAGCCTCGACCGCAACGCTCACCGCGCGGGCTCGCTCTTGCTCATCCATGCATGGGAACTCGCCGGTCGTGCCACACACCCAGATACCGTGCACGCCCTCAGTAATACAGAAGTCCACTAGCCGTGCCAGCGACCGCTCATCGAGCTCCTCATCTGTAGTGAAAGGGGTGACGATCGGGGGATAGATGCCCCGCAGCGTCTGCATCAGCGTATCGCCCGTGAATGTTGCCATGCTCTGTACTCCTTTGCGTGCCTTGGCCTGCGTGAGGCTTGGTTCACTGGGATGAAACCTGGTGAGCGATATCAGTAACAAACGTTTATTTCCAAACGTTTGGATGGGAGGCTAGGCCAGCGTCAGGTAGGATATGGGGCTGTCCACGTCGCTCCCCAGCCTGAACCACAGGCCTGAACAGGCCAGCCTACTGTCGTTGCAGCAGCCAGGAGCAGTGTAGCATACCAGCCGGCTACGGCGGCAGTATACTAACGGCAGGGGGAACGAACCGTGCCACGCTACTTCTCGCTTGCCCAGGCCCGCGCACTGCTGCCGCAGGTGCGGCCGATTCTTCGGGAACTCCAGACATTGAAGCGCCAGCTCGACGAACAGCGGCGCGCTGCCGCCCAGCTTTACTGGAAAGTGCGCTCAAACGGGCACCATCTGGAACAGCAAGCCCGCGCAGTGCAGGCCGCCACTTCCGAAGTGATGGACCGCATCCGCGCCGGGGCAGCACGCCTGGAAGCCCTTGACGTCGAGCTGAAGGACCTCGACCTCGGCCTGGTGGACTTCCGTGCCCGGCGCCAGGGCCGTGAAGTCTATCTTTGCTATCGTGTGGACGAGGACGACATCCGATACTGGCATGAGCTCGACGCTGGCTACGCTGGGCGGCAACCGCTCACTGCCGAAGATGAGCAGGCGTTTGGATAATCATCGCTGCCTGGATCGCTGCTTCCCGCCCATGTCCAGCGGGCGGGAAGCGGAGCGGTCCCCCATGCTACCGTGCCGCTGCCGCAGCGGGTACCTGGGCCTCACGCACAGCGGCGGCCAGCTCAGCGATGCCCTGAGGGATCTCCTCGACAGCTGGATAGCCGAAGGCCAGCCGGATGTACGGGATATCTTTGTCAGCGTAGTAGAACGAGCGACCGGCTGCGCAGATCACGCCGCGAGCGCGGGCCCGCTCAATCAGCCGCGGCACGTCGGTCGTCTCGGGCAGCTTCACCCACAGGAAGAGCCCGCCTTCCGGTTTCCGCACGGAGATAGCGTCACCGAGCTCGCGCTCGAGCGCTGCGAGCACCGCGTCACGCTTGATCTTGATGGCCGCGCATACCTCCGCGATGTGCGACCACAGGTGCTCGCGGAAGTACTCAGCCACGATCATGGCGGCCAGGTTGCTCGTGCCGCCGTCGATCTTCCACATCAGCAGCTTGGTAGCCAAGGCCTCGGGGGCGATGAAATAGCCTAGGCGAACACCGGGACCCAGGATCTTCGAGAAGGACCCGATGTAGAGCACCCGCCCCGGCTCGGCCATCTTGTAGAGCGCGGGCGCTCGCACATCGCTGAAGCGCACATCGGCGTAGCAGTCATCCTCAACAACCAACACGTTGTGCCGCCGCGCGATCTCCAGCAACTCACGGCGGCGGGCCTCGGGCATGATCGAGCCGGTGGGGTTTTGATGGCTGGCGATGGTATACACGAACCGGGCCGGGCGGCCGTCGCGCTCCAGGCGGGTGAGCGCTGCATCGAGCGCATCCATGCGCATGCCATCGTCGTCCAGCGGTACCCCCACGAGGTCGGCGCCGTGGCGGCGGAAGGCACCCAGCGTGCCTGAATACGTGAACTCCTCGACAATGACCGGCTCGCCTGGCTTGATGAACGCCTGGGCTAGGAGCCCCAGCGCCTGCATCGAGCCGGCGGTGAGCACGATCTCTTCAAGCGGCGGGGCCACACCGTGGTTGCGAGCGAAGCGCTGCTGTGCGATCTCGCGCAGCGGCACATACCCGCGGGAGTCGGGATAGCGCGCCAGCATGCTGCCAATCTCCGGCAGCACGCGTGCGGCTGCCGCAGCCAGCTCCGTGCCAGGAAATGTGGCAGGGTCCGGCAGACCGGCCCCGAAGTTATACTCCCGCGGCGGTCTCCCGCCGGCACTCGTGCTACTCACTCTCTTCGTCCTCCACGCTCCTGGACGTCCGCACTGCCCCGGGACTGAGAGACGCCGGCACGGGCGCCCATTCCTGTAGCCCACTCCGGGCTGGCACCCAGTATAGCGCCCATGCCGGCGTCTGCCAAGCGCTAGAGCCCGGCAGCTTTCATGGCGTGGACGTAGGCCTGGACGGCAGCGATGTGCTCGGCCGGAGGCGTGCGATCGAGCAGGTCGATCAAGGCGCTAGCGACGATGACGGCGTCTGCCAGCCCCTTGAGCCTGGCAACGTGCTCCGGCCGCGAGATACCGAATCCTACCACCAGCGGGAGGTCCGTTGCTGCACGCACGCGTTTCAGGAACGCTGGCAGCTCCTCGGCTAAGCGCTCCCGTGCCCCGGTCACGCCAGTGAGCGAGACGCAGTAGAGAAACCCGCTCGCTCTAGCAGCGATCGCGCGGATGCGCTCATCGCTGCTGGTCGGCGCTACAAAGAAGATCAGATCCAGCCCGTGTGACTGCACGGCCGCCTGGAGCGGCGCAGCTTCCTCCGGAGGCAGGTCGGGGACGATCAGGCCGTCTCCGCCCGCTGCCGCAAGATCGGCGGCGATGCGTTCGATGCCATACGCGAAGAAGACGTTGTAGTAGCCCATGAGGAGGATGGGCATGCGCACGTCACGGTCCCGGCGAAGCTGCTGCAGGAGATCGAGGCAGACCGCCAGGGTGACGCCATTGCGCAGCGCCCCCTCGGACGCACGCTGGATCGTCGCTCCATCGGCGACGGGATCGGAGAACGGTACGCCGAGCTCCAGGGCGTCGGCCCCGGCTGCTTCCAGCGCCGGCACTAGCTCGAGCGTGGCCGGCACGTCGGGGTAGCCACAGGTCAGAAACGGCATCAAGCCAAGCTCGCCGCGCCTCCGCAGGCCAGCGAACAACGCAGCCAGGCGCGAGCCAGCGGCAACTCCAGGCGAAGACATCTGTATCACCTCGGTCATTCGAGCGGGACCCCCAGGGCCGCGGCGACCGTGCCCATATCCTTATCCCCCCGGCCCGAGATGTTGATCAGCACGATGTCGTCCGGGGCGAGCGCTGCGGCGACCTGCGCGGCGTAGTAGACCGCGTGCGCCGGCTCTAGAGCGGGGATGATGCCTTCTGTGCGGCTGAGGAGCTGCAGCCCTTCCAGCGCCTGCTCATCCGTGACGGCCACGTACTCAGCGCGGCCGGTTTCTTTATAGAAACTATGCTCCGGCCCGACCCCAGGATAGTCGAGTCCAGCCGAGATGGAGTGCGTGCCGCGAATCTGCCCATGCTCATCCTGCAAGACATAGCTCAGCGAGCCGTGTAGCACGCCCGGCCTGCCGGCGCAGAGCGTGGCAGCGTGCGCACCGCTGTCCAGCCCGCGCCCGGCGGCCTCCACGCCGATCAGCCGCACCTGGCGGTCCTCGTAGAAGGGATGAAAGATGCCCATGGCATTTGAACCACCGCCGACGCAGGCCACGATCGCAGACGGCAGGCGCCCGGCGACGGCCAGCATCTGGGCGCGCGCCTCGCGCCCGATCACGCTCTGGAAGTCACGCACCATCGCCGGATACGGATGCGGTCCGACCACCGAGCCCAGCATGTAGTACGTCGTCCGGACGTTAGTCACCCAGTCGCGACAGGCCTCGTTGATGGCGTCCTTGAGCGTGCGCGTGCCGGACGTCACAGGGATGACCTGAGCGCCCAGGAGCTTCATGCGAAACACATTGAGGGCCTGGCGGTGCACGTCCTCCTCGCCCATATACACCACGCACTCCAGGCCTAGCATGGCGCACACGGTCGCCGCGGCGACCCCGTGCTGCCCGGCACCGGTCTCGGCGATGACGCGCCGCTTGCCCATGTGCTTCGCCAGCAGCCCCTGTCCCAGGGCGTTATTGATCTTGTGCGCTCCCGTATGGGCCAGATCTTCGCGCTTTAGGAAAATACGTGCGCCGCCGCAGTACTGAGCCAGCCGACCCGCCTCATAGAGCGGCGTCGGACGGCCGACGTATTCACGGCACAGCCGCTCGAACTCGCGCTGAAACTCCGGCGACGGCACGACGGTGCGGTACGCCTCTGCCAGCTCCTCGATAGCCGGCAGCAGCGTCTCCGGCATGAAGCAGCCACCGAACGGCCCGAAGTGTCCCCGCTCGTCGGGGCGCGGGGCATACTGAAGCGCAGATTGATCGACAAATGGTAGTGCCATAGCTGTACTCTCTACTCTGGCGCGCCTCTCCTACTCCGGTTGCGTCCCCTTCACGAGCTCGACGAGCCCGCGCAGGGCGATGGGATAGACCAGCCAGCCAAGGCCCATCACAGTGCCCCTCGCTGCCGGGGCGATGATCGAGTGGCCGCGCCAGGGCTCTCGGGCATGCAGGTTCGACAGGTGGATCTCGATCACCGGAAACGGCATCGCCTTGATACAGTCGTGCAGCGACACGCCGTACTGTGTCAGCCCGCCGGGGTTCAGCAGGGCACCATCCGCTTGATCGATGTTCGCCTGCAGAAAGTCGATGATGGCACCCTCATGGTTCGACTGGAAACACTCAACCTCAACCCCCAGCTCCTCTGCCACACGCCTGCAGTAGGCATGGATCTGGTCAAGCGTGACCGTGCCATAGATATGCGGCTCACGCCGTCCCAGCAGGTTGAGGTTCGGACCCGAAATAATAAGAAAACGCATGTTTTCTCCCTTACCCCTCGTTACTCCTCACTACTCAGCCTGCTCCCAGCATCACCACCCGGGCAGCGCGGATGAACGCGATGATCTTGTCAGGATCCTTAACACCGTCCGTCTCCACACCGCTGGAGACGTCCACGCCCCATGGCCGCGCCAGCCGGATCGCCTCTGTCACGTTGCCAGCATGGAGCCCACCGGCTAGTAAGATGCGTCGCTGTGCCGCCAGGGCACGCGCTGCCGCATAGGGCCAGCTCTGGCCTGTCCCACCCCAGACCCCCAGCGCCGGTGCGTCCACCAGCAAAATCGGCGCCACCTCTTCGGGATACTGCGCTGCCTCATCCAGCAGCGCCTGCTCAAGCAAGGCCTGATCATGCGCCGTGGACGAGCCCCCGGAGCCGCTCCCGCGCACCATCTTCACCACCAGCCGGCTGGTGCGCTGCCCTACAGCGCGGCACACCTCGGGCGGCTCGCTGCCACTAAGCTGAATATAGTCCAGGCCGCAGGCATCCGCCACTGCGGCAATCTCCTCGACCGGCTGGTTGACGAACAGCCCGACCAGCGCGGCGCGATCCCGCCGCACCGCCTGCCGCACCGCCTGCGCCTCCTCAATAGTGACGTAGCGCTTGCTGCCAGGGTAGAACACCAGCCCGACAAAGTCGGCCCCGGCCTCGACGGCGACCTCAGCGTGCTCCGGCCGCCGCACGCCGCAGATCTTGATGCGGGTCACGCCTCACCCCCCGGCCTCCTCTCCCGAAGCTTCGGGAGAGGAGGAGATAGACGGCGTCTGGCGCGACAGAGGCAACGCCGCATCTAAAGCCTTGAAAACGGGGAAGCTACGCTCGGCGAGGCGTGGGCGGCCCTTGCTCCCCTCTCCCACGCTGTGGGAGAGGGGCCAGGAGCGAGGGCGCATGACCCCTGCCAGCTCGCGCACCTTCGCCGCCACATCCGGCGCTGTGACCAGCGCCTCGCCGACGAGCACAGCCTGCACGTTATGACGCGCCAGCTCGTGGACATGCTCGGCCGTGACAATGCCGCTCTCGCTCACGACGACGACCTCGGCCGGGATCAACGGGCGCAGACGTGCTGTCACGGCGCGGTCGGTGTGGAAAGTGCGCAGGTCACGGTTGTTGATGCCAATCAAAGTCGCGCCGGCGTCGAGGGCGACCCGCACTTCCGCCGGATCGTGTACCTCGACCAGCGCGTCCATGCCCAGCCGCGCCGCCAGCTCGATCAGCCTGCCCAACTCCTCGGCGCGCGGCAGAACGCTCACGATGAGCAGCACCGCGTCGGCGCCGGCAACGCGCGCCTCGTAGATCTGATACGGCTCGAACAGGAAGTCCTTGCGCAGGAGCGGCAGCGACACGGCCGCGCGCACCCGCCGCAGGTCCTCCAGGCTCCCCTGGAAGTGCGCGTCGGTCAGCACAGAGCAGCAAGCGGCGCCGTTCGCCTCGTACACGCGCGCCAGGTCTTCGGCGATGAGGGCGGGAGCGAAGCTGCCCTTTGACGGTGAGGCGCGCTTGATCTCGGCGATGAGCGCCACGCGGTCCTGCACCAACGCCTGCGCAAAGGGCCGCGGGGCAGGCGCCCGTGCCGCCAGCCGCTCCAGCTCCGCCTGCGCCGTGTGCGCCTGCGCTGCCGCCAGCTCCTGCCGCTTTGCCGCGACGATTCGCCCAAGCACCGACGGCATAGTTTGCGTAGCCTGGGAAGGCACTGGCGTACTCATACCCTTGCTCCCTGGCCATTAAGCCGCTGCGTCATCGCCACGAACCGCTCCAGCCGCCGCAGGGCCGCCCCGGAGTCGATGCTCTCGGCAGCCATCTCCACGCCTTCCTTCAGCGAGCCGGCTTTGCCGCAGGTGTAGAGCGCTGCCCCGGCGTTGAGCAGCACGATATCACGCCGCGGCCCCCGCTCACCCGAGAGCACCGCGCGCAGCATCGCCGCATTCTCCTGCGCGCTGCCGCCCTTGACTGCCTCGCGAGGAGCCGGGCGCAGCCCCAGCTCTTCCGGATGCAGGACATACTCGCGCACCTCGCTGCCGGTCCACTCCTGTACCATGTTCGGCCCGGCCAGTGAGAGCTCATCGAGGCCGCCGGCCCCGTGCACGACCAGCGCCCGGCGCGAGCCCAGCCGGCCAAGTGCCTCGGCCATGCGCCGCATCAGCGGGGGCACGGCGACGCCGATGACCTGGTAGGGCGCGCTGGCCGGGTTCGTCAGTGGCCCCAGCACGTTGAACACCGTGCGCACGCCGATCTCGCGGCGCACCGGCGCCACGTACTTCATGGCCGGATGGTACACCTGGGCGAACATGAATGCGACCCCGGTCTCGTGCAGGCACTCCGCTGCCTGCTCAGGCCCCAGGGTAATGTTCGCTCCAAGCGCCTCCAGCACATCGGCCGACCCACAGGCCGACGACATGGCGCGGTTGCCGTGCTTGGCCACCGGCTGGCCAGCGCCGGCAACCACGAACGCCGCTGTAGTCGAGATGTTGAAGGTGTGCGCGCCATCGCCTCCCGTGCCGCAGGTATCCACCGGCGTGAGGTTGGTGACGACCCGCTGCGCCTTCTCGCGCATCACCGAAGCCATGCCGGCGATCTCCTCGGTGGTCTCTCCCTTCAGCCGCAGCGCCACGAGGAAGGCGCCCACCTGCGCCGGCGTGGCCGTGCCTTCCATGATCTCGCTCATCGCCGCGGCGGCCTCGTCCATCGTCAGGTCGCGGCCGTCAACTAGCTTTGCCAGCGCCTCGCGGATCATCGCTCACCCTCCTTCCAGACATGCTCCTGCCGGGAGCCCGCGGCAGCAAGCTCTCGTGCTTTGTGGCGCTCACAGATACGGATGAAGTTCCGCAAGAGGTCTTTGCCCACCGCAGTCATGATCGACTCGGGATGAAACTGCACGCCGTGCACCTCGAACTCGCGGTGGCGCAGGCCCATGATCAGCCCGGCGGTGGTCTGTGCCGACACCTCCAGCACCCGCGGCAGGTCGGGGCGCTGCACAATCAGCGAGTGGTAGCGGATCGCCTCAAAGGGCTGGGGCAGGCCCTCGAACACCCCGCGACCGTCATGGTAGATGAGCGAGCTCTTGCCATGCATCAGCTCAGGGGCACGGATCACCTTTCCACCGAACGCCTGCCCGATGCATTGGTGCCCCAGGCACACTCCCAGGATCGGCAGGCGCGGCGCGAAGTACTGGATAGCCGCCAGGGAAATGCCGGCCTGATCCGGGGTGCACGGCCCCGGCGAGATCACCAGGCCATCGGGCTTGAGCGCCTCGATCTCCTCGAGCGTGGTCTGATCGTTGCGCCGCACCACCACCTCTTGCCCGAGCTCGCTCAGGTATTGCACCAAGTTATATGTGAACGAGTCGTAGTTATCGATGATGAAGAGCATGCTTATCCCCTCCCCGAAGCCGACGCCACAGCCTCGCCGGCCCGCTCCGGTGCGCTTTCCGTCAGTAACTCCTCAGCCTTGTCCAGCGCCCGCAGCAACGCGGCGGCCTTGTTCAGACACTCCTGGTGCTCGCGCTCAGGCTCCGAGTCGGCCACGATACCAGCGCCGGCCTGCACATAGGCGATGCCGTCCTTGACCAGCATGGTGCGGATAGTAATTGCCGTATCGAGGTTGCCCGAGTAGCTGAAGTAGCCGACCGCTCCGCCGTACGGCCCGCGCCGCGTGGGCTCCACCTCGGCGATGATCTCCATGGCGCGGATCTTCGGCGCGCCGGAGAGCGTGCCGGCAGGAAAGGTCGCCCGCAGCGCGTCGGCGGCGGTGAGCTCATCGCGTAGCACCCCCTCGACCTCCGACACGATGTGCATCACGTGCGAGTACTTCTCCACGTCCATCAGGCGGGTGACCTTCACCGTGCCCGGCTTGCACACCCGGCCGAGATCGTTGCGGCCGAGGTCTACCAGCATAATGTGCTCGGCCCGCTCCTTCTCGTCGGCGAGGAGCTCCGCGCGCAGGGCGGCATCTTCCTCTTCGGTGCGGCCGCGCCGCCGCGTGCCGGCGAGCGGGCGGGTCCGTACGATGCGGTTCTCCACCTGCACCAGAAGCTCCGGCGAGGCACCCACGAGTTGGAAACCGCCCAGGTCGAGGTAGAACATGTATGGTGACGGGTTAATCGTCCGGAGCGCACGGTATACCCCGAAGGGGTGCGCCTGCACCGGCCGCGCTAGCCGCTGCGATGGCACTACCTGAATGCAATCGCCGGCGGCGATGTACTCCTTGATCGTGCGCACGGCTGCCATAAACTGCTCTGGCGTCTGGTTCGCCGAGACCGTGACCGGGCGGGAGAAGGGTGCTGCTGTCCCCCCGCTGTACCGTCCGTTCGGCGGCAGCGGCCCGCGCAGGCGCTGAGCCACTGCCTCGATGCGCTCCACGGCAGCTTCATACGCCTGGTCAAGGTCGCCGTCGAGGCGGGCGTGCGTCAGCACCAGCATGGTGTGACGCACGTGGTCGAACACCACCAGCGTGTCGCAGTACATCAGCACCGCCTCGGGCACCTGCAGGTCGTCCAGGGGCGCGGCAGGGATGCGCTCGAAGTAGCGCACGCACTCGTAGGCCAGATATCCGACGGCGCCGCCGTGGAAGCGCGGCAGGTCAGGCAGCGGCATGACGCGGAAGGGCTCCAAGTAGCGCATCACTGCGCGAAGGGGATCATCGAACGTGAAATGCTCCACGCGGCCGGAAGCAGGCTCGATCGCCTCGGCCTGGCCGGCATTTAGCCTGAGGATGAGATACGGCTCCGTGCCAATGAAGGAATACCGGCCTAGGCGCTCTCCACCCTCCACGCTCTCGAGGAGGAACGAGTATGGACCGCGGGCCAGCTTCAGATACGCCGACACCGGCGTCTCGAGATCGGCTAAGACCTCGCGATAGACCGGTACGATCGTGCCCTGGCTGCGATAGCGCTCAAGCTGCTCACGTGATGGGAAGTACGTTGCCATAAGGCACCGCTCCTTTCTGGATAGGTTCACTCCGTCCTGCCATCAGTGCTGTACCCCTTGCCAGAGCAGAGCGGCGCCAGTCCCAGGCTTCGAGCGTGCCGCGCGGCTGCGCCGGATCGCGCCGGCGGTTGGTGAGCGCGCTATGCATGCGGTTGCGGCTTATCTCGTATATGTCGCTCGATCGCCTGCACATGAGATCCCCCCGTGACTTCACGCTAGCCCTCTGCACGTACAGAGAGGGCCGGATGGACCCTCACCCGGGCTCTTCTCCCACGCCGGCATGGATATCCGACCGGCATCGACAACGAAACAGAATCAAAAACGCCCTTCGTCCGGCTGGGGACGAAGGGCGTTCACGCCTTCCGCGGTGCCACCCCACTTAGGCGCCTCACCTGCGGCCCTCGGGCAGGCACGGCGCCTCGCTCTGGCCGGTACTCTCGCTGCCAACAGCGCCATCCATATGGCAGCGATCCATACCGGGTCCCGTGGTAACGGCGGGACAACCCGGCGGCGCCTACTGAGCGCTGGCGAAGGAAGCCAGCGCCGTTCAGGCCGCAGCTCGCAGGTCCATTCCACTCCGCTCCCGCCGCCGGGCTCTCACCTGCCCCCGGCTCTCTGAGGCGTTCTGCCGGAGCGTACTAGTCCTGGTCGTCGCTGTTCCGAACTCTCGTCGTGTTGAAGGGTAACTCTGAACCCTACTGGGTCCCTACCCTGCTGTGTCCCTAATGGGTAGTCTGAGTATATGAGAAGGTGCGCCATTCTGTCAAGGACGATGGGGCTCCATCTCCCCCTGCCGCGCCATCGTGCCCGCCATGGCCTGAAGCCGCAGCACAGTCCGCCAGTTCCGCGTCGTGACCGGCGAACCGACGAGCCGGTCCAGTAGACCCGGCGAGAGCTTCGAGCGGCCGGCGCCGTTCGGAAAGTAGATCCAGAGCGCGCTGCCAGCTCGCGCCACATGCTCACCGTTGGTCGCCAGGGCTTGGAACTCACGTTCAATGCTCGCCACCAAGGGCCGCTTCGCCAGCACCAGCATGACGCGGGCAGGCTCCCTCTCTGCAATTGCGCGCAACGGGTTAGTCTGGACATAGCCAGCCCAGTCCGCAGCCGAACGCACAATGACCGGAACCTCGAACCCAAAGCGCGCCTGAATGGCGCCCTCGAGATCAACCTCCAGGCCAGCAGGTGCGCCGTGCGCCTGAAAGACCAGATTGCCGCTCTGGATATAGCTCTGCACATGGCTCCAACCGAGCGCGACGCACACTGCGCAGAGATCCGGCATCGGGATCTGCCGGATGCCGGGACCAACGCCGCGCAGGAGAGCGATCCAGGTAGGCTGTTCTGAGTTCATGGTTGCGCCTCATCGACGAGTCAATCACAACTCGTACCAGGACAATCTCTCACACGATCCCGTACCGCCTCAGGAGCTCGGCTACTTCTTCGTGGCTATCTCGAAACGCCTCCCAGACCGAGGCACACCACGCATCGCTGGCCCTGTCTCGCTCAGGGCCAGCGGGGGCAGCTATCACCTGGCTTGCGGTGATCGAGCCTCGCTGGCGCGGCGGGACAAACGACGGCCAGTTCCACCTGCGACGAGCGAGAGCCATGTGCACGCGCTGCACCTGCCGTCCTGAAAACCCAGGCCAACCTGCAGGGAGAGCCCCACGAGCGCAAACGTCAGAGCGATCGGCTTGGTCTGTTCATCTGCATGCTGTGCAGTCCACGCATCCACCACATGCTGATGGATGAAGGCGGGATCGCCGTGGGTGAGTGTGTAGTACGCGTTCCTGTGTTACAGTTGCTCCGGGATGCACCCGCCATTTACGAGCTATGCCGCCAGCAGATTCATCAATGGTGAGGCGGTGCTCGCTGAGCTCCGCCAGGCTGCTGAACGAGCTGGCGCACAGTGCCCTGGAGTCGAGGCGATCTTCCTGTTCGGCTTGTTCGTGCACGGCACGCCGACTTCCCCGTAGCGACGCCGATCTACTCATCATCCGCGTCGTTATCATCCTCATCATCCCATCATCCTCGAGACCGCTGATTGCCGGCAGGTCTATAATTGCTGCCTGACAGCCTTCAGGCATTGTCCTGTGCTGGTCGATCGCTTCGTCATGACCCGGCCAGCGGTCGAGGCCAGCCGCGCGACTGGCCGGGGGCTGGCCGCTGCGCTGCGCCACGCTCTTCGCCTGCTATGCATGGATGGGCTATCTCACCTGCAAGAGCTACGTCGGCCGGGCGGAGCCAGGGCTATGGACCGCGCATCACCGGCAGGAGCAGACGCGACGGCCGCAGCGCATCGTGGAAGACCGTATTGACTGCGACCTGCCCGCGCGCTTCCTCGCCGAACGGTCCGCCGGTGTTGAGGTTTCGATCGTAGCGTGGGAAGTCGCTGCTGGCGACCTGGACGCGCAGGCGGTGGCCAGCTTTGAAGACCTGCGCCGTTGACCACAGGTCTACTTCGAAGCGCTCGACCGTGCCCGGCGTCAGAAGCTTAGGGCGCTCCAGCGAGTGCCGGTATCGCGCCCGCAGGATGCCGTCACAGACGGACATGGAGCGCCCATCTGGCCAGACGTCACAGAGGCGCACGACCCAGTCAGTGTCCAGCGCGGACGACATGGCGTACAGCACGGCCCTGACCGGCCCGATGACGGTGAGGTCACGCTCGAGCACAGGAGTAGTGTACGTAAGCATGCGCCCTTCGACCTGCCGGTGGTCACGCGGGCCAAGCTCAGGGTACAGCAACAGGCTGGGCACCGGGTCGTCGGGGTCGTAGACAAAGCTGTCCGGATGCTCTGTTGAGCCGGGAGGCTCAAAGGTGAGCCCGCCGTTGTTCAGCGAGGCCGCGCTCGCTCCGGTGCCTGCACGGAAGTACAGCGGCTGGTACATGATCCCCGGCGGCGGCCAGTCATCGAAGTCCAGCCAGCGGTTGTCGCCCATGAGAAAGATGCGTACCGCGGGCCCGTCCATCACCCCGTTCTGCATACCCTTGAGCCAGTAATCGTACCAGCGCAGCCGGTAGGCTTGCAGGTCGAAGACAGCCTGCGGGCCGAAGTCCAGCTCGCCGGCAGTCGAGCGGCCTGCGGCGCCAGGGCCATGGATCCAGGGACCGATGATGAGGCGCTGGTTCCGCCGGCAGTGCTCGCTCCGGCCGTGCGCACGGATGCCCTGGAAGGCGCGCACGGTGCCGTCGAGGAAGACGTCGAACCAGGCGCCGAAATGCAGGATGGGCACGTCCACCTCGGCGAACCGCAGGCACATGTTGGTCTGCCACCAGTACGGGCCGTCCTCCGGGTGCGCGAGGTGGGTGAAGTACCAGTCCGCCACTCCCTCCAGCGGTGGACACCATCTGAGGGGGAGCATGCTGTACCAGCTCTCCAGCTCTGCCACCGCACGCTCCAGCCGGGCGCGCCGAGCAGCGACGTGTGGAGGCGCGCTCTCGTGTCGCAAGTGGGCAAGGCGGGTGCGCATCGTCCAGCTCCGCGTGAACGAGAGCTGGTTGGCGCCGCCGCGGAACACCCAGTCGCGGTAGAGGTCACCACCAGCCTCGCGCACAAAGAGCGCCTTGAGGTGCGGCGGGCGGGTCGGGGCGACCATGTACTGCGTGAAGCCGGAGTAGGAGCCGTCTACCATGCCGACGTTGCCGTTTGACCACGGCTGGGCAGCAGCCCACTCGATGGTATCGTAGCCGTCGCGGTTGGCGCCCCAGCCATCGTCGCGGAAGGGGTCGAACTCGCCCTCCGAAGCGAACGCCCCGCGCACATTCTGCCCGACGAACACGTAGCCGCGAGAAGCATAATACTCTCCGTTGGCCTTGCAGCGGCTGACCAGCTCGTACGCGACCCTTTCCACCAGCACCGGAAAGCGTCCCTCAGCCCGCGGCCGGTAGAGATCGGCACGAAGGATCGTGCCATCGCGCATGGGGATAGGGACATTGCGCTCAACCTCGACCTCGTAGATCGGCTGGGAGGTCTCCTCTGCCACCATGCTGCTCACCTCCACAGGGGCGAAGCGCTACGATACTACAACAGTGACGAGGCACGCCATGCTGCGCACGGGGGCAGTATGCTTATGACCGGCTGCTGTGTCAACAGACATCACGCTGTGCCCGGCAGTGTTCGCGCCTCCGCTCTGTGTTAGAATCGGCGTGCCCATGCTGCCAGCACGTCCAGTGCTTGACCGCCGCCGCTGCGTTCGCGCCATCATCCGCGGCCTTCAGACGCTTGTTGCCGGCGCACTCGCGCCAGCGTGTCGCGGGAGCACGGGCGCGCCAGTGAGCGGCTCCGGGCTTACTGCGGTTCGCGTGGGCGCCCGCGCCACTTCAACACCTGTACGGACGGGAAAGGCAATGCTTCCAGCTGAAGATACTATTCTGCAAACCCTTCGCCCCGGCCATCCGCGGCTTCTGCTGCCTGACCGCCTCGAGGCACTCAAACAGGCGATTGCGAGCGATCCAGTGGCTCGCGTGTATCATCAGGCGCTAGTGCGGAAGGCAGCCGGCATCCTCACTGAGCCGCCAGTGGAGCGGGTGCTGGTCGGGCCACGGTTGCTGGAGATGAGCCGCCGTGCGCTCGACCGCGTGTATACGCTGGCGCTCTTGTTCCGGCTCGATGGCGACCGGCGCTGGCTCGAGCGCGCTCGCACTGAGCTGCTTGCGGCAGCGTCATTCTCCGACTGGAACCCCTCGCACTTCCTCGACGTGGCAGAGATGAGCCATGCCTTCGCCATCGGCTATGACTGGCTGTTTGAGGCATTGCCGGCAGAGGACCGTGAAACGATCCGCACGGCGCTCGTGGAGAAAGGGCTGCGCGCAGCCGAGCGAGCGTACCGCTCAGGTGCCTGGTGGGCGAAGAACCCGTTCAACTGGAACAACGTCTGTAACGGCGGCATCGCCACAGCCGCGCTGGCGGTGGCTGATGAGGAGCCGGAGCTGGCGCGCTATCTGCTGGTGCAGGCGCTCTCGGGCCTGCCGTATGCACTGGCCTCGTACGCGCCGGATGGTGCCTGGGCCGAAGGGCCTGGGTACTGGAGCTACGCTACCCGTTATACGGTGCTCGTCTTCGCCGCTTTGCAGAGCGCGCTGGGCACGGACTTTGGCTTAAGCGATCTGCCGGGGCTGGCCGGCGCAGGGCTCTTCCGGGTACACAGCGTGGGCCCAACCGGGTTGTTTTTTAACTTCGCCGATGCCGGTGAACGTGCCGGCGATGAGCCAGCGCTGTTCTGGCTGGCCCGCCGCTACGACCAGCCCCTCCTTGCTTGGGCCGCCCGCGAGGCCGCCGCCGGCCGGGTCAGCGCCGCTGACCTGCTCTGGTACGATCCGCGCGGGAGCAGGGACGATCTAGCCCGCGTGCCGCTTGACGCCCGGTATGTCGCGACTCATCTAGCGTTCTTCCGGTCATCATGGACCGATCGCCAGGCCATCTACGTCGGCTTTAAGGGCGGGGACAACAAGGCGAACCACTCCCACCTGGACCTGGGGACGTTCGTGCTAGACGCCCTGGGCCGGCGCTGGGCACTCGATCTGGGGCCCGATGACTACAACCTGCCCGGCTACTTCGGCAATCAACGCTGGACGTACTACCGGCTGCGCACTGAGGGCCATAACACCCTTCTGCTGGATGGGCAGAACCAGGACCCTCGCGCCGTCGCACCGCTGACAGCCTTCCAGTCACGCCCGGACAATGCCTTCGCTATTGCCGATCTCACGGCTGCGTACGCGCCCGTCGGCGCAACCCGGGTGCGCCGGGGCATTGCCCTGGTGGATGGACGCAGTCGCGTGCTCGTGCAGGACGAGATCGAGGCGGCCAGACCGGTGGAGGCCGTCTGGGCCATGCATACCGGGGCGGAGGTGGCTGTCAACGGTGAGCGAGCGATGCTGACGAGCAACGGGCAATCGCTGGAGGCGCGTCTGCTCGCTCCAGCCGGGGCACGTTTTGAGGTCGCGCCGGTGCACATCCCGCCGCCGCAGCGCCCGGCTCCGGGCGTGAAGAAGCTGGTGGTGCGCCTGCCGGAGAAAGTCACGTCCACCAGGATTGCCGTCCTACTGGCCCCCGGCGCGGTGCGCGGCAGCGAGCCGAAGCTTGTGCCGCTCGACGCCTGGACGAGCAATCGATAGGGCCTGCGTTTGCCATCCAGGGCCGTGATACTTGCCATGCGAGCCCGCTTTGCAGGGAGGTTCCGCGGGCAGCGCGGACAGTCGAGCGGCTCTGCGGTGAAGTTTCCTGCGCCGTGGACACCTCTTGACCTCTGCGCTGGCCCGTTCGACAATAATGCCGTCCGGAGGAGTGCCGCCAGGCATGAGCACGTCTGAGCCGGTGATACAGGGCAGTGCAGCGGTTACTGCCGGCATCACGCTCGAGCAGCCGCGGTCCAGGCGCCGCTTCGGCGCGCTGCGGCATCGCGACTTCGCTATCTTCTGGCTCAGCCTCATCATCTCCAACACCGGCACCTGGATGCAGCTCGTCGCCACCGGGTTCCTGATGTACGACCTGACCGGCTCGAAGGCGATGCTGGGCATGATCGGTCTAGCCAGCGCGGTGCCTCTGCTGGCCTTCCCGCTGATCGGGGGTGTGGTGGCCGATCGGGTCGATCGCGTGCGGCTGCTCTTCTGTACGCAGGGTGCGCAGGCGTTGCTGGCTCTTGGCCTGGCCGTGCTCGTCTCGACCCGCCTGGTCCAGCCCTGGCACCTCCTCGCCTACAGCCTGGTGACAGCCACGCTCCAGTCTTTCGACCAGCCGGCGCGCCGTGCGCTGACCCCGGACCTGGTGCCGAAAGAAGACCTGATGAGCGCGAACAGCCTGGAGTCTGCGCAGTTCAATGGCGCGGCGTTCACCGGACCGGCGCTCTACGGGCTGCTGGTGCCGTTCGTCGGCGTCGCTGGGGCATTCTACGCGAACGCTATCAGCTACGGAGCCGTCCTCGCCGCGCTGGCAGTCATTCGTGTGCCGCGCCGCCCGGTAGCGCCCGGCAACAGTACGATGGTCCAGAGCCTGGTCGAAGGGCTGCGTTATGTGCGCGGCCACCCAGTGCTGTGGACTGTCGTGCTGCTGACAGCAGTAACCAGCCTCTTCGCACGCTCGTACATCCAGCTGCTCCCGGCGTTCATCAAGGATGTGCTGGCGCCGGACCGCCCTTACGAGACGCAGTTGATCTTCCAGTCTTACTTGACCTCGGCCGCGGGTGCGGGGACGCTTCTGGGCGCATTCGGCCTGGCCGCCATCGGCGGCGTGCGGCGGAAGGGCCTCTTCCTGGTCGGGAGCATGGTAGCGTTCGCTGCGCTGCTGGCGGCTTTCGCCCTATGCCAGTGGTATCTGCTCGCCGCGGCGCTGCTCATAGGAATCGGGGCAGCGAACCTCTCCTTTGGCACCACCGCAAGCACGCTGCTGCAAACCATTGCTCCAGGGCACTTGCGCGCCCGTGTACTGAGCCTGCATATGCTCAGCTTCCGTGGCTTCACGCCGCTTGGCTCGGCGCTGCTGGGCCCGCTGGCGGATCGGATCGGAGCGCCGGGCGCGGTGCTGCTTGGGGCGTTGATCGTGCTCGCGGCGGCACTGGCGCTGGCGACGCCGCGCCGCGAGCTCCGGGAGCTGGACTGACCAGCCTTGCGCCACACTGCCTGGCGGGAGCTGCGTGTATGCCCTAAGCCTGTACGTCAGTATGCCCGCTTGTCTGGCCGGGCTGCGGGATCGTGCCCTGGACCGACCCGGCCGCGGCGGGTGCAGGAGGCCGATGTAACGCCGGCAGTTCGGTCAACCGCGGCACACCGCGCAGCGATAACGTCTCGGCGAAATGGCAGGCCGCCCAGTGCTCCTGTCCTACCAGCCGCAACAGCGGCCGCTCCTTCCGGCAGATCTCTTGCACATACGGACAGCGCGGGTGGAACGGACAGCCACTGGGCGGGTTTGCCGGACTGGGTACCTCGCCCGGCAGGCGCACCGGCCGCGTGCGGGCCCGCGGATCAGGCTTCGGAATAGCGGCCAGGAGCGCCTCCGTGTAGGGCATCTTCGGCGTGAAGAAGAGTGACTCCGTAGGCGCAACCTCCACAAGGTGGCCCACATACATCACCGCGACGCGATCGGCGATGTGCCACACCACGCTCAGGTCATGGGCAATCAGCAGATAGCTGAGACCGAGCTGCTGCTGGAGGTCGCCCAGGAGATTGAGAATCTGCGCCTGCACCGAGACGTCCAGGGCCGAGACCGGCTCGTCGCAGATCACCAGCGTGGGATTGAGCGCGAGGGCTCGGGCAATGCCGATGCGCTGCCGCTGACCACCACTGAAAGCGTGCGGGTAGCGGCTCATGTGCTCAGGACGCAGGCCCACGAGCGTGAGGAGTTCCGCCACGCGGTCCCACAACACCCGGCCCTGGTAGCGCCGGTGGATGATCAGCGGCTCGGCGATGATGCGCCCTACCGTCATGCGCGGGTCCAAGGACGAGAAGGGGTCCTGGAAGATCATCTGCATGTGCGTCCAGACGTGGCGCAGCCGGGGCCCGTCAAGCTTCTCCATGTGCACTGGGCCCCAGTCGGGGTCGTGGAAGATCACCTCACCGGCAGTGGGCTCATACAGGCGGATGATGCTGCGTCCAGCCGTGGTCTTCCCACAGCCGCTCTCGCCGACCAGGCCCAGTGTCTCGCCCTTGTGCAGGGTAAACGAGATGCCGTCCACGGCCTTGACCTGTCCGACGACGCGGCGGAACAATCCTCCGTGGAGCGGGAAGTACTTCTTCAGGTCCCGCACTTCCAGAAGGACCTCTTTCGACGTCCCGTTACCCTGTACAGCATCTGCGGTCCTACGCTCTGTCTGCTGAGCTGGTGCGCTCATTGTTCTTCCCTCGCCGGCGCGCCGGTATGCTCGATGTAGTCTGTCGCGGCTGCGTTGGACCTTCCCGTACCGTACCGCCCTGTACCACCCTGCATCGCCTCTGCCTCACCCCGCTGCTTTCATGTCCGGGCATAACCTCACCGCGAGGGAGCGGGCGTGACCACCGCCCCATGCACGTCCGCCGTCTCGACCGTGCTTCCAGGATACAGGTGGCAGCGCACTGTGTGGTGCGGCGCCCCGTCGATCGAGGTCTCAGCCGGTACCAGGCGATCGCACACCCCTGGGATGGCGCTCGGGCAACGCGGGTGGAAGGGACAGCCCGGCACCACGGTGTAGGGATCCGGGACGTTGCCGCTGATGACTTGCAGGTGAACTTTCCGCTGTGCTCCCAGACGCGGGATCGAGCGCATGAGCGCGAGCGTGTAGGGATGCTTCGGGTTGTAGAAAAGCTCTTCCACGGTGGCTCGTTCAACAATGCGCCCCAGGTACATCACCGCCACCTCATCGCACATCTGAGCCACGACGCCGAGGTTATGGGTGACGTACATGATGGACATGCCGTACTCCTGCTGGAGCTCACGCATGAGGTCCAGGATCTGCGCCTCGGTGGTTACATCGAGCGCTGTGGTCGGCTCGTCGGCGATCAAGAGCTCAGGCGTGCACGAGAGGGCCATAGCGATCATCGCGCGCTGGCGCATGCCACCGCTGAGCTGGTGCGGATACATGGAAAACACCCGCTCCGGGTTCGGCATGCCGACCCGGTGCAGGATCTGGATGGCGCGCGCCTTCGCCTCGCCGCGGTGGGGTGTCTGGTGCAGCAGGATCGCCTCCATGATCTGGTCGCCGATCGTGTAGCAGGGGTTGAGAGAAGTCATCGGCTCCTGGAAGATCATGCTGATCTTGCCACCACGGATGCTGCGCATCTGCGGGCTATGCCGGTCATAGTCGAGCAGGTTGACTGGCTGAGCCGCGCCCTTGTCCCAGAAGAGGATGCGTCCGGCAACAATCTTGCCGGGCGGGGGCACAAGCTGCAGGATACTGAGCGCAGTAATGCTCTTCCCGCAGCCGCTCTCTCCCACCACGCCCAACACCTTGCCGCGCGGAATGCTCAGGCTGACCCCGTTCACCGCGCGCACGATGCCCAACTGGGTATAGAAGTGCACATGCAGGTCGTGAATTTCCAGGACGCGCTCTGCCACGGCACCGGAGAGGCCGGAGTGCGCTGCCGGCTGCTGTGGAATGGCAACGGTGTCGGCCATAGGGATCATCTCCTCTGCGCATGAGCTGCTTAGCTATATGGGTCTGCGGCGTCGCGCAGGCCATCGCCTAGGAACTGATAACAGGTCACTGCCAGGATGACCGCCACCGCAGGGATAAGCAGCCAGGGATGCTGCAGCACAACCTGAAGTTGCTGGGCATCCCGCAACAACACGCCCCAGCTCACGGCAGGCGGCAGCATGCCCAATCCCAGGAAGCTCAGCGCCGTCTCGCCTAGGATCGTGCCCGGGATCGCCAGTGCTCCGACGACAATGATATGGCTGAGCGCGTTGGGGAGCATATGTGTAAGGATAATGCGCCAGTGTGATGCTCCTGCCAGGCGCGCGGCCAGCGTGTAATCGAGCGTGCGGTACGCAAGCACCTTCCCGCGCACCTGCCGCGCCAGCCCTGTCCACCCCACCAGGGAAAGCACCAGCGTGATCAAGAAGTAGCGTTGCACCACCGGCATCTCGCGGGGCAGGGCCGCAGCGATCGCCGCCCACAGCGGCAGCGTCGGGATCGACATAAGCAGCTCGATAAAGCGCTGGATCAGGTTGTCGATGGCACCGCCCATGTAGCCGGAGGCCGTCCCCAGAATCGAGCCTATAACGATGGAGAGGGCGACGCCGAGCAGGCCGACGGTGAGCGAGACGCGTGAGCCTTCCAGTACCCGTGCAAAGAGATCGCGTCCCTGGGCGTCGGCGCCGAAGAGGAAGAGCTTGGCCGGCGGATCCACGCCGAACAGATGGACATCGGTGCGGATGATCCCAAAGAGCCTGTAGGAGTAGCCCCGCACGAAGAACTTGATTGGGTAGGTCTTGCTACAGTCCTGCGTGTAGACCCAGGTGAATGTCTCCTGGTTAAGCGTCTGCTCCAGGGCGCAGATGGCCGGGCGCCCGTTGACCCACTTGATGACTGTTGGAGATGCCCAGACATGATCGGGGTCGAGCGCGTCGAAGTGGTTGGGAGACAGGAACGGTGCCAGCGCAGCGAGGAGGTACATAATGATCAAGACGATGCCACCGGCGACCGAGAGCTTGTTCTGCATGAAGCGCCAGCGCATCAGGGTCCATTGCGAGACCTGCCCGACATCCTTGCCGTGCTCAAGCACCTGCCGGACATCTTCGATTGCGACCCCGGTGGCAGTTGCCATGTCCGTTGCCTCCATGATGCTGGGCGATGCCGGGACTTCCGTCGAAGCGCCTCATTCCAGGCGCACACGTGGGTCGACCCAAGCCAGCAAGAGATCAGCAAGGAGGTTCCCGACCACGAGCATGACTGAGAGGAACATCAAAAAGGTGATTGCCAGATACATATCCTTGTTGAGGAGAGCGCTGAAGTACAGCGGCCCCGTGGTCGGCAGGTTTAATACTGTCGAGACGATGACCTCGCCGGAGATCAGTCCGGGCAGGACGCCGCCCAGCGCCATGATCAGCGGGTGCAGGGCATTGCGCACCGCATGCTTCCAGATGACGATGTGTTCAGCCAGGCCCTTCGCCCGCGCCGTCTGCACATACTGCTGGTTCAGCACGTCCAGCAGATTCGCCCGCATCACTCTGGTGAGCCAGGCTGTGCTTCCGGCGCCGATGACGAGCACCGGGATCCACAGGTGTTGCAAGAGATCGATGACTTTGCCCACGCTCCATGGAGCTGTGGCGTATTTCTGAGAAAACAAGGCCCCCACATCAGCATGGAATACCTGGGCGGCGATGACCATGACGATGAGGGCGAGCAAGAAGTTGGGCACGGCCACGCCAATGAACTGGAGCGCTGTAATGATGTAATCCGGCAGCGTATAGCGATGCGTCGCCGAGTAAACCCCGAGCGGAATAGAGAGACCCCAAGACAAGATAAAGGCAAAGCTTGAGAGGAGCAAGGTAAGGCCCAGCCGGTCCCAGATGAGATTGGCGACCGGCGCGTCATATGTGAATGACTGGCCAAAATCACCGCGGATGACCCGCGAGACCCATTTAAAATATTTCACCGGCAGGGGATCGCGCAGCCCGTAGCGAGCCTCCAGGGACTGAATTTGATCGAGCGACATCTCCCCGCCCAGGGCACGCAGGCGCTGGATGCGTGCCTCTAGCGCCGAGCCGGGAGGCAGCTCAATAAGGATCGCCCCGAGCACCGAGACAAGGAACAGGATCACAATCATGTAGAGAATGCGCCGCAGAATGTAATTCAGCATCGCCCTCAGCCTCCGGAGCCCTGGCAGGCAGGCGCAGGATCGTTGTGGCAGAAGGCGGTGTGGTGGCGTGGCGGACACCCGCCACCACACCGCCGGCGCGCGGATCTCCGGTTACGCCCGCGGATGGGCAGCCGGGTCCTCCCAGTAGTAGGCCTCCGGGTCGTACACAGCCGGAGTCGGGTGGATCCAGGGGTTCACGAAGCCGCCCAGCGCCAGGTCCTCCCGCCGCGGCACGTTGCGTAGGCCTTTCTTCACCAGCACGAGGCGTGGAGTATTAGCCACCGTGCCCGAGAAGAACGGTCCCTCCTGCACGTGGATCTTGATCATGTCCCAGACCATATAGATGCGCTTGAGCACATCTGGTTCGACCTTGGTCTGGTCGTAGATCTGCCATAGCCGGTCAATGGGGCCACCCGGCTCCGGGGCCATGCGCGGCGGCGTGCGCTTGTAGGGATCGACGTCCAGCTCCTCGCGCTCCTTCGGTGTGCCGCGCACGGCGTAGAAGGTGCCCTCCAGCGGCGCCCAGCGGGAGCGCTCCAGGGGGACCAGCCACTGCGGGTACACCAGGTGGTTCGGGCCGTCGCCGACCTCCCAGGCCGTGGTGGTGAGGATCTGACCCGCCGCCCACTGGTCCCCGAAGGTCGTAGGAGTTACCGGGTTCAGCCGGGTATTCAGGCCAATGGCCTGCCAGTCCTTGGCCAGGAGCTCGTTCTTGCGCACGTGCTCGCTGTCAGGCGGCTGGTCGGCCGGGTAATCGAGGGTGATCACCAGCGGGCTTCCGTCGGGCATCTCGCGCCAGCCATCGCGGTTCTTGTCGGTCACGCCGATCTCATCCAGCAGGCGCTTGGCGTAGTCCGGATCGTAGCGCAGCGCGCTGTCCCGCCACTCTTCGTACACCCGCCGTCCGCCCTCGACATTGTACTCCAGCGCCTTCGGGCTGAGCGTGCCGGTCGTCAGCTCGCCGGTGTTGAAGTACACCACCTTTTGCACGTTGGCGCGGTTGTAGGCATGGGAGAGCGCCTTGCGGAACTTCGGCTCGCGGATCAGGGCGCGCATCTTCGGGTCCGCGTAGTCATAGTTAAAGAAGTACATGGACGATGTGCCGGACCCGCTATCCCAGAAGCGTACCTCCAGCCCGCTGCGTGGCTCGGCCTGTCGCAGCACCGACACATCCGCCAGCGTCAGCGGCACGAACCCGCCGTGGACATAGTCGACCTGACCGGAGGTAATGCGCAGGCGTAGCACCTGAGCGTCCTGCACGTTGGTCTGGGTGATGCCATCGATGTAGGGCAGCTGATTCCCCCACTGGTCCACACACCAGTAGTATGGATTGCGCACCCACACCGAGTTTTGCCCCTTGGTGTAGCTCTCCAGCATCCACCCGGTCATGGTAGGGCACTCTGGGTTGATGGCAAAGTCCCGCTTGGCGGTGAAGGTCTCCACCCAGGTGGCCCGGTCCACGTCGGGGTTGTACTTGGGATGGAATTGCGCCAGGTAGTGCTTGGGATCCATCCACCGCGGGCCGATACCGCGCTTGACCCACATGGCCAGGCGGTCGGCGGTCAGCGGCGCCGGGGCATCAAAGATCAGCTGCAAGGTGTAGTCGTCGATCTTGCGCATCTGCATCAGCGTCCCCTTCCCCGAGCGCGCCTCGTCCGGCGGTAGCTCATTGAGGTCGGGGATCTGCACCTCATCCTCCCACCAGAACAGGATGTCATCGACCGTCCAGGGGTGCCCATCTGACCACTTCAGGCCCTTGCGGAAGTAGAACGTCCACACGCTGGTATCCTGGTTTGTCTCCCAGCGCTCAGCCAGGCCCGGGCCGATCTCCAGCCCATCTTTCAGCCAGCGCAAGGGAGAATGGCCGTACATGCTCTCCTGGATGAAGTGGGTGGTGCCCCAGTCGTCGGCTGAGGTGCAGGCCCACTGCATCCAGCCGCCATACTTGCCGGGGGTCAGCCAGGCGTGGGGCACGACGTAAGGGTTCTCCGGCAGGCGCTGCTCAACGGGCGGGAGCTCGCCGCGCTGCACCCGCTCGGCCAGCATCGGCGCTTCGCCGTACCGTCCCTGGGTAGCAGGCGCGGCCTCCGCCGAGTCGGCGGAGGTTGCCAGCGCAGCCCCAGCCCCGGCCATGAGGCTCCCCACCGCCGCGGCAGTCGAGAGCCGCAGGAACTCCGCCCGGTTCATCCTGGGTTCCGTTTCCATCCTAACCCTCCTCTTCTTCTCTACGCCTCAGAGAGCATAACGCATATTAGACATGATAGTCTATTGATGTGATAACCCTTGCTCAAGGAAACCATGCCTGGCTCGTTGGGCTGGGCAGCGCGAATGAGAACTACGCGCTGAAGCCATGCAGGTTGTCCAGGTGGAGCCGGCGAACGCCGCAGCTGCGGCGGAAGGTGCACGAGAGGACATGTCACGCCGGGACCACGCCAGAGGGAGGAGTATAAGCGTGCGTAGCACTCCGAAGCCAGTAGCCAGCGCCTCACCGCCAGGGCAAGCCGCGCGCCGGGAGCTTGGAGCAAGCAGCGCAGCGCGATGCAGCCGCAGGTGGCGAGACCGAGCCGGCACTACGCCAGTGCCAGCACAGACACGAGAGGGAACCGCGACCCAGCGAAGCGGCATCAGTGCGCACTCCGCAGCGCGATAATCAGCAACAAGCGCCGTGTTCACAAGCGGTGGCTACGCGTGCCAGCAGCGCTCGACCGAGGAATGCATGGAGGCCTTGCACAGACGTGCTGACCGCTCCACCACCAAGGCCATGGACGACATAACAGGCGCTTGCCTGTTAGGATATCATACCTCTGGATATAGTGCTTGTCAATACATTACATTTAACGCCGATAACGCCGAATGTAATGCTGAACGCTCGACGTGCGGACGTGCAACGTCTCGAGCGGGGAACCGATGGCGGAAGGCAGCGGCAGCATGTCCCGGCGGCTGCGTCCCAACTGGCTGCCCCGGGTTTATGACATGCCTGCCGGGTTCCTGCTATAATCTCACGGGTTAGCAGCATATGGGAGGCTGCGGGGGCGGCACCGTGGTTCGAGCGCTCTTCCCCGGGAGCTTTGATCCGATCACGAACGGGCATCTCGATATTATCCGGCGTGCAGCTGGCCTGTTCGACGTCGTCATTGCGGCGGTGTATGCCACACCACGCAAGGACGTACTCTTCTCGGTCGAAGAGCGTGTCGAGATGGTGCGGCAGGCCGTGGCAGATATCCCGAACGTCGAGGTGTGTACGTACACCGGGCTGACGGTGGACTGCGCGCGGGCAGTGGGCGCCCGCGCGATTATCCGCGGGCTGCGCGCGATCTCAGACTTTGAGTATGAGCTGGAGATGGCGCATATGAACCGCGAGCTGGCGCCCGAGCTGGAGACCGTCTGCCTGATGACGACGGGTGCGCTCTCGTTCGTGCGCTCAAGCCGGATTCGGGAGGTTGCAGCGCTCGGCGGAGATATCAGCGAGTTCGTGCCGCCCCATGTTGCAGAACAGTTGCGGCGGCGGTTTGCTCTGGCGCCGTCGGGCAGCCGTCTGCTGAAGCGAGGTGAGTGAGATCGATATCCTGTTCTTAGTCGATCGCCTGGAGTCACTCATCAACGCTGGCCAGCGCGTGCCATTCACTAACAAGATCATGATCGATGAGAAAGAGTGCCTCGACATCATCGATCAGATGCGCATCGTGGTGCCGGAGGAAATCAAGCAGGCGCGCCGCGTGAGCCAGGACCGTGATCGCATCACCGCGCAGGCCCAGGCAGAGGCAGAGCGGATTGTCAAGCAGGCGCAGGAGCGAGCCGAGCAGTTGCTCCAGGAGCGCGAGCTGCTCAAGCTGGCTGAGCAGCGCTCCCAGGAGATCATCGACGAGGCGACGCGCCAGGCCGAGGAGATCCGCGAGGGCGCCGATGCCTACGCGCTGGAGGTGCTCCAGACTCTGCACGAGGAGCTCGAGCGGTACCGCCACGAGATCGAGCGCGGCATCGCTCGCCTGGAGCGCACCCTGCGCCAGGCGGCGCAGCCGGCTGTGCCTGCGGTGGAACTGCGCGGCGAGGGGGTCGAGTAGGACCAGGCAGGACGGCGCGGCGCTCATCGAGCGCCTGGTCGGCAGAGCCGGGCGCGGCGGTGCGGGGCTGGCGCGGGTTATGCCGGCCCGGGTGCGCGCTGGCGGCCGATGGCCGGTGAGACTATGACTACCCAGGATTTGCGTTTTAATGTCGCGGGCTTGCTCAAGGCACCGGTTGGTTCCACGCGGGAGTACCGTATCTATGCCGAGCTGCCCAGCCTAGACGAATATACGCTCACCCAGCCGATCGAGGGGACGGTCCGGCTGGTCCGCGCGCCCGATCGCATTCTGGTGCAGGGCCGGCTGACCACAGAGGTTGAGCTAGAGTGCAGCCGCTGCCTGGAGCGGTTCCGGCTGCCGGTCACGATGACGCTGAACGAGGAGTACTTTCCGTCGGTGGACATCGTCACCGGGCTGCCCCTGCCAGAGCCCGCGGACGAGATGGCGTTCACTATCAACGAGGTGCACGAGGTCGATCTTACCGAAGCGGTGCGGCAGAACCTGCTGGTGGAACTGCCGATGCAGCCGCTCTGTCGAGAGCTCTGCCAGGGCTTCTGCCCGCGCTGCGGCAAGAACCTGAACGAGGGACCGTGCGCCTGCCCGCCCGAACCGGTCGACTCTCGCTGGGAAGGGTTGCGCGCTGCCTTTGAGCAGTTGCAGCGGAACAGCGGGCCGGCATGAGGTCCTCTAGGTGCGGTGCCTCATCTGCCGTATTGTAGCTCGTGTATTGTAGCTCGCTGTGGCCGTGAGCCTCACAGTTGCTTTTTAATTAATTTTAATTAATTTATTAATAATTTATTAATTCAACGATGCGTGCAATCATGCGATTCAAGCGCACGATTGAATCGTGTACTTGAATCGCACACGTGAACCGTACGATTGAATGATACGTGTCATATGGATAAATTCGCGCGAAGAGAGCGCAGCAGAACGCGAGTAACACGACATCAGTGACACGACACCTAACATGACAACACGAAACATGACAACACGATAAGGAGAAGACAGAGACTATGCCGGCAGTACCGAAGAAGAAGCTGACCCGACGGCGCCGCGACAATCGGCGGGCGCACATTCGTATCCAGCCACCTGCGCTCGTCATCTGCCCGCAGTGTCACGAGTATCGGCGGGCGCACCACGTCTGCCCCAACTGTGGCACGTATCGCGGCAGGCAGGTGCTCCGCGTGCGCGAGGAGGCAGGGCAATCCGGCAGCTAGCCTGGCCACGGGCGCGCCTGCTGTTTGCCCGTGTGTGCCAGCAGGCCGCAGCAGCGTCCTCAGCGTGGGCGTCCGTGAGATCGCCCGCATAGCCAGCACACGTTTGGCACGTATCGTTGACACGTAAAGGCGGAGGGTGGTGACGCAACGGTCGAGCCCCCTGCGGCTGGCTCTGATCTTCCCAGGCCAGGGAACACAAGCCGTCGGCATGGGACGCGACCTCTTTGAGCAGGTGCCTGAGGCGCGCGAGGTCTTCATGCTCGCCGACAGGGCGCTGCGCTTCCCGCTCTCGGAGCTCATCTTTGAAGGTCCCGCCCAGCTCCTCCAGCAGACGATCAACGCACAGCCAGCCATCGCCACCGTCAGTATGGCCGCGCTCGCCGCGCTGCGAGCACGCTTGCCGGCTCCGCTGACGCCGGTCTGCATCGCCGGGCATAGCCTGGGTGAGTATACTGCGCTCGTTCCGGCCGGAGCGATGGCGTGGACCGATGCCATCGCGCTGATCGCCGTGCGGGCGCGGCTGATGCAGCGTGCCTCGGAACAACAGCCGGGCGGGATGGCCGCCGTCCTGGGTCTGGACGAGGCCACGCTGGCAGAGGTGTGCCGGCAGGTCCGCACCGAGGTGCCGGGGTCGTTCGTCACCGTCGCGAACATCAACAGTCCGGGCCAGATCGTCATCGCTGGCGACCACGCGGGACTGGCGCGGGCGCAGGAGCTGGCATCGCAGCGGGGCGCGCGGCGTGTCATCCCCCTACCGGTGAGCGGGGCGTTCCACTCTGAGGCGATGCGCTCGATCGCCGACCGGCTGGCCGAGCGCATCCGCGCGGCGACGATCCGCCCGGCGGAAATCCCCATTATCGGGAACGTCACGGCGGCACCGCTGACCGAGCCCGACGAGATCCGCCATGAGCTAGCAGCGCAGGTGTACAGTCCGGTGCGCTGGGCGGACTGCGTACGGACGATGCTGGCGACGGGCGTGCGGACCTTCATCGAGCTCGGGCCCGGGCAGGTGCTGGCTGGCCTGATCCGGCGTATCGATCCGTCGGTCGAGGTGTTGAACGTGGGGAGCGTTGAGGAGGCGGCGCGCGTGGCCGCGGAGCTGGCGCCCCGGCTGGCCCGCCGAGGGACAACAAAATATAAAAATAATATATAAAAATAATGTAAAAATAAATATAAAAATAAAGAACAGCGGGCTCGGCGGCGCCGGCAAAGACCCGGCGTGCTCTTGCGAAACTGTGGCAGCAGCCCTACAGGCCCTGTGGGAGGATCGAGGTGAAGGATCGCGTGACTCTGGTGACCGGCGCATCCGGCGGCCTGGGCAGCGCCATCGCCACCCATCTTGGTCGCCTGGGCGCTATCGTTGCCGTGCACTATCATTCCAATGAGGCCGCCGCACGCCAGGTCGCCGAGCGGATCAGGGAGGACGGCGGGCAGGCGGAGGTCTTCCAAGCCGACGTGAGCCGCGCGGACGAGGTCGAGCAGCTCGTCGAGCAAGTCCTGGCTCGGTTCGGCCGTCTCGAGCACCTGGTGAACAACGCAGGCATCACCCGCGACACCCTCCTCATGCGTATGGCCGAGCCGGACTGGGATGCAGTGCTGGACACCAACCTGAAGTCCGCCTACCTCTGCACGCGTGCTGCGCTGCGTCCGATGCTGCGCCAGCGCTACGGACGCATCGTCAATATCTCCTCGGTGGTTGGGCTCATGGGCAACGCTGGCCAGGCGAACTATGCTGCGGCGAAGGCAGGGCTGATCGGGTTCACCCGCGCGGTGGCGCGCGAGGTCGGCTCACGCAATATCACGTGCAACTGCATTGCCCCCGGCTTCTTTCTCACGCGCATGACGGAGCACCTGCCGGCCGAGTGGCAGGAACGCTTGAAGCAGCAGATCCCGCTCGGTCGCTTTGGCGAGCCAGAGGAGCTGGCCGCGGCGGTGGCCTTCCTGCTCTCGCCGGGCGCGGCGTACATCACCGGCCAGGTGCTCGTCGTGGACGGGGGCCTGGTGATGGACTGAGTACTCCGGCGCCCTGAGCGCTGAGACAGTACGGCAGCAAGATGTTCCGCAAAGTACTGATCGCGAACCGAGGAGAGATCGCGCTACGCATCATTCGCGCCTGCCATGAGGCCGGTATTCCCACCGTGCTGGCTCACTCCGAGGCCGACCGCGACTCCCTGCCGGCGCGCCTGGCTGACGAGACCGTCTGCATCGGGCCCGGGCCGGCGGCCAAGAGTTATCTGAATATCCCCAACATCATCAGCGCAGCTCTGATCACCGGCGCCGATGCCGTGCACCCGGGCACCGGCTTCCTGGCCGAGAACCCGTACTTCGCCGAGATCTGCGAGCAGTGCCACCTCACCTTCATCGGTCCATCGCCGGAGACGATCGAGCGCATGGGTGACAAGGCGGCGGCGCGGGAGATCATGCGCGCGGCAGGACTCCCGGTGATCCCGGGCACGGATCATCCGCTGCGTTCGATCGACGAGGCGCAGGAGGTGGCGCAGGCGCTGGGATATCCGGTGATGCTCAAGGCCGTCGCCGGCGGGGGCGGCCGCGGGCTGCGCGTGGTTAGGAATGAGGCCGAGCTGCAGCAGCTCTTCCCGATCGCCCAGGCCGAAGCGCAAGCCGCCTTCAGCAACGGCCAGCTCTATCTCGAGAAGCTGATCGCGCCGGCGCGTCATGTCGAGGTGCAGGTGCTGGGTGATCGGTACGGCAACGTGATCCACCTGGGGGCGCGTGGCTGCTCAGTGCAGCGCCGGCATCAGAAGCTCATCGAGGAAGCTCCGGCGCCTGGCCTCCCCGGTGAACTCCAGGAGCAGATCTGCGCTGCGGCTGTGCGCGGCGCCGCAGCGATCTCGTATCAGAATGCCGGCACCATGGAGTTCCTGGTCGATGAGCAGGGTCACTTCTACTTCATGGAGATGAACACGCGCCTGCAGGTCGAGCACACCGTGACCGAAGAGATCAGCGGCATCGACCTCGTCAAAGAGCAGCTCAGGATCGCCGCGGGCGAGCCCCTCGGGCGCACGCAGGAGCAGATCGTGCTGCGCGGCCACGCCATTGAATGCCGGATTACGGCTGAGGACCCCGACCGGCGGTTTGCCCCTGATTGTGGAGAGATCACCACCTACCTGCCTCCGGGCGGGCCGGGTATCCGTGTCGATTCACACGTCTTTGCGGGCTACGTCATGCCGTCGTATTACGATTCCCTCCTGGTGAAGCTCATCGCCTGGGGGGCGACCCGCGAGGAAGCGATTGCGCGGATGGATCGCGCACTGACAGAATATGTAATAGGCGGGGTGAAGACCTCCCTGCCGTTCCACCGACGGGTCATGGCCGACCCCATCTTTCGGCAGGGAGACGTGCGGCTTGGCTACGTGGAACGCCTGCTTGAGGGCGCTGCATGACTGGCCCAGCACCACCATGGAATGAGGATGCGCTAATCCCGGCTACTGGCGCGCACGCCGACCGGCGGAGCGGCCGCGGGGTGGCGCTCCAGGCGCTGTATGAGATCGATATCGCCCGCCACGACCCGGAGACCGTGCTGGCTCACCTCCAGGAGAACCAGCCGGTGACGGAAGAGGCCGCGCGCTACGCCCGGCGGCTGGTGTACGGTGTGCTGGCCCACCAGAAGGAAATCGACCAGCTCATTCGGGAGGTGGCGCCGGCCTGGCCGCTGGAGCAGATGGCTACGGTGGACAAAAACATCCTGCGGCTTGCGATTTTCGAGTTGCTATTTGATAATGAAGTGCCGGATAAGGTTGCCATCAACGAGGCCGTGGAGCTGGCCAAGCTTTTCGGCAGCGAGACGTCGCCCCGGTTTGTGAATGGCGTGCTGGGGACGATTGCTAGCCGCCACCGACGCGCCGGGCGGCAGAACCATGCAGGCTGAGCATGACATACCGTCCAACCCCGGGAGGTGAGGCGGTGAGCAAGACGGTCTACGAGCGCGTGCGACGCCTTGTCGCTGATACGCTGGGCGTAGACGAGTCCGAAGTAACCCCTGATGCCGACTTCCTGGACGACCTGAACGCTGACCCCAACGAGGTAGCCGAGCTGCTCTTGAGTATTGAAGAGGAATTCGGCATTCGCATTCCCGAGGATGACGCGGTGAACTTGCGAACGGTGCGCGACGCGGTGGAGTACGTCCAGGACCTGGTAGAATAACAGCACACAGCGTCAGGGAGCCCGGCGGCGCGGCCGCACGGCCACCGGGCCCGGTTACTCAGGCAGCTTGGCTGACAGGTGCGGTGTGATGGCACCTAGGATCCGGCGGCGCAGGGAGCTTCGCCGCCGCGGGAGCACTGAGCAGAATGAGTAGCTCTACTTTGACGTCCAGCAAAGCGACACAGGCACGGCGGTCGAAGAATCCGATCCAGCCCCTCATCAACACGCTCAAGATCTTCTCCCCGCGAGCCTGGCGCGAGTGGCTGAACGCGCCAGCGTCCGAAGAGGAGATGACCATCACCGAGCACCTGGCTGAGCTGCGGGCTCGACTGATGGTCAGCCTCGTCGCCGTCTTGGTGTGTACGGCCTTGGCGTTCCTGTTCTCACACAAGCTAATGGAGATTGTGCTGGCGCCGCTGCTCGCCACCGGGAAGAAAGTGGTGGTGCTCGGCATTACCGAGGGCTTCTTCACCCAGATGAAGGTGGCTCTCTACGCCGGCATCATCCTGGCGATGCCGGTGATCGTCTACGAGGTCGGCGCGTTCATCGCTCCCGCGCTGCAGCCGAACGAGAAACGATGGCTGCTCTCACTCGTACCCGGCGCCACGATCATGTTCCTCTGTGGGGTGCTCTTCGCTTACTTCGTTACCCTGCCGGCAGCAATCAACTTCCTGGTGAACTTTCTCGATCCCACCTTTGGCGAGACGCAGCCGCAGCTTGAGAAGTACCTGAGCTTCGCCACGCGGATGGTCCTCGCTATTGGGATTACGTTCGAGATCCCGATGTTCGTCTGGTTCCTGGCCAAGCTGAGGATCATCAACGCCAGGCAGCTCTCCGGCTTCCGGCGCTACGCTATCGTCATTGCGGCCATCTTCGCGGCAATCATCACGCCCACGGGTGATCCAGTCAACATGGCCCTGGTAGGCGTGCCAGCATACCTGCTCTATGAGCTGGGCGTGCTGTTCGCCCGGCTGGCATAGGAGCCCTCAGCTCTCGTCTATTCCTATTCCTATCCTACTCCTACGCGGCTAGTGACCACCGCTGCCCCTGTTCGCTTGCGGAAGAGTAGGTGGGAGTGTTGACACTGTCACCTACCTGGTGCGCCGCCCCTGTCTGCGTGTGGAGAGTAGAGAACGCCCGCAGGACAGGCTCACGGCACAGCCTGCATACCCCGCACCGTGCAGGCGAGAGCGAAGAAGGGAACGAGCGCTTATCCAGAGCCTTTGCTGCGCTGAAGGAGCGGGACGTGCGCCCCCACTTTATGCGCGAAGGCGCTCACCCCCAGGCCGAGACCGAGCGTAGTACAGATACTGCCGGCAAGGACAAGCGTTGTCGCGAGGCCCAACCGCTCTGCCAGGGCCCCTTCGAGTAGGCTTCCGACCGGCGTCGTGCCGGCGTTCACCATGACCCACAGCCCCATCACCCGGCCAACGAGTGAGTCCGGAACAGCGAGCTGGAGGGTGGCGTTCGCCGTCGAGAGATAGCCGATCGAGCACAGCCCTACCAGGGCAAGCGCCGGCACTGCCACCCACATCGACCGCGCGCTGGCGAACAGCACCAGCGACAGGCCTGTGCCGGCGGCCAGGAGAGCCATGGCACGCTCGGGCTGCCGTGCGACGAAGCGAGCGCCGCTCAGCAATGCCCCGGCGATTGCTCCAGCCCCGACGGCGGTGAGCAACACACCGTAGGCGTCAGGGCCGGCGGCCAGCGCATCGCGGGCGATCGCCGGCAGAAAGGCCTGGTATGGCAGCGCGATCAGCCCGACCGACCCGGTCAGTAGCAGCAGCCGGCGGGTGGGGCCGTGGTGCCAGGCGAAGGCCATCCCCTCGCGCAATGCCTGGAGCCAGGGCGCCGGGCGGTTGTTGTGAGCGGGAGGGAGCCGGATCAGCCAGACCGAGACGAGCACGCCGAGCATCCCCGCGGCCGCGAGCTCCAGGCAGACCGCCGCGCCGAAGCGGCTGAGCACACCGCCGGCCAGGGCAGGACCGATGACGCGGGTGAGGTTGAAGCGGGCGGAGTTCAGGGCGATCGCCTCGCGCAGGCGCTCTGCACCCACCAGATCCTTAATAAATACAGACCACGTCGGCCAGAGCACGGCGTTGCAGATGCCTAGGGCCAGAGAAGCAAGCAGAATTAGCGGGACTGTAGCGCGGTCGATCGCCGCCAGCACGGCCAGCGCGCCGAGCGCCAGTGCGCCACCGGCCTGGCTGACCAGCACCAGCGTACGCCGCTCTACCCGATCGGCCAGCGCGCCGCCCACGCTGCCGAGCACGAGCAGCGGCGCCATCTGGGCGAAGTTGGCTAGCCCCAGGGCAAACGCAGAGTTGCTGAGCTCCAGCACGAGCCAGCCGACCGCCACGGCCTGGAACCAGGAGCCGGTCGCCGACACGAACGAGCCCGCCATGAAGAGCGCGTAGTTCCGGTTGATCAGCGCCCTTGAGAGCCAGCGGGCCAGGGCGCTCTCTGCGCCCGCCGAGAGTGGAGACATGCGAGGCACCATCGAGCCCAGTATACCAGCCGGGCGCTGCTCGGCTGGAGCCCCCCTGCTCACTATTCCCACTTCCCAGTGTTCCGCGCGGGAGATCCAAGTTCGGCCGGGCTGCCGGCAACGTCCTCCGCAGCGAAGGTCAGGGTCAGCTTCTTGCCGTCGTAGCCTAGCTCGGCAGCAGGGAAGATGCGGGTGGCTTCCGGCAGGTACGCGGCCGGATCGGCCATCGACGGGCTAAAGTGAGTCAGCCACAACCGGCGCACACCGGCCTCCGCTGCCAGGCACGCCGCCTCCTGGAAGGTCATGTGGCCGCGCTCTACGGCGCGCTCCGCCTCGGCCGGGTCGCCGTACATGCCCTCGCACACCAGCAGATCGACGCCGCGCACAAACTCGACGAGCGACGGGACCGGCCGCGTGTCAGTTACGAAGGCGACGGACAGGCCGCGGCGCGGCGGCCCCAGGACGTCGTCGGGCACCGCCGCTCCGCCCTCCCAGTGCACAGGCTGGCCTGACTGGAGCACCTTCCAGAGGTGTAGTGGGATACCCAGAGCCTGCGCCCGCTCTGGATCGAAGCGACGCCCGCGCGGCACCTCGAGCCGGTAGGCAAAGCAGGGCACGCTGTGCTCCACCAGCAGGGAAGCGCAGCGAAAGCCGGCGGCCTCGAAGCGTTCCTTTCCCTGGAGTTCACGGATATAGAGTTGATAGGGCAGGCGCGGCGCCAGCGCGGCCGTGAGGTGCCGTAGCACGTGCGCTGTGCCGGCTGGCCCGATATGCACCAGCGGTGCAGAACGCTCGCTCTGGGCGAGCAGATGCCACAGCCCGGCCAGGCCACCAATGTGGTCAGCATGCAGGTGTGTCAGCAGGATTGTATCGAGGCCAGCTATGCCCCAGCCTGCCTGCCGCAGGCTCACCTGGGTGCCCTCCCCGCAGTCGATCAGCACCATGCTCCCGCCAGTACGCAGCAGCAGTGCAGAGAGCCAGCGACCCGGCAGCGGCATCATCCCTCCGGTGCCCAGCAGGCACACATCAAGCATCGGCCACCCCAGTGTACACACGCGAACGCTTCATTCCCCGCCCTCTGCAGCCTGATTCCGATCGCACCGGCTTGGTACGCCCTAACAAGCCCTAACAAGGGAGCACACGGCGCGACGGCACCCCATCCACATCTATCCCGCTGCCTGTCCCGTGTCCTTTGCTCCACACCCTCGCCGCGCGCAACTCGCTCTCCGATCCGATCCTATTGAAACACAGGCGGTGAAATTCCCGGAAAGGCGTATCAGCCGGTCCGTGCGTTCCCTAATTCCCCGAGAACCGTCGCGGGAGCCTCGACAGCGCGCTGAGGCGAGAAGCACAGTCGCGATCGGGCTCCTGGCCAGCGCTCTGTGACGGGTCCACGCCGGCTTCCAGCCAGATCGCTCCCCAACAGCCAGGAGCCAGCCGGCCATCTCGCCAGGGGGTATAATTTGGGCAGACTATCCATGTTCCGGCAAAACATCCGGACGTAAGAATGTTTTGCCGGACTTAAGCCATCGCCGTCTCGGGCGGGTCTTCTAGAGCAAAGCCGCTGTGTGCGCGAGGCCTGCGAGTTTCATCTTAGCGCTGGGGTTTATTGGCTCTGGGGTCTAATGGCTCTGAGTTTATAAGGTACTGCTAGCTCTGGTTTAAAGGTACTGCTGTGCTCGTACGCGCGCTTCGCTTCGCTTTACTGCTGGCCAGCCTGGTGGCAGTGCTGGCTGCCAGCCAAGGGGCTGCTGCATCTGCGCGGCCGGTGTACGTGATCCGTGTCAATGGCACCATCGACAGTATCAACGCGCAGTACCTGAAACGCGCACTGGAGCAGGCCCAGCACGATGGCGCTGAGCTATTGCTCCTGGAGATCAACACGCCCGGCGGCCTGGACACCTCGATGCGCACGATGTTCCAGGCGATGCTGGCCTCGCCGGTGCCAACGGTGGCCTATGTCACGCCGGCCGGCGCGCGGGCGGCCTCCGCCGGGGTGTTCATCGTCATGGCGGCGAACGTAGCGGCCATGGCGCCCGGCACAAATATCGGTGCAGCGCATCCTGTCAGCGCCGGCGGTCAGATGGACCAGGTGATGGCCGAGAAGGTCACCAACGACGCGGCCGCAACCATCCGGGCCATCGCCGAACAGCGCGGCCGCAACGCCGACTGGGCCGAGCAGGCCGTGCGGGAAAGCAAGTCGATCACGGCGACGGAGGCGCTTGAGCTCAAGGTAATCGACCTCATCGCCACCGACCGGCAGGAGCTCCTCCAGAAGCTGGACGGTCGCACGGTGATGACGCCGGCTGGGCCGCGCACTCTCTCGACGCGCGATGCACCGGTGCGTGAGCTGCCCATGACCCCGGCGGAGGCGATCCTGCACCGCCTGATCGATCCGACGATCGCCTACATCCTGCTGACCATCGGTGCCTACGCTCTCCTGGCGGAGCTCTTCAATCCCGGGCAAATCCTGCCCGGCGTGGTGGGCGCGCTGTGCTTGATCCTAGCGTTCGTGGCCCTGGAGCAACTGCCGCTGAACTGGGGCGGCCTGGCGCTGCTGGCCCTCGCCATCGTGCTGTTCGTGCTGGAGATCAAGATCACCAGCCATGGTCTGCTCACCGCCGGGGGCGTGATCGCCTTCGTGCTAGGATCGCTGATGCTCTTCGCGCCGCTGACGCCCCCGGATGTGCGCGCGCCAGTGATGCGAGTCTCCCCGTGGGTAATCGCGGCGATGACGCTTGCTACCGTTGCGTTCTTCACCTACCTGGTCGGCGCCGGCCTGCGCGCTCAGCGCGCCAGCCCGGTGATGGGGCCCGGCGCCCTCGTCGGCGCCACCGGCGTGGCTGAGACCGACCTGGACCCGGTCGGCAGTGTGCTCGTGCACAGCGAAAGCTGGACGGCCATCGCTGAGCCGCGCAGCAAGCTCGACGGGCCGATCAAGAAGGGCGAGCGTGTGCGCGTGAAGGCCGTCGAAGGGCTGCGGCTGCGGGTCGAGCGCGCTTGAGCGCGCGATGGCTGCTATGCCTGTGTCGATCTACAGGAACACTGCTGGCAAGAAGTAGAATAAATAATGTAGAGAGTAAGTAAGTAAGTAAGTAAGAAGTTAAGAGATATAGAAGTAGATATAGAAGTATAACGGAGTATAGCGCTGTAACGAAGTGTAGTAGAAGTGTAGAAAGTGCAGAAGAAGTAAAGGGTTCAACCGGAAAGGAGCTAGTTACGAGATGGCAGCGGCGCTTGGGGTTCTCGTCGTCCTGGTGCTCCTGTTCGCCTGGATGAGCATCAAAGTCGTGCCCGAGTACCAGCGGCTGGTGGTGTTCCGGCTGGGCCGCGTCATCGGCGCGAAAGGGCCCGGCCTGGTCATCGTGCTGCCGATTATCGACCAGGTGCGCCGGCAGGACTTGCGCGAGACCTACCTAGAGATCCCGCATCAGACCTGTATCACCAAAGACAATGCTCCCATCTCCGTGGACTTCCTGATCTATTCGAAGGTAGTCGATCCGGTTGCCGCGGTGGTGCAGGTGAGCAACTATGCCGGCGCAGCGCAGGGCATCGCCACGACCACGCTGCGGGCAGTGATCGGCGACATCATGCTCGACGAGGTGCTGGCCAAGCGCGAGGAGATCAACCAGATCCTGCGCGCCAAGCTGGACGAAGTGACCGAGCGGTGGGGCGTCAAGGTCACTAGCGTGGAGATCCGCGAGATCGAGCCCCCGCGCGAGGTCCAGGAGGCGATGAACCGCCAGATGTCGGCGGAGCGCAACCGCCGCGCCCTGGTGACGGAAAGCCAGGGCAAGCGCGAGGCGGCCATCCTGGTGGCCGAAGGTGAGAAGCAGGCGGCCATCCTCAAGGCCGAGGGCGAGAAGCAGGCGCTGGTCTTGCGCGCCGAGGGTGAGCGGCAGGCTGCGGCGCTGCGGGCGGAGGGCTTCGCCCTGGCGCTCCAGAACATCTTCAATGTAGCCCACGGGATCGACTCAAAGACCATGGCGCTGCAGTATCTGGAAACGCTCAAGGCACTGGGCGAGAGCCCGGCCACCAAGTTCATCTTCCCGATGGAGTTCACTAGCCTGCTGCGTCCTCTCACCGACCTGGCCGACCGCGCCTTCACCGACGGCTCACCGGAGCTGGCTGGAGAGGAGAAGGTGCGTGGCGCGTAGCGCGTCGTACGCGATTAAGACGTAGTGCTTGTTACGCGCTACGCACTGCACTACGCTGGAGGCTGGGAGCCAGGGCGGGGCAGCCGCTCTCGCGGGGGCTCGGCCGGTTCGGTTGAAGGGAGCTGATACTTGCGCTCCAGGTTGGAGAGCTCGCGCCGCGAGCGCCACCACGTCGACTCCGCTTCCTGGGCGTATGACGAGGCAATCTTCACAGCGCTGTCCTGCCAGAGCTGAGGAAAGGCTACCATGGCGCTGGCGGACAGCACAGCGGTGTTATAGGCCGTGAGGTAGCCCAGGTAGATCTGCCGTACGCCGGGACTGGACGGCAGCGGCAGCTCACTTAACTCGTCACGGAGCTTTCGCAGCTCCGCCTCGTGCGCCCGAAACCGCTCCAGCCCCTGGATACGCTGGAGCGCCAGGATCGCGCGGTTGCGGTCCTCGAGCGTGGTCGCAGCCTCCAGCGCTGCGCTCACCTGCGCAGCAGTGGCCTGCTGGTCGCGCCAGAAGCTACGGAAGCGCTCGCGGTACTGTGCATCCAGCGCTCCCAGCCGAGCGCTGTACTCTTCAGCCTCCGCCCGCTCATCAACGGTGGCGCGCGCCGCGCTGAACGGAACGCCGAACCGCGCTACGGCGCCGGCAAGGACCGCCACGAACACCGCGATGGACACGACTAAGCCAATACCGATATGTCCGGGAGGGCGGCGCATGTCGCCTCCTCGTGAGACCCTGCCGTGCTCTGCCGCCTGGGAAACGCCACAGCTCCCTTTGCGACGCTCCCGTCAACGGTCGCCGGAACGTGATCACCCGGCCTGTACCAGGTCCATCCGTTCCCGGCAGCCATTATAGGCCTGTGCGTTGCCCCGCGCCAGCCCGCGCTGCGCCTCACCGCCAGATGCGCTGCGCTGTCCCCTGTGTTATGCTATGCCGGCGCAGGCGCCGCGCGCCTTCTACACAGCGTAGCAGCCCGGTGCCTGTCTGCGTTGATCCTGTGCACTGCTATCCACAAGAAACTGCCACGCACAACCAGCTGCTCACATTGAGCGAGAATTCGCCCTTGCATCGGTTTCGATCGATTTCAAATCATACGGCGTATCGAGCATATGGCCTATCGTAAGGTTTCGTACAGTTCGTACAGTCTGTCATAGCCGAACAGTCTATCTAACAGCCTACAGCCTATAAGTCTATAAATCTATAAGTCTATAAAAATATAAAAGCATAAAAATCTAAAAGTCTAAAGGAGCGACCATGCGTCTCATCATCATCGGCTGCGAGTACACTGGCAAGTCCACGCTGGCTCATGCCTTGGTCGAGTGGGGGCAGCAGCATGATATCCGCTTCCATTTGGACGACCATTTCACCATCCCCGACCAGCAGATGGTCAAGGACCCGGCCGAGTGGCGGCTGATGACCCAGCTCCCGCCCGCGCTGAAGGAGCGCTATCAGCGCTTCCAGATCTATTACCATATCCATCTACTCCACGAGTGGGATGACATCGTGCTCACCGGCTACCACATCGAGGAGCATATCTACGGCGCTCGCTACTACTACCCGAGCGAGGCGCACTGGCTGAACTATAGCCGCCGCATCGAAAAGGACATGCCGGAGGACACTATCCTGCTGCTGCTGACCGCCCGGCCTGAGGTGATCCGCCACCGCATGCAGGTCTCCCCGCACGAGTTCCAGGTTGTACCGGCAGAGGATGTAGAGGAGGTGCAGCGCCTGTTCGAGCTGGAGTTCAACCGCTCGTGGCTGCGCCGCAAGATGCGCCTGGACACGTCAGATCTGGCGTCGGGCGACCTGCTACCTGCGTTCCTGCGCCGCGTGCGTCCACACCTGAGCGAGCGAGACCTGCTGCGCTACCCTGCCGGGTGAACTGAACTGCGCCGGCTGCGCTAGCTACGGCACTGCGCTGGAGTGCCGGTCCCAACTTCGCATCTCCTAGGGCGCAGGAGGCAGCGCGTGCTGCGCGAAAGGCCTACGGGACTGGCCTGCGGTCACCGCGCCAGGTGATAAAGCAGGTAGAGCTGGAGGGACGCGTACGCGTTGACCACCACGTGGGCGACCAGCGGTGGCATCGTGCTGCCGGTCAGGTATCGTACCAGGGAAAGGTACATACCCATCACTAGCGTGATGCCAACCAACACGATATCCGGCCCATAGGTGAGGAGGTGGGCTGCACCGAAGGCCAGGCCCACGAGGGCGATACCCCCGAACGGCCCGTAGCGGCGCACTGCCGGCGGGAACAGAAAGCCGCGGTACAGGATCTCCTCCAACGCGGCGCCGACGAGCGCCCAGATGCTGAACACAGCCCATTCCAGCCGCGTGTCGGTGAGCTGGCGCAGTACCGGGGGCACCGGCGGACGGCCGAGCGCGGCAGCCAGCACATCAAGCCCTAGCGATAGGACAAAGGCCCCGGCGCTGGCTGCCGCGAGGTCTCGCCAGCGGTATGGCGGCGCCAGACGCATCGCCTGGAGAAAGCAGACCTGCCCTCTAGCCGACTGCCGCACCGTCCCCCAGGCCAGCGCGGTGGCGATGACTGGCGCTGGTGCCGACGCTGCCACGACAAATACGCCGTTGGCGGCGTACCGCGCCGCACGCTGGAGCGCCAGGTCTGCTGGCGCTGTAGCCAATTGGTAGAGTAGCAGCGCCCCCACGGCCGCCAGTCCGAACAGCAGCGCCCCGGCGATGCTGAAAACATAGACTGCCAGGGCAGCCCAGCCGCTCCAGTGCACCGCTGCGCCGGGAGTAGTCGCAATGGAGACGCCGGGCCTCAGGAGGTCAGGGCCGGGATCTGGTCGAGACGCCATCTATCCGCCCGCCCTGTCATCTGCCAGCGAGCACAGCGCCGGCGCTCGCAGGGTGTCGTACCTGCCGTTGCAGCTCTGTGGTTTCATGTCAGGAGGTCCAGCCCGAGTAGCGCCCGAACCGCCCGTTCGCCCACACCCGCAGCACATCCCAGACCATGCGCAGGGTATCTGCCACGGGACGAACTTTTGAACCCGGCACGTAGCGCCAGCGCACGGGCACGACCTGCACGCGATATCCCAGCCGCCGGGCCAGATAGAGCACTTCCACATCAAAGGCCGTGACCATGCTGCCCTTTACCGGCCTGGCGTCCTCCCCGTACAGGCGGACTCTGGAGAAGATGCGTTGCGCGGCGGCGCGGGTGAAACACTTGAAACCGCACTGCGTGTCCTCGATCCCCGGCACGACCAGGAGCTGCACCAGGCGATTGAAGACCCGGCCCATCAGATGGCGGTGCCATGGCTCAGCCTGACGCACAGCGCCCAGTCCTTCACGCGAGCCAATCACAACCTCATAGCCCTGCTCCAGCCAGGGGAGGAAGCGGTCGAACTCCTCGACTGGCGTAGCCAGGTCGGCATCGCAGAAGAGGATGTATTTTCCGGAAGCCTGCAGCACGCCAGCGCGCACGGCGGCTGCCTTCCCGCGGTGAGGCTCACGCAGCACACGTAGCTGCCAGGCGTGGTTGTCCTCCGGAGGCGCGAAGCGTTCGGCCACAGCGGCGGTGCCGTCAGAGCTGCCGTCATCCACCACCAGTACCTCTGCTCCGCCGGGGAAGCGGGCGGCGTACGCTGCCAGCGCCGGCAGCGTGGCCGGCAGGCGCGCTTCTTCATTGTATGCCGGCACAACAATCGAGAGGCGCGGCTGGTAGCCGGCCGGATCGGTCACTTTCCGGCCACCGGCGAGCACCGCGGCACCGGGCGTAGCGGCGCGTTCCTCACCGGGCACTATATCAGAGCCCTGAGGCACTGCGGTATCCCGCGACACAGCAAGGCTATCACTCACGCTTCACCCCGCTCACCACCCCTGCCCTATCCAGGGACCAAACAGTAAAAGTCGACCAGCGTTACTCTGCCTCCATGCCTCTATTGTACGGCCGCGCCACAGAGCCGCCACGGCCCCTGCTGCGAATGGGCTATCGCCTCCCGGCTGAACGTCCCGTCCGGGCGACAAGCAGCGGGCCTTCAGGAGCTTTCAGGAGATTGTACGCACAAGCGTGCGGCACCACAACGACGCCCTATGTCCGAACACCTGCATTGCCAAACTTTTTCTAGTAATTCATAGAATTAATTTCTCACAGTATAAGCATAATTTTAGCAGAGCAGTCGCTAGAAGTACACAAATGAGCACATTTGCAACCTATGGAGCGTATGTTATAGTTTGCAACATAGAAGCGCGATCGACGCAACCCCATGGTCGTTGCAAACCCCGATGGTTGGTTGTACTATAGTGCCGCAACCGGCCGGGGTGGGTTGTATACCGGCGCATCCCCGGTCAGTTGCACGCAGGTCGGCATGTCTGCGCTCTGCAATACCATCCGGCGCAGTGCCCGTACGCCGGTGGCCCGCAGAGCGCCGGGCTGCCTATAGCTGAGCTACTTGCATAGAGAGTGGGCAGGGAAGGAGGTGGGAGCAGAGCACCAGGTGCCCCGCGGCTGCACAGGCACGCTTGTACGGCATGGTTTTCCTGACAAGGGGTTGTCGCATCACCCAGCACAGTCGCTGTGGAGGACCCGAACCGCTCATCACCCGGTCCACTAGCACGCCTCTGAGGAGGGATAGGCCATTCAAGCTGGCGAAGTCTGGCGCGGAGAAACGCCGGCTCATGGAGGAGGCGCTCATTGCCGTGGGCCTGCGCCCGGAGGAGACGCTCGGGCGCTACCCGCACCAGCTTTCCGGCGGCCAGCGCCAGCGCATTATCGTGGCGCGGGCGCTCCTGCTGAAGCCCCGCCTGATCATCGCTGACGAGCCGGTCTCGATGATCGACGCCTCTCTGCGGGCCACCATCCTGGAGACGCTGTGGCGCCTGCACCGCGACTACGGCATCTCCGTGCTCTACATCACCCACGACCTCACCACAGCCTACCACGTGAGCAAGGATGTGCTGGTGCTCTATCGCGGCTCGATCATGGAGATTGGGGACGTCGATCAGGTGATCAACGATCCGCAGCACCCCTACACCAAGCTGCTGATCGACTCGATCCCCTGGCCGGACGTGGAGCGCCGCTGGGGCCAGCAGCACATCGTCGCCCGTGAGGGGGAGCTCGTGGCAGCAGCAGCGACGCGCGGCTGCAAGTTCGCCGACCGCTGCCCGTTCGTCATGGCCAAGTGCCGCGAGGCTGCGCCGCCCCTGTACCACACCAATACGCACCGCGGCGTGGCCTGCTACCTCTATGAGCAGGCACCCACTGTAGCGCACACTGAGCTCTCTGAGCTGCTGGCGCGCAAGTAACGAGGGAGCAGTAGCGAGAGAGTGGCAGGAGCGTAGCAGGGAAGACATCGATGGACCTGAGCTTTTCCACCACCGCCGGAGCCGAGGGGACCTGGTCCCTGCATGACTGCCTCGAATGGGCGGCCGCGCACCAGTTCGATGCGGTGCGCCTGCGCAACACTGGCGCCTGCGATCCGGAGCGCATTCTCACCGAGGGGCCGGACGAGGTGCTAGAGATGCTGCGCCGGCACGACCTCTACCTCGCCGCGCTCTGGGCGCCGCAGAGCCGCGGCGGCCTGCTCCACGCCGACCCGGAGCAGCGCGAGCGAAACCTCCAGGCGCTGCTGCGCTCGCTCGAGGCCGCCGCCCGGCTTCAGACCCCGGTGGTGGTGCTGAACACCGGCAGCCCCATCGAGCCCTTCCCCTGGCTCTTCTATGGCATGCCCTCGCACCCGCCCGGCAACCCCACCGACCGCACGGCCGAGGTGATCGAGCTCTTCCGGCAGCAGTTCACCCCGATCGCGCGCCGGGCGGAGGAGCTGGGCATCAGGATCGCCCTCGACACGGCCGTGCGCATGGGCAACATCGCCTGCAACCCCGAGATGTGGGAGCGCTGCCTCGACGCTGTGCCCTCAGACGCCCTGGGCCTCTCCTGCGACCCCTCGCACCTGCTCTGGCTGCACATCACGCCGGTCGAGGACGCCATCCGCATGTTCGCCGGGAAGTGGTACTACGCCGATGTGAAGGACTGCGAGATCATCCCGCACCAACTCTTCCGCCAGGGCATCATCGGGAACTGGTGGTGGCAGTACCGCGTGCCAGGCCGTGGCCAGCTCAACTGGGGCACCATCATCGCTGCTCTGCTCGAGTCCGGCTACAACTACGTGCTCTGCATCGAGAACGAAGACCGGAGTTGCCCCGGCACCGTCGGCATCGAGCTCGGCCGCCGTCACCTGGCGCAGTTTCTCAGCTAGTGTGTCATGCGTTACGTATTACTCCTTATTCTTAATTCTTATTCTCTTTGTTATTCTCTTTCCTATTCCGCCACCGCTACGGCGATGAGGGCGACTGCTGCCGTGGTGTCGCCGGGAGCGAAGACCCAGCCCTCCTGCGCCTGCTCGTCGGGCGGCTGGGTGGTGAGGGCCGAGAAGAGCGACTGCGACAGGAAGCGCAGCGGCGCCGCGCGCTGCCGGCTGCGCAGCATCTCGAACGAGGGCGAGGCTGCCCGGCGGTAGCTCTGCCCGAACACCTGGATGCGTCCGAAACAGGGGGCCAGCAGCGCCCGGAGCTGCAGCTCCGACATGCCGGCCGGCGCACGGTTCTGGTACATGCGGCCCAGCACACCGCCGGTGGCCTGCCGGCCATTGGCCACCGAGACGATCACCGTGCCGCCGGGCAGGAGCAGGCGGCGCATCTCGCGCACCAGCAGCTCCGGCCGGGCGATGTGGTCGAGTACGTCCAGGCACACCACCACATCGGCCGAGCGGTCCGCCATGGGCAGGGCCTCGCCCAGGACCGGTTCGAAGTGCAGGTTCGGCAGCACGACGCGCCGGCCCGCCTCGGCGAAGGGCGGCTCCGGAGCGTCCATGCCCACCACATCGCGAGCGCCGGCCGCCGCCAGCATGGCCGTGCCTGAGCCATCCCCGCAGCCGATGTCCACCACCTTGCGCCCGACCACGTGGGTCAGGGCGAACCGATAGCGCGCGACGCGCGGGTCCTCCACCGGCCGCGCCGCCGGCTCCGCCTGAGGCCGGGCCAGACCAGTCTGGCCGCTCGACGTCCCCTCCCGCGCCCAGGGATCATACGCTGCTCTCATCCCACCGCCTCCACGCCACCGTTATGAAGTTTTGTATGCATCCTTAGGATTTAGGATTAAGGATTTCGGATAGAATATGCTGCGTTTCACTTTGGATAGGCTGCGTCTTACTTTGGATTGGCTAGGCTGCGTTGCACTAGCAGACAGTCCTATCCAGAGCTGTCGCCCGCATTGCCCCCGCCGAGCGGGCCGGCATGTGCGCCTTCTGATGTAATACGCCGGGCGCGGCCGGCAGGGCATGATCTTCCAGGGCACACGTTCCTGCCTGGAGGACCTAAAATGCGAAATGCGTGCTGCGGAGTGCATCCTCTACCGCGTCCTGCTGCTACGTCCTGCTGCTACGTAAAGGTCCACCTTCTGCCCTAGCAGGGCATCGTCCGTGCCACACGGCAGAGACAGAAGCCGTCTCTACGTAGTACGCAGGAGGCCCATCTCACCCCATCCCCTCGCCGCCTGCGGCGAGGGGAGCGCCGGTGAACGGGCATGTACCGGACAGTGCGGCTCCCTCTCCCGGCAGCGAGGGGATCTGCTGAGCAGCCGTAGGGCAGCACAGCGCGACCCCCGCCTGCGCGGCTGAAGAGAGGGAGCACCGGCGAGGCGCGGCGTAGCTCGTCGGCGGCGACGTCTTCTGCCTCGCTCGCCAAGCGGGGCAGCACAGCAACACCGCGCCTGCCCGCAGAGGAAGGCCAGGCGGAGCGGAGGGTAGCTAGATGGAAAGACCGGAGGCATGCCCGGCGCAGTCGAGGGGTGATCTGGCTATGCTGGCGTCGCTCCGGCACCTCCAGGCGAGCGCACCGGCATGTCCAGGCACGCCGCTCCCTGAAGCCCCCTCTCCCGCGCTGCGCGGGAGAGGGGCGGGGATGAGGGTAGCAGGACATTACCCTGTGGCGGGGCCATGAGGCGTCTCTACGCAGTACTCTCTACTTCTTCTACTTCTTCTTTCCACTTCTTCATATTCATTCATACATATAGAGTACAATGCTCCCGCCGCCGAGCGCTGTCGTGGCCAGCGCCAGGGGCAGCGACGCCAGGGCCCAGTACCAGCCAGTCAGGCCGTGCAGCGAGGTCTCTGCTGTGGCCGCGGCCATCTCCAGGCTGCCCGCCGGCACGAGCGGCGGCAGGGCAGCGCTGAAGAGTAGCAGGGCGGCGCCGAGCGCCACACTTGCCCCGAGCAGCGCCGCGGCCGCCAGAGGTGCGAAGCGCCGCGGCCGGTCCGGCACGAGCCCGGCGATGACTAGCACTGCGGCAGCGCTCCACACGGTCACCGAGGCATAGACCGCGCCACTCGGATCGGGCGGGCCGGCAACCAGCGGCTGGGCGTAGCCGAAGACGAGGGTGCCCAGGCCCAGCGCCAGCAGGCCGCTGGCCACCCACCGCAGCCGCTCGCGGGTCTCAGGCGTGCCCGGAAACTGGAACAGCACCAGCGCGCCGAAGAGCCGCGCCAGCGCCTCGGGCGCCACTACGGCGAAGTGGACCTGCTCGAGCAGGAGGATCACCGCGGCCCAGACTAGCGCCAGCCCTCCGGTGGCCGCCACGAGCAGCCAGGCCAGCGCGCGCCCCTCGCCGAGTGCCGCGAGCAACGGGATAGCGCCGCGGGCGCGCCCGATCTGCTGTGCGTTCAGGCCGCCCGCCTGCCCGGCTTTCCCTTGGGAAGGCTGCGCTCGCTTCCACCTGTACGCTCGATGAGAGTTTGAGAAAAACAACGAGCCGGCGAGACGAGACGTGAGACGAGACAGACCAGAGACAGGTCGGGCTCTCACGTCCGGCCGCACTCGGCCCTGGCTGTACCATACCGGCGCCGCCCGCCAGAGTCCAGATACTCGTACCAACAAGCGCCTGGCCGGCGCGCCGGCCGGAGGAGACGGGCCCTGTGCACCGCAGGGCTCTGCCTAACACATAACACATATGGGTCATGGCCGGCGCGGCGCAAGGGGGAAAGCGCCTATTCTATCGGGCAATTGTCCCTGTCTCCTCAGGGACATCCCTGGCCTGTCGTAGCCGCGGCCGCGGCAAGGTTCATGTTAGAATCGCAGGCGAAACACTGGCCTCGCATAGCGCTGCCTGTACGTCGGTGAAAACACGCCGTATGTCCTGCTACCTTCACACACGTCTGGTAAGCATCTCAGGGTACGTATCTCAGTAGGTGTATCAGTAGGTGTATAGGTGTAACAGCGGATGGCACGTGGTGACGAGCCGGAGCAGCCCGCCGGAGAGGCTCCATTGGCTATCGAACTCACGGTCTCCGAGGAGGCGCCGCTACCGCCGGGGATCAACGCGGCGCTTTTCGAGCGCGTGGCCCGCGCCGTGCTGGCCGCGGAGGGCATGCGCGGGCCTGTTGAGCTGGGCCTGACCATCGTCGATGCTGAGGCGATGCGGGAGATCAACCGCGAGCAGCGGGGCGTAGATGCGCCCACTGATGTGCTGTCGTTTCCACTGGTCGATCGGACCCGGCCGTCGCCCTTCGTGGCTCCCCCCGACGGCGTGCTACACCTGGGTGATATTGTGCTGTGCGCCCCGATTGCGGTACAACAAGCTGAGGAGTATGGCCACTCTGTCGAGCGAGAGGTAGCATACCTGTTCGCGCATGGCCTCCTGCACCTGCTGGGCTACGACCACGAGGACCCGGCGGCGCAGGCGGAGATGCGCCGCCGGGAGGAAGCTGCCCTTGCTGCGGCAGGTGTGCCACCGCGTCCAGGTGAATAGCTGATGCATCCAAAACAGCCGGCGCTGCTGGCGACGCGCCGGCCGGTCGAGCGTTTAGAGTAATGACCCCTGCTCTACCCGCCTGGTTGACAGGTGATTGCACACGCGCTACCCTGAACTGGTTGAGGTTACATAACTACCGTGGACAGGTATGACCCCCTGCGCGCGCCGGCACTGGACGTCCAGTCACCCGTCCCGTACGCTGGTCATGTCCTCGAAGAAGCCGCTGAGGCAGCCCGCCCGCGCAGCTGGCTCCGCCGCGAGACGGAGAAGTTCAGCTGCGCCGGACGCGGCGTCTGGCGCGTCCTTCTGACCCAGCCGCACGCGCGCCTGCACGGGGCGATCGCCCTGGCTGTCGGTGCGCTGGCGCTGTGGCTGCAACTGCCGGTTACTCAGCTGGCCCTGCTCGCAGCGATGATGGGACTGGTCCTCGTTGCCGAGGTGGCCAATACAGCCATCGAGCGCGCCGTGGATCTGGCCTCGCCGCGCTGGCACCCCCTCGCCCGCGACGCCAAGGATATGGCGGCCGGCGCCGTGCTGCTGGCTGCCATTACCGCGGCAGTCGTGGGCTTCCTGCTGCTCGGCCCCCCGCTCGTCGCGCGGGTTCTCGTGCGTAGTGCGTAGAGGCCAGTGTAGCCAGATCAGGCGCTGGCATGCCCGTGCCACAGGCGCGCAAGGGGTGCTCTGCGTGCGGAACCGCACTGTCATTCGGCGCGGTACTTCTCCACCGCCGCATGGTTAAGCTCGATGCCTAACCCCGGCGTATCGAAGAGCTCGAGATGGCCGTCCTTGACAGGTACTGGCTGCGAGATCAGCTCGTCCCGCCACGGGACGTCGCCCATCTGGAACTCCAGCACCAGGAAGTTCGGAATACAGGCACAGAGATGGGCGCTGGCGATGGTCGCCACCGGACCGACCATATTGTGCGGCGCCACCGGGATGAAGTACGTGTCCGCTGCCGCGGCGATCTTCTTCATCTCCAGGATACCGCCGGTGCGGGCAAGATCGGGCATGATGATGTCGGCCGCCTGCCGCTCGAAGAGCTCGCGGAACTCGTAGCGCGTGCACAGCAACTCACCTGTACAGATGGGCGTGGCGACCTCTTGCGTGACCTTCGCCAGAGCAGCCGCGTTCGTCGAGGGCACCGGGTCCTCGATCCACAGTAACCGGTACGGCTCCAGGGCGCGACCCAGCCGTACCGCCGAGGCCACGTCGAACGCCCCGTGGCAGTCAATGGCGAGATCGACCTCGGGGCCGACGGCCTCACGCACGGCTTCGACCATGCGCACGCAGTGGCGCAGGTCGGATTCGGCGAGTTGCCGGTTGAAGCGCTGTGCGGCCGGGATCGGCTCATCCACATCCATCTTGAGCGCGGTGAAGCCCTGCTCGACGGCAGCCACGGCCTTGGCCTGGTACTGCTCCTCGACGTACTCGGCGCCGCGGAAGAAGCCATCGACGTAGACACGGATGCGCTCGCGGCAGCGCCCGCCCAGCAGATTGTACACCGGCTGGCCGCAGACTTTCCCGGCGATGTCCCAGAGGGCAGTCTCGACCCCGCTCAGGGCGGCGAGATTCACGCCGCGGCGGAAGAGCCGCTCCCAGTGGTACTCGATACGCAGCGGATCCTGGCCGAGCAGCGCCTCGGTGAGCTGGCGCAGGCTCTCGATCACGCCGGTGGTATGGTAGAGCAGACATTCGCCGATGCCAGTCACCCCGCTATCTGTGTGCACCTCGACGAACACCATGGGGAAGCGCGGCCAGTGCCGCCCCTTCACTGGGTAGACCTGAATGTCTGTGATCTTCATGGGCGCGTCTCCACAGTAACCTGGTCGCGTTCCGGCTCTGTAGCGCGCGCTGCTGGAAGCGGTAGCGCCGCAGCCGTCGCCAGACAGCGCTCATAGATATCAAGGGTCACCTCCGGGCCGAAGCGAGCCAGGACAGCCGCGGGATCCGGGGCATAGGCTGGGCGATGGATCACCACCTGGCAGACCGCCTCGGCCAGCGACTGCGGGTCCCCAGGCCTGGCCAGCAGGCCCGCGCCGGTCACCCGCACCGGCTCACGCACGCCGGGCAGAGCCGAGGCGACGACCGGCGTCCCGGCCAGCATGGCCTCAAGCTGGACGATGCCGAACGCTTCGGTTGGATTCGTGCTGGGCAGCACTAACACGTCACAGGCTGCCAGGAAAGCGGCCTTCTGCTCATCCGGGAGAAACCCAGTGAAGCGCACGCGTTCTCCAGCAGCGCGGGCCAGTGGTAACAGGCGGTCCATGATCGAGCCCCCCGGCAGGGCAGTGTGCTCGCCGGCAATGGCGATAGTCGCGTCTGGCAGCACCTGGAGAATGGCCGGGGCAGCACGCAGAAGCACATCCACCCCTTTCTCGGCTGCCACGCGCCCCAAGAAGCCGATCAGCGGACCGCGCCCGAGGCCGAGTGTAGCCCGCAGGCGTTCCTGTGCCTCCTGCGACGGCTGCACTGGCACGTCGAACAGAGGGTAGGCCACCTGTACCTTGGACAAAAAGCGGCGCAGCACCGGGGAGTGCTCGGCGTAATCGCGGCTCGTCGCCAGCAGCCAGCGTGCCTCTAGGGCCGCAAGCATGGAGGCCCAAGCCATGCTGCGCTCGAGCACGTGCTGGCCGCGCACGCCGGGCAGCCGCACGTCACAGTGATAGGTAACCACCACTTCACGCCGAGCGGCACGGTGTAGCAGCGGCGTCAGCAAGCCAGCCTCCGCCAGAGGCAGATGGAGATTGACTACGTCGTGGCGGCGAGCCAGGCGCAGCGCCGCCGGAACGAACCCAGGCGCAAGCGTGGCGCGGGAAAGGCGTCCGACCACTGGCACCCGCACAACCTGCACACCCCCAATCTGTTCGCGACGTGGAAGCGCCGAGTCATGCTGCGTGGTGAGGACGGTTACCTCATGCCCGCGCTCGGCCAGGCCCTCAGCCAGGCGGCGCGCGTAATTGGTCAGGCCGCTGCAATGCGGCACATAGTAGCTCAGTGCCACCAGGATGCGCATGATCTCCTCATTCGGTGGCTTAGCCTGCCAGGGCTAAACGTTCGAGAGGTCGATTAGATACGGTATCGTGAAGACAGTCAGGTTCGCCGGCCCCTCCGGCGTGTTGTCCCAGTAAGCTAGGGGCAGTTCGTCCAGCTCTTCGTACCCGCGCATAATGCGCAGGACTGCCCAGGTACGGCCGTAGTATCGGGGCGGGCGCGCCAGAGCCGGCACCGCCACTGCCGCGCCATTCACCATGTGGGTCGGGTTCCCCTCCCCAGGCGGGAAGTGCACCTCCCAGTGCTGCGGTGGCCCGTTCAGATCGAGCGGTACCGGCAGCACCACAGCGTCCCGCGCGAAGGCGCCGCTGCGGATGTCCAGCACAGCACCGATGGCAAGCTGCCGGACCTCGCGAGCAGCGTACCACACCGATAGCACTACGCGCTCCCCTTCCACTCGCCCGCTCACGCTCAGCCACCGGCCTGTCTGTGCAGGAGCCAGCGGCACACCCTCCCCCGCAGGGACGAGCCGTGCCGTGATCACCCGCAGCGCTCCCTCGCGCGGCCGCACCTGCACCGTCTTGGGGAGGTCGAGCACCGGCGTAGCATACCACAAAAGGCCCGGCTGCATGACCACCTGCCAGAGTTGCCCGGCTGCCTCAACCTCGACCTGCGTGGCCGAGACCGCCATCATCCCGAGCAGAAGGCGCGCTGATGCTCCTGATGACCTGCCGCTCTGCTCTGCCTGCCCCTCGGTGATGCCCGTGGCCGAGAGGGACAAGCGCAACGGGTGGTCTGGCGTATACTCACCGGCCATGGGCTGCCGGCCGTCAGGCAGCCAGCGCAGGACACCGCGGGCGTCATAGAGCCGGAATGGCCCGCCGGCCTGAAGGAGGTCTTGGTCGAGCAAGCCGTACAGCCGGCTATCCTCGTTGCTGCCCAACGCATAGAAAGCAGCCTGTTCCGGCGGCACCGGCTGCTCCCGGGAGATCGAATGTGCCCGCACCAGTCCGCGGACGCTCCGGTCAGGCACCAGCGACAGGAATAGGCCGCGCAGGCGGGCATCCCACATGCGCTGCTGATGCCGCGCGCTGCGGAAGCCCATCGGGTGGGCGAGCACTACAATACGCTCCCTGGGGAGCGGATTGTTCATCCGGCCGGAGACCCAGAGCGAGGCGTCCGGGGGCACAGCGACGGCAACATGCTGGGCCGCGCTGGCGAGCTGTGCTGGCAGCGACCAGCCCCAGCCATGCCAGAAGTACCAGACCGACTGCGCCAGTGTCGTCGCGTGCAGGATGCCCAGCGCTGTAATAGCCAGTGCAGGCATCGACAGCAGCGCCCGGCGTAGCCAAGGCCGGGGACTAGCCTGCCTGAGAGCGGCTATCCCCGCGGTGAGCACCAACGGCCAGATCCAGGCGATCAACGTGAGCGCCTTATAGTACGCGTATGGATGGCGCTGCACATAGTGGGCAAACGCAGCAGCGGCTAGCACCCCAGCAGCAAAGCCGGCGACCGCCGGTGCCCGGCGCCAGGTCGCGAGAGCCCCGGCTGCCAGTACCGGCGCGACCAGGAGGCCCAGCCATGGCAGCAGATCTTCTAGCCGGCCAGCCAGCGCACCCAGGTACCCGATCCTGGCCAGCAATGTCTCATCTCGCTGAAAACCGAAGGGGCGCAGCCCCAGACCGACAGCCAGCGCGGCATCGGCAAACTCTGGCGGGGAAGGCGTCATAAAGCCCTGGAGCCGTGTGCGCAGCAGGAATTCCAGGACAGCGGCGTGGCCCAGAAGCCCGGCCAGCGCTGTGTAGCTGCCGGTCCACAGCAGACTTTTCAGGACCGGGCCGGCGTCACGGCTGGCCAGCGCTGTCGCGGCGGTCGCACCGGCGAGACCCAGCGCCAACGGGATGGCCACCAGCGGCGCGTGCGAGAGCGCCAGCGCACTGACAGCAATGCCAGCCAGCGCAGCGTGTCGGTGGCACGGCGTGCGAAGCGCCGTCTGTACTGCGATCACGGCGTAGGGCAGCGCCGCCAGCGCCGCTGCGTTTGGGCCGAACCCGTAGCCGACGATCCACAGGAGGAAGCCATTGGAGGCGTACAGCAGCGCCGCGCTGGTGGCTGTCAAAGGACCCAGCCCCAGCGCACCCCGTGCGAGCAGCCACACCCCGGCCGCGCTGAGGCTGAAAAGCAAGTAGTTCGTCGGCATCAACGTGCGATAGGGATCAAGGCCGCTCAGTGTATCTGCGACGGCGACCGTGTACACGTACATCCAGCCCAGCGCACGGGTCACCGGCAGGCGCACGATCTCAGACAGGCCGTGCGCCGGTCCGTGGTCGAACCAGGGCCAGGCTGGACGCAGGCGCAGGAACTCGCTCAGCGTGGCATAGTACTCCTCGTCCAGGTTCGGCACCAGGAGGGCAAGCGAGCCCTGGCGCAGATGCGGGGCGAGGGCGAGGGCCAGCGCCGCCACCGCCCCTGCTAGGGCCCCGGCGTGTTCCCCCTGGATGGCTACCCCGCGCCTCGCCGGATCGCGCAGCCGTACCAGGGCCAGCGCCGCCAGCACAGCGAGCAGAAGCCACAGCGCCACGCGCACGGGCAGGGCTGTGTTTGCTACATAGAGCGCCAGCGCCAGCAGCGCCCAGCCAAGCCAGGGGATGAGCACGACCTCATGCCGGCGCCACGGCTCAGGGAGCAGCCAGCGGGCTGCACCGTAGCCGGCCGTGTAGCAGAGCGCCAGCACAGGCAGAAGCGCCCGGCCGGCGTCTGCCAGCAGGGCAGCGGGCTGGTCCAGGGTGAAACCCATCGCGATGCAGTCCTCACGCCACGCAGGCGCCTAGCCAACCCGCTCAGGACGACGCAGGCGCACGCCGGGGAACAGGCGCTCTAGCGCATCCGGCAGTTCGGCCAGCCGGTCGATCACAGCGTCTGGGGTGACGCCTTCGACTGGCAGCCGGCGCGGGTGCGTCTTGAGGATGCCCTTCATGCCCACCCGCTGCGCGCCGCTGACATCGTCGATCAAGCGGTCGCCCACGAAGGCAGCCTCTTCTGGTCGCACATCTAACCGGCGCAGCGTGTGCAGAAAGATCTCGGGGTGCGGCTTCGTATGCGCTACTTCCGACGAGTAGGTGATCGCATCGAAGAACTCGATGAGGCCGTAGCGCTCCAGGTCCCGGTTATGCATCGCGGCGGGCCACAGCGTGTTCGAGATGAGGCCAATCTTGAGGCCATGCTCACGGAGCAGCGTGAGCACAGACAGGGTATCCTCGTAGATTTGCACATGCTCGACCACGCCGTTGTAAAAGTGCAGGCTATATTGCTCCAGCTCGGTTTCGGGAATGTCAAGCCGAAGCTCCCCAAACCCTTCGGACATGACCTCGTGGAGATGGCTGGAGCGCTGCTGTGTCACCAGCCGTTCCCAGGCACGGTTGCTCGCGCCGAGCATCACTGTATAGAAATCCTCCCAGGCACCGACCTGGTAGCCCTGTGAGAGGAGCGCGGCGTAGACGCCGCGCCAGCCCTGCTGCTCCAGCTCCTCCCAGGGAATGACCTCATACTCCACCAGCGTGCCGCCGAGATCGAACAGCACTGCCCGCAGCATCGCCAATGCATCCAGCCTCCGTACCGAGATCAAGCAGGGCGCTCAAAACAGTAAGTCCCTGAAGCAGAATCATGAACGAAATCAGGACTTACACATCGTCAGCGACGACACGTTTGATATATACCAGGTCGCGGCGGGTTTGCTCGATCAACTCCGGCAGGGCGAGGTCGCGCCAGCTCCCGGCACCCTGATACTCGCTGTGCAGCGAGACATAGCCGTCGAAGCCGGCCTGGCGCAGACAGGCGAAGACCTCATCCCAGCGCACCGTACCTTCCTCGAGCGGGACCAGCTTATGCCGCCAGAGCATCCGGCCACTCTTGTCCGGCTCGCGGAACCAGCCGAAGCTCTTCACCGCCACCAGCGAGATGCGATCAGACAGCAGGTCCAGCCCGATCTTCCAGCCTGCGCCGCCTCCCTCGACGGTCATGTGCCCGGGGTCTACATAGGCGCCCAGGGCGTCGGGATCGAAGCCCTCCAGCAGCATGGATACGACCGGGGCTACTGCTGAGAGATACGGACCAGAATGGCTGTGGATGCAGGCGCGCACCCCGTATTTCAGCGCGAGCTTTTGGATGTAGCGGAGCTTCTCGCGCGTCTCGGCGATCTGGCGGCGCAGACAGCCGAACCCCTCATAGCGCCAGTAGCCGAGCTTGAGGAACCGGATGCCCTGCTCGGCCGCGGTGCGGAAGATCGCCTCGGCGTAGGGATCCTCCGGGCCGGTGATGGCGGTCGTGATGAAGCCGGTGACCAGGCCGAGCGAGCGCAGCACTCGCACGGCCTCAGGCAGGTCACGCTCGACGTGTTCAGGCAGGACGTGGCCGCCGGGCCGGACCGTCAGGTCCACGCCGTCGAAGCCGAGCTCTTTCACCACCTCGCCAGCTCGGGCAATGGGTAGCTCCTGGAGATGCTTAGTAAACATTAAGAACTGCATCGTGGACGCCTCCTCTGCAGCAGCAAGGCTACTGGGCTGCTGCACGCCGGCTATTGTAGCCCGCTGCTGCACGTCTGGACAATCCGCACCACGTTCCTAACGAGAGCCACATGCTTTCGACGCCAGCGCGCCCGTTCTGCTATGCTCGTGCGGGGTAGAGAGATCAGTGAAATCACGGAGGAGCATGCCCATGCAGGCCGGTATCGCTCGCGTTGAGATCACACCGCCGCCCGGCGTCGATCTGACCGGCTTCATCGCCCGCGAGGGCCCGTGCAGCGGAGTGCACGACCCGCTCTACGCCACCGCTCTGGTGGTCGAAGATCATGGCGAACGCGCGGCGCTGGTCTCCTGCGACCTGATCGGGTTGGGACGGCGGCTGGTGGCGCGCGTGCGCCAGGCCGTGGCACAGGCATGCGGTCTCCTGCCCGACCTTCAGATGTACTGTTGCACGCACACGCACGGTGGGCCGGAGACCGGGGTGATCGCTGGGATCGGCCTGCCTGACCCGGCGTACCTCGCGCGGCTGGAGACTGCGCTGGTGGAGGCGGTCAGGCAGGCGGCCGCCGGGCTTCAGCCCGCCCGGCTGCGCTGGGCCGCTGGCGAGGAGCCACAGGCGGCGATCAACCGCGTGGGGCTGCGCACAGGTACCGACCGCCCGATCGATCCGCAGGTGGCCGTTCTGCGCATCGACACGGCCGCCGGGCAGCCGCTATGCAGCGTAGTGCACTATACCTGCCACCCTACGGCCGTCGGCCACGGCAGCACGCTGGCCACGGCGGATTACGTTTATTACTTGCGTGATGAGCTTGAACCACATGGCTGTGGCCCGGTCGTATATATCAACGGCGCCGGCGGCGACATCAATCCCCGTATGGACGGGCGCGGCTATGCGGCGGCCGAGCGCGCTGGGCGGGCCATCGGCCAGACAGCGCGCCGCCTATGGGAGACAGCCGTGCCGGTCGACGCGACCGGCGTCGCCGGCCGCCGGGCGGAGCTACACCTGGAGCTTGCGCCGCTGCCTGACTTCGACCAGGTGATTGCCCTGGCGCGTGAGGGAAGAGCGCGGCTGGCAGGTAAGATGCCGCTGTCGCCGGAGTGGCGTGCTGATCAGGTAGTATACGTGCAGCATGCTGCGCGGCTGGTGCGCCTGCTGCGCGGCAGCGAGCCGCTGCCGCAGTACACGGCTGAGCTCCAGGCGCTGCGCATCGGGCCGGTCGGCATCGCCGCCCTGCCCGGGGAATTCTTCGTCGCACTCGGGCTAGCGCTCAAAGCACGCTCACCCTTGCAGCCACTCCTGGTGGCCGGCTGGAGCAACGACAACATCGGATATGTGCCCGATCGTGCCTCGTATCCGCTGGGCGGCTATGAGATCGACATCGCCTACCGGTACTACGGGTACCCTGCTGTCTGGGCGCCCGGCACCGGCGAGGCTGCGGTCGAACTGGCGCTTCGTCTGCTCGATGATTGCTGCTAACCGTAGCTCACCGAGGCCGCTCAGCCACTGGGCGATATGCTCCGCGCCCCAGTCCGCGCAAAAAAGATATATACAATATATACAAATGTAAAAAATAAAAAATATAAAAATATATGTCACACACGCTCGTGCGCCAGAGATCGTGCCTAGCAGGGCTCGTCCTCGCGCTTGCGCTCGTCTTCACGGCCGCTCCTGCGTGCATGCCTGACAGTCGCGTCCTACCTGGCGGGAGTGCTCCGGCGACTGCGGAGACTGCGGCGATCCAGGAAGGCCGCGTCGTACATGTGGTGGACGGCGATACCATCGACGTGCAGGTCGGCGGGCGTCGGGTGCGCGTGCGTTACATCGGCATCAACGCGCCAGAGAGCGCTGACCCACGCCGGTCGGTGGAGTGCTTCGGGCGCGAAGCTGCAGCGAAGAACAAAGAGCTAGTCGATGGCAAGATCGTGCGCCTGGAGCGGGATGTCAGCGAGACCGATCGCTATGGACGTCTGCTCCGTTATGTCTATGTTGGCGATCTCTTCGTCAACGCGGAGCTGGTGCGCCTGGGCTATGCGCAGGCGGTCACCTACCCACCCGATGTGAAGTACCAGGAGCTCTTCCTGGCCCTGGAGCGTGAGGCCCGCGCGGCCGGCCGCGGGCTGTGGGGGGCATGCCGCCGATGAAGACGTCTGACCTCTCGCTGCGTACCGGCACCAACCGCGCGTCTTTCCGCCAGATCACCATCCTGGGTGTGCCGGTGCACGATGTGACCTATGACGAGGCCGTGGCGGCTATCGCCGGGGTAGTTGCGCGCGGCGGCCGCGCCCAAGTGACGACCCCGAACCCGGAGTTCGTCATGCGGGCGCGCCGCGACGCCGCGTTCCAGCGCGTCCTCCAGGAGAGCTGGCTCAATGTACCAGACGGTGTCGGGCTGCTTCTGGCGGCGTGGCTGCAAGGCCGGCCGCTGCGGGAGCAGGTGCGCGGCACAGACCTCATCGACGTGCTGGCCCGCTACGGCGCGCCGCGCGGCTGGCGCTTCTTCCTCCTGGGTGCTGGGCCGGGGGTGGCCGAGCTCGCCGCGGCCCGCCTGGCGCAGCAGCACCCTGGCCTAGTGCTAGCCGGCACGTACGGCGGCTCACCCCGGCCAGAGGACGATGCCGCCACGGTCACTGCAGTCCAGGCCGCAGCGCCTGTAGATATCCTGCTCGTGGCCTACGGCGCGCCAGGCCAGGACCTCTGGATCGCCCGCAACCTCCCGCGGCTGGACGTGCGGGTCGCCATCGGCGTCGGCGGCGCCTTCGATTTCCTGTCGGGACGCGTGCGCCGCGCCCCAGTCTGGATGCGGCGCAGCGGCTTCGAATGGCTCTACCGGCTGATCCGGCAGCCCTGGCGCTGGAAGCGCCAGCGTGTCCTGCCTGTCTTCGCGCTCCTCGCGGCGGCCGAAGCCATCCGCCTGCGCCTCGGCCGCTAGCGCTGGCTGCCTGGCCTGCCAGCGCACCCTTCACGGAGGCACCTTCTGTAAGGCTGTAAGGACTGTAAGGGGCGACCAGGACGTCGCTCATCCTGGAAGCCGAAAAATCTTTCGCCCCAACGAGCACAGGGGCGGGGATCGCCAATCTGGATGAAGCCGGCGCAAGCGCAGCCAGCGGATACCCTGGTAGCACAGCGCTTGCATCGCTTCTGAGCACACGCCGCCGAGCATGTGAAAGGCTGGCGGTGACGTAAGGCGGAACGCGATGTTGCTACTGATTGTGCTTATCCCGCTGCTGCTCGCGCTCGCAGGCGGGGGATAGGGCTATAGCCGCTACGGTTACGCAAGCTGGTCACCGCTGGTCTTGTTGCTCATCATTCTGCTGGTGCTGGTCCTGACGGGAACCCTCACGTTCTGACGCGGGCTTATACGCACCCGTTCCTGGCGAGGGCACGTGTGCGTTCGACCGCTAACCTGGTACTATTAAGCCGTCTGGCTGGGGTATCGCCCGCCAGCAAGGCACGGTTACGAGCGTACACGCTGTGCGATGTACTTCGACGCACTGACTCTAGCGGCAGTCCGGGACGAACTCCGCGCCACGATCCTTGGCGGTCGGGTGCAGAAGGCGCTCCATCCAGGGGTGCTGGCCCTCGGCCTAGAGATCTACGCCCGCGGATGCAGATACTGGCTCTATGCCTCTGCGCAGGCTCAGGATGCGCGCGTGCACCTCGCCGGGAGCAAGCTTGCCCGCGCCTCCGATGAAGTGACGCCATTCCTGCTATTGGTGCGTAAGTATGTCCGCGGTGGCCGCATCGTCGAGATCGAGCAGCCGGAGCTGGAGCGCGTGCTGATCCTGCACGTGCAGCGCCGCGATCCCGAAACAGGTGCGCTGTGGGAGACGAAGCTGATTTTTGAGATCATGGGCCGCCACAGCAACATGATCCTGGTGGACGGCGCCGGCCTAGTGCTGGACAGCATCAAGCGCGTCACCGCGGAGATGAGCCGCCAGCGGCTCGTTCTCCCCGGCGTCGAGTACCGGTTGCCACCGTCACAGGCCGGCAAACTCTCGCCGCTCGAGCTGACCGTGAACCGGCTGCGCACGGCGGTGGCCTTGCAGCCAGCGGATATGCCGCTGTGGCAGGCCCTGGTGGCCGGGGTGCTGGGCACGAGCCCCCTGGCGGCACAGGAAGCAGCCTACCGGGCGACGGGCTCGCCCCTCACGGCGCTGGCAGACGTAGAGAACTGGGATGCTGTCGTCGATGCGCTGGCAGCGATCTGGGCGCCGGTCCGTGGCGCGGCGGCCTGGCAGCCCTGTGTCGGCCTGGAGCAGGGACGGGTGATCACCTATGCGCCGTATGAGCTAACCCATTACGCTGAGCGCCAGTGTGTTAACAGTATCAGCGCGGCGGTCGAGGCGTTCCACGGAGAGCAGGAGCGGACGGAGCCATACGACCCTCGAAGGGCGCTGCTTCACCAGGCCATCAACCGCCAGATCGAGCGAATGGAGCGGCGCCGCGCCTCGTTGCAGCGTGCCCTGGCCGAGGCTGCTGAGAGCGAACGCCTGCGCCGGGCCGGGGAGCTCCTACTGGCGTACGCCGCCGGGATTTCCAAGGGACAGCGTGAGGTCGTGCTAGAGGGCGAACGCATCGTCCTAAACCCGGCGCTCACTGCCGTGGAGAACGCCCAGGAGTACTTCAAGGAGTACAGCAAGGCGCGCCGTGCTGTAGCGGATGTACCGGCGATGCTCGAGGCGGCCGGGCACGAACTGGCGTACCTGCGCGAGCAGCGGGTGCTCCTCGAGCTTGCCACGAGCCCGGCGGAGCTCTCCGAGCTCGAGGCCGACCTGGTCGAGCGCGGCGTCTTTCCGGCACCGGAACGGAAGAAGCCGACGCCGGGGCGAAAGCAGCCGAACGGACGGCAGTCTCCTCTGCCACCGCGGCGGTTCCTGATTGATGGCTACGAAGTGCTTGCCGGCCGCAGCGCGCGCCAGAACCATGCGGTGACGTTCGATCTCGCTGCGCCGCACGATGTGTGGCTGCATGCCCGTGGTGTGCCGGGCGCGCACGTCATCGTGCGCAGCGGCGGGCGAAGCGTGCCGGAGCCCGTGCTGCGCCGTGCAGCAGCCATCGCCGCCCTCTTCTCCCAAAGTCGCACCGCGTCGAGCGTGGCTGTGGACTACACGCTGCGCCGCTATGTTCGCCCCGTCAAAGGGGCTGCACCGGGCCTGGTGACCTACTCGCACGAGACAACAGTCCACGTTCATCCGGAAGCTCCGCCTGCCTCCTAAAGTTCCTGTGCTGGCTGCCGAAGACTAAGACTAGACCAGCCAGGTTCTATCCCTGGGTTTTATCTCTTTCTCTGTCCGCTCAGGTCCGGTACAGGAGTGAGGCGCATGGCATTGCGGATAGATGGGCTCGGCGGCACCACACCTCCGGTATATTCCACCGAGCCAGCTGTACGCGTCCAACAGGTGGCGCAGAGCCTCCAGAGTGCGCCGGGCACCCCTCGCCTCGATCGGGCCAGCGTGGCGGCAGATCGCCGCGACACCGACACGCCCAACGATGGGCATGCCAGCGATGGAAGCGCCCAGCGTCGTGTGGCCGTAGAGACGTATGCGCGTTTCGTGCTGGACGACACGACCAACCGTTTGCAGATCAAGATCATTAACGCCCGCACCGGCGAGGTACTGGCAGCGATCCCGCCCGATGAGCTACTGCGCCTGGCCGAACAGCTCCAGCGCTACCAGGGTCTGCTGCTCGAGGCGACGAAGTAACTGGTTCTACTGTGTTCTTGATCCGTTATTGGCGACTGTTCCAGACGACTATTACACACGACTATCACAACCGATGATTATTACTCTCCGTTGAGAGCGAGGAGAAGGTGCTGTGCCCAGCCTGTTCGCCGTCGATGGCCTGACGTCAGGCCTGCGCACCAGCGAGATCATCGACCAGCTCATCGCGATCGAGCGGCGGCCGATCGACCGGATCGCGCAGCAGAAAAATGCCGCGCAGCAACGAGTTAAAGCCTTCCAGGATCTCAATAATGCTCTGCGCAAGCTGCAGAGCGCGCTAGACAAGCTGACCCTGCGCAGCAGCATCGACGCCAAGTCCTTCTCCGCGGCCAACCCATCCGGCACAACGGTGGTCACAGGATCGGCTGGGCCTGGGGCTGCCACTGGCACCTATGCGGTCACGGTGCTCCAGCTCGCTACCGCCACAAACGTACGCTCGACCAGCCCCATTGGCCTGGCGGTGACGGCAGGGGCACCGCTCGCAGAGGCTGGATTTCGGACGGCACCTACCACTGGAACGTTCACTCTTTATACCTACAATGGCACAATGCAGTCCAGCGCCACGATCACGATCGATGCCAGCACGGTCTTGAGCGATGGCGTTGATAACGCCAGCTCGAACAGCATTCTGGGCAAGATCAACAATTCCGGCCTGGGCATCACAGCCACGCTGGAGAACGATGCCGACGGCCGGCCCAACTTGCTACGCCTTACCGCGCCGAGCGGCGTGACCATTCGCCTGGGCAGCGGTGCTGACACGAGCAACTTCTTGAAAGCGGCGGGCCTGCTTGACGCGCAGGTGAACGGGAACACTGTGGTGAGCGCCTGGGGCATGGGCGGCGCAGCGACGAACCAGCCGCTCAACGACAACACGAAGGCGCGCCTCGCTACGGCGGTGACGGTCGATCCCGTCACCGGCGTGGGCTCGTTCAAGATCAACGGGGTCGAAATCACGTACAAAGGCACCGACACGCTGGCGACGGTGCTGAACCGCATCAACAGCTCAAGCGCCGGCGTCACTGCCACCTATGATCCCGTTACTGATCGAGTGCAACTGACGAGCAAGAACACCGGCGGCACACAGATCGCGCTGGAGGATGTGAGCGGCAACTTCCTGACGGCCCTGGGGCTCACCGGTGCAGCGCAGACGCTCGGCCAGCAGGCGCGTTTCACCATCAGCGGCGTGAACAACGGCAACGAGCTGACCAGCGCCAGCAATACGGTCACCGACGTACTGCCTGGCGTCACCCTCGAACTCAAGAGTGTCAGTGCGACTGCTGTGACCGTCACTATCGGGCAGGACGCCGACACGGCGGTAAAGAACGTCCGCGAGTTCGTGGACCGCTTTAACGACGTCCTCAATCTCATCGAGCAAAACATTGCCTACGATCAGACAACGAAGAGCGGCGGGGTGCTACTGGGCGATGGTCTCGCTCAGCAGATGGAGCGCACCCTCCGCCGGCTCGTGTCCGACCGGGCAACCGGTCTTGCCGGGGCCTTGCAATCGCTTGCCGACATTGGCATCTCCACCGGCGCTATCGGCAGCGCCGTTGGCTCGACGAACCGTCTCACGCTGGACGAGACAAAGCTGCGGGCAAAGCTCCAGGAGAACCCGAACGCCGTGGCCAGCCTGTTCCAGGCATACACTGCCACGGCCACGTTGAGCGGCGCGACGGGCGCGATTGAGAGCATTAGTGGTGTGCCGACGCGGGACCATCGCGCCGGCACCTACACGATCACCTCTGATGCCAGCGGGAACCTGTCTGCGGTGTTCACGCCGGAGGGCGGCACCGCTGAGACGGCCGTGACCGGGACGATTGCCGCCGGCCAGACGAACACGACGCTCATTCCGGGCATTACCCTCACGGCGAAGCCGGTGCTCGAGGCAGGCACCCAGACGATCACCGTCAGCGTGAGCGAGCGTGGCGTGCTGCACCCGCTGCTTGATTATGTAAACAACCTCACCGCCGCGACCGGTGTGCTGTCGGACCGCGAGGCAGAAGAGCATCGGCGTATTCAGCGCCTGGACAAGACCATCCAGCAGATGGAAGAGCGCCTGGAGCGCAAACGGGAACAGCTCGAGCGCAAGTTCGCCCGCCTCGAGGTGGCTCTGGCGCAGCTTCAGGTGCAGGGCAATGCCCTGGGCGCGCAGATCCTCCGCATGAGCCAGGGCGAGAGCTAAAGCGCACCGCGTAGAACTCGGCGCACGGTCCGGCCAGCACCCAGGATACTGACCAGCCGCTACCCTGAAGCCGTCAGCGCGGTCACCGTGTCGAAGCTGGGCTTGAGAGCCGGATAGAGGGCGCGATACACCTGGTACAGCCGATCGTACAGCCCTGCGTTCGCCGGATCGGGCTGGATCTCGGACGTGACCCTGATGGTTGCATCACACGCCTCTTCGACAGAGGCCCAGACGCCGGTACCCACGCCAGCGAGAAGCGCTCCCCCGAACGCCGGCCCCTCCGTAGCGTTGATCGTCACCATCGGCGTGCCAAACACGTCCGCCTGGATCTGGCGCCATAGCTCAGAGCGACCGCCGCCGCCAGAGGCACGCACCTGCCCGATAGGCACGCCCATCTCGCGCAAAATCTCAAACGAGTCGCGCAGACTGAAGGCGACTCCCTCCAGAATAGCGCGAATAACGTGGAACCGCGTGTGCCGCGCCGTCACGCCGAAGAGCACGCCTTTGGCGTTAGCGTCTAGGTGCGGCGTGCGCTCGCCCATGAGGTAGGGCAGCCAGAGCAGCCCTTCGCTGCCGGCTGGGGCCCGCTCAGCCTCCCGCACCAGAAACGTGTAGGGGTCGATCCCAGCCAGGTTGCCGGCCTCGATCTCGATGCCGCCGAAGTTATCGCGGAACCAGCGCAGCGACAGCCCGGCGCCCTGCGTCACGCCCATGACATGCCATTTGCCCGGGACGGCGTGGCAGAACGTGTGCACACGGCCGTGCGGGTCGAGCCGCACCTCGTCAGCGAAGGCGAAGACCACGCCCGAGGTACCGATCGTCGAGGAGACGATGCCGGGGCGGACGACTCCGTTCCCCACGCCGCCGGCAGCCTGGTCGCCACCCCCGCCGACCACCGGTGTGCCGGGGCGCAGACCAGTCGCGCGCGCTGCAGCCTCATTGATGTGCCCGCTCACCACCGGCGACTCATACACGTCCGGCAGCCAGGCGCGCGGGATGTCCAGCTGCCGCAACATCTCATCTGACCAACGCCGGTTGCGGACATCGAACAAGAGCGTGCCGGACGCATCGGAGACTTCGGTCGCAAAGACGCCGGTCAGGCGCCAGCGCACATAATCCTTCGGGAGGAGCACCCGAGCTGTGCGCTCCAGCAGGTGAGGCTCGTGGCGCCGCACCCAGATCAGCTTGGGCGCGGTAAAGCCCTCCAAGGCTGGATTACAGGTCAGCTCAATGAGCCGCTGGGCGCCGACCGTCTCGGTGATCCAAGCACACTCGGCGGTGGTGCGTTGGTCGCACCACAGGATGGCCGGCCGCAGCACCTGCCCCTGCGCATCCAGCAAGACCAGGCCGTGCATCTGCCCGGACAGACCCACGCCCTGCACGTCGTCACCGCTGATCCCTGCAGCAGCAAGTGCAGCCTGAATAGCCTCGATAGTGGCGCTCCACCAGTCCTCCGGATTCTGCTCCGCCCATTTCGGCTGCGGCGTGAGCAAGGGATATTCAGATGTGCCGATGCCAGCGATCGTTCCTCCTTCATCGATGAGAACTGCGCGTGCTCCCGTGGTGCCGACATCGATGCCCAGTAAGTAGGCCATCGTCCGTGTGTGCCCTCCTGCGCGTCTGGGCCGGATGCTGTCCGGCCAGCTTCCAAGGTAGCGGCTGGGCCGGCATTGCGCAAGCGTTCTGCCAGCCGCATTGCCCTGGATGCCAAGTGGCGCGAGCGAGCCGCTCGATCAAGGCGATAGCAGCCCTTCAGCGAGAGCAGCGGATGCGCTGGCCAGCAGGACGCGCTGCTGCACAACGGTCACTCGCTCCAGCAGCGATGGGTACGATGCGCTTCGGAGCGAAGGGCGCTGCCCGTAGCCTACTGCCAGCCTGCCCGGGTGCTAGACGGGAAAGAAGGCATACCTCTCACGGCGCTCGCGCACCCGCATGAACGCTTTCGCGTACTGCACGCCTACCTCTGCGCCGCGCACGCGGGCCAGGGCAGTGTAATACTCCAGGTACGGGAACGGCAGGATGCCGCCCCGCACGAGCTCATGCTTCCGCGCCGCCTCCAGCCAGATGTCGTAGGTATCCGTTACGTCGATGTAGACCTCAGGCTGGAAGCCGAACGGGTCCTCCCAGTTCTCCGCAACGTAGAGGTGCGGTACACGATAGGGCGGCAAGGCGCGCGTTATCCGCGGCGAGGCGGCCAGCCGCACGCCATCGAGGACGAGGTGGTACGCCGCCGTGTGGTCTCCGCTGAACGAGTGTGACCAGTGCGTGATGACGATGTCGGGCCGACGCTCGCGCAGGAGGTCGCAGACCGCCAGGCGAGCCTCCTGGTTCAGCGGCAGGTCGCTATCAGGGTAGGGCAGTACCACATACTCGGCACCGAGCACCGCAGCGGCCTCGGCCACCTCACGACGCTTCTGCTCTTTGTACTGCTCCGGCGGCATGGACGGGTTCCCGGCCTCGCCGAGCGTCAGATACACGATGGTGGCGCGGTGCCCGGCGCGGGTGTACTTGGCGATCACCGGCCCGCAGGTGATCTCCGGGTCCACCGGATGCGCGCCAAAGACCATGAGGTGTTGCCTGGAAGCGGGTGCCTCGGTCATAGGGTCCTCCGCATCGACACATAGCGTCGCGTCTCGACGAAGCCGAAGCGGCGATACAGGCGCGCCGCACGCTCGCCGGTCCACATGAACCAGGCCGAGTGGTAGCCGCGAGCGCGCATGCGCTCCAGGCAGCGCGCCAGCAGCACTGTTCCGACGCCGTGGCCCTGCTCGGCCGGGTCCACGCCGAATGGACCAAAGTGCTCCCCGTCGTACTGGCAGTAGCCTACGACCCTTCCCTCGGCAGTCTGGGCAATCAGGAACTGATCGTAGTCCGCCCAGCCGCGCGTACACCAGATCAGCAGCTCACGCGCCGGCTCGACCCAGTGGGGAAAGGCATGCTCCAGGAACTCCAGTAGGGGCAGGATATCGTCCGGCTCAAGGAGCTTGACCGTGATCCCCTCGGCGCGCAGACGCTCCTCGACCCGGTGTGCCTCGGCGGGCACCTCGTACTGGACCAGCGAAGCATCCATGCTGATGCTCTCACCGCCGCGCACAAAGCCGTGCGCCTCGAAGAACGGCACGGCAGCAGCGTAGGCGTGCACATCAACACCGGGGATGAAATAGTTCGGCCCAACGGCGACCTGCACCAGGGTCTTGCCAGCACGGCGCAGATGTTCAAGCGCCTCACGCAACAGCCGCGAGCCGATGCCCTGGCGGCGCCAATCCGGGTGCACGAAGATCATGCGCAGCCAGCCGGTTGTGCCGCCCAGCCCGGCGCGTCCCATGGCCAGGCAGCCACCGACCAGCGTGTCTCCATGCCAGGCCAGTCGGAAGCCAGCAGGATCGAAGTGCGGGTCAAGCAAGACCTTGCGGCGGAACACCTGGGGCGTGACGGTATCGCGCACTAGACAGCGGTTCCACAGATCGATCACCGCCGCTTCATCTGCAGGCCGGTAGCTCCTGGTGGGAATAGCCTGCGCCTGCTCGTTATTCATCGCGCTGCTCGAGTCCATTGCCCTGCCGGGAGATCAGTGTCTGGTTTCAGGAGACGCCCAGCCCGGAGTATACCAATCGGGCCTGTGCCATTTTACCTAGAGGGAGGGGTTTTTGTCCCAGCCTGTGGGTTAATGGACGAGGGTATCGTCTTCGCGGATGGCGGAAGCGCCATGGGCAGGTTCGATCCCTGTTGTAGGGCCTGGTTTCAAACCAGTCACTTTTAAACCAGTTACTACCAGTTACTACTAGGAGACAAGTAGGCGATATCACAGGCAACGAGGAGATGCGATCGATGATCCGGCTGAACGTAGGCTGTGGCGATTATCCCCTGGAGGGATGGGTAAATGTTGATGTACGCGCGTTGCCGGGCGTGAACGTTGTGTCACGGGCCGAGGCGCTGCCGTTCGCGGAGGGCTCCGTGGCAGAGATCTACGCCGGCCACGTGCTGGAGCACCTCGAGTACCCCCTGTCAGCCCTGTGTCACTGGCATGCGCTGCTCAGACCGGGCGGCGCGCTGTGGGTCACTGTACCGGATTTCGAGTACGTGGCGACACATTACCACTGCTGGACCGATCGCGTGATCTCAGTCTACCAGGCGATGTTTGGCCTGGACGATGTGCCCGAACAGCGGCACCGCCACGCCTTCTCTCCGTACATGCTCTGCCTGCTGCTGACCCTGGCAGGCTTCCAGGAGCTCGAGCGCGTGGACGACTGCCCGTACTGGGTCGCCGATGTCCCCTGGCAGATGTGCATCCGCGCGGTCAAACCGGCGGAGCAGCAGGCCGGGGCGCAAGATGCCTGAGGCGACCGTGCCAGGTACCTGCGGGTGTCAGTGTGGGGTCCGGATTGCACCATGATCGAGTACGTCCTGCCCTGTTGATGGCCGCTGCCCGGCCGTATACTGCGTCCGGTGCCGCCGGGGCCAGCCACGCCGGCTGAACACGCTGTGTACAGTGAGTAAACCGTGAAAATCGTCGCGCTGCACGACCAGGACCAGAACGCCTCGTACTGGCGCATCGAGATCCCGCTGCGCTGCCTGCGCGCGCTGGGCTGTACCTGCAAGGAAGCGAACATTACCGCGCCACCCCAGCATCTGACGGCGGACATCCTCATCCTAGAGCGACCACACACCGTGCAGATGCTCCAGTTGATCCGGGAATGCCGTGCTGCCGGCGTGCGTACCATCGTCGATGTGGACGACCTGATCCGTCCAGGCAGCATCCAGGTAGACAATCCTGCATACATGACCTGGAACCCCCGGTACTTCGAGTGGCAGCAGCAGGCGCTGGTGCGCGCCGGGCTGCTGAGCGAAGAAGAGGCCGCGGCCAAGCCACCGCCGCGCAATGAGGCGATGAAGCTGTTTCTCTCCTGTGTGCGTGAGGCAGATGCGGTGACGGTGCCGACCGAGCCGATCGCGCGAGAGTATCGTGCGCTCAACCCGCACGTCTACGTGCTGCCGAACTGTTATGACGACTCCAATCCTCTCTGGGACGCACCGAGGCCACCGCGGCAGGAAGGGCGGGTCTATGTCGGGTTCGCCGGCGGGGTGAGCCACCGAAGCAACCTGCGCATGCTCAGCGACGCCCTGGAAGAGCTCGTGCGCCGCTGCCCGGAGGCGATCGTCGTCGAGGCCGGCGCCCACCTCTACCTGGAGGACCTCAACGTCCCGCCGGAGAGCTTCCTGCACCTGGGCGTGGTGCCGTTCCCCACCTACCCCGTGCTGCTCGGCTACTTGGATATCGTCGTCGCGCCGCTGATGGATAACGTCTTCACCCGCGCCAAGTCACCCATTCGCTGCATGGAAGCCGGCCTCGTCCGTGCTCCCGTGCGTGCTCCCGTGGTGGCCAGTCCAGTTGGGCCGTATCTCACTTATGTTGAGCATGGCGTGAATGGCTTCTTCGCCACGCGCACGCACGAGTGGGTGCGCTTTCTGGAACTCCTGGTACGCGATGCAGAGCTGCGCCAGCGCATGGGCGAGGCCAACCGGCGGCGCGCGGAGCAGTACGCTATCACCAAGAACATCATCAGGTGGCTCGATGTCTTCGACGCCCTATTCCGTCGTGGTAGTCGGGTACAACGCGCCAGCCGCGCTGCGGCGCACGCTTGAGGCGCTGCGGCGGCACGCCCGCCCTGCCCAGGTCATTGTAGTAGACAACGGCTCAACAGCCGACCTGGGCAGCGTCTACGCCGATTATGAGGTGGAGGTGCTCCGTCTCAGCGAGACTGTCTCCTACGCCGCGGCGCTCAACCGCGGTCTGGATGCTGCGCGGCACGACTATGTGCTCTGCCTGCACAACGATGTGTACCTGATGTGCGATCCGCAGCCAGCAGTGGAATATCTCGCCCAGGCGCCGCACATCGGCATCGTGGGCGCGCGGCTGCTCTACCGCGACGGGCGTATCCAGCATGCTGGCGTCACCCTGCATCGGCACAACCGATTTCCTGTGCACCTGGGCCGCGGCCTGTACGCCGTGGTGAACTATCCGGTCGCCATGCCGGCCGTCAGTAGCGCCTGCTGGCTCCTGCGCAAGACTGCGCTGCGCTGCGACGAGACGTACTGGTACTGCTACGAGGACGTGGACCTTTGCTTGCAGTACCGCGGCGCCGGCTACGTGATCGCTCTGCTACCAGGGTTCTGGGGCGTGCACGATGAGGGTACGACGCTGACCAGCCGGCGTCGTGACCCCGACTGGATCAGGCGTGAACTCCAGTCGCAGGTACGCTTTCAGGAGAAGTGGTGCCATGACCTGCCGCTAAGCATGCTTGGCCAGGGCGGCAAGCCGCGCGGCCTGCGCGGCCTGGTTGGCCGCCCTCGTGCCCCAAAGGTTGTCTATATCAATGTCGGCAGCGGCGACCATCCGCTCCCCGGCTTCATCAACGTCGATATCCGCCCCGCACCAGAGCTGACTTACCAGGTCGACGCCTGTAACCTGTACTTCTGCCTGCCCGGCACCGCGGACTACATCTACGCTGGCCACCTGCTGCCGTATCTTGATGACGACCGCGCTGCCCTGATCTACTGGTACAGCCTGCTCAAGCCAGGGGGACGGCTAGGGGTGGTGGTCTACGACGCCGCTTCGCCGGACACGGCTAGCGGCGCGCGAGGAGCAGAACGGCCGGCACGGCGGGCTGATGAAACCGCTACAGCGCCACCACGGCGAGCATATACAGCGGCGTCGCTGCGTGCGCTTCTGGAAGCCTGCCTGCCAGATGCGCTGATCGAGCCGATTGATCCGGCAACGTATCCGTTCCTGAAGAACCGCGACGCCGGGCAGGCAGGTTACGTCGTGACCAAATCCGCGGCGCAGGCCAGCCTGGCAAGTACGCCGAGTGAGCCGCCGGCAGCGTGAGATTTACCTGGGAGTCTCCGTGGCGCAGGGAGGGAGTGAGCGTGCATATCTGCTATATGTGAGACTACGTGAACGGGTGGCATACGACCTGGAGGGTGCACATCCCGGCCAGAGGGCTGCGCATGCTCGGCCATACCACCGAAGCGATCAACTTCGGCGAGCTACCAGAGCAGGAGCCCGACCTCGTGGTACTGCACCGGCCGAACCGGATGGCGTGCCTGAACGTTCTGGAGCTGTGCCACGAGAATGATATTCCGGTGATCGTCGAGGTCGATGACCTGTTCGCTCACGGCGTAGTTCCGCCAGAGCATCCGTGCTACCAGATGTTCGAGGAGAGAGGGTGGCCAGAAGCGCTAGAGGCCTGCTGCCGCGCGGCGGATGCCGTTACGGTGACGACGCTCAGCCTGGCCCAGGAGTGCGGCCCCTGGAACCGGCACGTCTACATCCTGGAGAACTGCTGGGACGATAGCATCGCCCTGTGGCAGCGACCGCCAGAGCCAGAGCCGCACGACGGCGTGTGGTTTGGCTTCGCCGGCTCCGATACCCATTCGCAGGACTTCCGCCCGCTGGTTGACGAGCTGACAGACTTCTTTCTGGCCCATCCTGAGACGCGGCTGGTGATCGGGGCGGCGCCGCGCATCCTGCCGCTGTTCACTCGCCTGCCGGAACAGCAGAAGATCTTTCTGCCGCCGGTGCCACAGCCGGAGTACGCCCGCATGGTGGCCCAGTTCGACATCGTGCTGGCGCCGCTGCTGCCGGGACGGTTCAACAACTCGAAGAGCGCCATCCGCCTGATGGAAGCCGGCCTCTGTCGTAAGCCGGTGGTGGCCTCTCCCACAGCCTCGTACGTGCAGTACGCCGGCGAGGGCCAGGAGATCATCCTGGCCAGCCCAGGCGAGTGGCGCCCTGCCCTGGAGCGCCTGCTGTTCTCGCCGGACCTGCGCCGGCAGATGGGCGAGGCCGGCCGGGCCAAAGCTGAGGGGTATGCCATCTCCCGCCGCGCCCACCTGTGGGAGCAGGTCTACACCGAGGTTATCGACCGCTTCCGTAGCCGGCAGTCGGTGACTGCTGCCGGGACCGCATCTGTCTGAGCGGTCAAGCGCTCGCTCGCCCGAGCATCGAGCGCCGCTTGATCACGCGCCCTCTTCCAGCAACCTGTGTATTGACACAAAGAAGCTAAAAAGTAAATAAACTAAAAAAACGAGCGGGGCACACCATCGTGCCCCGCTCGTTGTGCTTGAACCAGACTACGCCGGATATGCTCTGTGGCCGGTGCCGCCGGACCGCTACCTGAGCAGCGCTAAGACGCTCTGTGGCGTCTGGTTCGCCTGTGCCAGAATAGCCGTGCCGGCCTGCTGCAAGATCTGCGATCTAGTGAAACTCACCATCTCCGCGGCCATATCCACATCGCGGATACGGCTCTCCGAGGCAGCCAGGTTCTCTGCGGCCACACCCAGGTTGGCAATGGTGTGCTCCAGACGGTTCTGCTTGGCGCCCAGGTCAGCGCGGATGTTGTTCACATCGACGATCGCCGCGTCGATGATGGTGATTGCCGCCGTCGCATCAGTGGTCACATCCACGTCGTTGAGCGAGCTCGTTGCCGTGCCGAGCGCGGAGGCAGCCGCCGAGCTGATGGTCACCGTAAGCGTCTGGCTGGCGTTTGCACCCACCTGGAGCGTCTTGCTCGTAAAGGTGCCGTCCAGGAGCTTCGTGCCGTTAAACTCCGTGCGCGAGGCGATCTTATCGATCTCTGCCACCAGCTCATCCATTTCCTTATCGATGGCCAGCTTATCGTCGCTGGAGAGCGTGGCATCGTTCGCCGCCTGGACTGCCAGCTCACGCATGCGCTGCAGGATGCTGTGGGTCTCGTTCAGCGCGCCCTCAGCGGTCTGGATCAGCGAGATGCCATCCTGCGCGTTGCGCATGGCCTGGTTCAGGCCCCGGACCTGTGCCCGCAGCTTCTCGCTCACCGCCAGCCCAGCAGCGTCGTCGCCGGCGCGGTTGATGCGCAGGCCGCTGGAGAGCTTCTCAATCGACTTGGAGAGCTGTAAGCCGGTCATCAACAGGTTGCGCTGCGCATTCAGCGCATCGATATTGGTATTGATCCGAACACCCATACGTCTGGCCTCCTCTGCCAATGTCGGGGATCCGGAGTCCTTTCCGGCCCCGCAGCGATGATGCTTCCCGCCGGCTCGCTGCCCGGCCGCTTACACCGACTGGCAGCGTCCTGCGTTATTCCAGTACCTATCTTCGGCAGTCCCGGCTAGACTTGAGGCAGCCATCGGTCCTGAAGTGAGGGGACCATGGCGAGGGCATGCTTGCGCGGATATTCCGGCGAGACGGCTGGCGGCCGCAATGGCGCATGGAGCCAGGCCGGTCGTTGACCGGCCATTGCAAGAGCGATATCCTGGATGGGCCCGCCGATATGAGGACCGCTTTGAGGAGTGCGAGATCGAGCCAGAAAAGCCAGAACAGGGGGAAGCGCACCCATGCTGGAGGAAGCCTATGTATGAGCATCCCTCGGAGCCGGAGGATCATGCGCCCCCGCGCGGCGCCTTCGTCCTCATCGTGCTGTATCTGCTCATCCTGGTTGTGCTCTGGGCGAATGTGTATCTCCTGCTGTGGAGGCGAGCGTAGACAATGAACCGTTCACATGTGCTGTTCGAGCTTGCCTGGATCCTCCCTAGCATTGCCATTCCCACCGGTATGCTGGTCGCGCTGCTCGTCACGGCCTTTGGCATGGGCATTCATGTGCCCGGCCACGCCGGCCGCGTCGATCCCCGCACCCTGGAGCAGACGCCGCCATTTAATGCTCCTGGTGTGAGCCAGGTGGCTCCTGGGAAATACCAGGCGGTCATCCTCGTGAAGACCTGGTCCTTCACCCCGAACGAGATCCGCGTGCCCGTCGGGTCTGAGGTCACGTTCATTGCCTCCAGCCAGGATGTCATCCACGGCTTCCGCATTCATGGCACAAACGTGAACATGATGATTATCCCAGGGCAGATTTCGCGGGCTACGGCGCGGTTCACCCAGCCCGGGGAGTATCTGTTCGTCTGCCATGAGTACTGCGGTACCGGCCATCACCTGATGTCCGGCAAGGTGATCGTCCAGGGCTGACCGGCGCTTCCGAGCGCACAGCCGAGAGCCTGTGCTGGGAGGACAGGGACATGTTCGCGCAAGAAGACCGTCTGTCGGGTGCATACATCGGCATCGCCATCGCTGCACTGGCGGTCGGAGGATTGATGGGCTTGTTCCAGGCCCTCGATCACGCCGGATTGAGTGTCTATGCTGACATCTACCCGGTGATCCGGTCGTACTACCATGGGCTGACCATCCACGGTGTGTTGCTCGTGCTGGTGTGGACGACGTTCTTCATCAGCGGGTTTCTGACCTTCATCACCACCCGCGCCTACAATCGGCGGCTGGCCAGTCCGCGTCTATCCATAGGCGCGTTCTGGGTGATGGTCGTGGGCCTGCTGCTCACAGCGTGGCCACTGGTCACGAACGATGCGACGGTGATGTTCACGTTTTACCCGCCGCTCAAGGCGCATCCAGCCTTTTACATCGGCCTGACACTGGTCGTCGCGGGCACGTGGCTGGTGACGCTCAACCTGGCGTTGACCTACCGCGCCTGGCGGGCTGAGCATCCTGGCGAACGCACCCCGCTGGCGGCGTTCATGGCCCTGGTTACCTTCGTGATGTGGACGATCGCCAGCCTGGGCGTGGCTCTCGAGATGCTCTTCCTCACCATTCCTATGTCGCTGGGCCTGCTCGGGACCACCGACCCGCTGTTAGCGCGCACGCTCTTCTGGTTCACCGGTCATCCGATTGTGTACTTCTGGCTGCTGCCGGCGTATGTATCATGGTACACCCTCGTGCCGCGCCAGGCCGGCGGCCGCCTCTTCAGCGATCCCATGGCGCGTACCGCGTTTATCCTGTTCCTGCTGCTGTCCACACCGGTGGGGCTCCATCATCAGTTTACGGACCCAGGGATTTCACCGAACTGGAAACTGGTGCACGCCTTTGTTACCTTCGCAGTGTTCTTCCCTAGCCTGCTGACGTTCTTTAACGTCGTGGCCTCACTGGAAGATGCCGGGCGGGCCCGTGGCGGCAGGGGCTGGCTGGGTTGGATCCTGCGCCTGCCCTGGAACGATCCCTCGGTGAGTGCCCAGCTCCTGGCAATGATCCTGTTTGCCTTCGGCGGGATCAGCGGCCTGGTGAATGCGTCCTACGAGGTCAACCTGGCGGTGCACAACACGGCCTGGGTAGTCGGCCACTTCCACCTGACCGTCGGTGCGGCGGTGACGCTGACGTTTATGGGGATCACCTACTGGCTGGTGCCGCTGCTGAGCGGGCGGCGTCTGTGGAGCCGGTGGCTGGCCCAGGCCCAGCCCTGGCTGTGGCTGGTTGGGATGGTGATCTTCTCCAACTCCCTCCACCGGCTGGGGCTGATGGACATGCCACGGCGGACGCAGATCGGCCTGGCACCCTACGTCCTCCCCGAATGGAGGGAGATCCTGCCGCTGGTGGCGGTCGGCGGGGTGATCATGTTCGTGAGCGGCGTGATTTACGTGCTGAACATCGCGCTGACGGCGCTGCGTGCCCCGGCGCAAGAGCCGGCGCCAGTGGAATTCGCCATCGCAGTAGCCGGCCCGGACCAGTCGCCGGCACTGCTCGACCGCTGGCGCCCGTGGCTCGCCGTAGCGGCGATCTTCATCCTGATCGCCTACGGCCCGGTGCTGGCCGATCTAATGGTGAACACGCCGCTCAACGTCCCAGCCAGGCGCGTCTGGTGACGGTGCTGCCGGAGCCGCTAGCCAGGCCGGAGAAGCGAAACGCCGTAGCGAGAGAAAACCGATAGGGTGGCGCGTCGTGCCATCGAGCGCCAGATCGGCCATGATCTCGCCCACGACGCTGGCAAACTTGAAGCCGTGTCCGGAGAAGCCGCAGGCGATGGTGACCTGCGGATAGCGTGGGTGGCGGTCGATGACGAAGTGGCGGTCGGGCGTGTTGGTGTACATGCAGGTGAGCGCCCACTTCACCGCCGCGGCGGCACCGGGCATGTAACGCTCCAGCACGGAGCGCAGCGCTTCAACCTCAACCGGGGTGACCTCGCGGCGGATCGTCTGTGGCGTACACGGCTCGTCAACGTCGTGGCGGCCGAATTTGATGCCCTGCTCGGGCAGCGCCGGGAAGCCGTAGTAGAACCCCTCCGGGACCTCCCACAGATACACCGGAAAGCGCTCGGCGGTGAAGAGGTCCGGCTGCGCAGGCTCGAAGTGGACGTTGACCACGCGCTGCACCGTGAGCGGCAAGACCAGGTCCGCCAGCACCTCGGGGGCCCAGGGGCCGGGGGTGATGACGAGCCGCGCTGAGGTATACGTATCCAGGTCTGTCTCGACGCGCACCCCTGTGCCGTCCACGCTCCAGCGGCGAGCAGGCTCGCTGTGGTGGAGTTCAGCGCCGTGCCGAGCCGCCAGGTCCAGATGGGCCGCGGTGCATTCCTCAGGCACGAGGATGCCCGCCAGCGGCTCGTAGAGGGCGGCGAAGCCGTCCGGCAGCCGGAAGCCAGGGAAGCGCGCGTTGACCTCGGCGGCGGTGAGGTACTCGTGCGGCAGGCCGTGCTGCCGAGCGCTGGCGAGCGCCCCGGCCACGAGCTCACCAGTGGGCAGGCCAACGTTCAGCCCACCGGTGATGCGTAGGAGGCTGCGCCCGCTCTCCTGCTCGAGCTCCTGCCAGAGCGCATACGCGTGGAGCAGGAGCGGCACGTACTCGGGCGCCTCGAAGTATGCCTGACGGATGATACGGCTCTTACCGTGTGAGGAGCCCAGGGCGTGCCCACGCGGATAAGCATCCAAGCCCAGCACACGGGCACCTCGCCGTGCCAGGTGGTAGGCTGCGGCGCTTCCCATTCCGCCCAGGCCGAGGACGATGACGTCGTACGAGCGCTGCATGGCGTCTAAAGGGTAGTGCCGAGTACGTGGTGCGCAGAGCGTAAGCCCCGTCGGACACTCCAACTCCACTGCTCAGTGATGCATCTGCCAGATGGTGGGACCTAGGTGGCGGGGCTCTTGCGCAGTGCGCACCACGTAGTACACACTGCGCACTACGTCTCACTCCTCCGGGAGTGGCGTGTCGGTGCCGGACAGATTGTATTGTACTCGCCCCACTTCTCATCAATCAAGGCTCGGATCTGGCGCAGCGGCAGGCCCTGCCTATAGAGGTCCATCACGTCACGCGTGATGCCAGTGCAGATGCTTCAGCCAAAGCCATGCGGATCGAGCACGACCGCTCCGCCGGGCCGGACCTCGCGAATGTAGCAGTCTTTGTTCGACGTGTGGCCGGCGCTGCCGCAGCCGCAGTAGCAGGGAATGTATTGCAGCACATTGGGATGCGCCACGGCGAAGCGGTACGCCTGCTGCGCCTCGGGGGATGCCTGCTCGTACTGCGGCGGCCACGGGTTCCTGGCCGGCACAGCAATCAGCGGCGCGCCGGGCTGCGCTCGGCCAGAACGCTGGCCGGCGCAGGCTGCTCCCAGTGCGCCGGCTAGCGCCAGGGAAAGCATCCCCAGGCTACGGCGCGGCAGCCGGTACGGCCGGTCCCCGGTCCCGCCCCCGGGGCGCCTGTCCATGCTGCTGGCACATGAGCCATCTTCCTCATGCTGGCACATACTATCCTATATACTCCTCACCATGTCGACCTCAAGCCGAGATGCCGGGCTCCTGCCGGCACAATGCCCTGGAGCAAGCCGCTCGGCGGCACGGTGATACCAGGGTCATCATGGCGTCTAGTGTGCCGTCGTGCATCAGGACTCTTCCAGGATTCTACCGCCAGTGGAGAGTAGTGCGTGGCGGGTAACGCGTAATGCATACTACGTAATCCGTAATCTGTATTTTTGTATTTTTTCTGTATTTTCTGTATTTTATTTCTCTGTATTACGGAAGCTCCTGCATACCACCCCACCGCTCAGCAGGATATCAGCCAGAGGGTGGGGACCCCGGCGGACTGATGCTCCATGCACGACGTTCAGAGCTGCACCGGGCGCATGGTTGCAGCCGCGTCCAGGGCGTGGGCAAACTCTGCGCTGGGCCGCGGTTGAATCAGCACCGCTATGGCGGGTGTGTACAGCAACACCACGAGGGAAAATCCGCTGCGCAGCCGCCCTGTATATGTCCAGTCTGCGTTGCCCAGGCGCTCAATGGGGTCCAGGGTGACGCACCAGCGGGCGATAGCGGAGCTCGCAAAGGCAGTAGACAGAGGCACGTTTGGCGGCACGTCTAAAGCGATCTGGCGCAGGCCCAGCCGCGGGCCAGGGCCGCGGGCGTGCAGGAAGCTCTCCGTCGCCTCGAAGGTCGCTGCCCACTCCTCCCGTGCGCCGTCCCAGGCCCGGCGTGCCCGCGCCGATGGTCCATGCGGCGCCAGCCAGCGATTGAAGTCTGGGAGATAGACGCGCTGCAGGCCACGCTGCCGGCAGGCTGCCAGAAAGCGGTCGAGGGCGTGCGCGGCGGCAAGTCGCCGCTTGATGAGCACCTGGCAGCGCGTCTGCCCTTCGGTCTCGCCGCGCTCGGCCCAGTACCACCGGACCGTGCGGGCGGCTGCCAGCTCGCGCACCTCTTCAAGCACGGCGGCCACGTGGGCGCTGGGAGCAAACGACGGCACCCCGTGCGCGCCGAAGTCTGTGATATCCACGTGGTCGGTGACGACGGCCACTGTCGCGCCGGGCGGCAGCGCCCGGAGACCGCCGGCCACGGCCATGAACTCAGCCAGCCGGACGCAGTCGCGGCCGCCCAGCAGATCGAGGGTCCAGCACCGTTCGTCCTGAGTGCTACCCCCACGCCGTAGCACCCAGGCAGCCACTGCTACCCCGCGGGCGCAGCCCCCATCGGCGTATAAAATATACGGCGCCTCCCCGTCGACGGCGAGCTCCTGTCGCACAGCGGCCTCGCCGGGGAAGCGCAACGGCTGCAGCACAGCGTATGCCCGCGCCAGGCAGGCGTTGGTAAGCTGCTCCAGGTCACCCAGCGCGTAGCGGGCCCAGATGCGCCGGCCACGCGCCAGCTCATACAACCGGCGCTCTGGTGTGCCGGGCGGGAAGGCGCGCCCCTGCACAAGATAGCGCAGGCTGGTCGGCGAGACGATCTCCACCGGCGCGTCCGGCGGGATGCGCTCCAGAGCGGCGCTCAGCGCTTCGACGGCCTCCGATTGCACCACCCGTGGCCGGCTGCGCGCCAGGCCCGTGAGCCACTCGATCCGGCCGTCGGGTGCGCTCACCTGCGCAGCCCAGGCGACGTATCCGCTGGCACGGCAGGCCGCCGCCACGACACGCCAGGCCTGATGTTCAGCCCAGTCTGGCGGCCGCTCCAGCAGGGGGCGCAGCTCTGGAGGGACCTCGATCTCCCGATGGCGGCGCATACCCTCTACCGCGTAAGGCGTACTGCGTAACACGCCAGCGCCGCTACCCCATCCTCGTCACGTGGCAGATGCCTCTTGCGCAGTACGCGCTATTTTTCAGCCTCACGTCATCGCCGCTCCTTCGCTGGCGCTGCCGGCCACGCGGGCGTACAGCGATAGGATGCCGGTCTCGTGGCGCGGCCGCGGGGGCGTCCAGCGAGCGCGGCGCTCGGCCAGCACCTCTGCCACCCGCTCCTCGGAGAGGCGCTGGCCTTTGATGCCTACGATAGCCAGGCGGCGCTCCGGCACGTTGATCTCGATCAGGTCGCCATCCTCGACCAGGGCAATCGGCCCGCCATCGAGCGCCTCCGGTGTGACATGGCCGACCGCCGGGCCCTTGGCCGCGCCCGAGTACCGGCCATCGGTGACGATAGCCGTGGTGGCAGTGAGCTGCGGGTCGGCGGCAATGATGGCGGTGGCATAATACATCTCCGGCATACCATTGGCCTTGGGCCCTTCGTACCGGATGATGACCACATCACCCGGCTGCACGCGGCGCTCCAGCAAAGCCTGGATAGCGCTGTCCTCGAAGTCGAAGACGCGCGCCGGCCCGACGTGCACGTGCATCTCTTTGGGCACGGAGAAGTGCTTGATCACCGCGCCGCCGGGCGCCAGGTTGCCGCGCAACACGGCCACGCCGCCCTCTGGGCCGAACGGATCGCTGCGCGGCCGGATGATCTCTTCTTTAGCAACCTTCACGTTGGTGAGATACCCGCGGGTCTCCGTGAAGAAGCCGCTCTTCTCGATCTCCTCCAGGTTTTCGCCCAGCGTCTTGCCGGTGACGGTCAATACCTCCAGGTGAAGGAGATCTCGTAGCTCCAGCATCACCGCCGGCACGCCTCCGGCGTACCACAGATACTCGACCGGGTACTTGCCCGTGGTCTTGGCGTTCGCCAGCACCGGCACGCGGCGATGGATCCGGTCGAAGTCATCAATGGTGATCTCGACACCGACCTCCCGAGCGATCACCGGCAGGTGCAGCAGGGCGTTGGTCGAGCCCCCCACGGCGGCGTGGAGGATGATGGCGTTCTCGAACGCTTCTCGGGTGAGGATACGCCGTGGGGTAATATCTTCCTCGATCAGCTTGACGATTTGCTTGCCACAGGCGCGGGCATAGCGCAGGTGCTTGGTCAACGGCGCTGGGATCAGTGCCGAGCCGGGCAAGGCCAGCCCCAGAGCCTCAGAGAGCACCTGGCCTGTGCTGGCGCTGCCCATGAACTGGCAGGCGCCGCACGTCGGGCAGGCAGTCTTCTGGGCCTGGAAGAGTTCCTCGGGGGAGAGTTCCCCGCGCGTGACCGCCGCGCCCATCGGCCACATGAAGTCCGAGGTCACGTAGTTCGGGGCATTGAGCTGCGTGCCGCCTGGCAGGTGAATGGCCGGCAGGTTGCAGCGCGCGATGGCAATCAGATGTGCCGGCACTGACTTGTCGTTGCCGGAGATGAGCACCATGCCGTCGTGCGGATGTCCCAGCGCGTGGATCTCCACCATGGCAGCCATGATGTCGCGCGATACCAGCGAGTAGCTCATGCCAGAGTGTGCCTGCGCCACGCCGTCGCAGATGTCGCTCACCGTAAAGACCGCTGGCTTACCCCCGGCTTCAAACACGCCATTGGAGACTTCTTCAATCAAGGGTCGGAAGTGGAACGTGCCGGGATGTCCCATCCCCCAGGCGCTGTCGATGAGCACCTGCGGTTTCATCAGATCTTCTTCAGTCCAGTTCATACCCAGGCGCAGCGCGTCACCCTGGAAGTTCACCTCACGCAGGCGCTGGCTGCGGAGCTGGCGCACATCACGGGGCATAGGCCATCCTCTCCTAGACTGTTCTCTTGCTTAACATAAGCAGACTCAAGGTACACAGCAGGCTGGCGCAAGTTGTCCGACCCACCTGCCCGCCCCCTGGTGGAATTACTGGCGGCCACTGTAATTCTGACGCGGGCGTGCGCGTTTGCCAAATCGAGGGAGTGCACAGAAACCTCGGGCAGCGTCCCTGCTCCCAAGATAGGGTCGGGGAGCCTACGCAGTCCGCCGCAGGCCCGACGTCCCGCCCTGGGCGGTCGGGCGTGCGCCGGGGTATCATCTAACATAGAAGTACGGGCATGCAAAGTATGTAATAGGTAAAAGGAACTACTCCCCTCGAGGGACTACCACGTACGGGGCGGTGCAGTAAGGCACGTGGATCTGCGCGACCTGTGCAGCAGGTCTGGGTACGGGTAGGAGTGAGAAACAAAAAACACCTGGGGAGGATGTGGCATGCAGGTACAGCGCAGCTTTGACGAAGTGCGCGAGGTGTTACGCGCTCGCTGGGGCGAGCCACCCGGCGGGCCGTTCTGGGACGAGATCGAAGATGCGGTGCGCTGGGGCTGGGAGATGGCGCACCGGTCGGAGTACCAGGGCCGTCCATTCGAAGATGTCGAGGTCGACCTGCGCGAGCACTGGTATCTGCCGGAGTCACCCTCCGAAGAGACAGCATGGGACCAGGTCCGTGATGCCGTGCGGCTTGCCTGGACCTATGCGCGGGGGCAGGCATAATCGGCTAGCGCCACGGCACGCCACCGCGGTCCCATAAGCTCACGCTTAGCTGCTCCTCAACTCTCCTTTGATCAACTGATCAACGAGGGTATCCGCGGGGGCCGGCTGTACTGGGTGCCGTTCGCACGCAGTACGCCGATCTTCTCCTACAACAAAGAGGCCTGGCGAGAGGCCGGGCTGCCTGACCGCGGGCCGGAGACATGGGATGAGTTCCTGACGTGGGTGCCGAAGCTGATAAAGCGCGACGGCGGAAATGTGGTGCGCTATGCCGTCGCCCATCCGGGCGCAGCGAGCTACATCGCGTGGCTGTTCCAGTGCGTGGCCTGGCAATGGGGTGGGGCGTACAGCGATCCCGATTTCAAGATCCGCATTGCCGAGCCGCCGGTAGTCCGGGCTGGTGAGTTCTACCGCTCCAGCACGACGCAGGGCTGGGCCAGCACCCCGCAGAACCTGGACAACGAATTCCGCGGTGGCGTTGCGGCGGCCATTATGGGCTCGACAGCAGGCCTAGCGGGCCACGAGCAGAACGCACGTTTTCCAGTTGGCACCGCCTTCCTACCGAAGGGCCCGGCCGGCTTTGGCTGCTGCACTGGGGGCTCCGGCCTGGCCGTGCTCACCACGGCGCCGAAGGAGAAGCAGGACGCTGCGTTTAAGTACATCATGTTTGCCACGTCGCCGGAAAACACCGCCTTTTGGTCGCAGAACACCGGCTACATGCCGGTGCGCAAGTCGGCCATCGATGGACCGATGAAGTCGTTCTATGCTGAGCGGCCCAACTACCAGACCACCGTCCGGCAGTTGCCGCTCACGAAGCCCCAGGATGCCGCGCACGTGTTTATCCCGAACGGCAACCAGATTATCGGCAAGGGCTTAGTACTACAACGACAGTTTACCAAGCAAACGCAGGCGGCGTTTGGTGTGGGCAAGCTTGGAGCGGTGGTTGCGCGCCTGGGTTTGGGCGAGCCAGGTGCGCAGCTCCGCGGGCGTCCAGGTGTGGCGCGGCAGGATCTTGCGCAGGACGCGGCTGACCTGGGGCCGCGTGAGCCCCGGCTGGTTTTTCCCCCCACTCCTGCTGGATCGTCAGCAGAAACGCGCCGGCCAGCAGGCTCAGGACGAGATGGTGATGCCAGCCGCGCCAGCCGCGGACCTCGTACTCATCCAGGCCGGTCTCCCCCTTGCTAAACTGCAACTCGGTCTCGATCGGCCAGCGTGCCGCGCCGACCTGCCCCAACGTGCGCAGGGGCGTGTCCGCGGGTGCGTTGGAGAGGTAGACCTTCAACTCGCTCCCGTCCAGGTTCCGCCGCGCCACCAGCCAGCACGCCCGTCCGGGCAGGCCGTCGCGGCTCTCCCAGACCCGCTGCGCCGCGAACTGGTAGGTCCGGGGCCCCTGCGCTCCCTCGGCCACGGTCACCTCCTGCCAGTCCGCCGCCCGCAAGCCACCGGCCCATTCCTGCGCGGGCATCGCGGGCGTCCCGGCGACCACGCGCGGCCGCGTCGGCCGCCGCCCCCTCCCCGACCAGACCGGGACGGCGACCGGGGCCGGGGGCAGGAACACCGGCGTGGGGAGCGGGACCTCCAGGACGTAGCGCCAGCCGGCCGCCTCCAGGGCGTCCCGCAACGTCGGGACTTTCCCATAGTCCTCGTCCGCAGTGACCCATGGCCCCATCAGGTGGCCGACCGTCCGCACGTTTTCCAGCAGCGCCAGCCCGAGATCCGCCTTGCTTTGGTAGCCAACCTCCTCGGGCACCCCGGCGGCACGGCAGCGGTCGATCGTCGGCCCACTCGCGCGGCAGGTAGAGCCGCGCGTCCATCAGGGCGTGGCCGCGCTCGGACACGTAGGCGAGGAACACCCCGAGTTGACAGTTGCCAACCTTGCCGAGCGCGCCACAGTACTGGCGCGCGACCCCGACCGACTTGGTCCCCTTCTTGGGAATGCCGCTCTCATCGATGACGAACACGCCGTCGGGCGCATTCAGGCGCGGGGCCAGGTATCGCTGCAAAGCAGCGACCACCGGCGCGGTCTCCCAGGGGGCCTCGGTCAGCAGCCGTTGCAACGCCCGTGGCGTCGCGCCCTCGACGGCCTCAGCGACGTTCTCGGCATTGCGCCGATCCGTCTGCTGCACGAGCAAGCCGCGCATGTACTGCTCACTGCGCCGCTGCACCTCCTTGCGCCCGAACAGGGGAGCGAACTCCCGATGAAAAGCGGCGAACGCGGCCGCCACGCGATCAAACTCCCCGGGATCCATCGCCGCTTCCTCCTGCCAACCGCATCACACCGGTCGCCCAGACAGTCTACCCCAAAATCCGTCGTTGTAGTATTAGAGCGCATCACGTAATAAGGAGCCGCCCGAGCAGGTCTGGCTGGAGGTGGCCGCCACCCTCGAGCGCGAAGCGCGCCCAGTTTTGCGACAACTCGAAGCGATTGAGAAGAAGTAGCGCTTTTCCATCGCACCCCGGGAGTGCTCTGGAGCCTGTCGTCAGGCAGGCTCCTCGCCGGACGTGCCTGTGGAAGCGCTGGCGCGGGCCTGGCCATCACCGGCGGCCAAGGCGCGCAGCTCGACCATGCGGCGGGTGAAGGCGCGCAGCCGTGCTGCGACGCGGCCGTGCACGGTATCTTCTGGATAGCTCCCGTCCGGCGCGCGGCGGCCCGCCGGCAGGCCGGTCAAGAGCTCCAGCCCCTGGTCCACGTGGTCGATCGGATAGATATGGAACTGTCCCTCACGCACTGCGTCGATCACCTCCCGGCGCAACATCAAGTGCTGCACATTCGCGCGAGGGATGATCACGCCCTGGGTGCCGGTCAGCCCACGCATGCGACAGACAGCGAAGAAGCCCTCGATCTTCTCATTGACGCCGCCAATCGCTTGGATCTGGCCGAGCTGGTTGACCGAGCCGGTCACGGCCAGGTCCTGCCGCAGCGGCACGTCGGCCAGGGCAGAGAGCAGGGCGTACAGCTCCGCCGAAGAAGCGCTGTCCCCCTCCACCATCTCATAGACCTGCTCGAAGCCGAGCGACGCGCTCAGCGTCAGCGGCGCCTCCGCGGCATATTGTCCGAGCAAGTAGCCGGCAAGGATAAGCACGCCTTTGCTGTGCGCCGGCCCTGACTGGCGGATCTCGCGCTCGATGTTGACGACACCAGCGTTGCCCGGGGCTACACGGGCAGTGATGCGGCTGGGATGGCCGAAGACGTAATCGCCCAGGTCCACCACCGACAGTCCGTTCACCTGCCCCACGACGGCTCCTTCGGTCTGGATCAGCAGCGTCCCCTCGCGGATCAGCTCGCGCAGGCGCTCTTCCACCAGATTCGAGCGGAAGATGCGATGCTCGATGGCGCGCTCGACATCAGCCGCGGTGACGACCGAGCGGCCGGCCAGGCGAGCCCAGTGGCTGGATTCGGAGGCCAGGTTCACAATGTCATTAAACCGAGTCGAGAGCTTGCGTTGGTGTCCGGCCAGCCGGGCGCCGTGCTCGACGACACGCGCCACCGCCGTGCGATCAAAGGGAAGCAGCCCGCGGTCCCGGCCCTGGTGTGCCAGGAAGAGGGCGTAGGCTCGCTCGGCCTCGGGCGTGCGATCGGTGACCGTATCGAAATCGGCGCGCGCTTTGAAGAGTTTCTGGAAGTCCTCGTCCAACGCGTACAGCAGATAGTAGACGAGGCGGTCACCGACGATGACGACCTTCAGGTTCACCGGGATCGGCTCAGGCTTGAGCGTAGCCGTAGGGATAGGCGAGTACTGCTCGCCCAGGTTCTCTAGAGCCACCTGCTGAGTGCGCAGCGCGCGCTTGAGCGCGTCCCAGGCGAATGGAGACGTCAGCAGATCGCGTGCCTGCACGACCAGGTAGCCGCCGCTGGCTCGCTGGATCGCGCCAGCCTTTATGAAGCGATGGTCCGTGACCATGCCACCGAAGCGGGCCGTGTAGTCGATCCGGCCGATCAGGTTATAGTAGGTCGGATTGTGCTCGACGATCACCGGCGCACCCGCTGTGGCGGTGTGATCGACGACGACGTTCACCTCGTAGCGGGCGAACAGGTCCTCCTCGGAGAGCACCACCGGGATCCCGCGCGTAGCGTGGGCCTCCCGATGCTGCTCAATGTGCAGGAAGAGGTCGTGGCGCTCGACGAGGTCCTGTTCCACGGCGTCCAGGTAAGCCTGGACGCGCTCGAGGCCGGGAAACTGCTCGCGCACATCTTCCACGAGCGGGCGAACGACGAACCGTGCGATCTCCTGGTCGAGCTCGCGCAGCGCCTCCAGAGTCTGCTTCTCCAGACGCCGGATCTGCCCCAGCACGCGATTGATCTCCTGCTGGAGCGCCTGGCCGCGCGCCTCGATTGCTGCACGGATCACCTCCGGCAGCGCCTGGAACTGCTCGGCCGGCATGGGCCGCCCATCTTGCAGCGGCACGGTCAGGATGCCAGCAGGAGTTAGCTCGACAGCGAAGCCCATCTCGCGGGCGCGCTGGTCGAGCTCATGGAGCATGCGATGGCGGGTCTCCTCCAACCGCTGGAGGATCGCGTTACGGCGCTGTTCATAGTGCTCACCCTCGAAGGCGCGCGGCAGCTCCCGCCGGCAGGCGGCCACCAGGCCGCGCATCGCCTGCGCCAGGCGAGCACCCTGGCCGGCTGGCAGAGAGAGCGCCACCGGCCGGTACGGGTCAGCGAAGTTAAAGACATAGCACCAGTCGGGCGGAACCGGCTCGCTCGCAGCTCGCTCCCGCAGCCGTTGCAGCAGGGTCGTATTCCGCCCAGTGCCAGGCAGGCCGGACACATAAAGATTGTAGCCGACCGTGCGCACGGCAAGACCGAAGTCCAGGCTTTCCAGCGCCCGCGGCTGGCCGATGGTGGTCTCCAGAGGTGGCAGCTCTTCGGTCGTCTCAAAGTCGAACTGGGCCGGATCGCATGGATTGGTGAGCTGGTCAGGCCGGAGCCGGAGCGCGGCAAGCTTGGAGGCAATCTCGGTCATCGTGCTCCTCCCCTTTCTCCGTCGGGTCGGACGTGTGCTACCTGCATTGTGATGCACAGACCGCGCCAGGTCAATGCGGCATGTGGGCATGCAAGGGCGTTCGGGTTCAGGCAAGGGAGCGTACCCATGTGTTGACCGGCAGCGTGCGCTCCCCTAAAGTAAAAGCGTCCCCCGCGCCCTGCCGGCAGGTTCAGCATGGCGGGCACGCCTGGGGACACGGGAGGGCAGTGGCAGGGCTGCCGCTCCCGATGCAATCTGCCCCCCCCAGCACGCACTGGTGAGTCTGAGCATGAAGATCGGCCTGGTATCCCCGTATGACTATCCCTTCCCCGGCGGGGTGACCGAGCATATCGCCCACCTGGCGCGCGAGCTGGTCCGGTGCGGCCACGAAGTACGCGTGATCGCGCCATCCTCGGCGCTCGAGGAAGCGTTGGTGCAGGAAGATGGCGTGGAGGTGTACCGCGTGGGCAGCATCGTGCGTGTGCCGGTGCACGGCTCCTGGGCGCGTATCAGCCTGTCGCCGCGCGTGTTCCGCCGCGTGCAGACCCTCCTGAAGGAAGAGACGTTCGACCTGCTCCACCTGCATGAGCCGCTGCTGCCCCTGCTGCCACTAGCGGTGCTGTGGTACTCCCGCGTGGCGAACGTGGGCACCTTCCATGCGTACTGGGAGCACAGCCGCTATTATGCTCTTTGGCGCCCGCTGCTCATGTGGTTTTTCCGGCGGCTGCACGCCCGCATTGCAGTGTCCCAGGCTGCACGCGGCTACGTGGCGCGCTACTTTCTGGACGAGTATCACATCATCCCCAACGGCGTTGACGTGCACCACTTTCGCCCGGACGTGCCACCGCTGGAGGAGTACGCTGATGGCCGGCCGACGGTCATCTTCGTAGGACGGCTGGAGCCGCGGAAGGGCTTTGGCTACCTGCTGCGCGCCTTCCGGGCGCTGAAGCAGGCTGAGCCGCGGGCGCGCCTGCTCGTCGCTGGTGCCTACTCCACCTCGGACCGCTACCGCTGGCAGGCCGTTGCCGCGAGCCTAGGCCTGCGCGACGTCGTCTTCCTTGGCCAGCTCTCGCGGTGGGAGCTGGCACGCTGCTACACCACGGCGACGGTGTGCTGCTTCCCGTCCACCGGTGGAGAGAGCTTCGGCATCGTCCTGCTCGAGGCGATGGCCTCTGGGCGTGCCGTGGTAGCCTCAGCGATCCCCGGGTACAGCGAGGTCGTGCGGCACGAGATCGAAGGCCTGCTCGTGCCGCCCCGTGATCCGGCCGCGCTGGCCCTTGCTCTGCTGCGCGTGCTGCGCGACGATGTCTTGCGCACGCAGATGGAAAAGAACGCCCGTGCCCGCGCCGAGGAGTTCGCCTGGGAGCGGGTCGCCGGCCAGGTGATGCAGGTGTACGAGTACGCCTTGGAACAGGCGAGGAGCGCTTCACCCGCCTGAGGCGCTTCTTCAAAGCTGCGGGTGCGTTCCTGTACCGAGGCCGGCTCATGACGCCACGTGGAGCACGATCTTGCCCGTCACACGGCGCTCGACTAACTGCCGGGCAGCCGAAGCGATCTCGGTCCAGGGCAACTCCACATCGATGCGCGGGCGCAACCGGCCGTCGGCAACCAGGCCGGCGAGCAGGGCAAGGTCCTCCGCAGCCGGCCGGCGGGAGAGCTCGTAGAACAGGATGAAGCCGTACAAGCTGGCGCCACCGGTCAGGTAGAAGCGCCGCGCATCGAACGTGACCTCTGGCGAGACGGTAGCCCCAAAGCACACGCAGACGCCATCTTGGGCCAGCATGCCCAGCGCCGAAGAGAGCGAACGCCCACCCAACGACTCCAGCACAAGATGGTAGGGGGCGAACTGTGCCGCGGCTGCGGCGTCCTCCCCGATGACGACCTCATGCGCGCCGGACTCCCGCGCCGCCGCAGCCCGCTCGGCCGATCGCACCACGGCAACCACCTGTGCCCCGGCCAGACGGGCGAGCTGGCAAGCGAAATGGCCGACGGCGCCGCTGGCACCGGTGATCAGGGCGCGGCGGCCAAGCAGCAGGCCGCCGCGCCCCAGCGCGCGCAGCGCCGTGAGGCCAGCGACAGGCAGCGTAGCAGCCTGCGCGAACGACACTGAGTCCGGCAGCACCGCCAGCGAACGGGTTGGCACCGCCACGCGCTGTGCCCAGGCCCCCATCTCCAGCAAGCCGACCACCCGCGCGCCGGCCGGGGGCCCAGACCCGTCCGCGGCCGGCTGCTCCACCCAACCGGCGATATCCCAGCCCGGCCGCCAGCCGGGCGCCGCGGTCGCAGCGCGACGTAGCTCCCCGGGGTTCAGCGATGTCGCCGCCAGTCGCACGATCGCCTCATCGCGCCCCGGCACCGGCGCCGGCACTTCGCGCAGCGCCAGCCTTCCCTCGACCTCAGGATCAACGACGATTGCCAGGACAGTGCTCATCAGCCTTCCTCCGTATCATTCGCTGGTCTCAGCGATCCCGCGCTCGCCTCGTAGCCAGGTGCAGCACCGCACAAGCCTCTGCGGCGGCAGAGGCGCTAGGCACGCGGCACTTCGAGCCGGCCGGGCGCAGCAGCGGCGCGCCAAGCGAACCCGCTCCAGACGTGACCCAGGCGCGAGCCAGTTCCAGCGTCGTGCCCGGCGCCTATGATAGCAGCCTGCTGCCAGCATCTACCAGGCAGTGCGTTGCACCTGCCGCGCCGCGCATGCGGTATACTGGGGTCGTGGCGCCAGCGCCTGGAGGGAGCCTGCAGGAAGGCGACCTGTGTCCGCTGGGTGCGGTTCGTCGCACCGGTGGTGCCCGCTCGGCACACCAGCCGCTCGGGTCGTTACCGTACCTGCCGAATTCCGAACCGGTAGCACGAGGGGAACGAGCAAGGAGGCAAATAGAGGAGGAGAACGATGGCAGAGCGTCGCGCAGAAGTCGTCTGGGAGGGAAATCTGACCCAGGGACACGGGACCATCACCAGCGTCGGCAGCGGCGCCTTCGGGCCCTTGCCGGTTACCTGGGCGTCGCGCATCGAGGAGCCGGCCGGCAAGACCAGCCCTGAGGAGCTCCTTGCCGCTGCACACGCGGCCTGCTACAGCATGGCCCTGGCGAACACGCTCAACCAGCGGGGCACGCCGCCGACGCGCCTACGCACCACGGCCGTGTGCACGATTGACCGCGTCGAGGGCGCGCTGAAGATCACCACCATGCGTCTGACGGTGCGCGGCCAGGTTCCCGGAATCGACAACGCCGGTTTCGTGGACGCGGCGAATACGGCCGGCAAGAACTGCCCGGTGTCCAAGGCGCTTGCCGGCAACGTCGAGATCAGAGTTGACGCCGCGCTAGAGTAGCATAGTAAGCAGACCCTTGGCCGTTTATTATCCTGTGTTATTGCACCGTTGCACCAGCTATGCAGAACCACTATACTGCAGCCATGAGCCCTGCGCAGACTCGCGAGCTGGTATTCATGGTCCTCTCGTCCATGTGGATGCTCCGCAGCCTTATTGCTGCGGCAGCATGGCCATGCTCGCTGGCTCGCGCAAGGGAGGTGGAGTGCACCTGGTGACCTAGACGCCGAGTGCAGGCCAAAGCACCGACACAGGAGCCAGAGCCACGGGCAGGCCATATCGCTGCCCGTGGCTTTTTTATCTCTTTCGGGCTCACGGTGATAGGCATCTTTACACATTTCACACACGGAGCGGAAACGGGAGGGGTGCAGCGCCTAAGGTTAGGCGGAAGGAGGTAGGGCAATGGCGCCTGTGGTGGAAGCGCAAGGGTTGCGCAAAGTGTTCCGCGCCAAGGAGAAGCCGCCCGGTTTACTGGGGAGCCTACGGTCGCTCGTCCGTCCAACGTATCGCACCGTTGAAGCGGTGCGCGGCATTGACTTCGCTATAGAGCAAGGGGAGATGGTGGCGTTCATCGGACCGAACGGCGCCGGCAAGTCTACCACCATCAAGATGCTCACCGGCATCCTTTATCCTACCAGCGGCACCGCTCGAGTGCTGGGGCTGGTGCCGTGGGAACGCCGCCAGGAGCTGGCCTACCGCATCGCCGCCGTGTTCGGCCAGCGCTCGCAGCTCTGGTATCACCTGCCACCGATCGATAGCTTCGAAATGCTGGCGCGGATCTATGAGCTCGACCGGGCGGACTACCGCCGCCGGCTCGCCACACTCATCGAGCGGTTTGACATCGCTGCGCTGCTGCACACACCGGTGCGCAAGCTCAGCCTGGGCGAGCGGATGCGCTGTGAGCTTGCCGGCGCTCTGCTCCACCGGCCCGCTGTGCTGTTCCTGGACGAGCCAACCATCGGCCTCGACGTGGTGGCGCGGCAGCGCATTCGCGCCCACCTGCGCGAGCTCAACGAGACCGAAGGCACGACCGTGTTCCTGACATCGCACGACGCCGGCGACATCGAGCAGCTCTGCCGCCGTGTTATCGTGATCACCCACGGCACGGTGCTCTTCGACGACAGCATGGAGGCGCTTAAGCACCGCTTCATGCCGACCAAGGTCATTGAGCTCAAGCTGGAGGAGCCGGCGGATAAGATGCTGGCGCATACCATCGGGGCAGAGCTAGCCGGCGTGCGGATCATACGGCGGGAGGATTATGTGCTCACCCTCGAGGTGGAGACGGCGCGGCAGTCGATCGAAGTAGTGGTCGGGCGGATCCTCGCCGTCTGCCGCGTCGCCGATGTGACGATCTCCGACCCGCCGCTGGAGGAGATCATCGCAGCGATCTACGCCGGCCGCGGCGCTGCGCGTGGCAACGACGCAAATGAAGCACCTGCCGTGACCGTGCAAGCAGCCGGAGAAGCTGCAGGATCACTAGAAGCGCCAAGAACAGATTTGGAAGCGCCAAAAAACAAGAGAAATAGAGAAGAAATAAAAGAAGACTTGCGGTGAAAAGTCAAGGAGGAGCGCCATGCGAAAGTTCGTCAAGTACACCGCCGTCCTGACGGCGACAGCGCTCTCCAGCTTAATGTACCCCCGGGACATGCTGGTGCCGGCCGCGTTTATGGCCCTAGTACTGTTTGTGTTCGCGCAGCTCTGGACGGTCACCTATGAGCAGACCGGCGGCGTGCCAATCGCCGGGCTTACGCGCGGCGACCTGATCTGGTACCTCGTCTTGACCGAGACGGTGGTGCTCAGCGCGCCGCGCATCTCGCAGAAGATCGACGAGGAGGTGAAGTCGGGAGAGCTGGCGCTGGCGCTCGTGCGGCCATACAACTATGTGCTGTACCATCTGGCCCGCTACTGGGGTGAGGCGGCGCTGCGCCTTCCACTGAATTTCACTGTTGGCGCGACCATCGCCCTTGCGGCGAGCGGCCCGCCGGCTGTGACACCGCTGTCCGCCGCTGCCGGCCTGGTGGCGCTGGCGCTTGCCCTGACCCTCAACTTCGCCGTGGAGACGGCCATTGGCCTGACCGCCTTCTGGTTCGAGGACACCATGCCCTTCTTCTGGATCTACCAGAAGCTGGTGTTCAGCCTCGGCGGCCTGTTCCTGCCGCTCGATCTGTTCCCGCAGGTGCTGGCCGCCATTGCGCGGTTCCTGCCCTTTGCCGGGGTGACCTACGCCCCGGCGCGGCTGTTCGTGAGCTTCTCCTGGGAGGCGCTGGCCTGGCTGCTCACGGTACAGGTGAGCTGGCTGCTGGCGCTCGGCTGTCTGATGGCGCTGGTGTACACCCGTGCAGTGAGAAAGGTGAACATCCATGGTGGATAAGACAGATAGGCGCAGGACACTGGCCCAGGAAGCACGTGGTGCACCGTGGGCGCAGGCGGTACGAACGCTGGCCTTCCTCGGCGCGTACGTCAGAGTGAACCTGGCCGCGGCGATGGAGTACCGTGCATCGTTCCTTACGCAGTGCCTGGGGATGATGCTGAACGATGCGATCATGTTCGTGTTCTGGTGGCTCTATTTCGAGCGCTTCCCGGCGGTGCGCGGCTGGGAGCTGCGCGACGTGGTGATGCTCTGGGCGGTGGTGGCGACGTCCTTCGGGCTGGCGGTGACGCTGTTCGGAAACGGCTCGCGCCTGGCCGCGCTGATCGTGCAAGGCCAGCTTGACTACTACCTGGCCCTGCCGAGGAACGTCCTGCTGCATGTGTTGGTGAGCCGCATGAGCCTGCCGGGCTGGGGCGACGTGGCCTTTGGGCTGGCGGCCTTCCTGCTGGCGGGCAGGCTGGACCCCGCGACGATCGCGCTCTTTCTGGTGCTCGTAGGGGCAAGCATGGCGGTGTTTCTGGCCTTTCAGGTGCTGGCCGGCTCGCTGGCGTTCTTCATCGGCAACGCTGAGACCGCCGCCTCGCAGGCGCAGAACACGCTCATAACGCTCTCCCTCTACCCCGGCCCGCTCTTCCGCGGCTGGACGAAGCTGCTGCTCTTCACGATCCTGCCGGCCGCGTTCACCGCACATGTCCCGGTGGAGCTCTTGCGGCGCTTCGATCCCGTGTGGCTGGCTGTGCTGCTGGGCTTTGCCTGCGGCAGCATGGCCCTGGCGGTGAGTGTCTTCCGCCTCGGCCTGCGGCGCTACGAGTCGGGCAACCTGATCACGTTGCGGAGTTAACGCGGGGCAAGCTCCGCCCCGGCCTGACCGTGGCACAGCTACAGCCGGCCTTGAGACGGCATGCAGGCTCGCACTGTATGTCTCGCTGCCGCGAGCGAGGCGCACCTGCGCCTCGAGCCCTCCGGTTATGGGCATTCTGATCTGTCAGGATAGCCTGTTGATTTCGGCACCCCCACCGTATAGACTGAAGCCTATATTGCAACGTGCATCAAGTTATTCCTCACTCGATCGCGCTGTGCGGCGTGCACTGCTGGACCCCGCTGCGTTGATCCTGCCGCACCGACCCCGCTGAAAGGAGCGCTGCGCATGGGAGGATCGCTCTTCGCCCGTCTCTTCATGGGGGCAGCCGAAGCGCTCGACCGGCGCTTCGGGTGGGATAAGCTCCCGCTGCCGCTCGGGGTGCTGACGCTGATCGGCCTGCGCATGCGGCTGCGCCAGGACAATCTGTACGATACCTCGCCTCTGGCGGCGTCCGAGCAGGCGCCGCCACCGCCCCTCAGCCAGCGCTATCTCAGCGTGCGTCTGCCCGATGGCTCCTATAACGACTTGCAGGTGCCGAGTATGGGCCGTGCTGGCACTCGCTTCGGCCGGAACATCCCGCTCGCCTACGCATACCCGGAGCCGGAGCCGGACATCCTCACTCCCAATCCCCGCACGGTGAGCCGCGAGCTGCTCACCCGCCATACCTTCATCCCGGCGACGAGCCTCAACCTGCTGGCAGCGGCGTGGCTGCAGTTCATGGTGCGGGACTGGTTCAGCCACGGCAAGGGGCTGAAAGAGAACATGTGGGAGCTGCCGCTGCAGCAGGACGACCCCTGGCCAGATCGTCCGATGCGCATCCCACGCACGCGGCCGGACCCAACCCGCGTCCCCGGCTCGCCCGGCCCGCTGACGTTCATCAACACCGAGACACACTGGTGGGATGCCTCACAGATCTATGGGAGCAGCGCTGAGGCGCAGCGCATGGTGCGCTCGGGCGAGCATGGAACGCTGCGCACCGGCCCCGACGGTATGCTGCCCGACGGGCTCCTGGCCGGGCTCTCCGCAGAGCCCGGCGGCTGGCTTGGCCTCGTGCTGATGTATACGCTCTTCGTGAGGGAGCACAACGCTATTTGCGACCGCCTGCGCGCTGAGTATCCCTCCTGGTCCGACGACGAGCTGTTCGAGCGCGCTCGCCTGATCAATGCGGCGCTGCTGGCCAAGATCCATACCGTGGAGTGGACCCCGGCGATTCTCAGCCATCCCACCACACAGTTTGCCATGCGCGGCAACTGGTGGGGGCTTGAGATGGAGCTCGGGCACAGGGTGTTCGGGCGCCTCACTACCAACGACCTGATCAGCGGCGCGCCGGGCTCAGAGACGAACCACCACGCCGCGCCGTACAGTATCACAGAGGAGTTCACCGCCGTCTACCGTATGCACCCCCTCATTCCTGACCAGTTCCGCTTCCGCGCGCTCGAGGGCGACCGACTGCTGCTGGAGCGGACGTTCCGCGAGATCGCCGGCCATCACATCCCGGAAGTGCTGGCACAGGTCCCCCTGGCCGACCTGCTCTATTCGTTTGGCACGTCCCATCCCGGGGCAGTCGTGCTCCACAACTTTCCACGCTTTCTCCAGGAGTACGAACGCCCCGACGGACGCATCATGGACCTGGCAGCCACGGACATCCTGCGCATCCGGGAGATAGGAGTGCCCAGGTATAACCAGTTCCGCCGGCTGCTGCGCCTCAAACCGGCCGCGAGCTTCGCAGAGCTGACCGATAACCCGGCCTGGGCAGAAGAGATGCGCCGGGTGTATGACGGGGACATCGAGCGCGTCGATCTCATGGTCGGCATGTTCGCCGAGCGGCGGCCACAGGGGTTCGGGTTCAGCGAGACAGCATTCCGCATCTTTGCGCTCATGGCGCCGCGCCGGCTCAAGAGCGACCGCTTCTTCACCGTGGATTACACGCCCAGGGTGTACACGCCGGCCGGGATAGAATGGATCGAGCGAAACGACATGGCGAGCGTGCTGTTGCGGCACTTTCCTGAGCTTGCACCGGCCGTGCGCCGCGTCCGCAATGCGTTCCAGCCATGGCTGCGTACTGGCGGCTGAACCGGCTCGTGGGAGGCAGTACACACATGGGCACGCCAAGCTTTCATAACTGGTTCGGCACTCTCGAGTCGTCTCCACACGTGATCGTTGAGGCGAAGAGCGTTGACGATCTCGTTGCCATCATGCGTGATCCAGCGCAGTACCCTGCGCCAGTGCGCGCGGCCGGATCCGCGCATTCGACGACCCGCTGCGGAATGGCCGACGGCGGCACGATTGTCAATATGCGCGGTATGGACCGCATCCTGCACATCGGTCCGGAGACCGTCACGGCCGAGGCAGGGGCGCTCTACATCGATGTCGCCCAGGCGCTGCGCCGGCGCAACTTGCAGTTTTACGTCAATATCGAGCTCGGCAACCTGACAGTGGGTAGCGCGGCCTGCTGCGCAACCAAGGATGCCTCGCTGCCCGGCGAGTTCGGTCAGGTCAACTCGTATGTGGCCGCGATGAAGCTGGTCACGCCGAGCGGGGAGGCCCTGGAGATCACTGAGGCGCAGCCGGAGCTCCTCCAGGCCGCGCGCTCAAGCTACGGGCTGTTCGGCATCGTCTATGAGGTCACTTTCCGTGTACGGCCGCTGCGGCCGATGGTGGTGTACCACCGGCGCTATAGCCTCAATGGATTCGAGCGAGCGCTCCCTGCGCTCTGGGCGCGCGACGAGTCCATGATGCTGTACATCGATCCCTTTGCTCGAACGGTGACGGTGGAGTTCCGGTACTACCGCGGCGACACGCCCCCGGTGAACCCCACATCGTGGCAATGGACGCTACGCAACTTCGTCTGGAAGACACTGGCGCCGTATCTGGGCTCGCTGGTCTGGCGGTACGCCCCTTCCCTCCTGGCTCGCTCTTTCATCATTAACCAGTTCAACCAGCTCTCTAGCTTCCTGCTGGTCGCGCTGATCCAGGGACGCAACACCGCCGCCACCGACCAGATGATCCGCTATCCGGCGCAATCCGACGCCAGCCGCTACACGTTCAGCATCTGGGCCTTCCCGGAAGAGCGCTACATCTCGGTGCTGCGGGCGTACTGTGATTTCTGCGACGAGCACTTCCGCGCCACAGGGTATCGCACGGACCTCATGAACGTAGGCTACCGGATCCTTAAAGATACGAGCTCCCTGTTTTCGTACTCCTATGAGGGTAACGTCATGACTGTGGACCCGGTCTCGACCGGGCAGCCGGGCTGGGATGAGTTCCTGCACGCGTACAACGACTTTTGCAGCAGCTACGGCGGCGCACCGCTCTTGAACCAGAGCCACCTGCTGACCCGTACCCAGGTCGAACGGGCCTTTGGCGAGCGCCTGGGATCCTTCCGCCGTTATCGCGAGCGCTTCGACCCGGACGGCCGCCCGCTCAACGCGTACTTTAAAGAGCTCCTGGCCTGACCGAGGCGGCCGCGCGAGATACGTAGGAACCGGCCAGGCGGGCTCGAAGGCCCACGGGCCTGCCCGGCCACCGACCGGGCAGGGATGCTAGAATGTGTAGAGAGCGACGGAGGAAGGTTTACGCGCACAAGTGAGCTGTGAAGCCGTAGGACTGGACCCCACGATGAGCGCTGTGCAATCGCTGCCTGAGGAGCCGGCACGCCAGGAAGGAGCCGTACAGGCACCGGCGCGTCTGCGCATGACCTACGAGGAGTACCTGCGCTGGGCCGATGAGGACGTTCACGCCGAATGGGTCGATGGCGAGGTCCTAGTGCAGATGCCGCCGAAGGATGCGCACCAGCGTTTAGTTGAATTCCTGGACCGCCTGCTCGGCCTCTTCGTGGAGATTTTCGGCCTTGGGCTCGTACGCCTGGCGCCGTTCGAGCTGCGGCTGCTGCCGGAGGGCCCGGCCCGCCAGCCAGACCTGATGTTCATCGCCACCGCCCATCTCGACCGCCTTACCCCCGAGCGGGTGGTCGGGCCCCCTGACCTGATCATCGAGGTAGTCTCCGATGACAGCGTGCAGCGGGACCGTGTGGAGAAGTTCGACGAGTATGAGGCCGCTGGGGTGCCGGAGTACTGGGTGCTGGACAACCGGCCGGGACGGCAGCAGGCGCTGTTCTACCAGCGGGACGCTCAGGGCTACTACCAGCGGGTGGTGCCAGACGCCCAGGGCATCTACCGCTCGGCGGTGCTGGCGGGGTTCTGGCTGCGGGTGGCCTGGCTGTGGGAGGCGGAGCCGAATGCGCTGCGGGCGTTGGCGGAGCTGGTGGGGCCCGAGCGGCTGGTCGAAGCGCTGCATCGCATCGCACCACGGGGCTCGACAGACCAGGCAAGCTCCACGCCCACGTAGGCCAGCGGTGGCCTGTGGAGAGCATCAGCACCAGGCCGGTGATGCTCTCCTTCGCTCTGGTGGGAACCATCAGCTGCGTCGATGAGTGCGGTGGCGTAGACCAGGCGGGGCCCACAGGCCCGCTGGCATGTCTCCCCGACCGTGAACGACCAGCCGCGACGCTCGAAGAGCTGAGCCAGCTCCACGAAGAACCGTGTATCCTCCAGGAGGCCAGAGGCCACCAGGAGCAGTCCGACCAGGTCTGGAGCCCCTTCAGCTACATCGGGGCATGCCGCCATCGGCGTGTCCTCCCTCAGCTCGCGCTGGAACCTGCGCGTACCATCGAAGTAACACAGGGTACACATTGCCACGGTCCAGGCGTATGCGCCAGGTCAAAAGCTGCTCATCCCCTGCGAGGTTCCGAGACTGCGCCGGTGCTGGCGACACGTCGAGCACAGCGCTGGCACGCATATCACCTGCGTGCCGGCATGCAAAGGGGAAGCGCAGGGGAGCAAAAAAGCAGGACAGAGTAGTAGCCGGCAGGCCGCCATGATAGCATAGTAGCAGGCTCGGGCAGTACCTGAGCGCGGCCGGCAACGAGCAGCCGGTCCGGACAGAGCAGTCCGACATGCGAGGGAGCAGAAGCATGATTATCGGGATTCCATGCGAGATCAAGGACCAGGAGTTCCGTGTTGCCGCCACACCGGGTGGTGTCGAACTGCTGACCGGCCAGGGCCATCGCGTCCTGGTCGAGCACAGTGCTGGCGAGGGGAGCGGGTTCTCCGACGAGGAATATGCCCGTGCGGGCGCCGAGCTCGTGGATCATAGCACAGCATTCCTTGAGGCCGACCTTATTGTCAAGGTGAAAGAGCCGCTGCCGCAGGAGTACGAGCTGCTGCGGCCCGGCCACCTCCTGTTTACCTATCTCCATCTGGCAGCGTCGCGCGAGCTTACCGAGGAGCTGTTGCGGCGGCGCGTCACGGCCATTGGCTACGAGACCGTCGAGCTAGACAACCACACCCTCCCCCTACTCGTCCCCATGAGCGAGATTGCCGGGCGCATGGCGGTGCAGGTCGCGGCGCACTACCTCGAACGCCCGAGCGGCGGGCGGGGCAAGCTGCTCGGTGGCGTGCCCGGCGTACGTCCTTCAGATGTCGTTATCATCGGGGCCGGGACCGTTGGCGCGGCCGCAGCCCAGGTCGCCCTGGGCATGGGAGCCCACGTCGTCTTGATCGATCGCGACATCGCTCGGCTGCGGCATCTCGGCGAGGTGCTGCACGGCAACCTCACCACGTTGGCGTCGAACCCGCGGAACATTGCTGAGTCGGTGCACCACGCGGACGTGGTGATCGGCGCCGTGCTGGTAGTCGGCGCACGGGCACCGCGCCTGGTGACCCGCAACATGGTGGCCTCGATGAAGCCAGGCAGCGTGGTGATTGACGTGGCCGTCGACCAGGGCGGGTGCATCGAGACGACGCGCCCGACCAGCCACAGCGATCCGGTCTACCAGTGGCGGCATGTGCTGCACTACGCTGTCCCGAACATGCCGGGTGCTGTGCCGCGCACCTCGACATATGCTCTCTCGAATACCACGCTGCCATACATCGCCCGACTGGCCAACCTTGGCTTTGAGCGCGCGGTGCGCGAGATCCCGGAGCTGGCGCGCGGGGTGAATACATATGATGGGGCTATCGTGCATCCAGGCGTAGCCGCTGCCTTCGATCTGCCATATGAGCCGCTGGAGGTCCGGCTGGGCCTGTCGCCGGCAACTGTATCGCGGACCTAGGTGCCTATCAGGGGATACCCCTGTGCCTGAGGTGCCTGCCACCGAGCCCTCTCTTCCGGCGCAGGCGCAGCAGCAGCGTGCCTGAGCTGCGTGAGCACGGCAGCGCCCTCCTGGATGTCGCAGCGCAAGAGTTTGTGGAAGGAGTTGAACGTATGACAGCAGCGGAGGATCGGGCACGCCCGTCCGCGCAAGTAGCTGGGGTGGATTCTGCCCTGGAAAAGCACGTGGCCGTGGTGTGGGAAGGCGACTTGGCCTTCGTAGCGCAGACGGAGAGCGGCCACCGAGTGGTGATGGATACTGCGCCAGCCGCTGGCGAGGCGCGGCGCGGGCCCACGCCGATGGAGCTCGTGCTCGCGGCGCTGGGTGGCTGCACTGGCATCGACGTGATCTCCATCCTGCGGAAGATGCGCCAGCAGGTGACGCGCTACGAGATCCGCGCAGGCGGCACTCGCGCTGAGGAGCATCCCCGCGTCTACCGGACAATCGTTGTCGAACACACGGTCTACGGTGCTGGGCTCCAGCCCGCCGCCGTAGAGCGTGCCATTCGCCTCTCTACCGAGAAATACTGCTCAGTCGGCGCCATGCTGGCCCGTACAGCAGCGCTCGTGGTGCGCTGGCGCGCGATAGATACTACTAGCAACGTCGAGACAGCAGGCGAGTTCACACACTCCGTCTAAACCGGCGACAGCGAGAGCCGCCTGCCGCTCTCTGTTATACTTCCAGGTGCATGGTTTCCGGTAAGCGCCCGGTGACGCCCGACGCGCTCGTTACCGGTCTGCCCGCAGAGACACCCGACCGCACGTGAGCGTATACCTCAACTCGTGCTGACCAATCACGATCTGGTAAAAGAGGAGACCAATCGTGGTACAGACAAACGCTTCATCGCCAAACCCGTTCGGGGCGCGCGCAACGCTCTCCCTTACCAGCAGCCAGGACACCTATACGTACTACCGCCTCTCCGCCCTGGCCGAGCGGGGCATCGGGAACCTGGACCGCCTGCCGTACACGGTGCGTATCCTGCTGGAGAACCTGCTGCGCTACTGCGGCCGCGGCCTCGTCACCGAGGAGGATGTGCTGGCGCTGGCGCAGTGGAGCCCGCAGGGGAGCCGCGCCAGTGAGTTCCCCTTTATGCCGGCTCGCGTGCTGCTCCAGGACTTCACCGGCGTGCCTGCCATCGTTGACCTGGCGGCGATGCGCTCGGCTGTGGCACGCCTGGGGGGCGATCCCCAGCGCATCAATCCGCTGGCCCCGGCCGACCTCGTCATCGACCATTCGGTGCAGGTCGATATGTTCGGCTCCACGCTGGCCTTCCGGAGGAACGTAGAATGGGAGTATCAGCGCAATCGCGAGCGTTACGCGCTGCTGCGCTGGGCTCAGCAGGCGTTCCAGAATTTCCGCGTTGTGCCGCCAGGCAGTGGCATCGTCCATCAGGTGAACCTGGAATACCTGGCCCGCGTGGTGCAGACCCGCACCGCTGACGGCGAGCAGATCGCCTTCCCAGATACGCTCGTCGGCACTGACTCGCACACGACTATGATCAACGGCCTGGGCGTCCTGGGCTGGGGTGTCGGGGGCATCGAGGCAGAGGCCGTGTTGCTGGGCCAGCCGATCTACCTCCTGCCGCCGGAAGTCGTGGGCCTGCGCCTGACCGGCGAACTGCCCGAGGGGGCAACGGCCACCGACCTCGTGCTGACCGTCACCCAGCTCCTGCGTAAGTTCGGCGTGGTGGATAAATTCGTCGAGCTCACCGGCCCCGGCGTGTCTCAGCTCAGCCTGCCCGACCGGGCCACGATCTCGAACATGGCCCCGGAGTACGGCGCGACTGCGGCGCTGTGGCCTGTGGACGAGGAGACGCTGCGCTACCTGCGGAGCACCGGCCGTGAAGAAGCCCTGGTCGAGCTGGTCGAACGCTACTGTAAAGAGCAGGGGCTCTTCCGCACGGACGAGGCGCCTGAGCCCCAGTTTAGCGCCGTCGTCGAGCTGGACCTCGGCACGGTCGAGCCCAGCGTGGCCGGTCCGCGGCGCCCGCAGGACCGTGTCTCGCTCTCAGAGGTGAAGCGGGTCTTCCGTGCTGCCTTCCCTGACCAGTTCGTGGTCCAGCGCGAGCCGGCAACGTCAGATTCGCTGCGCCGTTTCGACTGGGAGGGGGGCACGGTGAACGAGGCGGTCGAGCCCAGCCAGCCGACCGTGGGGGTAGATCCTCAGCCGAAGCAGATCGACGTGCGGCTCAACAGTGTGCACGCGGAGATCAGCCATGGCTCGGTGGTGATCGCTGCCATTACGAGCTGCACGAATACGTCGAACCCGTCGGTGATGTTCGCAGCTGGCCTGCTGGCCAAAAAGGCGGTCGAGCGTGGCCTGGTGGTGAAGCCGCACGTGAAGACCAGCCTGGCGCCGGGCTCGGCAGCGGTGACCGACTATCTGCGCGCGGCCGATCTCCTGCCTTATCTGGAGGCACTGCGCTTCCATGTGGTGGGCTACGGCTGCACGACCTGCATTGGGAACTCCGGCCCACTGCCCGATCCCATCGCCGAGGCAGTACGCGAGAACGACCTCGTCGTGGCAGCGGTCTTGAGTGGCAACCGGAACTTCGAGGGGCGCATCCATCCGCAGGTGCGCGCCGCCTTCCTGGCCTCGCCGCCACTGGTCGTGGCCTACGCGCTGGCTGGCACGGTGGACATCGACCTGACGCGCGAGCCCCTGGGCAAGGATCCGAATGGTCAGCCGGTCTACCTGCGCGACCTCTGGCCCACCGAAGAGGAAATCCAGGAGGCAATCGCTCGCTCGCTCTCCCCAGAGGTCTTCAAGCAGACCTATGCCCAGATCTTTACGGGCGACGAGTACTGGCAGGCACTGCCGGTGCCGCAGGGGAGCCTCTACGCGTGGGACCCGCACTCCACCTATGTGCAGGAGCCACCGTATTTCCAGGACATGGCGCTGGAGCCGCCCGAGCCGGTGGACATCACGGGCGCCCGTGTGCTCGTGATGGTGGGCGACTCGATCACCACGGACCACATCTCACCCGCTGGAAGCATTCCGGTGTCGAGCCCAGCGGGCCAGTATCTGATCGAGCGAGGCGTCAAGCCGCTCGACTTTAACAGCTATGGGGCCCGGCGTGGCAACCATGAAGTCATGGTGCGCGGGACCTTCGGCAACGTGCGCCTGCGCAACGAGCTTGTGCCCGGCAAAGAGGGCGACTGGACCGTCCATCTGCCCGATGGCGAGGTGATGCGTATCTTCCACGCCTCGGAGCGCTACAAGGCCGAGGGAGTGCCACTCATTGTTATCGCTGGCAAGGAGTATGGCACCGGAAGCTCGCGTGACTGGGCGGCGAAGGGGCCGCTGCTCCTGGGCGTCAAGGCAGTGCTCGCCGAGAGCTTCGAGCGCATCCACCGGAGCAACCTTGTTGGCATGGGCATCCTGCCGCTCCAGTTCCTGCCGGGCGAGAACCGCCACTCGCTCGGCCTCACGGGCCGGGAGCTCTACAGCATCGAGGGCATCTCCGGCGGACTACGACCTGGACAGCGGCTGACTGTACGCGCCCGCGCCGAGGACGGGAGCGAGAAGGTCTTCCAGGTCGTGGCCCGCCTGGACAGCCCCATCGACGTGGAGTACTATCGCCACGGCGGCATCCTCCCGCTGGTGCTGCGCCGGCTGCTGCGAGAGCCGTCCAGGGTATAGCCGGCGCCGGGCGCCGGCTCCGGCTGCATGCGCTCGCAGGGCCGCCGCCTCCCGGCGGCCCTGCTTCTACCGCGTTGCAGGCCACAGGGCCTCACCGGGCCGGCGCTGCTGCCGGGCGCGGGTTCAAGCCTCAAGTGGCTGCAGCAGGTGCTTATATTTACCTCGATTCAGGCCGCCCCACCGGTTAACGTCTTCTGTAGCAACTACGGCTGGCACACGAATACGCTGGTAGAGGTGAAGGGTGGTGGGGTTGTTCTCTCTGGTTCGCAAGGTGCAGCACGACAACACGACCGGCGAGCCCCCCGCGCAGTCGGGCGGGCCGCTGGAGCACGTTTCCAGGACACGTGGTCGAGAACCGGTTACCGATCGCTGGCAATCCAGCGAAGACGGGTCTGGGGGTCTGGACACTGCTTCGGCGGGCGAGGGCAGCGATGGGCCGAACCTGGCAGGCATAGCGAGCAACGGAGATACGCACCGCGCTGGCCCAGACCTGCTCGTTGGGGAGACCGTGGCGCAGTGGCGGCGCGGCGATCCGCCGGCCGCGAACGGCAGCGTGCAGGCTCGCGGGCAGACCGGTGCAGCCGGCCTGGAACTGCACTGGGCTGGCTGTGTCGCTCCAGTGGCCGCAGAAGAGAGGCATGTTGCCAGCTCAGCGCAGGCCACCAGGGAAGCCAGGACCCTGGTGGAGAAGATCGCTGAGGACAGGAGCGTGCCGTTCCGGGCGCACGGCCATGGTCCGACGTCAGCGGAGGATGCGCGGCTTGGTGACGCCGGGCGTGCGGTTGATCAGAGCGTGTATCTCCCGCCGCGCCCCATGTCGCTGGAGGCGACCGGCCTGACACAGGCGTTCGTCACGGACAGTGTCCTACGCACGCTCTACCTGCTGCACGAGGCTACCGGCCACGAGATCGCGGCACGCCTGGCCTTGCACTTCGGGACCATCGTAGCGCCGATCCTGGAAGCGCTGCGGCGTGAGCAGGCTGTAGAGGTGAAGGGCCAGCGCGGCCTGGGCGATGGCGGCTACGTGTACGTGCTGACCGAGAAAGGCCGGATACGAGCTGAGGAGGCGCGCCGGCGCACACAGTACGAAGGGCCAGTGCCCGTGCCGCTTGAGACCTATGCGGCGTCGGTGCTGGCGCAACGGCAGCGCTCTGTAGAGGTGACGCCTGCGGCCGTGCAGGCTGCATTCGACGATCTCGTGCTGAGCGCCGAGCTGCTCGACGAAGTAGGCGCGGCCGTTGCCTCCAGCACCTCGCTCTTTCTGTTCGGCCCGCCGGGGAACGGCAAGACCTCGATCGCCGAGCGCATCGCGCGCTTGTTGGGAGACCCCGTGTACGTGCCCCATGCGGTTGAAGTCGATGGCCAGGTGATCAAGCTCTTCGATCCGGCCATCCACCAGCAAGTGGCTGAGCCTGCACCGAACACGGCCAACCGCGATCTGCGCTTTGTGTACATCAGGCGGCCTCTGGTGATGGCAGGCGGTGAGCTGACGCTCTCCAGCCTTGAGCTGCTGTACAACGAGACCGGCCGGTACTATGAGGCGCCGCTCCAGATGAAGGCCAACCTGGGCATGTTCCTGATCGACGACTTTGGCCGCCAGGCGATGCGCCCGCACGAGCTGTTGAACCGCTGGATCGTACCACTGGAGAAGCGCGTCGACTTTCTGACCCTCAAGACCGGCAAGAAGATCGAGATCCCCTTCGACGAGCTGATCGTCTTCTCCACGAATCTGGATCCACAGGACCTCGTGGACGAGGCGTTTCTGCGACGGATCAAGTTCAAGATCTACGTGGGCGATCCAGACGAGGAGCAGTATGGCGAGATCTTCCGGCGCAACTGCCGGTCTTATGGAGTGGCCTGGGACGACGCGGCCTTCCAGTATCTGCTGGAGCGTCACTATCGCGCCGAGGGGCGGCCGCTGCGGGCGTGCCATCCGCGCGACATCCTGGAGCACGTGGCGGCGCGAGCGCGGTACCGCCGCTGCGCGCCGCGCCTGAGCGCAGACCTCCTCGATCGGGTCTGCCGCACCTATTTTGTGGTGCACGGCCGCGTGCACGACGCTTGGTGAGGCCGCAGTGCCCCGGTCGCGCGGTCGCAACAGGGACTTTTGCAGCGTATTCTAGAGCCCCGGCCAGATGTGGAGGCGCTGACCAGAGCGGGCCTCTTGCGCCGCGCGGCGCAGCACAGTAGCATCGAAGGCACGCAGGCGGCTGCCCACTGCCCGGGGCTGCCTGCGCTGCTGCGGAGGGAATGGTCCGATGGCTGCTGCCGGCGCAGAGGTATATGCTGCCATAGACCTGGGCGCAGAGAGCGGGCGCGCCATGCTCGCCCGCTTCGACGGTGACCAGCTCTCGCTTGAGGAGGTCCATCGCTTCCCCAACGGACCAGTGCGGGCCGGCCAAAGCCTGTACTGGGATCTCTTGCGCCTGTGGGACGAAGTCAAGGCCGGACTTGCTCGCTGTGTTGCCCAGGCCGGTTCGGATGGCATCACAGCACTGGGCGTAGACACCTGGGGCGTCGATTTCGCCTTGCTCGACCGCGATGGTGAACTGCTGGGGCTGCCACATCACTACCGCGATCCGCGCACGCAGGGCATGATGGACGAGGCCTTCCGCCGCATGCCGCGCGAGGAGATCTTCGCCGCGACCGGCATCCAGTTTATGCCGATCAACACGCTCTATCAGCTTTTGTCCCTGGTCGTGCGCCGCTCACCGCTGCTCGACGCCGCCTCGACGTTCCTCACCATCCCCGACGTGCTGAACTTCTGGTTGACAGGCCGGCGTGTCTGCGAGTTCACCAACGCCACCACGACACAACTCTATGACCCTCGCGCCGGGAGCTGGGCCTGGTCGTTGATGGAGCGGCTGGGTATCCCGACGCACATCTTCCCGGAGGTTGTATCGCCTGGAACGATCCTGGGCGACCTGGCCGCTGATGTTGTCGAGGAGACCGGCGCCGGGCGCTGCCAGGTCATCGCGCCGGCCTGCCATGACACCGGCTCAGCCGTGGCCGCCGTGCCGGTCGCAGCCAGCAACGCCGGTTCATACGCCTATATCAGTTCCGGCACCTGGTCGTTGGTCGGCACCGAAGTGCTCGCGCCGGTGATCACCCCGCGTAGCCTGGCGCTGAACTTCACTAACGAAGGCGGCGTTAGCGGGACGTTCCGCCTGCTCAAGAACGTGATGGGATTGTGGCTAGTGCAGGAATGCCGCCGCGCTTGGGCGCGGCAGGGATATGATTTCACCTATGACCAGCTCATCGAGCTGGCTGCCCGGGCCGCACCGCTTCAGGCCTTCGTCGATCCTGACCATCCTGACTTCCTCGCCCCCGGCGACATGCCAGCACGCCTGCGCGCCTGCTGCCGCGCGACCGGCCAGCCCGAGCCGCAGGACCCCGGCGCTGTGGTACGCTGCGCCCTCGAGTCGCTGGCGCTGAAGTACCGCCTGGTGCTCGAGCAGCTCGACGAGCTCCTTGGCCGGCGCGTCGAGCCGGTGTATGTGGTCGGTGGCGGCGCGCGTAACCGCCTACTCTGCCGCTTCACTGCGGACGCCACCGGACGCGTCGTGCTGGCCGGCCCGACGGAGGCTACGGCGCTGGGCAACGTGCTGGTGCAGGCGATGGCGCGCGGGCGGCTATCCTCACTTGCCGAAGGCCGCGATCTGGTGCGCCGCTCGTTTGCGATCGAGACATACGCGCCCGATGCACATGCGGCCACGGCCTGGAACGAGGCCTACGCCCAATTTACGCAGCTCCTCAGGGAGACGGCCCCGCCAGCGTAGCGCGGACGCTAGCGTTGTGAGAGACTGGCGATGAAATCGTCTACCGGGATGGCCGCCAGGGTCATGATACGCACAGTGCCGCGCGAGACCAGCTCCGCAGAGATCCGCGCGATCGTCTGCACATCGGGTGCCTCGACCACGTTCACGAAGTCATAGGGCCCGAGCACAGCCCACTGGCTGACCACCCGTGCACCCATCCGCTCGACTTCCTGGTTGACCTCTTTGATGCGCGCCGGGTGCGTCGTGATCGTTTTCGCGCCTTCATCGGTGAGCGTGCTGAGCAGGATGAACGTTGCCATGGCCTTCCTCCGGACAATCACGCAAAACACTAGCTTAGGAGATGGAGACCGCACTCGACTATGCGTCGCGTCCGGTCTCAGCAAGCACCTTGCCGCTCACGCCGGACCTCGTCCAGGACCACGGCGAGGGCCGCAGCAACAGGCACCGCAAGAATCGCGCCGGTCACGCCCAGGAGCTCGGCTCCAGACAGGAGTGCCAGAAGCACCACTAGCGGATGCAGTGCCACGGCTCGCTCCATGACCTTGGGGACGATCAGGTTGTTTTCAAGCTGCTGCACCAGCACGTACAAGCCGAGCGTCAGCAGCCCCTGGAACGGAGACTGGAAGAAGGCGATGAGCACCGCAGGGATAGCGCTGAAGATCGGCCCAACCATCGGCACTGCCTCGCCAATCGCCGCGATCAGGGCTAGCAGCACGGCATAACGCACATCGATCAGGGTGAGACCGATGAATGTGATAGTGCCGATAATCACACTCAGCGTGAGCTGGCCGCGCACCCAGCCACCCAGGCGCTCGCCGATGCGGAAGGCGACACGCTCTGCTTGCTTCTGGCGATCGTCCGGCAGAAAGCTTATCACGCTGCGCAGAATCCGCTCGCTATCCGCAGTCATGTAGAGGGCCAGGACGAGAACGAAGACCCCGTTGAGCGTGCCGCTGAGTACACTGAGCGCCACGCGCACCACCACCAGCGCCTGGCCGAGGAGGGACGCGAGCTGCGCAGCGCCGGCGCGGAGCTGCTCAGCCAACCCTGCGGCCAGGTCGATCGCCGGCAGGAACGGATAACGCTCCGGCAAGGTCAACAGCCACGCCTGGAGATCACTGGCATAGCCAGGCAGGCGCCCCACCAGGTCCTCGATCTCGTTCACTAGCGGCGGGATGAGAACGGCGCCGAGCAGGGTCACGAGCAGGACCAACGCTAGGTAGAGGACCAGCACGACCAGTCCGCGCGAAGGGTACCAGCTCCATCGACCGACGGTAATCCAGGGATGTGCGGCGAGCTGGTTGACCAGAGGGGCCATACCAGCGGCTAGAATCACAGCCAGCAGGACCTGGATGAGCACGGTCTGGAGCCGAACCACCAGCCAGGCCGCTAAGGCGAGCGCGAACACAAGGAGGACCGTGCGCGCCGCCACGCGCCACACCGCGGCCTCAGTCAGACCACCGGCCGCCTCGTGCACCTCGCTGGCTCGCGGTTGCGGCGTCGTATCCAGCGCGCTCATGCTCCCGGCCCGTCGATGCCTTCACCCATCGTGTTCAGCATAGGGCACGCGGCGGCACACCGCAAGCCGCAGCTGGCCCTGAGCGTCTGTCTCACCCGGCGGTTCAGAGGAATTCCAGCACACGATAGAGGAACGTCGACAGGAGCAGGAGTTCCACGGCGATGGTCGGGTCGACCTGCCGCCGTGGCTGCACATGCTCGAACAGGTTGGAGATATGGTAGGCACCGAGCAAGCGCGGATCGAGCGCCTGCTTCAGCTTCTGGCTCTCCACCCATGGCACTGCCGCATCGCTTGTGTCGTGCAGGATGAAGACCGTCGCACGCAGCCTGTACACGTGCGCGTCCGGGGAAGCGCGACGCAGGCGCTCCGCCTCCGCCGGCAGAAGTTGCGTGGTGCCTGCAGCCTGCCGGAAGTCCGCCAGGGAGAGACCTTCCTGTTGCAGCGCCTGCTCGGCCAGCTCGACCGCCCAGTCATGCGGAGCCCACGGCACGCGCCTGCTGTCCACGATTGCCTCTCCAGTAGCTAGCGCCGTCACGTAGTCCACCAGGCTGTAGTAGCCGCCGAAGAAGACGAGACCACGTACGTCGGCGGCGATACGCGGATCGGCTGCCGCGACCAGGGCGATCGAGGCGCCGATCGAGAAGCCCACCACAGAGATACGCCCGCGCTCGACATCCGGCCGCTGGAGCAGGTACAGGACGCTCTCGACAAAGACCTCAGGCTCTTCCAGCCAGATCTCCCGGGCCTCAATTGCACGGCTGCGCGGCCAGAGAGTTAGGTAGCCGAGCCGGGCCAGCGTGTCGGCTAGGCCCAGCAGGATCGGTCGGTCCTCGTCAAGCGTGCGCACGCCCATGACGAGGATAATCGCCGGGTGTGGCCCGTGCTGCGCCGGAACAAAGAGATCGGCGATAATCCACTGCCTGGCCCCCAGCTCGATCTGCTCGACTGCCGGCGGAGGGGTAATCCAGCGTAGCGGCTTCACCGGGATATAGGGAACCTGCTCCGACACAAGCAGCGCCGCCTTGCTAGCGATCCGACCCGGCGGTGCAAACAGAAGACTTAGCAATATCATAACTAATATGCCAGCGAGCGCCGGTCTCATCGGCTGACCTCCAGCGGCGCCAGACAGGCGCCGGTGAACCAACCATGGGCGCCTCCTCGACCATGGCGACGCCTGGGAACACCGGCGCGCGCCCGCCTGCAGGGACTATGTTTACGCTGCTATCGACTACCGGCCCCAGGAAGGATCTATATATTTAATATAATATTTTTATATTGATGACCACCCTGACCTCACGATACCAGAACACGCGTGCAGGCGGCACAGCGCGCTGGCTCGCTGCCCAGACGAGCAGCGCAGCGGCCCGCAGGACCGGTCAGGTGGGGCGCGAAGACGTGTGCATGAGCGGCAGGGTGAACCAGAAGGTGATCAGCCCATCGGGTGTGCTCTCGACGTGGATCTCGCCCCCGTGGGCTGCGATCAAGCCCTTGGCGATGTACAGCCCAAGACCCAGTCCCGGAAGATGTTGTGCCTGCGGCATGCGGTAGAAGCGGGTGAAGAGACGCGTCAAATGCTCAGGAGGGATTGGCTCACCCCGGTTTGTTACAGAGACCCTGACATGGCCGTCGAGCACCTGCACCGCTACAACAACTTCGCTACTGGAGGTGGCGTACTTGCCGGCGTTGGAGAGCAGGTTCATCAGCACCTGTTCCAGCCGGCCGCGGTCGCCCTCGACAAGCGCCGTGCGCGCATCGGTCACCACGCGGACTGGATGGCCGGCCAGGAGCAGGCGGTCGCGCTCCACAACCTCGCGCACTAGCGCCACGAGATCCACCGGCTCTTTGTAGAGTTTCAGCTGCTGTAATTCAATTCGCGACATATCCAGGAGATCGCCGACCACCCTGTCTAGCCTGGTCACAGCGTCCTGGATATAGGCCAGCGCGCGTTGCTCCTGCTCCCCACTATGGCTGCCAGCAGGAAGCTTCCTGATCAGATCGGCGTAGCCGCGGATCAACGCCAGCGGTGCGCGCAGATCATGGACCACCACACTGATGAACTCTTCGCGCTGGCGCTCCAGCTCTTTGAGAGCTGAGATATCCTGAAGCACCACGATGGCGCCGCTCACCCGTCCGCAGCGGCTGAGTGGCGCGGCGTTCACCAGGACGTGTGCGGTACTCCCATCCGGACGGGTGATAAGGGCTTCCTGGTTGTACAGGGTCGCGCCGCTCAAGGCGCGCGCCCAGGGCAGCTCCCTCGGCGCCGGAGGAGCGCCTTCAGGCGTGCGGACACGTTCATCGAGCGTCCGGCGGTCGAGTCCTGCACCAGCCGGCAGTCCAAGGAGCACCTCGGCGGCAGCATTCGCCGTGATCTGCTGGGTCTCCTGGTCGAACAGCAGGATGCCGGCCGGCGAGTAGGCGATCACAGCCTCCAGGCGGGCTCGCTCATCTTCGGCGATGCTATAGAGCCTGGCAATTGTCCGCGCGAGCCAGGCCGCATAGATGCCGAGGCCGATGCCCAGCAGGCCGAGGCGCGACCTGCCTGCCCGCTGCTTGCCAGCCGCCAGCTCGAGCAGCACCGCCAGCAGGAGACCCAGGCTCAACGGCAGGCGCCAGTGCCGGCGCAGCAAGATCAGCTCGCGCGCAGGAATCAGGGTGGCCAGGCGTGAAGGTACAGCCTCGGGTGTAACCAGGCTCCGCCGGGCGGAGGCGGACCGCCTGTCGGCGCTGCCTGCTGCCATAGAGCCCCCTGCTTTGCGTACTGCTGGACCGGCCTCAGGCCGCCGCGGCAAGCATGCCGGCGGCGCGCCGCCGGAGCACGCGATAGTTGTGGGTGCCGTTGAGGAAATCCTGTGCCACGGGACAGAGCGACAGGCATTGCACCGAGAACGCCAGCCCCATCTCGCCGGACAGTGGATCGACCTCGTCCCACTCCTCCGCAAGGCTGCTCAGCCTGGCGACGACCCGATCCACCCCCTCCGCGGAGAGGGCGGGCAACGCCTCGCTGAGGGCCTGCCTGAGCGTATCCTCGTCAAGCAGCAACAGAGACATGATCCGTACCTCCTGGCCGGGCGGCTTGCCGCAATATGGCAGGCGCCCCTGCTCGTGGGGAGCTGCTCGACCGTACCACACTACTCCAGCCTTAGCTTACCTCCCCGGCACAGCGCTGCCATCAGGGAAAATCCCTAGTACGGAGCGATGGTGCTGGAAGGGGTACGCTCGCGCTGCGGCTTGAACGAACCGCGCTTAGCGAAAACCGGTGGTGAGTGCGGCCTGCGGGTTGAGGCGGACCGGCCGGCGAAAGCTGTGACCGGCATGATCTGGCTGCCGAAGGGCCACCCTGCTGCCACCAGGCCGGGTGGAGCCTGACATGAGCTACATCGCCAGCACGTGCACGAGCTGGTAGAGGGCGGGATCAAGTGGCTTTTGCACTCCCGCGATCTCGTGTAGGGGAGTCGCGCAGACCCGGCCCTGGCGCAGGCCAATCAGCACGCCGTGTTCCCCCCGCGCCAGTGTGTCCGCGGCCGCCGCACCGAGCTGGCTGGCGAGGATGCGGTCGAAGGCGTTCGGTGCGGCGCCGCGCTGGACGTGGCCGAGGATCGTTACACGCACCTCAAACCCGATACGGTCACGATGTGCCTTGAAGTGCTCGGCAATAGCAGTAGCGTTGTACCGCGCACCCTCGGCTACAACCACAATCGCGTGGCTCTTGCCGCGCATCTGGGCCTCTTGGAGCGCACGGGCCACGTCCTCGGGGTCGACCTCGAATTCGGGGAGCACCACCGCCTCGGCGCCTCCGGCCAGTGCTGCCATCAGGGCGAGGTAGCCACACCGGCGCCCCATCACCTCGACCAGGAAGGCGCGACGCATTGCCGATGCCGTGGCGCGCAGGCGGTCGATCGCCTCAAGGGCCACATCCAGCGCGGTCGTGGCGCCGATCGTAATATCCGTGCCAGCAAGGTCGTTGTCGATCGTCGAGGCGACGCCGACTACCGGGAAACCGTGCCGTGCCAGCGCTGCCGAGCCCTGCTGTGACCCATTGCCCCCAATGACCACCAGTCCATCGACTGCGTGCGCAGCAAGCTGCTCGAGGGCGGAGCGCTGCACTGGAGTGGTGGCGAACTCTGGACAGCGCGCGCTGCCCAGGATCGTACCGCCCTGCTGCATGATCCCGCCGACACTGCGCACGGTCAGCGGTGTAAAGTCGCCGGCAACCAGGCCAGCAAACCCGTTGCGGACACCGAGCACTTCCAGTCCGCTGGCGACGGCGCAGCGTACCACCGCCCGAACGGCTGCATTCATGCCAGGAGCATCGCCCCCGCTCGTCAACACGGCGATCCGCCGTAGAGCGCCCATGCCATCCGACCTTCCTGCCACTATGTCTCCTAGCTACCACTATGTCTCCTAGCTAACTGATACAATTATGCGCGCGCCTGGGCGCGGTGTCACCATGGGGTGACCTGCTCGGTGCACAGCCGCTGCCGCTCTCCCCAGCCAGCAGGAGTGCGGCGCAGGAGCATAGGGATGTCCATGTCCAGCCAACAGCCACCCCCGCCACCTGCTGAGCCCTCTTCATGGCCACAGCTCTCCCAGACGCCGCGGGTGATCCGCACGCCGGACCGCCGCCTGCGCGTGTTCATCAGCTCGACCTTGCAGGAGCTGGCGCCCGAACGTGCCGCCGCCCGCGAGGCCGTGCTGCGCCTGCGCCTGGCTCCCGTCATGTTCGAGCTGGGCGCCCGCCCCCATCCCCCACGGGACCTCTATCGGGCCTACCTGGCCCAGAGCGACCTCTTCGTGGGCATCTACTGGCAGCGCTATGGCTGGGTGGCGCCCGAGATGACCATCTCGGGCCTGGAGGATGAGTACCTGCTCTCGGCCGGCTTGCCGCGGCTAATCTACCTGAAGCGCCCGGCCCCGGAGCAGGAGCCCCGGCTGCGCGAGCTGCTGGAGCGGATCCGGGCGGACGACACGGCGTCCTATCGCTCTTTTGCCACTCCGGAGGAGCTGCGCGAGCTGCTGGAGAACGACCTGGCGCTAGTGCTGACCGAGCGCTTTGAGCTGGGCCAGCTTGCTGCGCAGCTGGCAGTGCAGCAGAGCGCGCCAGCGCAGCTTCCTGCGCCGCTGCCCGTGCCACGCTCGCGGTTGGTCGGACGCGAGCAGGAGCTCCAGCAGATGCAAGAGCGCCTGCTGGATGAGACGGCCGGCCTGGTGACCCTCACCGGGCCCGGCGGGACAGGCAAGACCCGGCTGGCCCTGGAGGCGGCTGGCCGCCTCCGGACGCGGTTCCGCGACGGTGTGGTCTTCGTGCCCCTGGCGGCCGTGCGGGATCCGGGCCATGTCCTGCTGGCGATCGCCCAGGCGCTGGGAGTACGGGAGAGCGCCACGCAGCCGGTGGCCACAAGCCTGAAAGATTTCTTGCGCGACCGGCATCTGTTGCTCGTGCTCGACAACTTCGAGCAGGTGGTGGATGCGGCGCCACAGGTAATTGAGCTCCTCGAGACGTGCCCAGGCCTGAAGGTGCTGGCCACCAGTCGCACCGCCCTGCGCGTGCGCGGCGAGCACGAGCTCAGCGTACAGCCGCTTCCGCTCCCTGAGCGCAGTGCGCTGGCACGTGATCCGGTCGCACAGCTCGATGTTCTGGCGCAGTCCGCGGCGGTGGCGCTCTTCGTACAGCGGGTGCGAGAGGTGCGGCCGGACTTCACCTTGACCTCAGAGAATGCCGGGGCCGTGGCGGAGATCTGCCGACGGCTGGATGGTCTCCCGCTGGCGATCGAGCTGGCGGCGGCGCGGTGCCGGATGTTCACCCCGCAGGCACTGCTGGCGCGGCTGGAGCGGCGCTTGCCGCTGCTCACGGGTGGGGCGCGGGACCTGCCGGCGCGGCAGCAGACCATGCGGGCGGCCATCGCCTGGAGCTATGACCTGCTCTCCCAGCCCGAACAGGCGCTCTTCCGGCGGCTGGCCGTCTTCGCCGGGGGCTGCACGCTTCATGCTGCGGAGGCGGTGTGCCAGGGGAATCACATAGCGACAGAGGGAGGGTCGCCCGGAGCTATGCGCCTGCCACCCCTGAGCATTGATCTACTGGACGGCATCGAGTCGTTGCTGGCCAAGAGCCTGCTGCAACACGATGCAGACAGTCCGAGCCTGGATGGTGAGCCGCGGTTCTCTATGCTGGCAACGATCCGTGAATTCGGCCTGGAACGGCTGGACGCAGCAGGGGAGGCGGTGGCAGCCGGTCGCGCCCATGCGGCCTACTATCTGGCCGTGGCCGAGGAAGCGGACCGCCAGATGCCCGGTCCGCAGGAGCCTGCCTGGCTTGACCGGCTGGAACAGGAGCACGATAACCTGCGGGCAGCACTGGCCTGGTGCCTTCAGACCGCCACGGATGCAGCAGCGCAGGGAGGCCGGGAGGATGAGCTGGACACTGCCGCCCAGCCAGCCGCCTCTGTCTTGTCTCCAACGCAGCTGGGGCTCCGGCTTGCCGCTGCGCTGCGGCGTTTTTGGCTGGTTCGCAGCCACTTTCGCGAGGGCCGCCAGTGGCTCGAGCAGGTGCTCGCCCTGCCCGGCGCCCAGGGGTACACGGCCGAGCGCGCCCGTGCGCTGCTTGCCGCCGGCATCCTTGCCCGTCCGCAGGGTGATTACACCCGCAGCGAGGTACTTCTGCGCGAGAGCCTAGCCATTCAGCGGGAGTTGGGGAACAAGCCGGAGATGGCTGCGGCACTCAACAACCTGGGCATCCTGGCGCTGCTGCAAGAGCACTATCCGCAGGCGCGGGCGCTCCTGGAAGAGAGCATCGCGGTCCGGCAGGGGCTCGGCGATCAGGCCGGGATGGTCGGGCCGCGCAACAATCTTGGTCTGGTCGCACTGTGCCAGGGCGATTATCTCGCAGCGCAGCGCGCCTTCGGCGAGAACCTGGCCTACGTGCGGGCGCAGGTCGACCGGCGAGGCATGGCGCTGGCGTTGAGTAATCTGGCGCTGGTGGCGTTGCATCAGGAAGCGTACGAGACCGCGGCGCCGTTACTGCGGGAGAGCCTCCAGCTCTTCTGGGAAGTTCGGGATGACGACAATATCGCCGCGCTGTTCATGGGCCTCGGTGCGGTCGCTGCATCGCGAGGAGGCTTCCAGCGGTCGGCAAAGCTCTGGGGCGCGGCCGAAGCAGTGCGCGAAGCTATCGGTGCTCCGTTGCTGCCGATCGACCGGGCCTATTACGAGCGCGCGCTTGCGATGGCACGGGCCGCCCTGGACGGCGCGACCTGGACCGCGGCCTGGAGCACCGGACGGGCCCTGCCGTTGGAGCAGGCGGTCGCCTACGCGCTGGCGCAGGGACCCGAGCATATCGACGGATAAGAGTATGCACATGAAGCACAACGATCAGGACATGACACCGCCGAGAAGTACCGACGGCCGACCTGGGGGCGTGGCACGCTGCCGCGCGCGGCTGGTCTATAGTGACGGGCTCCTGGAGTACGACCTGGGCCCAGAACACCCGTTGCGCCCTGAGCGGGCGCAGGTTGCCCTCGAGCTCATGCAGGAGCTCGGGATCGCCCCCGGGCCGGGTGAACTGCTCACGCCGCGGCCGGCTACCGAGGGTGAGCTCCTGCTGGTACACGACCGCGCCTACGTGGAGGCGATCAAGCGGTTCAGCCTGTGGGCACCCGATGTCCCGCGCGGCGAAGCCGAACGCTACGGCGTTGGCCCAGGCGATACGCCGGCCTTCCCCGGCATGCACGAAGCGGCCGCGCTGGTGGCCGGTGCCGCGATCGTCGCCGTGCGCGAGATCCTGGAAGGCCGCTGTGACCACGCGTTTCATCCCGCCGGCGGGCTGCACCATGCGCACCGCGCCCGCGCGTCCGGCTTTTGTATCTACAATGACGCCGCGCTCGCGGTTGCCGCGGCGGTGCACGAGTATGGCGCGCGGGTGGTGTATCTCGACTTTGATGCGCACCACGGGGACGGCGTAGAGGCTGCCTTCGCGGACGATCCGCGGGTGCTGACCGTGTCGTTCCACGAGACAGGGCGGTATCTCTTTCCGGGCACCGGGGATGTGAGCGAGACTGGCCACGGTCTGGGGCGCGGTACGGCTGTCAACGTGCCCATGCAGCCATTGACACGCGACGATTCGTGGCTAGAGGCGATCGAGAGGCTGGTACCGGCGCTGGTGGAGCGCTTCCAGCCGGACCTGCTTGTGAGCCAGCACGGCTGCGACACTCACGAGTGGGATCCCCTCACCCACCTGAGCGTGTCCACGCGCTCGCTGGAGCGGCAGGCTGAGCTCGTGCACGATCTGGCGCATGCGTTCTGCGCAGGACGCTGGCTGGCCATGGGCGGTGGCGGCTACGCGATCTATCGGGTGGTCCCCCGTTCGTGGGCGCTCATCTGGGCTGAGATGAGCGGCCGGCAGGCCCCTACACGACTCCCGGTAGGCTGGGTCGCCCGCTACCGTGCCCGTGATCGCTGGCTGATGCCGGAGCTGCTCCACGATCCCGCAGAGATGAGCGAGCAGCCGACGCGCCAAGACATCGCGGCGGCAAACCGCCGCACGATCGAGGCGGTGTGGCAGTTCGTCGTGCCTGCCGTGCCGGCGGCACGGTCAGCTCTCCGGCCAACGCAAACGCCACCCTGGCGGCGTGCGGGCCGGACACGTTCGGGTATGACCAGGCCACCTGGCTGACGCGGGCCACGCCTGGCCAGCACTATAGCCAGCTCCTCTGTGACGGCAATGGGACGCGGGCGAGTACGAGGGCCGACAGGACTATCACGAGCGATCTGTACACTGTAAAGGCTTCCTGCCAGTGCTGCGAGACGATGGGTCGCAGCCGTATATGTGAGAGCCCGCTGGCCTCTGCCGTGAGCAGCACCGGTGCACGTGGATCGTACCGGTGGGTAGTGTGCGGTCACTCACAGCTGCCAGAGGCAGCTTCCACCCCTGCTGAGCCCGCTGAGTTCGGCTAGCGGCTGGCCGGTCGGCGCGGGCCTTCCTCGCACATGCGGTTGATCATCGCTGCCAGCGTGCCGGCGCCGAATCCGTTGTCGATGTTCACCACGGCGATGCCCACCGCGCAGGAGTTCAGCATGGTCAGCAGCGGCGCCAAGCCCTGGAACGATGTCCCATAGCCGACGCTCGTCGGCACAGCGATCACCGGCCGGTCCACTAGGCCGGCGACCACGCTCGGCAGGGCACCTTCCATCCCGGCCACGACGATCACCACGTTCGCATCCCACAGCAGCGAGGTGTTGTGCAGCAGCCGGTGCACTCCGGCTACGCCGACGTCGTACAGCCGCTCGACCGGGCAGCCGGCCATCTCGGCGGTGAGCGCGGCCTCCTCCGCAATAGGAATGTCAGATGTGCCCGCGGTAATCACCAGCACCAGGCCGGTGGTGGGCGGCGGCGGGTGCCTGCGCACGGCGATGATGCGGGCCTGGGGATGGTACACCGCATCCGGCAGGACGGCGCGCACGGCGTCGAATGCTTCCGGCCAGGCGCGCGTGGCCAGCACGTTGTATCCAGAGGTGGCGATGCGCGCAGCGATGTGCGCGATCTGCTCGGCGGTCTTGCCCTGGCAGAAGATCACCTCGGGAAAGCCAGTGCGCAGGGAGCGATGAGTGTCAACTTTGGCAAAGCCTAGGTCCTCGAAGGGCAGGGAGCGCAGGCGCTCCAGGGCGGCTTCAGTACTGATCGTGCCGGCTCGCACGTCTTCGAGCAGCCGGCGGAGGAGCATGTCATGCATCGGACTACTGGCTTCCTCCGGCTATCCAGGGTCTTTAGACGGCTGGTAGGGTGGATGGCCCCAGATAGGCGCGAGGACGTTGCCTCGCGCCGCCCTCATTGTACCGTACCGGCACCGCGCCCGCGCGGGCACCCGCCGCAGCGTTGCGTGCGGTATGATAGGGACGGTGCAAGCGGCCATGGCAGGCTGCTATGGACGCCTCAGTGCAAGCAGAATGTGCGCGGGCGGCCCAAGGGCGTGACCTGGCGCAGCATGGACCAGCGCGCCGAACAAAGGCGCGCTGGATGCGCGGGGGCATGACCATGAATACGAAGAGCACACGTCGCAGCCTCTTACAATCGGTCGGGAGCGCAGTCGCTGCTCCAGTGCTCGCCGCGTGCAGCGGACAGGTGCGCTCAACGGTGGAGCAGCCGGAGAATGTCTTCGACCGGCCGGTGGAGATCCTGCTCTGGCACGTACAGAGCGGCCCGAACGGCGTGGCGTTTCGCGCCTTGATCGAGCGCTTCAACGCCACGAATGGGAAGCAGATCACGGTCAGGGAGGAGGTGCCCGGCAATTACTCCACTCTCTATGAGAAGGCGATGGTGGCCGTGGCATCGGGCACGCCACCCGACGTGGCCACGGTGTACGAGAGCATGGTCTCCGACTTCATGCGTGGCGACGCCGTGGTCCCGCTGGACGACTATGTCCAGCGGACCATGTCGCGGCAGAGCCGCGAGGATATCTTCGAGGCTTACTGGGAGACCAACCGCTTCCCGCAGTTCGGCAACAAGATGCTCAGCTTCCCCTTCACGAAGAGCCTGCTCGTGCTGTACTTCAACCAGGATGCCCTGCGCGAGGCTGGGATCGAGCCGCCGCGCGCAGGCGCATTCTGGACCTGGGAGCAGTTCCGGCAGGCCGCCGCAGCGACGACGCGCGATGCGAGTAAGTTGGGGGCCTGCCCCTCCTGCGACGAGCAGTACCGCCGGGCCGGCGTGGCGGTGCCGTCCACGCCCAGCGAAGGGGTGATCGGCTGGGCAGTATCGGTCTCGGCCTCGACCATGGTTGGCTGGATGTTCTCACGTGGGGGAACGCCGCTTACCAGTGACTTCACCAAGGTGAAGTTCAACGACAAGAGTATGGTGGAGAGCCTGGAGTTCGTGGCAGACCTGCTGCGGCGCGGCTATGCCTACTCCACCGGCCGATCGTACCAGTACCAGACCGACTTCGCGCTGGGCAAGACAGTGCTCACCATGCAGTCGAGCACGGGCAGGCCGTTCTTCCGCGCTGACATGGAGAAGGCCAGCAGTCGCTTCCGGTGGGGCATCAGCATGATCCCCCAGGTGGACCCGCGGCAGCCCAGGACCGTCATGTACGGGGCCAACGTCGCGGTCTTCAAGTCCACGCCTCTCCGGCAGGCTGCTGGCTGGGAGTTCATCCGCTGGTTCACCGAGCGTGAGCAGACGGTGGAATGGGCGATCAAGTCGTCGTACATGCCGATCCGCAAGTCGGCGGCGCAGTCTGCCGAGCTGCGGAAGCACTGGGAGAGCGATCCACAGGGACAGCAGGCGTTTGAGCTCATCCAGTACTCGCACCCCGAGCCGAACATCTCGGGCTGGCAGGAGGTGCGCCCTATCCTGGAAGAGGCACTGATTGCTGTGCTGGAGGGACGCCGCGCCCCGCGCGCAGCCCTCGATGAGGCTACAGAGAAGGCTAACGCACTGCTCGCCCAGCGGCGCTGACATGCCCGCGCATAATGGACGTGGTCTTGCTGCAGGTTAGTGGTCTTGCTGCAGGTTAAGGAAGCGCAGTGAACACCTGGCTCGCAGTGGGAAAGAAGCGGGGAGAACAGTGGCAGACACAGGAACAGAGCAGTTCGTAGGAGCGATCGATCTCGGTGGAACAAACGTCCGCGCGGCGATTATTGAGGCCGGGGGACAGATCCGGGCCCGCGCCCGGCGGCCCACGCCCCAGACCGGCCCGGAGGATGTCGTGCAAGCGATGGTGGAAGCGCTGGAGCAGGCGGTGCAGGACGCCGGCGTGCCGGTTGCGGACCTGATCGCTGTCGGGGTCGGCGCGCCGGGACCGCTCGACCATACCACGGGTGTGGTCTATGCGCCGCCGAACCTGGCCGGCTGGGATAACGTGCCGCTCAAACAGATGCTTGAGGCGCGGCTGGGGCGGCCCGTCTTCGTTGGCAACGACGCCAACGTGGCGGCGCTGGCCGAGCGGCGCTACGGCGCTGGCCAGGGTAGCGATGATGTGATCTACATTACCGTCAGCACTGGCATCGGGGGCGGGATCGTCACACAGGGGCAGCTTCTGCTCGGTCCGGCGGGCACGGCCGGTGAGGTCGGGCACGTCACCATCGACATCCACGGGCCGCGCTGCGCCTGCGGGAACATCGGCTGCGTCGAGGCGCTGGCCTCCGGGCCTGCCATCGCCCGGCAGGCGCGGGCTCGCCTGGCCGAGGGCCGGCCCAGCCTGCTGCGCGAGATGGTTGCCCGGGTAGACGACCTGACAGCCGAGCATGTGGTCGAGGCGGCGCGGCGCGGTGACCCGCTTGCCGCGGAGGTGATGGAGGAGGCTGCCCGCAACATCGGCGTGCTGGTGGTCAATCTGATCCACCTGTTTAACCCCACAGTGATCGCCATCGGCGGCGGCGTCTCTAACGCCGGGGAACTCTTATTCGGCCCGGTGCGGCAGGTGGTGCAGGAGCGGGCGCTGAAGGCTGCGGCGGCGGTCTGCCGCATCGTACCGGCCGCGCTCGGTGATGACGTCGGCCTGTACGGTGCGGCGGCGTGGGCGCTCGACCAGGTCCATCACCCGGCAGGCTGAGGCCAAGTCGCTGTCGCCTGCCTGCCGGCTGGCCTGGTCCCCTACAGGTATGGCGGGCTCGTGCTGCTATGCTCGCCCGAAGAGCTTCCCGAAGAGGCCGGCGCGCTGGCGCGCGGCAGCCTCGGCGGCCATACTGTCACGGCCGGCGGGGAGCTGGGCGCCGGTCAGCCGGCCGGCAAGCTGCGCCATCGCCTGTGAGAACGGCGCCTCAGGCTCCGCCAGCACGAGGGGCTCGCCCCGCACAGAAGCGCGCACGGCCGCCTCACCCCCGTATGGCAGCACTGCCCCGAGCTCAATGGCGAGCGAGCGCTCGACCTCTTCTCCCTGCACCAGGGCATACGGGAAGATGTTGTTCAGCACAAAGCACACCCGCTCCAGGGGAATGTGCAGGATGCTCTGCAGAATGCGCTTGCACTCGCGCAGGTCACGCAGCGACGTCACCTCCGGCGAGGTGACCATGACGACGTGATCGGCATTCTCCAGGGCAACTAGCGTCGTATCGCTGAAGTCAGACGCGGTATCGACGATCACGTAGCTGAACTGCCGGCGCAGCAGGTCCAGCGCCGCGTGAACCAGGTCGGCGCCCACCAGCTCTCCGTCCTCGGGGCGGGTCGCGCCGACCAGCACGCGCAGGCTGGAGGCGTGCTGCACAGCGTGGTACTCCACAGCCTGCTCCGGCGGGATGGCTGCCAGCCGGCCGGCATTCGTTTTGGCCAGCGGCTGGCGCGGCTCGACCTTAAGCAGCAACGGCGTATGGGCGAAGGTGAGGGAGAGATCGAGCAGAGCCGTAGATCCCGGCTTGCGGCGCGCCAGCAGCACAGCCAGGTTGACGGCTACGGTCGATTTCCCGGCGCCGCCCTTCGGGCTGTACACAGTGATCACTTTCCCGACGGCAGCGTCATCGGCGGCACGCTGCGCGTGCTTGAGCGCCATGTTGTACTCGGCCTGCCGCTCGGCCAGCGCGCGCATGAGCTCCTGGAGGATAGCGACATCGCGCACGATGTACTGGTCGAAGGCGGTCTTGGAGAGCACGAACAGGTCACAGTCGTCGGCGGCAGTCGCAGTCGCTGAACGGGGCCCGCCGGTCAGGAGTGACATCTCGCCGAAGATCTCGCCGGGACCGCAGACGGCCAGCACCTGCTCATGTCCCCCGGCGCCAGCAGTGGAGATGCGGACCTGGCCTGCCAGCACGACATAGAGTGCGTCGCCCTCCTCGCCCTCGACGAAGAGTCGAGTCCCCTGCCGCACGCGGATGAGCTGCCCGAGCTCGGCAATTGCCGCAAGCTGCTGGTCGGTCAGGCTACGGAAGATGGACGCCTGCCTGAGCGCATCGAGGTCGTACACGCTCCGCCCCACTCCCTGAACGTAGCACGCACATACGTACTGTGTACTGTGTAATGCATACTACGTACCGCCCTATGACCTGCCCTGCTGCTACGCGAGCGGGCCACTATGAGGTGGGGTCTAGCGGGGCCTACGCATTACGGATTACACAAGTGCGCATGTACACGCTACGCTTTACACATTCGCAGCCCGATTGTAGCACCCGCGGCGCGCCCCTCTCGCCCAGCACACCGTGCCATAGGGCGGTCGGGCTAGGAGAGATGCCGGCAGGTGCCCTGTGCAGAGCGTGAGAAGCCGTTCCCACCCGCTGGAGGGCCGGCCCAGCCGTGCAGCCTAGCGCGCAGGTGAGGCGGGTGGGAGCTCATCATCGGAGGTCCCTGCTTATAAGGCTTATAAGGGCTTATAAGGCAACGTACCGGCTGAGGTGGGGCGGGCTGTCCGGGTTGACGCCACGCCGGGCGGCCTGGAAGAGGCCTAGCAGGTGCAGCACCGGCAGATAGAGCGGGGCACGAAGAATGTCTGGCAGCCCTGTCTTCAGCTCGATCAAGAGGCTGGCTGCACTGGTTAACTCTGGGGTGGCCTGGTCACATACTACGAGAGTGCGGGCGCCCAGGCCGCGAAGCTCGCCGGCCAGTGCTGCCTCTTCCTGTGCGGCAGTGTCGGTGACGAGCATGACCGCGGCGACGCCTGCGCCGGTGGTAGAGATCGGGCCGTGGCGATACTCCAGAGAGTGATAGGCATTCGACGGCGTGAGCGCCATCTCATTGAGCTTGAGCGCTCCCTCACAGGCCAGCGCATAGGCCGGGCCCTGGCCCAGGAAGACCCCGCGCTCGACGGGCGCAGCAGCCACAAACTGCTCGACTGCTGGAGCGTGTTGCTTCAGCAGGCTGCGGCAGAGCTCCGGCAAGCGGGCCAGGCCGGCATCTAGGGTGGCATCGCCGGCCACGTATCCGAACGTACGCAGCAGGAGCAAGAGCAACGCGCCGAACTGGCGGGTCATTACCGTGCTGCGCTCAGGCGGGTCCTCGAGCACCAGGGCGCGGGCGGCGGCGGACTCGAGCGGTGAGCGGGGCTCGCAGGTCACAGCCAGCGTGGTGACACCCGAGCGCCGCGCCAGCGTCTCAGCGGCGCGCACGGTCTCGGTCGTGTGGCCTGTGCGCGAGATCAGCACGGCGAGGAGCCGCTCGTCCAGCGTCACCAGCGCCTGCGGAAAGAGCAGCACCTCTGAGGCCACCGTAGCGCCGGCGCGGCGCCCAGTGACGGCCCGGTAGAGCCAGGCGAGCGATGCGCTCAGGTAGTACGAGCTGCCGCAGCCGACGAACAGGACCGGGCGCGACGGATCGCTGGCGAAAAGCTCCACTAGCTCTGACCGCAGCCGTTCCGCCTGGCGCAAAGCGCGCTCCCATGACTCGGGCTGCGAGAAAATCTCTTCTCGCGTGTATGATTGCATGATTCTTTACCTACTCCTGTGTAGCATATATCTTGTGTATCCCTAGAAGGGTACGGCTGATGCCCGCTGGTGCAAGAGCCGCGAACGATTGATGAACGAGCAGGCGCGTCCCACCGGGCTGGCTCACGCGCTTCAGGTCTGGTTCCGAAGTGCACCAATGAGCTCGAGCGCCAGCGCTGCAGCTCCGATCACGCCGGCATCGTAGCCGAGGCTCGCCTGGGCGATCGTCACAGCCTCGCCAGCAACTGGTAGAGCCCATTGTCGCACATACTGGCGCACCGGGCGAAGCAGGAGCTCGCCGGCCTCGGACACCCCGCCTCCAAAGACCACGAGCGTCGGATTCAGCAGATTGACCAGCGAGGTCACTGCCAGCGCCAGATACCCCGCTGTCTCCTCCACGAGCCGTGTGGCCAGCGGATCGCCCTGCGCGGCGGCGGCAACGACGTGGCGCGAGGTAAGTGTGTCGGGATCACCGCCGGCGGCAGCGAGGAGCGCCGTTCCAGCGGCAGGGTCCTGAGACATGGCGCGGCGGGCGCGCCGGGCGATAGATGGGCCGGAGGCCAGCGCCTCTAGGCAGCCGCGCCCTCCACACGGGCACGGTGGACCATCAGGGAGCACCCGCATGTGTCCGAGCTCGCCGGCGGTAGTCGTTGCGCCACGGTAGAGCCTGCCGTCGAGCACCAGCCCACCGCCGATGCCCGTTCCGATGTTAATGTAGACCATGTGGCGGTGGCCACGCCCCGCGCCGAAGTAGAACTCGCCCAGGGTACCGGCGCGAGCGTCGTTTTCCAGAGCTACAGGCAGTCCGAAGCGGTCGGCGAGAGCCTGGCGGAGAGGGAAGCCGCTCCAGCCCGGCACGTGGTGGGAGGTACGCACGACGCCGGTTTCTGTATCAACCGGTCCGCCGAAGCCGACGCCTGCTGCGGCCACCTGCCATCCTGCCGCTCTTGCTCGCGCCAGCGCCTCGGCCAGCAGCGCACAGACCCCTTCGAAGAGGGTGGGACCATCCGCATCAGGCGGCGACGTCCGTCTGGCGCGGTGTACCAGACGGCCATCGGGCTGGATCAGGGCAAGCGACTGTCTGGTGCCACCGATGTCAATCCCGGCGACCACCAGAGGGTCGCGGCAGGGCGGCGGATGGGACACCAGGTCACACGCGGCGGCCATGGCTCCACTATGGGCGAACCACGTTGCCGCTGTCAAACTTGACCGCAGCAACGTGGGTGCTATAATTTTGTGTGCGGTGGTTCCCTAGGTCACCGTCCTCGCAGGAGTGTAGCTCAGTTGGGAGAGCGGCGGTCTCCAAAACCGCGGGTCGGGGGTTCGAGTCCCTCCACTCCTGCTTTTTTGTTTGCCTCGTGTCGAGGGCAGTAACAGAAACGAGTCCTCTGCGTGTGCGAAAGCGCCGCTGCCGTCCTCTCCACGTTCCCCTCGGTCTCCTCTCCCGCCTCCCGGCACTGTCGTCAAAACCGTCGTCAGCGAAAGCCGCGTTTCCGGGAGGAAACGTATGCCGCGCACGCCAAACTACGTCGGCTCGGTCCACCAGCGGAAAGAGGGGCGCTGGAGGGGAAACCTCCAGGTGAACGGGCAGCGCGTCTCGGTTTCCCGGGCAAGCCGGCGCGAGGTCGAGCGAAAAACTGGCCCGGCTTGCCCGGGAGACGGACCTGCTGGAGACGGCTGCCGGACCGCACGCCGCTGCGGGATTTTGTGCGCTCCTGGCTCGGGGATCAGGAGCGCCGGCTTCGGCCGCGAACAGTCGTGCGGTGCCACCAGCTCTCCGTGCAGCGGTGCGTTGAATAGCGCCCTGGACCGCAGCCACTTGCCTGCGACCGCGCAGCTGGTGCGAACTGTGCTGCTGAGGCCAAGCTCGCCCACGACCGGGTCGAAGACCGCGAATTTATAGAAGCGCAGAGAATTGGCGAGGGGCGGTTACGGCCATAGGAGAATGGTCGGAGTATGTGAGTGCTATTGAGGCGATCCGTTGAGGCGATCATAGGAGGGCATGAGGGACAAGATCTCTAGCGGAGGGAGAACTCAGCACGTATGCCAGCGTCTCGCCTCAGCGCATGGAGCGCCTGGCTGCCCAGCTCACCGGCAAGCCACGGGCGGCCCTGGGTACCGTCGATTTTGATCTCGTACTCAAGGCCCCCAGCAGCTACTGATAGGCGCTGCCGTCCCTGGCCCGTGCCGACGCGGTCTCTGCTGCAGCATCGTGGCCGTCGGCGAGGAGCAGATAGACGACGACCTCACCAGGGCTGGCACCCACGCTGCGGAAAGCACACGGATCGGAACACCCTGCGGACCAGAACGCACCGCCACGCCCGGGACGGACAGTCTTCGGAGAGCGATCGGTGGATACGTCACACAAAGGTGCTAAACTCCGCCCAACCGGGCTTGTAACATCACCTAAGCAGTCCCGACCGGTCAGGGGGAGCAGTACTGCCAACCGTTCCGATGTGTTCCGATGCGTAACGATGTGTAACGTATGATTGATAACAACAACGGCTGACAACAGCGACAGAGGAGGTACAGTATGTTCACGCCCATTCTGGTCCCGCTTGACGGCTCGGTGCTGGCCGAACAGGCGCTGCCGCTAGCGACCGCCATGGCCCAGCGCTTCCAGGCCACGTTGCATCTGCTCCGGGCCGTGGTCGTCCCGGTTGGCCTCGATGTCGATTTCCGGGCGCTGGTCGATGCCTTGCGGGACGAAGCGCAACGATATCTCGAGGACGTGGCCGGGCGCCTGCGCACCTCAGGCTACACTGTGGAAACGGCAGTCGTGGAAGCGGAGCCAGCAGAGGCCATCTTGGAGTACACGCAGCAGCACGAGATCGCGCTGATTACGATGGCTACGCACGGCCGTACCGGGCTGGGCCGCTGGGTGCTCGGAAGCGTTGCCGACAAGGTGGTGCGCGCGAGCCACCGCCCGGTCTTGCTGGTGCGTGCTGGTGCGACGCAAGTCTCCCCGCACGTGCACCGCATCCTCCTGCCCCTGGACGGCTCGACGCTGGCCGAGCAGGCGCTCCCGCTGGCCGAGGCTGTGGCGCGGGCGTTTGGCGCCGAGATCATCGTCCTGCGGGTCATCACACCGGTCACATCGTCCTATCTCTACGGCGACGCGCTGGCTGGGTACGCCGCGCCCTACATCGAGGACATGCTCGAGGCGCAGCGGAATGAAGCCGAGAACTACGTCACCGATACCGTCGAGCAGCTTCGCGCCACCGGACTACGCGCGCGGGGCGAGGTCGCCGGCGGTCTTCCTGCTGACGAGATCCTGCGCGTCGCTGCCGAGCATCACACAGACCTGATTGTGATGGCCACGCACGGGCGGTCGGGGCTGGGCCGCTTTGCCCTGGGCAGCGTTGCCGAACGCATTGTCGGAGCGTCACCGGTGCCGGTGCTGGTCATCCGTCCGGCAGGGCAGCCGCCAGCGCAGGCGTGGCCGGAAGGGGCCGCGGCGCAGGCGGCGCTGGCGCGGCGGGCCGCGCAGGGCGATGTGGACGCGGCGGCCATCCTGCTGGCCGCCCTGCGTGATGAGTCACCCCGCCGCCAGCTCGCTGCGGCGCAGGCGGCGAGCTCCGTGCTGTCTCAGGGGCTGGCGCAGCGGCTGCTTCGCTTCATTGCCACAGGAGCATGGGATGGAGGCGAGTTGCCAGGTGCGCCGATAGGCTCGACCATCCAGCATGAGCTGGCGCGTGCAGCGGAGGCGCTGTTAACCTATGCCTCTGAAGCCGCCGAGCCTGCCCTCATTGAGGGGCTGGCGGCCAGCAATCCGGCAGTGCGCCGCATCGCGGTGCGCCTCCTCGGTGAGATCCCGGCAAGTGCGGAGGCACGCCAGGCGTTGCGCCGCGCGCTACGCGACCACGACGCGTACGTTGCCGCTGAGGCGGCTCGGGCGCTGGCGAAGCTTGGCGACACTGCTGCAGTGCCGGACCTTGTAGCTGCGCTTGAGAGCGCTCCTGCCGACGCCCGGGGAGCGATCACAGATGCGCTGATCAGCTTTGGTCCAGCGGTCATTCCGGCGTTGCAGCCGGCCCTCAAGGACGAGCACGAGCACGTCCGCTGGCATGCTGCGCGCGTCCTGGCTGCCCTGCGTGACGAGCGGGCGGCAGAGGCTCTGGCGGACCTGCTGGATGATCCTTCGGCAGGGGTGCGCTGGCTGGCGGAGACAGGGTTGCGGCGGCTCCCGCAGCGCGCCGCCGCACGCGCGGTGCTGCGCACGCTCATCTACCACGAGCTCACCGACTGGCTGCGCGACAGCGCCGCGGGCCTGCTCGGACACTTCGACGGTGTCGTGCGCCGTACTGTCGAGCCAGTGCGCGATGCGCTCTACTCCTCTCTGGCACGAGAAGAGGCGCCGGTGCGTGCGGCTGAAGCCTTGAAGGCGCTGGAGAACCTGCCGGGGCCCCAGACGGCCGAAAGCTGAGGCATTGCACGACTGGGTAGCTCTGCCCCACGTCAGAGCTACCCAGTGCCATGGAGGGTTGTTCCATGAACTTCTATGAACGGAGAGCTTGCGTGCGCACTAGTTCGCCCTGCGGCTCGGCTGGCTGGGCTGGTATGACCCCTACCTCGCGCAGCACCTCATCTAGCTTCTGCTCTTGGATCCCGAACGCCCAGCAGAGGTAACGGCGCTGCTCTGGTGTCTGAGGCGGCTGGCAGAGTGCAAGGCGGCGCAACTGGGCTGTGGTGATGCCCAGGTGAGCTGCCAGCGCTGCTTTACTCATGTTGTGGTCAGCACAGTATCGCTCGAAGGCCGCTCCCAGCACTGGAATGCTCCCCTGTGGCTGCGCGATTGCTGATCGTTGCTGTTCCTCACCGTTCGGCGCGTGCAACTCCATGTCATCCTCCCAGCACAAGATTGTATCGCCAGCCCACGGAGGCGCGCCCTTTATCACAAGGGGGCACCTGGGTAGCAACGCAATGTCGCTACAACTATATTACGCGTTCCGCGTCTGGACGACAAATTTGTCATAGCCTCGCGCGCGATCATGCCACACCGGCGCGCGCAGCACGCGGGAGGTGCTGCAAAAACCAGTCGCGCGCGAGGCGGGCGACTTCCTCGAGCGCACCCGGCTCCTCAAAGAGGTGGGTAGCTCCAGGGATAATCACGAGCTCTTTGGGCGCTCGTAACAGCTCATACGCCTCGCGGTTCAGCGGGATGATCGGCTCGTCTGCACCACCGACGATCAGCAGGGTCGGCGCCTGGACCCTTGGCAGATGCGCCAGTGCCAAGTCCGGCCGCCCACCCCGGGAGACGATGGCCGCGATGCCGGCGCCCTGCTGGGCAGCGGCTTGCAACGCCGCCGCAGCGCCGGTACTGGCCCCAAAGTACCCGATTGAGAGGCCGGCTGTCTCCGGCCGGCCGCGCACCCACTCGGTCGCACACAGCAGCCGCTCTGCCAGCAAGTCAATGTCGAAGACCCGACGACGGTCTGCTGCTTCGACCTCCGTTAAGAGGTCGAACAACAGCGTGGCAATGCCGGACTCCTGCAACACGCCCGCAACCATGCGATTGCGTGGGCTGAACCGTCCGCTGCCCGATCCGTGCGCGAACAGCACAATGCCTTGTGCGCGGTCCGGCAGCCCAAGGATGCCCGGCAGCCGCACGTTCCCGCAGGCGATCTCGACCTCACGCTCCTGTATATGAGAACTGCGCTGGGATGACATGGCCCACACCCCTCGGCTCAGCAGTCTGCTTAGGGTACCCATTATTATCGCACTATTGTTCGAATAATGTTTAAGACAATACTACTCATGCTCTCTAACAAATGGACGCCCGCGAGCATCCGGTCGCCTGTGCTGGCGACCGGACGTCTAGCTCTCTGACCGCCAGATCACCGCTCCGCAGGAGCGGCAGGTGAGAAACTGGCCGCGGGCGACCACGGCGCGACGCCCGCAATAGGGGCAGGTCTTCGACGCCACATGGCGCTCCGGCTCACGCTGCTCGACGCGTAGTGGCTGCTGCTCATGCGGGTGGATCGTCGGCGATGCCCCTGCACGCATCTCCGCACTCCTCTGTTCGCCAGGCAATGCCCCCCTGCTAGAACGTAGCCTCGGCCTTACCTTGTGACCTAGTAACGTGTTACGCGCTTAGACTCGCGTCGCCTAAGCGCTCTGGCATCAGGTATTTTCCCTGATCCGTGCCCTCGCTTCTTGGCCAGGTTTGCTGAAATCATTCTCGCGCTGTAGCACAGCGCAGGCCAGGGAGATGCGCTACGCCCGGTCACGCTGGCCGGGGCATCCGCGCTCTCTACGGGCATGTGGAGTACCCTCGGCTACGTCCGTCTGGTATGCTGAAAAGCAGAAGCTCACGCTACCGCAGGCTGTCGGGCCCTCACATGCAGTGCTAGAGGGGAGGAGACATGTTGAAGAAGATCCTAGTGCCGCTGGATGGCTCGGACCTGGCCGAGCAGGCGCTGCCCCATGCCCTGATGCTGGCGGATACGTTCGATGCAGCCGTGCGGCTGCTGCGTGTCGTGGAGGGTCCAGATGACATAGATCTTACCGCTGTCACGCGTGAGGAGAGTGAGACGCTCCGGCTGGCTGAAGAGTATCTGCGCGGTGCCGCAGAGTACTGCTCCGTGCTAGGTGTGTCGGTTGATACGGCAATCGCCATGGGCTCACCGGCCAGACAGATCACACGCGAGGCGCAGGCCATTGGCGCAGATCTGATCGCCATGGCCACACACGTCCGCCGTGGCATAGAACGCTGGCTCCATAGGAGCATCGCCAGTGACGTGCTGAGCGCCACCCACCTCCCTGTCTTGCTCGTGACCCCGGTCTCCGGTCTGGGCGCGCGCACGTGGGGTCTGGCCCAGCGTTACCGGCGGATCCTGGTGCCGCTGGACGGCTCCGACCGCGCGCAGGCTATCCTGGCCCACGCCGCGCCCCTGGCGCGCGGCCTCAACGCGGAACTGGTGCTGGTGAGCGTGGCCAGGCGCGAGGCGGGCGCCGAGCACCAGCCCGATGTCTTGCACCAGTATCTGGAGCGCGTGAAGGATTCCCTCGCTGCTGAGGGAACGCGCGCGACCATCATCGTGGAGGAAGGCCCTGTGGTAGAGACGATCCTGGCCGTGGCTCAGGACGCCCACATCGATCTGCTTGCGCTGACCACGCGAGGGCTGGGCGGCCTGCACGGCGTGCTCGGCGGAACCTGTGTGAACCTGCTTGAGGCGACGACCCGGCCGGTGCTGGCACTACGGCCGCAGGCGTAGCACTAGCTCCGGCCATCAGGGTTATCTGCGGGCTTCACCGCTAGCACAGGGCGCGACATGGCTGGCCTGGGGCAGCGTGCTGCGCCGGGGGGTAACGAACATGGCTGAGCTCTTTGCAGCTACGGGAGATGGACTGGCTCGCATCCGCCTGCGCGACGGGGAAGGTATGGTGGAGATGGCACTCGAGGGGACGGGTGTGCAGTGCCTGGCCCTTGATCCGCGCTACCCCGGCACGATCTACGCCGGCGCCCGCGGCACAGGCGTCTGGAAAAGCACTGACGGCGGTGAGCACTGGCTCAACCTGGAGCTACCCCAGCAGGATGTCTTCTCCGTGGCAGTCAGTCCGGCCGATGGCACTGTCTATGCTGGATGCGAGCCCAGCATGCTCTTCCGTAGCGGAGACGGCGGGCGGACGTGGGAAGAACTGGACGCGCTCCGCCGTATCCCATCCGCGCCGACGTGGAGCTTTCCGCCGCGTCCATGGACATCGCATGTACGCTGGATTGCGCCATGCCCGCATGATGCGAACGTGCTGCTGGTGGGGATCGAGCTCGGCGGGCTGATGTACAGCGCGGACGGAGGCCGGACCTGGCTCGATCACCGCCCCAATGCCCAGCGTGATGTGCATGCCCTGGCCTGGCATCCCCGCATCCCGGGGCGAGCGTACGAAGCCGGGGGAGGTGGCGCGGCCTGGAGCCGTGACGGTGGCCTGACCTGGGAGCGCGTCGATGCCGGGCGCGACCGCCATTACACCTGGGCGCTGGCAGTCGACCCTGAAGACCCCGATTGCTGGTACATCTCGGCCAGCCCCGGGCCGCAGTATGCGCACTACAGCAGGAACGCCCAGGCCTGTATCTATCGGTGGCGGGGGCGCGGGCCGTGGCAGGTCCTTGCCGGCGGGCTGCCACAGCCGCTGGACAGCATGGTGTACGCGCTGGCGATCACGCCAGCGCGCACGCTCTACGCCGGCCTGCGCGACGGCCGCCTCTACTTGAGCCCGGATGCCGGCGAATCATGGCGCCGAGTGGAACTGCGCGGCGATCCCCTGCCCAGCGTGCTTGCACTGGGCTGTGTGGAGTAAGATACGTGGAAAGGCCAGTGCTCCCGGCTGCCACAGCGGGCGCGGCTCCAGGCAGGCAGAGCGGCCGGACAGGAGCTTAGCTGCGCATTTCATCCAGACAAGGTACAATGTCCCAGGGACATTACTCGGGGCGCCTGCTCGCGGCCGTGCCGCGAGCGCAGGTTCTGAGGTGTGGAAGGAGTGAGCAATGCCATACGTTATCACGTCACCGTGCATTGATGTCATGGACCAGTCCTGCGTCGAGGTCTGCCCGGTCGATTGCATCCATTTCGAGCAGGGCCTCGACCGCATGCTGGCAATCAACCCGGATGAATGCATCGACTGCGGTGCGTGCGAGCCGGTGTGTCCAGTGACTGCGATCTATCCGCTGGACGCGGTACCGGAGGATCAGCAGGAGTTCATCGAGCTGAACGCGCGGTGGTACACCGACCCCGACTACGTGCGGGCCCGTGTGAACGAGATCAAGCCACCTGAGTAATATGCCCGGTACTGCCCGGTACGCCAGCGAGCGAGGCCCCCGCCGCGTGCCCGGCGAGGGCCTCTTTGGCGCCCGGCCACGTGCTGTGGCCGCCGAGCGGGCGCTCGGCGGCTGGGCTGGTGTTCTTTCTCGCCAGCCTGAGCTGGGCGCTGAACCGTGTCCTCGGGGGCGGCGGCCCGCCCCTCAAGGTGCCTGCCATCCCCGTGCGTGAAGCGGGAGCAGGCGCCTCGGCAAGATACAACAAAGACAGCACAAATCCGGAGGTATGTTGAGATGCGAGGACCAACGCGCATTCGCAAGAAGCATCTCAAGCTGGCCGGCTGGCAGATCCTCTCGGAGGGACGAGACGAGGCTAGCCAGCGCTACACGCTGGTGCTGCGCAGCCCGGGCGGTGAGGAGGTGCGGATAGAGGCGCCGACCCGCCCCCGCGCCTACTACCGCGCTGAGCAGCGGCTCCTCGGGCAGTCGGGCGCTCGTGTGACGGGACACGCAGCAGGCGGCAGGTCCTGATCCCGCGCAGCTCAGGGGGTTGGGCCGGGGGAGCATGCCCATGGACGTGCCGATGAGGGGAGCGCTCCGCAGTCGCGCGCCCATCCGCATCGATCTCGCCGGCGGTTGGACCGACGTGCCGCCGTACTCGACCGAACAAGGCGGAGTGGTTGTCAACGCAGCGATTAACCGGTATTCCTACTGCACGCTTCGCCTGCGGCCGGACCCTGCTATCCATATCTACTCCGCTGACTTCGATGCGACCGTGCAGGTCGCAGGCTTTGCTGAGCTGGTCTACGACGGCACGCTGGACCTCATCAAGGCTGCTATCCGTCGCCTGGGCATCCGGCAGGGACTTGAGCTGTACGTGCGCTGCGACGCCCCGCCGGGCTCAGGCACCGGCTCGTCCGCCTCGATGGGCGTCGCGCTGGTGGCCGCGCTCAATCTCTTACAGACTGAGAAGCTGAGCGCGCACGAGATGGCGCGGCTGGCACACCTGCTCGAGATCGAGGAGCTTCAGAACGCCGGAGGCAAGCAGGACCAATACGCGGCCGCACTGGGGGGCATGAGCTTCATGGAGTTCCATGACCCCGCCGTGGAGGTCAGCCCTCTGCATCTTGCCCCCGCCACACGTTACGAGTTGGAGAAGCGCCTGGTGATGTGCTACACCGGCAGGTCACGCGTCTCCGGCAACATCATCTCTACTGTGATGGGGGCGTACCGCGCCGGTGTGCCGCGCACCGTCCAGGCGCTGCACACACTCAAGCGCATCGCTGTAGACATGAAGAGTGCACTCCTGCGCGGCGACCTCCTCGCCTTCGGAGAGCTCCTTCAGGAGAACTGGGAAAATCAAAAGCGGCTTGACCCGTCCGTGACGAACAGCACGATCGATGAGCTATTCGAGCTTGCCCGCCAGAGCGGCGCGCAGGGCGGGAAGGCGCTAGGCGCTGGAGGCGGCGGCTGTGTGCTGTTTTACGCCGCTGCCGATCAGGAGCACCGGCTCCGCCGCACCCTGGCCGAGCGCGGCCTTCAGCTTATCGACTTCACTTTTGACTTCGAGGGCGTCCGCTGCTGGCAGGAGCCTTAACTTACTCCTCGCCCCCCTCTCGCAGGCGCAGGTAGCTTTCATAGCGCGACTCTGGGATCTCGCCGCGCTCGACCGCTGCGCGTACTGCGCAGCCCGGCTCCTCGATGTGCGCGCAGTCGTTATAGCGGCACTTGCCCAGGTAGGGCCGGAATTCACGGAAGAGGTAGTCGAGGTTCTCCAGGTCCACGTTCCAGAAGGCGAGCGTGCGCAGGCCCGGGCTATCGGCCAGGAACCCGTCGTTGAGCGGGAAGAGGCGCGTGGCCGAGGTGGTGTGCCGCCCCTTGCCGGTCGCCCGGCTAACCTCGCGGGTCGCCTCACCCAGCCCAGGCTTCAGCGCGTTCAGCAGGCTGGTCTTGCCCACCCCGGATGGGCCGGTCAGAACCGTAATCCGGCCATGGAGACGGCGGCGGAGCTCAGCGAGGCCCTCGCCGGTGCGCGCGCTGGTGTATAGGACTGGATAGCCGATCTGCTCGTAGAGCCGAAACGGCGCGCGCAGCTCCCCGGTCGGGTCAAGATCAATCTTGTTGGCGACGATGAAGGCAGGCAGCTCGCGGTCTTCGACCAGGACCAGGAAGCGGTCGAGCATGCGGAAGTGCGGCTCTGGCTCCTTGACTGCGAAGATGATGGCTACCTGATCAGGGTTCGCCAGGATCACCTGCTCGACATCGTCAGTGCCGCGCGCCAGCCGGGAGAGGGTGCGCACCCGCTCGTGCACCCGCTCGATCACGGCCTCCCCGGGGCCAACAGGCCGGATATCGACGCGATCCCCTGGTGCCACCGGATCGGTGCGCAGGCGCTGCTTCTTGAGCACGCCGCGCACCACCGCGCGCCACGTCGTCCCATCGGGCGTCAACACATCGAAAAAGGGCCCGTAGACACGCACCACGACGCCGCAGCGTACGTCCTCGGCGCCTGCCAGTGAAGTCACTGCCGCGCTAGCGGGATCAGACCGTGATGGGGCCACCTGATACCCTCTCCTTGCTCATCCGCCAGAGCAGCTCTGCACAGAACGTCACTCGGCCAAGAGAGACCTGCTCATCCATTGCCTGCTGAACTCCAGCCCCGTAGCACGGGTAGGTGCTTCTCTGGGCCAGGCCATGCCCAAAACCACGCGTAAAACAAAAGAGCCAGCGGGCGTACGGCCCGTGGCTCCTGGCGACGAGCGCTGGAGTAGACAAGAAACCAGCGCGCTCACGCCACTGTCATCGTCACCTCCGGTATGGGCAGACGGGAGGTGGGCAGCGTCTCATCTCAGGCAAAGCCAACTCTGCGTGCGCTCTGTATCCGGCCTGTATGCGACACCACCTCCCTTCACGTAACCGGGATTGGGCACCCGGGCCTGCACCCGTTTCAGTGTAACAAGGGGGACACACCCGGTCAAACGGTCAAACGACCTTGGACGCGCCAGTGCGGCGCAGGTCCATGCTCAGGTCCATGTTACGGTGATCGGCGGGGGCTGCCGGAGCGTCTGCATCACAACGCAATAGAGCTCGGTCTTCTCCTGCAAGGCCGCAAGCTGCTCCGGCGTTGCGTCGGGCGCATCAATTTCAAACCGAAGGCGAATGTCCTGGAAGCCGACGGGGACTTCCTTTGAGATGCCCAGCGTCCCTCGCAGGTCTAGCTCACCCTCCACCACAACTTCGATCCGCGCTGTCCGGATGCCCAGGGCAGCAGCGACCATCTGGCAGGTAAGCTGTGCACATGCGGCAAGCGCCCCGAGCAAGAGATCGCCTGAGCAGGCCGCAGTGCCAGAGCCCCCCACCCCACTGTGCGCCTGGGCCGCGTACACGGCGCGGCCGAGATCGACTGAGCAAGCGACCGGCGCGCCAGCTTCGCTACCACGCGCGTGCAGGGTGATCCGGGCGGCCGTGGGGTCGCGGCGATAGCGGTCTTTCAAGGGACGCTGGGCTGCGCGAAGATCCATGGCGAACCCTCCTTCCATCTGCGAGTAGCCGGTAGATGCCGGCGCAGCCGGGCCGCTCGGGTTCAGCCGTCCCCGAGGCTGCGGCGTCGCTCCACCTGCACCAGCGCCGCAGCGGCCTGGCGCGCCTGTGCAGGGGCAAGCTGCCAGAGCACTGAGTCCGCCAGCCAGCGCCACAGCCGGTGCCCGCCCCACGCCAGGATGAGCAAGACCACCAGCAGGATGCCAACCGCACTGGGGGAGGAGCGAAAGAGGGCCAGCAGGCGCGGCTCCAGGAGGACATGCGCCGCTTCGATGAGAACAAAGCAGACGAACATCACCAGGAGCTCCGGCATCGCCGAAAGCTCGCCTGCTCCCCCGGTATGCAGGCCTACCCGCCGCACACGTGCCCGCCGCAGCATGCCCGCGAGCGTGCCAGTCAGGCCGAAGGCCGCCATACTTAGTGCCACCTCCAGTGCCGCGAGTGCGTCGGGCTGCGCTGTCGCGGCGCTACCGCGGCCGCCTGGCCCCAGCGCCGCGGCCCCCGGCATGGCCAGGATCGCGCCGAGCATGGCGATGGCCGTCAGCACGACGATGGGAAGCGCAAATAACGCGACCCCTGCCAGGAAGCTCGCCACGAGCGTGGCGGAGACAGGACTGAGCGCCAGCAAGGCATCGGCGGCCAGGCGGGCCAGCCGCTCCTGGCGCTCCTCTGGTGACTCCGTGAGCATCGAGCCGCCGGTCATGTCAGGTTGCGGTCAAACGTCGAGAGCGACTCCGCGCCTGTTGGCGTAACCACGATGTTGTCCTCGATGCGTAGGCCACCCCAGCCTGCGAGGTAGACGCCGGGCTCAAGGCTCGTCACCATCCCGGCGGCCAGCGGGCGTTCCCCGGCGGGGGCGAGGAGAGGCACCGGCTCGTGGTAGCGAAAGCCAATCCCGTGCCCAGTGTGGTGCACAAAGGCCTGCCCCAGGTCGGCGCGCTCGAGCACTGCCCGCGCCGCTGCATCCACCTCCGTTCCTGAAACGCCCGGGCGCATCGCCTGGAGGGCAGCGCGCTGCGCCTCCAGCACGGCGTGGTGGACGGCACGTTGCCGTTCATCTGGGACGCCGGCAACGCGTGTGCGCGTGAGGTCCGACCAGTAGCCATCCACCACTGTGCCGAGCTCGAGCACACCCAGATCGCCCGGCCTGATCCGGCGCGCGCTCGAGGCAGGAAACGGCGAGTAGGCCAGGGCGGAGTCGGGTCCGGTCATGAGCTGCGCCCAGGCGCGCACGCGGCGCACCGGTGCACCACCGCCGGCCGGCTGGTAGCCCGTTCCCCGGGCATAGATCGCGTGCTCCACCGCAGCGGCCACTTCGGCTTCCGTGCGGCCAGGCTGGAAATGCTCCACGAAGGCAGCCAGGCCGAGCTGGGCCACCTCGTTCGCTACCCGCAACCCTTCGATATCCTCAGCGCTCTTGATCGCCCGCAGCTCGTGCAGGAGCGGCGCCGCGTCGGCGAGCGTGCACCCGGCGAAGGCGCGGCCGATGAGCCGCTGCGTGGGCGCCGCTGGCAGCAACGGCTCGGCCCAGTTATGGCCGGCAGCCACCTGTTCGAAGCCCAGCTCGATGCCGATCGTGCCCTGCCGCAGCCCGCGCTCCTGCGCCAGCCCGGCCAGTAGCACCTCGACCTGGGCGTACGGATCGCCGTCAGCGAGCGTGCCCCAGCCGAAGGTACGGATGTCCTGCACCCGCGCCTTCTCAGCATACAGCTGCTCGGTTCGCACCAGCAACAACGCCGGCTCACCCGCGGCCGGCACAACGGCGAAGGCAAAGCTGCTCAGCGGCCAGTAGCCGGTCAAGAAAAACACGTTCTCAGGGAGCCGACAGACCAGCGCCGCCATGCCGGCCTGTTGCAACGCGCGCTGCACCTGCTCCAGACGCTCGCTCCCCACCAGCGCATCCGGCGCCATTGCCCTCCCTCCTCACTAATCGTGCCTGCGTACGCCTGATTATGCCAGTGCCAGTGCGGCTCCGTCCAGCATCTTGCCAGTGCGCATCCTCGGCTTTCTTCCTCCCCGCCAGCGGCACGCGCCCGAGTTCTTGACCAATAGATCTGCCAGGAGTAGGCTCAAAAGTGTGCGCCGAGGGCACATTGCGTTGCGCGCTAGAGCTCACCCCCAGCGCGCCGGTAAAGGCGTGACGAGGGGCTCGGAGGGAGAGCCGGGATGGCTAACTACGCGGCAGGGGTGACGGTCTGGCCGGTGCGGCCGTTGCAGCGGGTCTTCCCAGACGATACGGCCGAGCAGAAAGGTGTGGCGCCGCCGGTGCGCCTGCTGGCGGCACAGAACGAGTACGAGGCGTTCCAGGTTGCTGTGACGGCCAGCGCGCGCTCCTGTCGCGTCGAGGCTCGCCTTGGGCCGCTGCGCCACCAGGAGCGCGGCTACGTCTTGCCAGAGGGCAGCGGACGCATCTACGCGGTTGGCCTAGTGCAGGCACGCCTCAGCAACACCGAGGGCCGCTGGGCCTGCCCGCTGGAGGAGATCGAGCGTCCCTCGCCTGGCCTCTTCCCTGATCCGCTGGTGCCCGAGCCCGTGCTCACTGTGCCCGCAGGCGAGAGCCGCGCCTTCTGGGTGACGATCTACGTTCCGCCCGACGCTCCACCCGGAGCGTACGCTGGCGAGGTGCGGGTCACCGGCGACGGCGTGGACGTTGCCGTGCCGGTGGCGTTGGAAGTGCTGCCGTTCCGCCTGCCGGCACAGTCGCACATGTGGCTGACCAACTGGTGCATGCCGCCGTCCAGCCTGGCGGCATTCTACCGCGTCGAGCGCTGGTCACCGGAGTTTTGGGAGATCGTGGACGGCATCGCCACCGATATGGCCGAGCACCGCCAGAACGTGATCCTCACCCCGCTCTACCAGCTCATCACCGGCATGGTTGACCGCGAAGGGAATATCACGTATGACTACCGCCACCTCGACCGCTGGGTAGAGACCTTCCTGCGCCATGGGCTGACCCGCATTGAGGGCGGTCACGTCGCGACCAAGATCGTGCGTGACCCGGCCGATCCGAACCTGTATTCTGCCGGCGACGTGCTGGTGACGCGCGCAGACGATGGGCGGCTGTACCAGCCGTTGCGGTACTGGTTCGGCGGGGAGACCTTCCGGCGCCGCATCGGCGATTTCCTGACGCAGCTTCGCCGGCACCTGCTGGAGCGCGGCTGGCTCGACCGCTTCATCATTCACCTGGCCGATGAGCCTGGGCCAGTCCAGGCTCCAGCATACCGCGAGCTGGGCGCATTCGTGCGCTCGGTTCTCCCGGAGGTGCCGCGCATCGACGCGCTCTCCTGTGAGGACGTAGCCGGCGCGGTGGACATCTGGGTGCCCCTCTTGCCGAAGGTGAGCGCGTTCCACCGCGCCCGCCAGCAGCAGGGCGAAGAGCTCTGGTGGTATACCTGCTGCAACCCGCGCGGCGATCGCTACCCTAATCGGTTCATCGATTATCCTCTCATCAAGACACGGATCATCCACTGGCTGACCTACAGCAATCGCATCCAGGGCTTCCTGCACTGGGGGTACAACTTCTACGGCCACCATCGCCTGGGTGGCGTGTTGCTCGACCCCTGGGAAGAGGTGGAGGCGCGCGATCTGCCGGCGGGCGATCCCTTCGTGGTCTATCCCGGCAGGGGCGGTGCGCGGGCCAGGCCGGTCAGCTCGCAGCGCTGGGAGACGATCCGCGACGGGATGGAGGATTTCGAGTACCTCTGGCTGCTGGGTGAGGCCTGCGACCGCGCTGCCGAGCTATCCCGTGCGGCCGCTCCCGGCCCGGCCAGCGCTGTCGCGCGCGAGCGTCTGGACGACGCCGCGGCGCAGGCGCGGCGCGTGCTCTGGCGCGCCCTCGAGGAGACGTGCCCCTCGCTCGAGGACTACACGCGCGACCCGGCGCTGCTGCTGCGGCACCGCGAAGCTATTGGCCGGGCGCTAGCACGCCTTACAGGCATGCTAGAGCCGGCATCGGGAAGAGCACCGTAGCGGTATCGCAGCGACTTTGTATACCATTAAGTTTATACACTATTAAATATAATCAATAATCAAAATACACTCGTGGCATGGCAGGATGCTAGACAAGATGAGGAGTAAGGCCTATGTCCGGAGTTGTCACGCGCAGGGCACTCATCCGCTGCACCGCGCAACCACTTCTCGCGCGGTCTTTCGGCGATGTGGCTGGGCGGTTTCGCTGTCAACCAGGCCGACCTCATTAAGGACGCCTTCACGTGGGATATCACCCTCCCGCCGCTGGCGCGCAAGGGACAGCCGCGTATCACGACCATTATCGGCGGCGGGGCGGCCATCTTTGCTGCCTCAAAGGTGCCGGACGCCGTCTGGCTCTGGATCGAGTTCAACAACGATCCGCAATTCCTGCTGGAGCGGGTGCAGGCGGAAGGTGCTCGCGCGATCTACGCCAACCGACGCGTGCAGGAGTCGGACGCCTATCGCAAGAGTCCACTCCCCCCGTCCGACAAGAACGTGGTGGTCGAGGGGCTCAAGACGGGCAAGTTCTTCGAAGAGGTCGGCTGGAACATCCGTGCGCTGGAGCTCGAGCCGCCGCCGGTCACGTTCCCTGACATCTGGCAATGCCAGGCCGATCCAGCGCAGGTCTTTCCGCCTTTAGGAAAAGTCTATAACGACTTCCTGCGCTCGCATAACCTGGGCTGCCCATCGTGAGCGCCGCTCGACTCCTGAGCGTGCAGTTGAGGACAGCGCATCGCATGCCAGAATCGTAGCAGGTGGTAGGGCAGGAGCGCGACTCGCTCTTGCTGTGGCAGAGGGCGCCAGACCGACCGGTCCTACACTCCCACCGGTACCGCCAGCTCGCGCATGGCCTGATCGACGGTCGCGCCGCCATGGATGAGCGCGGCCAGCGCAGCGGTCATGCGGTCGGGGCGCGGGTGAGCGAAGATGTTCCGGCCGAAGGCAATCCCGCGCGCCCCGGCGGCAAGGGCATCGGCCACTACCTGGAGCACATCGCGCTCGGAGGCCATGCGCGGGCCGCCCAGGATCACCACCGGCACGTAACAGCTCTCCACCACGCGGCGCATCGTCTCGATCGAGCCGGTGTAATGCACTTTTACGAAGTCGGCGCCGGCCTCCGCGGCGATGCGTGCGGCTTTCGCGATGTTCTCCGGCGTATGTGCGGCCGTCTCCTGGAACGACACCGGGATCGGCTCGGCCAGGAGCGGCATGCCCCACTCAGCGCAGATCGTGGCGAGCATGTTCAGCTCCGGCAGGCGCGTCTCCTGCGGATTACCCGGGAACACCTTGAGCTCGACCGCGTCGGCGCCGAGGCGCAGGGCATCCAGCACGGCATGCTTGGTGACCGGACGCATCCCGTCGGTGCCGACGATGAGGCCGCGGTTACCCAGCCGGTGCCAGAAGTGCCGGGCGATGCCGTAGGTGGTCAGGATGGCGTCCGCACCGCCAGCTGCCACGCGGGCGATGGTCTCACCCGGCTGTTCCAGTCCCGGCGCCGGGCCGCTGCGCGTGTGGTCGAGGGCGACGATCAGCGCCCGGCCATCTGGCTGGAAGATGTGTGCCATGCGACGCTTGAGGTACGGATGGGTCTCTGGCATGGGTAGCCTCCTCGGATCCAGGTGTGCTGCCTTCGCTGGCGTATGATCAGCTCACCACTGCCGCCTGTAGTACAGCGGGGCCGAGCCAGCCACATTCCCAGCGGAAGCAGGAGCAGCGCGGGAAGGGCCCAGCCTGGCAACGGAGCCGCGCCAGCACGGGGCATGCCCTGCGGTGTGCGCTGGATGCGGACGTCAGACGGCCGCAGCACGGTACTGGCGGGTGTGCGCTCAAGGGTGCCAGTGACCTCCAGCGCCATCTCAGGCTGGAGATCCTGGAAGCCGGCCGGGCTGCCATCTAGCCAGCGCACGGCAGCCCGCTCATCCCAGACGACAGCATAATCGACGCCATCCTCCCCACGCAGGACAATGACCCGTGCGCTGACTGCATTCTCCAATACGACCCCGCGTACGACCACTTGCTCCTGCGCCTGCACCGGGTGTCCGCTGCACAGGGTCACCGCACACCATACTACAGCGCACCATCGTATAGTGCCCCAGACAGTACCCCAGGCGCGCCACACGAAGGTGCACCTCCCGACGGCGCCACATCGAGATGGCGCACGCGTGCCCTGTCCAGCGCCGTCGCAGAGAGTTTCCGCGTGTCGACCCCGCACTGCCTGGCTCATCCGGCTTCCACGTGCCTCCTGCTGGCGTGCTCTGGCAGAGCGATTATGCCAGCGTTGCGGCCGGTCGTCCAGCCCCAGCCCTGGCATGCTTTTTGCGTCTGAGCTCGCTAGGGTGCTGGAGCACGGCACTCCCAGCGAGCCCGGACCGCCGGCAGCGCTACGGGTCCTCTAGGCGATAGGTAGGAGCACCCAGTGACCCAGATGGTTATTACTTCTTGCCAATGTCAGCCGGGCATGGTAGATTTACAGCAGCAAGCCAACTGAACATACATGCAGTCCCTCGCGCGGGCGGCGTCTGGCGGGACCGTCGTCGTGCGCTACTACCTGCGTGTGGGGCTGCCTTCTCTGGGAACGAAAAGGGCTGGGCCACCCTCGACTCTATTCGGGGGTGGCACATGCCCTTTTTTGATTGGGTTTGATTGGAGTAGTGTGCTGGACACCCGCGTAGGGGTGTGCCGTGGACGCACTGCGTATGGGCATTGGGAAGGTTACGGGAGGGGAGGAGCGCACGGAGGCGCAAGCGAGCGCTGGAACGTGCGGGGCAGATCGACAGAGACAGAAAGACGCACCGGGACACTACACGGCCGATCGGTCACGTCCTAGCATGACCTGGCCGGTGTAGACAAATAGAAACTAGACATGCAGAGAGGAGCGGAAACGATCCCCGCGGCGGCCTTTGGAAGCACAGCGTGCGGGGAAGTCCGGGCGGTAGCCTGACCGCCGCGCAGATCGGAGGAAGGTATGGACCTCATCGCCCAGTTGGAACGATATCGTGCCGAAGAGCGCAAGCTATCGTGGGAAGGGACATTTAAAGAATATTTCGACATCGTTGTAAAGAACCCGCAGGTCGCCCAGCTTTCACACGCGCGTATTTACAACATGATTATGAGCGCGGGCGTCGAGACGGGAAAGAATGGCGAAGTACGCTACAACTTCTTTGCCAACGATCTCTTCGGCCTTGACCGTACGCTTCAGCAGATTGTGGATTACTTTTCCTCGGCCGCGAAGCGGCTGGAGGTACGCAAGCGAATCCTGCTGTTTATGGGGCCCGTTGGCGGCGGCAAATCGACTATCGTGACGCTCCTCAAGCGCGGCCTGGAGAAGTATACGCGTACCGATGACGGCGCGGTCTACGCGATCAAGGGCTGCCCGATGCACGAGGAGCCGCTCCACCTGATCCCTGAGGTGCTGCGCCCGGATATCGAGCGCGAGTACGGCATTTATATCGAGGGCGATCTCTGCCCGGTGTGCCGCCACAATCTGGAAGAGCAGTGGGGCGGCCGCCATGAGGATGTTCCGGTGCAGCGCATCGTGTTCTCGGAGAAGAACCGCATCGGCATCGGGACCTTCTCGCCAAGCGATCCGAAGAGCCAGGACATCACCGAGCTGACCGGATCGATCGACCTTTCGACCATCGGCATGTATGGCGTGGAGTCGGACCCGCGCGCCTACCGCTTCGACGGGGAGCTAAACATCGCCAACCGCGGGCTGATGGAGTTCATCGAGATGCTCAAGAGCGATGAGAAGTTCCTGTACGGACTCCTCACGCTCACGCAGGAGCAGAGCATCAAGACAGGCCGCTTCGCCATGATCTATGCCGATGAGGTGATCCTCTCGCATACCAACGAGGCGGAGTATCTGAACTTCATCTCCAACAAGCGCTCGGAGGCACTCCAAGACCGCATCATTGTCATCCGGGTGCCCTACAACCTGCGGGTGTCGGACGAGATCCGAATCTACGAGAAGCTGCTGCGCCAGAGCGCGCTGAAAGACGTGCACATCGCTCCGCACACGCTGCGGGTTGCCAGCATCTTCGCCGTGCTGACCAGGCTCGAGCCGTCGAAGCGCGCCGGCATGAGCCTGATGAAGAAGCTGAAGCTCTATGACGGCGAAGATGTGGACGACTTCACCCAGAAGGATGTGAAGGAGCTGCAAGACGAGGCGCTGCGCGAAGGCATGGACGGCATCTCGCCGCGGTACGTGATCAACCGGCTGTCTCATGCCCTGGTGCAGGAAGGCACCACCTGTCTCAATCCGATTGATGCGCTTCGTGCCCTGAAGGATGGCATGGAGCAGCACACCAGCATCACCAGGGAGCAGAAGGAGCACTACCTGAACCTCATCGCCGAGGCCCGGCGCGAGTACGACGAGATGGCGAAGAAGGAAGTCCAGCGCGCCTTCGTCTACTCGTTCGAAGAGTCGGCTCGCACGCTCTTCAACAACTATCTGGATAACGTGGAAGCGTACTGCAACAAGACCAAGCTGCGCGATCCGATCACCGACGAAGAGATCGAGCCGGACGAGAAGCTGATGCGGTCGATCGAAGAGCAGATCGGGATCACCGAGAACGCCAAGCGGGCGTTCCGGGAAGAGATCCTCATCCGTATCTCCTCGCTGGCGCGGCGCGGGCTGACGTTCGATTACACGTCCCACGAGCGGCTCAAGGAAGCGATCGAACGAAAGCTCTTCGCTGATCTGCGGGACGTGGTGAAGATCACGACGTCAACGAAGACGCCCGACGCTGAGCAGCTCAAGCGCATCAACGATGTGATCAACCGCCTCTGCACCGAGCAGGGGTATTGTCCGGTGTGCGCGAACGAACTTCTGAAGTACGTGGGGACGCTACTGAACAGGTAAGAAACCAATGACTGGTTCGGTGTCACTCTCTCGCCAGGACTGGTCGCTGCACCGTAAAGGGCCGGCAGACCAGGCGCGACACGCGGAAAAAGTACGCGAGGCGATCAAGCAGAACCTGGCCGATATCGTGAGCGAAGAAAGCATCATTACCTCCGATGGCGCGCGGGTGGTCAAGGTCCCCATCCGCTCGCTGGAGCTCCCCCACTTTCGCTACGACTTTCGCAAGGGCAAGCACGTCGGCCAGGGCAACGGCGACTCCAAGGTCGGTGATGTGCTGGCGCGCGAGGGCGGCCAGGCCGGCGGTCCGGGCAAAGGGAAGGGCGCCGGGGACCAGCCGGGGATCGATTACTATGAAGCCGAGATCACGATCGATGAGCTGGCCGCCCTGATCTTCGAGGACCTGGGCCTGCCGAACCTCCAGCAAAAGCGCGCTGAGACGATCTCCACCAGGACCATCCGCTTCGATGAAGTGCGCCGGACCGGGATCATGTCGAATCTGGACAAGCGGCGCACTATTCTCGAAAACATCAAGCGCAACGCCCTGGCCGGCCGGCCGGTATTCGGGAACATCAAGAACGAAGACCTGCGTTTCCGCACCTGGAACGAGGAGCTTCGCCAGGAGACGAACGCCGTCATCATCGCCATGCGGGACGTCTCCGGCTCGATGGGGGAGTTCGAGAAGTACATCACCCGCAGCTTCTACTTCTGGATGGTGCGCTTCCTGCGCCAGAAGTACAACAACGTGAAGATCGTCTTCATCACGCATCACACTGAAGCGAAAGAAGTAGACGAGGACACGTTCTTCCGCCTCGGCGAAAGCGGCGGCACGCGTGTGTCATCGGCGTATAAGCTAGCCCTCGAGATCATCAAAGATCGCTTTGAGCCATCGGCCTGGAATATCTACTCGTTCCACTTCTCGGACGGTGACAACTGGGGCGATAGCGATAACCGGCTGTGTGTGGAGCTGGTGAAGCAGCTCCTGGAAGTCTCCAATATTTTCGGCTATGGCGAAATCCAGGAGCACAGCTACGGCTCCAGCAGCACCCTGATGTCGGCGTTCTCCGCTATCACAGACCCGCGGTTTGTGTCTGTAGTAATTCGTGATAAGCGGGACGTCTATCCGGCGTTAAAGAAGTTCTTTTCGAAGAAAGAGGCCGAGGTGGCAACGCTATGGGGGATGAACTGAGCGGTGGGACGGCAACCCCGGCCGAGCATCCGTTAAAGCAGCACAGTGAGATGTCGCCCGCGCAGCTGCGCGAGCTCGAAAAGGCCATCGAGCAGATCTGGGAGGTAGCGCACCGGCTGGGACTCGACCCGTTCCCTACACACTTCGAGATCGTGCCAGCGAGCATCATGTACGAGTTCGGCGCCTACGGACTGCCGGGCCGCTTCTCCCATTGGACGCACGGGCGGGCGTACCACCAGATGAAGACCATGTACGACTACGGTCTCTCCAAGATCTACGAGCTGGTGGTCAACACGAACCCGTGCTACGCCTTCCTGCTCGAGGGCAACTCGCTGCTGCAAAACAAGCTGGTTGTGGCGCACGTGCTGGCACACTGCGATTTCTTCAAGCACAATGTGTACTTCCAGCATACGTCGCGCCAGATGATCGAGGGCGTGAGCGTCAACGCCGAGCGCATCCGGCGCTATGAGTTCGAGCATGGGAAACTAGAGGTCGAGAAGTTCCTTGACGCTGTGCTTTCGATCCAGGAGCACGTTGATCCGCACCTGCTCCTGCGCAAGTCGGCGCGCGAAGAGCCCCAGCGCACCGATGGACGCCGGCCTCGCCGCCCGGGCCCCAGTACCCCCTACGACGATTTGCTGCTGCTGGGACGCCAGGCGAAGCCCCCTGCGCCCGAGCCGCGCCGGAAGAAGATCCCGCCGGAGCCGGAGAAAGACGTGCTCGGCTTCATCATGGAGCACGCCCCGGATCTGGAGGACTGGCAGCGCGATATCATCAGCATCGTGCGCGCCGAGCGGCTGTACTTCGTGCCGCAGATGCAGACCAAGATCATGAATGAAGGATGGGCCTGCGCCACAGGCGACTCGCTCGTCCTCACTGAGCGAGGGTTCATCCGCTTCAGGGCACTCTACGATGCGCAGCAAGCTATGCTGGTGGGCAGCGGTGAGCCGCGCGCGTTGCATCCGATCACAGCATTCCATAAAGAGGAGCAGGTACCCACGTTACGTATTCGAACGCGTCGGGGCTACACGATCGAGGGGGCACTCAAGCATCGGGTGCGCCTGGCTGACGGGTCGTGGGTGTTCCTGCAGGATGTGCGCGTAGGTGACCACATTGCCCTCGCTGCTGGCACCGACATCTGGCCGGAGCAGTATGTGGCCATCGAAGAAGCCCTGGCAGCAGCAGGCTATCGCGACAGTAGGCATGGCCGTACGCTTCCTACGCGCCATACTCTGCGCGTGCCAGCTCACCTGGACGAAGACCTGGCATACCTGCTTGGGGTGTACATCGGAGATGGCAATCGCACGGAATCAGGTATCTGTATTACATCTAGCGATGAGACCCATGCCTGCCGGATCGCCCACAAGATCGAAAGCGCTCTCGCGGTGCCTGCCACGGTTCGCGCCGATCCCACCGCGGCCGGCTGCCGCTGGAGGGTAGAGGTCCACTCTCACGAGGCGTGGCGGTTGCTCGAGCAGCTTGGCATCGATCTCAAGGCCAGGACGCCTGGGAAGCAGGTTCCGGAGCCGATCCTTCGCTCACCGCGTGCGGTCGTCTCGGCGTTCCTGCGTGGCTACTTTGACGCAGACGCCTACGCTGGTCCGGAAGGAGTGATCCTCTCGTCTGCCAGCCAGGATCTGGTCGAGACGGTGCAGGTGGTTCTCCTCAACTACGGTATCCTGTCTACCCAGCGAGCGCAACGTGATGGGTGTCTCCACCTGGAGATCAGGGGCGCGTCTGCACAGCGCTTCCGCGACGCGATCGGTTTTACGCTGGAGCGGAAGCAGCATGCGCTGGATGCATATCTCGCACAACATCGCTGGTTCAAGCGCGAAGCCCTTGAGGACGTGATTGTGTCGATCGAGCCGGGCTGCGCGGATGTATACGATATCACCGTGGGCAGCGCCCACGCCTATGTAGCGAACGGGCTCGTGAACCACAATTCGTACTGGCATGCCCGCATTATGCGCGAGCTGGATCTCTCCAGCGCCGAATATGCTGAGTTTGCCAGGATGCACGCGCAGGTGCTGGCGCCCTCTCGCCGGCAACTAAACCCCTACTACGTGGGGATGAAGATCTTCGAAGATATTGAGCGCCGGTGGGACAACCCCAGCGAGGAAGAACGCCGCCTCTACGGTCGCAAAGGCGGCGAAGGTCGGGCCAAGATCTTTGAGGTGCGTGAGCTTGAGAGCGATGTCTCGTTCCTGCGCACGTACCTGACCAAAGAGCTGGTGGATGAGCTCGATCTTTATATTTATAAATACGAAGACGGCGAGTGGCGCATCGTGGAGAAAGACTGGGAGAAGGTACGCGACCAGCTCGTGGCCAATCTGACCAACTTCGGCGATCCGTACATCGTCGTCGAAGACGGGGACTACCGGCGGAACATGGAGCTATACCTCAAGCACATGCACGAAGGGGTGGACCTGGACGTGCGCTACGCCGAGTTGACGCTACGGCACGTCTACCACCTCTGGGGCCGCCCGGTGCACCTGGAGACGGTGCTCGACGGCAAGCGCGTGCTCTACAGCTACGACGGCGAAAAGAATACCCGCACGCCGCTCTAGCGACGAGCCCCTGCCCTGCCTGGCCAACAGTGCAGGGCTCCGTGCAGATGAGACAGCCCCGGCGGAGTTCCGCCGGGGCTGTCTTGCCTCCAGCAAACGAGTGTGTCTCGACGCAACGTGCGATGTAACGATGTAACCCGCTCACGCACCGTTTGAGCCCCGTGGCTTATAGCGAGCGCAGAGATTGGCGCGCTGATCCCTGTGCAAAGCCTCTGGTTCCTGACCTGTCCAGGCGAACCCGCCGACGTCCTGTGCCCGATCGACCTGTTCCCCCGGTACCCGGTAGTCGCGGTCTGCAGATCTGGGACGCAGCGCCAGGTCCGGTGTATGATAGGCCGCGTGTGCCACCGGCAGCTGGGCACGCGTCGTTGTGGGGGCGCGCGGAAACGTAATCCTACGGCGTAGAAGCATCCCGACGTAGCCTTGAGGAGCAACCAAGAAAGGCGGTACAGAACCGTTCATGCACCCCGTTGAGGCGATCCTGCTCGGGAGCATCCAGGGCCTGACCGAGGTCCTCCCTATCTCGAGCTCTGGGCATCTCATCCTGGCGCGCTGGCTCTTCAACTGGCACCTGCCCGAGGATGCTGCGCTCCGGTTCGACGTCGCACTGCACCTGGGCACGCTGCTGGCGTTGCTCAGCTACTTCTGGCGCGACTGGGTGCGCCTGAGCTGGGCTGTACTGCGCGGCCTGGCGGCGCGCCTGCGCTCTCGATCGCTTGAGCGCTCAGCAGATGAATGTCGAGACGAACGGCTAGCCTGGCTCCTCGTCGCCGCCACGCTGCCTGCCGCGGTCGTTGGAGCCGTAGGTGAGCGCTACATCGAAGAGACGCTCCGCCAGCCGGCCCTGGTTGCGCTCTTGCTGATCCTGGCCGGGCTGCTGCTGCTCATTGCTGATCGTACTACCCGCGGCCACCGCCCGCTGGAGGGCATCTGCTGGTCCGATGCGCTGGTCATTGGGATGAGCCAGGCACTAGCGCTCGCTCCAGGGGTATCACGTTCCGGCATTACCATTACGGCCGGCCTGTTCCGCGGCCTCGATCGTGAAGCCGCCGCACGCTTCTCCTTTCTCCTCTCGACGCCGATCACTGCCGGGGCCGGCCTGCTTCAACTGCGCACGTTCCTGCACACCGGCCTTACCCCCACGGAGCTGCTCAGCTTCGCCGCTGGCATCGCTAGTGCAGCGCTCGTCGGCGTGCTGGCGATCAGTTTTCTGCTCCGCTTCGTGCGGCGCTACTCGCTGGCTGCCTTTGCGTATTATCGCTTCGCCTTGGGCGGCCTCGTGCTGGCCCTCATCCTCCTGGGAACAAGGTAGTGCAGCGCTCCTCACTCGTTCGCCTCACGCTGGAGCGTGAATTGCCGTGCAGGCACGAACTCCGCCTGCCGAGGAGGAAGTATAAGCGTAAACATGTCTTCACTGTGGATCATCATCGCCTGCGGTTGCAAGACGAACACCTCTACGCTGCCTACAGCCTCGTGCCGTGACTGCCTTGAATACCCCAGGTAGACCTGGCTGAGTGCTCCACAGCGCTGGATGGTTTCGCCGTGCTCTCCCCAGAATAGCAGGGCAAGTTGCATCCCACCCGCCCCGCCTGTTATGCTTAATGCGAGGGTATTTCAAAGCCTGGAAAAGCGTGCGTAATCTTGGGCGGTACCAGCGGTGCACAGCCAGTATTGTGGATCACACGGCAGGGCTGTGTGCCGGATACTTCGGATGTGGACAGGGTGGCTGGTCGTGAGTGCCTGGGCGGGTTCATAGGCCTGCCTGTCTCCGCCGCCGCCCTGTCGTCGCGTTTGCAGACCGTCCTATCTGGGTACCCAGCATTTACGCATGTATGGTCCCACGAACGAAAGAGACATCCCCAGGCGCTCATGTCTTGACCTGAAAGGAGGTGGCTGCTATCGACCGGACCGATCACCGAAGTGAACCTACACGGCAACAGCGCGCTGCGCCAGCCGGCGCAGCTGCACCCCACGGTCGGGTGCGCTCACGCTGGGGCACGAGAGCTGCCTACGCACCGACTCCTCGACGCTCCAGCCATCCCGCCCGACCTGTGCGCCCGCCGACTCCGACCTGCCGGTGGGGGACCTACCTCCTCGAGCGTCTGGTGCCAGCATCCCCAGCCCCTATGCTCCACACCATTGGTCCGGGTGATGTGCCCGCTCCTCTGCTGCGTGATGCACACGAGCATACCAATGGCTACCTGCACCCGAACGGACACACGCCCGCGAACGGCTGGGCGCATCAGGATTTGACGGTACTGGCGCGCAATGGCCACACTGCCAGCGCGCTCCTCGAGGATAGCCCTTCCTCCGACCGGACGCTGGCGCAGCAGCATTTCGCCGGTGAACCAGCCGCCTTCGCCGAGCTGGGCGTGGCCGAGGAGGTCCTGGCCGCGCTGCGGGAGATCGGCTACGTCGAGCCGATGCCGGTGCAGCGTGAGGCGATCCCGCTCCTGCTGGCCGGCCGCGATGTAGTAGGCCAGGCGCAGACGGGCACGGGCAAGACCGCCGCCTTCGGCATCCCGCTGGTGCAGCAGATCACGCCGGACGGAAAAGATCCCCAGGCGATTGTGCTGGTGCCGACGCGCGAGCTAGCACAGCAGGTTCGCGCTGAGCTCGCCCGGCTGGGTGCCTACCGCGGCGTGCGTGTCGCGCTGATCCACGGCGGCGCCCCGATGCAGCCAGAAGTCACCGCCCTACGTGCCGGGACGGATATCGTGGTGGGCACGCCTGGTCGGGTGATGCACCATATGAGGAACGGCACCCTGCGGCTCGACCGCGTGCGCTTCGTCATCCTGGATGAAGCCGACGAGATGCTCGACATCGGCTTCGCCGAAGACATCGAGTGGATCATGCGCCACGTGCCGGCGGAGCGCCAGACCGGGCTGTTCTCCGCTACCATCCCGCCGTGGGTGCTTGGCCTCATCCACCGCTACATGCGTGACCCAGCACACGTGCGCATCGCCCCGGAGCAGCCCACAGTCGAGACGGTCACCCAGTACTATGCCCTGGTGGCCGAGCAGGATAAGGTCGATGCACTGCGCTGGCTGCTCGCCCGCGAGGGTGACGGCGTGCGCGCCCTGATCTTCTGCCGACGCAAGGTCTCCGTGGACTGGCTGGCCGGCCAGCTCCGGCCCGAGTGGCCAGTGATGGCGCTCCACGGGGACGTGCCACAGCACCGCCGCACAGCGATCGTGCAGAAGCTGCGCAGCGGTGAGCTCCATCTGGTCATCGCCACCAACGTGGCCGCCCGCGGCCTGGACATCCCTGATCTGACGCATGTGATCAACTTCGACCTGCCAGATACGCCGGAGGAGTACGTGCACCGGATCGGCCGCACGGCTAGGGCGGGCCGGCCTGGCACCGCCATTAGCTTCGTCAGCGAGTGGGATCTGCACCTCTTCGAGCAGATCCAGCACTTCGTCGGCGGCATGATCCACGAGTATCCGCTCCCCCTCTACGCCACCGGCGATGCCCCCGCAGGCGAACTCCTGGCTGCCGCGCCGGCAGCCAGCCCCCACGTGTAAGGGTAGGCCGCGGTTGGTAGCCCCCGTCGCCGAACACGACCCAGCCAGCCCCACGTGTAAGGGCAGGCCAGGAGCGCTGGCCTGCCCTCTTCTGGCTCTCTCAATTTCTAGCCTTCAATCCCTGTGCTCTCCTGTCCTGGCCTCCACATCCTCATCTAGATTCCAGGTTTATGTGAACCGCGCAACCGTCCTGGTGGCTACTCGTCTAGGAAAGCAGAGCGCGGCAGGGCGGTGCGAGGCCACGGCCGCGGGCACGTTTCCTGCGAGGTAGCCAAAGCGCCCGGCGGGGCAGAGCGCCGGTGCAGAACTCAACAGGAGGGAACAGGATACATTGAGGCCATACATGACACGACTATGGCAGCGGGTGCAGAGCTGGCGTGGTCTCGCGCTGAGCGTGGCCGCGGCCGTCCTGGTGCTTCAGGGTGTTGTGCCCACATTTGGTGCGCCGGCACCGCAGGCGCAGCCGACCCCGGTGTCGCCTCAGCCCACCCCAGTGTCGCCTCAGCCCACCCCGGTGCCACGCGTCCCTTCGTTCTTTGACGTCGATCCAGTCTTCCGGGCATACTACGACACACACGACGGCTTCCGCCTGCTTGGGCGGGCTATCTCGCGGCCGCATATCTTGACCGGGCGCCTGGTGCAGTACTTCGAGAAGGGTCGCATGGAGGACCATCGCGGCGAGTCGCCTGACCCGGCGTTCCAGTTTCAGTATGGCCTGCTCGTGGATGAGCTCATCGCTGTGCGCAGTCTCGAGCCGGTCGGCGGTGACCAGTCCACGGTGACCTACGCGACTATTGCGGACCAGGCCGTGGAAGCCAGGCGCGTGCCTGTGCCGCCCGGCTTCACGCCCGGCCAGCCGATGACTGTGGCGAACGGCGTGTTCATCCCGTTCTCGGCCACGCTGGCTGCCGCCCCTGGCCATGTGGTGCACCCGCTCTTCTGGGAGTACATCACGCGGGCAGACCTCTTCCCCGGCGGATGGCTGCACGACATCGGCCTGCCCATCACCGAGCCGATGGAGGCAGTAGTCACCAAAGGGCCGGTGACTGGACGACGCATCGTCGTGCAGGCGTTCCAGCGCACGATCCTGACCTACGACCCGCTGAATCCGCCGGACTGGCAGGTTGAGCGCGCCAATGTCGGCACCGACTACTTCCGGGTCTTCCCGGACCGCGTGCCGCAGTAGTCACCTGTCCTCGCTGATCCCCGGCCTGGATAGCCTCCCCAGCGACGCCGCGCCCCTCGCTCCCTTCCGCGCGGCGTCGCTCCTTTCTTCCCTCAGCCTGGCACTCCTCATCCTGGCTACCTTTGCCCTACGCGCCGCCGGGCTGCACCACCAGAGCTTCTGGCTGGACGAGGTCGATGCCATCGCCATGGCACGCGCTCCCCTCCATGACCAGCTCCGGCGGCTTGTCCAGATTGGCGAGAATGGCCCGCTCTACTTCCTCCTGCTCCGGCCCTGGCTGGCCCTTGCCGGCACGAGCGAGTACGGGCTGCGCTTCCTGTCCGTCGCCTGCTCGACCCTTGCTGTTGCGGTGTGCGCCGCGCTGGTCCGTGCGCTGCTGAGGCTCGACGCCTCGCGAGCTCCCGCAGACCTACGGGCACCGGCTCAGAGCTCACTACAGGGATGGCCGCGCAGCCTGCCCTTCGCCACAGCCGCGCTCATCTGCTTCTCGCCATACGTGGTCTGGTATGCGCAGGACGGCAAGATGTACGCGCTGTACCTGCTGCTGGCGCTGCTGGCGCAGTATGGCTTCGTGCGCGGCTGGCAGCGAAGCAACTGGCCTGCCTGGCTCGGCTATGTCGCCGCCGGCTCGTTGCTCCTGTATGTGCACCTGTTCGGTGCCTTCGTCCTGGCGGCGAACAGCGCCGCCGGGCTCCTACTGTGGCGCAGGCAGCTGCAGGGACGGGCCGGCTTCGCGCTGGCGACGGCAGCGCTGACGCTCCCCTACGCGCCGCTTGCCCTGTGGCAGAAGGATGTGCTACTTCGCGGGGCTGATGTCGGCTACCGGCCGGTGGATGCAGCGAATGCGGCGTTGGCTCTCGCGGAGCAGTTTACGCTGCATCTTGCCTGGCGTCCCCCGGCCACAGCGTGGCTTCCGTTCGCCGTGCTGGCCGTGGCCGGCGTCTGGGCGCTACGCTCGGCGCCAGTGGCCCGGATGCTTCTGGTGGCGTGGCTCGCCATCCCGTTCGCCGGCACGATGGCGCTTCAAGGGCGTGTACCAGTCTTCCGTGACCGCTACCTCACGCCCATAGTCGTGCCAGTGTTCGTGCTCATAGCGGCCGGGCTGCTGTGGTTGCTGGCAACCCGGCCGGGGCGGTATGCTGGAGGTGCGCGGTGGATCGAGCGGGCGGCGGGGATGCTACCCGGCGTGCTACTGGCCGGGTACGTGGCAGGGGCCTGGGTCTACGCGCTGGTGCACCGGCCCCTGAACGCAGACTTTCGGGCCACCGCTGCCCTGGTGCGGGCCCTGGCTGGCCCGGATGACCAGATCGGGTTTCTGGCCGGGTATGCCGAGCGTCCGTTCGCCTGGTACTATGGCGCTCCGTACCGGCGGGTAGAGCTGCCGTACACCAACTACCCGGGCATGACCGAGCAGGAGGGCCTGCGGGCAGTAGCGAGCGCGATGCGCTGGAGCCCGTATCTCTGGGTGGTACGCTGGGAGGACTGGATGTGGGACAGCCGCGACCTGGTGGGGCAATGGCTGCGCGCGCGGGCGCGTCCGGTGTTGGAGCGCCGGTTCGCTGGCGGCGTCACGGTCACCAGATATGAGCTGGCCTGGTAGGGCGCCCGAGGCGTGCGCTTCGTCAGGCGCAGGTGGCGCAGCGACGCTGGCAATAGAGCTGGAGGCACAGCATGGCAGACAAGAACACGGGTCAAGATGGCAGCCAGGAGAACACACGGCCCGAGACGCCCAGGGCGCGGCCGGCGCGGGCGCCAGAGGAGAAGCTCGGTCGCGCTCTGGGTTGGCTGACCGGGAAGGCGGTCGTCACCGCCCGCAAGACCAGAGTGTGGCAGGAGACGCAGCGACGCTTCGAGCAGGAGCTCAAGGGCGAGGGTGACGACAGCAAGCCGGGCCAGAAGCAGGAGGAGAAGCCGCCAGCCGGCTAGGCCCTGCGCTTCTGGCCGCGCCTACCGGCCTGGCAGCGCGCAGGCCGGTATCCTGCAGACCAGCGCGGCGACCTCCCCCAGGCTCCCGAAGATACGGTCTGCCCCAGCCGCGCAGCGTGGTTGTACCGTTGTGCCTGCCGCCCTCGTCACGACGCCACAGGTCGCCGTACCTGTGGCGCGGCCTCTAGCGAGGTCATGCACGGCATCGCTGGCCATCAGCGCCTCCTGCGGCTAGACCGCAAGCGCTGCCACCGCTTGCACAAAGTCTCGCAGCGCCTCGTGGGTAGGCCTGGTGGGCCGGAGCTCCAGCCCGACGTAGCCCTGGTAGCCGGTCGCAGCGATGCGGCGAAGCACATTCGGGTAATTGATCTCACCTGTGCCCGGCTCGTGGCGGCCGGGCACATCGGCCATGTGGAAGTGCCCGATCAGGTCGATGTTCGCCTCAATCGTGGCGATCAAGTTCCCCTCCATGATCTGCTGGTGGTAGATGTCGTAGAGGAGCTTGACGTTGGGACTGCCAACTGCCCGGACGATCTCGAAGCCCTCCCGCGACGACCACAGAAAATAGCCCTTGTGGTCCACCAGCGTATTGAGCGGCTCGACGACCAGCGTGACGCCGCCGCGCTCGGCCAGTGGGGCAGCAGCCATCAGGCCGTCGATAATGCTCTGGCGCTGCTCGTCTCGCGGGCGGTCGGGCAGCTCGTTACCGACGGTGACGATAATCGTCGGGCAGCCCAGCCGTACGGCGACCTCAACGCTTTCGGCGATGCCCTGGACGAAGTCCGCGCGGTTCGCTGGATCCACCAGGTTCTGCCGGTTGCGGTCGGAGAAGAGCGTGTTGGAGCGCGCCGCGGCAGCGATAGCGGCCAGTTTCAGCCCAGTGGCGCGCTGCTGGGCTTGGATGGCGTCCAGGTCCTTGTTCGCCCAGCCCCAGAACTCGTAGGCAGGGAGCCCGAGGCGTTTCGTCTCGACGATGCGCTGCGGGAACTCGACCTCGCGGAATAGCATCTCGATACAGGCGGAGAGCTTGAGCATACATCTACCTCTGATCTACCCAATCTACCCAACCTGGTGAGGCACGTGACTAGCCGCCGTGGCTGCGCGGAAATGCACTGGCGATGCGTGCGCCATTGTACCAGACAGCTGGGACCCGGGGCCGGGCGCCGCGGGATGTGTGGCGCCAGCCGGGCCGCGCTCAGCCGGGAAATCTGGCCGAACCGTCCTCCCGGAAGCAGGCGAGCTTTGCGGGATCAGGGGTTACGCCGATGCCTGGCCCCTGCGGGAGCTGGTAGCGCGGCCCGATCTCGTCCGGCGTGCCAGGCAGCGGATCGTCACCCAGGAACTGTGGCCCGTTGAGATCAGCCGGCCATGCTAGGCCGTATGCAGCATAGAGCGCCGCGCTGGCGGCGAAGCCCAGTCGTGACTCGGTGAGACCGCTGCCCAGCAAGGCGACGCCGGCATCGCGGCAAAGCTCAATCATGCGCCGCGCGTTGCGCAAGCCACCGCTCTTTGAGACCTTAATGACCACCGCGTCGAGCTCCCCGCGCCGCAGCAACTCTATGAGGTCGGCCGGCGTTATCACCGATTCATCTAGGGCGATAGGGATGTCTACTGCAGCAGCAAGCTGGCGGAGCGCGCTGAAGTTATTCGCCGCGATCGGTTGCTCCAGCACATCGATGCCTAGGCGCTCGCAGTAGCGGGCGAGTCGCAGCGCCTCGGCCGGTGCGTACGCCTGGTTGGCATCCGCCCACACAAACAGATCGCCGGCCGCCTCTTTTGCCGCTCGCAAGAGCTCAGGGTCGCGCGGCGGATGCACCCCGATCTTGATCTTGAACCCGCGGTAGCCTGCGGCCCGCGCGGCGCGTACTTTCTCAAATACCTCCTCAGGCGTCGCGGCCGACACCATATAGCTCAGCTCGACTGTATCGCGTTGCCGAATGCCCCACAGCTCTGGCAGCGAAAGGCCAAGCGTGCGTCCAATCATATCGTGCAGCGCCATATCGAGCGCTGACTTGGCGATAGGCTGGCCGAGCGTGACGCCTGGAGCGATCTCGGTGTTCATGCGCGCGTGCAGGGCGTCGAGGTCGTAGACCAGCAGGCCCTGCACAGCAGGAGCGAGGTAACGGCGCAGCGTGGTAACCACGCTCTCCAGCGTCTCGTAGCTCCAGCGGTGGCTAGGCCGCGCCTCACCCCAGCCTTCCACCCCATCCGACGACACCACGCGCACATACACGTGCGGCGCGCCGGTCTCCGGCGAACCCACTGCGCCGCGCGAGATGGCGAATGTCTCTCGAAACGGCAGTCTGAGCGGGAAGACGTCAACATGTTCAATGGTAGCTGCCATACCCGCTCCCTAGCTGCTTACCCACGCGCCGATCACAAGCACCATGCGCTGATCAGCGCCAGCGCTGCACTACGTGACTAGCGCGGGTGCCGTCCATGCCCTGTCAGAGGCACACGCGACGCCCTGCGCCGCGGGGTGCCCCGAATAGGTCATTGCAGGCCGCGCTCGATCGCAGCGGCGAGGTCCTCCTGCATCTTCTGGAGCGCCTCACGCACACCGATCTGGCCATTGAACATCTGCATGACCAGGGGGTTTACAATCTCGCCCCACTGGCTCCAGTTGCCCACGTCCAGGTACGGCAGCGGCTGGGTGACGCGCAGGACCTCTCGAAGCAAGGGCCGGTGCGCCGGGCCCAGCCGGGGATCATAATAGATCGACTCGGCCGAGTCGAGGCGCGCCGGGAAAAACTCCGCGCGGGCAATGATATCCTGTCCTTCTTTACTGAGGACGAAACGCAGCCATTCCCACACTTCGCCCTGCTGCCGCGTCGCCGGGTTCATCACCACGCTGGCAAGCTGGGAGGTGCTGCCGTTCTTGCCGGTGCGCGGCGCGCGCGGGATGGGCACAATATCGTAGGGAAAGTCCCTGACCATGCGGTTCAGGTCCTTGATCTCCCAGCTTCCGCGCGGGATGATGGCCAGTTTGCCGGTGAGGAAGCGCTGGGTGGCATTCTCCGCCGAGAGGTCCTGAGCAGTTGGTGCAGCGCGCAGCTTGAGCACAAAGTCAACCAGGTACTCGAAGGTCTCGCGCGCTTCGGGCGTGTTGATCACGGGCTTCTTGCCATCGGCGCTGAACAGCGCGCCGCCATTGGCATAGAGATACGGCAGCCAGCCGGTTTCGGCGTTTCGCTCCGAATGGTAGCCGTGTCGCGAGCTGTCGGCGCGGGTGAGCCTGACTGCGTATTCCGCCAGCACAGGCCAACGCCACTGCTCGCCAAGCTCTGCGGGCGGCCGGAGCCCCTCCGCCTGCAGCATATTGACATTGTAGGCCAGGATGCCGCTGATGGCATTGCCGAACGGCGCAGCCCACTGCTTACCTTGGCGGCGCAGGTACTCCTGGAACACGGGTGCTGTCGCCTGGAAGTCCGCCATCGCAGCCTTATCCCGGCTGAAGAAGGGGGTCAAATCAGCCAGCAATCCCTTGCTCACCCAGGCCGGGAGGTTCGGGCCGTTCATGCGCCAGCTATCCGGCGCAGTGCCACCCGCAATAGCCGCCTGAAGCTTGTTCCAGTAATCTGGCACGATCTGCCAGTCAATCGTCAGCCCCGGCCGGCGCTCCTGCTGGCGGGTGGCTAGCGACTGGATAAGCTCACGCCAGACCTCGGCCCAGTCCCAGTACGTCAGGCTCACCGGACCCTTCGGCGGAGCTGAAACGTACTCGTCCTGCTGCGCCGCAGGGACACCAGCGCGACGGCACGCCGCGAGCAGCGTCGGTGCGCCAGCCAGCACCTGGAACACCCAGCGGCGGCTCACCAGCGTCGTCGAGTAGGGGCGCGCAGATCGCGACATCGTCATCCTCGCTGTATGCACTGAGTGCCCGATAGCTCCAGAGCCTCTGTCTTGCCGCAGCAGTTTTATTATCTGTATATAAATACTCTGTAATCTTGTGCTCTTAATAAACTCTCTATAGACTCCCTAAATGAATATCGCGAGCGCACGTTCACAGTTCATGTGACAGGTGATGTCTAGCCTGGTACAGACCGCGTCGTGCAGGCAGGTTCGTATGTTCGCCCGGACCTTCTCTCAATCTACTTAATTATTTAATTGAATAATTAATATGGAGGGGGCTTGCCAGCCGTCACGGCAAGCGCGCCGGCGATACAAGAACACAGCCCGCGCGCATGTGCGCCGCGACGGCAGCCGCGCATGCAGGTAGTATACTACGGCTCTGCAGAGCCGGGAGGCAATGCGTGTTTCTTCCCTGACCGCGCCCGGACGTCGATCCCCTGCTCCCCGTCAGCAGTCGGAGCTGCACGCGCGCTGGATCGTGGCTGAGGCTGGGCTAAGCGTTGCGGAGCGAACAACAGAGAGATCCACAGGCTGGCTCCCTGGCGCTGGCAACCGGTACAGCCGGTGCGTAGCGAAATCCGTGACGTAGAGATCACCCCGCGCACCGAGCGCCAGGCCCCACGGCAAGGAGAACTGCCCTGGTCCGACCGCACCACCCCATTGTCTCAGGGGCCTGCCCTGCGGGGAGAGCCTGAGAATGCGATGGTGCTGGGTATCGGCAACGTACAGGTTCCCCTGCCGGTCCAGAGCGATACCTGCTGGATGGTCGAAGATATCAAGGTGGGGCCCGCCCCATTGCACCAGGAGCTTGCCCTGGGGAGAGAACTTCTGGATGCGGTTGTTACCGGTGTCCGCTACATAGATGTTGCCGTGCTGGTCCAGGGCGATGCCCCGCGGTGACCAGAACTCGCCGGGACCGGTGCCCTGGCGCCCCCAGACGGCTAACGTGGCCCCATGCGGTGACAGCTTCTGGATCCGGTGGTTGCCACGCTCCAGGACGTAGAGATTGTCTTCGCTATCGACGGCAACGCTCTGCGGAAAGTCGAAGTCGCCCGGGTTGCTGCCGTGCTCGCCCCAGATCACGAGGGCGTCGCCGGAAGGCGACAGCTTCTGGATGCGGTGGTTGAAGGTATCGGCCACATAGATATTCCCCACGGTGTCGATGGCGATACCGCTCGGCCAGCGGAACTCGCCCGGGCCAGGTCCGAACCGGCCCCATTCGGCCAAGAGCCGCCCTTCGGGGGAGAGGACCAGCACGCGATGCCGGTAGGTATCCGCTACGTAGATCGTTCCCTGCTCGTTGACTGCGACACCGGTAGGGTAGGCGAAAGGCTGGAACAGCAGGCAGGGCTCTCCGGGCGTTGGCGTAGCGTCAGATAGCTCCGTGCAGGGCGCGCCCGCAGCGGGTGCCGATGTCGGCATGCTCTGTACCTCTTGGGTCTCGCTGGGTGCCACGGCCCCCTGCACGCGGGCCTGCCACGTGAGCAGGCCCGCGGCCGAGACGAGCAAGAGCGCGAGGAGCGCTGCCGCGGCAGGGAGCGGCCACCAGCGTGGCTGCGACTTTCTGGCGATTGGAATTGTACTGTGCCTCATTGGCACGGTCTCGGGAGTGAGCGGCGTTCCTTCAGGGTGCTGGGTGCTGGTCATGGTTGCCGGTCCAGGAATGCTTCTCCTATGCCCAGGCTTTTCCAACTGCTAGCATGTCTCACGACGGCCGTTCGGCATGGTGCGAACGGCCGAGCATCAAAGCGCTGTAAGCTGCGCCGCACAGGACTGCGCTGGCCGCCAGCGCGAAGAGGCCGCGGAAGCCCAGGGTGGCTGCGAGGGGGCCGCCAACCCAGTTGCCGCCGATCTGGGCAAGGCCCTGGGCGAAGGTAAACAGTCCGGCAGCGCGGCCCCGCGCCTCCGGCGGTGCCAGATCAATGGCGAGCGTCAGCGCCGTGGCGGTGTATGCGGCGAAGGCCACCCCGCGCAGGACCTGCGTAGCGACGAGGCCGGGGAGCGGCGGCGCCAGGAGGTAGAGCAGGTACACGAGGCCGAAGCCAGCCAGGCCGACCATGAAAGTCAGGCGCCGGCCGACGCGATCAATACACAGGCCGGCCAGCAGCATACAGGGCACCTCTACGAAAGCGGCGATGCCCCAGAGCTGGGAGAAGATCGCCCGACCGTGGCCAAGCACCTCCGCCACCCAGACAGGCCACACCGAGAACACTGCGGCGAAGGGGAGCCCAAACGTGAAGGCGATGATCAGCAGTGGGAGCATCGGTCCGCGCAGGAGCGTAGCGAAGCCACCGGGCGGAGTGATCGGTGTGCTACGCGGTGGCTCCGTGATACCGAGGGCCACGAGGAAGGCGAGGGCATAAACCCCGGCGGCCAGGAGAAAGCTGCCGCGCAGGCCGACGGTCTCGGCGAGCCAGCCGGACAGCACAATGGCGATGCTGAAAGCGAGCGAGCCGGACATGCGGTAGCCGCTGACCAGCCGGCCGCGCTGTGGATGCCCGGCCAGGACGTCTCCCATCAGTGCCAGGCTGGTGACCTGGTGGGCGCCGGCCGCGATGCCGAGCAGGCCATGCAGCGGGATAAGCCATTCCCAGGAGGGGACCCGGGCGAGAGCGAGGTGCAGCACCGCGAGCCCGGCCATAGCGCCGACAATGAAGGGCCGCCGGCGTCCAATGCGATCAGCGATGCGGCCCCACGCAAGCCCGGCGGTGATCATGAACGCGGACTGGATGCCGACGACGAAAGCCACCTGGCCAAGCGACGCTCCCAGCGAAGTCGCGTACAGAGCGAAGAACGGGAAGGTGGCTCCTGAGGCGGTGAACCCGAGGAAGATAACGGTAGCCAGGAACCAATAGGCGCGCATAACTCCGCCGGATCGAGGCATGACGCGACTGGCGGGCAGAACCAACATCAGTCCTGGCTACTCCAGGGCTCCATCCAGCTTGTGCTGATGGAATTCTCTTCGCGTGACGGCCGCGCCGCCAGGAAGAACCACGCAGCTAAGGCACGCAGTCTCAGTGCTGCGTGCCTTGTGTAGGAGTCCGTGCTCGCATCCCAGGAGGAGCGCGCCAGGAGCCCTCTGATAAGGGCTCGTTCAGACGCCCAGCAAGGATGACAAGAAGACGACGAGAGGGAGTAGGAGAAGGCCGGCGGTCTGACGGTGGCCTGTAGCGTCCAGTGCCAGCAGGCACGGCCGCGCCAGGATGCAGGCTGACCACGTCAGCCCTGGCCGGGTGGCATGATCTCCAGGGCAAGAGACGCCGCGCGCTCGAGCGTCAACTGCTGTCCGACGGCCCAGGCCTGCGTGAAAGCAGCCTCCCCCAGTTGTTCACGCAGTCGCGCGATCGCCGACGCGGTCTCTGGCCAGTTCCTACGACCGCGCAGGTTGACGCGCGAGGCTGCGCCGAAGAGGATGGTTGCCTGCTGTGCCTGGCCAGCGCATTCAGCGATGGCTGCCAGCCCTTCGATGCAGATAGCCATGTTGCCCGGGTCGCCAAGGTCCTGCCAACGCAGGAGGCTAGTCCGGTACAGATGTGCGGCTCTGGCCAGGTCACCCCGGCGCAATGCCACGAGGGCAAGGAGCCGCTCGCTCATAGCGACCCCACCGAAGTCACCTAGTTGGCGGCACAGTGCGCCATCTTCTTCGAGCAGCGGCTGCGCCCGCGATTCATCACCGCTGCGCATAGCGATCTGTGCGAGCTGTCGCAGCGTCAGGGCGATGCCCAGGATGTGCCCCTGGCGCCGGTAGCAGGCCAGCGCCTCTTCGGCTAGTTGCCGGGCCGAGACGAGGTCATTGCTCTCGGCAGCCAGCCGGGCGCGCTCGGCCAGCCAGCGCGCCCGGTCGACACGCTGGAGCGCCTCGATCATCTCTCGCCGCACGGCAGCGATCTGCTCTGCCTCGGTCAACGGATCGAGGAACGCGACCAGGGCGCGGAGCGCATCGGCCAGCCTGGCGGGGTCCCCCAGCCGACGCCACTGGAAGACTGCCTGCTCAGCCAGGGCGCGGCCGGCTACTGGTTCGCCCACATGGTGGGCCAGAGAGGCAGCTTCGGTGAGCGCTCTCGCCCGATCGCGCTCCGCCGCGCCCTCAGGACCGCCGTCCGTGCCGGCCGCACCGGTAAGCGCACGGGTTAGCCAGGCGTATCCCTCGGTGCGGTGGCCACGCAGCAGCCAGAACCACCCGAGAGCGCCAGCCAGGCGGATGGCCAGGCCACCGTATCCGTCGCGGGCGTGCTCGATGGCCCAGGCCATCGCTGCCCGCAGGTTCTCGAGCTCGGCTTCCAGCCGCGCGAGCCATGCCACCTGTCGTGGGCCGCGGGACTCAGCCCATGCGTGCTGCGCCAGATCGTGGAAGTAGGCAGCGTGACGGGCGCGCAGCCGGGCGGCTTCCCCAAGCTCCTCCAGGCGCTCGAGGGCGTACTCACGGATCGTCTCCAGCATCCCGTAGCGCGGCTCGACCGGCTCGCCGGGCAGGCGCATCTCCTCTACGCGGATGAGGCTCTTATCTGCCAGGGAGGCCAGCCCGTCCAGCAGTTCCAGGCCGAGCTCCTGCGCCGAACCGCAGACCGTCTCCGCAGCAGGCAACGACCAGCCCCCGGCGAACACCGCCAGCCGCCGGAAGAGCGCCTGCTCTCCCGGGGAGAGGAGATCGTAGCTCCAGGCGATGGTATTGCGCAGGGTCTGCTGGCGTGGAGGCAGGTCGCGAGCGCCTCCAGTCAGTAAGGAGAGCGCCCCGCCGGCTCTGGTGGAGGCTCCCTGGGGCGCAAGACAGCTTCCCAGGCGAGCCAGCAGCGCAGCGGGCGGAAGTACCTTTAACCGTGACGCCGCGAGCTCCAGAGCAAGCGGGACACCGTCCAGCCGGGCGCAGATCTGAGCGACCGCCCGCGCGTTCTCTGCAGTGATCGTGAAATCGGGCCACACCGCCCGAGCTCGCTCGACGAACAGTCGTACAGCTTCGGCGCGGGCGACCTGCTCGGGCAGCACATCATCCGCAATGGGCGGGAGCTCCATCGGCGGGACAGGCAGCTCCTGCTCGCCATACAGACGCAGCGCGGCCCGGCTGGTCACCAGCACTTTCAGTGCCGGCGCGGCCGCGACGAGATCGGCCAGCATCGTCGCTGCGGCCAGCACATGCTCAAAGTTGTCGAGGATGAGCAGGAGGCGCCTAGCCCGCACATGCGCCACCAGCGCTTCCTGGACGCTTCTCCCCTGCCCAGGCTGGACGACAAGCGCGTGGGCGATCGCCTGCCCAACGTCAGACGGCCGGGCCACGTTGGAGAGCGGTATGAAGTAGATGCCATCGGGGAAATGCGCGCGCAGCTCCCAGGCCGCCTGGAGCGCCAGCCGCGTCTTGCCGATCCCGCCGGGCCCGATCAGCGTCAGCACCTGCACATGCGGCTGGAGCAACTGGTCGCGGATCGCTGCCAGCTCCCGCGCGCGGCCGATGAACAGCGTGCGTGGCCGGGGCAGGCTGCCGGCTATCACCTCCTGGGGCAGGGAGGCAGCGCCGGCAGGTGCGTCGTACGCTGAGGGTGTCCTGCCGCGGCTCGGCCCGGCCTGCCGGCGCGGGCCGCGATGCCGCTCGATCGCCGCTTCGAGCTGCGCCGCCTGGCTGGCATCGAGGTGGAGCGCCATGATCAGGCGGCGGACGGTCTCTCGCTGGGGCGTGCGCCGCAGGCCACGTTCTAGATCGCTGATGCCACGATGGCTTAAGCCTGCGCGCTGGGCGAGCGCCTCCTGCGAAAGACCGGCGGCCATACGGTAGCGGCGCAGGAGGTCACCGAAGCTAGGCGCCACAGCCCCTTCTTTGCTGTTGTCGGTCGGTGCGGCGGGAGTGGTCAGAGACACCATCGAGCGGATCACCAGGCGCCATCGCCGAGGCGGGCTCTTTTTTGCTGTCTGCCCCCATCCCGGCGCTCCTGTCATACGACAGGCGCACCGGGCGGATTGCGGTCGTGCATCCAGCGCCAGTGTAGGCGGGCATAGCCAGCCCGTCAACTGGTCATTGTGCTGGTTTGCTACCTGACGCGGGATCGAGAGGGGAACCCTCACCCTCCGGCCCCTCTCCTAGCGTGCTGGGAGAGGGAAGGCCATCTTGGTGCGGGGTGAAGTACATCGGTGCAGCAACAAGCCACCGGGCAGGTCGCGAAGACCTGCCCGGTGCAGAGCAGCCAGGACCAACCTGCGAAGCAGGGCTGCTCGCGCTGCTATTCTCGCGGCTCCGGGCCTGGGTCGGCCAGATGTACCATCTCCGCCGTAGCCCCGGCGGCCGGCGCCGGCGACCCGTTCGGGCTCACGACTGCCTGGCCATCCACGAGCGCAGGCTGCTCGTGACGCACGATGGCCTCGACCTCGAAGCCGGACAGTTCCTGCTTCACCAGCAGCTCACGCACAAGCGCATGTACATCGGCCTCACGCTCGCGCAGCAGGCGCTTGACGGCTTCGTATTGCTCCTCCAGCAAGCGCTCGATACGCTGCCGCAGCTCCTTCGCCTCGCCATCGCGGCGCTCATCCGGCAGCTCGTAGTACAGCGAGCCACCCATGCCCCAGGTAGTGATCATCGCCCGCGCCAGCGCTGTGGCCCGGCGCAGGTCGTCGGAGGAGCCGACAAACACATCGCCCAGGAAGAGCTCCTCGGCGGCGCGGCCGGCCAGCAGCGTCTGGATCTCCCGCAGGACGTCCTCGCGGCTTGCCAGGTGGCCCGGCTTCTCCAGCGTTGCCGTGCGCTCGGCCCTCCCGCCGACGTACCGCTTGTGCACGATCGACACGCGCACGATCGGCTCATGCGGGAACAGCGTCGCCTGGGCGACAGCGTGCCCGGCCTCGTGGTAGGCCGTGCGGCGGTTCTGCTCGTTGAGGATCTGCTGGATCGGCGGGCGCTTCGCCTCAACCTCCCGAATGATCTGCTCGACCTCGTCGCCGTAGAGCTCATTCTTTTCGAGCAGGCGCTCAACGATCGCCCGCACGCTATCGGCGTTATTGGCGAGCAGCTGCTTGACCTCCTGGTACTGCTCCTCCAGGAGGGCTTCCACAGCCTTCGGATCGGGCGGCTGGCCAGTGGCAAGCGAGGATACGAAGCTGCCATCCATGCCCCAGATACCCAGGTACGCCTGCGCCAGCTGCGTGGCCTGCTGGAAGTCCGAGGTCACGCCATTGTAGGCCGAGCCAAGGAACAACTCCTCGGCAGCGCGGCTGGCCAGGGCCACCTGGATCTCCGCCAGGATATCCTCGCGGCTATCGGTGTAGCGCTCCTCAGCCGGCTTGGCCTGCGCGAAGCCCAGCGCGCGGCCGTGGCGCAGGATCGTTACCTTGGTCAGGCGCACCTTATGCGGCAGGAGCTTGGCGTAGGCGAAGGCGTGGCCGGCCTCGTGGTAGGCCAACATGCGCCGCTCGTCCTGGGCCATGCGCTTGATGGGCTGGCTGATGCCCAGCTCATGCATCTCGCGCGCCCTGGTGAAGTCTTCATAGGTGATGGCGTCGCGGCCCTCAAAGTGAGCGATCACCACCGCCTCGTTGATCACCGTCTTGATCGTCACCGGAGTATAGCCGATCGTGTCATGCGCCATGCGCTCGATCGGCATCTCCTGGTGCCGCACCTTCGACAGGTAGTACTCGATGATCTCCATGCGCCCTTCGAAGTCGGGCGGATCGATGACGATCTTGCGGTCGAACCGGCCGGGCCGCAGCAGCGCCGGGTCGAGCACCTCGACGATGTTCGTGGCGCCCATAGTCAGCACGACCGGGCGCGAGGCCGGCTTACGCCGGATACCCAGCTTGCGCAGCAGGCGAGCGGTCCAGCCTTCCTCGACCCGTGGCGGATCCATCTCGATCAGGAGCTGGTTCAGGGCTGTGCGCATGCCGCCGAACAGGCCGCCCACACCACCCATCACCATGCCCTGCCCGGCGCCGAAGCGGGAGGCGCCGATGGCGTCGATCTCGTCGATCATCAGGATGCAGGCGCCGTGCTTGCGCGCCAGGTTGCGCGCCTTGCGGTAGAGCCGCCAGATTGTCAGCACGTCCATGCCCCAGAACATGTTCATGAAGGACGTGCCAGAGGCGTAGCCAAACGGGACGCCTGCCTCGGTGGCGATCGCCTGGGCAAGGTAGCTCTTGCCCGTGCCGGGAGGGCCAACCAGCAGCACGCCACGGATCACCTCACCGCCCATCTCTTTGAATTCTTTGACGCCGCGCAGGAGGGTCACGTAGCGGCGGGCCTGCTCCAGGATCTCCGGCTGGCCCTTATAGTCCTTGAAGCCGATGCCCGTCTCCCCCGGCATGATCCAGTAGGTACGGCCGCGGCTCATGAACCAGATGAGCGCGCCGAACTGCACAATCATGAACAGGATGGCGTACAGGAAGTTGAACAGCAGGATCGCCACCCAGCCGAAGAACGGCAGCATGTCGGAGAAGTTGGGCAGGACGAAGAAGAGGAATCCTGCCGTGATCAGCGTCCAGATGATCACGGCCTTCCAGTGCCGGGCGAAGAAGCCACCGATCTTGCTCAGCAGTAACATGCTACCCCCTCGGGGCGGCGCCACAACCATCTCGCTGAATGCCTGGCCGGAGCGTCACCCCTTCCGGCGCTGCGGCCGCCCGGAACGCTCTCCAGCGCTGCCAGTGCCCATCACCTGTGGCGCCGCAGCCCTTCCCTAGTAACGTCATAATAGCACAGCAGCTCGGCTGCAGGCATCCATGGAGGGCCAGTTCCTGTAAAACATGTGTAAAACTTTGTCTGCCCCGGTGAGAGCCCGGGCGAACAGCAGGCCATAGCAGGCAACGGAAGCCTTACAGCGTGGCGCCGAGGATCCACGGATTGAACTCTTCCTCACCGATGCCCTGGGCTTCACTCTTCGAACGCTTGCCTGACGCCACCTCAAGGATGTACTCGAAGATCTCCCGGCCCACCTCTTCCACCGTGGCCCCTTCAAGGATGCGCCCGGCATTGATATCCATGTCGGGCTCCAGGCGGCGGTACAGATCAGGATTCGAAGCCACCTTGATTGAAGGTACCGGCTTGAAGCCAAAGACCGAGCCGCGGCCCGTGGTAAAAACAATGATGTTGCAGCCCCCGGCGACCTGGCCGGTGACCGAGACCGGATCGTAGCCCGGCGTGTCCATGTGTACGAAGCCGCGCTCGGTGATCGGCTCGGCGTACTCGTACACTGCGTTCAGCGGCGTCGTACCGCTTTTGGCGATGGCACCGAGGGATTTCTCGTAGATCGTGGTAAGGCCGCCTGCCTTGTTGCCTGGCGAGGGGTTATTGTCGATCTCGAAGCCGTGCATGGCCGTGTACTGCTCCCACCAGCGAATGCGCTCGAGTAGCTTCTCCCCTACTTCACGGGAGCGCGCCCGGCGGATGAGCAGGTGCTCGGCGCCATACACCTCTGTGGTCTCGGCCAGGACCACGGTGCCTCCCTGCCGGACCACCAGATCGGCCGCGGCGCCGAGCGCGGGGTTCGCCGTAACGCCAGACCATCCGTCGCTCCCGCCGCACTGGAGCGCCACGATCAACTCAGAGGCCGGCACCTCTACGCGCCGCACATCGTTGACCCTGGGCAAGAGGCTGCTGATCAGGCGTACGCCCGCCTCCACAGTGGCAAGAAAGCCGCCCTCCTCCTGGATCGTAAACACCGGCGGTGGCTCCTGGCCAGGCCCGGCCAGGCCCAGGTCGCTGACGATCTCAGCGACCTGGTTCACTTCGCAGCCCAGGCCGACCAGTACCGCCGCGCCGGTGTTAGCATGCCGCGCAAAGCCAGCGATGGTGCGTTGCAAGAGCGCGATCTCGGGGCTGCCGTGCCGCGAGCCGCAGCCGGCCTTGTGCGTGAGAGCAATCACGCCGTCCACGTTGGGGTACTCGCGCAGGGCGCTCTCGCCCTTGAAGCGCTCGGCCACGGCGCGGATCGTGGTGGCGCTGCAATTCACGCTGGAGAGCAGCACAATGTAGTTGCGCGTGCCGACCTTTCCGTTGGGCCGGCGGTAGCCCCAGAACGTGCGGCGTTCGGCCTCCGGCACAAACGCGACGGGCCGCACGTCCACGCTGAACTCGTACTCCCGCTGGAACATGCGCACAGCCAGATTGTGGCTGTGCACGTGGTCGCCGGGGACGATGTCAACGGTGGCGAAGCCAATCACCTGGCCGTAACGGCGCACCGGGGCGTCTGCTTTCACGTGGCGTACTGCCACCTTGTGGCCGATGCCCACCAGCCGGCGCACCTCGAACTCGCCCTCTGGCCCGACGATGCGCATGCCCGGCGGCAGGGGCACCTTGGCGATGGCGACGTCATCGTCGGGATGCAGCCGGACAGCCACAGCCTCAAGCGGGAGCACGTCAGCCGTCCAGCCCTTGCCGGGCGGCTCGACCAGGCGGACAATCTGTACCATGCGTATCGGGCTCCTTATGTTATTATAATGTTAGTTATTTAGTTATTTAGAATTTAGATGTCACTCTTTAGTAGAGCACGTAGTACAAGAAGTAGTACAAGAATACAGAAGAGTGGCGTGTATGCCGCATGATTTCTTCTCTTTGCATCGTCCCACAGAATCGAGTAGTCCCACAGAATATAGTTCCCAGAATATTGTACCGAGCGGGTGAGGCATGCGTGCCTGTATGATACCCCGAAAAGGCGGATTTGTCTTGCACCAGGCCTATGCGCGGCTCCCCTCGGCCGCCGAGGCTGAGGAGGGGGCAGCGGCGCGACGTGCGCCAGCCGGCTGGCGCACCGCTTCGTCGATCGCCTGCGCCACATCAATGCCCGGTACGTCGAGCCGGCGGTCAAGCCACAGCAGGAACTCCACGTTGCCAGCCGGGCCGAGGATAGGCGAGCGCGTCAGGCCTCGTACCACCAAGCCGTGCTCCCGCGCCCAGGAGACGATTTGTCGTAGCACATCACGATGCACCGCGGGATCGCGCACGACCCCGCCCCGGCCCACACGCTGCGGCCCGGCTTCGAACTGCGGCTTCACCAGGGCGATGATGAAGCCGTCCGGCTTGAGCAACCGCAGCACCGCTGGGAGCACCTTGGTGAGCGAGATGAACGACACGTCCACGGTCGCCAGGTCTGCCAGCGCGCCGTCGGGCAACCGCTCCAAGTAGCGAATGTTCGTACGCTCTAGCACGACGACCCGGGGATCCTGCCGCAGCTTCCAGGCAAGCTGGCCGTAGCCCACGTCGATAGCGTACACCCGCGCCGCGCCCCGCTGGAGCAGGCAGTCGGTGAACCCACCGGTCGAAGCGCCGACATCGATAGCCACGAGCCCGCGCACATCGATGCCAAATGTGTCTAGGGCATGCTGGAGCTTGAGCCCCCCGCGGCTCACATAGGGCAGGCTGCCGGGGCCGACTTCGACCTCGGCATCCTCAGGCACGAGCTGGGCGGGCTTCGTGACTACTGCCCCATCCACGCGCACGTCTCCGGCCAGGATGAGCGCCTGGGCCCGCTCGCGGCTCTCTACCAGCCCGCGCTGTACCAGAAGCCGGTCGAGGCGGAGACGCCGTCTCCGCTGGGTCATCGCGTCAACGGGCTGTGCGAACGGTCTCTGCGCAGGTTCGAGTGGCATCAGATGGCTCAGCAGGTTGAGCGAACCGCTCCGCAGGCCTGCCCAGTCCCCACGGCCGCAGCACCACACGGCTAGAGAGTCCCCTTGGTGCTCGGCACCTGACCGGAGCGACGGGGGTCGAGCTCAGTAGCCTGGTCGAGGGCGCGAGCCAGCGCCTTGAAGCATGCCTCCGCTTTGTGATGGTCATTCGTGCCCGCCAGCAGGCGAATATGCAGCGTAGCGCGCATCTCGAAGGCCAGGCTCTCCCAGAAGTGGCGCAGCAGGTCGGTGTCCATGTCGCCGATCCGCTCGCCTGAGAACGGCACATCGATCACGGCGTAGCCGCGGCCGGAGAGATCAACGGCCACCATCGCCAGTGCCTCGTCCATCGGCACGATGGCAGAGCCCATGCGCCGGATGCCGCGCTTATCCCCCAGGGCCTCGGCGAAGGCGCGCCCCAGGGTCAGACCGACATCCTCGACCGTGTGGTGCGCGTCGATGTGCAGATCACCCTTTGCCTGGACAGTCAGGTCAAAGAGCCCATGCCGTGCCAGCTGGTCGAGCATGTGATCCAGAAAGGGCACGCCGGTCTGCGCCTCGCAGCGGCCGGTCCCGTCGATGACCACCTCTGCCGTGATATCCGTCTCACGAGTTGTGCGCGTGATGCGGGCGCGACGCTCACGTGTGTTCATATGCCCTGTAATCCGTTGCCGGCCTCCTCATCCGGTGCCAGCGCTCTACTCCCTGCGCCGCAGGCGCCGCTCCACGGCCGCGGCGTGGGCAGTCAGTCCCTCGGCGCGCGCCAGCTCAGCGGCAGCCGGGCCGTAGCGCTGCAGGTCCTCTGGCCGTAGCGCGACGACGCTGATGGTCTTGATGAAGTCGTCCACGCTCAATGGCGAGGAGAAGCGCGCCGTGCCACCCGTAGGCATGACATGGCTAGGGCCGGCCACATAGTCGCCCATCACCTCTGGCGAGTGCGCGCCCAGGAACACACCGCCGGCATGGCGCACGCGTCCCACCAGCGCCCAGGGATCGCGCACCAGCAGGCACAGATGCTCGGGCGCATAGGCGTTGGCCAGCTCCAGGGCCTGGCCCAGGCTTTCGACCACTACGATGCCGCCGTTTGCTTCCAGCGCCTGGACAGCGATCTCGCGGCGCTCCAGCGCTGCGAGCTGCTCCTCCAGCTCCTGCCGGACCTGCTCGGCCAGCCGGCGCGAGGTGACCAGGGCGATGGCCGACGCCATGGGGTCATGCTCGGCCTGAGCCAGCATGTCACAGGCTACCTCGGCCGGATCGGCGCTTTCATCGGCAATAATCAGTGTCTCGGTCGGCCCTGGGAGCTGATCGATGCCGGTCTGGCCGTAGACCGCCCGCTTGGCCAGCACGACGAAGAGATTGCCCGGGCCCAGGATTTTATCTACCTTCGGCACACTCCCTGTGCCCCACGCCAGCGCGGCGATGGCCTGCGCCCCGCCGATCCGGAAGATACGATGCACCCCAGCGATGTCGGCGGCAACCACGATCGACGGACGCGGCTGGCCATCTGCTTGCGGCGGCGTACAGAGCACGATCTCGTCTACCCCGGCCACGCGCGCCGGCACCGCGCTCATGATCACAGAGGACGGGTACGCGGCACGGCCGCCCGGGGCGTAGAGCCCTACGCGCTCCAGCGGTGTAACGATCTGACCCAGCCCGCTCTGGAAGTCCAGCCAGGAACGGCGCACCTGTTGGCGGTGGTAGCGCTCGACCCGTTCGGCAGCGACGCGCAGAGCCTCGACCACCGGCGCGGGCACCTGCCGGTAGGCCGCCTGCACCTCGTCGCGAGAAAGCTCAAGCCGCTCGATCGCCGCGCCATCGAACACCCGCGTGAAGCGGCGCACGGCGGCATCGCCCTCGGTGCGCACCGCGGTAATGATCCGGTCAACGGCCTGCGCAGGGGTGAGCGGCTCGCCGAACACCTCGCGAATATGTGCTGCTATCGTCGGCGGTATCTCTACCTCCTCGAAGTCGCGGCGCCGCAGGATGGTCGCCTGAGCCTCAGCCGCAGAGAGAATGCGCACTGTGGCGGCCATGCTCGTGCTCCTAGCGGTGCTGCACGCCTAGCTCTTCGAGCAGCCGCGCGAACGCCTCACAACGGTCCTCGAAGACGTAGCGGGCAGGCGACACCGTGATACCGGACCCGCCCATGCGTCGGAAGTGCTCGACCGCCTCAAGGGCGAGGTCGTGACGAACGACGACGGTCACAGAGTACCAGCGCAGGCCATCCGGCTCCTCACCGCTCTTGGCGTAGACGCGAGCGATGGTTGGCCCGGCCAACCCGGCGGTGGCCGGGTGCGAGATGACATGCCGGGCGATCTCTTCCTCGCAACGGCCGCGCATGTTTGCGGTGAGCGAGACGAACTCCTGGGCGCGCAGGCGAGCCTCGATCAGTTCCAGGATGCGACGGGTAGCCTCCCGCTTCTGCAGGTCTGAGGTAAGAGCGCGGCGGTTGCCGATCAGGCAGGCCTGCGTCTTCAGCAGACGGCCATCGTCCAGGCACTTCAGGCGATTTTCGCGCAGGCTGGTCCCCGTCTCGGTGAGATCGATAATGATATCGGCATAGCCCAGGCTCGGCGCCGCTTCCAGAGCACCATCGGCGACGTGCAGCGTGAAGTGCATGATGCCGTGCTCGTCGAGGAAGCGTCGCGCCAGGTTCGGGTAGCTCGTGGCCACACGCAGCGTACGCCCGACCTCGCGCAGCTCGAGCGCCACGTCGGCCAGGTCGTCGATGGTGCTGACATCGACCCAGGCCTCAGGCACCGCCACGACGACCTCGGCCCGCCCGTAGCCGAGGTCAGGGTGGACGACGACCAGATCACGCAGCTCCGGGTCCTGCTCCAGCACGTAATCGTAGCCGACCGCCGCCAGATCGACCCGCCCTTCTGCGACCTGGCGGATGAGATCGTGCATGCGCTGGAACAACACCGTGACGCCGGGCTGGCCGGCCATGCGGGCCTGATACTGCCGCGGGTTAGGTCGGGCGATCGCCAGGCCGCACGATGCCAGGAAATCCAGCGTCGGCTGTTCCATCCGCCCTTTGCTCGGGACACCAAAGCGAAGCACGCTCGTCATTGCCTCTACGACTCTGCGCCGCTATGACCCCGCCCCTCCCTGAGACACACGAGTTCCGTCAAGCTCTGACGCTCCAGCCCGCAGGAGAACGTGCACCTCTGCGAGGGTATACGCCCGCGCCGGCTCGCCAGTCTCAGTGCGCCGCAGGCTGAGCCGGCCGGTGGCAGCCTCGTCGGGTCCAGCCACGGCCACCCAAGGGATACGGCTGCGCCGGGCGTAGTCCACGGCCGCGCGCACAGCACGGCCGCGCACCTCCAGCTCCACACAGATTCCCTCCCGGCGCAGCCGCTCGGCAGTGCGGATAGCATAGCCTTCTGCGCCTGGCAGTGGCACAAGCAGGAGATCGGGCACTACAGGCGTCGGCCAGGCATGCTGCTCCAGATCGAGGGCGAGCTTGAGCCGCTCAACGCCGAAGGAGAAGCCCAGGGCCGGCAGCGGCCCCGGCGCGCCGAGCGCCTGCGCCAGGCCATCATAACGTCCACCGCCGCAGATCTGCTGCTCGGCTCCCAGGCCATGGTAGTACAATTCAAAGACAACGCCGGTGTAATATTGCAAGCCACGGCCCAGGCTCAGGTCCAGCGCCACGCGCTCACCGTGGACGCCGAAATCTTCCAGCCGGGCGCACAGCTCCTCTAGCTCGCGGTGCGTGCGCTGGGAGAGCCCGTGCCGCGCGAGGAACCGGCTGAACTCGGGCAGGATGCTCTGCGGCGATCCTTCCAGCCGGCTGAGCTCTTCAATGAACGCGAGGGCGCGCTCGATGCGCGCTCGGCTGTCCGCACCGCCGAGCTTCCGCAGCAGCCGGCGCACGATGCCATCCTGGTCGCGGCCGCCGACGTCTGTCGCAGCGACCCCGCCGCGCAGGCGCTGAAGGAGCTGCCGGGCCAGCGCATGCGCCGCAGCCGGCTCGAGCGGCTGCTCCAGGGCAGGCACCGGCACCTCAGCATCTTGGCCTGCCTCTTTCTCGGTAGGAGGATCGAGAAGCCGGGCGAAGCGGGCGCGCACGAACGGCATGCCCCGATGGGGCTTGGTAAGGTCTTCGAGGCTCTCCAGCAAGAGATGCTGGATGCGCGCGCTCACCTCGAGGCCAGCGAAGAGCTCCAGTAAGATGCCGATATGGCCGATAACGATGCGATAGCCACGCAGGCCAAGATCGTCGGCGGCGCGCGCGGCCAGGGCGATCACCTCGGCGTCCGCTAGCGGCGGAGGTGCCCCCAGGAGCTCAATGCCCATCATGGTGAATTGGCGGTACCGGCCACGCTGGGGCTTTTCGTAGCGGAAGGCCGGGCCGCTCATGTACCATCGCACCGGCAGCGGCAGCGCCGCGCCCTGGGCCAGGAACGCCCGCACGGCCGACGCCGTCAGCTCCGGCCGCAGCGCCACCAGCCGCCCGCCGCGGTCCTCGAAGCTGTACAGCTTCGAAACGATGTCGGGCCCGGATTTGCGCAGGTACAGGTCCGCGTGCTCCAGCACCGGCAGCGCCACGCGGCGGTACCCATACCGCTCGAAGGTGCGCGCCAGGCGGCCCTGGATCTCCTCCAGCGCAGCGCTCTCCTCTGGCGACACATCCAGCGTGCCGCGCACCCGCTCGACAAGGGGCTGCCTCTCTACCACTGCCGCGCCACTCTCAGTATGGCAACTTCAAGTTATGGCAACTGCACGCCGAAAGACCGGCGCGCGTATTCTACCTTGTTTGCCAGCATACAGCGAAGCCAGTACAGCGACACCTAGCACGCACCCGGCATTAGACCTCGTGGTGGCGCCGCGAGGTGCCGGGCAGTGGGGAGTCAACGATGAGCGTCACCGGCCCGTCGTTGACCAGCGAGACAAGCATATGGGCACGAAACCGCCCGGTCTGTACCCCGAGCCCCAGGGCACGCAGGCGCTCGACCAGGCGATCGATCAGTGGTTCCGCCTGCTGCGGCGGAGCGGCCGCGGTGAAGTCGGGGCGGCGGCCACGGCGACAATCCCCGTAGACCGTGAACTGTGAGACGACCAGCGCTGGCAGGCCCAACTCCAACGCCGACCGGTTCATCCGCCCGTCCTCATCTTCGAAGATGCGTAGGTGGGCCAGCTTGTCCGCCAGCCAGTCGGCGTCTTTCTCGGTATCTTCGTTGCGTGCCCCAACCAGGATAAGTAAGCCTGCGCCGATGCGGCCGAGGACCTCGCCATCGACGCTTACGCTCGCCTCACGAACTCGCTGCACCACAGCACGCACAAAGGTACCTCCCGACCGATCTATCCGGCACAGCAGCAAAGAGCGCGTCCTGGCCGGCCCTTCTGGGACGGCCAAACAAGAAGGCGCCGTAAGCTTACGGCGCCTTCCATGCACTCCAGCAAGTACGCTGCTCGGCGCGTCCTACACGCTGGCCGCAGCAGTAGACTTCTTCTCCGACGTATCGCTCTCCTTGCTCTCCAAGGAGTCCTTCTTCTCGCCAGAGTCGCTGCGCGATGAATCAGACTTGCGGCTGTCAGTAATATACCAGCCCGATCCCTTGAACACGATCCCCACGGGATGGAAGACGCGGCGCACGGGTCCGCCACACTCCGGGCAAGTCTTGACCGGCTCATCGCTAAAGCGCTGCATCCGCTCAAAGCGCACGGAGCATTCGCGACACTCGTACTCGTACGTCGGCATCCCTCTTTCCCCCTCTGAACGCAACCGACATCACAGCAAGTGGCACGCCGGGACTGCACAGCCCCGGCGTACTAGGGCAATTGTAGCACACCTACCGCGCGCGGATGCAAGGTACTGCTTCGGCGAGGGGGATGTAGGGGGACAGACGACCAGCCTCTTGGCACGCCCGTCCGGCGCAGGCCACGCACCTGGTGGGGCATGAGGACGCGTGGCGACGCCTGTCAGGGCCGTTGCCTCAGCTTTCGGCCCCATGATACACTTGCCACAGAAAGCCTAAGGCAGCCTTCGGGGCAGGGTGAGGCAGTGGCGGTGCGCCGGGCCGGGGATCCGGTCCTGGGCGTAGTCGCTGCCAATTCCCGATCGGCGGTAGAGCCCGCGACCCGGCGGTGCTGCGGTAGCGCCGCCGGTGGATCTGGAGTGTTTCCAGAGCCGACGGTATAGTCCGGATGGGAGAAGGCCACGCCGAGGCGGTTGTGCCACGCTGCCGTGCCACACAGCACCGGCTCGCCGGCTGGTTCCGGCGCGTTCGCCGTGTGCTGGTCCGCTTCGCGCCTCCCCCGCCGACCCGTGCCCCTCGCTGGATGCGCTGCCCGCTCTACGCTATACCCGCTCTCCCGCGGGAAGGGAGACCTGACACGCTGAGGCAAGGGGCTCTGCCACGTGGACTACGTGATGCGTGCCCTTGAGCTGGCAGACCTGGCGCTGGGCCGGTGCAGTCCGAATCCTGCTGTCGGCGCTGTGCTGGTACGCGACGGGATTATCGTTGGCGAGGGCTATACCCAGCCCCCTGGCGGGGCCCATGCCGAGATCATGGCGCTGCGCCAGGCCGGCGAGCAGGCGCACGGAGCGACGCTCTACGTCAGCCTGGAGCCCTGCTGCCATCACGGGCGCACGCCACCGTGCACGGATGCGCTCATCGCAGCCGGCGTGCGCGAAGTCCACGCAGCCATTCTGGACCCAAACCCACAGGTAAACGGCCGCGGGGCCGAAGCGCTGCGGCGGGCGGGTATTGCCGTCTACGTAGGCGAGCACGCCGAGGAGGCAGCGCGCCTGAACCAGGGCTTCTTTAAGCACGTGCGTACTGGCCTGCCCTTCGTGACCGTCAAGTATGCCATGACCCTGGACGGTAAGAGTGCGACACCGCGCGGCGATTCGCGCTGGATCAGCAGCGAGGCCAGCCGCACGCTGGTACACCGCCTGCGCGAGCGCGCCGATGTCATTCTTACCGGCATCGGCACGGTGCTCGCCGACGATCCACAGCTCACAGTACGGCTGCCGGCTGAGGCGCGCCGACCCGGGCCGCCCCACCAGCCGCTGCGTGTCGTTGTGGACAGCCGGGGGCGTCTGCCTGCCACAGCGCGCCTGCTGCGGGATGAGCACGCCGCTCGCACGGTCGTCGCAACGACGGAAGACGCGGCGCCCTGCCTACGGCAGACGCTGGCCGGCACCCCTGCGGAGGTGCTCGCCCTACCGGCCCAAGGCGGCCGGGTGGATCTCACCGCCCTGATGCAGGAGCTTGGCCGTCGCGGCGTGCTGAACGTGCTGGTCGAGGCCGGTGGCACGCTCGTGGCCGCGCTGTTGGAGCACCGGCTGGTGGACCGGTTGCTGGTCTTTGTGGCGCCCAAGATCATCGGCGGCGCCTGCGCCCCCTCACCTATTGGCGGGGCCGGCGTGGCGCGCATGGCCGACGCGCTGGCCACATCTATCGACCGCGTCGAGCGCATCGGAGATGACCTATTAATCGAAGCATCTCCAGCACGGCGTACTGCGTAATCGGCAGGGCCACCGCCCTGTCTCATTGGGCAGCCAGGCAGCCTTCTTGACGGGGTGGTGTAGTAGGGCTTACGTATCACGCAACACGCAGTAGGCAGTAGGCAAATACGCAGTAGGCAGTACGCGACGCCATGTTCACCGGCATTATTCAGGAAATCGGGACGGTTCGAGAGATCAGGCGCAGCGGGCCGGCCACGCAACTCGTGATCGAGGCCCAGCGCGTTCTACAAGGCGTTGAGGTAGGCGATAGTATCGCCGTGAACGGGGTCTGCCTGACTGCGGCGGCGCTGGGGCCGGGCTGGTTCCTGGCCGAGACGATGCCGGAGACACTCCGGCGGACCAATCTCGGCCTGCTTCAGCCTGGCGATCCGGTGAACCTGGAGGGGAGCCTGCGCGCTGGTGGAAGCATTGGCGGCCATTTCGTCCAAGGACATATCGACGGTACAGCGCGGGTGCTCGACATGACCCCGGATGGCCCGGCGCTCGTCGTGCGCTTCGCCACGCCGCCCGAGCTTCTGCGCTACATCGTGCCCAAGGGCTACGTAGCGGTGGATGGAGTGAGCCTGACGGTGGTGCAGGTCGAGCCGCCGTCGAATGGCCGCGATGGGTGGTTTAGCGTCTCCCTGGTGACGCACACACAGCAGCATATCACGCTGCCCCGCCAGCGGCCCGGCTATCTGGCGAACATCGAAGTAGATATCCTAGGGAAATACGTGGAGAGGTTCATCCATGGCCTTGGCGACAGTCGAAGAGGCGATTGAGGACTTCCGGCAGGGGAAGTTCGTTATCATCGTGGACGATGCCAGCCGCGAGAACGAGGGCGACCTTGCCATTGCCGCGGAGAAAGTCACGCCTGAGGCGATCAACTTCATGGCGCGCTATGCCCGCGGCCTGATCTGCATGCCCATCATCGGCAAGCGGCTGGACGAGCTCCAGATCCCGATGATGGTACAGGAGAACACAGCGAAGTACCGCACCGCCTTCACCGTCTCTATCGAGGCGCGCCATGGTGTGACCACGGGTATCTCTGCGTATGACCGCGCTGCTACAGTGAAGGCAGTGCTCGACCCTAGGACTCGCCCGGAAGATATCGTGCGGCCGGGCCACATGTTCCCGATCCGGGCGCATGAGGGTGGCGTGCTGGTGCGCGCCGGCCACACGGAGGCGTCGGTAGACCTGGCGCGGCTGGCCGGGCTCTATCCAGCGGCGGTGATCTGCGAGATCATGAACGAGGACGGCAGCATGGCCCGCCTGCCAGAGCTGGAGGCATTTGCGCAGCGGCACGGGCTGAAGATCATCAGTGTAGCGCAGCTCATCGAATACCGCCGCCGGCGCGAGAAGCTGGTGCGCCGCCTGGCCGAGGCGCGGCTCCCCACGCCCTACGCCGAGTTCACTATTATCGGTTACGAAAACCGGCTGAATGGCGAGCAGCATGTTGCTCTCGTGCTGGGGGACGTCGCCACCGACGAGCCCGTGCTCGTGCGGATGCACTCGGAGTGTCTCACCGGCGACGTCTTCGGCTCGCTGCGCTGTGACTGCGGCAGCCAGCTCCACAAGGCCATGGAGATGATCGCCCAGGAGGGCCGCGGGGTGATCGTCTACCTGCGCGGCCACGAGGGCCGCGGTATCGGTCTGCACAACAAGATTCGCGCCTACGCCCTCCAGGACGAGGGGCTCGATACCGTCGAGGCCAACGAGCGGCTGGGGTTCCCGGCTGACCTGCGGCACTACGGCATCGGGGCGCAGATCCTGGCCGACCTGGGCGTGAGGCGCATGCGGCTTCTGACCAACAATCCGAAGAAGGTGATCGGGCTGGATGGCTACGGCCTGCGCGTGGTCGAGCAGGTGCCGATCATTATCCCGCCCAATCCGTACAACGCCCGTTATCTGGCGACCAAGGAGGTCAAACTCGGCCACCTCCTCAATGGTGTAGCAGCAGATCCGGCACAGCACGAGGCCCCCTCGCCGCGCGAGACCGACGCTCCGCAGGCGGCGCGGCGCGGGGGCCAGTGACCCGGCCTGTCCCTCCCGTACGGAGAGCGCTACCGCTCTCGCAGCAGCGCATCCATCGCCGGCTTGGCCTCTTCCATGGCCTGCTTGGGGCTCTTCTGGCCGCGGATCACCTCATTGGCGGCGTCGGTGAAAACCTTGTTGATCTCGTTCCACCGGATGGGATAGGCCATCGGGCGTACCCGTTTCATGGACTCTTCGTACACCTCGATCTTTTCCCACGGCAGCAGTGCCTCGCGCCAAGCAGGCGAGTTCGCGATCGAGGCACGTGTCGGAACCGAGCGGCGAGTCATCAAGAATTCACGCTGCCCCTCAACGCTTACGAACCACTTGGTGAAGTGCCACGCTGCCTCCAGGTTCTTCGTACCCTGGATGATGCCGATGGCATTGGGCCCATCACGGGTGATGCGTCCCATCCTTCCCTTAGGCAGAGGCGCCATCGACAGTTCGAAGTCTTTGATATTCACCCAGTTGGGTACATCGCAGCGGCAGGCGTTAAGCCGGAAGGCGACCCGCCCGGCCATCCACATGTCGCCCTGTCCGCGGCTCTCCTCGGCAGCAGGAATGACGCGATGCTTGAGGTAGAGGTCGGCAGTGTATTGCAACGCGTCCAGCGAGCCAGGCAGCGTGACCAGGCTTTCAGTCAGGTCTTTGTTCCAGGCATCACCGCCGAACTCCCACAAAATGGCGTTGAAGAAATTGAGGTTCAAGTTCACGCTGGACAGGGCAAACTGCGTGGGTGTGGTCTCGCGCTTGGTAAGACGGCGGCTGATCTCGGTGAACTCGTCCCAGTCCCAATCCGCCGGCACCTTGATGCCTTCGCGATCGAGCAGCGTCTTGTTCACGTAAACGACAGACGGCCCGGCATAGTGCGGCAGGGCATACACTTTCCCACCGTACTTGAAGGCATCGAGCGGCCCGCTGAAGAAGTCGTTGAGATCGTACTTGTCACGGGCGATCAGAGCGCTCTGGTCGAGCAGGATATTGTTCGTGACAAATTGTGCCACCCAAGGGTAATACGTGTTGATCGTATCGGGCGGCGATCCTGCGGCAATCAGGGTAGTGAGCTTCTCCAGGAAGACGCTCGTGCCGCCATCGGCCGGGACGTACTCCACGGTGACCGTCGGCGTCGCCTCCGTGTATTTCTTGAGCATGCCTTCGAAGAGCTCCCGGTCGGCGCCGGCGGCCCACGTGCCGAAGCTGATCGTGCCCTTTGGTGTACCGGCTTCCCGGCGGCTCTCTTCACCGCCGGGCCGGCCCTGTGGTGCGCAGGCCGCCAGGAGCACCGGCGCTGCGCACGCCGCAAGCGATGCCATCACGCCGCGACGCGTCATGCAATATGCTGCAAGCCGTGGTGCAACCATCCGGCGTCACCTCCGTCTGAATAATTCCATTGATATTGTTGATATTGTGAGATTGATAATGATGAATGCGATGAAAATAGTAATAATGACTCTGAATGATAATATATGATATGATAATGATAAAATGATGGTGGCACGTGATGTGAAATGCGTGAATTGTGGAATAGTGAAGAGGCGTAGCGGTGCGACACCCCTCCACCCCTACCTTGGGCCCCAACGACGGCCATAATCTGCGACATCCCTACCCTGCGTCCTCGCCCCACCTGAGGCGCGTCTTTCTCCTGAATGTATCACAGGCTCGCGCCGAACGGCAGCTCCAGCGTAGCCGCGCCGTCGGCAGCGCGTACGAGGGCTGTGTCCCCGATGCCAATGCCATGCGCAGCGAAGAAGCCCTGGTTCACCTCAAGCGCATACCGGTATGGAGCCTGCGAATAGACCAGGCTCAGATCGAGCGGCTGCATGTCTTTAATATCTACGATCGTGCCGTCCGCGGCAATGAAGGCAATAGAGAGCGGGATCAGAGTGTCCTTCATCCAGAAGGGCACCTGCACGTCCTGCTCGAAGATGAACAGCATGCCGTGGTCCTCAGCAAGCGCCTCCCGATGCATCAGCCCCCGGGCGCGGAGCTCAGGTGTATCAGCGATCTCGACGTACACGATCACCTGCGCGCCGTTCGCAGCGGTGATCTCGACGTAGGGACCGCTCAGACCGGCGCCGGCGATGCGCCACTGCCGCTGAAGGCGCGGCGCCGCCACAGCCAGCGCCAGCGCCGCCAGAATCAGCAGGAGCAAGAGCCAGCGCAGGCGTGTGCTACGCCCGCGGGCCAACTGAAGCATGTGTACCTTTCTCCGTTACTGCCCCTCTTTATCTTTTTTATCTTTCTTTACTTAATCTTTTATTTATTTATTTACCAGCACTCTCTTACTCTTTGTTTTACTCTTCCTCTTTACTTTACTTTGTATTTGATCTTTTATTTGATCTTCCGGTGATATTCTGGTATTCCCTCGAGGCTACCACCTCGGAGAGGAGTACTCCCATGCTGGTGGGGGTGGCCGCCGCCGAGCGAAGAGCTTGACCAGCGCCACACCCGCGATGAAGCCCCCGATATGGGCGAACCAGGCCACGCCACCGGTCTGCGGCATTCCCAGCGTGACGATGCCGCTCACAAACTGGATCAGAATCCAGTATCCCAGCAGGATGAGCGCCGGGATGCGCACGACCCCGATGAAGAACCCCCAGAAGGCCAGCGTCTCGATCTGCGCCGCGGGGAACAGCACCAGGTAGGCGCCGAGCACGCCCGCGATGGCACCGCTGGCGCCGATGTTCGGCACGCGCGAGTTCGGGTCCACCAGCACCTGCGCCCCAGTTGCCGCAAGCCCGCACAGGAAGTAGAACACTAGGAAACGCAGATGCCCCATGCGGTCTTCTATGTTGTCGCCGAAGACCCAGAGATAGACCATGTTGCCGGCTAGGTGCAGCAGCCCGCCGTGGATGAACATGGCTGTGAACACAGTGAGGTAGGGCGGCTGGACGCCTGCCGGCGGCGGAAGATCAACGCCGTGGGTGAGCTCATAGGGGATCACGCCGTATTGCAGGAAGAAGCGCATCGTCCCTCGCGGTCCAAGGGTCAACTGATACAGGAACACCAGGACGTTGAGGGCAATGATCGTCCAGGTAACGTATGGCGTGGTCCGGCTGCGATTGATGTCCCGCAGCGGTATCATCTAGCGCTGTATCCGTGAGTGTCGCGGCTGTGAGCGCCGCGGCCGTGAGCCTCGTATCCGTAGGGATGCCGGCGGTGCCATTCCCAGGCCGAGCGCACGATAGTCTCCAGCTCCGCAAAGCGCGGCTGCCAGTTTAGCTCGCGCATGATCTTCTCCGAGCTTGCGACGAGCACAGGAGGATCGCCAGGCCGCCGCGGCGCCTCTACCGTGGGGATCGGGTGGCCGGTGACAGCGCGAGCGCACTCGATGACCTGGCGCACGGAATGCCCCTGGCCGTTGCCCAGATTATACGCTGCGCTGGGCACACTGTCTGCTCGCAACGCATCCAGCGCCAGGATGTGGGCCGTCGCCAGGTCGGATACGTGGATGTAGTCGCGGATGCAGGTCCCATCCGGAGTAGGATAGTCCGTGCCGAAGACCTCGACGTAAGGGCGCTGCCCCAGGGCGACCTGGAGCACAAGGGGGATCAGGTGGGTCTCTGGATCATGCGCCTCGCCCAGGCGCTCGGTCGCCCCGGCGGCGTTGAAGTAGCGCAGCGAGATCCAGCGCAGGCCGTGCGCAGCCTCGTACGCCGGGAGCATGCGCTCGAAGGCCAGCTTCGATTCACCGTAGGGGTTGACCGGTTTCAGCTCGGCTGTCTCCGGAATAGGAATGATCGCCGGCTCTCCGTAGACCGCGGCCGTGGAGGAGAACACCAGCAGGCGCACGCCGCACGCGACCATGGCATTGGCCAGAGCGATGCTGGCAGCGACGTTATTCCAGAAGTACAGGCCTGGGCGCTGGACTGACTCGCCCACCAGGCTGAAGGCCGCCATATGGATGACGGCGTCCACGGCATATTCACGCAGCACCCGTGCCACCGCCGCGCCGTCGGCCACGTCGGCCTCAACCAGGGTGGCACCCTCCAGCACTGCCGCGCGGTGGCCTTTGATCAAGCTATCCAACACGACGACCTGCTCGCCGCGCGCCAGCAGGTGCTCGACGATCACGCTGCCGATGTACCCGGCGCCGCCGGTGACGAGAACGCTCATCTACCTTCCCGAGACGATCTTCCCGAGACGATCTTTGATGTGTACGCACGATTAGATATGTACGCACGACTATCGACGATTCTGCCTTATCCTGTCTTGTCACTGTCCACTCTGTCACCAGCCACTCTGCCCGAGACTGTTAGAGCGGACGTGCGGGAAGCATCTGCAACATCTATACCACTCCGTGAGGCGCGCCTCAGCGCCTGCGCACGCGCTCGCGATACTCGCCGGTTTCGACGTCGATCAGGACGGTGTCTCCCGGCTGGATAAACTGCGGCACCAGCACGACCATGCCGTTCTCAAGTGTAGCCTCTTTCATCGTATGCTCGGCTCGGCCGCGAATGCCTGCCCCGCAGGAGGCAACGACAAGCGGCACCTGCCTGGGCATATCCAGGTCCACCGGCTGCCCATCATGAAGCCAGGCATAGACCATCGCGCCTTCTTTCAGGAACGGCATGTAGCGCTCCAGCGCCGCGCGCGGCAGCGAGTACTGCTCGTAGGTCTCGGGATGCATCAGGACGACCTCGTCCTGGCTGGCATACAGGAACTGCAACTCCACACGCTCGAGCGGCACATCCTCAAGCCGGTCGTCCGGATGCCAGCGGAATTCCGTCACCTGGCCGGTGCGCAGGTTCCGCAGAGTGCCGCGCACGGCGCCACTGAGCTGCGCGGCGCCCGAATGCACCGTCACCGACAAGACGCGGTACAGGTCACCGTTCATCCGCAGAGTGTGGCCCTCACGTAGCTCCCGTGCTGCCAGCATCGCTGCACCTCCATGTCTCTGCTTTTAGGCCATCGGTCCAGACAAGCGCAGGCCTGGAGGCTGGATCGCAACGGCCACGAGTTCAGCGGGACAGAGAACGACTTCAAGCGCTGCCGGACCCAAGCGATCCTGGAGATATGATAGCCCATGTGGCGGCGAAGCGTCTGCAGGCGGGAGGCCCCCTCCCCGGCCCCTCCCCTGAAAGGAGAAGGGAGCTTAGCGCAAAACATCGTTATCGAAGCATCAGTCACCTGAAGCATGGCAGACGCGTCTAAGGGACGGCAGTGCCGCAAGAGATACACCGCTCTCCAAAGCCCCTGACCGGCCCGCTGCACGCCGGCCACGCCGGGAAAGCGCGTGCGGCCGCAGAAAAACTTCCCCTTAAGCTCCCCTCCCCGACATGGGGAGGGGGTCACCCTCCCGTGTACCGCGTAACTCCCCGCTACCCCGACCCAGGTGGGGCCGTCGCTACGCACTACGTATTTCCTCATGCCGCGCTTCGCCGCGGAGGACTTCGACAGCGTGGGGGAGCACCGGCGCCAGGAGCTCCATGCACTCGGTAACAGCCTTCAGGCTGCCCGGCAGGTTGATGATCAGGGTGCGGCCGCGTATGCCGGCCACGGCGCGTGAGAGCATGGCGTGCGGGCTCTTCTGGAGGCTCATCATCAAGAGGGCCTGCGGAATAGCCGGGGCCTGCCGCTCCAGCACGTCCAGGGTAGCTTCCGGCGTCCAGTCACGCGGCGAGAGACCGGTGCCGCCTGTGGTGAGAATAACGTCGAGCTGCCGCTCATCTGCCCATTGCGCCAGCGTGGCCGCGATCCGGTCACGCTCGTCAGGGACGATCGCCGTGATGCGCACCTCTCCGCCGACACGCGCCACCGCGGCGCGAATGGCTGGGCCGCTCGTGTCTTCCCGCTCGCCCCGCGCCCCGCTGTCACTCACAGTGAGAACACCTACGGTAAAAGGCATCTGCCATGTCCCCCTCAGACCAGACCCGAGATCGAACGTGAGACAGAGCTCAGACGAGCGCCACGAACGGCGCCACCGGCAGGAACTGGATGACCCGTGTCTCGCTGGTGTGGCCGCTCGGGCCTTTGGTCACTTTGGCAAAGGCATAGTCGTCATCCTGCCACATTTCGATGATGCCGGCGCTGGAATACTGGACGAACGAGGCCATCCGCTCGTCGAGCTCGCGCAGGTTGGCATAGATGATCCCGATGCCACCCATACCATGGATCTGTGTGATCACACTAGTGTGCAGCGGCTTGATCGTCTGCGGCCAGAGCTTGTCGAGCGCACCGCTGAAATCGTAGGCGAAACGCCAGCGCCGACCGCCCTCCCCGGCCTTGGTCAGGAAATCTTTGATCGTCCGCTCCGTCTCGTCCCGGCTGAGCGCGTGCAGGTCCGTCACAGCCCTCTGAAGCTCGCGCGGGGCCGGGCGGCCATAGAGGTCGAGGATGCAGACGCGCTCCCGAAGCTGCACGAGATCCTGCCCGTAGCGCCGAAACAGGTCAATGAGATCTCCGAGAGAGGTGCGCGGCGGCGGCATAATGCAGACACCTTCGCCCGCCTGGAGGCCGGCCGCCAGGATCGATGCCACAACCGGCACGAAGTTCACACGCTCATCGCAGGCAAGCAGCCATGTGCTGCCATAAGGCAGGCCACCGCCCAGCATCTCGTCCAGGCCGGGGATACCTGTTCCACCCAGCGGCCCCGAGGGCGGAAGCGTGATCTGGGTGAGGCTCTCCAGGATGGTGATCCCATCCCGGCCGATCACAAAGGCACGCCGGCCGGGGGTATGTTCATGCCCGCGCGCTTTCGGTATACTGATCCAGCGCTGGCCGGTCTCGTCGATTTCGAGCTGGATCACCACATCGGCGATGAACTCTTCAAAGCCCGGGCGGCCATCACCCTCTTTCACCAGCATGGCCGTGACGCCCAGCCGCTTGAGCCCGTAGACGACCCGGTTCACCGTCTCGCGCAGTGCCGCCGGCTGGGGCGCTACAGCCTGAAGTAGCGAGATACTGTCGATCAGAGCACGGCGGGGGCTGATATCGAGGTGGAGCTGGTCAAACAAGCCGCCCGGCTCCTCAAGTTGGCTCAGAAACGTCTCAGGAGACATGCCCAGCACGCGAAGCCGGTTCTGCGCTTCGAGGGCCTGGAGATCCCAGCCGAACATGGAGACATCGGCAAGCAGGCGTTGCGGGAGCTCCTCGAAGGTCACGATCAGTCCTGGCTCGTCGAGGCGTCCTGCCCCGCTATAGACGAATTGTACCCCCAGGCTTGTCTTGCCCGTGCCGGGCGCGCCCTTCACCACGATGGCGCTGCCAGGTCGCACTCCGCCACCCAGCATGGCATCAAGACCGGGAATGCCCGTCTGGATCAACTCCAAAGATCGCATGCGCGCCATGCGTCCAGCCCTATCTTGCCTGTGCTCCCGCAGGCGTCCCGGCGAGTGCCCTCAGCCCCTCGCGGATCGTCGCCACCAGCCGCCCATCTATCGCCTGCTGCGCATGACGCAGCCCGTTGCGAATGGCCCAGGCATTGGACCGGCCGTGGCCGATTAGCACCACGCCGTCCACACCCAGCAGTGGCGCTCCACCGATCTCGGCATAGTCGAGACGGCGTTTAACGCGGCGGAAGGCTGGCGTTGCCAGAGCCGCGCCCAGGAGCGAGAGGGGATCGCGGGTGAGTTCGGCCTTGAGCGTGCTGAGCAAGAACTCGGCCAGCCCCTCGGCCAGTTTCAACACCACATTGCCGGTAAAGCCATCGCAGACGACCACGTCGGCAACGCCCATGGGCAGGTCCTTGCCTTCGACGTTACCGATGAAGTTTAGCGTCGTCTGCCGCAGCAATGGGTACGTGGCCTGCACCAGTGCGTTGCCTTTCGTCTCTTCCTCGCCATTGCTGAGCAGGCCCACGCGCGGACGCGGCACGCCAAGGGCCCGCTCCATGTAGGCCGCCCCCATCAGAGCGAACTGCACCAGGTTCTGCGGGTCGCACTCCGTATTCGCCCCGATGTCGGCCACCAGGGTGCGCCCGTTTCGCACCGGGAAGACCGTGGCCAAGGCCGGCCGGTGTACTCCTTCGATGCGCCCCAGGATGAAGAGCGCCGCCGCCATGACGGCGCCGCTGTTGCCGGCCGAGAACACACCGTCCGCCTCCCCCCGCTTGACCAGCTCCATGGCGCGGCGGATCGAGGAGTCTTTCTTCTGGCGCACCGCCTGGGCCGGATGCTCTGCCATCTCCACGACTTCCGAGGCATGCACGATGCGCAGCTTCAGTCCGGTGATCCTGTGCTTTGCCAATTCACGCCGGATCTCATCTTCGCGACCGACCAAGGCGATCTCCAGGCCGAGCTCACGAGCTGCCCGCACCGCGCCTTCGACGGTCACCGCCGGCGCATGGTCGCCACCCATTGCGTCGAGCGCAATCACCGTGGCCTCCCTAAACGAACATGAGTGAATGTGAATTAATGAAAGATAACAAATTATTCACAGCTATTTGCAGAACAGTGGCCTTCGCCTGTGCGATGATAATGTAATAAATGGATAATGAATATAAGCGTACGACGAACACGTACACGAAACGCACGACCAGCGCTTCGAACGCCGCCGCGAGAGCGCTGGACTACGCTGCCCCTTGCGCTGCACCGTATTCTTACCCAGTATAGCTTGTGCCGCCGCGGCCTGCATCCTGCATGGCTTCCCCGGTGCCGGTCGCTGCAGCCGGCGCGGCGGCTGTTGCAAAAGTGGCCAGAGCAGGCCCGTAGAGGCCATCATAGGTAGGACGCTGCCGGCTTGCGCTGGGGTAGAATACTTGCGACGGGGAACGCAGATGCGTATGACAGGGCGGCAAGCTCGTCTGATCGGCTGGCTTTGCATCTGGCTGTTCGTTAGCGCCTGCCTATCCGGGCCCTCTCAGGCAGGCCGGGCAGCGCCGCAGCAGCTCGCCCAGGGGCCGACCGAGTTCGACGGCCAGCGTGCCTATCTGCACGTGCTGGCGCTGGCGCAGACGATTGGCCCGCGGGTGTCCGGCACACCGGGTGAGGCGCAGGCCGTCGAGTATATCGCCGCGCAGCTCCGCGCCTTTGGCTACGATGTCGAAGTAATGCCTTTTGCCGTCGAAGGCACTCCCTTTCGCACTGGCCTAGTGGGTCTGGGTGGGGCACAGATAAGCGGTCTCGCGCTCGCCGGCAGCGCCTCCGGCCGCGCCACTGGCGAAGCGGTCTATGTCGGGCTGGGAGATGCCGCCGGGATTGGCGAGCAAGACCTGGAAGGGAAGATTGCAGTGGCCGACCGCGGCACGCTCCGTTTCAGCGAGAAGCTCCAGCACGTGCGCAGCCGCGGCGCAGCGGCACTGGTCGTCATCAATAACGCTTCCGGTCCCTTGCGCGGCGCTCTGGGTGTGGAGGCTGATGTCCCGGTCGTCGGCGTCTCGCAGGAGGACGGCGAGCAGGTCCTGGCCGCCGCGCGACGGCGCGAGGTCCTTGCGATCGAGGTGCCCGATGCCGGGCGGAGCGAGGCTGCCAATGTGATTGGCCGGGCTGCGCCGGGTGACCGCTGTGAGGTACTCGTCGGCGGCCATCATGACACGGTTCCCGGCGCGCCTGGTGCCAACGACAACGCCAGCGGCACGGCTACGGTGCTGGAGCTCGCCCGCGCTTTTGCCGCCGATGGCCTGGACCCTGGGTTGTGTTTTGTGACCTTCGGCGCCGAGGAGTCGGGCCTGCATGGCAGCCAGGCGCTGGCGGCACGCCTCCAGAACGAGGGTGCCGTACCGCGCCTGATGGTCAACCTGGACGTCACGGGCATCGGGACATCAGTGCAGGTGATCGGTTCACCGGAGCCCGCGCAGCGGGCCCTGGACCTGGCGCGCCAGCTCGGCATTCCAGCAGAGCGCGACGAGCTACCGCCGAACGCCGGCAGCGACCACGCCAGCTTCGCCCGCCTGGGCATACCCGTCCTCTTCTTCACGTCGGGCGATTTCCAGGGCATTCACTCGCCGGCGGACGTGGCCGAGCGGGTCGATCCAGCCGAGCTCGACCGCGTGGGTGACCTGGCCTACGCGATAGTCAAGGCGTATATGCCGCCGCGTAGTACCCATAATTAATATTAAAGATTAAGTTAAAAAGATAAGTTAAAGCTAAGTAGCATTAAGTGCAGGGGAATAACGCAGGAGCTCGCTGCGAGCCCGGCGAAGGACAGCACCGTGCAGATCGCTGAGCGCCGCTCCGGCATCGCTATCCTGCCACCGGAGGTGGTGGAGCGCATTGCGGCCGGCGAGGTCATCGAGCGTCCGGCGGCCGTGGTCAAAGAGCTGGTCGAGAATGCGCTCGATGCGGGGGCGCGGCATATCGACGTCGAGCTGCGCGCCGCCGGGCTGCAGCTCATTCGCGTAAGTGATGACGGTTGTGGTATTTCACCACACGAGGTGGAGCTGGCGTTTGCGCGGCACGCTACCAGCAAGCTGCGCAGCGCCGGCGACCTGCTGGAAGTGCGCAGCCTGGGCTTCCGCGGCGAAGCGCTGCCTAGCATTGCCGCTATGGCGACCGTCACGCTCATCACCGCGACAACCGGTGATGCAATTGGCGCGAAGGTCACGGTGCGCGATGGGCAGCTTGTCGAGCGTAGCCCGGCAGCGCGGGCGCCTGGCACAACTGTCATCGTGCGAGAGCTCTTCCAACGCGTGCCGGCGCGGCGCATGTTTCTGCGCGCCCCGCAGGTCGAGACTGCCCAGGCTGAGCTCGTGGTGCGGCGCTATGCCCTGGCCCGACCGGACGTGGCGTTCCGCCTGATCATCGATGGACGCGATACGCTGCACACCACGGGCAGCGGCCGGCTGGAAGACGCCATCGCCGCAGTGTACGGCCCGCTGGTGGCAGCGCGGCTGCTGTGTATCGAGCCGGTGTCGGCAGGCCCGCAGCGGCTGTGGGGCGCCATCGGCGATGCATCGGTCACGCGCCGCAGCCGGCAGCACATTACCCTGGTGATCAACGGTCGCGTGGCAACCTGCGCTGCCCTGCTGGCTGCGCTGGAGGACGCCTGCCGGCCGCTCCTGCCGCGCGGCCGCTACCCGCTGGCGGTGCTCTTCCTGGATGTGCCGCCCGGTGCTGTGGACGTCAATATCCACCCAGCCAAGCAGGAGGTGCGCCTGCTCTGGGAGCAGGATGCTGTCGAGCTGGTACGGCGGGCCGTCCAGGAGACACTGGGGCGCCGCCCGGTGGAGCCCCCGCCGGACCTCGACTTCTCGCTGGGTGCCCTGGAAACGGCCCCCACCGAGCTTCACGAGCAGCCGCCGGCCTACGCCCCCGAGGAAGGGGACTGGGTAATACCGGCGGGCAGCCTGCCAGAGCTGCGCCTGCGCGGCCAGGTGCAGCAGACGCTGATCGTCGCCGAAAGCGCGGCCGGTATCTACCTGATCGACCAGCATCGCGCTCACGAGCGGGTCATCTACGAACAGCTGCGGCAGCGCTATGGCGGTGCCACGCCAGCACCAGTGCATGACGTGAGGGTGCTGCCGGACCCGGTGCTGATCGAGCTGCGCCCGGCACAGGCACATACCCTGCTACCACGCCTCGATGAGCTCGAGGCGCTGGGCTTTCGCTGCGAGCGCTTCGGCGCGCACCAGTTCCTGGTGCGCTCGGCGCCGGCGGTGCCGGGCGTCGAGGGCCTGGCCACCGTGCTGGGTGGTGCGATTGAAGAGGCCGGCACCGAGGAAGGGGGCTGGCTCGACCGCCTGTTGGTGTCGCTGTCCTGTCGTGCTGCAATCCGCCGCGGCGAGCCGCTCACCATGCCGCAGATGCATGAGCTCGTCGGGGCACTCACGCGTACCTTGCTACCGGCCGTATGCCCGCACGGCTCGCCATTGATGCTACACCTCAGCGCACCGTTCCTGGGACGGCAGTTTCGCTGGGGCTGAGCACCTACCTGGATATGGCGTTCGTCCACGCACTAACCGTACCGTAGACCCTGGTATGGTAGGCCAAGTGTTGTGATTGTATGCTTGACAGGACACCAGCAGATTCATAGAATGGCGCGGAAAGCGTATAAAACGTATAAAATATATCCTCAACTGCTAAACCATCCGCTTCATCGCTAGATAATTCAACGGTCCCGCCACAGGTGCAGCGCAGGCGGTCTCGGGGAGCTCTTGGGCCGGTGCATAGTATTTGTCAAGGATATATTCTCCCGCCCTGTCAGTGCGGCGTCACTGCCAGATCATCACGGGTATAGTCCGGCAAGACGAGACAGTGCACCACCGGGCTGGCTTGGCGGTCGTTGCGCTGCCGGCCGACCAGGAAGGAGGTAGTGATGAGCGCCTATCGAAAGCGGGTGCCGCTGCGGCACCTTTCGGCGGCGCGCGCTGGCGCGGCCAGTGGACGGCGCGCGAGTGCCGGCCATGTGGTGGCCTTTCAACGCGCGGCAGCGGCTCTCCAGGAGGTGGACGGGCCAGCGCCTGGGCCGGAGGCGATCCGGGCGTTGCAGCGCACCGTCGGCAATCAGGCGACGGCACAGCTGCTCACGATATCGCGCAGACCAGCCGGCGGAGCTACCCAGCACCGTTGGGAAAAGGCTAAGCCGTCGGCGGCTGCCCCGACCTTTAGCCCGATCCGGCCTGACCAGCCGAGCAGAACGCAGGTCTGGAGCAGTGTCTACCGCGGCCGCCGGCGTTTCAAGCGGATCCGCGGCACGTTCCAGAAGGTTATGCAGGGGCCGGGTGAGCCAGCCCGCTTCGCGCTGGTCGAGTCGTTTACGCAGTCGATGGAGCAGGGGATAAAGCAGCTGGAAGCCGCCCTGCGATCCGGCAGCTACCAGGCAGTCATGGCCGGCCTCTCGGTGCTGCTATCGCCATTCTTAGACTTTATCAAAGCAGGGTTCAAGGTTTTCAAGGCCGTAACGGCCATCCTGAAGGCGCACAAGCTGCGCAAGCACTGGGAAGCCCTCAAGCAGGCAAAGAAGTCAGCACGGGCGCGACTGGCGACCGATCCCCTAGCCCAGGGCGTCCTGGACGCAGCGAGGTATGGCGCGGCCAAGGTCGGGCGCGCCTTTGCTGAATCGATCGTCAAGGCGGCGATCAAGTCGGCCAAAGCAGCGGCGGCGATCATTGATCTGGTGACCGGCGGCACGCTAATCTTCGCCACCTCGATCGTGAAGCTGATCACAACCGCAGCGACAGCTTTCTTTGAGGGCTTCCACGCCGCCAAAGCGATCTACAAGATTGCGAAGGGCACGAAGGGCGTGCGGCGGGCGCAGAACGCCGAGGCGCTCATCACCGCAGCCTATAAAGGCCAGCCAGATGCGGCGATGCTCCTGTTGAAGCTAAAGGTAGGGAAGGAGCTCTGGAACAAGAAGTACAACCCCCAATCCACGGCGCAGAAGATTGCCGGCAAGATGAAAAAGATCTTTGTCAAGGATGAGACCAAGATCCCCTTCCCGAAGACCGAGCGCGAGATGGTCGCTTTCCTGCGCTCTCTGTCCAGCGACGAGTTGGACCAGCTGCGCGACGACCTCAAGGAGAAACTGCGTTCACATGTCTTCCAGCCAAAGCTGCCAGGTGAGAAGCTGAGGAAGATGCTTTAAGCGCTTGGCCGCAGATCTCCTGAGCGGCTGGAAGAAGCCGCTCTGCTGGCTCGACTGGCAGCCGGCTATCCGGGGCAGGCCGGCTGCCGGTTGCACACCCTGCCTCTCGTCTCGCTATACTGGAAGCATGGTTACCCCGGCTCGCCAGCAGTATCTCGATATCAAGCGCCAGTATCCGCACGCCATCGTGCTGTACCGCCTCGGCGACTTCTACGAGATGTTCGACGAGGACGCACGCGTTGGCGCGCAGGCGCTGAATATCACCCTCACCTCACGCACGTTTGGCAAGAGCTGCCGCGTGCCCATGGCCGGCATCCCGTATCACGCGCTAAACAGCTACCTGGCGCGCCTGCTGGCCAAGGGCTTCAAGGTCGCCATCGTCGAGCAACTGAGTGAGCCGGGCCGCGGCCTGATCGAGCGGGGCGTGGTGAAGGTGGTCACGCCCGGCACTGTGGCCGAGCCCGGGCTGCTGCGCCAGCGCGAGAACACCTACCTTGCTGCCGTGGTCTCCGGCCGTGGCGGGATCGGCCTGGCGTACGTGGATGTCTCCACCGGGGAGTTCGCCGCCACGCAGGCATCCGGCGTCGAGGCGCCGCAGCAGATCGCCACAGAGCTCCAGCGCCTGGAGCCTGCCGAGTGCCTGGTGCCCGAAGGCCAGGAGCAGATCCTGCCGGTGGTCGGGCACGTTACCACCTTGGAGCCCTGGCGCTTCGATCCGGACGTAGCAGGAGAGACGCTGCGCCGGCAGTTCGGCGTGGCGTCGCTGGAGGGATTTGGTTGCGCCGACCTCCCGCTGGCGCAGGCCGCTGCAGCGGCCATCCTAGCCTACGTGGAGCAGAACAATCGATCCTTGCTGGCCCAGCTTATCTCGCTGCGCACCTACTCGGTGACAGGCTATATGCCGCTCGACGCCAGCACGCGGCGCAACCTGGAGCTGCTGGCGAATGCCCGCGGGCGCGGTCTGAAGGGCAGCCTGCTGGGCACGCTGGATCGCACGCGCACGCCCATGGGCGGCCGGCTACTGCGGCGCTGGATCAGTCAGCCGCTCCTCGACCGCGCTGCGATCGAGCGCCGTCTGGATGCCGTTGACGAGCTTTACCAGAATAACGTCCTGCGCGGCCGGGTCCTGCACGAGCTAGGCAAGCTAGGCGATCTCGAGCGGCTGGCCGGCCGCGTGCAGCAGGGGAGCGCCAGCGTGCGCGAGGTCTGGTCCCTGCATGCAGCGCTCGGCATGATCGAGCGGCTGCGCGAGGCCCTCGGCGGCGTGGCCGCGGCTGAGCTCCGAGAGATCGCAGCAGCCCTGGATCCCTGCCGTGAGGTGGCCGCCCTCATCGAGCGTGCGGTGGCGCCGCCCGAGAGCGGGCGGATGATCCGGCCCGGCTACGACGCCGCGCTGGACGAGCTGGAGAGCTCGGTGAAGGAGGCGCGCCACTGGATCGCCGGGCTGGAGCGCGCCGAGCGCGAGCGCACCGGCATCCGGTCGCTCAAGGTCGGCTATAACAAAGTCTTCGGCTACTACATCGAGGTTACGAAGCCGAACCTGCCGTTGGTGCCACCGGAGTACGAGCGGAAACAAACCGTCGCCGGGGCCGAGCGCTTCGTCACGCCCGAGCTGAAAGCGCGCGAGGCGCAGATCGCCGCCGCCGACGAACGCATCGCCGTACTGGAGCGAGAACTGTTCGACGGAGTGCTGCGCCAGGTCGGCTGCGCCTACCCGCGCCTGCGCGGCGCGGCAGAGGCGGCCGCCCGGCTGGATGTCTATGCTGCCCTGGCGGAGACCGCTGCACTGCAGCAGTACGTCCGCCCGCAGCTCCACGACGGCGATGAGATCGAGATCGTGGCCGGCCGTCACCCGGTCATCGAGGCCGAATTGCCGGATCAGTCGTTCGTGCCGAACGACTGCACGCTCGACTGCCATGACCGCCAGATACTCATCGTCACCGGGCCCAATATGGCCGGGAAGTCTACCTACCTGCGGCAGGTGGCGCTGATTGTGCTGATGGCCCAGATCGGCAGCTTCGTGCCGGCCGAGCAAGCGCGCATTGACCTGGTGGATCGGATCTTCACCCGCATCGGCGCCCAGGATGACCTGGCCGCCGGGGCCAGCACGTTCATGGTGGAGATGGCCGAAACGGCGAACATCCTGCGCCACGCCACGTCGCGCTCGCTGGTGGTGCTGGACGAAGTGGGCCGTGGCACCAGCACCTACGACGGCGTGGCCATTGCTCGCGCGGTGGTGGAGTACCTCCATGCCGTGGTGGGCGCGCGTACCCTCTTCGCTACCCACTATCAAGAACTCACGTCGCTTGCCGACGAACTGCCGCGGGTGCACAACCTGAATGTGGCGGTGGCCGAGCAGGATGGCCGTGTGATCTTCCTCCATCGGATCGTGCCGGGGAGTGCAGACCGCAGCTATGGCATCCACGTGGCCGAGCTAGCCGGCCTGCCGGCACGTGTGATCGAGCGGGCTAGGACTGTCCTCTGCGAGTTGGAGCGCGTGCAGGGCGCTGGGGCACCCCAGCGCCAGCGACAGGCCAGCGAGCAGCCAGCACCTTACGCCCCCAGCGCCGTCTCTACCAGCACTGGCTCCACCAGCACCGGCTCGAATGGCACAGCGTATCCTGCGCTTCTCCCCCTCTTCGGCGTGGAGCCGCCGCCGACGCGCGCCGAGCGCGTCCTGGCCGACCTGCTCGCCCTGGACCTCAGCCAGCTCACTCCCCTGGAGGCGCTTCAGGTGCTAGCCGACCTCCAGGCGCGCGGCCGCGGGGCATAACACTCTTCGCCTGGACCAAGCGCAACAGACAGTATGTACTGCGCCGTGTTATGATGCTGCCCAGCGCAGATGACCTCTGGACACCTGCCCTGCGTCAGCAATGCGTCGGGGAAGTGGCATCCGGCCTGTGCGCTGGGTGAGGATTGAAACGTCTACAAGCGGATCAACCGCATCGCTAAAGAAGCCCGCTACAACCCGCTACAAGGAGACGGCGAAACTGGCGAACACGCTGGCCGACTTCATCCTCTCCGGCCAGCGCTCCAGCGACTTCGCCTAGTCCCCTCTAGTTTTTCTAGTGCTCTTAATGCTCCTAATTTCTTAATGCCCCTAATGTAGGAGCATTAATTAGGGGCATTAAGAAATTAGGAGAGTACTGATCAGTACTCTGCCGCCATTGCAGCAAGCTGGAGCTGGCTCTCGCCACGCAGAGCCTCGAACTCGCGGCGAATGCGCTGAAGCTGGCGCTCGCGGGCGTCAGCACTGATGCGGGCTCCCCAGCGTTCCTGAGCCGCCCACATCGCTTCCTGGGCAGCGATGGCGCGGTTCAGGCCCTCCTGCCAATACTTCTGCGGGTCGGCAGCAGACAGCGCCTTGCCCCACTTCTTGCCGAAGTTGATATGCACGACCTCATCAGCGGAGAGATGCTCCAGGCCATGGCGCAGCCAGTCGTTGCCCCAGTCTATCGTCTTGTCGAGGGCGTCATTTGTGGCCGCGGCAGCGCCGCCCTCACCCATGATATTGCCCAGCACCATATGCTGCACCGGGTGGTGGTAATCTCGGCGCAGCCGGCCCCAGTATGGCGGGAACGGATACATCCCCAGGCGGCCACCCAGCCCTTCGATGAGCTGCGCCACGATGCCGATGTGCCGCGCCTCCTCCCAGGCCTGCTGTGCCAGGTCCTTGCGCATCTCGAACGGCAGGTCCGGGAAGTCCACAATCACCCAGCCCATGCGGTCCACGGTCTGGCACTCCCCGTGGAAGAGCGTATGCAGCCAGGCGAGCAGGCCATCCACTGTGCCACGGTCACGCCCCTCCACAACCTCATCCGGGCTGCGTGCATAGCTGAAGCGGCCATCCCACTGGAGCTCTACGATGCCGCGCTCGAAGCTCTTCACGTAGGTATAGCCGCTGGAGCGCCACTGCCCGGTAGCCGGCCGGAGCTCTCGCCGCGCCGCGGTGGCCTCGGGATGCTCCGGCCAGCCCTCGTAGGGCAGATAGAGCGCCTCCGCGCCTTCAGAGAGCACTCCGCCGGAGGCGTGCAGCGCTTCCTCGAGCTCGACCTGCCATTCCAGCGCAGTGCGCCGCTTCTGCGGCGTATCGAGCAGGTGCGAAAGCATGCGATCGGCCCAGGCGATGTGCGCCGTGTGGTCGGCGATGCACTGCGACAGCACCTGCACGCTGAACATATCGGCCAGGTGATCGGTTGCCTCGATGTACTGCTGATACGCCTGGATAAGCGCTGGCTTGATAACCTTGTACAGGCCGACCAGGCGCAACGCCGGATCGCGCGTGGCCCAGATACGCTCGCAGAGCCGCACGAAATCGTCAGAGGGCGCCTGCGTGCGCAGTACGCGCCCCAGGTACTTTAAGTTCTTGAGCGCCCAGGAGATCCGCTCGCAGTGCAGGGCCTGCTCCCAGATATGCTGGCCCACGCCGGCCCGCACCGGAATGTAGATCATTGTCTCGGACCAGGAGGCCAGGATCTCCATCAGCTCCATCTCAACGAAGTGGAAGTGCGCCATGCGCCGGCGTTTCTCCGCCAGGTCCATTCGGCCTCCCAGCTTCGGATAGAACGGGTAGATCGGCAGGCTCTGCATGGTGCGTGTTCCTCCCGTACCGGACTGGCGGCCCTATCCCCTATAGGGCCGCCAGCATCGCGTGTTTTCGTTAACCTTACCGCAGCGGCCCAGCAGGCCCCTCGGGCACCGGCTCGCCGAGCTTCTGGAGCTCACGGGCGATCAATGAAAGTGAGCCCCGCGCGTTGGTCGCCAGCTCCCAGTCCCCGCGGGCGCGGGCCTTCACAAAAACATCCTGGAAGTGCTCCCACTGCCGGCGCAGCGTGGCGATACGTTCCTCACGCGTCTGTGTCGCGGTCTGAGCCATCCCTATGTACCTCTTCGGGTTACTATGAGTTACTACGTGGTACGCCGCTTACCACTACCTCTTGCCTGGAACCGATAGCACAGATCGATAGGCTGTGGCCGGTGTCAGTATACCATTGCTGCTCTACTGTTACGGCGCTGCGGCCGCTTCCCATCCTCCGGCGCACGCTCCCGGCATCAGCCCCGCGCGGCGGCCCGCATTGCATCGCTCCCCATGCGTGATGGACAATGAGGTATGCGCCAATCAATACTCGTGATTATTACCTGTGATTATTCTCTAGAGCCGCAGTCGGGTACGCCGGGCGATCCTCCCTCGGGCCTAGCCGCTGCGCGTAGGCGCGAGGATGCTGGCCTGGACGAGCTCAGGCAGGAGACGTGACATGGCGACACGAGAGGCCTCAAGGACGCCTGCGAGTGGGGAGGCGGAGCCTCTGGGGGCTCGTTGGATCGAGGAGATCGCTCAGCCGCTGCTGGCGTGGCTGCTCTTCACTTCGTGGGGCTTCGGACTAGCCGCCTTCCTCGGCGCATTCGGCGTAGCGCTGATCGAGCGCCTGAGCGTATGGGTCCCGCCATCGCTGGTGTTCGGCGGCTCCCTGATGTATCACGAGCGCACCGGCCGGCGGGATCTGCTGCGCTACTCTGGCCGTGACTGGCTGGTCCTGATCCTGGGGCTCGTGCTGGCCGCGTCGCTGTTCCCTTACCTTATCCTGCTTCCACGTTTGTTGCAGGAGGGAGCAAGCCGCACGCCCGGTCTGGTCTCGGACTTGCTGCTCCTGGCGCCGCTGCTGAACCCGCTGTTTATCCTGCGCCTGCTGCTGGCAGCGGTGGCGTGGCTTATCGGGCAGAGCGTTGCCAGCGATCTCGAGCTGATCGCCCCGCAGCGGCGGCCGGCACCACCGGCTGGGCTGGACAGTGCAGCATACTACGCCTGGCTGACCAGCCCCGAGCGATGGATCGACCACGAGGCCGGCCGCCAGGCGCTCCTGCGCAAGTTCCTGGCCGGCGGTTTACTGCTGACGCTGCTGGCCGGGCTGGGCATGCAGCGAGTCGGCCGCTTCGAGGTCGCCGGCCACCTTCAAGTGCCGCTGGAGCGTGTAACGCTGCCCCAGGAAAGCGCCCTAGTGCTCGGCGGGAACCTGCTGCTGTATTTCCTGGCAGGTCTCCTCTTCCTTAGCCTGATCACGCTGACCCGCCGCCGCGCCGAATGGGAGCTCTATCAGATCGCCTTCGACCGGCGCGCTGTGGAGCGCACCTGGCTCCAAGCGACGATCGCCCTGCTGGCGCTACTGGCGATTGCCGCCCTGCTTCTTCCGTATAGCCTGGGCGAGCCGCTCTTTACTATAGCAATGCTCGCCATCGGGATCGTCTGGCAGGTGTACTTCTCTGTCGCCTCGATCCTCATGGTGTTGCTGGCGCTCTTACTGTACCCGCTCTCACGCCTCTTTACATGGATAGAGCCTGCCGCCGGATCACCGCCAGACTTGAGCCGCGCGCCGGCAGCGGTGCAGCGGCGTTCGGCGGACGCTATCCTGGGGGTGATACTGTGGCTTGCCATCCTGGCGGTACTGGTCTGGAGCGGTATCCTTCTGGCACGGCGTCCTGCGCTGGCACGTGCGGCGCTGCGTGTGCCGCTCCTGTCAGTGCTTGTGCGCGGGCTGCTGGCACTCTCACGCTGGGTCGCAGGGCTCTGGGCACTCCTGGCGCGCGGCATGCGACGCGTGGCCGCAGAGGTGGGGCAGCGGCTGGCAGCGCTGGCGGCGCGCGCGGCCGTGCAGCCAGCCGTGTTAGCGCCGGTGCTGCGCTTCGGCCCGCGCTTTGCCGTCCAGGCAGTATACCTGCTGCTGCTGCGCCAGGCGGCCAGCGCCGGCATCGTACGACGGCCGTCGGAGTCGGCGGCGGAGTTCAGCGCCCGCCTGGAGCGGACGCTGGAGGCTCGAGCAGAGATCGACCGCGCCCTAGCCGGTCTCACCACCCTCTTCAACGAGGCGCGCTACAGCGCCCACCCCATCACCGCTGAGCATGCCAGGCAGGCGCGCGCCTACCTGCGGCGCATCCGGGACGCGTTAGCAATGCTACGTCGATCGAGCGATCGGTAGCTCCATGCCCACGCCATTCGCCGGTGCGGAGCTGGACCCAGCATTCATTCGGCCGTGGCCGGCTATGGGGTAGAAAGCAATCGACGGTCGCGGCACATACCGCGCGCCGAACACTATGTCCTCCTGCGGAGTGTACCCGGCATTTGGACACGACAGATGGCGCTTGCCGATCGCTTTTTCGCCCGAGACACACATGTACACGAGTGACACCGGCTATAATTAAGCGCCACACGCGTTCAGGCCGGCCAGCCGGGCAGTGCTGGCGACACTCTTGTGAGCCGCAGCAGGTCATCTGCCTCTGCTAGACGCTGGCCTGGTACCGCCGCCAGCGACCGTCGTGAGCCGAGCCGCATCGCGTCACCTGGCAGTGAGCCCGCCGTCGATCACGAGCTCCGTGCCGGTGACAAACGCCGCCTCGTCCGAGGCAAGGTAGAGCGCAGCAGCGGCGATCTCCTCGGGCTTGCCCATCCGGCCCATCGGCTGGCGCTCGATCATGCGCTGCCGCTCCGCCACCGGGTCTGGCTGCTGCGCCAGGATCTTCTCGATCCAGGGCGACTCCACAGTACCAGGGCACACACAGTTGGCGCGGATGCCCTTCGTGACGAAGTCCACCGCGATGCTCTTGGTGAGGCCGATGACCCCGGCCTTTGCTGCGCAGTAGGCAGCACGGTTCAGGACGCCCACCATGCCGGCCACCGACGCCGTGTTCACGATCACGCCCCCGCCCTGGCGCAGCATGTGCGGGATGACATACTTGCAGCCCAGGAAGACACCCTTCAGATCCACGTCGATGACGCGGTCCCAGTCCTCCTCAGTGGTATCGACCACCGTGGCCGCCACGCCGATGCCGGCGTTGTTGCAGAGGATATCAATGCGGCCAAAGCGAGCGATCACCGCCTCGACCATGCGGCGCACCTGCGCGGCGGATGAGACATCGACCTGAAAGAACTCAGCCTCGCCCCCTTCGTCACGGATGCGGCGCACCGTCTCCTGGCCGCCCTCTGCCGCGATATCGGCCACCGCGACCTTCGACCCCTCTCGGGCGAACAGCACAGCCATGGCCTGGCCAATCCCCGAGCCCGCCCCGGTGATCAGACTGACTTTACCCTCTAACCGGCCCATCGCTCTTCCACGCTCTCCTAATCCCACATAGTCTCCCTGGGTCGTACACCAGGGACAGTGACAGTATAGCCGGCGCTGCTCGCACCATGCATGACGCACTGGCTCACCAGGGCGCAGGATGGTAGTATCATGGCCGCCTACGTTGCCATGCATACAGGCAAGGTTGCCTGACAGGGCTATCGTAGGTATCTAGGTTAGGTATAGTAGATGTGTGCCGGTAGAGAAGTATGAACATCAAGAAAGCATTGAGGAGCGATACGATGCGGTTTGCACGAACGCTCTCACAGGCTTCGGTGACCCGGCGTGGGTTCGTTTCTCGGCTGGCCGCTGCTCCGGCCACAGGGAGTCTTCTATCAGCGTGCCGGTCTGCTCCAAGCCCTGAGCAGACCGGCGAGCGAGGAGAGAATGTGCTCAGGAAGCCGGCCCATGTGGTCTGGCTGAACTGGGAAGCTGGTCCGGCTCAGCTCACCGGCAACGACCAGTCGGTGCAATCGTTTCAAGCGCGCTATCCTCATATAACGGTTGAGAATAGCGCACAAAGCAGTGCGTACTGGGAGCGGCTCTCTGCGCTTCAGGCGGCCGGTACTCCTCCAGATATCTGGGAGTGGGAACCCAAGCATGTGGTTGACTATGTCCTGCGCCGCCGTGCGCTCGATTTGAACCCCTTGGTACAACGCGACAAACATGACCTCTCAGACTTCTTCCCGAAAGCGATTGAGCAGTATCGCTGGCGTGGAGGGCTTTGGGGACTGCCGCGCGACTTCCCGAACCGCGAACTGCTTTACAACGTCACTGCGTTCGAGCGTGCCGGCGTACCCCGCCCGGCCTCCGTTTGGAAAAAGCTCGATTGGACCTGGGATGCATTTCTGGAGGCAGCGCGGCGTGTCACCAATCCTACCACTGGACAGTTCGGCTTTAATACTGGACGAGCGTTCCGGAGCTGGGCAGTATGGGTGTGGAGCAATGGCGGGGAAATCATCGATGAGACAAAGCTTGAAGTACTGCTTGATCGCTGGGAGGCCGTTGAGGCCCTCCAGTTCTTACAAGATTTGATCCATAAGTATCGTGTATGGCCTGAACAACTCCCCGCCGGAGCGAGCTTCCAGAACGGCCAGGTGGCGATCCAAGAAGGCATACCTGCCGGACTGGGGAATCTCCGTCGCGATATCGGTAGCCAGTTTGTCTGGGACGTGGTAATGCATCCGCGCGGGAGAAACGCGACCTATGTCGCTGCCGGTGGTGGCGCGGGGTGGGTGATCGATGCAGAAACAAAGGTGCGCGATGCTGCCTGGGCTTTCCTGACGCATATTACGAGTAGCGAGGAGCAGATCCGGCTCTGCCAGCTTGGGGCAACCATTGGCTCGCGGCGCTCTGTGATGACGAACCCATGCTTCGTTCAGACGCCTCCCGAGCATGTCACCCTCTTCATCGAGGGCACGGATTACCTGCATCTCGATATCCGGGTAGCCGGCTGGAGCGATGTCGAACAAGTCTTCAACGAAGAGCTGCGGGCGCTCTGGAGCGGACAGCAGCCTGCGCGGCAGGTGGCAGCGAACATCAAGGTCCGGGTTGATCCAATTCTCAAACAGGCAGCACAGCAATGAACCAACGTTTGCCGAATTTCATCATCTTCATCACCGATGATCAGGGCTACGGCGACCTCTCCTGCATGGGAGCAACCGACTTCCGCACGCCTCACCTCGACCGGCTGGCCGCTTCAGGGGTGCGCTTCACGAGCTGGTACGCCAACTCGCCGGTCTGCTCCCCCTCGCGGGCCAGCCTGCTGACTGGGCGTTACCCAGGCAACGCTGGCGTGCGGTCCATCCTGCGCGGGCACCGCACCGCCACTGGCCTGCCACCGCGCGTGCCCACGCTGGCCACCGCTCTCAAGCCGCTGGGCTACCAGACAGCCATGATCGGAAAGTGGCACCTCGGTGTAGCTGAAGAGTCGCGTCCGCATCGCCATGGCTTCGACGAGTGGTTTGGCTTTCTTGCCGGGTGTATCGACTATTACTCGCACATTTTCTACTGGTCGATGAACCAGGAGCTGACCATCAACGGCAAGACCGTGCGCATGGCCCAGCTCCACGACCTCTGGGAGAATAATCAGGAAGTCTACTACGACGGGCACTATTTCACCGAGCTCATTGCCGAGCGGGCAGTAGACTATGTTCGCCGCGCGGCCCGCGCCGGCCGGCCGTTCTTCCTGTACGTCGCCTTTAATGCCCCACACTATCCGATGCACGCGCCACAGAAGTACAAAGCTCGCTTCCCTGATCTGCCGTGGCACCGCCAGATCATGGCTGCCATGCTCAGCGCGGTAGACGACGCGGTGGGCCAGATCATGGACGAGCTGGAGCGGCAGGGCATACGCGAGCATACCTGCGTCTTCTTCATGAGCGACAACGGCCCCTCGCGCGAGGCACGCAACTGGCTGGACGGGACGCCCGATCCCTACTACGGCGGCTCGGCCGGCATCCTTAAGGGTCACAAGTTTAGCCTGTTTGAGGGCGGCATTCGCGTGCCTGGATTACTTTCCTGGCCTGCCCGCATCCCGGCAGGGCAGGTCGTGGACGGTGTGGGCGTGGCCATGGATATCTTCCCCACCTTCCTGAAGGCTGCCGGCGGCGATCTGGGGCGCTATGAGCTCGACGGCATAGACCTGCTGCCGATGCTGGTCGGGGACGTGCCGTGGCCCGAGCGCGAGATCTTCTGGGAGATGGGCCGCCAGACGGCCGTCCGCCGTGGCCGGTGGAAGCTGGTCCTGCACGGCCAGCTCGTCGAAGGGGCGCCGCCGGAGGACGACATCTTCCTGGCCGATCTGGAGACCGACATGGGCGAGCGCGTCAACTTGGGAGGGCAGTATCCGGAGCTTGTAGCCGAGCTGCGCGCCGCCGCAGAGGCCTGGCGCGCGGGTATCGAGGCACGCTGGGAGCGCGAGTGGCTGCCGCTCACCACGGGCACGACAACCCATGGTGACTGGTTGTCTGGCCTATCTTGAGGGCGTGGATGAACTACCTGCCCTCGATTGTGCGCAGGCACTCGGTAATGCTTGTCACTGGGCGTTGTCCGGCGCCATCGCTGGAGATAAGCCAGATTTCAGCAAGCCGGTCTGGCGCAAGCATCCACCATGCCGGCCAACTCCCATCGGGCGAGACAGCTACATGGCGGGCGCCACCCAGACCATCCGTCAGCCGGCGCAGGTGTCTGCCGGCTAATGGCACGGCGAAGAGACGATCCACGATGCTCGCCCGGCTCGCCATAACCTACATCCCGGGCGACCAGGATCCCGCGTCAGGAAGCGCGCCACTCTCCTGATCCGTCTGAGATTCCTAGACAGAGTTCGTATACGCACAGAGTTCGTATAACGGGCGCTCACTGAGCCGCGCACAGCACGCCGGCCGGAGAGTGTGCAGCATAGCATGGGAGTGCGATGGGTCTTCTTGCTGGTGACTGCTCTTCCCATCACGTTCTGATCTGTCCGGGGAAAACATCCGTGGCACTCCTGGAATTACAGGACTTTTGGCAAATCGGGTGGAATACTGAAAATAATGCTAACCTTGCTGTGTCCCTTCCTTTCCTTTTTCTCTTTCGATTACAACGAGCGGTTCTCTCTCAGCAGGCGCGCTCGTTTCTTGAGGAGGTCCCAGGCCTGTTGTCCGCCTTCTCCTTGCATGGTCACCCGCTTGAGCGTCCGCGAGCGACGGCCGATCCGCGGCGCGAGTTTGGACAGGATCCTGGCGCGCCCCTCTCTCATACCCAGAACAAAGTTGTCCTTGAAGGCCTCCTTCTGCTCGTCCGTAAGCTGAATGGTGGGGCTTTCGAAACGAAACTCTCGAATAAGCCTTCCGAGCACTTCGTTGGCCGTTTTTTCCATTTTATCTGTAAGGAGATATTGATTAAATATCTCCTCTTCCCAACGTGCCTGTTTTTCTTGAGTGAGCTTTTGCGGGCCGAACCGGTCGTAGTTGTCAATCAGTGTGATCATTTCTTCTATGTTGGAGACGGCGGTCATCCAGTTGCCCAGATTGGCCGAAAGCAGACGATCAGTGTTGCCAAGGAACAGGTCGATTGCTGTGGCCATGCCTAAGCGTTTGACGTACTCAGGTCTCGTGAGCAGATCCCGCGCGACCGCGGGAGAGTCTTTCGCGAGCTGCCTGAACTCTTGGCCCGTAGCCTTCCCCATGATGAAGACCGTGCTCGCTTCATCGAACTGCTTTGCAACTGCGGCTTTAAAAGAGGCGGGGTCCCTTTGCTCCTGTTCGAGTGTCGGCGTCAACACGCCCCAGATCACCCACCGAATGCCGTCGCGGTCGGCCGTGGTAGCAGCACGGATGGCCGGCACCTTGACTTCCCCCCGACCAAGCTTTTCGTGCATGGTATGCGCGAGCACAGTCTCTCGAACCGGCTCGGAGCCCGCCTTGACGACGAGCGCGTTCGGTGTATCGTCCTCGACGAACAGCACACCGGTCTGTCCCGAGCCTGAGCGTCTGGCCCTAGTCGCCCTTGTCCACTCGGTATTGAAGAACGAGAGGCGTTGTACGACCATCGCCGCCCCGGACTGGCGCAGCAGCCCGACTACGGCGTGATTCCCAACCTGTCGCTGCAAGCGCAAGATTGGGTGCTCGGACGAACCGCGATCCACCGATCGGTTTGCCTCGGTGATTGCGCTGCGCCGGATCGTTTTCTTGTTCATATGAGTATTTGCGCGCATAATCAACTACTCCGTAACGTGTAGTTGCAGGTTTTAATCCCGATCAGCCCTGCAAGACATTGTCGGGGAAGAGAAGTTCTGGTGACCTAGTAACCATGGCTAAGCATATCATGCAGCTCAGCTTCATCTCAACCTCAAGGCAGCAGAGCTACCCGTCCCTGCATCAGCGCTCTCCTTCATGTGATCGATGTCGCATGAGTCCCGTCAGATCGTGTAAAAGCGACGCACTCTTCACTGTCACAACCATCGTCGAGCCTGTGAAACTGAGGACAGACCGGCGCGCGGCGGAGAGCCATTTAGAGCTCTACACTCAGTCCGCTTCTGATGCCGCGCAAATGGGCACCCGGGATGCCACCGCATATGGTACAAATCAGCGGTTACGGCGTGGTTAATTTGGAGTTAATGCAAGACCAGAAGAGCATTAGAACGTCCTGGGGTTCTTGACGCTGGTGCAGTTTCGGCTTGTACGGAGTGATGTTGCAGAGTAGGCTCCCTAGGAGCCGTGGTGCTACCCAGTCGCTAGATGGGGTGGAGCATGAGCCAGCTTCTCAGTACAGAGGCAGTCGCCAGAGCCTACGTTGCACCGCGGACTATCGCGCGGGCGCGCCGCGGGCTTGTGCGCGGCATTGGCTGGATCGCATTCTATGCTGTCCTGCTCGCCGGCTCAGTAGTCATGGTGATGCCCTTAGTTGTGGATGCTCTCCACCGCCTCGAAGCCCATCTGGGAAACGGAGGCACCGGAGCTTCGGCTGATCCCCAGCCAGTTCTTGCTGTTTGAGAACCTGCAGGCTGCCTTCCGGCGGATCGATCTGGGGCGGTACTTTCTGAACAGCACTATCGTTGCCGTGGCGCGTACCGCCGGGCATCTGCTCCTCTGCTCGCTGGCTGGCTACAGCTTCGCGAAGTATACATACCGCGGCCGAGATACACTGTTCATGGAAGTCCTCTCGACGTTGATGATCCCCTTCTTCGTCGTGCTGATCCCCCTGTTCGTTGTGGTGCGCAGCCTGGGCTGGCTGAACACGTACTATGCCTTGATCGTGCCCGGTCTGGTCAGCCCGTTCGGTATCTTCTTGATGCGCCAGTTCATCATGGGGATCCCTTCTGAGCTGATCGACGCCGCGCGCATCGACGGCGCTAGCGAGCCTGGTATCTTTGTCCGCATTATCCTGCCGCTGACGACACCGGCACTCTCGGCGTTGGCTATCCTGACATTTCTGGCAAGCTGGGACGACTACGTTTATCCAGTTTATCCATTGACGGTCATTAGTCGCAAGGATCTCTATACTGTGCCGCTTGGCTTAGCCTGGTTCTCCAGCCAGTACCTTACGATCTGGAACGAGCTTATGGCCACCAGCGCGGCGGCCATGCTGCCGGTGTTCATCGTCTTCCTGCTATTCCAGCGCTACTTTGTGCAGGGCGTGGTGCTGAGTAGACTGAAGGGATAAACGTGTATTCTATACCACAAGATACTACCCATTACTATAGGCACCAATGGTACTGGTGCTATGATGAATGATAACGCTTTAAGATCTCATTTAATCTATCATTTAGCTGCTGAAGCCCAGATCGCACCGCTATATTTCCTGTGATAATCCCTTGTAGAGTCTCTCCGATTAAGGGGTACATCTCGGCGACGCCAAGGAGCTTACGCGTCGGCGCCATCTGAGCGATTTTTGGTGTCTCAATGCCAAAGACGCGACGAAGATCGTCCGTCCAGCCAGGGATCTGCATCGGATTGGGATAATCCGTGGGGGCAGGCATCGAGCCAACGAACTCTACGAGAAAACGCGAGAAACGCATCTCTGGCTTGTACATCATCCAGCGCATCAGTCTCCAGCGCTCTTCAGGGTGCTTCGCGCCCTTCGGAGCTGCTAGCATCCAGCCACCTGCGTAGACAACTGGTTTGAGACCACGCTTTGGTGGCAAGACGACTCCGCCGAAGTCTTCGTAGAGATCGTTAAGACCACGATCACGGGTATTGCCAATAATATACCAGATCCAGCATTCAGTGGCTGCAGCCATTCCACGACGCATTCCTTCTGTATGCTCCATGACTCCTACTTGAGTTACTCCCCTTTCGACTAGTTGCCTCCACCATCCTACAGCCTCCATGGCTTGGTCAGAAATTACATCGATCTTAACCGGTGTATCACCGCTGAAATGATACATCTGGCCACCGAAGCGTCCGATCAAGTCGATCACCTGGAAAGCGAGCTGCATCCCATCAAGGAGCAGGAAGCCAAAGCGCTCATATGTGCCCCCACTCCTGCGGGTAAGTTTGATCGCATGCTCTAGCACATCCTCGAGACTAGCCGGTGGCTGTGCAATCCCGGCATCGCGATAATGGCTCTTACGGTAGAGATGTGCTCGCGCTTGAAACTCCGTAGGATACCCCCAGATCTTGCCGTCAAGCGTGACTAGATCAACCGCACCTGGCACATAGTTTCTCCTAACATACTGCTGCTCTTCCCGCGGCAGCTCGACAATCAACCCACCGGCAGTGGCCACCTTTGGCGACGCGTTCGCATGCCAGACGTCAGGTGGATCGCCAGCTGCCACTGCTACCGTCATCTTCTCCAACATCTGCACGTCCGGCACTGTTTCTATCTTCACGACGTTTTTATCCTGCTGGCCCTGGGTGGCGTTGTACTCGTCCATAAGTTCTTGTATCTTCTGAAAGCGCAGACCGCTCCAGTGAAACCAGATACGCAACTCTGTAACTGCTTTCTTTTCACTTGGACCAGTCGCCGGACTCTGGCCCGCCGGACGGCAAGAGCTTGCAAGTGATGCAACAGTCGCCGCGTGAAGCGGTGCATACTTCAAATAGGCACGGCGCGAGAGCGAGATATCGCCGGGTGCCTGCACTCGTCCCATAGCTTGCCTCCTTTCGCTTATTTCCTTGGCAAAGACCGCAGAGGCTTTCTAATTAGTATCAGTATAGTATAAAAATAGATCCTCTATAGAGGCTGATTACTTTTGAAGACTTGCTAAGCAAACTACACAAACAGCGCGCTCACTGATTCGCCCTCGTGGATGCGCCGGATTGCCTTGGCCAGCAGGCCGGCCACGGAGAGCACGCGGAACTTCGTGCCCGGTCCAAGCTTATGGCACACCGGAATGGTATCCGTGACCACGATCTGGCGGAAGATCGACTGCTCCAGCCGCGCCACGGCATCGCCGGCCAGCACGCCGTGCACAGCCCCGGCGTAGACCTCCTTCACGCCGTGCTCCTTGAGGATGCGCGCCGCTTCGATCATGGAGCCGCCAGTGCCGATCAGATCGTCAAAGACGATGGCGTTCTTGCCTTCGACCTCGCCGATCACGTGCAGGGCCTTGACCTTGACCTCGTTGAGACGCTGCTTGTCGATGATCGCCAGCGACGCATTCAGGCGGCGGGCGTACTGGCGCACGAGGTTGGCGCGGCCGACGTCGGTGGCCACTGCGACCAGGTCCGGGATATGCTGCTGGGTGAAGTACTCGCACAGGATCGGCACCGCAGTCAGATGATCTACGGGGCAGTTGAAGTCGAAGAAGCCCTGGATCTGGGCAGCGTGGAGGTCCACAGTGAGCACGCGGTCGGCGCCGGCCGTGGTAAGCATGTCGGCCACCAGCTTGGCCGTGATGCAGATGCGCGGCTGGTCTTTCTTGTCCGACTGCTGGTAGGGGAAGTGCGGGAGCACCGCCGTGACGCGCCGGGCCGAGGCACCCTTTAGCGCATTCACGATCATCAGTAGCTCCATCAGGTGGTCGTTGACCGGCGGACAGGAGGTCTGCACTACGAAGACATCCGACTCGCGGACGTTTTCGCCGATGCGCACGAAGGTGTTGTCGTTGTAAAACTTGCGGGTCTCAATCTCACCGAGATCGACGCTTAGATGCTGGCAGATCGCTTCAGCAAGCTCACGACTGGCGCTACCAGCGAAGACTTTCAAATCGTGCTTCACGCGCTGCCCTTTCCAGAATCAAGATCACGTAATACTCACGTAACACGAAAGATCACGTACCAGGAGGGTCGCCCGCGTCCGGCGCATCATGGGACGAGTGCTGCGTGCGATAGCCGAGATCCCAGGCGGTAACGTCCCAGACAGTAACGTCCGCGCGGAGGGCGTGTGCCCGCAGGCAGCGAATCGCTTCCAGAGCGCGCGTGCGGCTTGCCCTCACCGGGCGGTCTGCGCACTTCACTGGCAATACGCTGGTGGTCTCTATCATACCAGGACAACGCCAGGATACCGAACGGCGCTGGTATTCTGCTACACTAGGTGAGATACGGGCGGTGCACCCTACGGGCTGGATCCGGTGCCCTGCCGCTCGGCGCCCGAATTACACACCTGTAACCTCGTGCGCAGGGATCCGACAGGATGGCGCTACGCCGGTTATCCCGCGCTGGCCCAGCTTCGCCAGCATTTAGGCAGCCTTTGACCTGTCTTAAAGATGCGCTTAAGGGGGTGCGTATACTTGGACTCGTCGGGGGCAGGCGGTGGTCTGCTGGCCACTGAACAGGGCCCGCGTCCTCAGAAAGGGTCGCTGGGTCGCAGCCTTCAGGTCTTAAATATAAGAATATAAAAAATAAATAAGAATATAAAAAATAAAAATATTGCTATAGCTGAGTGGGGTTAGGTGCAACTCGGTGGTAAATCGAAGGAGGGGCACATGATGCCTGCATCGCGCATCCATCCGGCGCTCACTCGCTCCAGCCTGATCCGGAGCAGTGTCCTGGTTGCCGCAGCTACGCTGGCGCAGGCATGCGCGGGTCGCGGTGGTTCCGGCGCTTCCCCTGGGGCTGAGCAGCCCCGGCAGCTTACCAAAGAGCGCATCACGCTGACCTGGGCCATGCCGGGCGGCGGCGGCTCTGCCGAGGAGGATACCTATAAAGCAGCCGCCGCGAAGTTCTCCGAGCGATATCCCAACATCACTGTCGAGCAGGCGCCATCTGGCCGCTCGGAGCAGCTCGCTCGCGTGGCCGGTGGGCGCCCTGACGACCTGATGTTCAGCACGATTAACGACGCGGCAAGCTGGATCGAGCAGGGCGTCTTCCTCGGGCTAGACGCACTGATTCGCCGCGACAAGTTCGACATCGATGATTTCTTCCCAGAGATCCTCAAGCCTTACCGCTACGACGGCAAGGGCTACGGCCAGGGCGATCTCTACGGCCTGCCCAAAGAGATCGCCGTGCGCGCCATGTACTATAACAAGACCCTCTTCGACAAAGAGGGCATCAAGGCGCCGCCGCCCGACAGGCCCTGGGACTGGAACGAGTTCTTGCAGATGACGCGCCAGGTGACCAAGCGCGAGGGTGATACGGTCACCCAATGGGGCTACGTGCAGGAAGACTGGTGGGGGATGTGGATGATCTGGGCGTGGTCGAACGGCGGCGAGGCGGTGGATGACCCGTACAAGCCGACGCGCTCGACCATGACCCAGCCGCAGGTAGTGGAGGCGCTGCAGTTCTGGGCAGACTTCCAGGCCAGGCTACGCGTGGCGCCCACCGCCGACGACTTGAAGGCCATGAACGCAAACAGCAAAGTGGCCGCGTTCGCCATGGGCAAGGTCGCCACGTACAATAACGGCCGCTGGAATGTACCGCTGCTGCGCCAGGTGCGCGACTTCGAGTGGGACGTCATGCCCATGCCGGTGAGCCCTACGACAAAGCAGCGCGCCCAGCTGCTGACCGGGTCGATCTTCGCTGTGGCCGCCGGCAGCAAGTACCGCGAGGAGACCTGGGAGCTTCTCAAGTTCGCTATGGGCAAGGAAGGCATGACCTTCCTCACCGATCTGGGCGTGCTGCAACCCTCGCGCAGGTCCGTGGCCCAGTCGGATGTGTTCATGCGCAAGACCCCGCCGGTCAACAACCGTATCTTCTTCGACGAGGTGCCGTTCGCCCGCGTGCTGCCGATCCATCCCTTCTACAGCGAGATGGCAAATGAGATCGACACGCGGGTGCGCAACGAGGTGCTGCGCGGGACCAAGTCGGCCAAACAGGCCATCGAGGAGTTCACGCCGCTCGTGGACCAGATCCTCAAGAAGACTGTCAAGTAAACTGTCAAGTGTGTAAACAAGCAATAAGTCGACAGTCAGGTGAGCACGTCTTGCGCACGGCGGAGTGCCCGGCCGGGCACTCCGCTTTCTCCCGCGCAGCGATCCTATGCACAACGATCCCGAATGCGAAGCGCGCGGGCAGGTCTCGCTGGCAGCTCTGCCGTACAGGCGCTCCTGAACCGCATGCTACTCGTTACGCTGGCGCCTCGCTCTCTTGGAGCTGGAGGAACTCCCGCATCATGGCGAAGATCTGCTGGCGGTGCTCAGGCACCATCGGCATCAGGCCATAGTGATTGATCAGGTTCACGGAGTATTGCTTCCACTCCCGCCAGCAATCGGGACAGGTTTGCTGTTGCACTAGCTGCCCAAGCTTGCCCGTGAGCGGCGGACGCTCCATCATCTCAGCCATTGCCCCACAGCGGGCACACACAATCGTTGCCATCATTCCCTCCGGTAGGGGTCCCACAGCAGCCTCGCTGCCCAATGCGGTCCCAGGGCCATCCTCGTAGAGTCTAGCAGAACATACGCGTGGCAGCTGTGCGCCGCTGGACACGCTATCCCGAGAAATAGACTGCCTCTTCGGGAACCAGGCCGCCATGCTGCCGCGCCAGGCCTCGACGCCTGTGGTTTTGTACTATACTTGATTGACTTGACTGGCTATACTTTCCTTCCCTTGGCCCTGGCTGGCCCGGTCATTGCTATGCTCTCCGGCAGGATCTGTTGCCTATGGCCAACCATACGCTCGACCGCAGGCGGGGCTTCTGGGGTTCGTGCTTCCCGATATGAGCTTCTCCTGCCCGGCGTAGCGAGCTGTACCAGAGAAAAAACTCCATGAAGCCACCGCTGTATGTGATCTTCACCATGGACTGCCTGCCGGCCGGCAATCGCGTTGAGCCGGCCGGCCCGCCGAGCTGGGAGCTGAGCGCGCGGGCCATCGAGGGGTTCTGTACCCGCCTGCAGCTCGCCGGCTATGCGGTCACCCTGTTCCTTACCCCGGAGTGCGCCGCACAGCACGAGCCCTTCACTGAAGAGCTGCGTGCGCGCGGTGTCGAACTCGGGCTGTACGTGCACCCGCAGACTCTGGATCCCCGCTTCAAGCAGTATCTGGGCCAGTATGACCGGGAGCGGCAGCACGTCGTGGTTGGGCTGGCATTGCAGCGGCTCCAGGACGCCCTAGGCATGCGGCCGCAGTCGGTCCGCTCGGCTATGTTCTCGGCCAGCGACGAGACGTTTCCGGTGCTCTATGAGCTGGGCTTCCGGCAAGGCTCGGTGTCCAATCCAGGACGCCGGGTGAGCAAACATGCGGCGGTATGGACCGGTGCCGAGATACAGCCGCACTATGTTGACCCGCACAGCCGGCTGCGCGCCGGAGACGTGCCCTTTCTGGAGATTCCGGTTACCACCGATGCGCAACAGGAGCGCGGCGGGCTGGCACCGGACCTGGCCATCGAGAACGGCACAGTTGAGGAGTGGCACCGGCCGCTCATCGAGGCGCAGTTGCAGCGCATGGAAGACAACGGGATACGCTTTCGCACGCTCTGCTTCTACACATGCAATCGCTTTGACTACTACAGCGATCGGGAGCAGCCCGCGGCCACGCTCGAGGCGCTGATCAGTTATCTCGCAGAGCTGCGCGACTGGTACGAGATCGTGCCAGCTACCATTGCCGGCGCCCACGAATACTTTCGCCAGCACGCGGCAGCGCGCTCGTGACGCAGGCCTGAGCAGGCAGGGAAGGGTAGGCAAGCAGGTAAAACCAAAGAGCGAAGGAGCGACGACGCCATGGCAGAGCGGCCGCCGGCCCAGTTCGTCGGTGTGACCACCTATCGCGATCCCCTGGGCCGCTTTAGCATCCGGTATCCTACGAACTGGCGCCAGGCCAAACTGGAGGACCGGGACGGCATTCTCTTCGCCCCTACGCCTGAGGACCCGCACACGTGGTTCGCCGCGTGGGTCGTGCCGCTGGAGCATTCGGTCAAGGCCAGCGATCTGTACGACCTGGTGCTGGGTGCAGGCGAGGGGCTGGCGCAGTTCGCCGACTGCACCATCCACGCTTCGTCTGAGCTCGTGCTGGGGAACCTGATCCGGCTGGAGCGCGTGTTCACCTTCCGCGACGGCAGCGCCGTCCGCAAGCGGAAGACCTGGATCATCTACGCGGATACCTGGATGATCGTGCTGACGTGGCAGGGCTCCAGCGAGGAAGCGTACGAGCACTGGCTGGCCATGGCGAACTACTCCTTTGCCACGTTCCACCTGCCCGAGGCGCTGCTCTTCCTGACCGATCCGGAGATACCGAAGCCAGAGGATGCTGGCGAGGCATCTACAGATGCGGTAGATCGCCCGGCGTCCGGGCCGGCACCACAGGCAGAGCCCTAAGCGCCGGCGCGCCGCTCCAGGCGCGGCAGCGCACGGTCGTTGCGGACAACATCGGCGCGGATGCCTAGCGCCTGCGCCATGGCCAGCGCCTCGGCGCCGGCGGCTCCCTGAGTGGCGATCAGCCAGGTGCGGAAGCCACGCCGCCGCTCGCCGTACAGGGCATCGACGAGCGCCCGCGTGGGCTCGCCTGTGATCACGATAAGCAGCGCTCCCCAGGGCAGTCGCGCCGCCTGCGCAGGCAGCGCCGCGGCGATCGGCAGCGCTGGCTGTCCCTGGACCCGTGCCAGGAGCTCCAGCACCTGCATGAGACGCTCGCGCCCCTTGCCCGGCGGCAGCACCAGCAGCCCACTCTGCTCCGGCACGGCCGGCTCTGGCGGGCTGCCGTCCGGTTCCGGCCGCAGCAGCGGATAGGTGCTGGCCGGACGAGCGCGAGAGAGCTCCAGGGCGGTATCCCGGCCATTCGTGACCAGCCCTACAGCCTGGCGCAGGCCGGCGATGTGGTATGCCAGCGAGGCCGCCACTACGACGGCGAACTCCATGGCGTCGTCTCGGTAAGCCAGCGTGTAGCCGTCGAAGCTCATGTCCAGGAAGATCACGCTTTCTACGCTGATGGCTGGCTCGTAGAGGCGGACCTGCAGCCTGCCCGCTGCCGCCGAAGCCTTCCAGTTGATCCGCCGCACGCTGTCGCCGCGCAGGTAGTCACGCATGCCGGCCACCCGCGCCGGGTCTTCATAGAGGGGCTGCCGGGCCCGCACGTCTCCTAGCGGCGTGGTCGAAGGGAGGCCCAGGCGCTGCAAGGGGACAATGCGTGGGTACACCGTGACGTATGTCGCCGGGCCGCGGAGCTGGCGGCGCATCACACCCAGTACATCGCCCAAGTCTACGTACAGGGGACCGATGCGATAGTAGCCCCGTCGCGTGCCATGCAGGGTGTAGCAGAGCTCCTGGCGGCCACGCGGGCTCAGCGTGATGATGCGGCGGTAGGTCGGCGTCGCGGCCAGTTCCGGGGGAAGCTCTTCATCGAGCCGGACCCACGGCGCCGGCAGCAGGCTGCGGTTGGTCAGCTCAAGGCGGATAGGGATCTCTTCGCCCCAGAAGGCGCGCTGCTCGTGCACCCGGCGGTAGCGGAAGCCGCGCGCCACCAGCCGGCCCCACGCCTGCGCCACTACCCAGGCACCGGCCATGATGGCGAGCGCCTCGTAAAGCTGCGTGACGCGGAACAGGACGATGAACGCGAGCAGCACTAGACAGAGCTGGATGAACAGAGGGTTATCCATACCAGCGCCTCCAGAACCAGCGCCCTCGCTCAGAGTATACGCTCCCCATCGGCACGCGTCCTGCCCGGCAGCCGGCCGTTCTTCAAGGCACAGGGGCAAGTAAAGATCCAAGAGAAGAGCGGGCGCTGCTGAGAGCGCCCGGTTGGCTCGTGGCTCGCAGAGCGCATGATGGATGCGACCTCGGTGTGGGAGGCGGCGCTGGCCCGCTTGAGCGCCACGACCAGCACCGCCCAGTATGCCTGGCTACGCGCTGCACACGCCGTCTCTCTGGAGGACGGCGTGTTCGTCCTCGGCGCGGAGAGCCCCTTCGCGCAGGAGATGCTCGAGCAGCGCTTCGGCGCGCTCATCCAGCAGACCCTGGCGGCAACCCTCGGGCGCGAGGTGCGCGTCCAGATCGTTGTCGCGCCCGCGCCCCTCTCTTCTCCAGACCCACCGAGTGCTGCCGCTTCTGACCCCACTGAGGGGGGGTCGCCCGCGACCGAATCGCCCGCGGGCCGTAGGCGACGGCGTAGCCGGCCGGATGGGGATGCGTCCGCGGGCCCGATCTCGCTCGGCTTAGGGCCCTCCGGGGTGCCTGGCCTCAACCCACGTTATACCTTCGAGCATTTCATCGTAGGGAGCTCCAACCGGCTGGCGCATGCCGCGGCCCTAGCCGTGGCGGAGCATCCGGCTGGAGCGTATAATCCCCTCTTCGTGTACGGCGATGTCGGCCTGGGCAAGACCCACCTGCTCCACGCCATCGGCCACCGCGCCGCGCAGATCCATCCCGATGTCCAGGTGCTCTACGTCTCGTGCGAGACCTTCACGAACGACTTCATTAACTCAATCCGCACGAACCGCATGGAGCACTTCCGGAATAAATACCGCACTGCGGACATCCTCCTGATCGACGACATCCAGTTTCTCGCCGGCAAGGCGGAGACGCAGGAAGAGTTCTTCCACACTTTCAACACCTTGCATGGGGAGAACCGCCAGATTGTGCTCTCCAGCGACCGGCCGCCCCGTGACATCGCCACGCTGGAGGAGCGGTTGCGTTCGCGCTTTGAGTGGGGGCTGATCGCGGACATCGGGCGGCCCGACTTCGAGACGCGTGTGGCCATCCTCCGGCAGAAGGCCGAGCTCCAGCGCCAGCACGTGCCGCCGGCGGTGCTCGAGTTCATCGCCCAGCGCGTCCAGAGCAACATTCGCGAGCTGGAAGGCAGCCTGACGCGCGTTCTGGCGTATGCCTCGCTCAACCGCCTCCCGCTCACGCCGGATACGGCAGCGAAGGCGCTCGGCGATGCGCTCTTCGGCGCCCGCCGCGTGGCTGTCTCGCCGAAGCAAGTGCTGGACGCGGTAGCGCGATATTACGGAGTGACTCCGGAGGCGCTGCGTGGCAAGGCTCGCGATCGCAGCATCGTGGTGCCACGGCATGTGGCCATGTACCTCATGCGGGAGGATGCGCGCGCAACCCTGCCAGAGATCGGGGCAGAGATGGGCGGGCGCGATCACACGACGGCCATGCACGGCATCGAGAAGATCGCCACGGCGCTGGAACACGATCGGGCGCTGCGCGAGCAAGTGAATGCCATCCGCGCTATGCTGGCGGCTTCCAGCAGCGAGCGGCCGGCGTAGCGCTCGTGCTGTGGATAACCGCGCGCGTTTCTGTGGATAACCAGGCACCTGTGTGGATAACTGTGGGGCGCGCGCCCGCCCCAATGTGTAGAGACTGCGGATGCAGATGGAAAGCGATCGCGTAGATCCGGCAGGGCTGGGGATGACTGTTGAAAACAGCTCGCACCTTTCCACAACAGCATGCCTGCTTGTCCACAGACACAAGGGCTCGCGCCAGGGCGCAGATGCTGTATGATGGGCTAGGAGAGGAGGGAATCGCTAGATATGGGAGCCGCGCCCGAAGTTCTGCACAGTCTCCACAGCCCGTCTCCGGGTACGACGGTCTTGATTGAGAATCAGGTACGCTCTGTGGGGAAAACTCTATCCAGCTAGAAGCTCTATCCAGCTAGAAGAAGCCTCAGCTAGAAGAAGCCTAAATGAAAATAAAAAAATTAAAAATACCAGACACTAAAGACGTGCTCGTCGCCGCTATCGGTTCGGTAGTGCTTAAGGAAGCAGTCCAGGGAGGACGTCGGTGAAAGCCTCGTGTCACCAGGAGAACCTGGCCCGCGGCCTGGCCACTGTAGGCCGCGTCATCAGCGCCCGGACAACGCTGCCAGTGTTGAGCAATGTGCTTCTGGCGACCGACGCCGGGCGGCTCAAGCTCTCCGCGACCAATCTTGAGATCGGCATCACGTGCTGGATTGGCGCTAAAGTCGAGGAGGATGGTGCGATCACAGTACCGGCGCGCCTGCTGAGCGACTTCGTCAACTCGCTGCCGGCGGATCGCGTGGACCTGGTCGTCGACCCAGCCACGCAGGCCCTCACACTGCGCTGCCAGCGCATCCAGGCGAATATCAAGGGCATTGACCCAGAGGAGTTCCCGCCCATCCCGGAGCCGGAGGACCGCCCGACCGCCGTGCTCGAGGCCGGTCTGCTCCGGCAAATGATCGAGCAGGTCGCCTTTGCCGCCGCTGCCGACGAGAGCCGCCCGGTGTGGGCTGGCGTGAACGTCACTTTTAAAGAGCGCGAGATCACCATGGCCGCGGCGGACGGCTATCGCCTGGCCGTGCGCACGGCTGAGCTAGAGAAGCCGCTGCCGCCGGATGTAGAGGGGCTGAATATCATTGTCCCAGCGAAGGCCTTGCAGGAGCTGGCCCGGATCATCGGCGATGATGCTAAAGAGCCGGTCGAAATGACGGTCACGCCGAATAAGAGCCAGGTGCTCTTCCGCTGCGGCAGCGTCACGCTGGTCTCCCGGCTGATCGAAGGCCAGTTCCCCAACTACATGCAGGTCGTGCCGAAGAGCTACGTGACGCGCGTGGTCGTGAAAACGGCGCACCTGAGCCAGGCAGTGCGCATCGCCTCGCTGTTTGCTCGGGAAAGCGCTAACGTGGTGAAACTGCAGGTCGTCCCCAGCGGCCAGGAGCTCACGCCAGGCCGCATCGCGGTCAGTGCGAATGCCGCAGAGGTGGGCGACAACGTCTCGGAGCTTGACGCGCTGGTCGAAGGTGAAGAGATCCAGGTCGCGTATAGCGCTCGCTTCCTCACCGAGGTGCTCAATGTGCTCAAAGCCGAGGAGGTGGCCCTGGAGATCACTGGCCAGACCAGCCCGAGCGTGGTCCGCCCGGTAGACGGCATCGATTACCTGTACGTCATCATGCCGATGCACTCGGTGTCGTGAGCACCCGCCATCGCTGCCGGTTTGCACCGACCATATCGCATGCCCTCTCTCCCAGGGCCTTGGGAGAGAGGGCAGCGGGTGGAGGCTGGCCAGCTATCGCAGGAGCCCTGCGGCGCGCGCCTGGAGGATGCGGCTGTAGGCCAGCCGTGGCGTGCCGTCGGGGTTGGTGATCGCCCACCAGTATTCTTCTTTGTCAGGCGTGGATCCTGGCTCGGCTAGGTTCCACACCGTCATCACGCCGATCCAGGGCGACCAGTTGGCCTTGGCGTAGCGGAAGGCGCGGATGATGTATTCGGCCTTCTCCTCTTCGCTAACGCGGTGCCAGGCGTACTCCGGATGGATCGGGTCGCTTGTCCAGCCAAACTCTAGGATCCAAATTTGTTTGTCGGTATCCCCGTTGGCGACCATGATCTCACGGAGTTGCTCGACACGGCGGAAGGCAAACGACGGATGCCCACCCAGCGCCGGATCAGCGGCTACCTGCTGCGGGCTGAGCTCTGGCGGCGCCTTGTAGCCGGGTGCATGGGCGCCCAGCACGTCGAAGTATCCCTTCGCCCCTGCGGCATACATCTGCCGCAGGTACTCGTCGTCCGGCATGGCCTGGTCGTTGTAAACTCCGGTGGGGGTGAGCCCCGCGCTAATCACGACGATACTCGGATCGATCGACTTGGCGGCCTCATAGGTGGCCTTGAGAAGCGCTACGTAGCCGGCCGGGTCCGGGCGCTTCCCGCCCCACTCGCGCGCCAGGTTCGGCTCGTTCCACACCTCAATGGCGTGGATGCGGCCGATCGGCGAGTCTGAGGCGTACCGGTTCAGCAACGCCCGCACGAAATTGGCGTAGTCCTCCACGTTGTCCGGCGGCCCGTTCTGGAGCGTGCGGTCGGCGCGCGACCACTGCGGCTGGTAGTCGACCCGGGCAATGACTTTGAGCCCCTGTTTCTTCGCAGCCACAACGACCCGATCGGCCTCGTCCCAGGTGATCACACCGCGCTGATCACGCTCCATGGCCCGCCAGGGGAACAGGATACGTACCCACTGGAAGCCGGCATCGGCAGCCAGCTTCAAGTCACGGTCGGTCGTGGCAGGCTGGAACCACACCCAGGACTTCACACCGTACTCTGGCGAGGCCGCGCGCGGCGCCTGCCGATCGATTGCCTCGAAGGCAGAGTGCAGGTTCGTGGCGGGCAGCCGCTGCGGATCCTCGACCCAGTTCGGCTTAAAGCGGTTGTACTGCTTGTAGAAGCGGCTGGTCCGCGCCTGCTCCTCCAGGTCGGGCGGTAAGTTCTTCCCGGTGATGATCGCTTTCAGATAGTCTGCCAGGAGCAGGCCCTGCGTGACGCCCGTGGTGGCATCGTAGTGCATGATGCCCCGCTGGAACCGCAGGTAGATGAAGTTGTGGTTGCGTGGATCGTAGGCAGGCCGGCTGGTCGGTGCGCCCCAGATCTCCAGGTTGATCAAGGGCATCAGGGCAGGGTCGCCATCCCCGTTCGGGAAGGCGTCCTCGTAGCGCACCGTGTTCAGGAACGTCTGATAGAAGTTTACCTTGTGCCCTTCCCACTCATCCGGGGCGTAGCGCTGCACGAACTCCAGGATCTTCCGTCCGTACTCGGGATCGTCCGGGGACGGCGCCTCGGCGACGACGAGGCGATCCACACCGGGAAAGGTAGACGTGTTGATACGCTGGTACGGCATCAGCCCTGGATCAAGCACGTTCAGCGTGGTGACCGAGCCGTCCGGGCGCATCTGCATGATCCCGCGCTGGAAGAACTGCACGGTGAAGCCATCCAGCGTGAAGGGACGAGACACCGGGTAGCCGAAGGTGCGCAGCCCGCCACGGCGATGGAAGTACTCGAAGAACTGGTCCAGGCCAATGCGGTAGCCGGTCTCTGGGAAATAGCGCGGCAGCGCGGCAGCGGCCAGCGGCGCGCTCTGCGCTGCTGGCGCCTGCTCAGCGCTGGCCGGCGCGACTGGCAGCAGCGTACTCAGCGCAGTAAGCAGCGAGAGACCGATCAGCACAGGGCGGATGAGCAACGACCTTCCAGGCAAACTACGACCACTCCTTTCTTCTCAAGCTCTGCCTTTTCGCTTGCGTCGCGAGTTCCTCTGCGACCTACTGTGAAGGGCCCCTGGCCCCTCCTGGTGTCGCGGACAGCACTGGCAAGCGGTGGACGCTGTCGGCTACATGACACAGAACGCACTGCGGCGCGTGCAGGTCGCGTCCGGCGCTATGCGTGCCGTGGCTATGCCGGGGCCACCTTCGCCATCTTTGCGTGCGGCGCAAAGATATGGTATGAATAATGCAGCGATCTCCTATATATAGTGTTATATAGTGTTTAGTGTTATGTAATGCCACGTGTGTTCTGACTTCGGGTGTGGTTGTCGCGTGGAGCGCATCCCGCCCGGCCGGGGCGCTGCGCAGGTGTCTGTGGATGCTGTGACCAGAGAGCGGTAGGGAGCCGGCAAACCATGCACTGCCCCTTCTGTAGCCATCCTGAGACGCGCGTCATCGATAGCCGGGAGTTCCCGGAGAGTATCCGCCGGCGCCGTGAGTGTCGCGCCTGCCACCGACGCTTTACTACCCGCGAGCGCGTGGAGAAGGCAGTCCTCACGGTGCTGAAGCGAGACGGGCGGCGGGAAGACTTCATGCGGGAAAAGATCCTTGCCGGGATGCGCAAAGCTTGCTATAAGCGACCGGTGTCCGATGAGCAGATCCGCGCGGCCGCACAGGAGATCGAATACGAGCTCCTCCAGCGCGGCGACGGTGAGGTCACCAGCGAAGAGATCGGGCAGATGGTGCTCCAGCGCCTGCGCGAACTAGACGGGATTGCCTTCCTGCGCTTTGCTAGCGTCTACAAGCCCTATCGTGACGTCTCCGAAGTGGCCGATGACATCGAGCAGCTCCGCCAGCGCCGTTCCCGTACGCCAGATAGCGAAGGCCAGCTGCGCCTGCCGCTGTAACCGGCCTGCATGGAGCCCTAGGCGGTCTTGGAAGCCGCCGCAGAGCGGGTCACTCGCCTGAGCGGCCATGGTGTGCCACGTTCCCATGCCGGGGGGATACTGCCCTAGGCATGTGCCACGTTCCCATGCCGGGGGGATACTGCCCTACCGATGGTGGTCGATCCCGCGCCAGCGGTTGATAAAGCGCACGATGCGTTCTTCGTCGAAGTCATCGAACTTGTCGATGCGCGTCCAAGCGGTCAGCGCGATCATACGGTCCATCGTGGGGTACGGTGCCAGCAGGACCTTGTCAGGATAGCGCTCGACGATCCGGCGCAATTGGCTCTCCAGCTCCGGACACGCCTCCGGGCCGGCGCACTTATACTGCACGATGACGCCCCCATCTTCCAGGAAGTGCACTTGAAGGCGCTTGTCCACCGGCTCGGTGTGGACACCGGAGCGCGGCAGGCTACCGAAGTGCGGCCCGGAGGTCGGCGGGTCGCTGTTATAGGCCGGCATGGGATCTCCGGGCAAGACGTGTGCGTTGCCGAGGTCCGGCACGCTCTGCCCGGGATCGGGCTGGCGTCCCAGCAAGTTGACGCCGCCTGAAGACGTGGACAGCGCCGGCAGGGCAAAAGATATCGCCAGCGAGAGCGCGGTCAGCGCGGCTAGTCCGGCTGCAAGCCAGCTCCACTGTCGGATGCGAGCACGCCGGGCTGCGGCCTGCCGGCGCTGCGCGGCGCGCTCCTGCACCCGCAGCCGCTTGCGCTGGCTGCGGGTGAGGCGGGCGCTGCCGCTCGACCGATCCCCAGTCGAGGTCTTCGACGCTGCCAAGGTTTTCGATGCTGCCATAGATGCTAGGGTCATTGTACCCTGCCTGCTAGCCAGCGGCCAACTTCCAGGAGCTAAACGGGTGAGACGCGCGCACGGAAGGCGCCTGTTATACTCGAAAGGGAGAAATGGCCGCCTGCTGCAGGTGGCCCGTTGCCAGTTCCTGTGAGGAAGCTGGTGTGATGGTGCCAAGCAGGTCTACGGGCGCAGCCCTGCCACATGATCGTATTAGCGTACCATGGCCGCGCTCTGTTCGGTTGCTCCTCTTCTTCCTTTTCTTCCTTCCCCTTGCGCTCGTCCTGCTGGCGCTGGCATTGCCGGCTGCTTCCGCCGCGGCGCAGGGCACTTCGCCGTACGCCCGGCGCTTCGAGGTGACGATCCGTATCGAGCCTGCCGGCTCGCTCCTGATTACAGAGACCCAGGAGATCGTCTTTCCAGCCACGCGCTGGTTTAGCGCGGGCTTTCGCGAGCTTCCCCTCGACCGCGTTGAACGAATCGCAGATGTGCAACTGGAAGAGCCGGGCCAGGTCTATCGCCATGTCGGCGGGCCGGCAGATGTCGTGTCCTCTGCGGGCGATCAGCGGCCGGCACAACAGGAGCCGACCGCCCCGCGGACGTTCGTGACCTCGGTGCGGGATGGCCGGCTGCGCATCGACTGGCGCTTTCCCGAGACGCGCGGCCAGGCGCGCACGGTCACCCTGCGCTACCGCGTCTACGGCGGGCTGCGCGTGTACCCGACCGGTGACCAGCTCTACTGGAAGGCCATCTACAGCGACCGGCCGTACCCCGTTGAGACGGCCAGCGTCCGCGTCGAGTTTCCGGCGCCGGTACCGCGGTCCGAGCTGCGGTGGGCGGTCTATCCTGCTCGCCTCCAAGTGCAGGTCGAGCAGCCGGACGCCGCATCACTGCTCGTTCGTACCCTGCATGGGCTGGCGGCTAATGAGGGCCTGGAACTGCGGGTGCAGTTCCCGCATGGCTTCGCCCAGGCCCAGCCACCGGCATGGCAGGCCCAGGCCGACCGGCAGGATGACTACGATCAGCGCGTCCGGCCGCTCCTGAACTTCGGCCTGGGCCTGCTCGCGCTTGTGATCAGCCTGGCCGGGGGGCTGGCAGTGCTCCTGGCCTGGTATACCCGCGGGCGAGACCCGACGATCGGCCAGATCCCCTCCGAGCTCGAGGAGCCGCCCTCGGATCTCCTGCCCGGGCTGGTCGGCACGCTGATCGATCAGAAGGCCGATGTGCAGGACGCGGTCGCGACGCTGCTGGACCTAGCGCGTCGCGGTGTAGTGCGGATCGGCGAAGAGGCGCCCCGGCCAGACAGACGGCGCGACTACCGCCTGAGCCTGGTGCCAGAGGCACCAGCCGCCCCGCTCCATCCGCTGGAGCGGGCGGTGCTGGATGCGGTCTTCGAAGGACAGCAGACGGTGCTCCTCTCAGAAGTGCGCGAGCGCTTCGGTGACCACATCCTCGAGCTTGAGCGGCGCTTTTATGCCGAGGCGGTCGCCCTGGGCCTGCTGGAACGCGATCCCGCCGCTGTGCGCCGCGGGTATGCGCGCACGGGCACAGTGCTCCTGGCCACAGGCTTACTGGGAGCGTTCCTGTCCTTGCTGCTGTTTAGCAGAGCAGTCGAGCTTGCTTTCCTACCCTTCCTGGCCCTGGCCGGGGTGGGCGGTCTGCTGCTGGGCGTGGCCGACCACATGCCGCGGCGGACCCGCACGGGCGCGCTGGAGGCAGCGCGCTGGGCGGCCTTCCGCCGCTACCTACGCGACCTGGACCGCGGCCCGGAGCTGCGCAGCGCTCTTCCGTTGGAAGAGCGGCGTGCCCGCTTCGAGCGGTTCCTGCCCTACGCAGTGGCCCTGGGCGTCGATCGCACCTGGATGCAAAAGCTGGCCCTCGCCGGGGCGCCCGCGCCGCGGTGGTATGACGCGGGAGTGCCTTCCCCGGCTGGTCCCCTGCCGCGGCGGCTCGGCCCGCGCGGGTGGCCGGCCCCTGGCGGATGGATCGGCGTGCCGTACCCGACGGAGCCGCGGCCCGGGCGGCCTGCGGCGCCACAGCGTGGCAGGCCAGAGCAGGCCGGTTCGCCGCTGGATGAGACGAGCGAGCGCGGGGCGCGCAGCCTGGAAGAGATGAGCCGCCGCCTGGCCGAACTCCTTAACGAGGCATCCGACGCGCTGGCCGGGCGCGGCGCGTCAGGCAGCGGCTGGAGCGGTGGTGGGCGCGGTGGCGGAGGCGGCAGCGGCGGTGGAGGCGGGGGCTTCAGGTAGTCTCGCCGGTTGCGGCGCTGCATGTCTTTGTTCAAGCAGCTTCGAACAACGCGCTGGGTAGCGCGGCAGGCTGGGGTCTCCTGCGATCTCTAGGTCTACAATCGAGGTGCGGGTATGGCACAACGGGGCTTCTCGCAGAGCCGCACACTGGCCACCATTTTGTTCGGCATCGCGGCCGTGCTGGGGCTGCTCTGGCTGGCCTGGATGCTCACGACCGCTGCTACCGGGGCGTTGCGCCCCGGCGGGTTCGCGCTGGGGCTCGTCATCGCCGCAGCGGTGCTGTTACCGATCGCCGGTGCCGGCTGGTATCTCTGGCAGCACGCTGCGGCTGAGCAGGCCGCCGAGGCTGTGTTCGAGCAAGCCAGGCTGGCCGCCGAGCGCGAGCGGCTCTTCCGGCAAGAGCTGGCGGCCGCGCTGCGGCGCTACGCCGCCCGCCTGCGTACTGCTCTGCCGCCAGCTGCTGGCACAGCGACCGCGCGCCTGGTCCGCTACGCTGGCTCGCTCGAGCAGGCTGCAGAGGAGCTGGAGCGCGCTGGCCCTGCCCTGCTGCGCCAGCTCGAGCTTGGTGGGCTCACGCCCGATGATCTGGAGACGCTCGATCGGTATGGCGATCTGGTGCAGCAGCAGCTCCGCAGCGTGGACCTCGCGCTCGACCGGCTGGAAGAACGCCAGGCCGCTGCGGCTGCTGTGGAAACGCTCGCTGGCGCCCTGGAGCAGCTTGAGCACACGCTGCGCCTGCGCCAGGAGCTGCTCCTGCGCGGCCGGCGTATCCCGGCGGTGCCGCCGCTGGCGCTCCTGGAGCGGCATGCCGCGGCGGCCGACTATGCCGCGGTGGCCGCGCTCACCCTGGGCGATGCTGTCACGTACGAGGGGGAGGATTACCTGGTGCGCGCCGTGCTGCGCTACATGTCCGGAACAGCCCAGTGGACGATGTTCCTGCTCAGCGCCACAGCGGAACGCTGGCTGCTTATCGACGCTGCGCGCGCGTTTCTGGCGGTGCTGCGCCTGCAGCCGGGCGCGGCGCCCGAGCCTGGTGCGCCGTCGCTGAGCTTCGACGGCGCAGCGCTCTCGCTCGCCGACTCAGGCGCCGCGCAGGTCGATGTCGAGGTAGCCGGTGCCGCGCGCAGCAGCGCGGTGATCCAGTACTGGCGCTATATCGAGCGAGACCAGGGCCGCCGCGTTGCCTGGCTCGAGCAGTGGCCGCCGGAAGCCGCCCCGCTCGGAGGCGAGACGCTGCGCGTCTACACCGGCCGTCGTGAGGACCCCGGCGTGCTTGACCTCTGGACCAGAGGCGGATAGCTGCAGCCTGTTGCCAGCACTTCTTACAACCAACTTACAACGAGTACGTGTACGTTCGTACACAGGGAGACTAAAAGGAATATTGATGTGTCAAAAATACAACAAAGGTATCTAGAGGATATACGAGTATAGGGGATATACAGGTATAATTGAGACATGCAGCCGACGCAGCCTGCTGAGAGGAACGCGCAGGAAAACCACGGTGCCCTGGAGGGTAAGAGCATCCGCCTCCAGCGCTTCCTGTCCATGGCCGGGGTGGCCTCGCGCCGCGACGCAGAGGAGCTGATCCGCGCCGGGCGAGTGACCGTCAACGGCGTGCGCGCTGAGCTGGGCATGAAGGTCAACCCCCAGACCGATCGCGTGGAGGTCGATGGCAAGCCGGTGCGGCTGCGCACACGCCACTACTACATTGCCCTGCATAAGCCGCCCGGCTACCTAAGCACGCTGGAGGATCCGCAGGGGCGGAAGACGGTCATCGACCTCCTGCCGGCGGCGCTGCGGTCCGAGCGGCTCTATCCGGCGGGCCGCCTGGACAACGACAGCGAAGGGCTGATGCTCCTCACCACCGACGGGGAGTGGGCGCATCGGGTGATGCATCCCAGCCACGGCCATGAGAAAGAGTACCTGGTGCTCGTCTCCGGCCGGCCTGAGCGGCATGCCCTCCAGCGTCTTGAGGAGGGCATTGAACTGGACGGAGAGAAGACCGCGCCGGCGCAGATCGTGGTCCGGCGCACCGATGGGCGGAATACCTGGCTGACTGTCGTGCTGCGCGAGGGGCGCAAGCGGCAGATCAGGCGCATGTTCGAGGCGATCGGCCATCCGGTGCTGCGGCTGATCCGCCAGCGGATCGGGCCAGTGCGTCTGGGCCGCCTGAAGCCCGGTCAGTACCGCCCGCTGACACCCCAGGAGATCGCCATCCTGGGTGGCACAGCGGAGACACCGGTGCCGGAGGAGGCGAGGGCCGCGCTGCCCTCTACCCGACCGGTGCGACGCCGGAGCGGCCCGCGCGACTGGTGGCCGCCGCTCAAGCGGCCGCGTCTGAAGCCGGTGCGGCCGGCGTGAGGTGGCAGTGAGCGAGCACCGACCGCAGCCCTCTGGCCGGGCCTTCGTCATTGCGGTGGATGGCCCGGCTGGCTCCGGCAAGAGCACGTTGGGGCGCCGGCTGGCGGCGCTGCTGGGTCTGCGCTACCTGGACACGGGCGCGCTCTACCGAGCCCTGACCCTGGCGGCCCTGCGACGGGGGATCGCGCCGGATGATGCGGCCGCCCTGGCGGCACTGGCTCGCAGCATCGATATCTCGATCACACCGGAGCCGCTGGAGAGCCCCTTCGACAGCCGGGTCTGGCTCGATGGCGAGGATGTGACCGCGGCGATTCGCTCACCTGAGGTCGATCGCTACGTCTCAGCGGTGTCGGCGCACCGGGCTGTACGCGAAGCCCTGGTCCCGGCGCAACGCCGCGCCGCCCTGGAGCCGCCCGGCGCGGTGGTGGTGGGCCGCGATATTGGCACTGTCGTCCTGCCCGACGCAGATGTGAAGCTCTACGTCGATGCCTCGGTCGAGGAACGGGCGAGACGGCGCTGGCGTGAGCGGGTGCAGCGCGCCGAGATGGCCGGCACGCCGCCTCCTCGATTTGAGGAATTGCTGGCTGAGCTCAGTCAGCGCGACAGGCTGGACAGCACGCGCGAGGTCGGTCCATTGCGGCCTGCTTCGGATGCGATCCGCCTGGATACCACAGGACTGAGCATCGACGAGATGGTAGCGCGGGCGCTGGAGCTGGTGACTGCGCAGAGAAAGCATCGCTATGGGATTGCAGGTTCCGCTGACCACTGAGACCGCTACCTTGCGGCCGGTGCACACGACCTGGCTGCGGACGCGTCCGCAGCCAGGAGCTGGCCCGACCGGCCTAACAATCGCTTCCGTTGATCCCGATGGTCCAGGCGCTGAGCTTGACCTGCACCCGGGCGATGTGCTCGTGGCGATCAATGGGCATCCCTTGCGCGACGTGATCGACTACCGGTTCTACTGCGCCGACGGTGATGTGACGGTGACCGTCCGCCGCGGTGAGCGCGAGTTCATGCTGCACGCTGACCTGGACGGCGCTGAAAGCCTGTGCGTCTCCTTTGTCGAGCCATTCCCCGATGGCATTCGCGTCTGCCACAACGAATGCCCCTTCTGCTTCGTCTACCAGAACCCCAAGGGGCAGCGTCGTACTCTTTACATTAAGGACGACGATTACCGGTACTCCTTCTACTTTGGACACTTCGTCACGCTAACGAACCTGACGGAGGAGGATTGGCAGCGTATCGCCGAGCAGCGGTTGTCGCCGCTGCACGTCTCTGTGCATGCCACCGACCTGGAGCTGCGGCGCTTTCTGCTGGGCTATCCCCACGCCCCGGATGTGCTGGCGCAGATCCGCCGGCTCGGCTCGATCGGGGTCCAGGTCCATACCCAGATTGTGCTCTGCCCAGGCTATAATGATGGCCCTGCGCTGGACAAGAGTATCACGGACCTGCTGGCCCTGTGGCCGGTGGTGCGCTCGATCTCCATCGTCCCGGTGGGGCTGACGAAGTACCAGCGTCATCTTGAAGATGGGCCGGCTGCGCCGGCCGGTCGTGCCATTGGGGATCCCCTGCGGATGGCGAACTCCCATGGTCGGTTCCTGCCGGGAGGCCATGGCAAGCTGCGCCTGCGCCGGGTGACGCCGGACGAGGCCGCCCGGCTGGTCGAGCGGCTGGAGCCACTCCAGCGCCGTCTCCGCCGGACGCACGGTCTAACCCTGGTGTATCCGTCTGATGAGCTATACCTGCTGGCCGGCGCGCCTCTTCCACCGGAGAGCTGGTACGACGGCTACGCCCAGTTTGAGAACGGCGTTGGCATGACACGCTGGCTGCTCCAGGACTGGGCGCGCGTCCGCCGCCGCCTCCCCACGGCCCTGCCGCAGCCGCTGCGCGTTCGCTTGGTGTGCGCCGAGCTGATCGCGCCGGTGCTGAAGCAGCTCGGCCAGGAGCTCGCCACCGTTGGGGGGCTCTCTGTGGAAGTGGTGCCGGTGACGAACGACTGGCTGGGCGACAGCGTGACGGTCTCGGGCCTGCTCTCCGGTGTCGATGTCCTGCGCGTGCTGCGCAGCCTTCCGCCGGCCGACGTCACCTTCCTGCCCCGGCGCATGTTCGACGACGACTGCCGCATCACTCTGGACGACGTACCGTTGGAGGAGATCGCGGCGGCGATACCGGGGCGGGTTGAGCTGGCGCAGAGCATGAGCGATGTGGTGCGGGCGTTGCTCCCGCGGGGCGTGCGCGGCAGGCGGCCCGCCGGTAGTGCTGTGCCGGTCGGGATGAACACCCTTGCCGGGAGGTTGAGCCATGCCATCGAAGCGTGACCCCGTCGAGGCGAACTCTGCGCCCGCAGTGGTGGTGCCCGACGAGCGCGATGTGGAGGGCAGTGCTGCGCCGGCAGCAGCGCCGTCTCCGCAGTTCATCGTGGCCATCGTCGGGCGGCCTAATGTAGGCAAGTCCACGCTCTTCAACCGGATCATTGGCGAGCAGCGGGCGATCACCGAGGAGCGGCCGGGGACAACGCGCGACCGCCTGTACGCTGAGGCGGAGTGGGCTGGCCGGGTGTTCACCCTCGTGGATACCGGCGGCATTGATCTTACAGCGGAAACCGGCTTCGCTGCCCAGGTGACGGCGCAGGCCCGTCTGGCGGTGGCAGAGGCCGACGTGATCATCTTCGTCGTCGATGCGAAGGACGGCATCACGCCGGCTGATAGCGAGATCGCCCAGTTACTGCGCCGGAGCAAGGCGCCGGTCATTCTGGCAGTGAACAAAGTAGACAATCCGGCGCGGGCGGAGCAGTTGCGCAGCGAGTTCTTCGAGCTCGGCCTGGGCGAACCGATTCCTATCTCGGCCCTCCAGGGCATCGGCATTGGCGACCTGCTCGATGAGGTGGTGGCGTCGATCCCGCGTGCGCCGCAGATGCCGGAGGCGCCCGAGGTAGAGGAGCCGAAAATCGCCATCGTCGGGCGGCCTAATGTGGGCAAGTCGCAGCTCCTGAATACTTTGCTGGGCTACGAGCGTTCTATCGTTAGTGAGATCCCTGGCACGACGCGCGACGTCATCGATACACGGCTCGAGGTAGAGGGACGGACCGTGGTGCTGCTTGACACCGCCGGCATCCGACGGCGCGGCCGTATCGAGCCGGGAGTGGAGAAGTACAGTGTCCTGCGAGCGCTGCGGGCGGTGAACCGCGCCGACGTCGTGCTGTGGATGGTCGATGCCACGGAGGGCATCACCGCGCAAGACCAGCATGTGCTCGGCTACGTGGTGGAGGCAGCGCGCGGCGTGGTCATGTTGGTCAACAAGTGGGATCTTATCGAGAATAAGGCCGAGGCTCGAGTGGAGTTCGAAGCGCAAATCAAGGTTGCGCTGAACTGGGCGCCCTGGATCCCGTATCTCTTTATCTCTGCCTTGACGGGGAGGAACGTGAACCGTGTGCTCCCGCTGGCATTGGCGGTGTACGAGGAGCGCAAGAAGCGTGTGCCGACTGGGACGCTGAACGATATGATCTTACGGGCGGTGGCGGCGCATCCGCCACCACCGGTGGAGCGAAAACGGCTGAAGATTTACTATGTAACCCAGCCGCAGGTGGCACCACCGGTGTTCGTGTTCTTCGTGAACGACCCAAAGCTGGTCCATTTCTCCTACGAGCGGTTCTTAGAGAACCGGATACGTGAGGCATTCGGCTTCATGGGCGTACCGATCCGGCTGGTCTTTCGTGGTCATCGCTCGACGACGGGGGAGGGCCGCCGCGGCCGGGGCTGAGCGTGGCCTTCTGCCGGGCGCGCCGCCAGCGGCGCCTGCGCTCGAGCAGGCCCACGGCGGCCCAGGCGATTAGCCATAGTACGGCCGCACCGGCAATGATGGCGAGCACGCGCAGCAGGCGCTCATCCAACCCGCGGTTATAGAGGTTCCAGGCGAAGATCGCCAGATAGCCGAGCGGCAGGGCCCAGGCGAGCCGGCGGAGCTCACGGCGATAGAACAGCCAGAGGAACGTAAAGAGCAGAGCGAGAAGGAGCAGCGTGAAAACGAAGCGTATCATCGCACCCGCAGAATTCTAGCATGTCGCCGCGGAGTATGCCCGCAGGAGAAATAGGACATTTAGAAGCTACCTTGCGGGGCTTTCTCCCTGGCACGATAGAATATGCCCGGGCTCCAGAATATGCCCGGGCTACGGTGAAAGATGAATGAAAGAGGGCGAGGTGGTGAGGGGTTCTGAGCCGGCAGTCCAGGTGGAGGTGTAGGGGAGTGTCGCAGCAACCAAGGGGCACGCACGAAAAAAGTACGGCACAAGAGGTAGAGGCTCGGGCCGCTCTGCCGGCGGAAAGGATGGGGCGGGCCATTTTCCAATGTGTGCGCGTGGCGCACCGGTATGGCTGGGATTCGATTACCGCTCACACCGTGGCGCTCTTAATTCTGATGCGCCAGCGCTACCTGGCCGGTGAGCTGACCGAGTTTCCCATCGACCGTTGTCGTCTGGAGTTCGCCCGTTATTTATACGAGACAGGCCGGCTAAAGGGCTGATCGGCAGCGGCGGGGCAGCGACGCTAGAGCGATACCCACGCGCGGCCGATCAGGTAGACCCGCGTCCCCGACAAGCGTAGAGGGGGAGCACAGTCTGCTGATATGCCGGCGCGGAGGGATAGGGCAACATAGATACTGCGGGGCAGGGTGGATTAGCCCTGCCCCGCAGTGGTTCTGCCCGCTTCTAGCGCTTGGTGTACTGCGGGGCCTTGCGAGCGCGCTTGAGACCGAACTTCTTGCGCTCCTTCATCCGGGCGTCCCGCGTCAAGAAGCCGCCCTTACGCATGACACTGCGCAGGTTCTCATCGAAGCGCACGATCGCCCGCGCCAGAGCGTGCCGGATCGCACCGGCCTGGCCGGTCAGGCCACCGCCCACGACCCGCACCACTGCGTTAAAGCGCCCTAGCAGGTCGGCGGCGCGCAGCGGCTCGAGGGCGTGGACGCGATAATACTCCCGTCCGCCGAAATACTCCTCTAGCGGCCGCCCGTTCACGATGATGTTCCCCTCGCCCTCCATCAGACGGACCCGCGCGACCGCTGTCTTGCGACGGCCCACTGCGTAGTAATACTGGCTTGCCATGCTCTCCCCTTCGTCGCTACAGGGCTACAACCTGCTCCCTGTGACTGAGCGGCACCTGCTCCGCTCCGGCACTACCACCAGGACGCACCTCAGGCCTGGCGCGGCGCCACCGGCGCCGGCCGGTGCAGCGCCTCATCGAGCGGGATCGGCTGCTGGGCCTGGTGCGGATGCGTCGGTCCCGGGTAGATCCGCAGCTTGAGGATCAGCCGGTCGCCCAGGGCGCCTTTCGGCAGCATCCCGCGTACGGCGTGCTCGATCACCCGCGCTGGATTGCGCTGCATGAGCTGGCGCAGCGTCTCGACCTTTAAGCCACCCGGATAGCCGGAATGGCGGTAGTATTTCTTGTCATCCAGCTTATTGCCGGTGACCTTGAACTTGGCCGCGTTCACGACGATCACGAAATCGCCCACATCGGCGTTCGGTGTGAACGTAGGCTTGTGCTTGCCGCGCAATGCCACCGCAATGTCACTGGCAAGCCGGCCCAGCGTGCGTCCCGTGGCATCGACAATCAGCCACCGGCGCTCAATTTCCTTTGCCTTCGGCACGTACGTCTTGTAGGTTGTCATCGGTCCTCCTGGCGGCCAGCTCAGTAACGACCGCCGCTGTTCCTTCAAAGAGCCCGGCCGGGTAGGCTACCTGCACCAGGCACAGCCCGTGCGGGGCAACCGTTGGCCCGGCCAGCCGCTTGTCTTTCGACCGAATGAGCTCGTCGATGGCGTCCTCGGGCAGCGCCCCATGTCCGACCCGCAATAGCGAGCCGATCATCCGCCGCACCATGTGCCGCAGGAAGGCGTTCGCGCGCACCGCGATCTGCACCAGGTGTGCGTCGTCGCGATCCTCCTCCCAGCAGCGCACGTCCAGCACCTCCCGGACGGTGCAAGACCCAGGCTCCTCCTCGGCGGCGAAGGCAGCGAAATCGTGGACGCCGACGAACCGCTGCCCGGCCCGCCGCATCGCCGCCAGGTCAAGCGGCTGCGCCTGGTGGAGCGCGAAGCGCCGCCATCGCGGCGAGCGCACCGGTCCCACCTGGACGCTGTACACGTACTCACGCCACAGGGCGCTAAAGCGCGGGTGGAACTCCGCCGGCACTGGTTGGAGCGCTCGTACGGCCACGTCCGGCGGCAACACCGCGTTCAACGCCCGCTGGAGGTCTGCTGGAGCCAGGCGGCTGCGCGTCCAGAATGCTGCGACCTGGCCAATAGCATGCACCCCGGCGTCGGTCCGTCCGGCCCCGATCACCCGCCCTGGCTCGCCGGTGATGCCCAGGAGCGCTGCCTCGAGCTCAGCCTGAACCGTACGCTGCCCGGGCTGGACCTGGAAGCCAGCGAAGTCGGTGCCATCGTAGCTCACCAGGCAGGCCAGGTGCCGGCCCTGAGGCAGCGCCTGCGCTGCTGGCGTGTCGTCTGAGTGCTCGCGTGTCGTCACTCCACCAGCGAGATCTGTACGATCTCAGCCGCGTCGCCCCTGCGCCGGCCGATCTTCAGGATGCGCGTGTACCCGCCAGGCCGATTCTGATAACGCGGCACAAGCAGGTGGAAGAGCTTGGCCACCGCCTGCGGGTCGGGCAGCGCTGCCAGAGCGAGCCGGCGTGCGTGCAGCGTGTTCGCCTTGGCAGTCGTGATCAACCGCTCGATGTGCCGGCGCAGTTCCTTGGCGCGCGCCTCCGTCGTCTGGATTTTTTCATATTTGAGCAGCGCCGCCATCTGATTCCGGATCATCGCGCGGCGCTTGTCAGAGGGCCGGTGGAGCTTCCGGCCCTGGATACGATGTCTCACCGCTGTGCTACTCCTCCCCCTCGCCAGTCACAGCCGCTGCCTCAAGCGGTGCACCGCCAGACGGCGCGCCGGGCAGCAGGCCACGCACACGCAGCGCCTCCTTCAGCTCGTCGAGCGACTTCTGGCCGAAGTTGCGCAGGCTCAGCAGGTCGTCTTCGGTCATCTCGAGAAGCTGGCCCACCCGGGTGATGCTGTTGCGCTTGAGGCAGTTGAGCGTGCGGTTCGAGAGCTCGAGCTCCTCTACCGGCGCCTCTGCCCAGCGCGGCGGCACCGGCAGCGGCGTCAGCGGCTGCTTCACCACTGGCTGCGGCACCACGCCCGTAGCAGTCAGCGCCTGGAACTGCCGCGTCAGGATCTCCGCGGCCTTGTGCAGCGCATCCTCCGGCATGATTGTACCGTCGGTCCAGATGCGTAGCACCAGCCGATCGATGTCCGTGCGATCGCGAAAGCGCGCCGGCTCCACGAAGTACTCGACCTTGCGGATCGGCGTGAAGATGGCATCCACCGGGATCACCCCGATGGGCTGGTCCTCGCGATGCTCGCCGGGACGGTAGCCGACACCTTGCTCCACCGTGAAGCGGATGGTCAGGCGCGCATCCTCGGAGTCTAGCGTGGCGATATACTGATCCGGCGTAACCAGCTCGATGTCCGACGGCAGCTCGATCTGCCCGGCCGTGACCGTGCCGGGGCCGTGCGCGTCGAGGATCATCTCCACCGGTGCCTCGCTAAACGAGCGCAGCCGGATCTTCTTCACGTTCAGCACGATCTGCGTCACGTCCTCGCGCACGCCCGGCACGTCGGTGAATTCGTGCCGGATCTCCCCCTCTTTGCCGATGATACGGATCGACGTGACGGCTGCACCCGGCAGCGAAGACAGCAGGACACGCCGCAAGGCATTGCCGAGCGTGTGACCGTAGCCACGCTCCAGCGGCTCGATCTCAAACTGTCCGTAGGTTGACTCCTGCTCGGTGACGTGGACCTCAGGCAGGATAGGTTCGATGGGCATACGTTCTCTCGCCTCCTTTGGACACCTCCGTAGGGAGGGCCGGCCCACTGGCCAGAGGAGCACCACCAGGACGGGCAGGTACACTAGCTGCTCCCGGCACAGCGGTGCGCCGGTCCGCGCTGCCCGTCCGGCGTGCTACCGCGAATAGTACTCGACGATAAGCTGCTCGTTCAGCGGCGTATCGATCTCCTGGCGGCTGGGCACAGCCAGGACCCGCCCGGTCATCGTTGCCGGGTCAAGCTGGAGCCAGCCCGGGATGCGCTGCGCCTGCACCTCCGCCATCCGCTCCTGGAAGTGCTGCATGTCACGGCTTTGCGGGCGCACCGTAATCTCATCGCCTGGCCGGAGCAGCGCGGACGGGACATCAAGCCGGCGGCCATTCACCCGGAAATGGCCGTGCCGCACAAGCTGGCGGGCCTGGTTCCGCGACACAGCGAAGCCCAGGCGGTAGACGATATTGTCCAGGCGCATCTCCAGGATCTGGAGCAGATTTTCGCCTGTCACGCCCGGGCGGCGCTCCGCCTCCTCGAAATGCTTGCGGAACTGCCGTTCCAGGATGCCGTAGATACGGCGCGCCTTCTGCTTCTCACGAAGCTGCAAGCCGTACTCCGTCGGCTTCTTGCGCTTCTGGGCGTGCATGCCCGGCGGGTACGGCCGCCGCTCAAACGGACACTTCGGTGTGAGGCACTTCTCCCCCTTCAGGTAGAGCTTCATGCCCTCCCGGCGGCACAGCCGGCACACCGGTCCTGTATACCGTGCCATAACTCCTCCGTTTTCCGTGCTCCCTCATTCGTTCCAGCAGCCCCGTGCCAGCGCCGCAGCCAGGGGCGATCTTAGACGCGGCGCCGCTTCGGCGGCCGGCAGCCATTATGCGGAATAGGTGTCACATCAGTGATCGAGACGACCGACAGGCCGGCGGCCTGCAAGGCACGGATGGCCGCCTCCCGCCCGGAGCCCGGGCCTTTGGCGAAGACCTCGATCGTGCGCATACCGTGCTCCATGGCCCGGCGCGCCGCCGTCTCGGCGGCTACCTGCGCTGCAAACGGCGTGCTCTTGCGCGAGCCTTTGAAGCCGGCCGCACCAGCGCTCGACCAGCAGATCACGTTCCCATTCGGGTCTGTGATCGTCACGATGGTGTTGTTAAACGTCGCCTGGATGTGCGCCTGGCCGCGCGGCACGATCTTCCGCTCACGCCGCCGCGCCCGCGCGGCCTGCGCCGCAGCCCTCCTCGTAGGTGTGGCCATCGATGCTCCTCACATGCCCAGCCGGACCGTAGTGGTCCGGCACCCGTCTACTTCTTCGTCGCCCGCTTGCGACCGCCGACTGTCTGGCGCGGGCGGCGGCGCGCCGGCCAGCCAACCGTCCGTGCGTTGGTGCGGGTGCGCTGGCCGCGCACCGGCAAGCCGCGCCGATGGCGCAGGCCGCGGTAGCACCCGATTTCCTTCAGGCGGTCGATGTTCATCTTGATCTCCCGCCGCAGGTCGCCCTCCACAACATACTCACGGTCGATGATCTCACGGATCCGGTTGACTTCCTCCTCCGTGAGGTCCTTGACCCGTACAGCGCCGTTCACCTGGGCCTTCTGCACCACCTGCTTGGCCGTGGTCGGTCCGATGCCAAAGATGTATCGCAGCGCGATCTCAACCGGCTTCTCGCGCGGCAGATCGACGCCGGCAATGCGTGCCATGCGCCTGCGCCTCCCTCGTTACCCCTGCTTCTGCTTGTGCTTCGGGTTCTCGCAGATCACCATCACGACGCCGCGGCGGCGAATGATCTTGCACTTCTCGCAGCGCCGCTTCACCGACGCGCTGACCTTCATTGTTCTGCTTCCTTCCCCGTTCTGCTTCCTTCCCCGCTTGTCTAGCGCGTGTCTCGGTGCCCCGGAACACGCACGAGCGCACCGCTCAGCGTACCAACGCCGGCACGCGCGCATCAACGAGCGCGGTCAGAATCTCCGGCTCGCCCTCGGTGACGCAGACAGTGTGCTCAAAATGCGCCGACAGGCTCCGGTCACGCGTGACGACCGTCCACCCATCCGGCAGCTTCTCAGTTTCGTGCGTCCCCAGGTTCGCCATCGGCTCGATGGCGAGCGTCATACCAGGCCGCAGGAGCGGCCCTTCGCCGGGCGCGCCCACGTTCGGCACCTGGGGCTCCTCGTGGAGAGAGCGGCCCACGCCATGGCCGACGTACTCGCGCACCACGCCGTAGCCGCGCTGCTCGAGGTAGCTCTGGATCGCCCAGGAGATATCTCCCACATGGTTGCCGGGCAGCGCCTGGGCGATCCCAGCATACAGGGCGGCCTCGGTGTCCCGCAGCAACCGTTCTGCCTCCGGGCTGATCCGGCCGACCCCGACAGTGACGGCCGCGTCCCCATAGAAGCCGCGGTACACCGCGCCCAAATCGAGGCTTATTATATCACCTTCTTTGAGCTGCCGCGGCCCTGGAATGCCGTGCACGATCTCCTCGTTGACCGACGTGCAGATACTCGCCGGATACTTGTTGTAGCCCTTGAACGCCGGCCGGGCCTTCTGGCTGAGGATATACTGCTCAGCGATGCGGTCGAGCTCACCCGTCGTCACGCCGGGCTTGATGTGCTCGACCAATAGAGCCAACGTCTCGGCCACGATGCGGCCGGCGCGGCGCATGTATTTTAAATCTTCGTGCGACTTAATAAGGATCATCGCCTCCCTACCGTGACCCATGCCGCGGCGATCACGGGTCCCCGCCATCCTGCCTCTGCCTGAGCGCACCGATGAGTCGCGCCGTGACCTCGTCGATCGTTCCCTCGCCCAAGACTTGCTGGAGCACACTTCGGCGCCGGTAATACTCGAGCACCGGCGCCGTACGCTCTGCATACACCTGAAGGCGAGTGCGGGCCGTCTCCAGGGTGTCGTCCGCCCGCTGGTAGAGCTCACCGCCGCAGCGGTCACACACCCCCGGCTGCTTCGGCGGGTTCAGGGTCTGGTGGTACGTCGCCTGGCAGACCCGGCAGATCAGCCGGCCGCTAAGCCGCGCCAGCAGCACATCCGGAGCCACCTCGAGGTCCAGCACCGCAGTGATGCGCTTGCCACGCTCCTCAAGGGCGCGATCCAGCGCCTCTGCCTGGGCGACGGTGCGCGGAAAGCCATCGAGCAGCACGCCGTCGCGACACTCTTCTCGATCGAGCTGGTCCACCACAATACGGACCATGATGTCGTCTGGCACGAGCAGCCCGCGCTCCATATACTCCTTCGCCTGCGTGCCCAGGGGTGTCCCGCTGGCGACGGCCTGGCGAAGGATATCGCCGGTGGACAGATGGCAGAGCCCGAACGCTGCGGCGAGGCGTGCTGCCTGCGTGCCCTTCCCCGCGCCCGGAGGCCCCATCAAGACAACATACACTAGCGGATAAAGCCCTCGTACTGCCGCATCATGAGCTGTGCCTCGAGCTGCCGCATGGTGTCGATGACCACGCCTACCACGATCAGCATGGCCGTGCTGGAGAGCGTGAGCGCCTGGGTATTCGTGAGCTTCGATAGAATGTACGGCAGGATAGCGACCAGTCCCAGGAACACGGCCCCAGCTAGCGTAATGTTATTGAGCACCTTGGCCAGGTACTCGGCCGTCGGCCTGCCCGGGCGAATGCCCTGGATGAACCCCCCGGCCTTCTGCAAGTTCTCCGCGAGGTTCTGCTGCTGGAACACGACCGCTGTGTAGAAATACGTAAAGAGCACTACCAGCAGGAAGTAGAGCACCCAGTACGGTGGGTTCGCCGGGTCCAGGAAGGTGCGCACGCCGCGGGCAATCGACGCCACCAGGGTAACCTGCGAGACCTCCAGGTAGCTGGCGATCGTCGCCGGGAAGATGAGGATCGAGGTGGCGAAGATGAGCGGGATCATCCCCGCCGAGTTCACCTTCAATGGGATGTGCGTGCTCGTCCCGCCGAAGACGCGGTTGCCGCGGATCCGTCTGGCGTAGAAGACTGGGATCCGCCGTTCACCCTGCTGGATGAACACGATCGCCGCCACCGTGAGCACCGCGGCCACAGCGAAGACGATCAGCGCCACGTAGTTCTGTCCCGCCACCAACCCGCGCACCACCATGCTGGGGAGCCCGGCCACGATGCCCCCGAAAATGATGATCGAGATCCCGTTGCCGATGCCGAACTCCGTGATCAGCTCCCCCAGCCACATCAGGAACATCGTGCCGGCGACCATGCTGATGATCATCGCCAGCGATGGCAGCCAGTACGCTTGGCTGAAGAGGTCATAGCCCCTGATAAGCTGTACACCGCCGCTCTGCCGGCTGGACAGCAGCACCAGCGTCCCGTGCGCCTGGAGTGCGGCAAGGGGCACGGTTAATATGCGCGTGTACTGCGCGATCTTCAGGCGCCCTGCCTCGCCCTCCTTAGCGAGCTCTGCTAGCCGCGGGATCAGCGGCATCATGAGCTGCATGATGATGGTCGCGGTGATGTACGGGTAGACACCCAGCGACGCCACCGAAGCGTTTTGCAGGGCGCTCCCCGAAAAGATGTTCAGGATGCCGAGCAACTGGTCACTGCGCGCCAGCAGATCACGTAGCTCGTGCAGGGCAGCGGCATCGACGCCCGGCACAGGCACCTGTGCGGCGATACGAAAGACCACCAGCAGACCGAACGTGAACAGGATCTTCCTACGTACGTCCGGGAGTTTGAAAGCGTTCAATACAGCGTCGAGCATAAGCTCTTCTGTGCTCTCTGGCCTCGCCGGCCACTCCAGCCCGGCTCGTCAGCCGTCCGGGCTCATGACTCATCCCATCGACGCGCAGGGCCGGCGCCGGCTGCGTCCTGCGGGTCCTGCGGACAAGAGCGCGTGGCCTCGTCTGCACCCGCATATCTTCCAGGTTGCTCCACCAGTCTACCCCACTTCGCCGGTTCCTGTCTCCCCGGCGGCGCCCTGGAGCGCAGGCTCCTCGGCAAAGATAGGCGGCAGGTCCGGGCGCCACGGCTTCGCCAGGATCGCGATCGAGCCTCCTGCGGCAATGATCTTCTCGCGGGCGCTGGCCGAGAACTTGTGTGCCTGCACCGTGAGCGGCCGGGTGAGTTCGCCGTCGCCCAGGATCTTCACCAGCGTCCCCTTCTTGCCCTGAGGATCGATCATGCCGTGCTCGATCAGCAGGCCCGGCGTCACCACCGTGCCTGCCTCAAAGCGGTTGAGCCGCTCCACGTTCACGATCTCGTACTCCGGGCGCTCCAGGGGACGCGGCCGCATATAGCGGCCCTCGCCGCGCTTGAGGCCGACACGCATCGTCAACGGAGTCTGCCCGCCCTCGAAGTGCAGCGGGATGCGATCGCCCGAACGGGCCTTCTGGCCCTTCGTGCCGCGGCCGCCCGTCTTCCCCCGGCCGGACCCGTGGCCGCGGCCGATCCGCCGGCGCTCCTTGCGAGCGCCCTCAGGTGCCTTGATCTCGTGCAGTCTCACGGTTTCGCCCCTTCCTCAGAGTGCGTGGCGTGCTGGCTCGCGGGCACGGCGGCGCTGGACCCGTCCGACGTCGAGGCCGCTGCACCGCGCGCGGGTCGCTTGCGCCGGCGCGCCGGCAGCTCGACCTCTGTCACATGGAGCAGGTGCTGCACCGCGCGGATCATCCCCCGAATACTGGGAGTGTCCGGATGGCTCACGGTTTGCATGCGCCGCCTCAGCCCGAGCGAGCGCACCGTCGCCGTGTGCTCCTTGCGGCTTCCGATGGTGCTCCGCACTAGTGTAATCAGCAGACGCTTTGGCATAGATCCCACCTTGGAGCCGGTCCTCTCCACTCGCCCGGCCTAGCTTGCGGTCGCGCCCGCCGGCGCGGCAACCGGCACACCGCGCTTCTGCGCGGCCTGTTCCGGCGTGCTCAGCTTCTGGAGCGCCAGCATGGCGGCTTTCACAATGTTAAGCTGGTTCGACGACCCCAGCGACTTGGTCAAGATATCCCGCACCCCCGCCGCCTCCACGACCGCGCGCACCGGCAGCCCGGCGATCACCCCAGTGCCGGGCGCAGCCGGGCGCAGCAGTACCCGTGCCGCACCGTAGTCGGCGATGACCTCGTGCGGGATCGTGGTCCCGCGCAGCGGGACCTCCACCAGCGCCTTCTTGGCCTGCTCGACCCCCTTGCGGATCGCATCGGAGATCTCGCGCGCCTTGCCCATGCCGACGCCTACGTGGCCCTGGCCATCGCCCACGACCACAACCACGCTGAAGCTGAAGTGCCGGCCGCCCTTCACGACTTTGGCGACACGGCGGATCTGCACGACCCGCTCCTGCAAGTTCAGTTTCGATGCATCAATGCGTGCCACGCTGCCTCCTGGTCCAGGCCCGCTGCAGCGGGCCGGGCTCGGCCACCGGTTTCATGCTGCCTGTGTACAGCAGCCTGCGCCGGGGCGCGACGTCAGAACTTCAAGCCTGCCTCGCGTGCCGCATCTGCCAATGCCTGCACGCGCCCGTGGTACAGGAACCCGCCGCGGTCGAAGACCACCGCCTCGATCCCCTTGGCCCGGGCGCGCTCGGCCACCAGCCGGCCGACCAGTCGCGCTACGTCCGTCTTCGTCATCCCGTTGCTGATCTGTGAGCGCACGGCCGGTTCCAGATCAGACGCCGCCGCGAGGGTATGTCCAATGGTATCGTCGATCACCTGTGCATAGATGTGCTGTGAGCTGCGGAACACCGCCAGGCGAGGCCGCTGCGGCGTGCCGGAGATCTTCTTCCGCACGCGCAGGTGCCGCCTGCGGCGCTGCTCACGCGGTGTTGCCTTTGCCATAGTCTACTCTCTCATCCCCTCCAGCGGGCTTGCGGCCGCCGTCGCCGGCCAGGCACCTGCAGGCCGGCTCCGCATCTTACTTCTTGCCGCCCTTGCCTGCAGCCTTGCCAGCCTTGCGACGCACCCGCTCGCCTACATAGAACAGGCCCTTCGGTGGATTGCCGTATGGGGAAATGGGCCGGATGGCGCGGATCGTGGCCGCCACCTGGCCAACCAACTCCTTGTCAATGCCCTGCACCAGCACGCGCTGTGGCCCCTCGAGCTGGAACGTGATCCCAGGCGGGGGCACCATCTCCACTGGGTGAGAGAAGCCAAGCTGCATCACCAGCTTCTCGCCGACCTTGTTCGCGCGCAGACCCACGCCGGAAATCTCGATGCCTTTGCTAAACCCCTGCGTCACCCCGGTCACCATATTCGCGACGAGCGCGCGCGTCAGGCCGTGCAGTGCCTTATCCTCCCGGTCATCGGACCGTCGCTTCACCACGAGCTGGCCATCCTGCTGCTCAACGCGAATGCGCGGGTGAATATCGCGTTCCAGCGTCCCTTTTGGCCCTTGCACGACGATATGCTGGCCAGTAATCTCGACTTTTACCCCCGGCGGCAGGGGGATCGGAAGGCGCCCAATGCGTGACATGCTTCATCCTCCTCCTGTCTCGGCGTGTGCCTGCTCTTGGCGTCTGGTCCTGGTGTGGATTCTGTGTTCCTGCACCATCGCCAGACACCATCACCAGACGTAGCAGACCACCTCGCCGCCCAGGCCCTGCTTCCAGGCCTCACGGCCGGTCATCAGGCCCTGTGGGGTAGACAGGATGACAGTGCCCAGGCCCCCCATCACCCGCGGGATCTCCGTCCGGCGGGTGTACACGCGCAGCCCCGGCTTGCTCACCCGCTTCAGGCCGGTCAGCACCGGCTGCTTCTTGTCGGTGTACTTGAGCCAGATCTTGATCGTCCCCTGTGGCCCATCCTTGATAAGCTCATAGTCCTTGATGTAGCCCTCCTGCTTCAGGATCTTGGCGATGCCGAGCTTGAAGCGGGAGGCCGGCACCAGGACATGCGCGTGCCGGGCGGTGGATGCGTTCCGCAGTCGGGTCAGCATGTCTGCCACAGGATCGGAAACACTCATTGCCACGAACTCCTTCACAGCCTGGAACGGAGGCGCCAGAGCACCGGCCTGTGGACCGGCGTGCAGCGGACGACCGTTCCCAGGGCAGACTGCGCCTCGGTCCTCGTCACCAGCTCGACTTGGTCACGCCTGGCAGCTCGCCCCGGAGCGCCAGAGTACGGAAGCAGATGCGGCAGAGCCCGAACTTCCGCATATAGGCGCGCGGGCGACCACACAGCCGGCAACGGTTATGGAACTGCACCCGATACTTCGGGGGGCGCTTCCACTTTTCGATCTTCGCTTTCTTGGCCAAGGATGCCTCCTTACGCGGCCCGGAAGGGCATACCCATCAGCTCGAGCAGCCGGCGGCCCTCCTCGTCCGTCTTCGCCGTGGTGACGATGCTCACCTCCAGGCCGCGCAGCTTGTCGATCTGATCGTACTCGACCTCCGGAAAGACGAGCTGCTCGCGCAGTCCCAGACTGTAATTGCCGTGCCCATCGAATGAATTCGGCGACAGGCCGTTGAAGTCACGGATGCGTGGCAGCACGACCGCCATGAGCTTCTCCAGGAAGTCGTACATGCGCTGCCCGCGCAGCGTGACCATCACGCCGATCGGCATGCCCTTGCGCAGGCGGAATCCGGCGATCGAGCGCTTCGCCCGCGTGACCACCGGCTTCTGCCCGCTGATCAGGGTCAGGTCGCGTACGGCCGCCTCGAGCGCGCGCGGGTTTTGTACCGCCTCGCCCAGGCCGATGTTGAGCACGACCTTCTCGACCTTCGGCACGGCCATGATATTCGGATAGTTGAACTCTCGGAGCAGTTGCGGGCGTATCTCATGCAGATAGCGATCGCGCAACCGCTGTGCTGGTTGTACTTGAGCCATCGCTGTGCTTCACCCTATGCGGTGCGCCGGCCGGTTTCCGGCGGGCGGATGACTTCGTTGCACTTCTTGCAGTAGCGCACCTTGGTGCCGTCCGCCAGGAAGCGGTGGCCTGTTCGCGCCGGCTGCTCGCAGTTCGGACAGACGAGCATCACATTCGAGACATGGATCGGCGCCGGCATCTCCACGATGCCTCCAGGCCGGTTGGGCCGGCGCTTCAGGTGGCGCTTGACGATGTTGACGCCTTCGACAACCACCCGGTCCTTCTCCGTGACCACCCGCGTGATCCGGCCGGTCTTCCCGCGGTCTTTGCCGGCGATCACCATGACCAGATCGCCGGTCCGTACGTGAAACCTCTTCTGCGTCTTTCGCAGCATCGTTTAGAGCACCTCCGGCGCCAGCGAGACGATGCGCATGAAGTTCTTCTCGCGCAGCTCCCGCGCGACCGGCCCGAAGATACGCGTGCCACGCGGGCTGTTCTGCGGGGTCAGGATCACGGCCGCGTTATCGTCGAAGCGGATGCGTGAGCCGTCGGGCCGCGGATACTCTTTCGCCACCCGAACGATCACCGCCCGGACGACCTCGCCCTTCTTAACCACGCCGCCCGGGTTCGCCTCCTTTACAGAGGCCATGATGATGTCCCCAACCTCGCCATAGCGCTTATTGGAGCCCACCATCACGCGGATACACATAATCTCTTTCGCGCCTGTGTTGTCCGCCACACGCAGGCGCGTGCCCGGCTGGATCATCGCTCCGCCTCACTTTCCGGGGCAAGCTCGGCGGTCGGCTCTGCCGCAGGTGTGGCTGGCAGCTCAGTGGGCGCGGGAGCTTGGGCTGCCGCCTCGCCGGCGCGGCTGATGATCTCGACCAGGCGCCAGCGCTTCAGGCGCGACAGCGGACGGCTCTCCTCGATCCGCACCAGATCGCCGACCTGGCAGAGGTTGAACGGGTCGTGCGCGTAGAACTTCTTGCGCACGCGCACCACCCGCTTGTACCGCGGATGCCGCCGGAGCCGCTCCACATCGACGGTAATTGTCTTGTCCATTTTGTTGCTCACCACCCAGCCGACGAGCTGCTTGCGCTTGGAGCGCTGCTCGGTGCCGGCTGAGGGAGATGTCGCTTCCATCGGACTTCCGCTCCCTAACTACGCCTCGCCCTGCCGCTGCTTCTCCGTCAAAATCGTCAGCATGCGGGCGATGTCATGGCGTACCTCTTTGATGCGTTTGTAGTTCTCAAGCTGGCGCATGGCGAGCTGCAGGCGCAGGTTGAACAGCTCGCGCCGCGCCTCTTCGATGCGCTGCCGGAGCTCGGCAACGGACAGGTTTCGCAGCTCCTGTGCTTTCGCGCTAGGCACCGCTCACCTCCACAGTCTCGGCGGCCGGAGCCTGTTCCTCCGCACCGGCGCCAGCGGCCTCCGGTGTCACGACCGCGGCGCGCCGGACGATGCGGGTCCTGATCGGCAGCTTGTACGAGGCCAGCCGCAACGCCTCCAGCGCCACCTCCTCACGCACGCCGCCGAGCTCGAACAGGATCCGGCCGGGCTTGATCACCGCGACCCAGTGGTCGGGTGCTCCCTTGCCGGAGCCCATGCGGGTCTCCGCCGGCTTGGCCGTGACGGACTTATCTGGGAAGATGCGGATCCACACCTGGCCGCCGCGACGGACGTGGTGGGTCATGGCGCGGCGGGCCGCCTCGATCTGCCGGCTATCGAGCCAGCACGGCTCCAGTGCCTGGAGCCCGAAGTCGCCGAAGGCGACGGTCGTCCCGCGGTGCGCCTCGCCCTTCATTCGGCCACGGTGCTGCTTGCGAAAGCGCACCCGCTTTGGCATTAACATCGTCCACGCTCCCATCCGGCGCCGGAGGCAGAGGGCTCCGGCGCGACGTCGTCTCCTACGCAGTCGTCTCGGCTGTGGTGGCTGCGGCGCGTGCGCCGCGGCTGCCACCGCCTCTACCGCCGCGGCGGCGCTCCCTGCCTTCGCGTGGCTCGGGCAGCTGGCGCGCCACGCGCTCGCGCGGCGGAGCCGCCTGCTCGCGAGTGCCATCCGGCAGCACGTCGCCCTTATAGATCCACACCTTCACGCCGATGCGGCCGTAGGTGGTCAGCGCCTCTGCCTGACCATAGTCGATGTCGGCGCGCAGCGTCTGGAGCGGCACCTTGCCGTCCCCGTCCTTCTCACGGCGCGCCATCTCGGCGCCACCCAGCCGCCCGCCGACGACCACCTTGATGCCGCGGGCGCCCAGGCGCATGGCCCGCTGCACCGCCTGGCGCATGGCGCGGCGGAAGGCCACGCGCTTCTCGAGCTGCTCGGCGATGCTGCGCGCCACGAGCGTCGCATCCAGCTCCGGGCGGGTAATCTCGACGATGTTGAGCCGCACGCGCTTGCCAGTCATCTGCTCGAGCGCCTTGCGCAGCTCCTCCACCGCTTGCCCGCCCTTCCCAATCACGATCCCCGGCTTCGCCGTGTGGATCGTGACCGAGACCTGGTTCACTGTACGCTCGATCTCGATGCGCGAGACCGACGCGTTGGCCAGCCGCTGACGCAGCATGGCGCGGATATCGAGGTCTTCGGCCAGCAGGCGCGGGTAATCGCGATTGTTGGCGTACCAGCGGGCATCCCACGTGCGGATCACGCCCAGCCGGAAGCCCACCGGGTGTACTTTATGTCCCACGGTTACTTCGCTCCCTTCTCTTCGACGACCACGGTGACGTGGCTGGTGCGCTTCAGGATCGGGCTACGCATGCCGCGCGCCCGCGCGCGAGCCCGCTTGTACATCGGGCCGTTATCTACGTAAATCCGCTTGATGTAGAGCTCGTCCGGATCCATTGCGTAGTTATTCTCTGCGTTCGCCGCCGCCGACTTGACGACCTTCCACACCAGGCGGGCCGACTTCTGCGGCAAGAACCGCAGGATGGCCAGCGCCTCCTTCACCGGCTTGCCGCGCACCGTGTCCACCACCAGGCGGGCCTTCTGCGGCGACACGTGCAGATAGCGTGCAACTGCGCGTACTTCCATCTTTGCTTTACCCCTAGCTCCCCGCACCCTGGCCGGGCACAGGACGTGCGGGATGCGTCCTTGGTCCTCACTGCGCCTCGCTGGCTCTCAGCGGCGCGTCGTGCGCTCGGCCTTCACGTGCCCGCGGAAAGTGCGCGTTGGCGCGAACTCACCCAGCTTATGGCCGACCATGTTTTCTGTGATATAGATCGGCACGTGCCGTCGTCCGTCGTGCACTGCAATAGTGTGTCCGACCATATCTGGGAACACGGTCGAGTCGCGGGACCACGTTTTGATCACCCGCTTCTCGCCGCGGCGGTTCATCTCCTGGATGCGGGCCAGCAGCTTCGGATCGATGTACGGGCCCTTCTTCACTGACCGAGACATTGCCGTTCCCTCGTCGCCTCACCCCACCGTTGCTCCGGTCGGCTCGCCGGCGCACGGCTCTCCGCTCAGAGAGACCGGGGCGGTTTCTACCTACTTCGTGCGCCGACGCACGATGAACTTGTCCGTCTTTTTGTTCCGCCGCGTGCGATAGCCTAGCGCAGGCTTACCCCACGGCGTCTTCGGCCCCGGCAGGCCAATCGGCGCCTTGCCCTCGCCACCACCATGCGGATGGTCGCGCGGCGTCATCGCCGAGCCACGCACCGCCGGACGCCGACCCAGATGGCGCGCCCGACCCGCCTTGCCCAGCGAGATGTTGGCGTGATCCAGATTACCGACCTGGCCGATCGTGGCCATGCACGTAGCCAGGATCCGCCGCTGCTCGCCCGAGGGCATGCGCACCTGCACATACAGGCCTTCCTTGGCCATCAACTGCGCGGCGGCGCCGGCCGAGCGGACGAGCTGGCCACCCTTGCCCGGGTGGAGCTCGATGTTATGAATCGTCGTGCCCACCGGAATGTTCGCCAGCGGCAGGGCGTTCCCGGGCCGGATCTCAGCGTTCGGCCCCGACATGATCTTGTCGCCCACCTTGAGCCCCAGCGGCGCCAGGATGTAGCGCTTCTCGCCATCAGCGTACACCACCAGTGCGATGCGCGCCGAGCGGTTGGGGTCGTACTCGATTGACACCACCGTGCCAGGCACGCCGAACTTCTCGCGCTTGAAATCGATAATGCGATAGAGGCGCTTGTGGCCACCGCCGCGGTGGCGCGTTGTGATCCGCCCCTGATTGTTCCGGCCGGCATGCTTCTTCAGTGGCTCGGTCAGCGACTTCTCCGGCTCGGTCTTGGTGATCTCCGAAAAGTCGCTGACCGTGGCGTGCCGGCGCCCCGGCGTGGTCGGCTTGTACTTCCGGATACCCACGGCTCTACTCCCGTCCTCCATCGGCCCGTCTGGTGGCCGGCTCGGTGCGCCTAGAGCGCCTCCAGAAGTGTCTGGCAGGACGCCCCGGCTCCCGCTCGGCCTAGCCAGCATGCGTCCCTACTGCTCGAAGATATCGATCTTCTGGCCCTCGGCCACGGTGACATACGCCTTCTTCCACGACGGCGTGCGGCCGACGGTGCGGCCACGCCGGCGCTCCTTGCCGCGGACGTTCAGCGTATTCACCTTTACCACATCGACCTTGAAAAGCTCCTCGACCGCCCGCTTAATGTCGATCTTATTTGCCTCGCGTGCAACTTCGAAGGCATAGGTATTGTGCTGAGCAGTCAGCATGGTCGTCTTCTCTGTGATAAGCGGGCGGCGGATCACGTCGTAGACGTTCATCTTACGCCAGCGCTCCTTCGAGCTGTTGCACGGCACGACGGCCTAGCAGCAGATACTTGTGCTTGAGAATGCTGTACACATCCAGGGCCTCGACACGCTTGACCTCGACGCGCGGGATGTTGCGGGCCGCGCGGCCGATCCATTCGGCTTGCGGGTCATCCGCGGCCAGGCCGATCAACACGCTCTCGTTGATGCCGAGCCGCTTCAGCAGCTCGACCATCAGCTTCGTCTTGGGCTGCTCGATCGTCAGCTCATCGACGACGATCAGCTCGCCATCGCGCGCCTTCGATGCCAGCGCGCTCTTCAACGCCAGGCGCCGCATCTTCTGCGGCATATCCTGGTGGTAATCCCGCGGGTGCGGCCCAAAGACGACGCCGCCGCCCTTCCAGTGGGGCGCACGGATCGACCCCTGGCGCGCGCGGCCAGTTCCCTTCTGCCGCCACGGTTTCCAGCCGCCGCCGCTCACCTCGCCGCGCGTCTTCGTGTCGTGCGTGCCTTGCCGGCGATTGGCGAGCTGCCGCACGACAGCCTGGTGCAGCACGGCATGGTTCGGCTCGATCCCCCACAGGCTGTCGGCCAGGGGGAGCTGGCCCACCACCTCCCCGGCGACATTGCGCACCTGTACCTCAGCCATCTCTTCTCCTCCCTGCCGCCTACACCTGCTCCTCGCTCACCACGCGGCGCACCATCACCAGCCCCTTAATGTGCCCGGGGACAGAGCCTTTCACTAGCAGCAGGTTGCGCTCCGGGTCCACACGCACGATCTCCAGGTTCTTGATCGTCACGCGCTCGTTCCCCATGTGGCCGGCCATGCGCAGGCCCTTCAGCACGCGGCCTGGCGTCGTGCCGGAGCCGATCGAGCCGGGCGCGCGCAGGCGGTCGGACTGACCGTGCGTGCGCGGGCCGCCGCCAAAGCCGTGGCGCTTCACCACGCCGGCGAACCCTTTGCCCTTTGACGTCCCGATCACGTCTACCTTCTCGCCAGGCCGGAAGATGCTCACGGTGAGCTGCTGGCCGAGCTGGTAGTCCGTCGGGTTGTTGACCCGGAACTCGCGCAGATAGCGCATCGGCGGCACCCCAGCCTTCCGCAAGTGCCCGCGCTCAGGCCGGGTCAGCTTGCGCGTCTCGCCGTAGGCGAGCTGGATGGCATTGTAGCCGTCGCGCTCAACCGTCTTGATCTGTGTTACGTAGCACGGGCCCGCCTGGATAACCGTCACCGGGATCGTGGCACCGCCTTCGCCGAACACCTGCGTCATCCCCAGTTTGGTCCCCAGGAGGCCGTCAGCCGGTCGGGCCATCTCCTCCTCCTGCTCCCGGCAGCGGACCGCTACGTCCGGTCATGCCGGTCGTGCCGTGCGTCGCCGGCACACGGAATATTATAGCAAATTTGTCTTATTGTCGTGCTCTTGCGACTTGTTATGCTCTTGCGACTTGCTACGCCTTGATCTCGATGTCCACGCCGGCGGGCAGGTTGAGCCGCATCAGCGCGTCGACCGTCTTCGACGTCGGCTCCAGGACATCGATCAGGCGCTTGTGCGTGCGCATCTCGAACTGTTCGCGGGAGTCCTTGTCGATGAACGGCGAGCGCAGCACCGTGAATTTCTGGACCTCGGTCGGGAGTGGCACCGGGCCGACTACCCCCGCGCCGGAGCGCTGCGCCGTCTCGACAATCTGCCGCGCGCACTGGTCGAGGATGCGATGGTCAAACGCCTTGAGCCGGATACGAATGCGTTGCCTCGCCATTGCCGTTCCTTGCTGAGCTCTTGCCCTGACTGTCGAGGGCAGCGCGTGCGGGGCACTGCCTGCCCGTCGCGGCGGAAGGCTACCCTGCACGCCTGCCGGTAGATCACCTGACTACCACACGAGCATCCAGTCCGGGCGGCTACTCGAGGATCTTGGTGATGACGCCAGCGCCGACAGTGCGGCCACCCTCCCGGATGGCAAAGCGCAAGCCTTCCTCCAGGGCCACCGGCTGAATGAGCCGCACCTGCATCTGGATGTTGTCCCCTGGCACCAC
>JBHOQS010000012.1:0-47179 GCA_042408875.1 Chloroflexota bacterium | reverse complement strand
GATCAGCTCGGGCGTGGCCACCGACGTCCCGCCGTACTTCTGAACAATCAAGCCCGCCACAGCGAAAGATAGTAGCAGGGAGACTGCCGTCCCGCGGGCCCAGGCCACTACGCACTCCGCTTCCTCCTTCGGCAGACGATGCCCTCCGGCGCGAGATCCGGTGCCGCTCGCACCGGGGCCCGGGCCGGTACACTCTCCACGAGGGCGAGGCACTCGTCTTCGGGCGCCGTCCTGGTGCCGCTATCACTCACAGCCGATCGCAGGAGCAGCACCCGTTATGCCCGTTCTTCCTTTCGCCGGCCGGTGGCCGCAGCTCGCGGACGACGTCTTCGTCGCTGAGGGTGCGATGGTCATTGGCGACGTCACGGTCGGGCCGGGTAGCAGCATCTGGTACAACGCCGTCCTCCGTGGCGACATCGCCCCCATTCGCATCGGCCGTGGCTCGAACGTCCAGGATGGCGCGGTGCTGCACGTGGACGAAGACGTGCCCTGCATCATTGGCGACGAGGTGGTCATCGGCCACGGTGCCGTCGTGCATAGCGCCACCGTCGGCAACGGGGCGCTGGTGGCAATGCACGCCACGCTGCTCTCCGGCTCGTCCATCGGCGAGGAGTCGATCGTGGCCGCCGGCGCGGTTGTGACCGAAGGCAAGCAGTTCCCGCGCCGCTCGCTGATCGTCGGCGTGCCCGGCAAGGTGGTGCGCCAGGTGAGCGACGACGAAGCCGCCGGGATCCGCGCCAACGCGCGCCGCTATGCCGAGTACGCGCGGGCCCATCGCGCCACGCGTGACCACCAGCCTCCAGCCGCGCCGGTCCAGCTATGAGGCGCGACGCGAACCGCGATTGAGCAGCGCGGTCGCATTGCTACGCGGTCGCATCGCTAGGCGAGAGGGCCGGCTGCCGGGCCAGGTCGCAGGCGCCGCGCCGGTGATTGGGCAGCGCGGCGCCGCCGCGCCGACCGGGCGGCTGGGCTACCGCCCGGCGCCAGAATCGATCCGCGCGGCGACGATGCTGGCCAGCTGCAGCGCCCGCTCGATGGGTGATCCGGCGGCGCTCGAGCCATCGTGTGCCGCCCCTACCCAGATACTGGCCAGCACGTTGCGGCGTCGAAAGCCCACCAGACAGACCGGGCTGCCCTCCTGCATGTACGCCGCGGCGTCGTCGCCCAGCCTAGCGAGCGACAGGCTCAGCCGCACGTAGATGGGCGGCACGGCCGCTCGCCACGCCTGGAACGCCGCGTGCGCCTGCGCCGCCGTTGCATACGAGTTGACGCTCGAGCTCACGTCCCCCAGGAGCGCGCTCGCCGTCGACGGCGGCATCCTCGCCGGCTGCATCTCGCCCGCTGCCGGAGGCTCGCCGGGGCTGGCGTCTTGCCTGGCCTCGGCCGGAGCCGGCGAGCCGGCCAGGTAGGTGATTGAATAGGCGCTCAGCCGGCCCCACGGATCGCTCTTCACCTGTGCCGGATCAAACGTCTGCGCCAGCTCAGGCCCAAGGCGAAAGCCGGCGGGGAGGTCGGCCAGGGTGAGCGCCAGCTGCCGCGCTGGCGCGAGTACTGGTGCGTCGGTCATGCCCTTTGCGCCTGTCCCGGGCGGAGCGTCCGCCGGAGCGCGGCATCCCAGGAGGGCCAAGCACGCCAGCGCCGCTGGCAGGAGCCTCCGCGCTGCGCCTCGTGCCGGCCGGCCGCTCGCGCTGCGGGCTCCAGCGGGAGCCGGCGCCCCGGAGCCTCCTCCAGCGGCTACGCCTCGTGCCGGCCAGCCGCTCGCGCTGCGGGCGAGCCAGTGGCGCCAGGAGGATGGCTCGCTCCATTCTTGCCCGGCGCGCCGTCGCTGTGGCCGGGCCTTGCCCTGCGGGCTCTCCGGAGGCGTGGGTGGCTGTGTCCCGCGCTTCCAGATTCCTGCCACCGCACCACCGTCCACGCGCGTCCGCCACATGGCCGCACCTCGCCAGTGAACGATCACCCGATCGCTACACGCCATCAGCCGGCTACCACAGCACGCCTGCTCCCTTCGGCACCGGTAAGGTCTAACCAAGCAAGAAGGGTGCCACCTGCGACCAAGCCGGCAGTAATCTGGCGGCTCCATCGAGATGGTGGTTCCCCGAGCCGATGCGGCGCCGTTGCTAGGCCATCGTTGGCGAGCTGGCACCTGCCATCGAGTGTAAGAGGGAAGGTTCCCTTATCCAATGAGGCGTGGCTGCTGCTCCGGGGTGCCATAGGCCGGGGGCTCAAGGCCGGTGCCGACCGGCACGCTGACGACGAAGCAGGTGCCACCCTGCCCGTCGTCTGGAAACTCGGCGGTGATCGTCCCGCCATGGCGCTCGACGATCTGCAGGCAGATGTAGAGGCCCAGGCCCATGCCGCCGGACCGTGTGCCGTCGGGAGCGTGATCGGGAGCCTGGTAGAAGCGCTGGAAGATGTGGGCGCGATGCGCCTCGGGAATGCCGGGGCCGCGGTCGCGCACGGCCAGCTGTGCCTGCCCGCCGCGCGGCGGGCGCACCTCGACAGTGATCTCACCGCCCTCCGGGCTGTACTTGATGGCGTTATCGAGCAGGTTGAGCACCACCTCCTCGAAGCGTAGCGGATCGACGCTGGCGATCACCGGCTCGGGTGGCCGGTGGACGACGATCCGCGATCCGCCCTCGTCACCACCGGCAATGCGCACAATGTCTTCTACCAGGAGCGCCAGATCGGTCGGCTGCCGGTCGAGCGCGAGCTTGCCCGAGGCGAGCCGGGAGAGGTCGAGTAGCTGGCCAGTGAGGCGCGTGAGCTTATCCGCCTGCTGGACGATGGCCTCCAGCATGCTCTGTACCCAGGGTCGGTCGAGCTCGCCCGGTCGATCGACGCGATGCTTCACCAGCTGCACGTAGCCGCGCAGCACCGTGATTGGCGTCCGGAGCTCGTGCGAGGCAATCGAAAGCAGCTCGTCACGCTCGCGCACCGCTGCCTCTGCCCGGCGGCGCGCCTCCTGCTCGCGGCGCAGCGCCACGGCGGCGGCCTCATGGCGCCGCGCCTGCTCGATGGCCGGCGCCGCGCGGCTGGCAATGAGCTGCAGGAGCAAGAGGTCGTCTCTCGTGAATGGCTGAGGCTCGGTGCGGGCGAGACAGAGCACGCCAGCCAGGCTCTCGCCAGCGAGTAGTGGCGCGCCGAGCACGTAGCGCATCCACGGCGGCAGTCCGTAGGCCCTGCTCTCCTCCACTACCGCTCCCTCGAGCACGTCGAGCACCAGGGGGCGCCCCTCGCCAGCAATGCGCCGGGCGAGCGCGCCGGTGGCCAGGCGTAGCTCCGGCTCGCGCTGCGGATCGGGTGCGGCGGCTACGCGCACCACCAGCGTCTCGCCGCTCCTCTCCGCCAGCACGATAGCGCCGGCATCGGCATGGAGCACTCGCTGCACTCGCGCGAGTAGCTCGCGCAGCAGCGCTTCGAGGCCAGAGGAGGCCAGCAGCGGATCACCGGCATAGAGAGCGGCGCGAAGGTAGGTAACGGCAGTCTCGGGCTCAAGGCCGGCGAGCCATGCCTCCGTCTCTGGCGGCAAGAAGGGGGGCAGCACAACTCCTCCTTGATGCGTGCTCGCCACGCCGGGGTTGTTCTCCCATACACGCCGTGCCGGGCATGGTGGAGCGAGTCTACGTCCCAGCCAGCGCCGCGGCAACGTGCGGGCGAGTCTATGCGCCGGGCGGCGCGCCGGCAAGGTGGCGGCGCGCCGGCGCAGGCACAGGCGAGCGCGTGTCGGTACCATCTGCGCCGGGAGAGCCGGGGCAGGCGATCACGGCAGCTCCAGGGACGATCGGGACGATGGATCGCCACTGAGGAAGGAGTAGAAGCGAGCCATGTACGTGGGCCATCAGATGAGAGACGTATCGGATGAGAAGCTGGCCTGGGCTGCTCAGTGTGGGGTGGAGCACATTGCGTGCGAGAACCGAGAGGGGATCGAGCGTGAGGACGGCACCTGGGACGTGCAGGGGATCAAGAGGCTCCAGGACCGGCTGCGCCACCATGGCATCACGATGGATGTGCTGGCGCTCAACCTGCCCAGCCAGTACATGACGCGGCAGCGCTTTCCCGGTATCATGATGGGCCTTCCCAGCCGCGACGCAGAGATCGAGGTCATCAAGCAGAACATTCGTGCCGCCGGCGAGGCCGGCGTGCCGGCGCTGAAGTACAACCTGAACTTCCTGGGCGTGCCGCGCACCGGCCGCCGGCCCGGTCGCGGCGGTGCGCTCTATAGCCACTTCGACATCCGCGAGTGGACCGACCACTCGCTGACCGAGGCCGGGCCGATCTCCGAGGAGACGGCGTGGGAGCGGATCACCTATTTCCTGGAGCGTGTGGTGCCGGTGGCAGAGGAGTGCCGCGTGAAGCTGGCCTGCCACCCGCACGACCCGGGCGTGCCTCGCGATACAGGGCTGCGCGGCGTGCACTGCGTGCTCGGGAGCATTGAGGGGCTCAAGAAGTTCGTCTCGATCTGCGAGAGCCCCTATCACGGCCTCAACTTCTGCCAGGGTACCGTGGCGGAGATGTGCCAGAACCCGGCCACTGAGGTGCTAGAGGCGATTCGGTACTTCGGCGCGCAGGGCAAGATCTTTATGGTCCACTTCCGCAACATCAAGGGCGGCTTCCTGAATTTCGAGGAAGTGTACCCTGACAACGGGGACGTGGATATGTACCAGGCCATGAAGGTCTACAAAGAAGTCGGCTACCAGGGCATGTTCTGCCCCGACCATGTGCCGCAGTCAGATGTCGATCCAGACGGAGAGCGGCAGCACTCGTTCTGTCTTGGGTACATTCGGGCGCTGATCCAGGCGGTGAACGCCGAGGCGCCGCGGGCATGACGAGGGCGGCCCAGGCGCCGCCCTTCCGGGAGCAGGGAAGCCTGGGCCAGTGCGTCAGCAGCGCGTCCCACAGTTACCAACAGTTACCACAGGTTCCCCACAGAGGGGATCAGGGCGTTGGCGATGAGGGTCGCCGCTAGCACGGAGCCGGTGGCGAGGTAGAGCAGGCCGGTGGCCGCCTGCATGGAGCGTCCGCGCGGGAAGACATCCGTACAGCACGCGCGCGCGGCAAGGCCGGTAGCCACCGGGAAAAGCACGCCAGCGCCAGTCCAGCCAAGCCGGAGCAAGAGCAGGCTGCCGAGCGGCACGGCCGGCCACGGTGCAGTTCCGGCAGCGAGGCTCTCCGCCGCGGGTGTCCCTGCGAGGAAGGCACCCAGGGCGCCGAGCAGCACCTGCGCACCGATGGCGCCCAGCATGAGATCGCACATGCGGCGCAGTGGCTTGGCTGTGAGGCGCGGCGTCATCAGGTACCAGTGCCCCAGCAGCATACCGTTCGTCGCCGCGCCGAGCGCCAGGCCGCCGGCTAGGTAGACGAGGGCGCTCCAGACCGGGCCGAGCGCCGCGCTGGGGAAGCTGGCCCCAGCGCTCAGCGTGGCCACCACGGCGCCGGCGAGGGCAGAAGCGCCAACTGTACGGCGTGGCAGCGCAGCGGACGGAAGACGCCATAGCAGCAGGCCATAGGCGGCAGTACCAAACGCTGCGATGGCCAGGGCAGGCCACGCGATCGCCGGCAGCCACGGCGCGAGCACGACGGCCAGGAGGAGCGCACACGCGGCGACCGCGGCCAGCGTCGCCGCGGTCAGCCCGAGCGATCCGGAGGTGACTTCGCTCTTGAGGTCCGTGAGCAGCAGCACAGCCAGCCCGCCAGCGGTGGCCTCAACGAAAGTGAGATACAGCGCGACAAGGGGCAGCTCTGGGTGCACGTGTCTTCTCGCTCGCTAGCCACGCAGGAAGGCCCAAACGGCAAGGCCGGCCACCAGAAGCACGAGCAGCTTGTTGAAGTGCAGCCAGCCGTGGACAACGTCCTCTGGCAAGAGCGCGCGCGGCGCAGGCGCTGCCTCGCGCAGCGCACGCGCCGCCTGGGTGTAGGGCCGGCGCCCCAGCACTTCCCAGGTGCCCCAGGACACCAGCGTCAGCGCCAGCGCGACGGGGAGCACCGTGCGAGGCCCGGCCAGCTCACCGGCAATGACCCCTGCCACGGCCACCGCCAGAAAGCCCATCTCAAAGAAAAACAGCATCGCTCACCGAAAAGCAGCAGCGTGTCAGGATGCCAGCGCCCGCGCCAGGCGCTCTACTGCGTGCTGCCGGCTACACCGGCTGGCTCCTGCCGTGCGGCCAGCATGCGATCGCGCGCTGCCTCGATGGCACGCACGATCTTGTCGTAGCCCGTGCAGCGGCAGAGATTGCCGGCGATAGCGTAACGGATCTCCTGCTCGTTCGGGTTCGGGTTGCGCTGGAGCAGTGCATACGCCGACATGATCATGCCCGGCGTGCAGATGCCACACTGCAGGCCCCCGAACTCGATAAAGGCCTGCTGGATCGGATGCAGGCCGCCGTTCCCGCCGATGCCCTCGATCGTCGTCACTGAGCGGCCCTGCACCTCAGGCGCCAGCACCAGGCAGGAGGTCACCGGGCGGCCGTCGAGCAGGACGGTACAGGCGCCGCAGTCGCCGGTGCCGCAGCCTTCCTTTGACCCGGTGAGGCCCAGGTCATCCCGCAGCACTTCGAGCAACGTCTTGTTCGGCTCAATGAGCACGTCCTGCTGGGCTCCGTTCACTGTGAATGAGAGGATCAGTTTCGGCATGCGCCTCTCCTTGCATTAGCACTGATAGCTTTCCGCGGTACACGTACACGGTACATTTACGGAAACATCAGGTATCACATCAGGTATCGATCTACCCGGCCCTGTGCCGGGCGATCAAGGCACTGCACCGCGCTCCCCCGGTGCAGTGCCGCTACTCGTGGAGCGAGCCCCTCGGGGTAGCGCAGTTGAGCACCGAGGTACGTCCGCCATCACGATGCCTGCGCCCGCTCGATCGCCCGGGCCAGGGTGCGTCGGGTCAGGACGTTGACCAGATGGCGGCGGAACTCCGCCGAGCCGCGCTGATCGGAGATAGGTCGGGCCTCCTCTGCCGCGATCTGTCCGGCCTGTTCGATCAGCTCAGGAGACGGCTCCCGGCCGCGCAGCACCTCTTCAGCGCGCCGTGCGCGGATCGGCGTTGGCGCCACTGCTCCCAGGGCGATGCGTACGTCTTGGATGCGGGGGCCCTCCAGGACGACAAAGCTGCCCACACCGGCGACTGCGATATCCATCTCGGCGCGTGGCGTATGACGCAGGTAGTGTCCGCCGGAATGCGGTGGCACCGGCGGCAAGATGATCTCGGTGACCAGCTCGCCTGGCTGGAGCACCGTGCGCCCCGGCCCCACGAAGAACTCCTCGACCGGGATCACACGCTCGCCGGCTGGCCCGGCAATGCGCAGGCTCGCCCCCAGCACGATCAGCGGCGGCGCGGCATCGGCCGACGGCGCAGCATTGCACAGGTTCCCGGCAATGGTCGCCAGGTTCTGGATCTGGAACGAGCCAATGATCGAGGCGCCTTCGACCAGCACTGGGTAGCGCTCGCGGATCACCGGATGAGCGCAGGCATCGGCGCAGCGGACCAGAGCGCCGATACGGACTGTGCCATCCTCGACGCGGATCTGCTTGAGCTCAGCAATCTGCGAGAGACTCAGGACGTACTTGGGATGCAGCCCTCGCTCTTTCAGCTGGACAAGCAAGTCTGTGCCGCCGGCCAGGATCTTGCCGTCTGCTCCCTCGCGCTGCATCACTGCGATCGCTTCTTGTACACTCTGCGGCGCGTAGTATGCGAACGATCTCACCGCGTCCTCCCCTTGGCAGTTCGTGTCGCCTGCATGGCGCTGCCTCTCATGCCTCACAGGGCACAGGACATTGTAGAGTAGCGCTAGACTGCCCGCAACCGCGGGAGAGTATATCACAGCTCGGAGGTCGGCCGGCGCTGCACCGGCTGGCGGACCGTGTGGAGCAGGGAGCCGGGACCATTGGCGGCGCCGTTTTGAGCCGCTGTTGGTGCCCTGGTACAATGCACTCGCCGTGAAACGAAAACGCGTTCCCGTCAGGTACCTGCTTGCCGTCGTAGCAGTCATTGCGGCGCTCGCCGCGATCTTCTGGCTGCGGCAATTCACTCGGATCGCCGAGCCTCCATACCTGCCTATCAGCGAAGTGCTCAACCGCGCGGAACGTGGTGAGGTCGTGAGCGCCACGATCACCGGGAACGCGGTCGTGATCACGACCCGCGACAAGTCCCGTTACCGTAGCGTCAAAGAGCCAGGCTCGGCCATCTCGGAGCAGTTGCGCCAGCACGGCGTTGAAGTGGCCGTGCAGTCTGCTGAGCCATCGCCTGTGGCGGCGCCACTCATGGCCCTGCTCCCGGTGGTCTTCATCGGGGCTATGCTCTGGCTGCTGATGCGCCAGGGCGGAGCCTCCAGTCGGGCCATGTCGTTCAGCCGGAGCAATGCGCGGATGGTAGCCCCTGACCGGCCGGCGGTGACGTTCGACGATGTGGCTGGCGTCGAGGAGGCCAAGCAGGAGCTGCGGGAGATCGTCGAGTTCCTGAAGAACCCGCAGCGTTTTCGCGCCCTGGGCGCTCGCGTGCCGAAGGGCGTGCTGCTGGTTGGCCCGCCTGGCACGGGCAAGACGCTGATCGCCAAGGCGGTGGCCGGGGAGGCCGGCGTGCCGTTCTTCAGTGTCTCCGGCTCCGAGTTCGTAGAGATGTTCGTCGGCGTCGGCGCGGCCCGCGTGCGCGACCTATTCCGCACCGCGCGGCGCCATGCCCCGTGCATCGTGTTCGTGGACGAGATCGATGCCGTTGGCCGGCAGCGCGGCACCGGCCTGGGTGGCGGCAACGACGAGCGCGAGCAGACGCTCAACCAGTTGCTCGTCGAGATGGACGGCTTTAACTCGGACACGAACATCATCGTTATCGCTGCCACGAACCGCGCCGATATCCTCGACCAGGCGCTGCTACGTCCAGGCCGTTTCGACCGCCAGGTTGTGCTGGACCGGCCCGATCTCAATGGTCGGCTAGCCATCCTGCAAGTTCACGCGCGCGGCAAGCCCCTGGCGCCGGACGTCGATCTGCGGGCGCTGGCGCGGCAGACGGCTGGCTTCTCTGGCGCCGACCTAGCGAATGTGCTGAACGAGGCTGCTATTCTGGCCGCGCGCGCCTCGCGCCAGGCGATCACCCAGACCGACCTGGACGAGGCAGTGCTGCGGGTCGTGGCCGGCCCGGAGCGGCGCAGCCGCGTCATCACCGACCGCGAGAAGGCCGTCATTGCCTATCATGAGGTAGGCCATGCCCTGGTCATGAAAGCACTGCCGGACGCCGACCCGGTGACGAAGGTCTCGTGCATTGCGCGCGGCCGCGCCCTGGGCATCACCGTCCAGGCGCCGAAGGAAGACCGCTATCTGATGACGCGGTCGCAGCTCATGGCGCGCATCGCCGCGGCCATGGGTGGGCGCGCAGCCGAAGAGATCATCTTTGGTGAGATCACGACCGGCGCTCAGCAGGATATCGACCATGCTACCCAGATCGCCTGGCGCATGGTGACCGAGTTCGGCATGAGCTCGCTCGGCACGGTGAACCTGCGCCGCCGCGGTGAGTATGGCCAGCTGGAGCACCTCAGCGACACGCTGGCAACGCGCATTGACCAGGAAGTGCTGGCACTTGTCGAAGAAGGCTATCAGCTTGCCCGCAACATCCTGCTGCGCCAGAAGCGAAAGCTGATCGAGATCTCGGAGCACCTGATGGAGGTGGAGACGATCGACGGCGACGAGCTCGATCGGCTGCTTGGCGAGTCGCTGCCAGAGAGCGCACCGCCGGTGCGAGAGCCAGCGCCCCTCCCGGTACCCCTCCTTGCCGAGCCGGCGTGCCCGCGCGTGCACGCGCCGGTTCATCGGCTGCGGCGCATGCTGGAGCCCGTCGGCTATATCGCCGCGGTGGCCTGGCACGCTGCCGGTACGCTGGCTGGCGGTGCGCGCCTGGTCCGGAAGGCCGCTCGCCTCATGATATGGCCGCTGCGGCTACGGCGCCGCCGCATGCAGGCGGCCAGGCTCACCCTCTCCCAGGCCTCGTCGAAGCCACCCCTGGAGCGCGCGCCCTCGGCGGCGCGGGCAGCCTCGTCGCGCACGCCAGCCTAGCCGCTTCGCAGCCGCTGACAGCGTCACGCGCCGCAACAGCGCTTGTACTTCTTCCCGCTGCCACAGGGGCATGGATCGTTGCGTCCCACGCTCCGCACCGCTGCGCGAGGTGCCACCGGCTGTAGCGTGGCGCGGCGCAGAGCCGCGGGCTGGGGAGACGGCCGCGGCGGCGCTGAGATAACAGGGAGCGGCTCAGGACCACGCGCGGCCGCGGGCGCTGCTGTATCGGTCGCGCGTGCAGCGCGCACCGCGTCCATCAGGGCTGCATCGAAGACCTGCACACCACCGGTGGGTGCTCCGGCAAAGCCCGGCATGACCGGCGCCGCCAGCTTCCGCTCCACTTCTGCAGCAATCCTGGAGAGGCGAGCCCACTCGGTGCTGAAGAACTGTTTGTAAGATGCGCAAAAATACGTCACCGCCCGATGCGTGTCAGCATGAATGATGCGATAGCGCGGGCACTCGCCATGGCACATCGAGCGCCAACGGCATGAGAGACACTCCGCCGCCAGTTCCCCCTTGTTTAGGCCGAACTGCCGGAATTTCTGGCCAGACACCAGCTCGGCCAGCGGCGCCTCATGGATATTGCCAAGCTTCCAGCCCGGCTCGACGAAGAAGTCGCATGGGTACAGGTCACCGTTGTGCTCCAGGACCACGTAGCCGCCGCAGATCGGCACGAGCTGGCAGCTCTCCGCCGGGTACCCCAGGGCCATCTGGATGAGATTATCGAAGTAGCGGATGCGCACCTTTTGGTAGCCGATCTTCAGCCATTCATCGAACAACTCGCAGAGGAACGTCCCGTACTGTTCCGGGGTAATTGAGAAGTCGCTGAGCTGGCCGGCGTACGGGTGGTCCGCAGGAAGGCGCTCGACGCAGGGGATGAACTGCAGGTTGGTCAGGTCATGCGAGACGAGGTACTGGAGCAGCTCGCGCGGGCGCTCGACATTCGCAGCCGACACCACGGTGAGCACATTGAAGTCAACCTGGTGCTCTTGCAGCAGCTTGATCGCCCGCAGCACCCGATGGTGCGTAGCCTTGCCACCCTGGTCATAGCGATAGCGATCATGCCACTCCGCAGGACCGTCCAGGCTGACACCGACGAGGAAGCTGTTCTCTTTAAAGAAGCGGACCCACTCCTCGTCCAGCAGCGTGCCGTTCGTTTGCAGCGCATTAGTGATCGTGGCCGGCACTTCCGGGCGGGTTCGGCGCAGCCTTTCGAGAATGCGCCGCTCGATCTCAACTGCGGTGCGGAAGAACTCCAGGCCCATCAGCGTGGGCTCCCCACCCTGCCAGCTCACGGAAAAGAAGGGCGCGCTGATCTCGGCGTACTGCTCGAAGAAGAGGCGAAATGTCTCAAGCGAGAGCTTCGGAGCATAGCGCCACGGGTAGATCGCCTGCTTCTCCAGGTAAAAGCAGTACGTGCACTTGAGGTTGCAGCGGCTGGAGGTCGGCTTGATTAGCACACCCAATGGGCGGTGGGCCGGCATGCGATACCTTCTCCCCTTCAGCAGGCCATAACCGCGGGCCCGGCCACCGCCACTATACGCCCGGCGCGGCGCCATGGCAAGACAGGCCGGGCCCGCTCGTGCTTATGGGCAGACGGCCACGCCCTGCGCTTTGAGCGCGCCGTTATAGGCGGCTTCCTGGGCCGGCAGGATGCGCTTGTAGTCCGTGTCGCACAGACCGCCGGGACGGATATCCGGCGGCAGCTCCGGCGGCTGCACGTTGAGCGCCCGCATCTCCCAGCTTACCTCCGGGAAGAAGCGCCCTGCTTTCAACCCTTCGATCAGCGCCTTCTTATCCGTGGGCGGCAGCGGGCTAGACATATACTCGTTTGACTCCTGGACCTTGCGGTTGGCATAGACGGTCAACGCGCCCTGCGCCCGCACCGTCTCCAGGAGATAATTCGGGTCGTTACTAAACTCGATGTACGCCCAGGCGATATCTTGTACCTTGGAAAGCGTAAAGATCGACATGCCACCGCCGATGATCGTCTGGATGCGCGGCTTGCCCTTCTCGCCCAGGGGCGCGGGCAGCCAGTCCCACTTGAAGCTGTTCTTGATCTTATCGTTGTACTCCCCGATCGTGTAGTGCCGGAACTGCATGGCCACGCGGCCGCCTTCAAACAGCAACCCCTCCTGCGCGGCCAGGTCCTCGGTCACACCGACGCGGTGCTTGCAGAAGACATCCTGGTACCACTGGTATGCTTGGATCACCGCGGGCGCGCCGAAGTTGACCTTGGTGCAAACCCCCGGCTGGGTCAGGCCACCCTGCCACATCCCGGCGCCCTTGGCCCCGGCGTAGTGGATGATCCACCAGCTCGGCATCATCGCGCCAGCCTGCACGATGCGATCCCCCTCGCGCTTGGTCAGCTTGAGTGCGGCACCGAGCCAGTCGTTGTCATAGTCCCAGGTCATGTCAGGATACTTCAGCCCGGCCTCGTCGAAGAGGCTCTTGTTGAAGAACATTCCGTAGATGCCGATAGTGTCTGGCAGGGAGTAGAGCTTGCCGCCGATGCTGTTCATCTCGAGAGTGCTCTCGTAGAAATCGGCTTTCTTGAGCATGCTGCTCTTGACCAAGTATTGCGTGAGGTCGATCACCGCATCGCGCGGCGCCAGCGCCGGGAACTCTGCCTGGCGGCGCAGGCGCGCCGTGTCAGGTGGGGTGCCGCTAGCCACCATCACCGGCAGCTTCTGCCAGAAGTCGTTGGTGCGGATCTCCTCGATGGTTACCTGAGGATACTTCTCCAGGAAGCGCGCCTTGTGCCGCTCCCAGCGCTGCCGCGCTTCGTCGGTGCTGAGCTCCCAGTCCATGTACACCAGCTTGCCGGCGAACTGAGCCGGCTTGGGCGCCTCGGTTTCTGCGGCTGGCCCGCGCCGCTGACAGGCCACTGGCGCGGCTGCGGCTATCGACGCGAGCGTGGCGATCATACGACGGCGCGTGAGCACGGTCCGTGGCAACATCCTCTCCTGCATGGCTTCCTCCTCATGCCTGGCTCGAACCCGTCGTGCCTAGACGGCATCATCCCTGTGCGTACGCTGGCAATGCAGTGCATCTCAGGACACGGGCAGTATAGCACCACAGAGAACGGGAGAGAAGAGGACGTCGCCCCAGGGCTGCGGGGGTAAGGGCCCTACTCCGTTTCCGCGCCACGCTCCGGCATAGGCCCGGAGGGCGCAAGGGGCGGGAAGCGCTCCTCGAGGCGGAGCTCAGCCCAGCGGCGCAGGCCAGAGCGTACGAACCACAGTACAGCGGCGATGGCTAGCATAGGCAGGCCAAGGCTGAACTGTCCCTGCACGCAGGCCGCGGCGGAGATCAGCCCGGCGAGCAGCAGGAGCAGACCGAGCACCGTGGTGACGAGCTGGCTCAGGTGGATCGCTGTATCGGAGCTGGCGTACTGCCACTTCAGCACGTCCAGCGCGAGCTCCGCCAACAGCGTCTGCTTGCCGCGAGCGAGGATGTCTTTGCGCACGAGACGCCACCACTCGTCGGCCGGCAGCCCTTCACGCAGGAAGCGGTCGCGCAGTAAGCCACGGAACTCCGCCTCACGGCGGCGAAGGACCGCCGTCAGCGGGTCATCGGGCGGTAGCTCCTCGCGGGCGCGCAGCAGCGCTTCGGCCTCCTGCTCGGACAGGAAGCGGCGCTGCGCGACCAGCTCCTCACGCAAGCGCTCTAAGATCTCTTCCGGCATCAGCGGCGCACCAATGGCTGCTCAGATGGCTGCTCAGCGGCTAAACAAGAAATGGATCACGTCGCCGTCCTGCACAGCGTAGGTGCGGCCCTCCTGGCGCACCAGGCCGTGCCGTCGCGCCTCGGTCATGCTGCCCAGACGCGCCAGGTCGTCGAAGGACACGACCTCAGCGCGGATGAACCCGCGCTCCATATCGGAGTGCACCGCCCCGGCAGCCTGGGGCGCGAGTGTGCCAGCCGGTACCGGCCAGGCACGCACTTCCTCGGGGCTGACGGTGAAGAACGAGACCAGCCCAAGCACCTCGAAGCACAGCGGGATGAGCCGGCGCGCCGCCGGCTCATCCAGCCCGGCGTCTTCCATAAAGGCGCGGGCTTCCTCGGGATCGAGCTCAGTCAGCTCGTACTCAAACCGGGCGGCCATCGCCGTGGCCCTCGTGCGGCGGTGGCGCGTATAGGGCTCGATAGCGGCCAGGAGCTCCTCCCGGCGAGGGATCTGCTGCTCGTCGATGTTCACGACTACGAGCGCCGGCTTGAGGGTCAGGAGCTGAAAGCCACGGATGAGCTTCTCCTCATCAGGCGCGAGGTCCAGATCGCGCACCGGTGTTCCTTGCTCGAGGGCGGCGTGGATCCGCCGGACCAGGGCCAGCTCGCGCTCCTGCACCTCGCGCTCCTGTGGGCGGGCCCGCCGGATGCTCTCCTGGAGCCGCTGGATGCGGTTCTCCGCTATCTGGAGATCTGCCAGGATCAGGTCGGCGTGCACGCGCGCCAGGTCGGCCGCGGGATCGACTGGCCCCTCATGCGGCACCGCCTCGTTCTGAAAGGCCCGCACCACGTAGAGCAGCATGTCCATGGTGCGCAGCGTGGCCAGCCGCGCTGCCTCCTCTTTGCCACCACCGACCGCTGCACCCGGCAGATCCACGAACTCGATCTCCGCGTGGGTGGTCTTCCGCGGGCGGTACAGCTCTGCCAGGGCATCGACGCGCGGGTCCGGCACCTTGAGGACGGCGACATGGGGCTCGTTGGGCTTGAAGGGTCCCAGCGCGCGTCCATACGCAGCCGTTAGTGCCTGGAACACCGTTGTCTTGCCGCTCTGCGGCAGCCCCACTAACCCGACCTGCATCTTGCCTACCGCGAGATCCCCCACGCCGAGCAGGCGTGCCCGTGCACAGTAGAACTGCTCTAGCGTGGAATTGTACCACGCCAGTCCTCCACGCATGCCCTGCGCAGGCCACGAGGCCGGCATCGTGTGGCATGGCGTGCGGCCGGACGATGCGGGCGCAGCGAGTAGATCGAGGAGATAGGGGATAGCAAAATTAGGACCGCAGGGGAAAACCACTAGGGGATGCAGTGCTAGCCTGTTTTACACATCAACGTAAAGGAGTGTACAATCAGCCTATCCTCCAGGCTGGATGCGGTTCGCGTCGTGCGTCCTGAGGGGAGGGTACGTACACGCAGCCGTGTGGGCTTGGAGGGATGTGTTGCAAGTTTGTGTGAGGAGGATTCCGATGCAACAGGATAGCGGCGCTCCGCCCCCTGGCGCACAGACAACGACCGGCCTGGCTCCGAATGTGGCAGGGGCGCTGTGTTACGTCCTCTGGGGCATCACTGGCCTGATCTTTGCTCTCATCGAGAAGAACGACCAGTTTGTGCGCTTTCACGCCTGGCAGTCCATCCTGCTCACCGTCGCCTGGATCGTCCTCCAGGTCGCCTGGATGATCCTCAACGTTATCTTGGGCGTGGTGCCGGTGCTCGGCTTCCTGCTGGCCCTTCTCGGTATCCTAGTCTGGCTCGTGCTTGGCCTGGGCGCCTTCGTCCTGTGGATCGTGCTGATCGTGCGTACCTATCAAGGCCAGCGGTTGAAGTTGCCTATCATCGGAGAGTACGCCGAGCGCTACGCGGTCGCCGCGCCATTCTAGCGTGAAGAAGCTGGCAACGGATTCTGGGAACGGATTACAGGGATGGACGGCACTGAAGGCCCGTGCGCGTACCGGTCTATGGACGGAGTGCGCAGCGCAGTCGCCACCAGGTTATGGCTACACTCCAAGTCGGTCAGTATGCCGATCTTGCCTCGCACCCCTGAGGCATATACGCATATGCAGGGCGTGTTGGGCATGAGCCATGAGCATGCCTCGAACTCAGGCGTATGAGCCTGAGTTGTGCACATACCTATCCGTGTAATCCGTTCCCGAAATCCGTTGACAGCCTTCGCACCAGTAGTCTCCCCCATCGGCGGTACGTGCCTGCACACCCCGGTCGACGCACAGGAGAAGGGACATGCAGAACATCGGCCGTGCTTTCATCTATCCCTTCGAGGATCCACGTTGGGTTGCAAAGCTCGGCATCGGTGCGCTCTTTACCCTGCTCTCGTTTCTCCTCATCGGCATCCCGTTTGTCGTGGGATACATGCTTGAGGTCACCCGGAATGTGGCACGAGGCGACGAGCGGCCGCTACCGGAGTGGGAGAACCTGGGCGGCTATTTCGTCCAGGGGCTGGGCGCAGTGCTGGTAGTCATCGTCTACGCCATACCCTATATTGTGCTGAGCATACTGGCCGCTATGAGCGGCGAGCGTGGCGGTGCCTCAGCTCTGTTTGGATGCCTCGGATTCCTTTACGCCTTTATACTCTGGTTCATCTCGCCCGCGGTGATGCTGCGCCTCGCCATGACCCGAGAGATCGCTGCCGCTCTCCAAGTTTCTGAGATCATCTCGTTTATCCAGCGCAACATTGGAAATTACGTGCTCGTGTTCCTGCTTTACATTATCGCTGGCATCATCGGGTCAATCGGCTTTCTGGCCCTGTGCATCGGCGGGATCTTCACGACCTTCTATTCGTATCTTATCGACGCCTACCTGCTCGGTCTGCTCCAGCGCGCTGCCGGCGGCGAGGACATCCTGCCGGCGCAGGCACCCGGGGTCTAAAGGGCAGACGAGGGGCTGCCAGCGGACCCTAACACCAGGACGTTCATGCACTCCGTTCCCAAAATCCGTTGCCAGCCTCCTCCCCTTCAGGCGATGCCCCAGGCGCGCAGGTGCTCGAAGCTCAGCCGGACGCTCTCCAGCGGCGGCCGGGCGCAGCGGTCCTGCTCGACGATGTACCAGGCAACACCGCCCTCCTCGGCCGCCAGAAAGATCGGCCGGAAGTCGATGCTGCCTTCCCCCACCTCGGCGAACGTACGCGCCTCATCGTTGGTCATGTCTTTCAGGTGAATGAGCGGGCAGCGGCCACGGTAGCGGCGGATCAGGGCCGCCGGGTCCTCCCCGCCCCGCACGATCCAGTACACGTCAGGCTCCCACTTGACCAGCGCAGGATCGGTGCTCTCCAGAAGCAGCTCGAGCCCGGTGCGCCCGTCGAAGCGCTCGAACTCGAAGGCGTGGTTGTGGTAGCAAAGCTGTAGTCCCTCGCCCTGGAGCTGACTGCCGATATGGTTCAAGGACTCGGCTACGCTCAGGTACCCAGCGGCATCGCGGCGCCGCGCCTCTGGAATGGACGGCACCACCACAAACCGGTTCCCAAGGGCGCGCTCTAGCTCGATGACCTCCGGCAGGGCTGTCTCGAGGCGGTCAAGGCTGACGTGATCGCCAGCCACGGCCAGTCCTACCTCGTCGAGCAAGCGCCGAAGCTGCGGGCCGGATAGGCCGCCGTAGCCAGCCAGCTCAACGCCGGCGTAGCCGATCTGCGCGACGGCGCGCAGGGTGCCGGGGAAGTCTGTGCGCGCGAGCTCGCGCAGGGTGTACATCTGGAGCGCAACTGGAACCTTCGGCATGGCCTCTACTCCTGCAACGATTTCTGGAACAGCATCGCTAGAGCGACGGTTTCATCCAGGCGTGGCCGCGCACCCGCGTGCTACGGGCGAACCGCTGGTCACTGCTCGGGCCGGAGCGGTCCGCTGGCGAGGGCCAGGGCTACGAAACCAGGTGTGCCCTAACCGCCTCCTCGTCGATGGCGATGCCGAGCCCAGGGCGATCAGGGACGTGGATGTAGCCCCGCTCCAGCGTCAATCCATGGGTGAGCAGCGGATCTCCCAGCGGGTTGCGCGCCAGCGGGTTAGGATATTCGCAGAGAAGAAAATTCGGCGACGCCGCGGCCACATGCACGGCTGCGGCGAGGTGGATCCAGGAGCCGATGCTCACATGGGCGCACCAGGGCACGTTGAACAGGTCGGCGACCAGGGCGATCTTCCGCCCCTCAGAGATGCCGCCGGCCCGGCAGATGTCGGGCAGAATGATGTCGGCGGCGCGGCGGCGCAGCTTAGCATGGAACTGCCAGCGGGTGCACTCTGTCTCCCCGCTGGCAACCGGCAGATCCAACGCCGCGCACAGCGCTGCATACCCATCGAGGTCCTCCGGCGGCAGCGGGTCCTCCAGCCAGCGCACGCCGGCCCGCTCCAGGCGCCGTCCAGCCTCCACAGCGGTGCGCGCGTCGTAGCAGCCATGGGCATCGACGAGCACGTCGGCTTCATGCCGCAGCGCTTGGGCCACCGCCTCGGCCAGCTCGAGATCGCGGGCGAGGTCCTGCCGGCCGATGGAGAGCTTCACCGCGGTGAAGCCGAGCGCTACCTGCCGCCGTGCAGCCTCGATCCGCTCGTCTAGCGTCGCGCCGGGCACCCCGGAGGCATAACACGGGATCGCCGTGCGGAAGGGCCCGCCGAGGAGGCGGTAGACCGACTGCCCCAAGACTTTGCCGGCCAGGTCCCACAGAGCAATGTCGATGCCAGCGAGCGCCTCGAGCAGAAACCCGGTGTTGTGGCCGCGCAGGCGCATCGAGGCATAGAGGCGGTCCCACAGCACCTCGATGCTCAGCGGGTCCTGTCCGATGAGCTGGGGGGCGAAGAGCTGCTCGACAATCGCTTTGCTCACCGCCGGCACTGGCGGTGAATGCGCCTCACCCCAGCCAGCGTAGCCGTCGTCCGTGGTGATCCGCACGAGCAGCGTCTCTGCTCGCTGGGGGTAGACGCAGAGATGCCGGCCCGTATTCACGGCCAGCGCCCGCGGTGGCACGTCACTCGAGAGCACTGCCGGGACCCGCAACCCGGCGCTGGCCTGGTAATCGCTGCGGGCGGCGACGTGGAACGCTTCAACGCGCGCAATCTTCATGGAACATTCCAAGTGTTCTGTGTTCGGGTGTTCTATGATTATGTGTTTTGTCTATATTTATGTGTTTTAATTTATATGTTTTATGTGTTTTATGTTTATATGTTTATGGAGCGGCGGCGCGTTGCTTTATCGCCTCTTATCCAGCAGCAGGGTACGCCACGTGCAGGCCGGAGTCAACGTGGTCGCCGGATGATGCTCGATGCTGCCGACAGCATACGTCCTGTCCAGGCCCGGGTCAATGCAGCGAAGGCAGCGCTCGCCTCAAGCACGCTATGGGGAGTCTCCTGCGCGGCTCTTCCTGAAGCGCCTCGCTCCCGCAGCGCGGGAGCAGAGCCAGGGGTGGGACTTCCCCTCCTCTGATAGGCCCGGCGGGCCGGTATACGCGACCAAAAGTCGCACGCCGCCGGGCCAAAGTTGGGCCTCGCGCGCGGGCGCTGATAGCTCTGGCAGGACCTTGTCCCATCTCTCCGCGCGCGTACGATAGAGCTATAGCGAGATCACAAGCCATAAGCTCTTTAAATTTTTTTAATAAATTAAATATTATTAAATATTTAAAGAGCTCTTAAGCCATTGGATACGCGCTGGTTCGCTTGCACTGTGGGCCAGTCGCCAAGATGTTGAAGAGGAGTCAGACAGGTCATGCGAGTGGAGCCGTCAGCCGCTGCGCCGCAGCGAGCGGGCCTGTCGCCGGAGACGCGGCGCAGGCTCCTGCGCGTGGGGGCTGCCACTGTGGCAGCGAGTCTGTATGTTGTCCCACACATGCGCACGACCAGACTGGCCGCGGCGACGGCGTGCGTCTCCCCGGCAGGCGTGCAGCTTGACGCCTCGATCGATACGGCCCGCTGTGACCTGGTGCAGGGCAAGATCATTCTACGCAATAACTCCGCCGCGCAGCACATCATCGTGCAGGAGATCAGCACTGTCCTCACCTTTGGGGGGGTGGCGCAGCCGCCGCCAGCATACGCCGCTGTGCTTCCGGACGGCGCCGATGTGCTGCTGCGCCCTGGTGTGGCGGTGCAGCCTGGCCAGACCGCTGCCACGGCGCTCTCCCTCAACCCGGCCGGCCGGGCCGGTGCCGGCCGCACCGCTGTGGCGCTCACGGTGACGATCCGGTACTACATTGGCTCCGCCCTACTGGAGTGCTCCACGGGCGCCAGTGGCTCCCTGGAGTGCCACCAGGAGGGCAATGGCGGAGGCAGCGGCGGCACTGGCGGCAGCGGAGGTGGGAGCGGAGGCAGCGGCGGCACTGGCGGCACCGGAGGTGGGAATACTCAAAGCTCACAGCAGCCTCCACTGCAAGCCGTGCCGCCGCCGATTGTGCCCTCTGGCGGAGGAGCGCCGGGCCCATCTATTCAGAGCGTGCCGCAGCCGCAGGTCTCCGTCCTGCCCAGTGGACAGCCGGAGGTTGCGCCGCTGCCAAACACGCTGGTGTCTCCTGAGAGTGTGGGCCCGGCGCCGGAGATAGCCGTACTGCCGCCAGCGCTCGCACCTGCACCGGCCTCCGTGCCCGCGCCGGCGCAGGTGCCACCACTCGCCGTGCCAGTGCCTGCGGCCGCCGCTCCTCCACCTGCTCCGGCGGCGCCATCGCCGGCTAGCCCGCAGACCGCGGCGGCGTCGCATGCTGCCTCGCCAGCGTCACAGCCCTCCGCTACCCTGCCGCGTGCCGGAGCTAGCGCCGCCAGCCCGGCCGGCGGGGTACGCTTCCTGGGCATCGGTTCCCTGCTGCTGGCGCTGGGCCGCCTGCTCCACCGCCTCGCCGGTCGCCGGAGCAGTGTAGACGCTGCTCCCGGCCCAGACCGCGGTCCGTGACGCGGGCGTCCGCCACCCTGAACGCTTACTCCCAGCCGGGCCACCACAGCGCTGCGGCCAGCAGGATCAGGCTTCCTGCCAGCACGATCAGCCCGATCACGATTAAAGCAGGCGGGCCCACCAGTAGGCCCTCGCTGAGCCGCAGCAGCCCGATCCCGGCCGACACGATGGCCACAGCGAGTGCCAGACGGCGGTGGGAGAATGGACCTACTGGGAAGCCTCCTCTTCTCACTTCAGGTCTTCGCATCGGCACTTCGGGTCTTCGCATCGGGGTGGTGGAATTCTTTAGAATCTTTATATTTTAGAATCTTTAGATTTAGAATTAGAAGCGGAGGTACACAGGACCGTGTGCCTGCATCTCCGAAAGCATACCACGCACATAGCAAGCTACCGTGTCGGGACTGACCGCGCCACGGCGGGACTGACCGCGCCATGGCCTTTCGCAGAATATCAGGGTTTTTCCCTGATGCACGACGATGGGCTGGTGGTGATACTAGTAGCGTACGAGCAAGCGGCACCGGGCGCTCCGGTTGCCCGGCCCACCGGTTGCGGTCCCGGCCGGTGAGGCCGCTTCTCTAATCTTTCCCCGGCGCGGCTATCTCGCAGGTCTTCCCCCTGCCTGCGGGGTGGCCAGGTCCTCCGAGCCGGCGCACGAGGCGGGGTGCGCCGGCTCAACTCTTTTCCCCACCCGGCCGGTAGGCTCCCCGGATGGATGGTCTGGCCGGGCGGTATTCCCCACGAGCTCCCTGAACAGTACCGTCGTGGACGGACAGCATTGCCATCAGTCCTAGTGCGCTTGCGATGCCAGCCCATGGCACGGACACTGGATACACGAGTGCCTGTGTTCGGTGTTCCGCAGGTCGGCCCGAACACGGGATATACAACTCTCTGCTATTCTGCGGTGCGCACGGGCATGGAGCACGAGATGTTTCGCGTGAACGTGATCGCACCGCTATTCTGCGGCGCTCACGGGCATGTCACTGGGAGGTGGAATAGGTATGTGGAGGCTTCGCCCGGCGCCACGCGCGCAGGTAGCACGAGCCACGCGATGGCACCGTACACTCGGCCAGAGCACCGTCGAGTTTGCGCTGGCAGTCCCCCTACTCTTGCTTCTTGTTTTTGGGATTATCGATTTCGGCCGCGCCTTGAACGTGGCAGTCATCCTCTCGAACGCTGCCCGCGAGGGGGTGCGCGCCGGCATCGCGCGCGGCGCGACGGATGACGAGATCAGGGCAGCGGCCAGATCGATCGCTGGCCTGTCCGGCAATGTGAACGTGACTATCTCGCCGACCCAGGCCACGCGCAAGGCTGGTGACACCCTCACGGTAACCGTCAGCACGAGCTTCACTCCCGTGACACCGCTCCTTGCCGTGCTGGTGCCCGGTGGGAGTGTGCCGATCCAGGCCAAATCTTCGAGGGTGGTGGAATAGGTATGCGTCTTGCGGGTTCCTCGAGCAGCGCGCACCCTGGACGTAGCCAGCCGGTCCGAGGTGGGCGCTACTGCGCGCCAGGCCAGCGCGGTCAAACACTCATCATCACCGCGCTGATGCTGGTTGTCGTGGTGGCGGCTGCGGGGCTGGCGACCGACGTCGGCATGGGCCTGGTAGCACGGCGTCTCGCCCAGAACGCCTCCGATGCAGCGGTGATGGCGGCGCTCAACACAGTGGTCTACTACGGACCTAGCGGCACACGCACGGCCACTGACCGCGAGGTAGCCGCTGCCATCGACGACGCGGCCGGCCGCAATGGCGCGAGCGTTGACTGGCTGACTGATCCGCCCTATTATCTCGACTCCACCGGCGCTGACATCCGTCGAGTTGAGCGGGACCCGTCGTATGCCATCCCGGCCAATGCTGTAGGCATACGCCTCAACGCGCGGCGGAGCTTCCCCGGCCTCTTCAGCCAGGTGCTCGGCTTTGGTGACAACCAGGCCACCGGTCGCACCCGCGGTGTGATCTACCCCGCTGGCATGCCCTCCAGCATGTCTGGACTGGTTCCCCTGGGAGTGCCCGAACTCGATGCCCAGGCGCACATGCAGACCGGCATGCCGTATGACCTGTGGAACCCCCAGTATGCCAGGATCTACGGTGTGCCGGACAGACAGTACAAAGGTCCCCTGAACCTGTATCTAGCCAGCGGTGACGGGTCCTCGCCAGGCACGAATTACGGTAATAAGAACGACAATATGTACTGGTGGACCGCGCTCGGCTATGATGGCACTGTGGCCACCGGAAATAATGTTCCGCTGTACAATGGCGATCTCGGCAACAACGTCGCAGATGGTCTGCGCTACCGGTTTGATAATGCCACTCAGCCGCTCTATGACAACGCAGGCGTGCAGTACATCATCATCACAATTCCGATCTGGAACTACTACGATCCAGACACCGGTTCGGTGCGAATATCGGGCTTTGCCAAGTTCATGATCTACGAGAAAGATATCAGATCCAGCAGCGTGGTCGGCCGTTTCATTTCTTATTCCACTCTCGATGCGCCCGTCGTAGATATCAACCTTCCAATCGGGCCGCGGGTGATCAAGCTGATCTCGCCGAACGCGCCGAGCGCGCTCTACGCTGCGCCAACGGCAACCGGCACCCTGATATGGCTTCCTACGGCGTCGGTGACGCCGGCGACGGCGACCCCTACACCGTCAGCCAGCCCAACCGCCACACCAAAGAGGTCGCCTACGCCGACGGCAACGCCTGCCCAGATGCCGACGCCTACGAAGACCTTGACGCCGACGTTCACGCCAACGATGCCGCCGACGCCTGCGCCGGGCTCACCAACCTGGACGCCCTCGCGCACCCCGACGGCCACAGCCACGGCGACGGCTACACCGACACCGACAGCAACATACACCCCAACCCCGACGCCGACGAACACGCCCACGCCCGTGCCAACGTACCCGCCGAACCCGTGCGGTAAGAACATTGACATGCACAACCCGCTGGCGGCGCAGAGCGGCTGGGCCTACGAGTTCGAGACCAAGGGCGATGGCTTCATCCTCGTCCAATGGACGCTTGATTCACGTACATCACAGAAGGCGCGGTTGAACCTCACAGTTTACGAGGGGCGGCCGTTCCGGGATAGCAATGGAGCGCTCTGGCCGAACCCCAGCATCTGGCGGCCAGACCAAGTGCGGAACGCCGATGGCTCGCCGGCAACGATCGTCGTGCGCAAAGACTCCGGCAACCAGCAGGTGTGGTACATCGATGTGGACACTCGCACCACGGGCCAGGCGACCTGGCCAGCCGGCTGGTACACGATTTACTTCTTTAACGATGACCGCTCAGGGCAGATCAACAGCCAGCCCTCGCGGGTCGTCTATACGGACAACTGCCCGCCTGGCACGTAGCCTGCACGAATCCCTTCCCGTGAGGCCCGGCATCTGCCGGGCCTCACAGTTCTTTCCCCCTTTGGACGCTAGCTCGGCGCCCTTTATCCTTATGGCCCCGAAGCGATAGCTCGGCAGGCCCTATGTCTGTGTGTCTGGCCTGCCAGCCGCCACTGGAGGCCTTGCCGGCCTTCGTTTCTGCCCTGGCGGTCCTATCCTGCCGCCCCGCGTTGGGTCACCATGGCGTCGGGTGAACGCCGGAGCAAAGACGTAGCTGTGTTCTTTCACGGCTGAGCAGGCCGGGCGCAGACCAGGTCCTCGTGCCCAGGTGTGAAGGAATACCGTGTGGGGAGTACTTTTTAGGCTGACAATAGGGCTGGTATAGCACTGACTGGCTCTGCGGTCCTGGGCAGGCCTAGGACAGCGCATGATCGGCGAGGGGCACGATGGGAGACAAGAGGGCTAGGACTAGAGCTAGCAGTAGGACTAGAGCTAGCAGAGAGAAGCAGGCTGCACGCGTGCATAGGGCGGACGCTGGGCAGCGTCGGCGCGGCTCACGTGGCCAGGCCCTGATCATCATGGCCCTGGCGCTGGTGGTGCTCGTAGCAGCGTCCGGTCTGGCCACTGATGTCGGCATGGGCCTGGTGGAGCGGCGGCGGGCGCAGAATGCCGCCGACGCCGCGGTAATGGCCGGCCTTCAGGTGGTGGTGCAGAGCCAGACGGCCCTGGGCACCAACACCGGCACGAATGCCATGGTCGCCGAGGTAATGGATCGCGTTGCCGCGGCGAATGGGGCCACGATCGACTGGACGGTCCAGCCACCCCGGTACTTCGATGCGCTGGGGAACGATCTCGGCCCGGTCACACGCGATAGCACGTTGATCCCGCCCACCGCGGCCGGCATGGTGCTGCGAGCGTGGCGGCCGTTCACGCCGCATTTCGGCGCGGTGTTGGGTTTCCGGCAGCAGCCAGCCTACGCTCGCACCAAAGCGGTCGTGTTCAACGCCGGCGCCCCCGGCAGCATGCGATTTCTGATGCCCATCGGCGTCCCTGTCGCCGCGGCGAATGCCTGCTATACTACTGCGCAGCCTTGCAACCTGTGGGACCCGAGCTACGCGACGATCTACGGCATGTCGCCCGGCAACCAGCTCAAAGGCGGCCTGGATTTCCGCACCGGTTCAGGATCCGGCTATCAGGCGCCCGCCGATCCGCCGGAAACGTGCTCCAACGATAACGACTGCCTGCGCGAGTGGACGACCGAGGGCTGGCGCGGCACGCTGGCGGACGACAACATCGTACAGTTCTTCGGCGGCGACCATGGACAGAACATCGCGAATGGCTTGAGAGAATACGTGCTGAAGCAAAATCTCTCGGACGCGGGCGGGCAATACGGCATTATCTATGTACCACTGTGGGACAAGTATTACCCCAGTACTAAGAGGGTCAAAATCGCCGGCTTTGCGGCGTTTAAAATCTACCTGAACGACATCAACTCCAGTAGCCTGGTCGGCACCTTCATCAACATGGTGACCCCGGCCACTGAGATCATTCCCGCCACGCCCGGCTGGCCGTACAAGACGATCCGGCTCGTCTCCCTTGGCGCACCGCCGTCGGCCTGGGGGCTGCCCACACCTACGCTGGTCCCTACTAACACGCCTGTGCCGGCCACGCCGACGATCACCCCAACCCCTACCGCCACGCCTGACGCGGCGGTCACCCCTACGCCCACGCCAGACCCCATGAACTGCTACGACACGAACGCGCAGATCCAGATCCCCAGCCCGCTGCCGGGCAAGACCGGCTACAAGTACGTCGTTCGCACGACGGATAGAGGCAAGATCCGGGTGTCCTGGACAGTGGCATCGAATACCAAGAGCCGCTTGAATGTAACAGTCTTTGAAGGGCAGCCGCTTGTCGGCTACCTCAACCCGACCACTGTGGTGCCGGGCACGATCAGCGGCTACCCCGGGGTTGCGCACGCTGACTCCGGCAGCGCGCAAGTCACGAACATCCAGACCTCTACGCCGAACGACGTACCACCCGGCTATTACACGATCTACTTCTGGAATGATGACAACGGGGGCCAGGTGGTCAGCCTGCTCACGGAGGTGCGCTATCGCGCCTCCACTTGCCCATCGAACTGAGGTAGAGTACGTAGTGCGCAGACCGGTCAGACGGTCTCACGCTAGGCATGAACAGACGGAGAACACACAGGGGCGCAGTGCCACTGCGTCCCTGCTGTGCCGTATAGCCATCTACCCACGCTCTCAGGCAAGCCCGTCTGGTGTCCCTACGGACTTACCAATGCGGCCAGGAGGTGACCGTCGATGCCCTGCTGGCCCGGCGGGCGCTGGCCCGCTGGGTTCGGTAGCAGCACGGCCACGATCTGAGGATGCTCACCGCGAAGCAGTCGGAGGTCGCCAGGTGATCGTGGCGGGCGGCGAGGCCAGCGCGGAAGTCCCCCACCGGGATCGCCAGTCTGTTGGCTCGGCGGGCGACTGCCGCTGCCGTGGAGCGGCTGTGGCGGGAGCAGTTAACGATCGAACATCGGGTGCCTGATCCCTGGGACGTGACGGTGGGCAAAGATGCAGGGCAGACCTCCCGTGGCAACACGCCGCAGGCTGGGCGGCGCTGCGCACTGCCCTCCTGCGACTGTTCGGGTGCACGGCTGGACAAGCGTTGCTGATGCGCTCTGCCACTCCGGGCGCCTCGGTCAACCGAGCGCTTGCTCTCACCGGGGTCGTCCCAGCCTTGCTGTGACATGACCCTAGGACATGACCCTAGGAGGTGAGCCACCATGCGTTGCTCTCGCCCCTCGAAGGATGTACAATTGGGAAGAGGACCTGGCGGAGCACCTGTGCTACCGGGTCTTTGAGGCTGTTCAGTCGAGGGATGGCAGGTCGTGGCCGGGGGGATACGCCATGATTGAGATGACGGTCGACAGCATCAGGATGAGCCTGATGACGCAGCACCGCATGGTGATCCTGAAGGACGTCTCACGAGAGCGGTATCTGGCGATCGTCATCGGGCCGGCCGAAGCGGACGCGATCGCGATCAAGCTCCAGAACATTGAGGTCCCTCGGCCGCTGACGCACGATCTCCTCAGCAACGTGATCCGCACGCTGGGCGCCCGGGTGACGCATATTCTGATTAACGATCTGGTCGATGAGACCTACTACGGGCGTATCATCATGGACGTTGATGGGCGGCATGTCGAGGTCGATTCCCGCCCGAGCGACGCGATTGCCTTGGCAGTGCGTCTCGGCGTGCCGATCTACGTCGCGGAGCACGTGCTGGATCGGGCAGGGATCGTGCCCGAGCACGAGGATGAGGAGAAGCTCGCCCCCTTCCGCGAGGTCATCAACAAGCTGAACCTGGATGACCTGGGCTCCGGCCCCAAGCCAGAGTGACGTCCTGGCACACTCCGGCGCCCACGCAGGGGCGGGTCCAGCGAGGCCCGCCCGTTCTGCTCAGCCGCTTAGATCCCCTGAAGCTGCACGAGGACCGGTTGGGGCACCGCACCGGCCGAGGCGAGATTGAGCGTCTCGTTCAGGCTACCGCTGCGGTAGCCGCGCAGGTCGAGTGTCACGTAGGTGAAGCCGAGCGCTTTGAGCTCCTTCACGATGGCATCGGCCACGTCTCCATTCAGCAGGCGCGGGAACTCCTCGCGCGGCACCTCGATGCGGGCGATGGTCTCGTGATGGCGCACTCGCACCTGCCGGAAGCCCAGGCGGCGCAGGTACTGCTCAGCGGCGTTGATCTGTCGTAGCTTCTCAATGGTCACCCGCTGGCCGTACGGGATCCGTGAGGACAGGCAGGCAGAGGCGGGCTTGTCGGCCGTGGGCAGCCCGAGCTCCCGTGACAGCGCCCGGATCTCTGCTTTGGTCAGCCCAGCTTCTTGCAGCGGGCTGCGCACGCCATGCTCGCGGGCAGCCAGCGTGCCGGGACGATAGTCACCTGCGTCGTCGGCGTTCGTGCCGTCCACCACGTGCTTGAAACCCCGCTCCTTCGCCAGCGCCACCAGCTTGCTATACAGCTCGGTCTTGCAGAAGTAGCAGCGGTTGGTCGGGTTGGAGGCGTAGCTCTCGTTTTCGAGCTCTTCCGTATACAGCACGAGGTGGCGGAAGCCATGCTCGCGGGCGATGGCCTTGGCCTCCTCAACCTCCTGCGGCGGCACGCTAGGGGAGACACCCGTCACCGCCAGCGCGCGCTCCGGCCCCAGCACATCGTGGCAGAACCGTGCCAGGAACGTGCTGTCCACACCGGCCGAGTAGGCCACGATGACGCTCTCCATTTCTTCGATGATGCAGCGCAAGCGCTCGCGCTTGGCGATGATCTCGGGTGTCAGGCTCGACATCGGCTGCTCCTCGGATCACTCCTCGACGATCTCCAGCGGCTCAGGCACTACCCGGTCGTTCTCGAAGCGATACACGCGCACGTCCGGCCGCTCAGGGTCCATCATCGAGCAGATGATCGCCCGCGCCTCCGGCAGCAACTGCGGGCGGTTCTCAACATCGTAGTCGGAGGGATACGCCGGTGAGGCCGGATGCGAATGGTAGACGGCCAGGTACTCCCAGCCATGCTCAGCGATGGCTTCGTCAGCGCGCAGGAAGTCGGCCGCGTCCGGCACGAAGCGGCGCCTGGGCTCGGCGGCAATGTTCCTGGCGCGGAACACGGCAGTTGAGACCCCATCTTTGCCCGCCACGAACCCGCAGACCTCATGCGGAATGCCTTCGCGGGCGTGGGCGATGATTTCATTCAGGTGGACACGTTTCAGACGCACGGCAGGGCTCTGTTTAACTCGAACGGAATGGCCTGGATGGTAGAGTTAAAGCTAAACGAACGAGCGCGCTGGGATGAAGCGCTCGGCGCGTGCACGCCCCGCAGCCAAATCTATCACACCGCAGGGACGGTGCCAAGGAACAGCACGCGTCGCGCTGGGCCCCCGCCCGCTTCTGCGCCACAGGTACGGGGCCACCCTGCCTGTCCTTGTACTATTGCATAATTCTCCAGCAAATCAAACCTGCCTATCGTGCATATCATATAGTCATAGCCGCAGGCCGCGCTGCTCAGCCAGCGTTTGCAGGCTGCGGTAGACCGAGGCAGGCAGCGGCACGCCCTCTCGCAGGGCCTGCGCACGGCGCTCCCAGCCGAGCTCGCCGGGCGCGCGCACGCGCTCACCGGGGCGCGCCGGTCTGATAGCGTGTATCTGCCGGATGAGCGCGTCCACGCGGGCCAGGAACGCTTCACGAGGCATGAATAGCGCCGGGTCAAGGGCCATGAAGAAATGCCCTTCATCCCACGGCCGCGGCCCGCGCTCAACCTCCAGGGTATGCTCCGTGCCGAAGCGGGCCCCTGACAGCACGCCAGCGAGCACTTCCATCACCAGCGCCAGCCCGAAGCCTTTATGCCCGGCCACCGGCCAGCCCAGCGGGATGCCCAGGCCGGCCTGGGCTGCCACCGGATCGGTGGTGGGCAGTCCCGTCGCGTCCAGCGCCCAGCCCTCCGGCAGGCGCTCACCTTCGGCAACCAGCAGATCGATCTTGCCGCCGGCCACCACACTGGTAGCGATATCAAGCACGATGGGGCGTTCCTGCCCTGCCGGGATGGCCCACGCCAGCGGATTATTGCCCAGGGCGGCCTCAGCGCCGCCTGGTGGGGCCAGCACCAGGTTGCCGTTGGTCGTGGCGAAGCCGATCAGGCTGTGGGGCAGCGCCATCATCGCGTAGTAGCCGGCCGCGCCGAAGTGGTTTGAGCGCCGCGCCACAGCGAACCCGGCCCCGCGCTGGCGCGCTCGCGCCAGGCACTCCTCCATGGCGCGGCAGGCCACCACCTGCCCCGGGCCAGCATCACCGTCAACGGCCACCGCCAGGTCACTCGCCTCGACAACCCGGATCTGCGGCCGCGGGTTGATGATGCCCAAGCGAATGCGCTCGAGATAGACCGGCACGGCGCGCATGCCGTGGGAGTGCATGCCCCGCAGGTCAGCCTCGAGCTGCACGCGCACGAGCGTGGCGGCGTGCTCAGCACTCAGCCCAGCGTGCACGAAGAGCTCTTCGCCCACCCGTCGCAGCCGCTCTACATCCACGCGTACGTATTCCATGCCTGCACTCCACGTCTACTACTCTAGGTCGACGACTCGGTCAGCGAAAGGTCCAGCGAGCGCCTACATTGCTGTACATGAGATGCGGGCAAGCGCACGGCTTGCTCTTCCCGATCGTCTACGATCCAGACAAGCCGTGCACGTGTCCCCTATGATCGTTGCGTCTCTCCATCGAAGCGCAGCGGCGGTCCAGGCGGTGTCCGCGGCCGGCGTGCACCCCCGCGCTTGCCCCCTGGCGGCACCACAGGCGCTGGTGAGGGTGCCGGCTGGGATGCAACAGGCAGCGTTGCGCCGGCAAGGTGCACCACGGCATCGAAGAGACTGGTATACGAGACACTGAACTGCGGGCAGGCTGCCAGCAGCGCCTCCAGCATGCCGTCCTGGGCGCACAGCTCTGCCGGTAGCATGGCGCGCAGCTCTGCCAGCGTCACGCCGTCCGGCCGTCCTTCCAGCGCCTGCGCCACAGCCTCGGCGACGCGCGCCAGATAGGACGCCGAGACCAGCCCCGCCCCAGGCAGCAGCCGGATGTCCTCCTGCTCGAGCTCGGCCTGGAGCCGGCGGAGCTCGGTCGCGGAGACCAGCCCCAGCAGCGCCATGGCCTCGGCCTCAGACACCCGCCCGCGTTGCCTGACCCTGGCCCGAAGCTCGTCCAGCCGGGCCCGCGCGGCGGCGATTCGCTCCTGCGGTCGGTCGAAGTGCTCGCGCAGCAGGCGCAGCACAGCCGTGGCCGCGAGCCGGCGCCGGAACGGCACTACCGGATACGGCAGGCCAGCGAACTCTGCAGCCAGCGCCTCATCGATCGCCAGCGCCAGCTCAAGCGCCGGCTCCTGCTGCGCCAGCCGGAGCAGCTTGGCCCGCTTGCGCTCCTTGTACTCCGGCGTCCAGAAGCCGATGATCTCCAGGTAGACGCGCCGGCCGCCACGCTCCAGTGCAAAATCCGGGATGAAGACCAGCTCCCCGGAGATAATCGGATCCGGCTCGCGCACGAGCTCCCAGGCGTCGACCTCGCCGCGGCGTGCCAGCCCGGCGAAGGCGCGGCTGAACTCGGCCTCGATGGTGCTGTCGTACAGAGCGGCCGTCTCAGGGGCCTCGCTGGCGCCGCGCAGCGCCCGATGGACCTGGGCATCCAGGTGGAACTCGTAGACGCGGCCGTTCAGGTGTACAGTAGCCACCCCCTCAGGGACATGCTCGCGGGCTGCTAGCGGCCCGGCCAGAAGGCGCAGGGCGAAGCGCGCCAGCTCCGGGCCATGGCGTGTGCGCGGACCAAACACCTCGCAGGGCCCCTGCACCAGCACAGTCACCATGTCCCCTGCGCGAGAGGCATCGCAGATGAGGCCATGCCATTTGGCCAGGAAGTACACCTGCTTGATCGCCGGGCCGCTGGGCTGCTCGAAGGTGAACTCGATCTGCGAGGCGTGCTGCAGGAGCGTCTCCACAGCCCAGCGATTGTAGCGGCGCTGTACCTCCTCCGCAGCAGGCACCGGTCCGGGACGGGTGAGCACGGCGTGCGCCTCGGCATCGAGGTACAGCAGCTCTTCCAGCCGGGCGGCATCGAGCCCCAGGCCAGCGGCGAACGCTGCCAGCGCTGCATCCCGCTGCTCCGGCGGGACGAAGCCAGGGAAGCGCTCGTTCACATACTCGTACAGCGCCAGGCGCAGGTCGGCCGGCGAGACGATACCCCGGAGCGCCAGCGCGCGCTGCCGTTCCGGTGGCAGCGCGTCGCTCAGGGTCCGGCCCTGGTACTCGTACGCGGCCAGCACCGCGGCAGTGATGCAGCGCCCGAGCCGCGCATCGCCAGCAAGCCGGGCCGGCACCGCCGGGTCGAAGTCGCTGCGCGGCTGCCCCAGCAGCGACTCGATGTACGCGATGATCTTGCGGATGCGCGGCAGCATCTCGCGCTCGAGCAGCAGCGGCGTGATCACTACCGCGCCCGAGCGGCTGCGGTAGTACGAGCGACGGAGATCAGCGAGCGGGAACGGCATGCCAGTGCGCGCCTGGGTTACCTGTTTTCACAAGTTACGCGTGTTTCATACTGTATCATGTCATGCCATGTCCGCGTGCGTGGTCCCAGAGCCGCCGTCCCTCGCCTTCCCCTCACTCCCCTCGATCGCCGGGCCGCCGGCGCACGGCGGCGTGGACTTCAGCCGTGCGCCTGGTGACGATCTCATAGAGCAGGGCAGGCGTCTCTTTTGGACGCAGCACGCGCCCGAGCCGCTGGACATACTCGCGCTTGGTGGCGTTGCCGCTGACTATGATCGCCACCGTGGCATCGGGCACGTCCACGCCTTCGTTGAGCACGCGGCCGGTGACCAGCTTGGTGTACCGGCCGCTGCGGAAGCGCTCCAGGATCGCGCGGCGCTCCTCAACGCCGGTCTTGTGCGTGATCGCCGGGATGCACAGCTCGCGGGAGAGCCGTTCGACTAGGGCATTGTATTCCGAGAAGATGATCACTCGCTCGCCAGCGTGTTTGCGCAGCAGGCCAGCTACCACGTTGATCTTCGCCTCGGCGTTGAGGGCGATCTGGCGGGCTTGCTGATGAGCCAGCATGGCTTCCCTGGCTGCAGGGTCGAAGCCACTGCGCCGGATAAGGTACTGCTCGAAGTCCTGGGCCGATTCGATACGCACGCGTCGCCGCCGCAAGTAGCTGCGATACGTCTCGATCAGCGAGCGGTAGCGCAGCTCCTCCTCAAGGCTGAGCTCGACCTGGAGGCGCACCTCGCGGTAACGGGCGATGTACCGCTGGCGGCTGAGCTCAGCGGGCAGGCGCTGGTACACGACCGGCCCGACCAGCCGCTCTAGGTCAGCGTGCGCACCGTCGGTGCGCTCGGGCGTAGCGGAGAGCCCCAGCCGGTTCGGAGCAAAGGTGCCCTCAGCGATCAGGCGGTAGGATGGTGCGGGCAGGTGGTGCACTTCGTCGAAGATAAGCAGGCCGAAGCGGTTCAGCTCGGCCGTGTGCAGCGTCCCGCTGTCGTAGGTCATCACCGTCACCGGCAGGAGCTCGCGCGAGCCGCCGCCGAAGGTGCCCGTCTGGTCGGCAGGGATGCCGAGATGCCGGATCACCGCGCTGCGCCACTGCTCCAGCAGATCGATCGTCGGTACCAGGATGAGCGTCCACAGGCGCACCTGCTCGATCGCCATCAGGCCCACCAGAGTCTTGCCTGCCCCGGTCGGCAGCACGACCACGCCGCGCCGGCCAGCGGCGATCCAGGCATCGAGTGCCTCGCGCTGGTAAGGACGCGGCTGGAGCTGCAAGCGCACATCAAAGGGAAGCGCCGGATGGTCGTCGAACTCGACGGTGATCTGGTAGCGCTCATCCAGCCGCTCGCGAATCGTGCGATAGGCGATGGGCAGAGCGCGATAGACCTGCCGGCGGCGGTCATAGACCACCTGCTCAGGCAGCATGCGGGCAAGCTCGCCGGTGTCGCTGGCGGGCCGGAGCACCAGGTCGTTGCCGTGCAGGCTGAGGGTGATGGCGGGCCGGACGTCTGCCCGATCGGGGCGAGGGTGAGCGCGCTCGGTCACAGCGGTATTGTAGCCGAAATACCGGCCCGGCGAGGTCAGGCCGTCGCTGTGAGATACGCCTCGCAGCCTGCCTCGATCAAGCGGCGGTGCACTGCACCGGCGGCCTCGGCGTCGTCGAAGAGGCTGAAGAGCGCGGGCCCGCTGCCGGACATCTGCACAGTGGAGGCGCCTGCTGCCAGGAATGTCTCGCGGTAGCGCCCGAGCTCCGGGCGCAGACGGAAGGCAGCGCGCTCCAGCACGTTGACGTAAAGCTCAGGCGGTGGCCAGCGGCCGGCGCGGATCTCCTGCACAGCCCGGCGCGTCGCCGAGCCGTCTGCATAGTCGTCTGGGCGGAGCGCGCCATAGACCGCTGCCGTGGCGAGGGCAAAGGGAGGCTTCAGCAGCACGACCGGTCGAGGCGGCAGCGGCGGCAGTGGCGTCAGCCGCTCGCCACGCCCTTCAGCCAGGGCCACTGGGCCATCCAAGAAGAACGGCACATCCGAGCCAAGCTGCGCTGCCAGTGCAGGCAAGTGAATCCTATCCGGCTCCTCCAGACCCCATAGCCGCGCCAGCGCCAGCAGCGTAGCCGCGGCGTCGGTGCTGCCGCCGGCCAGGCCGGCCGCGACCGGGATGCGCTTGCTAATGCGGATGCGCGCCCCCTGCCGACAGCCCGCCGCCTCTCGCAGCAGTCGCGCTGCCTTGAGCGCTAGGTTCTGCTCCGGCGGGATGTCCGCGCCCAGGCACTCCACAGCCAGCTCGCTGGCGGGCTCGACCTCGATGGTATCGTGGAGCTCGAGCCGTACCATCACCGAGGCGATCTCATGATAGCCGTCGGCGCGGCGGCCCAGTACGTCGAGGGTCAGGTTGATCTTCGCCGGAGCAGTAGACAGAACACGCATACCGAACACGCATACCGATGACGTGGAATTACTGTGAACGATGCCCAAACATGCTCTCAAAACATTATCTCAAAAACATTATATCAAAACAAGGCTCGAAAACAAGGCTCAAAACCAGGTCCTCAATGTGTGTAGAGCATCACATAGACGATCCAGCCGCTGGCGACGACGTAGAGCCACACCGGCAGCGTGATGCGGGCGACACGGCGGTGGCGGCGGTACCGTCCCCGCAGGGCACGGAAGAGGGTGAGGAGCGCCAGAGGCCCGACCGCCATCGCCAGCAGGGTATGCGAGGCCAGGACGGTGAGATAGACCACCCGCAGCGCTCCCTCCCCAGCGAAGAGCTTGGTCTCAAACAGCGCCGCCCGCATGACGTAGACCACCAGGAACATGGCGGCAAAGGCCGTTGCCGTCAGCATGCTCCGCCGGTGAGCAGCGATCCGGCGCTGCTTGATAAAGTAATACCCCAGCAGCAGAAAGAAGCCGCTGATGACGATGAGGCTGGTGTTCAGTACGGGTAGCCAGGCAGGTGCAGGTGGCTTCATCGCGCAGAATGGCAGTTGCGGTCTGTACCGACACGGGATCACGTGCCGAAGTAACGATCCCCGAAATCGCCTAACCCGGGCACAATGAACTTGGCAGCGTTCAGCTCTCGATCGATCGCGCAGGTGAGGATCCGTACATCCGGGTGCAGGCGCTCCAGAAGCTGCAACCCCTCTGGCGCGGCCACGAGACAGACCAGCCGGATATCCTGCGCGCCGCTGGCTTTCAGAAGCTCAATCGCCATCCGTGCCGAGCCGCCGGTAGCGAGCATCGGATCCAGAATAATAACCTTGCTCTGGCCGAGCTTGGGCGGCAGCTTGTGATAGTAGCCGCGGGCGATGGCTGTCGTTTCCTCGCGCTCCAACCCCACGAAGCCGACGCGGCTGTGCGGCAGCATGTCGGTAAGGGTGTCGAGCATGGCCAGCCCAGCGCGCAAGACCGGCACGAGGCAGATACTCTCGGCCAGCAGCCGACCGGTCGTTGGTTCCAGCGGCGTCTCGATCGGCTGCTCCCGCAGCGCCAGGTCCCGCGTAGCCTCATAGCACAGGAGCTGTGCTACCAGTCGCGCGTGCTTGCGAAAGCTCTCCAGGTCGGTATCGCGGCTGCGCAGGTGTGTCAGCGCATGCTCGATCACCGGGTGCCGTACGACTTCGACGGGCACGTCGCGCGCCTCCTGCACAGAGTATACCGAATCGCCCTACCCTGCCATGTATAGTGCCATTTAGATTAGATTAGAGCAGTAAGGGCAGGTTTCACACTTGCCCGGACTGAACTGGGCCCGGCGCATCAGGTAGGATCGATGCCACTATGGCTATGCAGACACGGATGAACACTGGGTTTGCGATTACGCCCACCGGACCGTGATTCCCGTGCGCAGGTCCGGATATACCTTTCCCGGCAGGGACTGCGGCCACACGGGCTCAGTCGAGCTCAACTGTTATGAAGGACCCGCCGGCGCCGAGCGAGGCCGGCACGGTCTTCGCGGTCGTGCCGGCCGTCACGGTCACGTCGTACTCGCCCAGGAAGCCGCGCGTACCGTAGAGGCCAGCCTGATCGGTGCGTCCCTGCACCTCCGTCCACCACGTGCGGGTCACCAGGTCGATCCAGGCCTGCCCGTTCGGCTTGACCGTCCAGTCGCGGCGGAAGAGCGCGGCGTTCGGGCGCCAGTGCCGGCCCTCCCAGAAGCCCCACATCAAGCTGGCGTCGACGGCCGGGTGGCTGAACAGAGCGATCAGGAAATCGCGCGTGTAGTCCGCCTGTAACTCTTCGTCTATGGTGTCGATATCGAACTCGGTGACCTGGATTGGCAGGCCAAACTGAGCGAAGTGGTCGAGCGAGCGCAGGAGCTGCTCCGGTGCTGTGACGGTGAGGCCGAAGTGGCACTGGAAGCCGATGCCATCGAGGGGGGCGCCGCGCTCAAGCAGGAAACGGATGGTTCGCTCGAAGTGCTCCTGCCGCTCACCTGTTCCCGGCGCCGTGGCCTCGTTCAGGAACAGCCGGGCCCCCGAATCGGCCTGCCGCGCTGCCTGGAACCACTCCACCATGACCTCGTCGCCAAGGATGTCCATGAGGTCGCGGTTCATGTACGGCTCGTTAATGACATCCCAGTCCGCAATCATTCCCTGTAAGGCGCCGGCCTCGTCTAGGATGTGCTCGTAGACGCGCCGCCGCAGCGCCTCAGGATCAGTGCGCAGGTTATACAGGCTGCGCGGAAGGTAGCGCCAGCCCGGCCAGACCAGATTATGCCCGCGCACGGCGATGCCCTGTCCGCGTAGCCACTCGATCGCCTGGAGCGTGCGTGCCCGACGGGCGAAATCCTCCCACGCGGGCCACTTCAGGTCGTTCTCCAGGACCACCTTGGTGAAGAACCGCTGTACCGTCTCGCGGTACTGCTGGCCGTCTGGAGTCTGGCTTAAGAGGGTCGTCGCGTCGACGGCAGAGCCAAAGCCGAAGGCGTGGCGGCGCATGCGGACTTCGACAGCAGCGCCGGGCACCGGCCTGCCCTGCGCGTCCTGCACAGAAACGACCAGGTCGGCCTTGCGCAGCGCTTCGATGCGCTGCACGGCAGCCGCTCGCCAGGCAGCGCCGGCCTCACGCCCGGCGTAACTAAAGCGGGTGCGCGGCAGGTCCTGGAGCTTCACCTTCTTGCCGTAGTTCAGTACTGCTATCCCGCCAATCTCGATCGTCTGCGGCGAATAGCCAAGCTGAAAGTTGATCTGCGCCTGCCCGGGGCCGTAGCGATCGACGGCCTGGAACGGGTAGTCGATGCGCTTCCACTCCTTCCCGACGCTGAGCGGCAGCATGATAGACTTGGTGTATGGCTCCGAGGCCTGCTCGAAGACGAAGGTCGTGCGCGCCTCGCCGGTCTCGTCGGTAGAGTCCACTGCGCGCACAAAGAAGCTGGCGAGCAGCACGTCATCTTTCTCGACTGGAGCGATGATCCTGGCCGAAAGCTGGATATTGTAGGTATTCTCCGGCCGTTGCAGGGTGCGGACACGCAGGGCCTGGGAGAATGGCTGACCTTCCACCGCCACGCGCTCGAGGCGTGCGTCGGCGGCATTGCGGCCGCCCAGCCGGAACGCAGTCAGCGAGTCCGCAGGAAGAAGTGACACAGCCAGAGGCGTGGCGGTGGCGGCAGGCTGTGGGGTGTTCTCCGGTTGCATGGCCCTTCCGACCGGCGGGGTACAGGCAGCCGGAAGCATGCTCGGGCCGGCAAGGAGGCTCAGCCCGAGCATGCGAAGCAAGCGCCGGCGTCGTGACACTGCTCTGCGCATGGAGGGCTTATTCAGCTAGCTGAGCCAGCCGCTCTTCGAGCTTGCGCACGCGCTCCTCATGCACGGCCAGCTTTTCGCGCTCACGTTGCACGACCTCGGGCTTGGCCCGCGTGAGGAAGTTTTCGTTCGCCAGCAGGCTGCGCGAGCGCTCCAGGTCGCGGCGGGCTTCCTCGAGCTCCTTCGAGAGGCGCGCGCGCTCTTCGGCGATGTCCACCATACCGGCCAGCGGCAGCAGCACCTCCACCGTGCCGGCCACGAGGGTGATCGCCTGGGACGGCCGCCTCTCAAGTGTAGCATGGACGGTGAACGGTCGGGCGCGTGCCAGGTTCTCCAGGATCTCCAGGTTTTCCTGCAGAAGCGGGGCACGGTCGCCGGCCACAGCGATGGCCTCGATCCAGCGGGCTGCTGGCACGTTCGACTCGGCGCGGGCGTTGCGGATCGAGCGAACGATCTCCATCAGCAGGGCGAAGTCACGCTCGGCGGCCTCGTCACGTGGGCCAGGAGCAGGCCACTTCGCCACTATCAGGCTCGGCGCATCGCCGGTGAATCCGTCGCGGCCTTCGACCTGCTTGAGTCGCTGCCAGACCTCCTCGGTCACGAATGGCATGAACGGATGCAGCAGCCGCAGGCTCTGCTCCAGCACCCGCCGGAGCGTCTGACTGGTGAGCGCCAGGGTGGCCTCGTCGGCGCCGCGGTACAGCCGCACGCGCGCCACCTCGATGTACCAGTCACAGAATTCGTCCCAGATAAAGTCGTGCACCAGCCGACCGGCCTCGCCAAACTGGAAGTCCTCCATCAGCCGGGTCACATCGGCCGTCACCGCGGCGAGCCGGCTGAGGATCCAGCGGTCCGGCAGTGGGTGCTTCTTTGGAGGGAGCACTGTGGGCGGCGGCATGGAGAGCACAAAACGCGCCGCGTTCCACAGCTTGTTGGCGAAGTTGCGCGCCGCTTCAAGCTTCTCTTCATAGAGCCGCATGTCGTTGCCGGGCGAGCTACCGGTGATGATGGTGTAGCGCAGGGCGTCGGCGCCGTAGCGGTTGATCACCTCGATCGGGTCGGCCGTGTGCCCCTTGGACTTGGAGATCTTCTGACCGTGCTCGTCGCGCATGAGCCCGTGCAGGTACACCCACTTGAACGGAATGTCGCCGGTCATCTCCAGCCCGAGCATGATCATGCGGGCCACCCAGAAGAACAGGATATCGTAGCCGGTCTCCATCACCGTGGTCGGGTAGAAGTACCGCAGGTCCTCGGTGTCGTCCGGCCAGCCGAGCGTGGAGAACGGCCACAGGCCCGACGAGAACCAGGTGTCCAGCACGTCGGGGTCCTGCTCCACCGGACCGCCGCACTTCGGGCACGCTGTCGGATCCTCTCGCGCCACGATGATCTCCGCGCAGTTCTGGCAGGTCCACACCGGGATGCGATGGCCCCACCAGATCTGTCGCGAGATACACCAGTCCTGGATGTTCTCCATCCAGTTCTGGTACACCTTCACGAAACGCTCAGGCACGAACTTGATGCGGCCGTCGAGCACGACTTTGAGTGCCGGCTCGGCCAGTGGCTTCATCTTTACGAACCATTGCGTGGAGATGAGCGGCTCCACGACCGTATTACACCGGTAGCAGTGTCCCACGGCGTGAGTGTGTCCTTCCACTTTCTCCAGCAAGCCCTGATGCTCCAGGTCATGCTCGATTCGAGCCCGCGCTTCATAGCGGTCCATCCCCTGGTACGGCCCGCCGTTCTCGTTGATGGTGGCGTCGGGGTTCATGATGTTAATCGCCGGGAGGTTGTGGCGCTGGCCGATCTCGTAGTCCACCGGGTCGTGCGCCGGGGTCACCTTGAGCGCCCCGGTGCCCGACTCCATGTCCACCGCCTCGTCGGCGATGATCGGCAGGCGGCGGCCCAGCAAGGGCAAGATGGCGTACCGGCCGATCAGGTGCTGATAGCGCGGGTCGTTCGGGTGCACAGCCACGGCGGTATCGCCCAGCATGGTCTCCGGCCGCGTCGTGGCGATGGTTATATACCCGCTCCTGTCTTCAAGTGGGTAGCGGATGTACCAGAACTTGCCAGCCACCTCGGTGTACTCCACCTCGAGGTCCGACAGCACCGTCTCGCAGCGCGGGCACCAGTTGATCAGGCGGGGACCGCGATAGATCAGGCCGCGCTCATACAGGCGCACGAAGGCTTCGCGCACTGCTCTAGAGAGGCCAGGGTCCAGCGTGAAGCGCTCGCGCGTCCAGTCGCAGGACGCGCCCATGCGCTTGATCTGGTCGGTGATGATGCTGCCGTACTTTTCTTTATGCTGCCACACCCGCTCCAGGAACTTCTCGCGGCCCAGGTCGTGGCGAGTGAGCCCTTCTTTCGCCAGCTCGCGCTCCACCACATTCTGGGTAGCGATGCCGGCGTGGTCAGTGCCGGGCAGCCACAGCGTGACGTACCCTTGCATACGCCGCCAGCGGGTCATCAGATCCTGGAAGGTCACGAACATCGCGTGGCCGTGGTGCAGCTCACCAGTCACGTTCGGCGGCGGAATGACGATGCAGAAGGGCTCTTTCTCCCAATCGATACGGGGTGTGAAGTAGCCTTGGCGCATCCAGAAGTCATACCATTTCGCCTCCACCGGGCGATGGTCGTACGCCTTCGGCATTGCCGCCAGCAGGCGCTCCTCCTGTGGCTCTGCCTCCTCCCGCAGCGGCGCGGGCGTCGTAGTCGTCTCCGTCGTCGCCATGCACCTGCCTCCTCCCGAATATCTGAAGCTCTCCGAATATCTGAAGCTCTATAGGAAAACGGCGAATAGCTTGGGAAAACGCCGCTCCATCCCCCTTGCGTTCGCAAAAGATCGTAACGTTAGAACAACTTGCGAATATCCAGGATGAAAAACGCCGCTTCATCCACAAGGACGAAGCGGCAGCTCTGCGTCGTGGTACCACCTTGGTTCGGCCTGCCTGCGCTACCATAACTTAGCGCGGGCCCAGACCCTCATTGTGGCGCTAACGGGCGTCCACCGGGCCGGGCTACTGGACGCTCGGGTTCGAGCGTGTTCGTCCGGCCGACTCCCCAGCGACGTTCGACGAGCAACGACCGGCACGGGCTCCCAGCCAGCGGCCCGCGCTCTCTGGCGGCCTGTCTCGTCTACTCCTCTGGTTCAGCGTCGTTGTACGGTATTGCCTTGTAATGCTCCGCCGGGCATCCGCCGCGTGCACGCGACTAACGCGCCAGTAGTACTCCTGCTGCACCGGCCCGGAACAAAAGTCCCCCTCGTGCAGACGCATAAGCGGTGCCAACACATAATTCTAGTTGTTTTGAACTCGGTTCGTCAATCGAGCCTGGAGAGGCTTGCTGAAGTGGCAGCAGGACCGGGCAATCTGGAACGATGCCGGTTCGTCGTTCAGGTGTCGGGAAGGTGGCAGGCTTACGACCGTGCCACAGCAGCAGGCCGCCCTGCCGCGCCATGAACCGGGATATACTTTAGGCATCCGCGCCGCGGGCCCCGGCGGGGCGCTTGCACATCCAGGCGCCCTGATCAAACGTATAGAGTCCTGTAGCCTATGTCGAGTGGTAGGCTCTCGACGCGGAGAGGAGGGCGTTATGGTCTATGCCCACCTCATGAGGGGGATGGCTGGAATGGCCGACATGAGGTGAACCCCCATCGCGGTGGTGACTGCGAGGTGGTGAGGAGGACGTGCAATGGTTAGCGACATGCTGGTCCAGATGCCGGAGACGGAGACGCCAGTACCGGCAGAGGAGCTCCTGCGCCGACGGCGCGCGGAACTCCTGGCCTTGCTCCGGCGCGTGGGGCACAATGACGCCACTGCTGACGGCCGCGATGAGCTGCCGCTGGCCGACGGTGACTTGAGCAACATGGTGAACATGGCGCAGGCCATCGTTCTCCAGGAGACCGACGAAGCAATCCGCTCGGTCCTCGAGCGGCATATCCAGGAGGTCGAGCAGGCGCTGGCACGTCTTCAGCAGGCTAGCTATGGCCTGTGCGAGGATTGCGGTCAGCCCATCCCGCCAGAGCGGCTTCAGGCTGTGCCGGAGGCCACCCGCTGCGTGGCCTGCCAGTCACAGCGCGACCGCCTGCGCCGCCGCCTGCGCCGGTAGCGTGCGCTGAAGCAGCTCGACGGTTACGGTCGTCTTGACCGGGAGGGGAGTAGGTGTGTAAACCTACTCCCCTTTTTGTTTTTTACTTTTTTTACTCTCCTTGCCACGCCTGCGGCTTTACTCGCGCCCCAGATGTTGGCAGCGCTACCACGGTGCGCTACGATGAGCCCGCACATTTCCTTACCGCCTTCCCTGCCCCAAGGGTGGTACGGAGGGAGAAGACATGGCACAGTCTCCGGTTGAGGCGCTCTACCTCATCCACCACAGCCATACCGACATCGGCTACACGCACGACCAGCCGGTGGTGTGGGACCTGCACCGGCGCTTCATCGATGCGGCCCTCGAGTTGTGCGAGCGTGACGCCGGCTCGGACGACGACGGCGCGTTCCGCTGGACGGTGGAGACGACCGGTGTGCTCCAGCGCTGGCTGCGCACCAGCAGTGATCGGCAGATCGCCCGCTTCGTCGAGCTGGCTCGGGCCGGCCGGCTCGAGGTCACGGCGATGTTCGCCAATATCACCCCGCTGTACGACACCGACCAGCTCATCGAGAGCTTCGCACCGCTACGCACAATCTGCCATGAGCTTGGGCTGCCGGTGCGCTCAGCGATGAACAGCGATGTCAACGGACAGAACTGGCCGCTGGTTGACGTGCTGCTGGACCTGGGCATCACGGGCTTCAGTATGTCGATCAACACGCATTTCGGCGGCGCCCTCGAGCCCTATCCCCTGGCGTTCCACTGGCAGGGGCCGAGCGGCCGGCGCCTGCTGGCCTGGAACGGCTTCTCCTATGGCCTGGCCCGCCAGCTCGGCATCGGACGGGACGCCCGTGACTTCGCCGAGCGGTGGTGGCCCAGGCTTGACGCCTGGCTGGCTGAGATCGGCTATCCGCTGCCGGTGCTGATGCTCCAGATCTTCCACCCCTTTGGGGACAATGGCTCCGCCGATCCAGCTCTGCCGGCCTTCGTGCGCGAGTGGAACGCCTCAGGCCGGCGGCCGCGGCTGCGCATCGCGCTGCCGCACGAGTGGTGGGAGGTCGTAGCCCGCCATGCGGACCGCCTGCCTGTGCTGCGCGGCGACTGGACCGATTTCTGGAACTTCGGCTGCAGCTCCAGCGCCCGTGAAGTGGCGATCAACCGGGCGAGCCGGTCCCGGCTTGTCCTGGCCGACGCCGCCTGGGCCGCTGTGGCTGCCCTCGGTAGCGAGGATCACCCAACACGGCGGCCGGCCCCGGGGACGCGTGAACAGGCCTATCATGCCCTGAACCTGTGGGACGAGCACACCTGGGGCGCCGACGTCTCCGTGCGCGACCCCGAGAACGAGGACACGGTGGCCCAGTGGTACCACAAGGCCTCCTACGCCTACACAGCGCGCAGCCTCTCACTGATGCTCGCCCGCGATGGCGTGGCCGAGCTAGCCCGCCACATCGAGCGCACGCCAGATGATGCACTCGTGGTGTTCAACCCGCTGCCATGGGAGCGCATCGCAGCAGGACCCATGCCCGACCCATCACCGGCCGCGCAGCGCGGCCGAGCGGACGATCCCACGGCATCGCGTCACTTCCTCGACCGCGCCCGTCCGCGCGCCGTGCGCCTGCTGACCCCGGTGCGCGTGCCGGCCTTTGGCTATACAGTGGTACCCTCTGCCACTGTAGTCGAAGCAACGTTCACCACGTCGGACGAACGCGTGGTGGAGACCGGTCGGCACCGCCTCACCTTCGACGTCGAGCACGGCGGCGTCGTAAGCTGGATTGCCCAGGAGCTCGGTCATGAGCTCGTGGATGCTGCCGCCGGGTGGCCGCTGCACGGCTTCGTGCACGAGCGCGTACGCGGCGAGGGCGCGCCGTGGCCGCGGCACCTGCTGTGGAGCCCGCCGGGCGAGCCGATCCCGCCCCGGCGCGGCTGGCGGCCTGACTGGCCGGCCGAGCGGCGCGGTGCCGAGCGCGTCCTCGAGCATCAGGTCGAGCGCACGCCTTGGGGTGTACGCGTGACGCAGCGCCTGGACGCGCCCGGCGTGCGTGACCTGGTGCAGGAGGTCTTCCTGCCAGAGTATGCCGGGTATATCGAGTGCACTGCCTCCTGGGAGATGACCCAGCAGACTGGGCCCGAGGCCACGTACCTGGCCTTCCCGCTGGCCCTGCCCGGGGCGCGGGTGCTCCTTGACCTCGGTGGCCAGCCCATCGAGCCCGAGACCGACCAGCTCCCCGGCGCCTGCCGCGACTACTTCACGGTGCAGCGCTGGGTGGCCTTCTGCCGCCCGGACGAGGGCGTGATCGTCGCCTGTCCTACGACGCCGATGGTCCAGCTCGGAGACTTCTCGTTTGCCCGGAACCGGTCGCACTTTCAGCTGGAGCGATCCCTGCTGCTGGGGTGGGTGACGAACAACTACTGGGAGACGAACTTCCGCGCGCACCAGCCCGGCCGCGTCCGGGCGCGTTACCTGTTACTGCCGTATCGCGGCTCGTTCTCGGAGGCGCAGGCGCACCGGTTCGGCGCTGAGGCGATGGTCCCGTGGCAGGCGCACCACCTGGGCGAGCCACCGGTGGCGCCATCGCTGCTGCCGCGCACAGGATCGCTCCTGGAGCTGCCGGCAGATCCGGTGCTAACGCTGCGGGTGAAGCCGGCCGCGGATGGCCAGGGCGTTGTGCTGCGCCTGCTCAACGCTAGCGACGCTCCTGCGACGGCGCGGGTCGGCTCCGCGCTGCTTCAGATCAAGGCGGCGGAGCGTTGCGACCTGCTGGAGCAGCCGCTCGGGGCGCTCGCGGTGGCGGAGGGCGCGGTGACGCTGGACCTGCCGCCGCGCGGGCTGGCCTGCCTGCGGCTTGCGCTCAGCGAAAGGCGGCCAGCCCGGTGATGTGCTCTCCGACGATCAGGGTGTGAATATCATCGGTGCCTTCATAGGTGGCGACGGTTTCGAGATTACATAAGTGCCGCATCGCCGGGAACATCTGGGTAATACCATCCCCACCGAGGAGCTCGCGGGCAAGGCGGGCCACGCGCTGGGCCGCGCGCACGTTCTCACGCTTGCCCAGCGAGATCTGGGCAGGGTGTGCTTGCCCCTGCTCTTTGAGCCGGCCGAGTTGCAGGGCCAAGAGCTGCCCTTTGGTCAGCTCGGCCAGCATGTCCACGAGCTTGTCCTGCACGAGCTGGAAGCCGGCCAGCGGCTTGCCAAACTGTACCCGCCCCTGTACTCGCTCCAGCGCGGCGGTGTAGCAGGCCTCGGCCGCCCCGAGCACGCCCCAGACGATGCTATAGCGCGCCTCGTTCAGGCAGCTCAGCGCGGTCCGCAGCCCTACAGCTCCAGGCAAGGCGTTTCGCGCCGGAATCCGGCACTCGTTCAGCTCAAGCCAGCCGCTCTCCGAGGCGCGCATGCTCAGCTTGTCGTGGATCGGGTGCACGGTCAGGCCGGGCGTGTCCCGCTCGACCAGGAAGCCGCGGATTTGGCCCTCGCACTTCGCCCAGACGATCACCAGGTCGGCGATGGTGCTGTTGGTGGACCAGCGTTTAACACCGTTGAGCACATAGCCGGAGCTCTCCGACGTGGCGGTGGTTTCCATGCCGGCGGGATCGGACCCGTGCCCCGGCTCGGTGAGGGCGAAGCTGCCGATGAGTTCTCCGCGCGCCATAGCAGGCAGGTAGCGCTCCTGCTGCTCCGGCGATCCATACCGGGCGATAGGGTACATGCACAGAGACGTCTGCACTGAGACGAAGCTGCGTAGCCCGGCGTCCCCGCGCTCCAGCTCATAGGAGACCAGCCCGTGGGCCACGTCCCCGCAGGTGAGGGAGGGATAGTGATGGCGCAGCAGTCCTAGCTCGGCCAGGCGCGGGATCAGTTCGCGAGGGAAGTGGCCGTCAGCATACGCCTGCTCGATGATCGGCAGGACCTCGGAGTCTACGAACGCGCGCACGCGTGCCTGGAGCGCGCGCTCTTCCGGGGTGAGCAGGTCGGCGAGATTGAAGAAATCGATCATCGATGCTGCTCTCCCTTCCGCGGGAATGCCAGAGTGCATGCCGGACCCCCTAAGCCGCTGTATCTACTGCCCCTTACACTGCCATGCCACGTACCGCCCGCAGAGCCCATTCGACCGAAGCCCTGGCCCGGGGATGCTCTCATCTTGCACTGCCATGCCACGTACCGCTCACGGAGCCCAGGCGTGCTGGCGTCACCGCAGGCAGGTAGTCGAGTAGAGCGACGACTTACTGATGGTTCTCCCGTTGCTCAAGTTCGCGGCGGCAGCGCGGTTCTGCAGCGTTACCATACCACAGTTCATGCACGATGAGGGGGCTGCGTCTGTGCACTGCTAGTTTGGATACTAGATACCAGGAGCGGTAGCACAGGTTCCAGGGGCAATGTGCATGGCCGCGCGTGAGGGCGGGAACGTCAGAAAGCGGAGAGCCGGCTTTAGCGTACCATCAAGCCGGTCTGTGTCGTCGAAGGAGTGACCGATGCCCGTCTAGGCACCACCCGGGTTCACGGCTCGGGCAAGCTTGGCGATATCACCGCCCCGGGCGGTGACGCTGCCAAGCTTGCCGGGCGATGGATTCGGCCTCCCGCACCACTGGCGGCAGGGGCTCTTGCCGGCTCCCGCGCGGGGAACGGCGCCCCCTGCCAGAGGTGCGATGCCGCCCTGCCTGACCGCGGGCCCACCGGCGTTCAAGCTCCTGGGTACACACGAGCAGATACTGCGCCGGGGGATCTTTGGAGTCGTCGACGAAGTAGATATGCAGGTGCGGCATCGGAGTGACCTCGTCCTCGAGCTGGTCTCGTTTACACGGGGCTGGCCGGGTGTCCAGCGCAGCGCCCGTGCCTGGTACTGCGCAGGTACAAAACGGCGGCCGGGTGAGCCGGCCGCCTCGAAGGGTCACTTTCAGAGGGAGCGGCGCCGTGGCGCCGGCCTTACGCCATCCACGCGCGTCGCTGGTCTGTTGAAGCAGATACCAGCGGGAGCATCCGCTGGCCGGTCTGCGTGCAGCCTCGGTATCCAGGCGGAGCCGGGCGAGGTCGAGCCGCAGCCGGCGGGAAACTCCCTAGAAAGGAGGTGATCCAGCCACAGCTTCCGCTACGGCTACCTTGTTACGACTTCGTCCCCATCGCGAGTCCCACGCTCGACAGCTACCGTCCCGCCGAAGCGGGATCGGATCACCGGCTTCGCGTGGTCCCCACTTTGCGGACGTGACGGGCGGTGTGTACAGGACCCGGGAACGCATTCACCGCCGTGTGCTGACCGGCGGTTACTAGCAACTCCGCGTTCATGCAGGCGAGTTGCAGCCTGCAATCCCCACTGAGACCGGG